>NZ_JBZYWL010000072.1:0-284 GCF_059115365.1 Edaphobacter sp. FHG110511_03 | reverse complement strand
TTGGCGTAAGTCGGCATCGATCCTAGCTGGTGTGTTGATCACTTCCGGGGTGAATAGGATGG
The DNA here is from genome assembly GCF_059115365.1 of Edaphobacter sp. FHG110511_03. Lineage (NCBI taxonomy): Bacteria > Pseudomonadati > Acidobacteriota > Terriglobia > Terriglobales > Acidobacteriaceae > Edaphobacter > Edaphobacter sp. FHG110511_03. The sequence goes on along the minus strand of NZ_JBZYWL010000072.1, from coordinate 222 downwards.
TATCGATGGGCAGGTCGTCTGATGCGTCCGCGCTCCAACGATCGAAAGGAACGATCTTTTCGACTCGACTGTGATGAACGGCGGAGAGCGTCTTGCCTACTCCTGGCGCTCCGTAGCACAGGCCGATGTAGCGGTCTCGGCGGCAAGCCTCGCAGAACTCCACGAATCGTTTATATTCCAGCGTCTCTACAAAGACTGGCTGTTCAGTATTCGTTGAAGTAT
>NZ_JBZYWL010000071.1:0-284 GCF_059115365.1 Edaphobacter sp. FHG110511_03 | reverse complement strand
CTACTTCAACGAATAGTGAACAGCCAGTCTTTGTAGAGACGCTGGAATACAAACGTTTCGTGGAGTTCTGCGAGGCTTGCCGCCGAGACCGCTACATCGGCCTGTGCTACGGAGCGCCAGGAGTAGGCAAGACGCTCTCCGCCGTCCATCACAGTCGAGTCGAGAAGATCGTTCCTTTCGATCGTTGGAGCGCGGACGCATCTGACGACCTGCCCATCGATACCGTCCTATTCACCCCGGAAGTGATCAACACGCCAGCGAGGATCGATGCCGACTTACGCCAG
>NZ_JBZYWL010000070.1:0-327 GCF_059115365.1 Edaphobacter sp. FHG110511_03 | reverse complement strand
TTTTTGTGCGATCTCGATGGCTACACCGCAAGGAGGGGTCGAAAGCCGACCCTGACGCTCGACTCTTTGGAGAAGCAGTTCCACACGTTCCTGCTGGAGGTTTACCACCGGCGTCCGAGTTCGGAGGGCAAGCTCTCCCCTAAAGAACGATGGGAACACTGCGGCTTCCTGCCGCGCATGCCCGACAGTTTGGAGCGGTTGGATCTGTTATTGATTCACGAAGTCCGGGCACGAAGAGTGCGGCCAGACGGCATTCACTTTCACACCTTCCGCTACTTGTCCCTCACGCTCGCCGCCTACGTCGGTGAGGACGTTACGATCCGGTTC
>NZ_JBZYWL010000069.1:0-348 GCF_059115365.1 Edaphobacter sp. FHG110511_03 | reverse complement strand
GGGGCTTCGGCGGGCGGGCTGGAAGCATACAAGGAATTTTTTCTTGCACTGCCGTCCGACACCGGAATGGCGTTTGTGTTGGTGCAGCACCTCGAGCCAAGCCATAACAGCATGCTGACGGAGATCATTGCGAAAACCACAGCGATGCCGGTAGAGGAGGTCAAGTCGGGACTAAGGATTAGACCGGATTGCGTGTATGTGATCCCCCCGAACGCTTTCATTTCTATTTCCGAAGGCACGTTTACTCTGACCCCACGGAGCAAAGGACCTGGCCAACATTTGGCAGTCAATTTCTTCATGCGTTCGCTGGCCGAGAGCCACGGAGCCGGAGCGATTGGTATTGTTTTT
>NZ_JBZYWL010000068.1:0-359 GCF_059115365.1 Edaphobacter sp. FHG110511_03 | reverse complement strand
TATTCCTACGTCGACAATAACTATTTCCGGCTTCAGCCTGATTGCTTCGACGACAAGAGTCCTGCCATCCGAAACCACTCCTACAATTTCGAGCGCCGTACTCAAATAAACCCTCAAGGCATCGGAAAAAATCACGTGGTCATCCGCGATCAGGCATCGTGGACGGGCCCGGTTCGTGGGAATCCTCTCCATGACATGCCAACCTTTCGACGGTCAGAGAGCCCGATAAATGCGCACCATCATACGCCAGTTTTCGGCATTCAATTTAATAACAGATATTTGGCGTCTCCAACGCTATAGTGACAAAACTCTATCCAAGAACTATTTGGCGCGTTCTGTTGCGCGGTGTCTAACAAGGA
>NZ_JBZYWL010000067.1:0-368 GCF_059115365.1 Edaphobacter sp. FHG110511_03 | reverse complement strand
ACATCGCGCAGCAGCGTTTCGAAATGTTGCGCCCACATCTGGAAGGGCTCAGACCACTGCGTGTCGTTGCCTCCGAAGCTTCGATTCCCTATCGAACAGCTTTTAGGTGGGTGAGTGGATACCGTAAGCGCGGACTCGCGGCCCTGGCTCGCAAGAGCAGGACCGATCAGGGAGAACGAAGACTCGCCTCAACACAGCTAATCCAGGCCATCGAGGGACTCGCACTCGAACGCCCGCCGCTGCCGATCAGTTCCATCCACCGGCAAGCCGGCGCGATGGCCGAGGTCCTTCAAGAGCGCAAGCCCAGCTATGACGTCGTTCGCAGGATCGTGCGGAACCTTCCAGCGGGACTGCTGATGTTGGCTCAT
>NZ_JBZYWL010000066.1:0-397 GCF_059115365.1 Edaphobacter sp. FHG110511_03 | reverse complement strand
GGTCCGAGAATTTAGTTTGTCGCTGCGGCAATATCATCGCGAGGAGCCCTAATGGCTCACTCTCAGCATCACTGGCAAGTCCCAGAGAGCGTTTTGGCTCAATTCGTAAGTTTCGCTACGTAGTCGGCGTCGCGCTTTTGCAAGCTGCGAATATCCTGAAGATCAAGCTCGGTCCGAGTTCGTGGTTGCGGCCACATCGTATCGTCGCTTTCCGCCATACAAATACGGCTGTTCGGACGTTTGGCGATATTCGAGTTAGGCCCGGAGTGGAAACGAAAAATTGAAGTCCTAGCTCCCGGAAACCAGCCCTTCGTCAGAATGATCCGTTCAGGATTAGACCCGCGAAGTTGCCGAAAAGCGGACTTTACGGGCGCGTCAGACCGATTGGTAAACAGAG
>NZ_JBZYWL010000065.1:0-444 GCF_059115365.1 Edaphobacter sp. FHG110511_03 | reverse complement strand
CACCCTTCCATTGGAGAGGGGCACTCGATCTCAGCTTTGGAGCGTTGTCGCGTTCTGGAGTTTCAAGTCCGCCTTTGCTCTTTTTCATTGGCATCATCGCTGTTTGCTCAAAAAACATCCCCGAATTCTGAGTCAGAGTTTGTCACACTCCCAATATCAAGTGCTATTGCCTTAGCATCGTCACTCCGCCTAACCCATCTCTCAGCAGCAGGAGGATCTTGCGACAGCTCAGCAGAAACTGGCGACCCTGGTTGTCGGTAGCATACTCGCCAATACTACCGTTGAAATTCTCAGCAACCCCTGCCCATATCGTCGGGGCTCACCTCTTTGATCGGAGGCTCGTTGGAATAACGATAAGGGCCGGTGCCTGAAGGCGAAGCCTCCTCAGCGGGGAGAGGAGGCGGACCATCCCATTAATAATTCTGAAAGCAACAATTGATGACA
>NZ_JBZYWL010000064.1:0-444 GCF_059115365.1 Edaphobacter sp. FHG110511_03 | reverse complement strand
CCTGCTGACGGATTTCATAGATCGCAATGGACTCAAGAAGGTCGCCCAGACGGCCCGGGCCAATATTGAAGAGGATCTCTGAAACCTGACCATGAGCGTCAACGACTGCTCCGTCTGCCGCGCAATGGAATCCACTGCCGAATGAACCTGAGGTTACGAGTCCTCTATTAAACAGGTTTTGTAAAAGAGTTGAAGGGACGTTGCGGTAGTTCACGCTTGGCCCAGTGCAGTTGATGACTCGTTCCGCATAGAAGCTCTCCGTCCCTTTAGGTACGCGAACAGTCACAAAGGCACCTCTAGAGAAGGCGTCGACGGCCTCCAGATGGCCTTCCCGTATATGCAAGGTGCCGTTCCGAAGTTCGGACTCAATGAAGTCTGCGATCGATGGCGCCATGCGGTGGCGTACCACATCCCATCTGCGCTGCAGATGGCGGCGAAAGCGCC
>NZ_JBZYWL010000063.1:0-471 GCF_059115365.1 Edaphobacter sp. FHG110511_03 | reverse complement strand
CATGGAGATTCGTTCGGTAGGCATCGACCTGGGCAAGACGACATTTCACCTTGTTGCGCTGGGAACATCGGGCAAGGTGCTGGTGAAGAAGAAGTTCTCACAGAAGCAGCTGCTGGCGTTCACGGCGAACATGCAGACTTCGTTGATTGGTCTAGAAGCCTGTTCCGGGGCCCACTTTCTCGGTCGAGCCTTGAAGCAGCAAGGTCACGATGTGCGGTTGATCGCGGCGCAGTTCGTGAAGCCGTTTGTGAAGTCGAACAAGAACGACTTCGTTGATGCGGAAGCGATTGCCGAAGCGGTCGAGCGCAAGAACATGCGCTTCGTCCCGATCAAGACGGATGATCAACTCGACCTGCAGGCGATGCACCGGATTCGTGATCGGCTTGTTTCGCGGCGCACGGCAGTCATCAACCAGATACGAGCTTTCCTGCTGGAGCGCGGTATGGTCTTTGCGCAGAAGCCGGCGAAGCT
>NZ_JBZYWL010000062.1:0-507 GCF_059115365.1 Edaphobacter sp. FHG110511_03 | reverse complement strand
TTCCGACAATCTCCCTGTTTACACCCGCTAATTTCATCTATTGCGCCATGGACCGAGAATTTATAGGTTCCATTGCCGAGGAGATCGGCTGCAACTGTTCCACCATCCCTTCTTTCCGATCCGGCGTCCATAACGCCTCCATCGAGGCCATCCTCCAGTTGCTCAGCGAGGAACAACAAACAGGAGCCCCATCAGGCACTCTCTACGCTGACTCACTTGCGCATGCGCTCGGGGTACGCTTTGTGCTCGCCGATGGCGTAGCGGGGACAGTCGGCGTCGCGACCACCTCTGGTCTACCGCCGCATATCCTCATTCGGGTGCAGGATCGAATCGAAGCCGAGCTTGGCCACGCTTTAACGTTGGAAGAGCTGTCGCAGGAGAGCGGATACAGCAAATCTCATTTTCTTCGGATGTTCCAATCGGCAGTTGGCCAAACACCGTACCAGTATCTCCTTGGGAGACGCCTGCACCGTGCCCGGCAGCTCCTAAAAGAGAAGCACCTCACCG
>NZ_JBZYWL010000061.1:0-507 GCF_059115365.1 Edaphobacter sp. FHG110511_03 | reverse complement strand
GGGTGAGGTGCTTCTCTTTTAGGAGCTGCCGGGCACGGTGCAGGCGTCTCCCTAGGAGATACTGGTACGGTGTTTGGCCAACTGCCGATTGGAACATCCGAAGAAAATGAGATTTGCTGTATCCGCTCTCCTGCGACAGCACTTCCAACGTCAGAGCGTGTCCAAGCTCAGCTTCAATTCGATCCTTCACCCGAATGAGGATATGCCGCGGTAGGCCGGAGGTGGTCGCGACGCTGACTGCCCCCGCAACTTCATCGGCGAGCATAAAGCGCACCCCCAGCGCGTGCACAAGCGAGTCAACGTAGAGAGCGCCTGATGGGGCTCCTGTTTGCCATTCCTCCGTTAGCAACTGAAGAATGGCCTCGATGGAGGCCATATGGACGCCGGATCGGAAGGAAGGAATGGTGGAACGGTTGCGGTCCATCTCCTCGGCGATTGAACCAATGAATTCCTTGTCCATCGCGCAATAAATGAAATCGGCAGGTGTAAACAGGGAGACTCTTGGTG
>NZ_JBZYWL010000060.1:0-535 GCF_059115365.1 Edaphobacter sp. FHG110511_03 | reverse complement strand
CGGATCTATCATGCCCCGCGTGACTACCGGTAACACCATGGCACCATGCGTCATCATCGGAGAACGTGCCGGGGAACTAATCAAAACCAGCCATCAAGCGGGCTAGCTTGATAGTTGTGCCAACTTGTAAGCAGGAGAATCAAGATGCTCCGTATCTTTCAACAAACTGAAACGTGCGTTGTCAAACCAAATCCAGCAGTCCCATTGTCGACTCCTTCCTACAGTCGATCCGCGATGGACAAACTTCAGGAGCTGTTGAGCTGTTTGCTGACAACTTCACTTTTAATGACTATGGACTGCTGCTATGTTTTACCGATAGACAGAGGCTAGCGAATTTCTTTGACAAGCGGGTTCAGCTATGCCCGGATTTGTTGTTCACCGTAGACACGCAGTTCATCGATGGTTAGCAGAGGTGCGGCCGCATTGCTTTCTTGATGCAAAATCGCCATGCCGTGAATTTTGTAACCGGAGAGTATGTCCGCATATCGTATCTTTCGGAGGCACTCTCCGTTTTATCCGCGGCGTGGCTATGGGT
>NZ_JBZYWL010000059.1:0-581 GCF_059115365.1 Edaphobacter sp. FHG110511_03 | reverse complement strand
AAGCACAACCCGAAGAACACGTTCCGTTCGTTTGACACGATCGACAACGCTCCTGAGGAGCGCGAGCGCGGCATTACGATTGCGACGTCGCACGTGGAGTATGAGACGCCGAACCGTCACTATGCTCACGTGGACTGCCCTGGTCACGCGGACTACATCAAGAACATGATTACGGGTGCGGCACAGATGGACGGGGCTATTCTCGTCGTCGCCGCCACCGACGGTCCGATGCCGCAGACCAAGGAGCACGTTCTGCTTGCTCGCCAGGTGGGCGTGCCGTACATCGTGGTGTTTTTGAACAAGTGCGACGCTGTCGAAGACGAAGAGCTGGTGGAGCTGGTGGAGATGGAAGTGCGCGAGCTTCTGTCGAAGTATGACTACCCTGGCGACGACACTCCGATCATCCGCGGTTCTGCGCTGGGCGCGTTGAACGGCGAGGCGCAGTGGGAGGCGAAGATCGACGAGCTGATGGCGGCGGTGGACAAGTATGTTCCGCAGCCTGAGCGCGCGGTGGATCTGCCGTTCCTGATGCCGATCGAAGACATCTTCTCGATCTCGGGCCGTGGAACTGTGGTTACGGG
>NZ_JBZYWL010000058.1:0-616 GCF_059115365.1 Edaphobacter sp. FHG110511_03 | reverse complement strand
CAACCAACCCACGTGGAAATCTTCTCCAGACGCTAAATGAGCGCGCAGTATCTCTATCAAAAGCATGTGAGCAAGATGATCGATGATCAGAACACTACCGTGGTTGTCATCTATCAGTTCTTTCATCAATCGGTCCAACAACCACGGAATGACGGAGGCACCATCGGACTTTGAAGGAATCACAATTACCGGTGGCAGCATGTCCAGCAAAATCGAAAACTGCAGCGAATCACAGTTGAATTGTCCGCCAATCAGTTCCGTGTCATGAACCGCACCATGAAACACTCTTCCATCGGACGATGGCTTCCACATTGTTGCTGCGTTGATCGGTTTTAGTGAAAGATCGCTGGCGTGGCGATACGCATGTCCGCGCTTTATTAAGTAGCAATGACCAGTTTCGACGTGAATCGGTTCATGAGCCCCTTCGACTGCCAGCCAGCATGACCCACGTTTTACCGCTATGAATACCAGTCCATCAGGCGGAGGGGCATCAATTGACCAGTCCCCCCCTGTAACCACAGTCGCAGACATGGAAGTGGAGGGACTTAGAAGTGACAGAATGCTGGAAATTGCGTCGCCGGGGGGAATCCGGTATGGACGATCAATAGAGTGTTGG
>NZ_JBZYWL010000057.1:0-640 GCF_059115365.1 Edaphobacter sp. FHG110511_03 | reverse complement strand
GAGGGCTCTGCCCTGGCGCGGCACAAGGGGTTTCCCGCAGTCTTCCGCGCTTCGCTTGTGCAGACCTCCGCTGCGCTTCGTCCGTTCCGCTCCAGCTTCGCCTCCGCTCCAAGGATGGGTGATTCCCCTCCCCTTGCGCCTTGCCGCCCCGCCTTCGCCAGGAGGCGTTCGGCATGTATGTACATGCCGTGTTCCACGACATGCAAAAGCAAAAACCAAGGAGAAGCAAGATGCATTTTCTAAAGAAGCTCAGCGAACTACGGTCGGAATTGCTCACCCGCGTAGAGACTACCGTCAAGATTCACAACTCGCCTTACATGACCCTTACGGTCGAGAACATCGGGCTAGGGCCTCGCGGCCTCCCCGCCCTGTCTATCTGCCACTACGGAGAACAGAACGGCGACCTCATGCGCGATCCCGAGATGTGTTTTGAGATGGAGATCGTGGACGGTATAGCCACAGAGTTCCATCCTTACTATTTCCGCAACGATTACGTAGGGTTTGAGCATAATGCAGTCGAAGACAAGAGAATCGACTCGCTCATGATCCGTGGTCAACGCGAGTTCTCCGAAATGTGGAGCCGCGCTCTTATAGCCCAGGGATTCATCGAAGCATATCAAACGCAAAAATCTTCCCTGTA
>NZ_JBZYWL010000056.1:0-643 GCF_059115365.1 Edaphobacter sp. FHG110511_03 | reverse complement strand
ACAGCTACCTAGGCTCGACCCAATTCTGATCGGCGACTCAGGACAGATCAAGGAATATCGCGAGGAAACTACCTACGGATCGATCGGGGAACCTCACCACCGGCATATGTCCCAGCTCCTTGGGCTCTATCCCGGCCAGTTGATCAATTCAACGACGCCAGCCTGGTTGGCAGCGGCGAAGGTTTCCCTGGAAGGCCGAGGTCTAAGCGACGGCACGCCAGGCTGGGCTGTGGCCCAGCGGTTGGCCACATGGGCGCGTACTGGAGACGGCAACCAAGCCTATGCGTGCTATCACGCCTGGCAGTCGAATCACGCGATGTACAACCTGTGGAATAACCACCGGGATTCCACCACAACGAAGCTCTTCCAGGTCGACGGCAATTTCGGTGTGACTGCCGGCGTTGGCGAGATGCTACTGCAAAGCCACGAGGAAGTCGTCGCTCCTCTGGCTGCCCTTCCTAAGGCGTGGCCGAAAGGCAGCTATCGCGGCCTGCTCGCCCGCGGCGCCTTCGAGGTCTCAGCGAACTGGTCAAATGGACATGCGGATCGTTTCGAAATCCTTTCTCGGGCCGGTGGTCCACTGAAGCTGCGCTATCCGGCTATGGCAGGCGCTACGGTTCGCACTTCGAGCGGCAATCGAGTC
>NZ_JBZYWL010000055.1:0-662 GCF_059115365.1 Edaphobacter sp. FHG110511_03 | reverse complement strand
GCCCGGTCTCTTGTTTGTGCCGTTGCGAGAAGGTGCACGCGTGACGAACAAAGGTCAGCGCTCGACGCTCTGCGGAGCCGAGACGAAGAATGGAATGCCGAGCATCGGGAGGACCGAGATTACCGGCCTGGTCATCCTCCTCCCCTCAAACCTACCTACTGGGAAACTCTGAAAGATTACGAATCAAGGCTTCTCGCCGTACCTGACCCGACGTCTCTCATCATCGTTGATGAAGCAGATCGCCTGTCCATGAACAGCCTCGAGCAGCTGCGCTCCGTCTTCGACAAGAGCGGACTTGGCATGGTGATGATCGGCATGCCGGGGATCGAGAAGCGCGTAGCGCGTTACCCGCAGTTCTTCTCCAGGATTGGGTTTGTTCATGAGTTCAGAGCGCTTCGGGACGCCGACATCCGGGCCTTGCTCGAGGAACGATGGGCGCCCGTGGGCATACACTTCCCTGACACATCCCCCAATCCCGAGGTGATCTCCGCGATCATCAGGCTCACTCGCGGCAACTTCCGGCTGCTCGTTCGCTTGCTGACACAGATGGAACGAGTACTCGCCATCAACAAGCTTCAGTCCCTCTCACTCGATGTCGTCGAGACGGCTCGCGAGAATCTGGTCATCGGGCAAGCCTGATTCGACAAGCCGATTCGTTGCTC
>NZ_JBZYWL010000054.1:0-725 GCF_059115365.1 Edaphobacter sp. FHG110511_03 | reverse complement strand
AAGCGAGCTCGGTGCCGATTGGGATTTGAGAGGAGAATCGAGGTGGCCATTTCTCGTTCGGCCCTCTAGGACCAAAACGCGCTCGCAGTCATCGGAGTACGGTGTCGCCGCAACGGGAAAACATGATCATCTTTTAGAGAACCATAATTCGTTTGAAGAAAAGGTTCCCTGCAACGGAGTTCTGAGCAATCTTTGTAAGTGCCAAAAGGCACTATCCCACAAGGGTGACTTGACGCGCAGACCTTCCAGCGAAGCACAATAGGTCATGGCAAAGCGTCGTGGCAATCCCAATTGGGGCAAACTGGATGCCAGGCCCCTGTTCTCGTCACTCCCAACCTCGTTCGAGCGGGTCGTCGAAGAATTCAACCTCACTCCACCAGTTCGTCCAATCTACCCAGCTCCGCGAATGGGCACGAACCAATAAGAATTCGAAATACATTCCGAAGAAGCTGCTGGAGGCATGGGGATTCGAAGTAGACTCTAGTCTCTAAAATTAGGCTAGAATCAATGCGGCATTCGTGTCACATACGATGTTGAGGATGCAAAAAAGACTTCCTCTGCGGAACAAAATGAAGCGAAATGCCTCACATCACTATTTATTTTCATGTTTTCGGCGCTCGCTCTGTCATCGTGATGCATGGTGACTTGCAGTCTTCTAGTCGCCGAGTGTAACGCCGTCATGAAACCTCAGGTTTCCTGCCGCTAGCCCCTTGGAGTTGCGTTCA
>NZ_JBZYWL010000053.1:0-768 GCF_059115365.1 Edaphobacter sp. FHG110511_03 | reverse complement strand
TAAGGTTCTTTTTGATGGTAAGCGTGCGAGTGGCGTCGAGGTCGTTTATGAAGGTAAAGGGATCCACATCGGTGCTGGCTGTGAGATCGTTCTGTCGATGGGAGCCTTCAACACTCCAAAGGTGTTGATGCAATCCGGAGTGGGAGATGAAGCGGAACTACAGCGGTTTGGCATCCCGCTCGTCCAGCACCTGCCGGGTGTGGGGCAAAACTTCCAGGATCACATCGCAGCAAGTTGTATTTGGGAGGCGGAGCGGGATGTCGTTATGCGCAATAACGGCTGCGAAGCAACGTTCTTCTGGAAGAGTGATCCCTCACTTCCTACACCCGATTTGCAACCCCTTCTGCTGGAGTTTCCCTACCCGAGTCCCGATGTAACCGGCAACTACCCACCGCCACAACGGGGATGGTCGTTATTTGCGGCACTTGTCCGGCCGAAAAGCACAGGACATATCCGACTGACAGGACCGGGTCCGTTAGATCCACTGGAAATTCACCCGAATACGCTGGGACATCCTGACGATGTACAGGCGCTCATTCGAAGCGTGGAACTCTGCCGTGAGATCGGAAACTCGGCGGCCCTTCGGCCATTTGCTAAACGCGAAGTTGTCCCAGGAAAGCTCACAGGAAGCCAAATGGATCAGTTTGTTCGGAATGCCGCTGTGAGCTACTGTCATGAGACCTGCACTGCCAAAATGGGGCGCGACGCCATGTCGGTGACGGACAGCCATTTGAGAGTCTACGGAGTGGAGAATCTTCGCATTGCAGA
>NZ_JBZYWL010000052.1:0-813 GCF_059115365.1 Edaphobacter sp. FHG110511_03 | reverse complement strand
CCATTATGTCAGAAAGTCTAAAAGGACCTGCCGCACTCATTCGCTCACAGATGAGTAGGGGAGGACACGAGCAGGGGTACGAATTTGAGTCGGAAGTATTTCTTAACCGGGTCGAAGCTAATCAGGCAAATCTCAGGTCAACCCTGCGGTCTTCCTACGACTTTATCGTCTGTGGGTCTGGATCATCCGGTTCGGTGGTCGCTCGCCGACTCGCTGAGATCGAAAATGCTAGTGTCCTCTTGTTAGAAGCGGGCGGCGGCGACGAAACTCCCGTGGTCTCGGAACCGAACCAGTGGCCGTTAAATATAGGATCGGAACGCGACTGGGCCTTTACGGGTCGTCCCTCCCAGCATTTGAACAACCGATCTATGGGACTTCCCATGGGCAAGTTATTTGGCGGTGGGTCCAGTATCAACGCCATGATCTGGTCGCGCGGACACAAGAGTGATTGGGATTTCTTTGCCGAGGAATCCGGCGATCCGTCCTGGAACTACGAATCCATACTTGGCACCTATAAACGGATTGAGGACTGGCACGGCTCTCCGGATCCGAATTGCCGAGGAACGGGAGGACTCGTCTTCGTACAGCCTGCGCCAGACCCTCACCCGATGGCGCTTGCAATGCTCGATGGTGCTAAAAGTGTCGGAATCCCTATATTCGACAGCCCTAATGGAATCATGATGGAGGGTGCAGGCGGTAGCTCTATCGTCGACACAAGGATTCGAAACGGAAAGCGTCTCTCTGTCTTTCGTACCTATGTCTTCCCATACATGGATCGGCCAAATCTGACCGTTCTTCCGAATGCACTTGTTA
>NZ_JBZYWL010000051.1:0-832 GCF_059115365.1 Edaphobacter sp. FHG110511_03 | reverse complement strand
CCCAGGCCATAGCGTGAAGCTGGTTTCCCGGTTTGAGTTGCCTTGGCCATCGCAAGTCGAGCGTTGTCGAAGTTTTGCCAAAGCCCGTGGTCTTCGACCGACGGAAGGGTGATGGTCTCTCCTGCGTCCAGCCCCGCCAGAGCAGCGTCGACACAATCGTCGGCAGTCATGACCGTAGCAGGATCAAGGTTTTTAACCCCGCCGATTCCGGCGACATCCCAAATTTCGGTGTCGGTACTGGCGGGCAATACGAGCTGCACACGTACGTTAGTGCTTGCGAGTTCATCTCGAAGTCCGATCGTGAACAGCATGACGTGCGCCTTAGTTGCGCTGTACGAAGTGCTGATCGGTGTCGCAAAAAAGGAGAGCACTGACCCGATGTTGATCAATGTACCGCTATTTCGCTTCACGAAGTTGGGCAGAACAGCCAAACTCAGATGAGTTACTGACTTCGCATTCACATTCATCTGATTGTCGACGATCTCGACGGGAAGATCGACAGACGGCTTTAGCGCAGAGGTGCCCGCGTTGTTTACCAGCATGGTAATTCTTTCGTTAGCTGCAAGAATATCTTCAGTCCGCTTAAGGTCCGCGTCGTCGCCAAGATCGGCCACTAAAATATCAGCTTGGACACCATACTTGTGCTGCAGTTCCTGCGACAGAATCTCAAGTCGCTCTCTACGACGCGCAACCAGAAGTAAGTCATAACCCCGCTTCGCCAGCCGATCTGCGTATACCTTTCCAATACCCGATGAAGCTCCCGTCACCACCGCGACTTCCGGTCTACCCTTACCTTGTGTGCTCATATGCCGAACCTCCTCTTCCATATCAA
>NZ_JBZYWL010000050.1:0-836 GCF_059115365.1 Edaphobacter sp. FHG110511_03 | reverse complement strand
TTTTTTCCTCGATCGATAGACGGAGCCATAGTTCGTTAGTCGTATCACGGAGGCTATCGATAGCGGCTCTCCATTTCGCGCCTCCACGAATTGCTGCGCGGAGAGCGCGGAGATACGCCACACAGGTGGCTGGCGTGTTCAATGGGATTGCACTTGAGCACAGCGGGGTGTAATCGGCATGCCGTGTCGGGAGGATGCCGTGACGAGACACCGCAATGATCCTTCCGCGGTATCCGAGTTCACGCAGTCTCAGCAGGACATCGACCCCGGTGAGGCCTGTACCGATGAGAGCAATAGGCGCATCGAGGGGCAATCCCTCATAGGTTCCCGCCGTCCATGCATTGTGGCGATACAAAGCCGAATCGGAGACGGCCTTCGTAATACCCGGAAGAGGAGCTGGATCGAAGTTTCCTGTTGCCAGAACGATCAGATCGGCCCGTAGCTCACATCCGTTATGCAACGTGAGCACGCCTCCGGAGCCGTACAAGCGGATATCGACGACTGTCGCAATCTCCTGTTCGAGTGGGCTCGTCGATGTCAACAGAGATTGGATGTACCGTCCAAATATCGCACGTGGAGCAAAGCTCTTCTCCGTTGCAGTCGAGTCGTAATTCTTCCGAAGCCAATTCAAAAAGTGATCTGGTTGGTCCGGCAGGGCGCTAACCTTCCCTGCGGGAACATTTAACAAGTGGCGGAGGCTCGGAGTTGAATACGCCAGGCCGAGCCCGAAATCAGGCCCCGGGTCGATGAGAATCACACGCGCCGATGTTTTCTGCCGAACCAGGTGAAACGCCGTGAGGGCTCCACTTACCCCTCCACCGATGATTGCGATTGTC
>NZ_JBZYWL010000049.1:0-853 GCF_059115365.1 Edaphobacter sp. FHG110511_03 | reverse complement strand
GGAAGACAGTCGAACAGCAGATCGATGAACTCACTGACAGGCTTGAGCAGATTGCTTCGAGCGACGCAGGTTGTTGCCGCATCCGGCAGATCCCAGGCATCGGCCCCATCGTCGCGACAGCGATCGTGGCCGCCATCGGCAACGGCGCTGCGTTTCGCAAGGGGCGAGACTTTGCGGCGTGGCTTGGCCTCGTGCCGCGGCAGTACTCGACCGGTGGCAAGGCGAAGCTGCTTGGCATCAGTAAGCGCGGCAACACCTACCTGCGCAAGGTGCTGATACACGGCGCACGCGCTGCTGCGATGCGCATAAAACGAGATCGCTTCCCGATCGGAGCATGGATGAACGCGCTCGAAGCACGAGCGCCGCGCAACGTGCTGGTCGTGGCCATGGCCAACAAGCTCGCGCGCATCGCATGGGCTGTGCTCTCAACCGGAGAAGACTATCGGCCTGGAGTGATCGCAGCCGTAGCGGTCTAGGCTCACTCTAAGCTAATCTTGCAGCACAGCGAAGGGGAAGGACCGCATCCGCAAGGATGCCAGAGGGTAATGCTGACCGCGCCAGGGGCTTGGGCACCGTCTGCGAGTAACGGTCGAGCGCAGACCACGCCTTCGCTGCAATTCATCTTCCACGAAGTCTGCACAGGAAAAGTAAGGACGAAAGAACAGTCATAACGGCGTGTCTGAAACCTGGTCCTGATAATGGTCTCCAACGACCGACCGACTTGTAAGGACAGACGCGCAGCGGAACTCATCCTGGCCAGGAGCACGCGGCTCCATCAAAGGCCGAATACATTGCCGCAGACTCGTCTTTTCGCCCAAACTAGCCCTTGCAGTCACGCGGCGGACCATACATT
>NZ_JBZYWL010000048.1:0-871 GCF_059115365.1 Edaphobacter sp. FHG110511_03 | reverse complement strand
GGCAGCTGATCCGGCGAGTCAAGCGCCTGTTGCCTGACATGTCTGTGTAAGGAGTTCTGTGTCATCTACCTAATGCTGGACTTGAATTCGTAATCAAAATCTCGTGTGGCCCTCATCGATCGCATATCCTGCGTTGATCCAGCATTCGGAGATTGAAGCAGCCATCATGAGCGCGGATGTCAAACAAACGGTGGGCATCCCCTGCTCGAAGGGGATCAGCATCACGATGCACATAGTAGAAAGGTGCTTCGTACTTCCCGCCGACGAACAGCGTGGCCTCGCGGCGACCGCGTCAGTCACAGGTTCGTGATCACGATAGCTGACGCCATATTTGCAATACCAACGCACTGCCCAGAGAATAATTTCGCCCATAAAATGCCGCTATTTGAAATCACCTCTCATCTGTCTGCCTCACTCTGGGATCGACCTGCTTACAGGCTCTATCATCGCATTTCAACTTTCGTTTCTTGCAACAGCACCCCCTGGATCAATGTGCTCCGAAGATGTGATGGAGATGCCATACAGCGGCAACAAGCTCCAAGCAACAAAGCGGATGTGGAGGGCGATCACCGTGCAGAAGTCGCCTTAACATGCGGCTTTGCGAGTCAGGCGCATATGACGGACACCTTCCGAAAACAGCTTCGGACCGCGCCTGGAGAGTACCGCCGCAGGTTATAGCAAGATTTCGGTACAACGGCATTTTGCTGGAAGATCGAACGTTGCACCTTTTCTATCTTTGGAACAGTTTCGAGCGGGTGACTCTTAATGAGACACCTCTACATGCCCGAACAGAAGAGGATTCATGGACTACGAAACAATCAATCCGATGACAGGGGTGCGTCTCGCAAGCTTTTCAACGCATAAAAGAGGA
>NZ_JBZYWL010000047.1:0-977 GCF_059115365.1 Edaphobacter sp. FHG110511_03 | reverse complement strand
GTTTTGCTGTAGACGATTCTTGCCGCAACACCAGGCTGATCATTTGTAACCGGAATAGCTACCATTGGAACGCCCTGCGCCAGCGATTCAAGCGCAGTGTTCAAGCCTGCATGCGTGATGCATAAAGTAGAACGTTTGAGTAGATCGATCTGCGGCGCGCTATTTACCACGACGGCGTTCTTCGGCAGAGATTTGATCTGCGCGACATCAAGGATAGGACCGACGGACATCACAATCTGCGTTCCCGGACGTTCACCAACCGCTTCCGCAATCGTCGTGAACACAGGCTCAAGACCGTTCTGCAGCGTTCCCATCGAAACATAGATCAGAGGCTCACCCGTTAATCGGTCCCATGGAAAGTCCAAATCTATCCGGCCGAGGCCGTCATGTGCGGGACCAGTGTAATGAAACTGCGACGGCCAATGAGAACTCTTGAAGTCGAACTCTTTCGGCGTTTGGGTCAGCCAGGCCAGCTTGGAAATGCAGGCGAGAGGGTCTTCCCAGTCAAGTTTGAGGCCGGCCTGATGGGCGTAAGCGCGTATCACTTCGAGAAGAGGCGCACGCATCGCGGCGAAATTCTTCACACCTTCCTTGTTTCTGGCCAGCGCTTCGGGTGTGTCCTCATGTGGCCAGGCAAAAATGCATAACGGCGTGTTGCCGGTGAAATCGAAATGCATGGAAGCCGAGTAATGCACATACGGTATCCCCATGTGCATGGGCACAAGTTCCAGACCTTCGTGAGACTGATCGATCACCAGAGCATCAATGTGGTTTTCTTTGATGACGCGAGGAAGGTGCTTCAACTCTGAATCCAGGAATTGAGCAAATGCATTGAACGTAAACTCAACTGCTTCCTGCCCTTTCAATTTACTCAATTGATCCACAACTTCGCGCATCGTTCCCGCTGGGTGTTCCTGTTCGCAAAAAGGGATAAATGGAAGCTTCGCCGCTCGAACCCAAGGCTCGCCGTCTAAAAA
>NZ_JBZYWL010000046.1:0-1098 GCF_059115365.1 Edaphobacter sp. FHG110511_03 | reverse complement strand
CAATAGGTTGCGCGTGACATATCGAAGGAACCCAGGAGTTGGAGGAAGAAAAATGGCAGATATATTTGGCGCGACCTCAACAACGGAAGATGTTCTGTCCGGCGTGGATTTGCATGGTAAAAGAATTCTTGTCACCGGCGTTTCGGCGGGACTTGGCGTAGAGACTGCACGCGCGCTCGCCGCACATGGCGCTCAGGTTGTGGGCGCGGCGCGGGATCTGGCCAAGGCAGAGACTGCAACCGCTGACGTGCGTAGGGATGCTGCGGCTCATGGCGGAGGGTTCGAGCTGGTGGAACTCGATCTCGCCAGTCTGAAGAGCGTACGCGCCTGCGCGGATAAACTGGTCGCTAAAGGCGAACGCTTCGACGTCGTCATCGCAAATGCCGGGGTCATGGCCACTCCATTCGGCCACACATCCGATGGCTTTGAGACGCAGTTGGGCACGAATCACTTGGGGCACTTCGTATTCATCAACCGCATTGCCTCTCTGATGGGCGCTGGGTCACGGCTCATCAATCTGTCATCTGCGGGCCACCGCTTCTCCAACGTCGATCTCGAGGACCCCAACTTTGAGCGCACTCCGTATGAGCCATTCGTTGCGTATGGCCGCTCGAAGACGGCGAACATCCTCTTTGCGGTTGGTTTCGATCTGCGGCACCGGGAGCGTGGCGTACGCGCCACGGCCGTACATCCGGGAAGTATCCAGACCGAACTCGCCCGGCACATGGACCCGGCTCACCTAGAAGCGATGCTCAAACAGATCAACGAGCAGGCGGCAGCGGAAGGCAAGGGCGCCTTCCAGTTCAAGACGATCCAGCAAGGATCGGCAACTTCGGTGTGGGCCGGCGTCATTGCGTCAGCTGAGAAAGTTGGAGCGAGGTACTGCGAGAACTGCCACGTTAGCGAAGTTGTAGCAGACAATGTAACCCTTGGCCTGCTCAATGAAGGGGTACGCCCCTATGCGCTCGACCCCAGGAATGCCGAGGCTCTCTGGAAGAAGAGCGAGGAGCTGGTCGGAGAATCATTCCAGTGATACGACGTCAATTTCGGGGGGCGATATGGCGTGCGCGGGCCATCTGTTGACCTAGAATTGGCCGC
>NZ_JBZYWL010000045.1:0-1299 GCF_059115365.1 Edaphobacter sp. FHG110511_03 | reverse complement strand
TAGGCGGGATTGTCTCGGTCGATACCTGCAAGGATGCCTGGCTCAACATAGAAGCCTGGACGCTTGATCTTCACGCCGCCTTGTATGAGTGTCGCCCCGGACGATACAGCGCGCGCAATCTGCTCCAGCAAGAGGTCCTGAGCTCTCGCCGATGATAGAGGTCCTATCGTCGTGCCCGCGTCGATAGGGTTGCCTACGACGAGGAGCGACAGAGCCTTCTGAACTCCTTGCAGAAACTGCTCGTAAACAGCTTCAACAACGATGAATCGCTTCGCACAGGCGCAGCCCTGGCCGATATTGATCATCCGGCTGAAAACTGCGGCAGTAACCGCCTGATCGATGTCCGCATCTTCAAGCACGATAAATGGGTCACTTCCACCAAGCTCCAGCATCGAGCGTTTCATCATTTTGCCCGCCTGCGCTGCAATCGCCGATCCTGCACGTTCACTGCCCGTTACGGCAACTCCCTGCACTCGCTTGTCGGCGATGACGAGCGAGGCCTGCTCCTCAGTGAGTCGGAGATTGGTATAAGT
Source organism: Edaphobacter sp. FHG110511_03 (assembly GCF_059115365.1). Lineage (NCBI taxonomy): Bacteria > Pseudomonadati > Acidobacteriota > Terriglobia > Terriglobales > Acidobacteriaceae > Edaphobacter > Edaphobacter sp. FHG110511_03. The sequence continues at coordinate 766 of NZ_JBZYWL010000045.1, read as the reverse complement.
CCCAACGTCCGCACCTGCGTCGAGGAAGAGCTGAGCGAAGAGGTCAGCACACTGTGGGACGGAGGGTGAATGCTTTACGAGAACCGTATTTCCAGCCATAAGATTCGGGGCTGCGAAGCGTGCCAGTTGGAGGTAGGGAAAGTTCCATGGCTCGATGCCGAAGATCACACCGATCGGCTGGTTGAGAACAGTTGCGGTCCCGTTCGCCTGCTTCAGTTGTGTAGGAGCAAGGAATCGTTCTGCGTTATCCGCGTAGTAGGTCAGGATGTCCGCGCTGAGCAATGTCTCTCCACGGCTGTTATCGATCAGCTTCCCCATCTCGAGCGTAATCATTGCCGCAAGCGGCTCGATACGCTGACGCATCAGGTCAGCTACTTTGCGAAGTATGGTGGCCCGTTCTTTGAAGGTGGACAGCCGCCAGACACGGTACGTGCTGTGAGCGTGGGCGATTGCTTCTTCCACTTCCGAATCTGTGTATGCTGAGAAGCTCGCAAGCTGCGCTCCTGTGGTGGGGGTTTATTGTTTCGTAGTTCATGAATCCTTTTCCGTTCGGGCACGTTTAGGTAACTTACGAAGAGTCACTTGCTTGAACTGTTCCGAAGATAGAAGAGACGCGGAGGATGAATCTTCCAGCAAAGTGCGGTCGTACCGGAATCCTGCTATGAATTGCGGCGGAACTCGCCAGGTGTTGTCCGAAGGTGCTTTCGGAAGGTGTCAGTCATATGCGCCTGACTTGAAAAACCACACGATAGTGCGACTTCTGCCA
>NZ_JBZYWL010000044.1:0-1546 GCF_059115365.1 Edaphobacter sp. FHG110511_03 | reverse complement strand
GAACGTTTATCAGGACTGATTCCCGGACGCTTCGATTTGACGCATCACATCGGGATATTTAGATCGCAACAATCGAAGATGTTCATGGATGCCGTCAACCACTGTTCCCCCAAACTTTTCGATGAGAGTGGCAACAGTCAGTCGTAGTGCGTCAATCTGATTCGTCGAGGCGAGAATCACCGCGCGTGTCTTCAATTGCGGGTATTCAAAGCCCCCTGTATGTTCCAGTAACTCAGCATTCGTTGTCATGCTTTTTGTTGCTGGCAGAACAAATTCCTGGAAGAGCTTTTGCAAGTAAGAAAGTGTAGCTCGAAAGCTGGCTTCATCACGAAGGGTCCAGCTCTTTATGGTTTTGTCTGGTGCGAATTGCTCGACTCGCCATTGCCAATCGCAAGCGTAGTAGGGGGGCACTTTGTCCGCCGGTTTGCCTTCAAACCCCAACCAAGTTTTCGAAGAAAGACGCTACGTTCACGTAGAAGGTGGTCTCTTCGGAATCAGACCAGCGGCTCTTTTGGAAGTTGAAAATGACCCAACACTCTTTCGATTCGAACACAAAGTTCTGGCTGACGGCGCGAAACCCATGTTCTTTGAAAACGTGCGCATCTCCTTCAGCAGCCCCTTAAACAACTTTTCGGTTTCTGCAGACAAGTTTCATCTCCGATTGGGTCTCTTATGATTCGGCCATCTGGAGGCTCTCGTCGTCAAGAAGACTTTGGCTCCAAACCAATCTGATCATTTACGGTATTCCGAATCCGTTGTTTACACCCAAGGTAACGCTCGGTGGTCTGAATTGAGACATGACCAAGTAGAAACTGAATCTGCTCAAGCTCGCCTCCCGCTTGATGACAAAGCCTGGCGCAGGTTCGACGCAGGTCGTGCGGAGCGATCCCACCGATGCCACAGGCAATGGCCGCTTCACGAACTATGGACCAAATCACCTTCGCCGTGAATCCTTGGCCTTGAACCCTCCCCATTTTGTCTATGGCGCGGAAGAGGGTTCCACTTTGTAACCTCGCAGCATCCGTCCACGCATCGACGGCTGCTTTAACCCATCCAGGAACCGGGATCGTCCGCATGTGACGACCTTTGCCAACGAGGTCGGCAAGCACCCAATGATCCTCTCGTAGTTCGAAGTCATCGATCTTCACCGCGACGAGCTCTGCTCTGCGCAGACCACATCCGAGGAGCATGGCAAGCACCGCATGATTGCGTAGTTCGCGCAACTGCTTTCCAGAATGTACAGCGAGAAGCTTATTGCCCTGTTCAGCGGTCAGCCAATTCCCAACACGAACGCCTAAGCGCTTCGCTCCTTTGACCCTGCGAATGCCTGCCGCGAGGTCAGGGCTGAGCAGTCCGCAATCCGAGGCCTCGTATGCAAGCCTGCGAACTGCTGCGGGCCTCAGATTGATCGTTGAGGGAGCATAGCGACGTTGCTCCAAGGCTATCCGATAGCGGGTTACTACCGTTTTGTTGAATGCGAGGCGAGGTTCAGAGCTGTTGTCTTGCTAATTAAGTGGCGAACTTCTGTGCTAATTATTTGGCACAC
>NZ_JBZYWL010000043.1:0-1548 GCF_059115365.1 Edaphobacter sp. FHG110511_03 | reverse complement strand
CAGGAAGCGGAGGAAGCTCCTGCGGACGAATCCCATTTGATGGACTGGAGCAATACAAAGTCTTGCCGTTAGATCTGGGCGCTACCGCCGTCCACGAAGAGCTCGATCCCGTTGACAAAACTGGAATCGCTGGAGGCAAGGAAGAGGGCGACGGTCGCGATTTCCTCAGGGCGTCCCATTTCGCCGCTTGGGATCTGGGACTTGAAGAATTCCTTGGCGTCGGGTCCGAGGGGATCGAGCATCGGCGTGTCGATCGTACCGGGACTGAGTATGTTCACGCGAATTCTGCGCTCCTTGAGTTCCAACAGCCATGTGCGAGCGAAGGAGCGGACCGCGGCCTTGCTGGCGCTGTAGACGCCGACCGCCGGAAAGCCCTTGATGCTCGCAATGGAGCCGTTCAAAAAGATGGAGCCGTTGTCGTTGAAGAGCGGTAGCGCCTTCTGCACAGTGAAGAGCGTGCCGCGCACGTTGAGGTCGAAGGTGTTGTCAAAGTGCTCTTCGGTGACCTCTTCGAGTTTGGCGAGTTCGCCGCGACCGGCACTGGCGAAGAGGATGTCGATCTTGCCCTTCTCACGTTTGACGGTCTCGTAGAGACGGTCGAGGTCGGCCAGATTGGCGGCATCGCCCTGTACGCCGGTGACGTTTCTGCCAATGAGCTTCACGGCCTCATCAAGCTTATCCTTGCGGCGTCCGGTGATGAAGACGTAGGCGCCCTCTTCGACGAAGAGCTTGGCTGTTGCGAGCGCCATGCCAGAGGTCGCTGCGGTGATGACTGCCACTTTTCCTTTGAGCTTGCTCATATCTTTATCTCTCTTCTGTGTTAGCTTCGAATGTCTTCGAGGCTGCATTGCTGGGCTAGCCTCACTTAGGCCTGGTGAGTGGACGCTTCATGCAGCCGTCCCGAGTGGTAGGCTGTTTTGTCGAGAAAACGTACAGATGAAACTTTTGAAGATCAGCGGTAACTATTACAATCGCGAAGCTGTCGCTGTACGGGCCGTGACGCGGAAAATAAGCCCCAGACAGACCCGACCTGAGGCTTGCGAGTACTAATGGGATGTTGCCTGATTAAATAACACGCGTTGCGGGTATAAATTCCTCAATGGGTTTCGATGACCGAAACGCCTTCCCACAATTCGAGAAAATGGGCTACAGATTCGGGATGCCCTCGCCAAGGGTCCGGCATCGGGGCACAGTGAATTCTTTACGCTGTCGGCTCACGCGTTTCGTTTCTCTTTCGAGCTATACGCATTCCGGAATGACGAAGATTGGTCGCCGTTTCGATGGAAATGGAAATCTGAGAAGTTCTTTCAAACCCGAGGCGAAGCACGATGCCTTGAAAGCTACCATTACTCTATTGACAGTGTTCGCCGGGGAATTTTTCCGACACATAGGAAAATCCGACGCAAACCAAGAGGTCGTGGCTTTCTACAACCAACACCTGGGTGAATCGACGCCTGCGAGTTAGCTAATGTGTGGCTGCTACAAAGACGCTCCGATAAACAGAAGATCGCTGAAGCCTTCGCGGTCAAAGTAAGTCTCGATCAACTG
>NZ_JBZYWL010000042.1:0-1577 GCF_059115365.1 Edaphobacter sp. FHG110511_03 | reverse complement strand
GGAGCGTACTGAGCACTTTGGTTTACAGATCAGACCGGAGACATGGTTTACACCTTGTCGGAGATCGGTGGTTTCGTCGCTTTGGCTTTACGCACGATGATGCGTTCATGCCTTGGAAAGAGATACGTACCGTGGATCAGCGTCTGCAGTTTTTATCGAGTTATCAGAAGGAAGAGATGTCCGTGACCGATCTCTGTCACGAGTACGGCATCTCCCGCCCAACGGCTTACAAGTGGATCAAGCGTTACGACGAGGTTGGGCCGGAAGGCCTGCTGGATCTGACGCGCAAGCCTCATGGTTGCTCCCATGCGACACCGGCTCAGATCGAAAACGAGATCCTCGCTCTGCGGAAGCGATTTCCATCCTGGGGAGCACGGAAGCTGAAGGCGCGCCTGGAGCGTATGAACCCGAACGTGCCGTGGCCTGCAGCGAGTACGGTGGGCCAGATATTAAGACGCGCCGGGCTGACCAACCCGAAGCGCAAGAAGCGGCGCACGACTCCTTATTCCCAGCCGTTCTCGATGGTGACGGCGCCGAACCAGCTCTGGTGCATGGACTTCAAGGGGTACTTCATGACGGGCGACGGGCTTCGCTGCGACCCGTTCACCATCACTGATGCCCACAGCCGGTTCCTGATCCGCTGTCAGGCGGTGACACGCATGGATCTAGCCCAGGTGAGCGCCGTATGCGAGGCGGCGATGCGCGAGTTCGGCGTGCCGGAACGTATCCGCACTGACAACGGAACGCCGTTCGCCGGAACCGGACTGTTGGGCCTTTCAAGGCTCTCGCTCGCATGGATCAAGCTCGGCATCGTGCATGAACGCATTCAGCCGGGCAAGCCGCAGCAGAACGGCCGCCATGAACGGATGCACCGCACGTTGAAGGAAGATACAACCAACCCGCCAGCGCGGACGCTCACCGCGCAGCAGAAGAAGTTCGACAACTTCCGGGCGACCTTCAACCATGAACGTCCGCACGAAGCCCTCGCGAACGAGACCCCGGGCAGCATCTACGTCCCAAGCACCCGGATGCTACCGAGTCGTGCCGTACCGTTTGTTTATCCCAAGTCCATAGAGACGCGGCGTGTGAACTGCAGCGGCGATGTAAGTTGGCACAAGGGTCGAGTCTTTATCAGCGAAGTATTCCGCAACGAAGACCTCGGCTTCGAACAGATGGAGGAAGACCTCTATCGCGTCACGTTCCACAACATGGAACTCGGCGAGTTTAACAGCTCGGAGATGCCCTTCCGTCCAGTGCTGCGTGCCTAGATCGCGCGAACAACAAGCCGTGGAAATGCCAGGCTATGGAAAGCATGGAAAGCCATGGAGCCGGCTTCCCACCCTTCCCACAGCCCTTGGAAATCCCTTCGGGATTCCCACATTCCCACCGCTTCGACGACTACGGGTATTCTTTTTAAGACCGGCCAAGCCAGCCGCAAACACTCAACCAGAGCCACTTTCACCGCAAGGGGCTTGTAAAGCATGTCTCCGGTTCAAAATGTAAACGATGTTCCGGTACCCTCACCTCAGCAAAGGTTTGGTATCCGCCTCGTGCGCGTTACGCGCACATTATCTATC
>NZ_JBZYWL010000041.1:0-1589 GCF_059115365.1 Edaphobacter sp. FHG110511_03 | reverse complement strand
GATGTCAAAAATCTTCACTCCCAACACGCTTAACAATTAGAGAAAGCAGAGAAAAAGCAGACTCTACGTGCGCAATTAGCTAAACATCTAGACGCCTAAACATATAGCAATACAAACCAAGTCAGGAGACTAAACAATGATCAATGACCTCAACAAGACCCTTCAGATTGGCCGCCTCGGAGCCGATCCCAAACAGCAGAGCGACAACGCACCCGTCACCTTCAGCATTGCAACCGCGGAGAAGTGGACCGATGACAACAATAAATGGCAGGAGCGCACCGATTGGCACAACATCGTCGTCTTCGGCAACCTCCGGACCTACGCCAGAAAGCTCAGAAAGGGTGACCGGATCTTCGTAGAGGGCAAGCTGCGCAACAACCACTACGAAAAGGAAGTTGGGGGCGAGAAGGTGACCATCTTCAACGCAGAGATTCTTGCAGGCGCCATTGAATTGGTCGCGCCAAAAGATATCGGCGACAACTAAGCGAAGGCTTTGGTGGGGCAGTGCTGGAACACTGCCCCTAACCGCCACGATGCACAAACCCCAGTCAGGAGAGACAAGGAATGCACACCACAGCGATCTCACAGGAAGATTACCAGAATGGCGACAAGCTCAACGTGTATCAGGTCGTAACCGACAGGATCATTGCCAGCCTCAAAAACGGAGTCATCCCTTGGGAGAAGCCCTGGAAGAGTCCGAAGTACGCAGGGGGAATCTTTCCGCGAAACTTTCGTACCGGCAAGCCATACCGCGGCGTCAACGTGATGCTGTTATGGGGAACGGAATACACTTCTCCATTCTGGCTCACTTTTAAACAGGCTCAGGAGTTGGGCGGTTCCGTTCGCAAGGGACAGCACAGCGAGCGCATCGTATTTTATAAGCAGCTTCCGAAGCGTGAGTACGCCACATCTACCGAGGAGAACGAGAGCGCCAGCAAAAGACCACCGTGCATGTTGAGGTTCTACAACGTTTTCAACGTCGAGCAGTGCGACGGCCTGAAAGTGCCCGAGATCGAGGAGCCCACGCGCAATCAGGTTGATACCGATGCCGAGTGCGAAGCCATTGTGACCAACTGGAACGGACGTCCAGCGATCCGGACGGAGATTGAAACCGAGACCCGCGCCTATTACCGGCCCAGCACGGATTCAGTCCACCTCCCGGCCCGCTTTCGCTTTGTGGATACCGCCCATTACTATGCGACGCTCTTTCACGAGCTCGTACACAGCACCGGCCATGAGAGCCGTCTGGCTCGTACCTTTGGCGAGCGCTTCGGCGACGAGCTTTACAGTAAAGAGGAGCTGGTAGCCGAAACAGGAGCAGCATTCCTTTGCGCTATCGCTGGGATTGCCACGGAACGCACAAACCGCAATACAACGGCATACCTGCAACACTGGATTAGCGCACTTCGCCAGGACAATCGGCTCGTCGTGCAGGCCGCCGCGTTAGCGCAGCGAGCGGTGGATCACATCACGGGTCAGAGCTTCATCGAGGAAGAAGACGGGGATGCCGGCGAGGACGGCACCCCCGTCCATGCTTCGATCCCTCTGGCGGCTTAGAGCTTCAACGTCTTAGGTCGTTAGCCGGTCAC
>NZ_JBZYWL010000040.1:0-1589 GCF_059115365.1 Edaphobacter sp. FHG110511_03 | reverse complement strand
TTGGTCGATTGCAGCTCTTCCTTCGACGTTTCCAACTCCTCATTCGTGCTTTGCAACTCTTCGTTGGCCGAGAGAATTTCCTCGTTCGCCGACTGGAATTCCTCTTTGAGCGCATCCTCCGATTCAATGGCAGAACGTAATGCTTCCTGCGAATTCGCGAGTTCCTGCCGTAGCCGCTTCAGTTCCGGCTTGTTCTCGTGGACCTCTTTGGTTTTGCGATGCGGAGTGCTCCCGGCCTTGGCGGATCCAGGCGGGGTAACGTCCTCGAACAGAACCAGAAAAAAGCTTCTGCCGTTAGGGCCGTTACCTCCCAGCGGTGTAACCGACAGATTGAGGATTCGTGGCTGCCCATCACCATCAAACAAGACGCCCTCTCTTTGAGTGGGAGCATCCTTTTTCATCGCTGCCCCGATCATCGTTCGCAGTTCGATCGCCAGTCCATTGCGCGCGAGCTTCAGTACATTCAGGCTCGGTTTGCCAGGTGCGGGTTCCAAGTAGGGGGCCGTTCGTCCCCGAAAGTGGACTACTTCCATTGCGCGGTTCACGACCACGCCGGCCGGCGAGTGATTTTTCAAGACGATGCGGTCGGCTTCGACCTGAATGTCGATCTCGGGCTCGCGGGAATTGTCCAACTTTTCCGCCCTGTGGGGCGATTTGATGCCGCTCGCCGCTGGCAAATACGACAGACCAAATTCATACGATAGCTTGGACACTGTCGGTTTCTTGCTGTAGATTTTGTGCTTCTTGTCCACGATAGAAAACAAATCGGGAAAGGCGGAGAGGCTTTCGGAGCTGCCGAGAACAAGAAAGCCAGAAGTTTTCAATGCATAGTGCAGAACTGGGACGATCTTCTTTTGCAACACCGGCTGAATATAGATGAGAAGGTTGCGGCAGGCCACGGGGTCCATCTGTGAGAAGGGCGGATCGCTCGCGAGGTTTTGCCGCGCGAAGATGCACATGTCTCGGACCGCTTTGTTGACCCGATATCCTCCCTCTACCTTAAGAAAGAAGCGTGAAATGCGCTCGGGCGATATCTCCTCCGCGATACTCTCCCGATAGACGCCGGCACGAGCCTTTTCAATCCCTTTTTCGTTCAGATCGGTCCCAAAGATCTGGACGTGAAAACTTGGCGCCCTGTCGCCGAGAAACTCCAGCAGCGTCATGGCCAGCGAGTAGGTCTCCTCGCCTGTCGAGCAGCCCGGCGCCCACATTCGGATGGCGTTTTTCTTGCTCTTGTCCTTCACTATGGCCGGGTAAACCTGCGTCTTCAGCGCTTCAAACGCCTCAAAATCGCGGAAGAAACTCGTCACGGGAATGAGTACGTCGTCAAAAAGCTTATTGACCTCTTCGGGATTCCCCTTCAGGTACTGCGCATACTTGTTCAGTGAGTCCAGCTTCAGGATCACCATGCGCCGCAAGGTGCGACGGTGAATGGTATTGGGCTTATATTGACTGAAATCGACGCCGCTCGAGCTGCGCAGTTGATCCAGGACAGGGGCCAAATCTTTTTCAGGATCAGCCCGGAAAGCCGCCGAATCTTCCAGATCTTTGCCCCGCTCGGCCTTCGTTTCTTCGTTCGCGAGGAGATA
>NZ_JBZYWL010000039.1:0-1927 GCF_059115365.1 Edaphobacter sp. FHG110511_03 | reverse complement strand
AATCGCCAATGCAGTGCGCCGGGATAAACCGGCATGAAGCAGGGAATGAAAGAGTCCTACGAGAAAGGAGTAGCGAACCGCTCGGCCCCGAGTTTTGCGCTGCGCACTGCGAGGTGTTCGGCGAAGCGTAAACAGGGGTACAGGTGGGCTGGGTATTGAGCTCCGAAAAGATGCAATCAGGACGCTGACGCTTTTGCATTGGCGGAAGGCAACATGGGTGGGAGCGACATCGCAAGTTCCTGCTCGGTCCTGCGTAGTCGTAGACCCCAGACACGCCTGGAAGCTTCATGCACGAGAACCGGGAGACCTCGGAGACGCCTGCTGCCAACCAGTAGCAGGACGGCGGGTGAAGGCTTAGGCCGCAAGGCCCGCATGAACGTCACCGAGGAGTCGGACAGCGGCATAGTACCTATGAATCATTCGAACAAAGTCGAGCAGTCGATGGCGGAGAGTGAGGAGGGAAGGCCGCTGGTCAAGGAGAACATCCATCAGTCCAGCACGCGCCCGACACAGAGCGGGGCACGCGTGTCACAGGGGCTGGCGGGTGTGCGGAAAGCAGCAAGGGAACACAAGGAGATGAAGTTCACTGCTCTGCTCCACCATGTCACAGTCGATCTGCTAAGGGACAGCTTCGGTTCTCTGAAACGCAAGGCTGCGCCCGGTGTGGATGGGATGACATGGCAAGAGTATGAAGCCGGGCTGGAGGGTCGGCTTGCCGATCTGCACAGCCGGGTGCATCGCGGTGCGTATCGGGCGCTTCCATCAAGAAGGGTCTACATCGAGAAAGGCGACGGACGGAAGCGTCCGCTCGGAATCGCCGCACTGGAGGACAAGATCGTCCAGCACGCAGTGGTCACCATCCTCAACCATATCTATGAGGAGGACTTCCTCGGCTTCTCGTATGGATTTCGTCCTGGACGCAGCCAGCATAAGGCGCTGGATGCGTTGTCTTATGCGCTCGTGAAAAGGAAGGTGAACTACGTACTTGATGCCGACATCCAAGGCTTCTTCGATAACCTGGACCAAGCATGGATGATCAAGTTCGTCGAGCATCGCGTCGCCGACCAACGCATCCTGCGCCTGATCCAGAAATGGCTCAAGGCTGGGGTGAGGGAGGAAGGCAAATGGTCGGACACGGAGACAGGTAGTCCGCAGGGGTCGGTGATCTCACCGCTCCTTGCCAACATCTATCTCCACTATGTGTTCGATCTATGGGTGGACGTCTGGCGCAACAAGTGTGCGCGAGGCGAGGTGATCGTCCTCCGCTATGCGGACGACATCGTCGTCGGCTTCCAGTGGGGTACGGACGCAGACCGTTTTCGCAATAGCTTGGGAGAACGGCTGGAGAAGTTCGGACTGGATCTGCACCCAGAAAAGACGCGCCGGATCGAGTTCGGGCGGTATGCCGAACAGAACCGGAAACGAAGAGGGGAAGGCAAGCCGGAGACCTTCGACTTCCTTGGCTTCACGCATATCAGCGGGAAGAATAGAAACGGGTCTTATGCCGTGCGCCGCATGACGATCCGCAAGCGCATGCGAAAGAAGCTGCAGGAAATCAAGCAGCAACTAAAGATGCGCATGCATGATCCCGCGCCTCAGACAGGCGCGTGGCTCAGGTCAGTCGTACAGGGGTACTTCAACTACTACGCTGTACCCGGAAACCTCGATAGCCTCGGGCTGTTCCGGGAGCGCGTGCTCCGCTACTGGGGGCAAACGATGAAGCGCCGTAGTCAAAGACACCGGTACGCCTGGGCGCGTCGTCTCAAGCTGGCTGCACAATGGCTTCCTACACCTCGTGTGATGCATCCTTGGCCCCTTGATCGCTTCGCCGCCACTCATCCGAGATAGGAGCCGCATGCGCTAATGAGCGCTCGTGCGGATCTGTGCGGGGGGCGATCAGCAATGATCGTCCCTACCGCGACCTCAT
>NZ_JBZYWL010000038.1:0-1941 GCF_059115365.1 Edaphobacter sp. FHG110511_03 | reverse complement strand
TCCAGCGCGAGGTACAGGACGCAGAGGGCCACTGGCGTTCCCTCGAAATTCGACCCTACCGGACGGCGGACAATCGAATCGAAGGCGTGGTCGTGTCGCTGCCAGACATCGATCGCCTGAAGCACAGTGAACAGTATCTGAAACAGATCATCGACAATATGCCCACCGCTCTTCTGGTACTCGATGGGGAGTTGAAGGTCTTGCTGGCGAATTCAACCTTTTGTTCGGAGTTTCAGGTCTCACAAACGGATACCGTGGGCCGGCATTTCTATCATCTCGGAAATGAGCAATGGAATATACCCCGGCTTAGGCAATTGCTGGAACAGGTGTTGCCAGAAAAGAGAGAGGTAAAGGCATTTTCGGTGACGCATGACTTTCCGGAGATCGGCCAGAGAACGATGCTGGTCAGCGGGAAGCGGGTTTATGAAGTCCGTGGGGCCACTCCCCCAGTTATCTTCCTGACCATCGAAGACGTTACGGAACGCAAACTTGCGGAGAGCACCTCGGCGATGCTGGCGGCTGTGGTTGAATCCTCGGATGATGCCATCATCACGAAAAATCTCAACGGAATCATCCAAACCTGGAATCCTGGAGCAAAGCGTATCTTCGGGTATACGCAGCAAGAAGCCATTGGCAAGCCCATTACCATGCTTATCCCTGCTGACCGGTTCCCTGAAGAGGAAAGTATTCTGGACCATATTCGTCGCGGCGAGCACATCGAACATTACGAATCTGTTCGCCGCCGCAAGGACGGGAGCTTGCTGAACGTTTCGCTAACGATTTCACCTCTCGTCGATGCGAGTGGTCAGATTGTTGGCGCATCGAAAATCGCGCGAGATATCACCGAACGGAAGCAGACGGAAGCGGCTCTCATCAAGTCCGAAAAGCTGGCTGCCGCCGGACGACTGGCTGCAGTGTTAGCACATGAGATCAATAATCCATTGCAAGCGGTAACAAACGTGATGGTCTTATTGGAACAATCCCCCAACATGAATTCGCGAGACCAGGAATTCATAAGGACAGCAGCCGATGAATTGGGCCGTATAAACCGCCTGACGCAGCAGTCTTTACGTTTTTACCGCGAATCAATCTCCCCCACGGCCGTGAACGTGCAAGAGGAGATTGAAAGCGTCTTAGATTTGTATGCAAAACGGATTAAGGCGAAAAATATCACGGTGACAAAGCAATACCAGGCCAATGGAGCGTCGATCCATAGCTATCCCGGCGAGATTCGGCAACTATTTTCCACTCTGCTGATCAACGCAATGGACGCTGTGCCGACTGGTGGGCGCTTCGTGTTACGTATTAGCCAGTCCGCTGACTGGAACAAGGCTCCGACTGTCGACGGGCTTCGCGTCACTCTCGCCGACAGCGGCTGCGGGATTTCACCCCACAACGCTGGCCGCATCTTCGAACCGTTCTTTACCACCAAGGGAGAAAATGGGACTGGGCTTGGCCTGTGGGTTGCTCGGGGGATTGCGGATCGGCTTGGCGGGTCCATCCGGATGCGCAGCAGGGTGCATCCGGACAATGGCGGGACTTGTTTTTCAGTTTTCCTTCCGAAATATCTCCCAACTGCTGTTTCGTAAACAAGCGCAGAGCAGATCATCATATTCAGTCAAAGATCAGCGGAATCCGACTGTTTGAAAGCATATCCGCCCGAGACGAGTTTGACGCCACCTGCCTCCGGGAATTGTCGGCCGCCGGAGGGTTGCACCGGCGACGAGATGGGCGGTACATTGAGTTTCATAACAGTATTGACAGACCTACAGAGTGGGAAGAGAAGAACGCAATGCGGTTGCAGCGAGAAGTATTGACGAAGACTGCTTCCGAGCGAGGCGGACGACATTCTTCGTCGCAGTCTGGGCATACGATGGGAGCCTGATGCCGACGGGCGGAAGTCGGAGATGCTTCCTAGTTTGGAAGCGGTCAGAGATTTGC
>NZ_JBZYWL010000037.1:0-2208 GCF_059115365.1 Edaphobacter sp. FHG110511_03 | reverse complement strand
GATCGCCAACGATTAGGAGAGCTGATGGGAAACAACCCCCAACGATTCACTAACTTATCCCATTGATGCTGGCGATTTGCTGTCAGAAATTAGCCGCGCGATTCTGAGACTGAAAGTGATTGCCAAAGCTCGCGGCCTTGCTTCTTACATATGGTCAGGCATGTCCAACCGTGTCGCATGAATGAACTTTTTCCAGTTCCGTGCTCCAACGCGACATCTCAGCGTGTCTCTTATTCAATTCAAAGGCTGATTTCGGTGGCCGTTATCATGATGATTCAGGGCGGGTAGATGCAAATACAGTGTGGGACTTTGAAAACGGTACTGTTGAGTGGCTTCCTGACAGTTCTGTTGGCAAGCGCCGTTCAAGGGCAGAATCCGCCAACGTCTAAGAGGCCATCGGAATCACAGATCGCAGGCCGCCAAGTCTTCGCGACTCGGTGTGCATCTTGTCACGGCACTACCGCGAATGGAGGCGAGTTCGCACCATCGATCGTGGATCGGATACCGCTGCGGACGGATGCCGAACTTGTAAGGTTACTGCATGATGGCCTGCCATCTGGCATGCCGGCTTTTCCGGACATCGTAGATCAAGAGCGTACAAGCCTGATCGGCTTCCTGCGAACCTTGCAGCCATCTCACGGGGCGGCCATGGCAAGCGTCTCAGTGAGGCTTGAGGATGGAAAGGTGCTTCAGGGTATCGCGCTGAACCGCTCAGCGAGCGATATGCAATTGCTGGGGAATGATCATAAGCTCTATCTTCTACGAAACACGAGCGCGGGTCAGTACAGGACTGTGACCTCGCAGTCGGACTGGCCGAGCTACAACGGGCAAACAGTCGGTAGCCGTTACAGTGAACTCAAGCAAATAACCAACACGAATGCTTCTCGATTACAGGCAAAGTGGATCTTTACCTTGCGAAACACCAGAGAAGTTCAATCGACCCCAATCGTCGTTGATGGAGTGATGTACGTAACCTCCGCCAATGAGTGCTATGCGATCGATGCCGGCAGCGGTCGCCAGATCTGGCATTATCAGCGTTCGCGCACCCGGGGCATTACCGGAGTGGCTGCGGGGGGCGCGAACCGCGGCGCTGCAGTCGCTGGCGATAAGGTATTTATGGCCACTGATAATGCTCACCTGATCGCACTTAACCGAATAACGGGAGCGCTGGTGTGGGAGACCGAGATGGTCGACTGGCATGACAACTACAACGCCACCGGAGCTCCTCTAGTGGTTGGCAAAATGGTGATCTCTGGCATCGCGGGCGGAGATGACGGCGCGCGTGGCTTTGTGGCGGCATACGATCAAACTTCGGGCAAGGAAGTGTGGCGTTTCTGGACGGTTCCGAAGCGTGGTGAACCAGGTTCAGAAACATGGCAAGGAACAGGAATTGATCATCCAAGTGGTGCGACCTGGATGACGGGGACCTATGACAAAGATTTGAACACCCTTTACTGGCCCGTCGGTAATCCCGGCCCTGATTTAATCGGAGACGACCGAGCTGGCGATAATCTTTATACCGACTCGATCGTTGCCCTCGATCCCGAGACTGGCAAGTTGAAATGGTACTTCCAGTTCACCCCGCATGACGTACATGACTTCGACGCCATGGCGCCCCCGTCGCTGATCGATGCATTGTGGGAAGGTAAACCACGCAAGCTGATGGTTCAGGCCAATCGGAACGGCTTCTTCTACGTGCTGGACCGCACCAACGGCAAATTTTTAATGGGACGCCCCTATACCAGTAAGTTGACCTGGGCAACGGGCCTGACCCCGGAAGGCCGCCCCATTATCGCCCCTGGCAACGAACCGACGCATGAAGGCGCCTTAATCTGCCCATGGCTAAACGGCGCGTCAAACTGGTATTCGGCCTCTTACAATCCGCTTACCTCTCTCTACTATGTCCAGACGAATGATAAATGTGGCATTTACACACGAACCGATATGCACTATCAACAGGGCCACGGCTTCATGGGAGGCTCATTCACTGCCGACCCATCCGACCCAGGACGACGTGTCTTACGTGCATTCGATATTCATACAGGCAAGGCTATGTGGGAACTTCCTGAGACCGGCTCAGGGGACACATTTGGCGGCGTCCTCAGCACAGCCGGCAATGTAGTTCTATACGGAGCGGATGACGGCTCTTTTTCAGCCGCAGACGCAAAGACGGGCAAGTCACTTTGGAATTTTCAAACCAATCAGCCT
>NZ_JBZYWL010000036.1:0-2681 GCF_059115365.1 Edaphobacter sp. FHG110511_03 | reverse complement strand
CCCCATAGCCACGTGCGGATAAAACGGAGAGTGCCTCCGAAAGATAAGATAAGCGGACATACTCTCCGGGTTACAAAATCTCTTATGTCGCAACAGCTCTCCAAATCCGTTGCTCGCAGGCCGCGTGCCGATGCACGTCGTAACCGCCAGCGCATCGGGCAATCCACAGGCTCTGTTTGTCGTTCGCCCCCCTCATCTAATTTATGAGAGAAGTCCAGACCAAAATGATATCGATCCTTGGGCAGCTCAAATCTTCTGTGCTCCTTTTGAAGAAGTGCGCATAACGATGTCGACGATGGTTTGCAGCGCGTTGGTTTTGGCTATCTTTGCTCCAACCAACTTTGTACGGTCTGCATACTTCGGGTTGTGCAATATTTCTCGAACAGCATCGCGAATTTGCGTGGGGGTGGGTGTTCCGGTCTTCAAATCGATACCCGTGCCACTCCAGGACACCCGCATGGATACAAGAGGCTTGTCCTCGCTCTCTCCTGCTGAGATGACGGGAACTCCATAGCTAATTGCCTGCTGAACTCCGTTATATCCGCCATTGGTTACGAAAACGTTTGTTTTAGGCAGGATAAGCTCATAGGAAATATATGGCTCGACAATGGCATTGGCTGCCGAGATAATTTCAGTCGCACCCCCGCCGGCCGTAACAACCACTTGGACATTCTCCTCGGCCAAACCCGCAATCGTCGGATTAATTAGCTGATTGAAGTCAAAGTTCGCCACTGTCCCTTGGGTAACGAAAATGATTGGCCGTGAATCGTCAAGGTTCTGAAGCCAGGCCGGTGACGGAAGATCGCAATGCCGGTGCAGAATAGGTCCCGTGAAGTGAAGATTTGCTGGTCGATCCGCCATAGGGAATTCAAAATCTTCTGCTCCGAGCTGCAAAAAGACGTCTGGCAAACGATACATGGTGTTCGTATCGAAGCCGCCATCGATCGACACCCCCAATCGCCTAAGGACGTCGTCAAGATAGGTATGACTTGGTGCGCGCAATTGGTTGAATTGCCGGTTGAGTTCAAGATTTCGGAGGCGTCCTTCCGGAGTGTCATCTGGACCAGCAAAGATTGAGGATGCCGGGTCAAGCCAAAGAGGTGCGACGACACCACAGGAAAGGACCGGAGGCCGAGACTCACCACTCAGAAGAAGGGGGAGATTGCCCACGAATAAAACATCAGTCATAACCAAATCAAATGAGTACTCTTTGATGTATCGCTGCAGCCCGTGATATTGGTCGGGAATCCGATCCGCGAATAAATACTTGACATAGGCGTTCTGTTGATCCATCGGTGTGGCAGCGCTTAATAATTCCGGAATCAGTTCGCCTATCCGGCGCCAATCGTAATTGGCATTGCCGAGCAAAGGCAGAAAACGGAAATTGGCACCTTCGATCCGCTCGCGAAATACATCGGAGGTGTTGAAGTAGATTTCGTGGCCAGCATCTCGGAGAGACTCAGCAACGGTGAACATGGGGTTCACGTGTCCCATAAGAGGAGTGACTGCAATAAGAATTCTGCTCATAGTCTTTCCGTTTGCACCTTTGTAAACTTAGTCTTTTCGGTCATCTTCACCAAAGCAGCGGAAAAAACCCTTGAACAATTAACAACCCAATAGACCGTTTATTCCCAGACTGATTCCTTAGAGCTTCG
This sequence comes from Edaphobacter sp. FHG110511_03, assembly GCF_059115365.1. NCBI lineage: Bacteria > Pseudomonadati > Acidobacteriota > Terriglobia > Terriglobales > Acidobacteriaceae > Edaphobacter > Edaphobacter sp. FHG110511_03. The sequence continues at coordinate 1,026 of NZ_JBZYWL010000036.1, read as the reverse complement.
ACTCGCATGCGTACGATTTTTTTACGTTTGGTGTCGTGCTCCCTCCTTCTTTCACGGATCTCACAGGAATTTTCGGCACGTAGTCGGGGCCGTAGATCTGTCGGCCCCGCTTTTGGTATCCGCCCTTGTGGCTGTTCGTATTCACTCTTAGCGCAAAGTAGACGTCTTGCTGTGCCTTGATGAGGGCAAGAGCGTGGCCCAGGCGCTTGTTCTCGATCACAGCGGTGTGGCTGACCCTCTGATCCTTGCTGAAGACGCGATAGGGAAGCAGGAGGCATTTGGTGCGGACCTCCAAGTGGCCATCTGGGAAGTCGTAAACGTCAACATATTTACTCTCAAGTCCTTCGGAGAGAGAATTTCGCTCCAGGATGATCCGCTTGCGGTCGTATGACAAGGTCAACTGGCTTCCGACGTGGCGCTGCTCACGGTGGCACAGGATGTCGGTGAGTTTTTCCACGGGGATCGATAGAGGCCGATGCAGGTCTTCAGGACGGGCGGAAGGAATAGAAAAACGCTCATTGAACTGGGTCATGAAAGCTGGCAAGAACGCGTTTCCGGCACAGATGTCGCTGACGTTGGCGAGTCGAAGTTCTTTTACCAGCCTGTCCTGTAGTGTGCGATTCACTCGCTCCACACGGCCCTTCGCCTGACTTGAGTTAGCACAGATTATCTCGATATTTAGCTCCGCCGAAAGACTACGTGCTTGTCAGAGTAAAAGGCCACGGGGCAACCAAAGGCCAGCACGTAGCCGTGGACTGCGGTCAGATAGCTGTCCGTACTCTCGCTGAGTACGAAGCGAAGCTGCATCAATCGGCTGGTCGCGTCGTCGATGAACACGAGCAAGGTGCAGGGCTCGCCACGATCCTCGAACCATCGGTGATCGCTGCCGTCGATCTGGACCAGCTCGCCGAAGCGCTCTCGCCTCAGCCTCGGCTGGTGGAAGGTCTTCCGTTGCTTGCGAGAGAGCCATAGACCGTCAGCCATCAGCCATCGCCGGAGTGTCTCGCGCCCGATTGTCACGCTGCA
>NZ_JBZYWL010000035.1:0-2905 GCF_059115365.1 Edaphobacter sp. FHG110511_03 | reverse complement strand
CGGTCCGCACTCCCCGAACGGACAGTTACAGGAACTGCGATAAAGGAGTTAGCCGAAGAGTGGGCAAATGTATGATCAACACAAGAGTTACTGACATCAGAGACACAGAACAAGGGATGACATCGTGGTTGGCATCCGCTGTCTGGGCAATTGTTCTCGGAGCTGCCAGTGGTTTGGCCTGTGTCACAGTACGGCTCTTCTTTCGGATTCTTCAGTGGATCTTTGTTCAGCAGACGGGAATGTTACCTCTGGCCGCAGCAACGTTGCCGCCCGCCCGTCGCATGCTGATTCCAATTATCGGCGCGGCGTTAGCAACCTTTCTGGCCTGGATGATGCGCAAGTCGGCACAGGATCTGCACTTTGAAGAATACGTCGAAGCCGTTCGTCTCAGAAATGGCAGGATTCCTCTCCCTTCGACGGTTTGGCGGACCGCGTCCTCTGCCTTGTCCGTAGCTACCGGCGCCGCGATCGGGCGGGAAGGATCGATGATCCAGTTCTCCGCTGCGATTTGCTCATGGATAGGAGAGCGATCTCTACTAACTAATCTTCCGTTGTCGCGGCAGGTAGCTTATGGCGTCGCCGCGGCGGTCGCTGCCGTTTATCAGGCGCCGATCGCCGGAGTCTTCTTCGCCACAGAGATTGTCCTAAATAATTGGATGCGAAAGGATATTCCTCTTCTGCTCTTGGCCTCAAGCACCGGTCTGCTCGTTAGTCGTTTTTTACTGGGTGCTGGCCCTCTCTTTCTCGTGAAAGGATCGTTGCCGATTACGCACGATCTCCTTTGGATTCTTCCTCTAGCTCTTGTTTTGGGCGTAGCTGGGCCAGCCTATCAAAAACTTCTTCATCTCTCCGGAACAGCGAAACGTCTGCCCTTTGCACTGGTGTGGAGCGGTCTGGCAGTGGGTGTTCTTGCTCTGATCGAGCCTAAGGTCTGGGGAAATGGTGATCTTGCGCTTGCGGGAGTATTGCAGAACAAAACGATGTTCTTCGAAATTGTCAGCGTGTTCACCTATCGCCTGATCGCTACAACCTTCTGCGTCGGCACAGGCACGGCCGGAGGAGTCTTCACTCCTACACTCTTTGCTGGTGCTGCCCTCGGTCTCGCGGCGGGCCAGTTACTCCATAGTCGCGAGCCGTCTATACTCGCAATCTGCGGCATGGGACTCCTGATGGCTGCTGTGACGCACGCTCCTTTGATGGCGGCTCTGATGGCCGTGGAACTGACGGGTCAATGGCATCTTTTGGCAGTCCTTCTGCCCTGCAATCTGCTCGCGTCGTTTGTCGCTCGCACTGTCTCCCATCACTCGCTATATCTAATTGCCAGTCCGGAGCCGGCCCCGTAAATATAAGATTTCGACATTCTAGCTTGATAACCATCAAGCCGACGCCACATGGGTTGGAAGCTGAAGGGAAATAGAAAAGGATAAAGCCATGATTGAGAATTTCCGCATTCGAGTATTTAGAGCCGTGGCACAGCATCTGAATTTCAGCCGGGCAGCAGAGGAACTGTTGCTCACCCAACCCGCAATTACTCAGCAAATCAAAGCGCTTGAGGATGAGTACGGCGTACCCTTATTCGATCGCGGGGGGGGACATATTGCGCTGACAGCCGGCGGAAAGGCGCTGCTACCGTTTGCCGAAAGAATGAAGGAGCTTTCCGACGAAGCCTTTGCCGCGGTCGCCGAGGCGTTCGGACAACATGCAGGAGAACTCGCTCTGGGAGCATCCCAGACCATCGGTCAATATCTCCTGCCAACGTTCGTAGCTGGATTTCGCAGGACAGCCCCTAAGGTCGTAGTCACGGCTCGCAGCGGGAACACAGATGAGATGCTCGAATCCCTCCTCGCGCGAGAGATTCAACTAGCGCTCATCGAAGGTCCGGAGCAGCGAAAAGATCTCCATATCGAACCGTTTATGGACGATCACATGGTACTTGTTGTCCCCGCAACTCATGGATGGGCTAATCACGATATTAAGTTGCAGGATCTGAAGAGCGAACCTTTGCTCGTGCGCGAATTTGGCTCCGGCTCAAGAAGAGTGGTGGAGCAGGCGCTCGCGAAGGCCGGGGTGAAGAGGAAAGATCTGATGATCAGCATGGAGCTTGACTCAACCGAAGGTCTGCTCAGTGGGGTGGAAGCCGGCCTCGGAATCACCTTCGTCTCGAGGTGGGCAGTCCGAAATCATCTCTCTCTCGGAACGCTGAAGATCGCAAGAGTACACGGACTGAAGCTGTCGAGACGCTTTTCGATGGCATATCCTGCTGGTCCAGAACCAACAGGGATCGTCGGTATCTTCCGGACGTTCTTGCTCTCTCGGGCAATGGAAATGGCACCCAAAAGGATAGCCGGGATAAATACTTCCTAGTTGCTGTGGTTTGGCAAACGAAGCGAAAACTCCGATGCACCCCTAGGAGTTCAGATGTCGTACTTAATCACGATGGAGAAGATCAATGCCACGCATTTCGCCTGTTTCTAACTCAACCGATGCAACTGTCACGGAAGTTCTGGATAATATGAAAGCCCGGATGGGTAAAGCACCAAACGCCATGGCAACTCTCGCGCAGTCTTCGGCCCCTTTCAATGGCTATCATGCTCTCAAAAAATCTCTCATGAGGGGTCGCTTGACAACCCGCCAAAGGGAGATCGTAGCACTTGTGACTGCACAGGAAAACGCCTGCCAGTATTGCCTCTCGGGCCACACTCAGACCGCAGCGGCCGTCGGCCTCAATCCCACTGACATTCTCAAAGCCCGGAGCGGCATAGGCGACAATAGACTGGACAATGCCATCGCAGGTGTCGCCATGAAGATAGTTCGGCGTAGAGGTTTGGTAGACGACGTCGATCTAGTTGTCGCACGAGAGGCTGGAGTTGACGATAGCTTATTGGTTGAGATTGTTGCCAATGTT
>NZ_JBZYWL010000034.1:0-3110 GCF_059115365.1 Edaphobacter sp. FHG110511_03 | reverse complement strand
CCTCGGCATGTTCGCAGGCAGGACTTGGCACGTTTTCTCGTGCGTTACGAGATTTTTAAACTGAACCTGGGAGTACACGGAAGCGTTGTCGAGTGTGGAGTCTTCGCAGGCGGTGGCTTGATGACGTGGGCGCAATGTTCGTCAATCCTTGAGCCTTACAATCACACCAGACGTGTGATTGGCTTCGACACCTTTGCTGGACTTCCAACGATCCACGAAAAGGACACCTCCTCAGGAACTTCGGAGCACCTTCACGAAGGAGCGTTCGATACCTCTACAAAGATAGTTGAAGAATTGAACCACCTCGCTTCGATCCACGATAGAAATCGCCCGCTCGGCCACATCCCGAAGGTCAACCTTGTTCAGGGGGATAGCTGCCACACCATACCCCAATATCTGGAGTTGAATCCTCATCTTTTGATCAGCCTTCTTTACCTGGATTTTGACCTATACGAGCCAACGAAGACAGCTCTTCAACATTTCTTGCCCAGGGTGGTACGAGGCGGGGTGGTTGCCTTCGACGAGCTAAATTCTGGCCATTTCCCCGGAGAGACGGTGGCATTTATTGAACCAGCCGGCATCACCCTGGGTCCGCTTCGCCGTTTTGCCTATGATCCTAATATTTCTTATGCCGTTTTGCCTCTGATGCTTGTATCTCTTATTTTGTGAAAACAGCGGAACATCAGCTGACGAAGACTGGTTCTTTATTGTTTTATTGTCCGAGCGCGTGACTTGCAAAATTGAAGGAAATCAGTCAGTAGGTCGCCCCCCAACTACCACAGTGCGTTCGTTATATTTTCCAAATGAGATTGAACCGTGGAGTTCCGGATGGCATACATATCGCCTTCGTTCGTATTTCCATTCAAGAAGCGCCGAGAAGCTATGGTCGGCGCGGACGAACGACAAGACGCCAAAGGGTACCTCCCCACACTCGATGGTTGGCGCGGTCTCTCCGTCATGGCCGTAATCCTGTATCACGGCCGATCCGGGTTCTTCCCCGATGACTCTCTGATGAGACGGCTTTCCGCGCATGGTTACTTGGGGGTCGATGTCTTCTTCGCCATCAGCGGCTTCCTGATCTGCACCTCGTTGCTCAAGGAATATCACCGCAAACGCGATATCAGCCTACGGGCGTTTTACTTACGCCGATGTTTCCGCATACTGCCTGCTTACTATCTGGCCCTGACCGGAATTTGCACATTGGGCGCCCTCAAACTCATACCCGTAAACTTCGCCGACCTGCCCAGCTGCCTGTTGTTCTACCGCAACTACAGACCGCTGGGAATGGACTTCCAGGGCGGGTTCTATACGGCGCACTTCTGGTCCCTTGCACTTGAGGAACACTTCTACCTTCTCTGGCCCACACTCTTGCTCTTGTCAAAACCAAGGCGAATCGGCCCAATCGCTTTTATCCTGGCGATGGTGGTCTTCGGCTGGCGGTTGGTTGATGGGCACTACCATCTCGTTGCTGCCTTGCTTTCGCAGCATCTTCAAATAACACAGACCGACAAGCGCATCGACGCACTCCTGTGGGGATGCCTGGCTGCGATTTACTTTCCAGTCATCAAGAGCTACGTCGATCGAATTCGTTTCTCGGAACTGTGGATTCTCATCGCGGCGGTCATCGCTGCAGTCATCAAACTCCGCGCCTCAGACTCCATCTTTTTCACTGCTGTTTTTTTTCCTCTGCTTCTGCTCTCTACGGTTCTCAAGCCTGAGAGCATCCTCGGCAGGCTTCTCGAATCGCCCCCACTCCGCTGGCTTGGAGGTATCTCCTACAGCATCTACCTGTGGCAGGAGTTGTTTTTGCCTCAAATTCCCAGTGAAAACGCCCGCGGAGTGTTGGGTAGACTGCAACATTTTCCATGGAACGTGATCGCCATCCTGGCGTGCGCATGCTTGAGCCGCTATCTGCTGGAGCTTCCGATGATCCGCCTGGGCCATCGCCTGACAAATCGGAGTACCTTCAGATCACATGAATCAACTCACCTGAACCAGCATCTGCCTCCAAGCCCGCCCTCACCACCACATGAAGTTCAAAATCTTCTTCGCGGATCGTTGCCGTAAATGGTTGATCACTCGGCGAACCGATGCAACCGTTTGCGATCGAAGCTATGAAGAAGAAGTAACAACATGGAACAAGGAACACTGAAGTGGTTTAACGATGCCAAGGGGTTTGGCTTTATCAGCCGGCAGAACGGCGAGGATGTTTTCGCACACTACTCAGCGATCACTTCGAGCGGTTTCAAGAGCCTCCAAGAGGGTCAAGCGGTGCAGTTCAACGTCGTCAAAGGCCCGAAGGGCTGGCAGGCTGCCGATATCCAGCCTCTCTAAATGTAGAAATGGCACAACGAAGAGGGACGGCCGGAGCCGTCCCTCTTTCATGCTTTATCGGTTAGCGTTTGCGCCTCAACGTCAGATCCCAATCTTCTCCACTTCATTCGAGTTGATTCTTGGTGCCGGACATCAACGCGGCACAGGCTACGAGGGTATTCGCTTCTTCACCTCAGACCCTGGGGCGGCGGTCTTCTTGTCCTTATCGGCAGTCTTCAGGCGATCAAGCAAAATCTTCTCGTTTGAAGGGTCTACCCCCTCTTCGACGGGTCGTGCCGGCTGATTCTTATTCATGGCGTCCACCTCTGCTGGTTTGATGCTAGGCCTACGATTATGGCGGTCAATTACCGAATTTGGCTCGCTCAGAAGCTTCTATTTCCTAGATGACGCTCGGCGGCGGACGCTTTACACGCCTCTCAAATCCTATGGCGTTCCGCTAGAGTTGATGCGTCCTGTCCGTTCCTGGTATTCCAACGTGTCGATGAGAAAGTCTGTCAGAATCGCGTCTTACTTGGCTGACTTTGCAAGCCAGCCTGTCATCAGCTCTTCCACCAGCTCAGACATGTCTCGTGGATCGTCCGTTGTTTTCAGACGATACTCGCACTCTGCGAGCGTTTTCTTGCGCAGGCAGGTAGAGGGTCGAGGGACGAAAATGCGGGTCTTTGCTCTTGGCGAGCGTGGCCTTCGCGGGCACAACAGTCTTAGCTTGCGTGCTCTCAGAAAACAGGCTTTCGTCGGATGGTCATATTTCATTTCCTTTCTGAAAGTGTAAACGG
>NZ_JBZYWL010000033.1:0-3391 GCF_059115365.1 Edaphobacter sp. FHG110511_03 | reverse complement strand
AGCAAAGGTCTGGTATCCGCTTCGTGCGCGTTACGCGCACATATCTATCGGGGCGTTGCGGGGTGTCCCCGCTGGATTGGGGAGTCAGAAGACGAGGCCGGTTTTGCTTTGCCGGCGTCGGCTGGAGCTGGGGCAAGGGCGTAGCCCTTACCCCGCCGACGTCTCCAGGATGTTGTAACGTTCACTGTGCGGAAGAACGCTCGATGCTCAAGCCGCATAGCTACTTGCGACTTACACACGAGGGCTTCTCGATTTCATTCAACTCGCGGATGACATTCGGAAGCTGTCGACGTGTTTGAGCCTGCCACGGGATAAACCCCGATCCCCGATACTTCAAAAGTCACTTGGATCGAACCTATAAGCTATGCTCGAGGGTGGAGGGGTTCATGAATACAAGCGATATCGTTCTTGCGATCGATGCTGAGATCGCGCAGTTGCAGAAGGTGAAGGTACTCTTGACGGGCACCGACCTTACCACGAAACGAAAGCCAGGCCGTCCAGCTGCGCCTAACAAGGCAACTAGCTTCAATCCAGTGGAATTTGCGAAGACAGCGAAGCGACGCACTATGAGCCCAGAAGGCCGTGCAAAGATCGCCGCAGCACAAAAGGCTCGCTGGGCAAAATCCAAGAGAGTCGCGAAAAAAGCCGCACGCAAAGCTGCTTCAATACCCGTTAAGAAGGCGGTGACGGCGAAGGCGGTCGATCGGAAGACTGCTCAAGTGAAAGAATCGTGACAACAGGGACCGCGATTGCGACCTTCGTTCCAGCGAATCGCGCCGCTTTAATAAACCCGGTAGAGGCCTTGCGTGCAGAATGAGAGAAGCTCGCGTATCCAGGATGGAAGACTTAGCCACGTAGAATGGTGCAATGCCTAAAGCTCCCGCTGCAAGTCACCTCTCCCAAAATCAAGAAGCCCGCCGCGAAAGCAGCCAAGTCATCCAGCATGCTGACTACTGAAGAGACGTGTGAACTCGGTTCTTCAGTCACAGCTCATCTATTACCTTTGAAAGAAGTCCCTTCTATTCAGACGAAGAAATCTCTACGAAGAAGTAAACGACGAAACACTCCTTATCACCAAACATTGAAATGAGGGTTCCATGGCAACGAAGAAGGCTCCAGCAAAGAAGGCAGTTACACCGGCTAAGAAGTCCGCTGCAGTTCCTGCGAAGAAGACAACGGCGGCAAAGAAGATGACAAAGGCGCAGCTTGTGCGGTTTGTCGCAGAAAAATTGGAGTGGACGTCGAAGCAGACCGCGGCCGTCTTTGATCTTCTGGCCGAGACAGCGCTTCAGGAAACCAGGAAGAATGGCGAGTTCACCATTCCCGGACTTGGGAAGCTGGTCAAAGCTCAGCGTGCGGCCCGAATCGGCCGCAACCCTCAGACCGGCGAGTCGCTCAAGATCAAAGCAAAAACGGCGGTGAAGTTTCGCGTCGCCAAGGCAGCTAAAGACGCTATCGTCCCTGTGAAGTAATTTGGTTACCGATTGAATACGGTCCTCCGCCGAGCGGAGGGCCGTGCACTTTAAGTGGGAGATTTGATGAACCCCGACCATCTGTAGCTGTGATCGATACGTGAGGGTGTTTCAGTATTAGCGTAATCTCAGACCTCACTTTATCAATTACGACAAGGCCCGCTCCAACTGACTCCTAACGGATGATCGATGCGTGTACAGGATACAAATGAAATCTACGATCTAGTGGAGAAGAGCAGGGTCCAAGAGTTCGCCCTCCAAAGCGCCTCTACCGGTTAACAATCTTTGGACGGCTTCACTCGATGAATGAGACTGATGGCTATATCCGTCTGGACCCAGTCACGCTTCCAGGCTTCGGCCTGATTCTCGTCGAATGACAGCTGACAAATTCGAGCCTGCTGTCCGGTGCCGAAGTTACTCCACCTCATCCCGGGAGCTTCCCCTCGCTGTGTATGAGACCTCGCTGCCCCCGATCTAAGCTCTCGATCCGCATCAGCCCACCCGGTGCGCCACCACAGAGTGGCCGTGTGGTACTCGGCTTCATCCCGCAGGCGTGCCTCGTAGCCAGCCTGGTACTCTTCCGACGAGGTATAGACTCGTGGAATTCCACCATCGGGTATGAGATCTGAGTGCCCTATTCGCGCCATATTCAATCGCCTTGGGGCGATAATAAAGCAAAACTGTAAAACAACGATAGTGGCGAAGTGACGTCAATCAATGGCTGCGGCTTGTCGACTGCTTTATTGGTGAGCATCGGTTTCGAGACAAACCGCAGTTCGACAATACTGTCCTAAAAGATAGAGTGGATGAGACCCTATCGGTCTCATCCACCCGAGTCAGCGACGACTATTCGTCGCCGGCCCCGTCGGAAGGATCATCAGCGGCTTCGACCTTTGAGAGTCGTTTCATGCTAATAACGTGGATCTCAGCAACGCGATGCTTGATCGTGAGCCCATGGACTTCTTCCTCGTACTCGCGATACCGGAGGGTGCCTTCGAGGGTGATGAGCTGCCCTTTCTGCAGGGTCTTGGCGAATTTGGAGAGATTGCTCCAGGCAAAGACGCGGTGCCATTCGGTGTTCAAAATGACGCCACTGACCGTCGTGAAGCTCAAGGGGCTCGGCTTCGTACTAGAAGAGTCTCGCGGTTTCGAGACGAATCTGATGTGCAACTGCGACCTCTCGGATCAACTCAGGCGAATCGAAGAGCCAAAAACCGTTGTGCTTCCAATCAGGGATATATTCAGCGAAGTCGTCGTTCACGCGATTACTGACCGAGAACACATCAACAACCCTCGGGGCGTCCAGCCATTCAGGTCGCCCGGAAGGAAGCACCTTCGCCATGTAACCGAGTGGAATCATATTGCTTGGGTCGCATCGGGACAAAACGCGATCTGTTGGATCAGCTCCGGTAGTAACTCTCGCAAAACGAGATGAGAAGAGGAGAGCGATAATAGAACGTTCGCCTTTGCATCTTTTTACTTTCACCTTGAACACATGAAGGGTGGACAGAGTATCAGCGAGCTGAGCGCGCCAACGATTCCAATTGAGAAGACACTAAACTGGGCAACCCACCGAGTTTTGAACGTCTCCTATTGATAACCCCTCCTAAAGCAGCAACTGTTGTGTCGCTCCCCCTCCCTCAGCACAAACTACCATTGTTTGTGCATGGGTGTTTATACGTGTCCCATAAACCGAGAATCCTCCCATATCATCCAATTCTTGTCGAGTGTTTGCGCCCCGCAACTCGAGTAGAGTCGACGAGCCAATACATTTCTAAAATCGACGTTCACACAGACGCGTTTTGCCTCTTGCTCGACAAACCAGGCCCCCATTCGGGTGATAAGCGCGCGGGCAACACCGGATCCTCGACGGTCAACAGCGATGTTGATCCATTGCAATTCTCCTTGGCAGCCGAACC
>NZ_JBZYWL010000032.1:0-3465 GCF_059115365.1 Edaphobacter sp. FHG110511_03 | reverse complement strand
CGGCGTTTATCAGGACCAATATCCGAATTCATACGCTTCGATGAGTGCATTGGCCAGAACTCACCAACTGAGTTCGCAACTTCCGGATCGACCGTTATTCGGAAGTGATCGAACGAGCACTTCTCAGAGCTCATCCGAGAACAACAGACTAGGCTGAAGACCCCGCCGGCAGTGGCGAGGTTCAGCTTTTGCGATCAAGTTTGGTTCTGGACAGAGTTCTGGAGTCCTGAATGGCGTGAATCTAACGACTTCAGATTACGTCCCGAAGCCTAACCTTTGTTGCCCTCGCTAAGCGACAGGAAACGACTGACAGTCCATCTGCGGAGTTTTGGGGTCGAACCGTCCATGCAATTTTCCCTTTGGCAAGTGCTTTTCTTTGATCTGGCCGGCGTACAATTGGGCGCACTAGGCCCGCTCATAATCTGTGTAACAAAGGGAATGAGATATGCCCGTTACCACCATCCTATATAAAATCACCACCAACATAGATTGGCGTTCCACGCTGTATATCGAAGGCAGCCGTGCACAGTGGGGAATCTTTGTGGCGGGAACCGTAAACATAACCGTTTTCGAGATCACAAGAACAGTTGCAGGACAGTTGCCCGATCCCCTTATTACAAGAAATTGGGTTCCGGATTACACCGGCGGTCTCGTTATTCCGGGAGCAACGCATACTTCAGACGTCTACGATTTCGGAGTTCCCTTACCGGTTCCAGACGCAACGCAGAACGTGACCTACCAATTTACGGTAGTGGAGGCAAGGGATAACGTGACATGGATTCAGCCGACTGCTGCCAACAACTACATGCTTACCGTTCAGTACGACGATCCTGACGCTGGGGCTGGCCAGTATATTGTTGAAATCTTCGTGACGGTGACTCCCATCCCTTGACCGCTCAAAAACCATAGATTCAGCCTTCCTAAGTCATCATGGCCATCTTTGCAGGAGAGAAATCAAAATGTCCGTTACAGTTGATGCTTTAGAGGAAGCTTCCATCGCTGGAGTTTCGGCTGGTTGGGGGAAGGATGTGGGCAAAGCTTACGGCTATCTGATGTTTGGAGGTCCTGGATTTGGAGGCGTCGTAGATTGGGCCACACTTATTGCGAAGGCTGATGCTATGGCCGCCCAGGATTTAACAGAAGATCTCGCAATAAGCCTTGTGTCGGGTTGCGCGAAGGTTGGTTTAGCGGCCGTTTTCAAATCCATTCTGTTAAAAATGTCTGAAAATCCTTTGGCTAAGGGTGCCGCGGAAGCTGCAGAACTCACGGCAGATGTACTGTCCACCGCTTCAGTGTTGGTTGTTACTGGTATTTTTGAATCCAAAGAAGAAATAGGTCCCGAGCCTTCAGCACGAGAGCAACAGCCGATTCCGGGGCCGCCGCCGCCGCTGGGGCAAGGACTAGTGGAGCAGCCGCAGCCGGGGCAGGTAGTACAACCGCAGCCAGCACAAAACGAACGGCCGCTTGTCGAACAACCGCAGCAACCACCGCCGCGACCACAGCCCCAGCCACAGCCACAACAGCCAGGAGGGCAGGTCGGCCCAGGGTGGTCTCCGGGCGGTCAGGTCGGGCCGGGGCAGGTCGGCCCAGGGTTGTCTCCGGGCGGCCAGGGCGGGCCGGGGCCGCCCGGAGTCGTAGTAGGACAGGGAGATCCAGGCGAAGGAGACCCGGACGGGGGATAAATCCATCCGGCGCTAAGGGGGCGAATTAGACGGTGGCGGCGCGCTTATGTAGTGCTGAAGCTGGGTGCAAAAGATTCTTTCGTGGCACGATGACAGAGGGTCGAGTCGACCCAAAACGGATGCGCGATGACGCATTGTCCCTCCGAGCGACTCCGTCCCCGGATTGTCGCTAGCCGGAATCCGGCGACGTCTCCCGAATGACGCGAAATCGCCAAGTCACTTTCCGAGGTGTGCTGGCCCTCGAAACCCGCATTGGCCTGCTTGCGCGATTCAAGAACGGAAGATGTTCAAATATGGGCGTCAGTCCCAGTTGGCTCCCGCTAGAAACGGCTCTGTGCTTTCAGAATATAGGCCCACCCAGATTTTTCAGCTTCAGTCCTAGCCTTATCACGATCAATCATCATCTGCACGCCGAACAGCGCTATCGTGCTTACGACTGCGGTTGGCATAAACAATCCAATATGCAGGGTAGACGCAAGCCAACTGAGCAAAGCTGGAGGTGTGAGAGAAGTGCCGAGTGCCTTCATTCCTGTCTGTATTCGTGCGTACTGATAAGCCTTCTTCGTTTCTTCAATACGTTCTGTCGCAAGCTCAAAAGCAAGTCGCTTCACCCTTTCGCCGTCGTCTTCAGAAGATACGGATTGAACGTCGTTGAGCAGCGATTGCAGGGCCTTTTGGAATTTGAAACGGTCCTTAACGGTCGCTTCTCGGAAGTCGGCAATTTGGGCAGAAGACACAGCACTTATATGCATCGGTAAATTGGCTTGCAGAACAGCTGTTGTCGTCTCTCCTGCAATACGAGAAAAGGTGGCAACTTGTCTGGCAGCTTCTGAGTCTCCAGCAAAGAGATCTGCCTTGAGTTGACCAGCCTTTTCAGAAGCGATAAGGCTCAAATAGTAAAAGGCGACATCTCGGTCCACTAACATTTCGCCAGTGTCAACCTCTACTGGTTTCAGGCCGCGTTGCCGAAGAGAATCAGCTTTGTTCTGAAAGAACAATGCCGTCTCATTGTCACCCTCTTCCTCCCACTCACCAGCTTTTCTTAGATATTTCTTATAGAGGGCTTGTGTTGAGGCTGCTGTTCCATTAGTGGGCTTCCAGTTCTTGTGACTGCTTTTGACATATTCTCCGGTTCTGCTCGTATATAACTCATGTTCCCACCAAGGTGCCAGTATTTCCGTTGTTCCTTGTTGCACGGCGTTGAACTCCCTAAGGAGGTCTCCTACCGGGTAAGGGAGCTTCTCCGAAAACAGTGAGAAGGCTTCCACTCTGGAGTTCCCGGTCGTCACCTGTTTTGATGGAGCTCCCAAGTCGTAGTTCGCAATGAAATTGCTAGTGTTCTGCTCAGCTCGGGATACCAACCAAGAGCGCAAACGCTCCACGATGGTGTCGTTAAGGATGTCGTCTGGGTAGACGGGTAGCAGAAATCCGTTTAGGGCCGCATTCAGTTCGATGATGCCCGGCGAATCTGGCGGAGCATTGCGTGATGTCACCCGATGCACTCGTTCCCAGCACAGCGCGGCTGTCTTGAGCCAAGAAATGTCCGGTTCGATGTATGGGTAGCACACGACCTGATCCAAAGTATTCCCCTAGAGGAACATTATGCTGGATCAACCTACCCGCACGAGAATTTCTTTAGGACACGAATTCCAATATGCAACCAAAGCCGGTCGGTTAGGACATATGCAGAGCAGTAGGTGGGTGGGATCGCAACAACGCTAGAGGTTCCGGCAAGCGAGGTCCATAGCGTTCCACTTCTTAAGCTGCACATAGATGAGCGCAT
>NZ_JBZYWL010000031.1:0-3500 GCF_059115365.1 Edaphobacter sp. FHG110511_03 | reverse complement strand
GCGTTTACACTTTCAGAAAGGAAATGAATATGACCATGCGACGAAAATCTGTTTCTGAGAGCACGCAAGGTAAAACTGTTGTGCCCGGCAAGGCCACGCTCGCCAAGAGCAAAGACCCGCATTTTCGTCCCTCGACCCTCTACCTGCGCAAGAAAACGCTCGCAGAGTGCGAGTATCGTCTGAAAACAACCGACGATCCACGAGACATGTCAGAGCTGGTGGAAGAGCTGATGACAGCCTGGCTTGCAAAGTCAGCCAAGTAAGACGCGATTCCGACAGACGCCGAGTCGTGGGCGCCCTCCAAATAATTGGATCGGTTAGAAGCACGCTCGAAGTCGTCGAGCAGATATGCAATCGCGTCATCGTCATTGCAAAGGGCAAGATATTGGCCGATGCGCGCTCCTATTGCCGGAAGAACCGGAAGTATTTGTGTTGGTGTTTCCTGCCTTGATGCCGACTAGTTCGCTTCTATCTGCGTCAGCACACCATCCCACAGCCTGAGACGCGCACGAAGTGCTTCCTCGGCAGCCTGGGAGGCTTCCTCCCAGAGCGCCGGGTCGTCATCGCATAGGTCGGCAACCATCTTCAGCGAAAGCGGTCCATGGTCGTCACCGTCAACCTCGATATGCCTTTCCAGATACCAGACAAACTGGTCGAGTTCGCCACTCATCTCCTGGTTTAGCTGACGCACTAGCGATCGAAACATGTCCGGAATCGCATCCTCGCGGCCAAACGCGAAGGCCCCGGCCTGGGCAGCCGACGAGCCCCTGCGAATGACTCGGAAGGTAGTCTCGACGAACTCTTGCGCCGCTCCCGGAACTCCTTCGAAACTCAGCCTGTCAACGCCCAGCGGAGCGCAGCTTACTACGTGGCGAATCGCACGTGTATCTGCCTTCACCTGCTCCATCGCTTCGAGATAAATCTCGAAATGACTGATCGGGCGCCCCTGATATTCGTCGCTCTCCTCGCCCAGGACAATCTCGTTGACGAAGCGCCGGCTCACCGGAAAGGGTGTCGGCACCCAAGGTAGATCAACACACGTCAGCGCCCGCTGTAGTACTTTAAGCAGACTCATAAAGTCCCACACCGCGAAGACATGGGACTCCATGAAAAGGCGGACGTCACGCAGCGTACGAATCCGTGGATAGAGGGGATGCCCAGCCAACTTATTGCGCAACGGCGTAATGCGTAATTCTATGGCTTCAATTGAATTGACTACTCCGATAAAGGTCACTTTCTTATTATCACTCCCGGCATAAAGGATTCCTCGAAATCGATCGCTTCACTTCAGGATCGCCGACCATCCAACCGGAACCCTGAAAAACAGATTCCATTCGTGCGCCGAAATTATTTCGGTCTGCTGGCAGGCCAATCTTGGCTCGCTTGAGATCGCGTAGGATGAGCAACTCGGTCATCATCTTGCCGTTTTTCGGCTGAGGGGAACACTACCCACAAGATCATCGGCATAGCGGACGGAGCTGAACCGGTACGCCACACGATTGGGCTGGTTTCGTGAGTTTGAGACTTGACAGAGGAGGTGGGCAGGAAGCGAGTCTCTGCGGGGTGGCGGACGGAATAGCAGGTTATCCAACCGATTTGGCGCTATTCCGCTCCCTTTGCTCCCAACGACACGTTGCCATACTCCGCCACAGCATCTTTGGGAGTTCCATAGTCTCGCAAACCAAACCGAAGCTGCAGAAGCAGCCGATCGGCGGACTCTGGGTGGAGGCGCTTGTGGAAGCAGAACGTGTCCTCGGCGAAGCCTGATCCGATCGGTCCGGACAATACCACGTGATGGTCCGCGGCATAGGTCTCTTCTATATCCTTGTCGTCGCGCGCTTTGAACAGAGACAACAAGTGGCGCAGCTTCTTTTGCCTGTGGCTTCCGCGTATGCAGATATGCGCTCCGCTGCCTGGTGTAACGTCTGTCAAATAGAAGAAGAAACAGAGTGCGCGATAACCATCAATGTCGTAGTGAAATTGCTGAGCGTTTCTGATTTTCTGGAATGTATCGGCCGGCCCGGCAAAGCTCCACCATACGCGGGTGGCCACCAGCGTGGGCCTGCCGCCGAAATATTGGCTTGCCATCCTGACCAGGACAGGATCCTTTCCAAGCGCCGCAAGCTCAGGACAAGTGGTCGCAGCCTGAAAGTATCGCGCGACCGTGAAGCGTCGCCCATATCTCTGTTCCACTTCGTCTTTTTCTGAATAGCGGAATCCGAAGCCCGGATTGCCGTCACCATAGCAGATGGTGCCTTCGCAAAACTCTCGAATTGCCTCTAGCGCTGGGTCGCGCAGGCGCAACCAAGCGAAGAAACCATCTTGCTTCAGACATTGGACCGCACAGTCCACGTCCACGCTTTCCACCAGGTCTAATCCCGAACCGGAAAGCGGTGCGTCCATTGGATGCCTTCGACCGTGCAGCCAAACCATGAAAAGGCGGATGGCCTTAAACCTGCCCATCAGATACATCGCCAGATGTTCAGGGCCAAGGGCCAACCGGGAGGCAAGACTTCCAGAATAGTGAGAGAACCGGCCGCTGAATGTACGCTTCGCCATACAGTACAACCCCCATTCGTGGTGCTATTCCAGCAGTTACTCAGCAATCTGAAGGCTTTTCAGATCTAAAACCGGGGGAATTTATTAGTAACGACGGAGGGGACCGATAAAAAGGTACCACACTCACGATCCGCGAATCACGTAATTCAAAGATTTCCGCCATGCGAAGGTCTATACAACGATCCTCAGACTTGTCGAGATCCCAGCAATTCAATCTGCAAAGACGTATTGCGATTAGAAGGCGATGTTGCGCAACGACCTATTTCCCTCCCCTGCACCCCTCCCCGCAGAAAAGATCTCTCACAGAGAACCTCGATGGACAGACCCGAGATTACAGTTCGCAAGATGCTCACAGCAGTAGAAGCGCCGCTATACGATATCGGCGTGCTGAGCGATAGTAGTATGCTTCCCGGTCTCGATGGCATCCCCGCCGCGGCGGTACTTGACCGGCTTTTCGCTCCTCAAGTATCGCAACGCTCGCGGCCCCCATACCTATGTCTTGACCGAGAACCGGATCGAACGTGCCCTTGAAGACGACTACCTCTTCGCGATCCCAGCCCATCCGGAGAACTATGGAGTAGGCCAGGAGATGGGTCGAGCGATAGCATCGATGCTTGGAATCCCCTTTGCATTCTTCCTCCTGCTTTGTGAGTGACCACTTCTAGTTTTCCGAGCTGGCTTTTGCGACTGCGCCTTGGGGGCAAGTGATTGAACAGGCCGGCTCCCTCTGGTTTGCCTATCTATCTGTGTTCAGCGTGCCGCGCTCAAGACACCCCCGCCCTTCGGACGCACGCTCTCCTGCCCAGAATCCGCTACGCGCTCTCAAGAGGCGCGGACTCCTTCCCCCCGGCAAGCTGTGATCCCCTTCCGCAGATTCCATCCAGTCGCCGAGGGAGTGGGTCGCGACGGCACACCCGTTGGGCAAGCATGTACCGCAGACA
>NZ_JBZYWL010000030.1:0-3684 GCF_059115365.1 Edaphobacter sp. FHG110511_03 | reverse complement strand
CGAGCACTGATAGGTAACGATAAGTGGGCTTATCGCCAGCGACCGCCAAATGAAGAAAGTGGATTTCTCCAGAAATAAGATTTAACCCTGGCATATGCGAAGAAACAGGGACAGGATACTGGAGTGAACCCTGTCATCGGTCCCTGCCTAACACTGCAGGGGATCTTCCGCGTCTTAGCCAGAAATTGATCATCAGAGAGTCTTCGTGGTTCTCCACGAAATGACTCCACCCCGCAGGCACATAGAGCAAATCGCCCGCACGCTGCGTGATGGAGATTGGTGTAGCCTTCGAGAACTCCGGGAAGCGCGTCGCATCCGGAGACTTTGCGTTAACCATGCTGACCCCGAAGTCTGGAAGTGCATTCGGGTTCGGATGAATCATGTATAGATAAGGAAAATCGGCTGGTGGATAGAGGAGCCATTCTTTGGCACCGAAGTATGCGAACGAGAAGTTGTCCGGGATGTCCTTGTGCAGGGCAGTCACCGTTCCCTTCTTACCCATCCACATCCGTGGCTCATTGAAAAAATACTCAGGGTAGAACATCGGAAAAGGGACCCCGAGATCGCGCGCCATCTCGACGGGTATCACGGTGCCGGCGGCATAGGCCGTCCCGGCATCGTTTACCTGCATGAAGTGTTCCCCAATGAAATTTCTTAGGGGCATCTCTTCTTCGCGGCGATTCAGGTAGCTACCCGGATCTGCCATATTGCCGAAACGAACGTTCACGCTCTGATCGCCGTAGGCCCCTTGCAGCAGACCTAAGATCTCTGCTTCAGAGAACTTCAACGGGCCCAGCCGCAATAGAAAAGGCATGGAGCGCGCTGCATACTCTTTCGAAAACGCCTTGTCACTCAGAGAATCAAGAACGTCCAGGGCGGCGAGGCGAGGCATTTCACGGGTAGCCTCACATATCTGAGGAAACCAAACAACTGGACTGTCCATCTATCGACTCCTTACACATTTTGAGGATAGATCCTGGACGACTCCAGCCCGGTCTAAAGTAAAACAGTCAGTACGAGAATTCGAGCCCGTCCCGTGAACCGGTTGACTGCATAACTGCATAGAAGACGCCTAAGCCAGCGATATAGGTACGGAACGGTGCGGGCCGTAGCTAGCGTCAATCACAAACCGAAATTGGTTTATTTCCCATAGTTTGTATACTTCTCCGATGCTATTGGTGTTCCTTCATGGTTCTTTCGTTTCTGCGTTTTTCGTCTGGACCTTGGTCGTCGGAGTAGTGGTCTGCCTCTTTCTTCTGACCAGAAAGCCTTTCCGTTAGGCGTCGCAGTCGTCCCGATGACACTCATGAGCGCAGTAGATGGGTGTGCCATCTTCGCTTGTCAAGAAATGGGGACAGAGTTCACATCCATAGATCTTGCATAGATCTTCTGTGACAACGTTGATTTCCTCAGCTTCCATCGGCCACCTCCCTAATGTTTTGGTTGATTTCCGCTATTTCTTAGTTGCCTTTCTATCTTGGATAAATCTGCCATCGCTGATTGATTAAGGAGCCAAGTTGCCGAAAAGCCGACTTTCAAGGCGGCTGGCAATATCTTGGGTTCAAATACGATATTCTCACCTGCATGGAAACCCCTTCGTTCGATGAGCTTGCCGCATTCATTCGCAAATGGGCTATGCTGCCGAGCGATGAACGGATCGTTCCTGATACTCAATTTGAACGAGATTTAGGCATAACGGGTGATGATGGCGGGGATTTGCTTCACGCAATAGAAACACATTTCCACGCTCACCTGAGTACAGAGGAAGACGGCTATCGAAAGACGTTCGGCTTGGAGGACAACGAGTACCTGTTCAATTCTGAGGTCTTTCCACTTTGGGAATTACTGCCATTCGTCAAGAAATCCAGTGTTAGGGCATTCACCGTTGGCGACCTTCACGCAGCGATAGAAAAGGCCGTTTGCAAGTCTGAATGAAATTTCCGGTAAACGAGGTTCTGAGCAATTAGACCGAGCGTCGGACCTCGTCTTTTCGCCAACGTTCTGCGCGGCGGAATGTCCGAAGCAGATCGATCAGGGAATAGACAAAAACAGAGGCAGGCAAAAGAGCTGCGTACACTCCGTCGAAATGGGAGTGGTAGAAGTGGCCATCCTTAAAGTTGAACTAGGTAAGTGCAGCAAGGAAGCTCAGAAAACAAATCACACAATCAGCCATCCATCTACCGAGGTAGGGGTTCCTCATTCTCGCCATGATGCATCGTCGCTCTTGGAGCCAAGAAGGCCAATCGAAGTTGTCCGGTAGCAAGACTTCCCCGAAAACGGGGTTTTCAGGCCAGTTCGACGCGGCGGATATCCCGAAGTTGCCGATAAGCCGACTTTGCGGGAGGTGTTGTAGTTGTAGACCATGAGCAGGGGCACGAATCACTCAGGCTATAGTGCGCGGGGTTCAACCTAACCGCACGGAAGTCTTCTTACGCGCCTGCTTCTCGGATTCGGTCATTCCAAATGGTCCTCTAGGATCGAGTGACTGACTGAGTCTGATGTAGACGATGCCAAAGACGACGGACTCCAAGAAGCCGCCTAGCAACACTGGAAAAGATGAGTGGAAGGGAAATGAGTTTCTGTAGATGTACAAGGCATAACAATGGAGACTGAATAGGATTAGCGCTAGCGTCGCCGCTCTCTCTCTTTGGAGAGTTCTGCGCAGGTGAATTAGAAACAGTCCGACGAAGGTGAACGTCCAAAGTCCTTGTTGAAAGTATCCGCGTTCTGTTCCAAGTGAACCATTGTCGCAGTACATAGCCACAATGGCACAGACCGCAGCGAACACGATTCGTTGAGAACGGTTTCCACTCACAAGACCCACATCTGTCGTCGTCATCGCTGCTATCTTAGTCTACGGAAGCGCAAGCGCCCGAAAAACGGAGTTTTCACCAAGTTCGAGCCAGGTGAACTTGCCGAAAAGCGGACTTTCAAGAAGCCTGATGCGTTGCGGCAAACCGCTCGACCCAGCGGACTTGGTCTGGGGTATCAGGCACCTGTAAGCCTCGTGCCATTGATAACCGCGTAAAGGCATCCTCTGTGGCGAACCCTTCTAGGGTAAGCAGCGCGGCCAATAGCAACGAAGAACGCCCAATGGAGGCTCTGCAATGAACGGCCACGCTACGTCCCGCATGGACTTGAGTCCTCAAATCCTCCACAAACCGCGTGAATAAGGTGGTAGAGGGCGGAGTTTCTCGATCTGGAATAGGGAATGATCGGAAGACAATTCCTGCTGCTTCACAAACCGACGCCTCCGCTGAAAGACCTAGCTCAGCGGCTTCGTCCGCTTGAAGCATGGAAACGAGTACATCAATTCCCGCTTGTTTGATGTGAGCGACTTCATCCTCCAGCCAGTCACCCCCACGCGGACGCGCAACGATTGCCAAGCGAAGCTGATTACCAGTGTCGACCCAAAAGGGATTCATATTGCAATGCTAACCGGCGGGCGAATGTCTAACGCTTCCTGCCCTAAAACGGGGTTTTCACCAAGTTCGGGCGAGGGAACTTTCTCAAAAGCCGACTTTAAGGCAGAAAAATAATCGATAGCGAGTAGAGTCTAATCCATCCGGTTTTCTAGACCCGGATGGGGTTCCATGGACGATGATTCGGTGGCGGCTGGACCTTCGGAGTATCTCTGCTCATGCGGCCGCGCTTGGCACGTATCACGATGTACTCCGACAAATA
>NZ_JBZYWL010000029.1:0-3823 GCF_059115365.1 Edaphobacter sp. FHG110511_03 | reverse complement strand
TGTCACGCTGCACTCAAATGGCGGATTGACCGCCTTTATTTATCAACATTGTCCGCATTTTTACTGCACACTCACTGTACTGAAATCACGGACGTTTGTATTCAAATCACGAATGAAGTTGTCGAGAAAGTTTATCCGCGATTTGAATGCAAAAAGCATACCAATGGGAGATCGCGAGCGAGGCGGCCTGGGGCGTAGCGCTGCTCAGGGAAGCTGTGATCCGTCCCTTGGCCGAGCGCTCCAGACTCAGCGCGGAGAGCGTAGCCGAGGCGGCAGATCAACTCGGGTTGAGTCGAACCATTGTCTATAAGCTCCTGCAACGATACCGGCGTCGACCTCAAACCACCTCTCTGATGCCGTGGAAGCGCGGTCGCAAGCCCTCAGAATCCTTGCTCGGCGAGGAGCGGGAAGCACTGCTCAATACCTGCATAAATGAGTTCTATCTCCAGCCTGAGCGCCCATCTTTGGCCGCGCTCCAACTAGAAGTGCGCCGGCGCTTTACACAGCGGAGTTTAGCCGTCCCTAACTATCGCACTGTGAAACGGCGTGCTGAAGCGGTGGATGCTCGCATCATAATGCGCCGCCGCGACGGAGCTAAGAAGGCACGCGAAAGGTTCGGCCCAGTGAAGGTATCGTCGCTGGCACCGCAGCGTGCGCTCGAGGTGATGCAGATTGATCACACCCCTGTCGATGTGATTATCGTTGACCGCGAGACCCGCCAACCCATCGGGCGCCCGTGGCTGACCCTTGTGGTTGATGTCAAGACGCGCATGATCGCCGGGTTCCATGTTTCGCTGTGGTCCCCCTCGGCACTCTCTGTATGTCTGGCTCTCACTCACGCTGTCTTGGAGAAAACATCCTGGCTGGCAGACCGTGAACTCCAGACCCTGGAATGGCCCATCTCTGGCCTGCCCCAGGTTCTCCACGTGGATAATGCCCGAGAGTTTCACTCCGAGGCGTTAGTGAGGGGATGCCAGGAGTATGGCATTCGACTCGATCACCGCCCTGTGGGAAGACCTCACTTCGGCGGTCATATAGAAAGGCTGATCGGCACCATGATGGGCGCCGTGCACCTCCTGCCCGGAACCACCTTCTCAGATGTGAAGCAGAAGGGTTGCTACCCGTCAGAAGCACGTGCGATTCTGACGCTATCTGAACTGGAACGCTGGCTTGCTTTGCAGATCGCCGGAGTCTACCAACTCTCCCTGCACTCGTCTCTCGGCACGACCCCTCTAGCTGCATGGCAAGAAGCCGTCGGCCGATCAACATCACAGGTTCGCAAGCCAGTACACTCCACGGAGTTTTTTCTAAGTTTCCTACCCGCCGTGTCACGCCAAGTGCGACGAGACGGCATCCATCTATGGAACATCCGCTACTGGGATAACGTGCTCAGCCCATGGGCAGGCAGAATGAAGAGTCCGCTCCTAGTCAAATATGATCCGCGGGACCTATCGCGCGTTTACTTGCGCGACCCGGATGGGCGGCACTGGCCGGTGCCTTACGCGGATCTCGGTCAGCCCCCTATAGCCTTGTGGGAGTTGCAGGAAGCCAATCGACGAATTCGAGAAAGCACTCAATCAGTGCCGGATCAGCGTTCCGTCTTCGCTGGCATCCTGGAACAACGGCGAGTGGTACAGCAGGCCGCAACCTCGTCGCGGAAACGGCGCCAACAAGAAAAGACTCCCTTCTCTAAGGGCCACGTCTCTGCCTCTTCACCGAACAACCCCAACACCTCTTCGACTGAAGAGATCAAACCATTTCCTGTTGAACTCTGGGAGTTGGAGTGACGGTAGAAGATCTGAGCCACCTTCAGCCACCGTTTCAAGAAGCGGCACGGCTTCCAAACGCCGAGCGCATCCACTGGTTACGACAAGAACGTTGGATTCAGTATCCTCGTGCCGAACGCATTCTCGAACGCTTGATCGATCTTGTCGATTATCCCCCGCATGATCGCATGCCTTGTTTGGTAATCTACGGCGCCACCGGCATGGGAAAAACCCGCATCATACAGCGGTTTCTACGCGAGAACCGCTCACATTTTGATAGAAAGCTTGGCAAGACCCGCCTTCCGGTCGTTTCGATTCAGATGCCACCGGCATCAAGCGAGCGCGACCTATACGAGGAGATCCTGGCCGCCATGGGAGGCATTTTCTCTTACGGAACAAGCGTCACAGCATTGCGCCATCGCATCCGATCTCTCGCACGGCAACTTGAAGTCCGAATGCTTGTCATTGATGAGATCCACTCCTTGCTCGCGGGAACCTTCAGAGAGCAGCGCATCTTTCTAAACGCCATCCGCTTCCTCGCCAATGACCTGCGCCTTCCTCTGGTCTGTGTCGGAACGCATGAGGCCAAGCAGGCCTTGATGACTGACCAACAACTTGCCGACCGCTTCGAAGCCGCTGAGCTGCCGCCATGGGAAAACGACTCAAGTTTTCAACAACTGCTGTTGAGCTTCGAGTCCATTCTTCCGCTAAGACAACGCTCTGAGTTCCGCGATCCCAAGGTCCATCAGCGCATCCTCAATCTCACGGAGGGCATCCTGGTGAGAATCTGCCGCTTGCTCGAAACAGCCGCTTCTGAGGCTATACGTGGCGGACAGGAATATATCAGTCTTGCTCTGCTCGATGAACAATTCATCACGGAATCCTTGATCTCGATTACCGATCGACGCAATCGTAGAGTCTCTTCGCGATGATTGGGGATACCGAGGCGCCCTTACAGTTGCCTTTTGCGCCGAAGCCCTTTCATGGAGAGCTATTCTCATCATGGCTACTTCGATTGGCAGGTGCCAACTTTGTCCCTTTGGATGAGTTGCTATCAGGCTTATACGCAAGATATCCATCGGCGCCCTATGCATTCTCACTTGACCTCGACCTAGACGAAGGCTTCCTCCTCTCCATGGCCCGCTTCTCTCGCATATCTGTGCGCACGCTGCGTCGGCTGAGCCTTGAGAAGCAGATTCCCTTTCCAAAAGCTACCGTTCTGCTAAGGTTCAATTGCAATGCCGGCGCCTCCCAGCTCCTTTGCAGACGCCTTGGATACGCATTCTGTCAGCACTGCATCGCTCGCCAAAGCTCTGTCCACGTACCGTGGGAGTGGGCAGTGGCCTGTCTCCTGCATTGCTCTGTCCATGGCATCCCACTTTGTGTCGGTTGCCCATCGTGCGGGGAATTGGATCCTCTGCCGTTCGGCGCGATTCCAGTAGCGGGCCGGGTCCCGTGTCAGTCTTGCGGCGCAACACTTTCCGAGGACATCGCTCCAAAGGGCCGCCTCACGTCACACACTATTCTCGAGTTCGAAAGAGCCTATCGAACCGCGCTTCTGGGAGCCGCTCCGCGGATAGCCACGCTCCCTGGAGCAAGCGGTGAACAGTTTCGAAGGTTCGTCGATGACACAACACGACTCGTGATCAATGCTACGGATGAAGAGCCGGCGGCGCGACTCGACACTCGTCAACCGTCCCTCGGAGCGTCCCGACACAAGCTGATCGGGACCGTCTGGCAGTTGGTGGTGAATGGATCTACCGATTGCGACATCTACGAACGGCGAGCTCGCTACCGAAGAGGATTCACATTATGGAAGTCACTTCTGATTCCCCTGCTGCCCGAGGGTCGTCGGAGTCTCGCTCGCGCGAGCCGGGCCTGGCCATCCCCGCTCCGGCAACGTCTGACCGCAGCGCTCTCGAACAGCTCCCTAAGAGACTGATTCAGGCTATCTCCAGTCCCCTGCACTTCGTCCGCGATTTGAATCCAAACACGCTTCAAAGTCCGCGATTTGAGTACAGTATGCCGAGGGTCCGGATCAAAATCCGCGATTTGAG
>NZ_JBZYWL010000028.1:0-4809 GCF_059115365.1 Edaphobacter sp. FHG110511_03 | reverse complement strand
CTCAGGACTAACCCGTGCCGGTTGATCGTCCGCCGAAGGCGAGGTTCACGAATCACTCGTAGAAAATTCCTACTGCAACAGGCTAGGCCAGTTGAGCACCATCTGAATATCAACATCTCCCGAAGGAGTCTCTTTCGCAATCCCCAGAAAGCGCTGCCCATCACGAGACACCGCATAGTTCGCATCGTAGTTCGTGAACAGCTTCAGGTTCGCATCGAAGAGCCGCTGCGATTCCGCAGTCAGCCGCCCATCGACGACAGCGATCTTCGCTGCCATCATGCTGCCGTCAGCGGCAACGTAGAACAACTCCTTACCATCGCGCCGCCACCTTGGCTTGAATCCACCACTTGTCGAAACCCGTACTCGTTGCGACCCACTGGGAAAGTCCATCACGTAAATCTCCTGCCTTCCCGTCGGATTTGAAGAGAACGCCAGCCATCTCCCATCCGGAGAAAAGCTCGGCAGCATCCCTTCGTTTCCCGGAGCATCTATCGGGTGCCACTGCGGTACGTCCTTGCTCCCACCCTTCATCTCGGTCCACACTGTCTCGGCATGAGCGTAGTTTGCAATGAGTTCAGCCACCGCATAGCGTCCATCAGGAGAGATACCCCCAACGTGCGTGTACCGATCCACGCCGAGCTCCATTACCACCTCCTCGGGTCCTCGTGGAGAGACGTTACGCCGCAGGAGCAGCCCGCGTCGTTCGTCGTTGTAGTAGACCGTCTTGCTGTTTTCTGACCAGCTTGGGTTCACAGCACGATTCGAATCCGATAGCGGCTCCAGAAATCCATCCGGCAATGAAGCGATCCATATCCTGGTACGTACGCTGACCGGCTCGTGCCTGGTAATAGCAACGAACCGATCATCGGGAGACAGGTGAACGCCCTCGTAGTTGTCGGGACCTCCCAGCATTCCTAACTCACGCCCGGTACGGTCGCGCCATACCAGCCGTGACGTGTCCTGACCAAACTTTCGTATCACCAGGGTTCCTGTATCAGAAACACTGAGGAACCCGGGCCGGTCCAGCAGAATGCGCGACGGCCCCGATAGCTCTCCGCGATCCACATCAAAGATCTGCGCAGCAATCTTCCCGGCCTGCTCGCTCAGAAGATAGTAGATCTTCTTCTCCGGGTCGAGAGCTATAGCGCAGCAAAAACCATCTGCGACCACTACACGCCGCTTAGGCTGGCGATGATCGAGTGATTCCAGATAGACACCTCTCTTTTCAGGATCATCAGCCAGGACACCATAAAGAAATCGATTCCCATCCGGCAGAAAGAGAGGAAACCAGTGGGCAAACTCTCCGGCAGCTTTGTCTACCTGCGTCACCCTGGTTGCCTTTCCGCCCGCAGCGGAGACGTGAAAGACGGGCCCGTCGGCAGTGCCGAAGAGTATGTCCCCGCGGTGGCTCCACGTGCCCCCACGTGCATACACAGAATCGCAAAGCACCACAGGACTGCCACCGACCGCCGGCATGCGTTTGAGTTTGGTTCCTTCCGCCGAGAACGCGATATGTTGGCTATCAGGCGACCAGAACGGCGTGGAAGAACGCTCTGCCCCCTCCAATCGTATGAGCCGGTTTGAGTCGAGACGGCGAAGATAGAGATAGGTCGTATCGGCCGTTAGAAGTGGAATCGCGATCGCGCTTCCATCGGGCGCGACCGCCACAGAACCTATTATCCGCACCGGATCAGCATTGGTCGCACCCTCTGGCAGAGGTATGACGACAGTCACTGCCTTCGGAGACGAACTTCTCCGATGCGATCGGGCCAGCCAGGCTCCACCACCAACTACCCCAGCAGCCGCTGCCGCAGCCGACCACGCAAACGTCCGGCGGGTCACACCCGCCGGTGCATTAGGTACCGCCCCATGCAGTGGCTCGGGCTCCCCGGCAACAGAGCCAGCCACTGCCGCTGAAACCAGTGCAACCTCTCGTACCAAATCCCCGACGAACCGATACCCCTGCTTCGGCAGAGTATCGATAAACTTCGGGTCCGAAACGCTGTCATTCAACACCGAACGAATCTGCCGGACACAGAAGTTCAAGCTCTGGTCCAGATCAACATTCACCCCGTTCCCCCACACGTAGTTGCCCAGTTCCTCGCGGGTCACTACGGACGGCGCCCGCAGCAGCAGCAACTCGAGCACCCGCAACGGTTGCGGCTGAATCTTCAGAGGCATTCCGCGGCGCGACAGCACCCCGCGCTTCGGGTCGAGTTCATACTCGCCGAATCGGACGACGCCACCACTCGGTTCGCGATGATTCTCCTCAGGCATCGGAGCCCAATTATAGGACCGCCACCCAACCGCAATCTCTGACGTCAGACGCCCCGCGCAAAGCCTTTTTTATAAGCATCTTCCGTCCTCATCTCACCTGAGGAACATCTCAGAAAGCCTCATCATCGAAATCCACACGCCGATGCTACATTCCTCCGGTCAGCCACCGAGGAGAACTCCCTTGAAGACCATGCGCAGCGCACTCTCAATAAGTCTTGCAGTCATCGCATGCAACATAGCGGCGCTTCCCCAAGTCGGGCAACCCAATAAATCCGTCGCCAGGCCGACCATCCCTCGCACCTGGGACGACTCCGTAATCCCCACCCTCGAAGTTCCGCTCGCAAACCCCGTCGGCTCGCCAAAGCACGTCTCCGCCGACTACTACTACAAGATCCCCGTCCGCCCCATATACAAGCAGTACCCGGTTTACGCTCCCGGCCGAGAGCCTGCAGGCTACATGGAATGGCTCAAGAAACAGGGTCCCGTCATTCTCTGGGACAACGCCCAAAACAAACCAAAACTTGAGACCGAAGCCGACTGGGTCAAAGCCGGCGAGGACGTCTTCAGCGCGCCGCTCTTCGTCGATGCAAGCGATAACGGTTTCCTCGCGTTGGCCGACATCAGAGACAGTGCGTGGTACCAAAAAGGCGGCATCCCTATCTCGAAGGATGGAGTGCTGCCCTTCGTTCACTACGTCATCCGCGAAAAAGGAAAGATTGAGCTGGGCTCATTTTCATGCGCGATGTGCCACACCCGCGTGATGCCCAATGGCACCACCATCAAAGGAGCGCAGGGAAACTTTCCCTTTGAACGAGCGGTTAAGTTTTCCCCAAGACCTCCGCTCCCGACGCCCCTTTTACACGCCTTCAACCAAGCCCTTTACGCTGCTCCCTGGCTGCATCCCGACCCAATGGACCGCGAGATGAGCATGTCTTCCGAACAAATCAATGAAGTCCTTCAAACCATTCCCCCGGGCGTCGTCTCCCGCCATCGCACCAGCAACTTCGATCCCGTCCAGGTTCCCGATCTTATCGGCGTCAAAGACCGGCGCTACCTTGATCGCACGGGTCTTCAGCCACAAAATTCGCTGGTTGATCTGATGCGTTACGCCGCCCTCAACCAGGGGGCCGATATGATAGCCAGCTTCGACGGCTTCATCCCCGCCGATATCCCCGGCTTCAAAAAACTTCCTGAGCCGGCTGACCCAATCAAAGTCGGGGGCCGCTACAGCGACGAGCAGCTCTACGCCCTCGCTCTCTACATCTACTCCCTGAAGCCCCCGCCCAACCCCAACAAGTTCGACGCCGCCGCAGCCCGCGGCAAACAGGTCTTCACAAACGAAGGCTGCATCCTCTGCCATACCGCGCCCCATTACACCAACAACAAGCTTACCCCTGCCCCCGGCTTCACCATCCCCGCAGAAGCCCGCGCCAAATACGATATCTCTCCCATCTCCGTAGGCACCGACCCTTCCCTCGCCCTGAACACCCGCCGCGGCACCGGCTACTATAAAGTCCCTTCCCTCGAGGGTGTCTGGTACCGCAGCATGTTCGGCCACAGCGGCTGGTGCGCAACTCTCGAAGACTGGTTCAACCCCAGCCGCGTTAACGACGACTACGTTCCCACCGGTTTCAAACCCTACGGAAGCAAAACCTATCCCGTAAAAGGCCACACCTTCGGCCTCGACCTGACCCCCGAAGAGAAAAAGGACCTCATTGCGTTCCTCAAAACACTCTGACCTTGTGCCTCGGGCCTGCGAAATCAGCATGTGATTACACGGTAAGTAAGAAGGGGAGGAGACCATGCACAGCGCACTTCCAATCGTTCTTGCAGTCATCGCATTCAATCCAGCAGCGTTTCCTCAAGTCCCATATCCCAACAGTACGGAGACCCTGCAGGCCAATATCCGAAGCGCAGTTGAACAGCATGCTAGCTCGGAACAACTGGGGGCGCTGTTGCTTGCGCTAGCAAATCGATATCAGGACCGCTTCGAGCTTGAAAAAGCTGAGGACACATATGCCCGTGCGATTCATCTACTTCGCGAAACTTCCTCACAGAGTGAGTACGCTGAATCGCTGCAGGGGATGGGCTATCTGTACAGCGCATCAGGCCGACTGAAAGAGGCGCAAAGATATTTAACGAGGTCGCTCGAGATCTACGAGAGGTTGGACGACGAAGCAAATATCGCACGGCTTCACCTTGCGCTCGGCCTCGATCTATTGGCAGACAATAAGTATCGAGAGGCAGAGATCGAATCGACCGCTGCTCTCAAAGGTTTCGAGTCCGGACTGAAGTCCGATATCAATGACATATCTATGGCTCATCTGACGCGCAGTCGTGCTATTTGCGGGCAGGGACGATGCCGAGCCGCGCTGGACGATGTGTCACAGGCCCATTCTGTAGCCCTTAACAAATTTCAGGAGAATTCGATTGAGATGATCTCAATCTGGTTGGTTCAAGGACAAATTCAAATGAAAGCCGGGCTGCAGGCAGAGGGCGAACAGGCGATGAATGAAGCGTTGCGCCTTGTGC
>NZ_JBZYWL010000027.1:0-6914 GCF_059115365.1 Edaphobacter sp. FHG110511_03 | reverse complement strand
AGTGTCAAAAACCTTCACTCTCAACGATGCTCCCGATGATGAGGTCGACGGCGGCACAAGCTAAGCGCTCGAGCTCGGCATCGCTTTCGTGCTTACCGACCCCTGCCAAAAGACGGTAGAGCACGTCTCCCGTCAACGAGTCGTGAAGGATCACCGCGAGCCGGTCAATTGGAATCGAGGTCTTTCGCAACTCGCCCCGATGACGTTCCAACAGAGATCTTATGAACGAAGCAGTCCTGGCGGGACCGTGTTTGTACCACGCCTCTCCTACTTCCGGACAATTCACCGCCTCTCCGACGGCGAGACGATGAAGTTCCACGGACCGTTTTGCGGTGATAAGTTTCAGGATATGAAAAGAAAGCTTCTTCAGACTCGCGTCCAGGTTCAACCCAGCATAGTCAATCTTTGTCAGTGGTTCGTTCGCCTCGCGGCACAGGTTCTCGATACTGCTGATGAACAGCCCACACTTCCCACCGAATTCGCTATAAACCGTACTCTTCGATCCTCCAGCCAGCTCAACGATCTTGTCGACAGTGACACCCTCATAGCCGCGCTTTAGGAACAAGTCTGCTGCGACTTTTTGGAGCTTGCTGTTTCGAACTTCTCCCCGCGATCGCTTGTTCGGCATTCATCTCTCCCATCTCAAGTCCTGAATGCATTGCTAAAATGTTTGGCGCAACCCTCCAGCTTGAATCTCCTGTACCACCTGCATTTTATGCGATTCATCTCTTCAGGCCATATCTACTGCAGACCCAAGAGGGTTGTTATTGGACAGACTTATACTGTACTGTACAGTACATAGACTTATTATAAGTCTGCCGAAGCCGCTGACAAGTGTGTTTGCTCTAAATCGGCGAAGAATAATCTTCGGGTCACCACGAAATTGTTCGGAATAACGCTAATTAGTCCAAGGAGACTCATGGATCGTCGCAATTTTCTTTCTAGCTCTCTCGCAGCTTCAGCCCTCTCACTTGCTACTGCCGGTGATCTTCTTGCTCAAGCGGGCTCTGCTGTGAACTCTGTGCCGGAGTATATGGACCTGCGCCGGTACCATTTGGCGAGTGGTCCGGGTGTGAAGCTCACCTCTGATTTCTTTGCCGATGCTTTAATTCCGGCACTAAACCGGCTCGGCATTGGACCAGTTGGTGCATTCTCTGTTTATTTTGGACCCGATAGCCCTTCCTATTACCTGCTGATGCCAAGTTTGAAGTTGGAGACGTTAGTTACAGCTGATCTTGAGTTGGCGAAGGACGATGTCTTTATGAAGGCGGCTGCGCCGTTCTGGGATGCTCCCGCCGCAACACCGCCCTACATTCGTATAGAAAGTTCTTTATTGCGGGCATTCCCGGGATATCCCAAGGTCACCCCACCAGCCTCCGCCGCAACCAAGGAAAAACGCATCTATCAACTCCGCCAGTATCAGTCGCCGACAAACATGGATCACGTTCGAAAGGTGGAGATGTTTCACAATGGCGAGTTCCGCTTTTTCGCTAAAGCCGGCGCTACGGGAGTTTTCTATGCGGACACATTGGTTGGACCGAATCTGCCGAATCTTACCTATATGCTCAGCTTTCCTGACATGACCTCACTTGAGGCAAGCTGGGAAAAGTTCTCCGCCGATCCCGATTGGAAGAAGCTCTCTGCCGATTCGAGGTTTAAGTTGGACCCACC
Organism: Edaphobacter sp. FHG110511_03; assembly: GCF_059115365.1. Classification (NCBI taxonomy): domain Bacteria; kingdom Pseudomonadati; phylum Acidobacteriota; class Terriglobia; order Terriglobales; family Acidobacteriaceae; genus Edaphobacter; species Edaphobacter sp. FHG110511_03. The sequence continues at coordinate 5,243 of NZ_JBZYWL010000027.1, read as the reverse complement.
AACGGTATCGAATATAACAAGCCTCGTGCTTCGTCCCCTCGCTTGTTCGCAAGTTTAGCGATACCACTAGACGACAAAAGGGCCCGTCCGTATATAGGAGGGCCCTCAGAAACGCCAATCCTCCCAAGGCGACAATCTAGCGATGGAGTGAGCTACATAGCCGCTAATAAGGGACTTTACGGTGAAATCTCCTCAGAAATACGATCTGCTACTGGATCCTCTTTCATGCAACTCTAGGCAAACGTCCTGGATTTAAAAGTGCGTCTAATTGCTGATCGATCGCATCTATTAGTAATGTACTGTACAGTACATAAATCGCTCGATTATCACAGCTCATCTGGAGATCACATGGCAAGCAACCCCGACGAATCGCTCACTGAGCCGATAGCTTACCTGCTTGCTGCGCAAGGAGAAGTCGCTATTCCTAGGGGATCACTTCGATGATCACCGTTGTGCATCCGGGAGGACTGAGCACCGAAACACAGCAGACGTCGGGATCGCTGAGGATGTCCGCCATTGCAGCGATGCAAGGCATCGTCTCCTCGTTATGGGCCGGCATTTTTGTGGTCGAGCCTTCAGCGAAGACCGGCATCCACCATCACGGCGAACAGGACACAGTCGTTTACGTCCTTGAAGGAGAGGCCTTTGTAAGGTGGGGCAACTTCGGAGAACACTCCGTCACTGTTGGTGTCGGCGATTTTCTACATGTGCCGAGTTGGTTGCCACATCAGGAGCTTAACCCTTCTAGAACGAATCCATTCCGCTGGGTGGTTGTACGAAGTACTCCAGAACCGATCGTCGTCAATCTGCCTGATGATTTCTGGATGCACGCCGCCCATAACCATTAGAGAGGATTCTCCGATGAATACGAGAAGAGACTTTTTGAACACTACTCTCAAAGGATCGGCCATGGCAGTGGCGACAGCACTTCTGCCCAAGACAGCTTCTGCTGTAAGTGCAGCAGGCATCGATGGGAGTAACAGCATGGAGCAAGCTGTCAATATCGCTAGCAAAGCCCACTACAAGCCACCCCTCAGATTCGGAATGGGAGGGGTTCCGCTCGGGAATGAGTTTGCGGTCATCACCGACAAAGATGCGTATGCCACCATTGAAGCCGCGTGGAATTCCGGGATTCGTTACTACGACATGGCTCCATGGTACGGACTAGGCCTGGCAGAGCGTAGATACGGAAACTTTCTTCACGGCAAGAATCGAAGTGAATTCGTCCTCTCCTCGAAGGTAGGCAAACTCCTTAAGGCATCGAAGACCGCGAAGAATAAAGAGTATTTCCCGTTTTCTCCCTCACCGAATGATGTGGTATACGATTACACCGCACCCGGCGTGCGACGATCCATTGAAGACAGTCTGCAAAGACTCGGCATCGACAGCTTGGACATAGCCTTCGTGCATGACATCTCGCCGGACAACAAATATCTTCCGACATCCTGGCAGGAGCAGTTCGAAATCGCACGAAAGGGTGCATTTCCTGAACTCACTCGCATGCGGGAAGAGGGATTGATCAAAGGCTGGGGAATCGGCGTCAATACTCCGGAACCAATATTGCGACTGCTTGAAGTCGCAGATCCGGATGTGTGTCTTCTAGCCTCTCAGTACTCTCTGGTCGATCACAAGAACGCACTCGATCAAGTATTTCCAGCGGCAAGAGCTAAAGACGTGTCTTTCGTGATCGGATCATCACTCAATGCGGGGTTTATCTCTGGAAGTCCGCGTTACAACTATGGGAAAGAGTCATACCAGATCCCGCCCGCGTTGCTTGAAAAGCGCAAGAGGCTTAGCGAGGTTGCAAGTAACCACGGAGTCGAGCTCCGGACCGCGGCACTTCAATTCTCGGCTTCGCCTGACATCGCTGCAGCGCTGGTTGTAGGCGCCAGCAGCGAGCAGCAGATCCTCGCCGATTACACTTCCATGCAAACCAAGATTCCTGCCGATTTCTGGGCGGAGTTGAAGGCTCAGAAACTGATTGAGCAGAACGCACCAGTGCCCGCTTAAATGCACGCGACAGACTTTTTGAACGTCCAAAATCTCAATACGAAAAGGAACACGCTAATGAATAAGAATCAGATTCTTTCAGCCGCAGTCGCGGGCACGGTTACCTTAGGTGGCGATCTTGTAGTCAACCGTATGGGCTATGGTGCGATGCGCATCACCGGATCAGGCGTGTGGGGACCTCCCGCAGATAAGGCTTCTTCCCTTTCGACCCTTCGGCGTGCAATCGAACTCGGCGTGAACCTGATCGATACAGCCGACTCCTACGGTCCTGGCACCTCCGAAGAGTTGATTGCAGAAGCACTCTACCCATATCCGGCCGGATTGGTGATCGCAACCAAGGGTGGATGGGAGCGGCCCGGCCCCGGCCAATGGACGCATAATGCCAGCCCGAAACATCTCACCGAAGCACTTGAGGGCAGTTTGAAGCGTCTGCGACTGGACCGTATCGACGTCTATCAACTGCACGCTCCCGACAACGCTGTGTCCTTTGAGGCGTCGGTCGAAGCACTGGCCAGGCTGCGCGAGCAGGGTAAGATTCGCCATGTGGCGCTCTCGAATGTGACGCGCGAACACGTAGAGCGAGCCCGCGTGATCGTGCCGATTGTCTCTGTGCAGAACCGCTACAGCTTCGCTGACCGGGAATCGGACTTCATCGTCGATTACTGTGAAAAGAACAACATCGCTTTCCTCCCGTGGGCTCCGCTCGGTCAAGCCAAGGAGGCACATGACGCCATCAAAAGGCTTGCGAATGATCTCGATGCAACTCCTTTGCAGGTAGCATTGGCCTGGCTGCTCAAGCGTTCCCAAGTCATCTTGCCTATTCCCGGAACGTCCTCGGTCCAGCACCTGGAAGAGAATATCGCTGCTGCCGGCCTCGAACTCTCTCAGGCCGCATACGACAGGTTAGCCGGTGTAAGCCATCCTCCAGCAAGCCTACGTGGTTGAAGCGCCGACAAACTAAGCTAGCGGACGATCGGCTGTTCCCAAATGACCCTGGAGATGAGCATTATGAAACGTTCACGTTTCGCACTGTTCCATGCATTAGCCCCTCTCGCCTTCACCGCCCTTCCTCACGCTGCGCTCCATGCCCAGAAGACGATCACCGGTCAGGCCGCATTCGCCGACTACACGCAGCAGAAGCCTGGCGTCCGGCGAAAGATCACCGTGGCAGACCTGCCAGAGCCAAAGCCGTCTCAGTCTGTGGACAACGATCATGGCCTCGCTCGGAATGACCTTCTATTCCACCAGTAAATCCACGTTTCCATACCAGTACGACGGCGATGGATTCGCAGCAGAACACGGGTCGTGGAATCGTGCGAATCGCGGAGGCTACGAAGTTATCCGGGTTCCCATAAACAACGGCAAGGCCACCGGTGAGTACGAGGATTTTCTTACGGGATTTGTCACCGTAGATGGACAGGTTTGGGGCCGACCGGTTGGAGTAGCCGTAGGTCAGGATGGAGCTCTCTACGTTACAGATGATGGCTCTCGCAGCGTTTGGCGCGTGTTTTACACCGGAAAATAGAGAGACCCTCCAGAGTTTCGATTAGACAGGTAGCCCACCAGGAGATCGATATGATTTCTAAATATCGCACCATTGGAATTACAGCCATAACCGCAGCATCTCTGACGGCCGTACTCGCTCAAACCCCTGCGGATAGTATTGCAAGCGGTCACCGCGAAATTCTGCTGCAAACGACTCAATCGTGGAATGGCAAGCCCTACACACACTATCCTACCGGCCAGCCGCAACTCACCACGATCAAGCTGACCATCGCACCTCACACCGCCCTGCCATGGCACTCACATCCATTCCCAAATGTCGTCTACGTACTTTCAGGCACTCTTACGCTGCACGACAAAGCCAGCGGCAAGACTCAGGTCGTCCATCAGGGGCAAGCGGTAGGAGAATCAGTAGACGATGTGCATAGGGGCGAGTCGGGTGACGAACCCACCATACTGCTCATCACCTATGCCGGCACTCCGGGCGTTCCAACCTCGGTCCCCGCAAGGGGCGAGAAGTCTGAATACTGAATCGTCTCTGCTCAACCGAACCGTGAATGAAAGAGAGTAGAGGCGATGATGCCATCAAATGGAAAGCAACAGGTAGCGACGGCGATCGTATCGGGCCCGTTTTTTCTTGCGCCCAGTTCAGCGGTGTTGAGCGATGTTTCGCTCGCAGAAAACATGAGGGGCATATGACACAGGCGAGAACAGAATCTTGGGGACGTATCCTTAATGGCAGAGTGGCTGTAGTCACTGGAGCGGCACGCGGAATCGGGCGCGCAGCAGCGGTGGCCTTGGCGAATAGCGGAGCTCGCGTGATTGGAATCGACATCTGTGCCGTCGTCGATCCGCGTTCGGGAGTGGAACCTGCCAGCCGTGCCGAGCTCGATCAGACCGGCGAGATGGTCAAGAGCGCAGGCGTCCAGTGGAGGAGCTTTGTACTCGACCAGCGCGACCTTACCGCACTGCGCGTCGCTGCTGAGAAGATCAACACTGAGTTTGGCCACATCGACATCCTGTTCGCCAACGCCGGTATCCAGGCGTTCCGTCCGCTACTTCAGATGGAAGATCCTGATTGGCATATTCAGATCGACGTCAATCTGACGGGCACAGCCAACGCTGTTCGTGCCTTTGCGCCGTACATGGTGCAGCAGAAATACGGACGGATCATCATGACGACATCCACTCAGGGACGACACGGCACCTTGAACGGTTCGGCTTATTCGGCATCGAAGTGGGGCATCATTGGCTTGATGAAGTCCGCGGCGATGGAACTGGGGCCGCATGGCGTCACTGTGAACTGCCTCGTGCCAGGACTCATCGATACACCGCTCACGCGCCATGAGGAACGTTATGAGCAGGCTCTACAGGTGGCGGGACGCACGCCCACGGGTGACAAAGCTGTAGACGAAGAAGCGGCTCGTAAGGTGCTTCAGAGCAAATCAATACTGGGTGTGCCGTGGATCGATCCGGCAGAGATGTCTCCCGTCGTCATTTTCCTCGCCTCTGAAGCGGCGCGAATGGTTTCAGGCGCAACCTACGATGTAACCGGCGGTGACAGCGCGAACAACGTCTAGCAGGAAACAGTTGAGCGATTCAATGGCGTCTAAAGCTTCAATTCTCTGCATCCTGCTTTCTTCCGCCGCTTAATGATATGTTCCAAGTTGTCGTTGAGCGCATTATAACGTACTGTAATGTACAGTATATTGTCAAGCTGGCTTTGCCGG
>NZ_JBZYWL010000026.1:0-11795 GCF_059115365.1 Edaphobacter sp. FHG110511_03 | reverse complement strand
CGAGAGCAACAGCAAAATGGGACTCGTTTCAGGAAGCGGAGGAAGCTCCTGCGGACGAATCCCATTTCACGGACTGGAGCAATACAAAGTCTTGCCGTTAGATCTGGGCGGTACCGCCGTCCACGAAGAGCTCGATCCCGTTGACAAAACTGGAATCGCTGGAGGCAAGGAAGAGGGCGACGGTTGCGATCTCTTCCGGGCGTCCCATCTCGCGGCGCGGGATTTGGGATTTGAAGAACTCCTTGGCATCGGGTCCGAGGGGATCGAGGATCGGCGTATCGATGGTTCCGGGGCTCAGGATGTTCACGCGAATTCTGCGCTCCTTGAGTTCGAGCAGCCAGGTACGAGCGAAGGAGCGAACCGCGGCCTTGCTGGCGCTGTAAACGCCGAACGCCGGGATGCCCTTGATGCTGGCGATGGATCCGTTCAAAAAGATGGAGCCGTTGTCGTTGAAGAGCGGGAGCGCCTTCTGCACGGTGAAGAGCGTGCCGCGCACGTTGAGGTCGAAGGTGTTATCGAAGTGGTCCTCGGTGACCTCTTCGAGTTTGGCGAGTTCGCCGCGACCGGCACTGGCGAAGAGGATGTCGATCTTGCCCTTCTCGCGTTTGACGGTCTCGTAGAGACGGTCGAGGTCGGCCAGGTTGGCGGCATCGCCTTGTACACCGGTGACGTTTCTGCCAATGAGCTTCACGGCCTCATCGAGCTTGTCCTTGCGGCGCCCGGTGATGAAGACGTATGCGCCCTCTTCGACGAAGAGCTTGGCTGTTGCGAGCGCCATGCCGGAGGTCGCTGCGGTGATGACTGCTACTTTTCCTTTGAGCTTGCTCATATCTTTATCTCTCTTCTGTGTTAGCTTCGAATGTCTTCGAGGCTGCATTGCTGGGGCTAGCCTCACTTAGGCCTGGTGAGTGGACGCTTCATGCAGCCGTCCCGAGTGGTAGGCTGTTTTGTCGAGAAACGTCCAGATGAAACTTTTGAAGATCAGCGGTAATTATTACGATCCCGAAGCTATCGCTGTACGGGCCGTGACGCGGAAAAAGAAGCCCCAGACAGACCCGACCTGAGGCTTGCGAGTAATGTGATGTTGCCTGATTAAATAACACGCGATGCGCGTATAAATTCCTCAAGGGTTTTCGATAACAGAAACGCCTTGCCAAAATTCGAGAAAATGGGCTACAGATCCGGGATGCCCTCGCCAAGGGTCCGGTATCGGGGCACAGTGATAGGAAAATCCGACGCAAACGAAGAGGTCGTGGCTGTTGCTTGACTAATTATCTGGCACACTTCTGTGCTAATTATTTGGCACAGAAGGATGGGGTTGCGGCGTCTCATTCTGCTTGGCCATTACCAGATTCTCTCGTTTCGACAGTGCGGTTCGATAGGGAATTGATCTTTAGAAGCCACTTTGCGTAGCGGACGCGCCCCTTCCAGGTATTGTCGAAGCAAGCGCAATTTCACGAGACGCCTGCGAGATGGCCGAAATGCCTTCCACGAATAAGTGCCAGATAATTGCAAAAGAGCGACACTACCATTGGAGGACTCCCTTCGGGAAATCCCCTACTACATGGAATGCAGGCGGAGAAAAAGAAGGGGTTCGGCGAGACTGATTTACAGCAATCCGTACTTCACATAAAAGTTGCCCACAAGCGATGCGACTCGTTTCTTCTTCGTCAGATCTCTATTCAACAATCGTCAGCCTAAAATTCACGCTTGTATTCGATGCGCCCGATCCCACCGCTGCGGCAGTCGCTGTGACTGTTACGGTGGAACTTCCCAGCGTTGCCGTCAGTGGGGAATTGCCGCAGCCAACCATGCCTGTCAAAGAGGCCGCTAGAATCAACAACATTAGCAATTGGCCATTGCGGACATGCAGTTTCTTGCGCTGCCACATCAGAAAGCCTCCGAAGAACATTCCCGGAAGGAGGAACACCGAAGCTTGCAGCGGGCCGGATGAGGACCCATCCCTGCGGTTCATCGACACCGTTCCCTGATTCGATCCTAGAGTAAAGATCGTTAGCTGTGCGGTCTGCTGCTTGTTCGATCCATCAGCCGTAAGGTTCGAGGGTGCAAAGTTGCAACTGACGCCTGCCGGAAGCCCCGCGCAACTGAGGCTCACAGTACCGGTAAATCCACCGACGGGAGTAAAGGTTAGCGATACTTCCCCAGTCTGCCCCGCCTTGAGTGTCAGCGAAGCCGGATTTGCCTGCAACGAATATCCAGGCGAGCCAATCGTAACCGTAGACTGCGAGGAACTAGATCCCGTAAAGTTTGTATCGCCGGCATAAACTGCGGTGATCTGGTGTTCTCCCGAACCCAGTGAACTGGCCGTATAGGTTCCTACGCCTTGCGCACCCAGCACTCCATTGCACAACACCGTCGAACCATCGAGAAACTGAACCGAACCGGTTGGCACTCCCGCAGTTGTCGATAACACCGTTGCAGTGAGAGTAACATTCGCACCCGCGTTGGTCGTTGTGCTCGTAGTGTTCAAAGTAACCGTGGTTCCTGCTGGAGTCACTGTGAGAACTCCACTCTGCGTGGTCACAGCGTAGTTAGTCAGATTGATTCCCGTCACACTGGGCATAATTGGATACGAGCCCACTGGAGAACCGGACGTAGCCGGAGTCACGAAGCTCTCTGTAAAGCTGTCTGCAGGCAACTCACCATGGATAGCGCCGGCAAAGGTGGGATTCGCCGTCCCATAAACTCTCGTCGCATTATTAGCAATGATCGTCAGCGTGTCTTGACTCACGGTAAGGTTCGTCGTAATCGGCGCTGGCGCACCATAGGTTGTCGTGTCAGTCGGAGTGAATGAGACAGAAAGAGTATGCGATCCAGCACTCAGCACCGTACCTGGTCCTGGGTTGTAAGTAAATGATCCCGATACCTGACTGCCGTTGTAACTTGCCGTCGCATTCAATTGAGAGTTCGTCAGTGCAGTGCCGTAGGTGATTGACGCAGGGGCTGCCCACTGTAGCGTCGGCGTAGCAGCGGTCACTGTAATGATCGTGCTCACCGTCCCGGTCGGTGTACTGTAATCAGTCGTATCGTTCGGAGTGAAGGTCGCCGAAAGAGTATGCGATCCAACACTCAACACTGTGCCCAGTGCCGGCGTGTAAGTAAATGTTCCCGACACCGGACTGCCGAGGTTCGTCGCAGCCGCGCTCAACTGAGCGCCTGTCAATGCTGCACCGTACGTAATCGACGCAGGGGTTGCCCACTGTAGCATCGGCGTAGCAGGGGTCACTGTAATCGTCGTGCTAACTGTCCCGGTCGGTGTACTGTAATCTGTCGAATCATTCGGAATAAAAGTAGCCGTCAGCGTGTTCATTCCAACACTCAACACCGTGCCCGACCCTGTGGTGTAAGTAAATACTCCCTGCACTTGATTGCCATTGTAGGTTGCTGTCGCGCTCAACTGGGTGCTCGTCAAGGCTGTACCGTAAGTGATGGATGCCGGGGCCATCCAGCCCAGCACCGGCGTAGCTGGAGTTACCACAACGTTCGCGATGGCTGGCGCTGGCGTGCTGTAATCTGTCGTATCGCTCGGTGTAAACGTGGCTGTTAGAGTGTGAGTTCCCGCACTCAGTACGGTCCCCAGCGCTGGATTGTAGCTGAATGTTCCTGCGACCGCAGTGCCGTTGTAGCTCGCCGTCGCATTTAACTGTGCCGCAGAGAGTGCCGTCCCGGAGACGATCGGCGACGGTTGTGACCACGCAAGTACGGGCGTGCCCTGGCTCACGGTAATATTCTTCGTGGCTGGCGCTGGCGTGCTGTAATCCGTCATATCGCTCGGAGTGAACGTGACTGTCAGCGTGTGAGTTCCCCCAGTCAGTACGGTACCCAACGCTGGGCTATAGCTAAATGTTCCTGCGACCGCGCTCCCGTTGTTACTTGCCGTCGCATTCAACTGTGCTGCTGACAATGCCGTCCCATAGACGATTGGCGATGACGGTGACCACGATATGACCGGCGTATCAGGAGTCACCGTAATGTTTGCGGTGATCGGCGCTGGCGTGCTGTAATCCGTCGTATCGCTCGGAGTGAAAGATACCGTCAGCGTGTGCGGTCCGACACCCAATACCGTGTTGAACGCCGTTGAGTAGTTAAATGTCCCGGCTATGGGAGTGCCGTTGTGTGTCGCCGACGCATTCAACTGTGCAAAAGATAATGGCGTCCCATAGACGATTGGCGATGACGGCGACCACGTCAGGACTGGCGCGGCCTGAGTCACAGTAACGTTTGCCGTAATTGGCGTTGGCGTGTTGAAATCTGCCGCATCGCTCGGAGTGAAGGATACCGTCAGCGTGTGCGGTCCGACACCTAATACCGTACCTGACCCCGATGAGTAACTAAATGTCCCGGCCACGGGATTGCCGTTGAAGGTCGCTGTCGCATTGAGCTGTGCTGGAGACAATGCCGTCCCATAAACAATGGGTGACGTCGGCGTCCACGCAAGGTTTAGTGTGGCCTTGTTTACCTGCAAAGACGTGCTCGCGCTGCTCGGACTATAGCTGCTTGCACCTGCGAAATTGACTTGGATAGGATGGATGCCGCCGTTCAGCGAAGCAAGCGCCGAACCTGACAGGATAAACACATTCGGCGTCGCCGTGCTGGTGATCGAAAGCGGGGTGTTATCGATGGTGGCAGTAAAATCCGCAGCCGTGATACCGGTCGCGTTCGAGGGAGTGAGGGCCATGGAGATCGAAGCCGTCTGGCCAAATGTGATGGATGGAGCGGTAATGGATAGTGACGTGGCAGTCCCAGCCTGAGACGTGAAATTAATCGTATCTGTCTGGTTGTCGAATGTCGCGGTCACAGTTCCATTGCCGGTAGAAGTTGGCGTAAGCACGGCTGTACCAATACCGCTGGTATTAAATGTTCCGGTAGTCAGCGCAGGGCTCTCTGTTACGCCAGAGACAGTGAACGTGAAGGGGCAATTTGTAGCGACGGCAGGAAACGCACCGGTGATGGGATTGTTATTGGAATCGCGATTCAAGCTAAGCGTCAGATTCATGCTGCCGGCAGGCGGGATACTTGTGATGTCCGAGCTGAATCCAAGCTTTGCGAATGGAGCGGTGGATAGACTTCCGGTGGATGAGTTATAAAGAACTGCCTGGTCGCAACCATCGCTCGCTGTTGTTGGACCGTTGTTGCAGCCCCACCAGTTCTCCGTTGCGATTACTTCGCCCGATTGGCCTGCGGACACACCTGCTGCGAGACCGCTTGCTCCGCTGGCTGAGGTGTTGCCGACGATCCGGCTCAGACTCACCTGAAGAATGTTGCCTTCGGCAGCGGTCGCTGGTCCCCCCGAGATCGCGCCCCCCGTAGCGGCAGCTGAGTTCGAGATAAAATTCGAACTCGTAATAGTAGTTTGTGTCTCCGGAGAGACAACTTCGCTATGAATCCCTCCGCCCCAGGCTTTTGCGGAGTTGTTTTCGATAAGCGAGGAAGTTATCAGCAAGCCAGTATTCGTGTAGATACCGCCGCCGTTATCATCTCCCGCGGTATTGGAGCTGACGGTGACATTTGTTAACGTGCTCCTCGGCGTAGAGGACGCATCCGGGCGTGCAGAGAAATAGAGTCCGCCTCCCGCACCGACGGAATCGAAGTCGTTCGGGTTCACGCTTATCTGGGCTGTGTTATTCGAAAACACCGTATTTGTGGCGGACACTGCTGTCGGAGGATTCGCGGTAAATAAGCCTCCCCCTTGTTCTGCTGTGGAATTATTTTCGATCGTATCCCCGCTGAGGATGAGCGTTCCTGTTCCGGCTCCAACTGAATTTTCCGTCCAGATACCACCGCCCGGCCCCCACAGAGCCTGACAGTTTTTTATCACCGAATTCACGATGGTGAGATTGCCCGGTCCGTCAGCATCCCAGTTGATGCAACCGCCTACGTAGTTTGCATACCCAGTTGGGCTAGTATCGAGATCATTTAAGTTTTTGGCATTTTCAATGGTCAGATTTTCCAACGTCGCATCGAAGACGTAAGAGCTTCCGCTGGAATTGAATGATCCATATGGCCCAGGATTAATGGTAAATATTATGTCGTTGTCATTGCCATTGACAATGGTATCGCTGGCGCTATCTCCAATGATAGTTACCGGTCCCAGCACCTCTAAGTGCGTCACGCCGTTCCCGTTCCCATCAAAGGTCCCTGCCTGCCATGTGAGGTTATAGGTGCCCGCCGGCAGCATGATGGTGTCGGATGTACCTGCGCCGATGTTATCGGCCGCATCGTTATTGATAAACGTGATGGCATCCCGCAGCGTGCAACGCTCGGCCGATCCCTGCGTGCAGCGAATGCCATCGCTCGGGTCTACATTCGTTCCAGTATTGTCGGCCGTAGTGTTTACATAAAAGGTATTGCCGGTGCTCGGCAACGTGACCTGAGGAGATACATTGTCAGCGCTGAACAGTACCAGGCTCTGACGAGCGCCCGGGGTTACGGGAGCCGCCACAGCAGCAACAACATTGCCAGTCGAGAGATTGCTGTAGGATATCTGGCTGGCTGGCGTCGCCGCCGCTGCCATGGAGGAGAGGCTATGCGCCGCCGTTAATGGATGGCTGATGACTGTCTGCTGTTGTTGAGAGGAATTGACGACGACGAGGTCATCTCCTCCCGAACCTGACCTTCGAGAGCGCAGCAGAATTGCTGCCCGGTCGCCGGAAGCGTGCACCGCCGCTCCCGAATATCTCTCGATCTCTACCCAGGGCGCATATCCCGTGTTGCCTGCTTGCTGCGCGAGGGTCTGCGTTTGATTCGACCCTCTCCGCTGCCGACGGCGTGTTTTTCCGATCTCCTGTGGAGTATAAGGCCGGGGATCAAATCCCTCGTGCGCCAGCGTGACCACGTCCCCGCCGGCGGTCAGTACAGACAACTGCAACTGTGCATGGCGATCGAACAGGAACGAGCCGGCTATGACCGATTCAACGTCACTGCCGGGAACGGTGGTCAGGGCATTTTGTCCGGAGAGCGCAGCTTTGCCATGCAAGATCAGGAGTTGGCCGCCGGCAACGATCGCGGTATCCGGAATCGAATCGGCATCGAGGTTAGCCACTGTCATCGCGGTAGCCCGCCCCGGCAACGAATAACTCGCCTGCTTCGTCCAGGTGTTCGAGCTATAGCTCAGAATGGACAGTTTGGCTCCATTATTCGATTGCTGGCCGAGAACGATCACCTCGCTCATGAATGGCACGCCCGGACGATAGGCAGTCAACGCGGTCACGCCGCCGTCCACGGTTGCGCTGACTGGAGAAAGAAAATTCCCTTTGCCGTCGCCGAACATAGCAAAGAGCTGACTCCCTCCCTTCGTGGCGAAGACCAGATCAAGATGGCCATCCCCGTTCACATCTGCAGCAGTCATAAGACCGGGCCGAGAGTCTACAGAAATCGGCTTGGAGTTCTGTAGGTAGGGATCAGAATATTCGTGTTGCCCTGCAGCCAACCAGCTCTCATGGGTCTGCGGCGCATGAGCATCTAGGTTGCCGCGCAGCACCAGTACGGAGCCGCCCTTAGAGAGTGCATAGCCGATGGCCAGGTCCCCAATACCATCTTCGTCAAAGTCACCGGTTACCATCGCGAGCGGGTGGGGCTGCTCCCCATCGAAATGCAGATGGAGTGAGCGGCTTATCTGGTTCTGGTCCGCTGGGTCAGCTTGTTGCGCAAAAGCGGTATCCAAGCTTGCTGTAACGCAACCGAATACGAGAATCAAGGCAAAAAAAACACGAGCAGAAATAGAGTGGCGCCGCCACATCAAAGCGTTCATCGTCTAAACCTTAGATAAAAAAGAGGGCTTAGACTTTTCTAATGAATCCTGGAAGCTGAAACAACGTAGAAGTGTATCTACGCCTACAACTTTTGGAACAAAGCATAATTGGAAGATAACGCCAAATTATGCTTTATTGTCAGCGGCGGCGTGGCTCCCCACGAGATGCCGACGGCACATCGGTGAAATAACCCATAAGCTGGCCTATTGGGCCAAATTATGGGTTATTATTCATGCTACAACTTATGGTAGGTAGCCCAAAATGGCGCGTGCGCCAAGTCTCGAACAGATCAAATTTCTACTCGGCCACTCGTCGATCCAGACCACGGAGCGTTATCTGGGCTACTACAGGATATCGAGATCGCGGTGAACGATAATTTGGGGCTCTAGCGGCAAAGCCTGCTTCAAGGATTCGGACAGCAAGAAGATCTATATCTTTGCTTTCGTGAGATTAATGCATCTCCTTAGTGCGCACCCAGCCATCGCGCAAATGTCTGAAAAGAAATGAAAGAGTACTGGAGACTGCGGGCGTAGTTTTCGGCAAAGTCTTCACGGTACGCCGTCCGTGGACCGAAATGCACTTCAAGGTCCGCTGCTATTTAATCAATGTTCAATTCGGTGCAGCATGCAAGTCTCATCTACGACGGAGGTGTGCTGTGTTGCGGTTCGCTCAGGGCGATATCCGGATCAAGTCATGCAATGCTCCATCACTCCGACGTCAACGCGCGAGGTCAAGGTATCTCAAGACCCGGATAGTCTGCTCGAAGAATCCGGAAGAAAACCCGTCGACGCATGCTGGACGCCGAGCACGACTAGTAGCTAGTCCTGGGCGCGACACTGTGTACATCCGGCATTTCGCTCCGGGCGCAGGGTCTCGGTTTGGAGCGTAAAATGTTCATCCGGACAGTCGTGCCGCTCCGTTTATGCTTCGCAAGAAGGTGTCATCATGGCTGTGCCAGCTCTCTTCCGACCGATCCGTATTCATAACCTCGACCTGCCCAATAGAATCGTGATCGCACCTATGGATCAATACTCAGCCGAGGACGGGTGCATGAACGACTGGCACCTTATCCACCTCGGCCAACTCGCCCTGTCGGGGGCGGCTCTGTTGACGATCGAGGCAACCGCAGTTCTTCCCGAGGGACGCATAACATATGCGGACGTCGGACTGTGGAATGACGAGACCGAAGCCGCGATATCCCGCACGCTAAAGAGCATTCGCCGCTGGTCCGACATGCCGATCGCGATTCAGTTGAGTCACGCTGGTCGCAAGGCCTCGACAGAGGTTCCATGGAAGGGTGGCGCTCAGTTCGCCCCAGATCATCCGCTCGGGTGGCAAACAGTGGCGCCTTCAGCAATACCTTTTGCTGAGGGCCAGGTCGCTCCAGTCGCATTTGACCAGAATGGACTTCGACGGGTGCGCGATGCCTTCGCCGAATCAGCCGCCCGCGTAGCGAGGCTCGGGATCGACTTGATCCAACTCCATGTCGCTCATGGCTATCTGATGCACCAGTTCCTGTCGCCGCTCTCCAATCGACGAGACGACGAATATGGCGGCTCCCTAGAAAACCGAATGCGGTTTCCCCTCGAGATTTTTGACGCGGTGCGTACTGCATTCCCTGCCGACAAACCGGTTTCCGTGCGAGTATCTGCCACAGACTGGGTGAGAAGCGGCTGGGATATTGAGCAGACGATCGCCTTTGCTGAAAAGTTAGAGGAGCACGGCTGCGATGCCATCCACGTCTCGAGCGGTGGCTTGCATCCTGCACAGAACATCCCAGTTGGGCCGAGCTATCAGGTACCGTTTGCCCGCGCGGTCAAATCCAGAGTCCGCATGCCTGTAGTCGCCGTCGGACTGATCAGCGGGTTTGAACAGGCTGAGGCGATCGTGGCAACTGGCGATGCTGACATGATCGCATTAGCACGCGCGATCTTGTACGACCCGCACTGGCCGTGGCACGCCGCTGCGGAGCTAAGCGGGCAAGTTCGCGCGCCCAAGCAATATCTTCGTGCCCAACCACAGCGGTTCAAAGATTTGTTTGAAATTGAGTAGCCATAGCCCGAGTGGCTGGATGAGCGGGTCTTGGCCGGATCCGTTGCATTTGCATAGTCACTCTGCCTGGTGATGGAGTTCCCGGTCGCAGTTCTCGTCGTCTTTTTGTCGCTCCTTGCAGAGATCGACCTAGTTCGGAAATCGCCCGTCGCTGGTGATCACATAGTGCGCTGCCAGCTAGGGATGGGGAATCCACGGCAATTCTCGCCAACATTGGTTTCTGACATCA
Source organism: Edaphobacter sp. FHG110511_03 (assembly GCF_059115365.1). Lineage (NCBI taxonomy): Bacteria > Pseudomonadati > Acidobacteriota > Terriglobia > Terriglobales > Acidobacteriaceae > Edaphobacter > Edaphobacter sp. FHG110511_03. The sequence goes on along the minus strand of NZ_JBZYWL010000026.1, from coordinate 1,742 downwards.
TCAGTACATAAGCACAATCCCCGTAAAGAGAGTGTCAGAGTGCCCAACATTGATGCTCAGGATCATCCGGATAAACGCTCTTTTCGGAAGTAATCGGAACGCGATGGAGTGCCTCAATGAGTGCTAAGCCCTGAGATCAACAATTGCCGAAGCTTCCCGCGCTGCTGAAGACGCGATAGGGAAGCGAGTGGCCTCTCCATCGCAACTCGAGCGGACGATCCGCAAAGTGATAGACCTCGACGTACTGACCTGCCAAACCGTCCGCCAGATCACTTCGTTCAAGAATGATCTGTTTGCGGTCATAGGAGAGAGTGAGCTGCTCACCTAGGTGGCGCTGTTCATGGTGGCAGAGGATGTCGGGCCATTGACGCCCAGCATGCGTTCAACCTGGGTGAGCAGCCGCGTGAGAAGTCGCAAGTTGCCGCCGGTCATTCGAACTAGGCGCTCTACTACTTCCGGGGTGAGCCCTGTCCTGCATATCAGCACTTCCCAGCATGGACGACGAAGGACTATTTCGATCAGCTGGCCGCAGAGAGCAAAGTGCCAGTGAAAAACAAAAACACTGGTCGGATTCGCTACGAATGGATCGCAATCAGACTCGAAATGAAGCACTAGACCTTACCGTTTATGCGCATGCCGGCCTTTGGATCCTGCAGAACTTCATCGACCCGTTACCTATAACGATCTGTCTGCGATTGTGGCTGAGGTTCAAAAAGGAGCAAGTCCTACAACGTTAGGTACTTCCACGGGAAAGGCGTGTGTATTCTTCTGGAATCGAATAGCGATGACCACCAAGTTGGTGAAACGGACATCCTAATAACAGGTGGTTGTCTGCGCAAAGGCCCACCTTGAGCGCTCAACTCAAGAGCGTGCGCTCCGTCTCAAGGGTCTCGGGGAAAGCCGGGGAGGCCTCTCCCGAGGCCCATAAATTGTAAGTGCCAACGCATGATATCCGGGCGAAATAGGTAAATCCGCGAATCACTTTGGTTTTGGGCGCATGGCGTAACGCCCTAGCCTCGCCGCCAAGGACCTCAAGCTTGGCGCATGGAGCCTCCAAAGAACTGGGACCTCGCCGAGACTCGTTTCTTGTGTAAACAGGTAATACCGAGTCGGCGGTGTAAAGAAAACCGCGTTGACCGCTCTCGGCCTCTCGCAACAACGACTCGATCTTGAGTAATTCGAACTGCACCTGGTTCGAGTGTTGGACCCAGCACTTCAATGGCTGCGGCTTGCCGACTGTCTATCAGGTAGCATCGGCTTCGAGACAAACCGCAGTTCGACAATACCGTCCGAAAGATAGAGTGGATGAGCCCTCGGCTCATCCACCCAGACCGACGAATACTCGTCGTCGGCCCCGTCCGCGGGATCATCAGCGGCCTCGATTTTCGAGAGCCGTTTCATGCTGATGGCGTGGATCTCGGCGATCCGGTGCTTGAAGGTGGTCCCGTTGACCTCATCCTCTACTTCGCGATACCGGAGAATGCCTTCCAGGGTGATGAGCTGCCCCTTCTGGAGAGTCTTGCGAACTTCGAGAGATTCCTCCAGGCGTAGACGCGGTGCCACTCGGTGCGGCTCTCGTAGTCGCCCTTTTCGTTCTTCCAACTTTCCTGGGTGGCGATGTTGAGGATGACGTACTCTTTGTTGTTTTGAGCGCTTTTGGCTTCTGCGTTCTGTCCGAGGCGGCCGATGAGGATGACTTTGTTGAACATGGTGTATAGCTCCGTTTCTTTTGGTTTGTCCGC
>NZ_JBZYWL010000025.1:0-12272 GCF_059115365.1 Edaphobacter sp. FHG110511_03 | reverse complement strand
TTGGTTGGTTCGTTCCGTGTAATCATGATTCGACTTTAGGACGAACCACGCAGCAACGGAATTCGCAAATTCTTATGCCATATAAGTCGTGTCTTTGAAACTTTGAGCAGCCGCACCACTTAGGCCTTCATATTGGCTAGAAAGTGTCTCGACTCGGTAAGTCGACTCAGACCTCCGCCATAAGCTTGGACGTACCTCACCCAGGATGCCGCGGCGAAAATCGTAAAGCACGTGTGTTCATAGCGAGAGACGCTTGTGCCAAGAGATCGACATGCAGAAAAAATGTTTGTGGAACCGCAACATTAGATACAACAGCGCTATTCGACACGCTCAATGCGAAACGGCAGCATAAGATGAACACAGGCCTTGGCCGGGGCCGCTGTTGCTTCCTTCGCACGCATACCGTACCCGCTTATTCAGCAATGCTGATAGCGTGGTGTCCCGCCGAGAAGGACAACCTCTACATCTGGGAACGTTTATCAAATTCAGGAGCAAAGAATGGTAGTGGCGCGCGCAATAGCAGTTATGTGTTGTTTTGGAGCCTTGGCAGCACCAGGTGTAGGTCAGGTGAAACCCCCTGGCAGCGGAAATGCGCTTCCGGTCACAGGTCGTTCAGTTGTTACAACAAAATATGGCATTGTTGCTGCGAGCCAACCGGTAGCAGCTGCAGCCGGAGTTCAAATACTTGAACACGGCGGCAATGCCGTTGATGCTGCGATAGCAACAAATGCTGTTATTGGATTAATGGAGCCCATGGGGAATGGCATAGGAGGAGATCTATTTGTGCTCTACTATGAGGCGAAGAGCCGAAATGTCTATGGTTTAAACGCGAGCGGTTGGTCTCCAAATGGATTGACACCTGAGTTTCTTTCGGGCCACGGAGTCAACCAGATGCCGCAAGCTGGGATCAACTCGGTAACCGTTCCTGGTGTGGTAGCTGGCTGGCAGACCTTACATGATCGCTTTGGTACGATGCCTCTTTCCACTCTGCTGGAGCCGGCGATCGATTATGCGGATAACGGAGTTCCGATTAACGAGGTAACTGCGCTGATCTGGAATTACTTTAATAAGCTTATAAGCGCGCAACCAAATATGGCAGCTACATATTTGACCAATGGACGCGCGCCAAAGTCAGGAGAAGTATTTCGCAATCCTGATCTTGCAAACAGTCTGCGGCGCATCGCCGCCAAAGGCCGAGATGGCTTCTATAAAGGCCGACCGCGGAAGCTATTGTCTCCATCTCTAAAGAAATGGGTGGAACAATGACGTTAGAGGATTTAGCAGATTTCCAACCAGAATGGGTTAGGCCTATCTCCACAACCTATCGTGGATGGAAGGTCTACGAGCTGCCTCCGAATACCCAGGGGATTGCTGCGTTGGAGATGCTTAATATCATGGAGTCCTTCCCCATGAAGGAATATGGCTTTCAGAGTCCGAAAGCGCTCCATACGATGATAGAAGCCAAGAAGTTGGCGTATGCAGACATGCTGCGATACGTAGGAGATGCTAGGTTTTCCACGATACCTGTTACACAGATGCTGGATAAAAAGCTAGCAGCCGAACGTGCCTCTGAAATTAAAGATACCGCGCGTTGCTCAGTGGAGCCAGCCGTCTTGCCAGGCATCACGGATGTAAAAGGGAAAGACACAATCTATATGACGGTTATCGATAAGGAAGGCAATATCGTATCTCTCATCCAGAGCGACTATGCTGCCTTCGGATCTGGCGTCGTTCCGAAAGGTACAGGGTTTGTACTGCAGAACCGTGGTGCTCAGTTCACGCTGGAGAAAGGGCAGGCGAACACTCTGACAGGTCACAAGCGTCCTCTGCATACTCTGATTCCGGCCTTTATGGAGAAGGATGATGCCCGGATTGGGTTTGGCATTATGGGCGGTTGGAATCAAGCACAAGCGCAAGCCCAGTTTGTATCGGATATCGCTGACTATGGTGCATCCATTCAGCAGGCTCTGGAAGCCGGCCGTTTCAAAAAAGATACGTTCGATGGCTGTGATGTTGAGATCGAGGAACGGATCCCTGAGCGAGTTCGAGATGAGCTAAGCAAATTGGGACACCAAGTAAAGCCTCGACCAGTTCGTACGCCATATTTTGGTTATGGACAAGCTGTGATGAGTGATGGAACCGGCGTTCATGTCGGGGCCAGCGATCCTAGACATGACGGAGAAGCAATTCCAGAGCCTGCACCAATTTCAAAGTAAAATACTTCACCTTCGTTGATGGAGCCCGCTCGACTTTCTGCTGGGATGAATGCCTTCGGCGTGCCCCATAACGATCTAAATGTCCGTTCCATGAGGTTATCCCCAATTGAAAGTGTCGGGCTCAATCCATCATCATCTATGGAACCTCTTAGAGGTTACTCAGTGATCGAGAGCTCGTGAACCGATTGCTAAAACGCTTTCGCCATGTTCGTATGGTTCTCAGCCGAAACGCGTGGCCTCGACGGCAACTTAACTGTCAGAGCATTTGGATTCGCTTTAATAGGTTTATTTTTAGGGGACACCCTGTAACTCATAGCTATCAGGTGCATTTCGCGATCGGACAGATCTGCAACCTCTTAGTCATGGAGTTGTCATCCCCGATACCATGCAGCACAATTTGCATAAGGTCGGACTTGCGAATTTCGCAGCTGTTTGCCTAATTTAAGTCGCTGATATTCTGTAGGACTTAGACCGGACGTCTCTCGAAATACCCGAGCAAAGTGTTGTTGTGTTTTGAAGCCACAAGCTAAAGCAATATCGATCATTCTCAAATTCAATGATCCGAGGAGCTCTTTGGCGCGCTGCACTCTCTGCTGCAATACGAATTGGTGTGGGCTTTTACCCATCGACTTTTTGAAGGCATGAGAAAAGTGAGTCATACTTAGGCCTGTAACTGCTGCCATGTTGGCGAGGCTTATGTCTTCGCTGATTTTTGATCGTACAAAGTTCACGATATTCCGACGACCAATGTCAGTTAGCCCGCCTTTGATTGGGCGCCCCGCTTTCACTGAGAGAGTGTAACTTTGCGCTAAAACTGCGGCTAGCGCCAGTTCAATGGATTGAAGAAATAATTGGCCACTGGGAAAACCAGATGCTCGTTCAATATTGACGGCAGTCATTAGTGCAGTGATCCGCGGATCCCTAAGCTTATGGATGTTCCGTAACTCTATCTCTCTATTCGCTTCACCAGCAGCTTCGCTCAGGTTAAAATCAGACACTTCAAAACGAAGCCCTCTTACTTGATCGCGGCTTTGGACCAGCGCGGGAACTTGCCGGCAACATAGGGCAGCCTCGCCTTCAATATATTCAAACTGCTCCGTTGGAGCACCGTCGATGCCTAGAAAATCAATCCCTCCAGGCTGAAGCACCATCACAACATATTGAGACTCATGCACTACCTTGAGCGGTTCCTCGGAAAGAGATACTAATTCAACCCTCGATGACATCGGCTCTAAATCCCAACTAGTGGACCCAAAAGAAATAGATGCGGCTGCCAAAGGAACGATGCAATTAGCGTTTCGAACACACAAAGGAAGAGCAACATGAATCACACTCATTCCTTACTCATTTCGCAACTGGTTTACTTCAGTGAATCTGCGTCGCCCTAAAGGAATTGATGGGCTTGATGCCGGCGAAAATCCCTTCACCTCGCTTCGTCACAAGCGCGGATGGCTTCCAATGCAGATGTTGCTTCTCGCTCGATCGCCTATAGAGCGATGCTCGCCTTCTTCTCCGGGGTTCTATATGGAACTGTCTATGACTTTGTTTCGTGAGATTCCAAGCGGGCTACTCACTCTCGCCCAACACGGTAGCAAGGCATACAGCGAAGGGTTCGATCTGGTTCACAGACGCGAGGCACCGCGATCAAATGCCATCTGGCAGGCGGACCACGCACAGTTGAGCATTCTCCTGCTACGCGAAGACGGCCGGACTGCTCGACCCTGGCTGACTATCGTCATTGACGACTATAGTCGCGCCATTGCCGGCTACTATCTTGGCTTCGATCCGCCTTCTTCGATGAGAACGGCTCTCGCGCTGCGACAAGGTATATGGCGGAAGGGTCACTCGCATTGGCATATATGTGGCATTCCAGAAGTTCTTTATACCGACAACGGTTCTGATTTCACCTCGAAGCACATAGAGCAAGTTGCCGTCGATCTCAAGATTCGCCTTGTATTCTCGACTCCCGGCAACCCCCAGGGCCGTGGCCGGATCGAGCGCTTCTTTCGGACAGTAAAGGAGATGTTCCTCTGCGAGCTCGATGGCTATATCAGGAGAAAACGACATAAGCCCAGCCTCTCGCTGGAGCAGTTTGAGGATCTCTTTCAAACATTTCTGTTGGAGACATACCATCGCCGCACCAACGTCAAAGGTAGGACGGCCCCCTCAGAACGGTGGGCGGAAGGCGGGTTCCTGCCGCGGATGCCTGAATCGCTTGAGCAGCTCGACCTCCTGCTGATGCAGGAAGTTCGTGCCCGCAAGGTGCGCCGGGATGGCATCCACTTTCAAGGTCTACGGTATCTATCGCTTACCTTGGCCGCATACGTGGGCGAAGATGTGACCATTCGATTCGATCCACGGGATATAGGCGAGATTCGTGTCTTCTACAAAGATCGATTCCTCTGCCCCGCCGTTTCAGCAGAGTTAGCAGGTGAGACCATTCCTCTGAGAGACATCATTCGAGTGCGTAACCAACGCCGTCGCGAACTAAGCTCGATCCTCCACGATCGGCAACAGGTCGTCGATGAGCTTCTGCAGTTGAAAAGGGGCACCGCTCCTAAGGAGATTCATGCAAAAGCCGCCGCCGCACCCGTATCCGAAGTCCGCATCAAAAGGTACCGTAACGAATAGCGGCGTTTTCGTCGAAACGATCGAATACAACAGGTTCGTTGAATTCTGCGATGCATGCCGCCATTTCCGTTATATCGGGCTATGCTACGGACCGCCAGGTATTGGGAAAACTCTCTCCGCCGTTCGTTACAGTCGGGCGGACCAGAGCGTTCTCGGCGAGCGGCGAGGAGCGGCAGGAACAATCCCGCCGTGCTGCGACAACAAGAACTGAATGGAACAATGCTCCAAGCCCTCACCATAAACCTCGTGCGAGCGTCCGTGTTCGTGCCAATCCAAACATCTTCTTTCTAAGAAAAGGCTGGCCATGCGCTGGCCTTTTCCTTTAGCTCCCCTCCCGAGCCACCCAGCTATCCTGTGACTGCCAGGTACTTACCAGCAGAAGATATCCCGATGACAACTGAGGAAGGCTCCCGGGGCTATGCTTGTTCTGCCGTAATGGCTGAACGACTAGCCTGAGCTAAATTCCTGGTGGCAGTCCTGGTGAACCTCTATGACTTCCTTCTCGAAGATCTTTCTGGCCTCTTCTGGCTTCGTCGCCTGTCTCGTACTGGCTTCCTGCGGTAGCTCCTCGAAGCCTCCCGCGGATTTCTCATTCTCTTCAACTCCTGGAACCATCACGCTCATTCCGGGCGGCGCACCGCAACAGGTCAGTGTGAGCGCTGCCGCCGTCAACGGCTCCACTGGCACGGTGTTGGTTGCGATCGCCGGTCTGCCCACCGGAGTCACGGCGCAGCCATCCTCACTGATACTCACTCCCGGCACCGCGCAGAACATAGCCTTCTCCGCAGCCCCGGCAACCGCCAGCGGCAGTGCCACTATAACCCTGACCGGGATCTCGGGAACCATCTCTCACACCTCTTCCGTGACCGCGACTCTTGCCCCTCCCCCCGACTTCTCCCTATCCGTAGCTCCGGCAGCGCTCACCATCACCGCCGGAGCAGCCGGCTCTCAAGTCAACGTTACGGCAACTCCTCTCAACTCCTTCGCAGGCAGTGTCACGGTCTCCATTGCTGGCCTGCCTACAGGCGTCACTGCGAATCCCTCCACTCTCACCCTCACCCCAGGAACCGCGCAGGCCACAACCCTGACCGCCGTTGGAACCGCACCTGCAGCCACATCGCCCCTCACCTTCACCGGCACCTCCGGTGGCCTTACCCACAATGCAACCTTCGCGCTCAATGTCCTCGGCGCTGCAATGACCAACGTCGCCGACGTCACGACCTTCCATTACGATCTGGCAAGAAGCGGACTCAACGCCAACGAGACGATTCTCACCTCGGCCAACGTAAACTCCACCCAGTTCGGCAAAGTCGGCTTCTACAACATGGACGGCAAAGTGGATGCCCAGCCGCTCTATCTCGCCAATGTGCCCATCGGCAACAAGTTTCACAACGTCATCTACGCTGGCAGCGAACATGGCAGCATGTACGCCTTCGACGCGGACGACGGCAGCCAGCTCTGGCAGCTCTCCCTTCTCGGTACCAGCGAGGGCCCCAGCGACGACCACAACTGCTCCCAGATCAGCCCCGAGATAGGAGTCAGTGCCACGCCCGTCATCGACCGCAAGCAGGGCGCCAATGGAACCATCTTCGCCGTTGCAACCAGCAAAGACTCGAGCGGCGGCTACCATCACCGGCTCCACGCCCTTGACCTCACCACAGGAGCCGAGATCGGCAGCCCCACGGAGGTCGCCGCCTCCTATCCCGGAACTGGAGATAACAGCCAGAACGGCAACGTCATCTTCGATCCGGCTCAATATGCAGAACGCGCCGCTCTGCTCCTGCTCAACGGCACCATATACACCGGATGGACCTCGCACTGCGACGTTGGACTCTACACCGGATGGATCATGGCCTACAGCGAATCCACGCTGAAGCAAACCCAGCTGTTGAATGTGACCCCCAACGGCAAAAATGGTTCTATCTGGATGAGCGGCAGCGGTATGGCAGCCGACAGCGCTGGCTCCATCTATGTGCTCCTCGCCAACGGCACCTTTGACACAGCTCTGGACATGAATGGCTTCCCGTCCAAGGGAGACTATGGCAACGCCATGGTGAGGCTCACCACTACAAGCGGCAAGCTCGCCGTCGCCGATTACTTCACGATGTACAACACGCAAGCCGAATCAGCCCAGGATCTCGATCTCGGATCTGGCGGTGCTCTCCTGTTGCCAGATCAGACCGATTCACAGGGAACGGTTCATCACCTGATCGTGGGTGCGGGCAAAGACCTGAATATTTACCTTGCCGACCGCGACAACCTCGGCAAATTCAACCCGGCCACCAATCCGATGGACAACAACATCTATCAGGAGTTGCCCGGAGCCAACCTTGGTCTCGTCTACTCCTCGCCCGCCTACTTCAACGGAGTTCTTTACTATTCCGCTGACGGCGATATGCTCAAGGCATACCCGATGGTGAACGCAAAGATGGCAACAACACCGTCCAGTGTGTCACCGACAAAGTTCATGCACCCCGGTCCTACACCAACCATCTCTGCCAACGGAATCCAGAATGGAATCGTCTGGGCGCTGGATTCCAACACAGGCCAACCTGCAATTCTGCACGCGTACGATCCGGCAAATCTCGTGCACGAACTCTACAACAGCAACCAGGCACCCAATGGACGGGACTCCTTCGGCAATGGAAACAAGTTCATCACTCCCATGGTCATCAACGGGAAGGTCTACGTCGGAACCCCGACAGGGGTAGCGGTCTTCGGTCTGCTCCCTCACTGATGGCAAGCGACGGACTGCATCGCGGTCCGTCGTGTAACAATCGCCTCAAGAGCTGAATGCCTTATCGTCTCGAACGAACGACCTTCCTGCCACGAACAAGAGAAGAGGTCTTTGCCTTCTTTTCGGACGCTGGAAATCTCGAACGGATAACGCCTCCGTTCCTGAACATCCACATCCTCACACCTCAACCGATTGCAATGAAGCCCGGAACCCTCATCGACCATCAGATACGGCTCTTCGGAGTTCCTATCCGTTGGCGAACTCGCACCGTTATCTTCGAACCGGTATCGCATTTTTTGGACGTCCAACTGAGCGGTCCCTATAGCCTCTGGCATCATCAGCACGAATTCGGGACTGTGCCTGGAGGAACGAAGATGTACGACCGACCTACTACAACGTCTTCAGTGTGGAGCAATGCGACGGGCTCAATGTACCGATGATCGAGGATCCGGAACTTGCCTCAGTCGACTTGGACAAGGCTTGTGAAGACCTCGTCAACAACTGGAGTGGCCGGCCCGCGATCCGTACAAAGGTCAAAACCGAAAGCCGTGCTTACTACCGACCCGAAACCGACTCCATCCATCTTCCTGCCCGTTTCCGTTTCGTCGATACTGCTCACTACTACAAGACCCTATTTCATGAACTGATTCACAGCACTGGCCATGAGAACCGGCTCGCGCGGACCTTTGGCGAGCATTTTGGAGACGAGCTTTACAGCAAGAAGAGCTCATCGCTGAGACTGGATCCGCTTTCCTTTGTGCCATGGCTGGAATTGAGACGGAGCTTACCGAACGGAACACCACCGCATACCTCCAACACTGGATCAGCACTTTGAAGCAGGACAACAGACTGATTGTTCAGGCTGCGGCAAGCGCTCAGCGGGCCGTCGACATGATCTTGGGAACCACCTTGGAATCTGCGGGGGCAGTTGATGTTGAACCAAAGCTGTGACTTCAGAATTATTTGGCGTTGTTCTTGAAGTATCCCAAATAGCTTTCAAAAATCTACGCCCGATAGTCTGCCAAGCTACACCATCTAGGAGCGATGTTCTGAGCTTAGCCCGGCACCGAGGATGCGACAGGAGAAAGGACAGCCCTAAGCTATCCTTTCTGTGCCTGAAGCGTTCACAGAGCCTAGAGTGGTTGGATGTCTGCCGCTTGCCAGCCTTTGGGTCCCTTGACGACGTTGAACTGGACGGCCTGTCCTTCTTGAAGGCTCTTGAAGCCACTGGAGACGATCGACGAGTAGTGAGCGAATACGTCCTCGCCATTCTGACGGCTGATAAAGCCAAAACCCTTAGCATCGTTGAACCACTTCACTGTTCCCTGTTCCATATCTTGTCCTTTGTTCGTCAAATTGCCGTCGAGATCAAGTCGGAGACCGAACTTTTTGTACAGCGCCAACAGTTCTGCCGCGGTGTCGAAATCATAGCATCGAGGTTGCTGCGAGGACGCGACTATCCAGCAACTTGTCTTGTACTCAGTTGCCCGGACAGAGGTAAAGTAGCCTTTGAGGATTCCCCAATGAGTTACTGTCGATCCACCCTGCTCGTCGGTTTCTCCCTCGGCTTTGCATTCTCCCTAGCTTTCGCGCAGGCATCCCACGACGCAGCTTCCAACGCGCAGCTCGCCAGCCCGGAGATTGAGCAGAAGGTCGACACGCTACTAAAGCGAATGACATTCGCCGAGAAGATAGGCCAGTTGGTCCAATACAGCGCCACGGAAGCGCACCCCGCAAAACTCTCCGGGCCTTCTACCGCCGCTCTCAATGTCAACCCTCCCGGCCCTGACGGAATCGACAGCCACGCCCTCGCACAAAAAGGTGAACTCGGCTCCATGCTCAATACGGTCGGGCAGAGCCTTACTAACCATTTCCAGCACGCTGCTGTTGACAATACGCGCCTCCATATACCGTTGCTCTTCGGGGCTGACGTCATCCACGGCTTCCGCACTATCTTCCCAGTGCCGCTCGCCACCGCGTCTAGTTGGGATCCCGCTCTTGTCACTGACCTCGCGCACATGGCCGCTGTTGAGGCCCGTACCGCCGGCGTCAACTGGTTCTACTCACCCATGGTCGACATCGCGCGCGATGCTCGATGGGGTCGGTGCACCGAGGGCGCAGGTGAGGATCCCTACCTTGGCTCCGCCATCGCTCGTGCCTATATTCGCGGCTATCAGGGCGACAGCCTGTCCGCTCCAGACTCCGTCGCCGCATCCGTCAAACACTTCGCCGCCTATGGTGCAGCCGAGGCCGGTCGCGAATACAACACCACCGACATGAGCGAGCTGCAGCTGCGTCAGGTCTACCTGCCGCCTTACCACGCAGCTGTTGAGGCCGGCGCGGCCACTGTCATGTCCGCCTTCAACTCGCTTAACGGCGTCCCCGCGAGCGCCAACCCGTTCCTGCTACAAACCATCCTGCGCGACGAGTGGGGCTTCGACGGTCTCGTTGTCTCCGACTACACAGCCGTCATGGAGCTCACGCATCATGGCATTGCACTCGATACGGCCATGGCCACCGAGAAAGCTATCACCGCCGGCGTCGACATCGACATGATGTCGCACTACTACGACGCTGAGCTCCCCGCGCTCGTCAAGGCAGGTCGAGTGCCCATGGCTGTCGTTGACGAAGCAGTGCGCCGAGTTCTACGCATCAAGTTTGCTCTCGGGCTCTTCGATCATCCCTTCGCCGAGGGTGCAGAGGTGACAGGAGCCGTCGCCGAGCATCGCCCACTCGCCCGCAGAGCTGCGGAGGAGTCCTTCGTCCTGCTGCAGAACAAACCCGCGCCTGAAGAGCCCCTCCTACCCCTCGCTAAGACCACGAAGAGGATCGCGCTCATCGGCCCGCTCGCCGACGATGCCAGCGACATGGTTGGCGCCTGGTCCGGGGCCAACAACTTCGGCGATGTGCGTACCTTGCGCGCGACCATGGCGGAACGAGCCCAGCAAAGCAGCGCGACATTCACGTACGCAAAGGGAACCGAAATCTCCGGCATGTCGAACTCCGGATTCGCCGCAGCTGTTGCTGCCGCACAGAATTCCGACGTCGCCATCCTCGCCCTTGGAGAGTCGAGCGACATGAGCGGTGAAGCCGCGTCGCGCGCGTTCCTGGACCTGCCCGGTAACCAACAGCAATTGCTTGAAGCTGTGGTTGCAACCGGCAAGCCAGTCGTTCTGCTCGTCTTTTCCGGTCGCCCGCTCGTGCTCGACTGGGCCGCTCAGCACGTCTCCGCCATCATGGAGGTTTGGTACCCTGGTGTCGAAGCCGGCCCCGCAATTGCCGACACCCTATTCGGCGACGTCGCGCCGAGCGGCAAGCTCACCATGAGTTTCCCACGCACTGTGGGCCAGGAGCCGCTCTACTACAATCAACTTCCCACTGGTCGCCCAATCCAGCATGCCGATCCGGCTCACCCTGGCTATGTTGAGATGAAGTTCGTCTCACGCTATCTGGACGTGCCTAACGACGCGCTCTTCCCCTTCGGGCATGGCCTTTCATATTCAACGTTTGGCTATTCCAGTATTTCGCTTTCGACGCAATCCATAAGCTCCTCCTCGCTGATGCGCGATCAGAAGAGCCAGCCCATCGTCGCAACCGCCACAGTCACCAATACAGGCAAGCGCCGTGCCACCGAGATTGTCCAGTGCTATATCAATATCCGAGGGACCAGCACAGAGCAGCCGGTACGTAATCTCAAGGGCTTTTCTCGGCTCACTCTCGACCCCGGCCAGACTCAAACAGTGCAGTTTCCACTCGGCTTCAACGAGTTGTCCTTCTACAACGCCAAGGCTCAGCCGGTTGTCGAACCAGCCGACTATACCGTCTACATAGGCGGCAGCTCCACCGCCACCAATGCTGCCCACTTCGCGACCACGCCGTAGCCCCAGGCGGGTCTTCTCCAAATGGGGAATGAAGCCGTTGGACACGCCTGCTGCTGGCTGTTTCGCTTCGAAGAGCAAAAGCCTGCAGTGTGGTGTGTAATCGCGCATCATGCCGATTCGTCAGCAAGGAATAAACCGGTTGCACAACGCCGAATCCCGGATGAAGAGAAAGATAACCTTGATTCCCCCAGACCGGTTTTCATGGGTCACTGATTGATTCTGACAAGTCGGCGCCGTGGTCAGCTTTAGCTTTCAGCCCCGCCTGATTCTCCGAATGACAAGGAGATCGAACCCACGCCAGGGTAGACCATCTGAGCTTCCAGGCGGTCGCTACGAGCGGAATGTTTACTTTGACCTTCAGCCCCTTTTCGATGAGTGCCTTGCCTTGTTACCAATAGTGGAGGTCTTCAGTCTCCGGTTTGCTCATCAATCTGGCATGCTCATAGATGGTGTATTCGTCAGAGTGTTTCCATGCTTCAACAGGCTTGCGCAAACACGCGAAGACGCTGATTGAACCCTGCCGCATCGTCCCAGAAAGCCGCGTGTCCCACATTGGCCATTACCTGAATTTGAGCATGGGCCAAACTAGCCTTGTGTAGTTCGACAGCATCTGGTTTGACAACCGCATCATTCGCCCCATGCGTGATCAGCACCGGCTTGCGGATTCGAGGCAGGAGACCATCATTGTCGAAGGAGCGAGAGAACATCGCCTGGCGCACATAAGGGGGAACGGACAGGTTATACCCCAGCATCAGATATTTGTCTTCGGCTGAGAGTTCTCGCGCGAAGCACAGCCGCAATAGCGAG
>NZ_JBZYWL010000024.1:0-16118 GCF_059115365.1 Edaphobacter sp. FHG110511_03 | reverse complement strand
TCAATGATCCTCCTCTGAAACCGCTGCTTACATCCTCCGCCTCAGCGGAGGGTACAGCGGCGGACCATCTCATTAGTCGGCCTATCGTCAGTAAGGACACTCAGACCAGTCCGCCTTCCTCGTGGCACCAGTGAGTGCAGAACACAATTTCTTCTGAGTCGCCCGTCTCCTCAGTTAATCCACACTCAGATGCACTCGCATGGCCAGGGCAGTTCTCGCACCCGCCGAAGATGTGGCAGAGGTCTTCCGTAAAGACTTCAAACTCGTCCTGCAAGGGCTCTGTCATCGCTGGGTGTGTTCCATCTCCCTCAGCCTAAAACTCACTTGCTATTCAAGAGATCAGCGGAGTTGTTGCGCACGTCGCCTACGTCTTTGTTGACCTCGAAGGCTTCCATCTCATCTGCGGGAAACGGTCTTAGAAGATCGATAGGCGGTTGGTGCGCTTCACCGCGTTCGAGCCAACGGTTGAAATCGCCTTCATGGAGGATAACCGGCATTCGGCTATGAATTGGCTGCATGATCTCGTTGGCATCAGTGGTGATGATGGTGTAGCTCTGGAGCCAACGGCCATCTGCAGGATCTTTCCATGCGTCCCTAGGAGAAATGAGATTTTGACTTCACCTGAGAGGCGCACCGTCGATACTGATTTCGGCTCGAAGGTTGTGGGATGGGGCGTATGCCTGTGCTATCGTTCTCGCTTTGAGCTATCGGAACATTGAGGCGATATTGCCCAATCGAAGTGGTCAAGTGCCCTACGAAACTGTTCGGGGAGTGTGCCACACATTTGTGATCACTTTATGGAGCACGGCTAAAGAAGTGACGAGCGCCAAACGTTAAAGTCGCCTACGTTTCAGCGCCTGTCATGACCTCTTAGAGAAAGCCTACTGCTGCCAACCTCCACCGAGTGCTTGATAAAGCTGCACGAGCGAAAGAGCCTCACTCTGTTCGGCGTTGATAAGGTTGAGCCGTGCGTTGAAGAGGTTGGTGTCTGTTGTAAGCACTTCCAAGTAACCCGTTGAACCAGCCTGATAGCGGATGTTCGCAAGTCGGGTTGCATCCTGAGCAGCCTCCACTAACTTCTGCTGCTCGGCGCGTGTGGCGTGTTGCTTGTTCACGGCGATCAGCGAGTTCGAAACATCACGGAAGGCGGTGAGGATTGTCTTCTGATACGTGAGGATCATCTCCTCCTTTTGCTGCTTGGAGAGCTCATACTGGCCACGGAGTTTTCCGCCAGCAAAGATCGGCTGTGTCAAGGTCCCGAGCCCATAGATGGTCTTGCCATCCGGGTCGAAGATGTTGGAAAAGCTATCCCCACCTAAACCGGCCGAAGCACTGATCGAAAGCTGTGGGAAAAATTGTGCTTTCGCAACGCCGACTTGCGCATTGGCAGCCGCCAGCTGTGCTTCAGCTTGCTGAATGTCAGGACGACGTTCCAGAAGTTGCGATGGAAGACCCACGGGCAGGTTTTGCGGAACCGGCGAGAGCGCGGATGGATCGATATGCGTGACCGGTCCGGGTGCGTTGCCCAGCAGAAGACTCATCGTGTTCTCCTGCTGTTGGATCTGTTGTTCAAGCTGCGGGATCTGAGCGCTTGCAGTGTAGAGGAGCTGCTCTGCCTGGCGTACATCGGAAAGTGGGGCTGAACCGCCATTCTCTAGTCTTTTCGTTAGATCGACGGAGTCCTGGCGAGCGTTGAGGGTTTGTTTTGCGACCTCAAGTTGCTGATCGAGAGCCCGGAGTGTGAAATAGGATGTCGCCACCTGACCGACAAGAGTCATTCGTACGGCTCGCTGCGCCCATGACTGCGCAAGCATCTGGTTCCGTGCGGCTTCCGTCTGTTTGCGATAGAGACCCCAGAAATCAGGCGTCCACGCCGCTGACAGATTGAAGCTGCCGAAGGACAAGGGATTGTCTCCGAGAGAGTTTCCAATTGAGCTTGGCAGATCGGCTCCAATTCCCGTGCCACCGGCGCTGATGGTAGGCAGCCCAGCGGCGCGCGCGATACGGACCTGCGACTGCGCTTCAAGCACTCGCTGGGCAGCCACACGAAGGTCAAAGTTATTCGCCAACGCTTGACGGATCAGGTCCTGAAGCTCAGGTTCGCGGAAGACTGTGCTCCATTGCTGGTCCCCTAGTGAATCTTTGGGATCACTGGAGACGGTAGCCTCATCAGGACCTCGAAAAGTCGGTGGCGCGGGGACCTGGGGACGTCTGTACTTAGGACCGACGTTGCAACCTGCCAGAGCCAGCGCTCCAGTACATATCAGAACTGCAATCGTACGTTTGATGAGGGTGTTCATGCGTTATCTCCCCTAGCCGGCTGGCCGATGCCCGCCTGCTTACCGAGTTCGACCGGATCAACATCGTGCTTGGAGTCCATCGTCGTACCCTTGCCGCCCTTGGTATAGCGATGTGAGACGTACTCGACGAAAGCGAATGTTACGGGGACGAAAAGGATGCCGAGCAGTGTTGAAAGCAACATTCCACCGACGACCACCGTGCCAAGAATTTGGCGCGACACGCCGCCTGCACCCGACGCAAACCACAGCGGCAAGCACCCAAAGATGAAGGCGAGTGCCGTCATAACAATGGGGCGAAGACGAAGTCGGGCTGCATTCAACGCGGCATCGGCAATGCTTTCTCCTTTTTCATAGTTTGTTTTGGCAAACTCGACGATCAAGATCGCGTTCTTTGCAGAAAGACCGATCAACATGATCAAACCGATCGTCGCGAATACATCATTTTCGAGTGCGCGCACGTTCAATGCAATATAGGCTCCCAGGATCGCAACCGGTGTACTGAGAAGTACGCTGAATGGCAGCGTCCAACTCTCATACTGAGCCGCCAGAATCAGGAAAACGAACAGAATCGATAGCGCGAATACGACCCAAGAAGGAAGGCTCTTTGCGGCTTTGTTTTCCTGATACGACATGCCCGAGTAATCGAAACCCATATCGGGCGGCATCGTTTGATTGAAGGTATCTTCCAGCGCTTTCATGACTTGTCCGGAACTGAATCCGGGTGCGCCAACGATGGTGATTTGCGCAGCGTTGTATTCGTTGAAGCGAAGAATAAACTCGGGCCCGTTGATCTTTTTGATATTGACCAAGGATGCTAGAGGGACTTGCCCTCCATTGGCGCTTCGTACATAGAACTGGTTGATATTTTCGATCTTACTCCGGGTTTCGGACTCTGCTTCAACGTATGTCTGCCACTGCCGGCCGAATCGGTTGAAGTAGTTTGCAAGGTATCCACCCATGAACGTCTGCATGGTCGCATAAACGTCCGAGAGTTGTACTTGCTGCTGCACAACCTTGTCTTTGTCGACCGCCGCATAAATTTGCGGCACAGCGGGCAGGTACGCAGGAACAGCAGCAGCAATTTCGTGACGGTTTCTCAAGCCACCGAGGAACGCGCCGAGATTCTTGGTCAGATACATCGGATCGTCGTTGCCGGAACGATCCTCCAGGACAAATGTAACGCCGCCCGAAGTACCGACACCTGGAATCGATGGCGGCGGGAAGCTGAAGGCAATGCCATCGGGATTCATCGCTAGTTGCTTTGCGATGTTCTGCTGGATCGCTGTGAACTGCTCCTCCTTTGATTTGCGAACGTCCCAGTCTTTCAATGAAACAAAGAAGAATGCGGTGTTCGTGCTCTGAGTCTGCGTAAGCAAGCTGAAGCCGTTAACCTGAATGACACCACGAATTCCGGGGGTCTTCAGGAGCGCGTCGGACACCTTGAGCGCAGCCTGGTCGGTACGTTGTAGAGAAGATGCATCGGGAAGTTGCAGCGCCACGAAGGCATACCCTTGGTCTTCCGTCGGAATGAAGCCCGTCGGCAGTCGCGTGCCTAAGAAGACCGATCCGACAGCTACGGCAATGAGGGCTAGCATTGAAAAGCCGGCCTTATGCAGCAGCACGCTCGACGTAGAGACGTAGTTGTCGGTCGCGCGACCGAAGAAGTTATTGAACCACTCAAAGAAACGTCCAAGCAGGCCCTTCTTCTTCTCCTTGTCTTTGGGTTTTAGCAGAAGGGACGCCAGAGCGGGGCTGAGCGTAAGTGCGTTGAATGCAGAGATCAGAACCGAGATGGCGATTGTGATCGCAAACTGCTGGTACAAGCGGCCGGTGATACCTGGGATCGCGGCTGTGGGGATAAATACCGCAGCAAGAATGAGTGCGATGGCCACTACCGGGCCGCCCACCTCCTCCATCGCCCTGATGGTAGCGTCCTGCGGGCTCATGCCCTCGTCGATGTGGTGCTCCACAGCTTCGACCACGATAATGGCGTCGTCGACGACAAGTCCGATCGCCAGAACCAGTCCGAAGAGTGACAGGGTATTGATGGAGAAACCCAACAATGGGAAGATGATGAACGTACCGATTAGGGAAACTGGCACGGCCAGCAACGGAATAAGTGTCGCGCGCCAGCCCTGCAGGAAGATGTACACAACGATGACAACAAGGACCAGCGCTTCTATCAGCGTCAGCACGATTTCATGCAGGCCTGCGGTCACAGCCTTGGTCGTATCGAGCGGGATGTCGTATTTCAATCCGGAAGGGAAGCTCTTGGAGAGCTCTGCCATTCTCTGGTTCACCAGCTTCGCTACTTGAACGGCGTTGGACCCCGGAAGCTGATAGACACCGAAGACGCCGGCAGGTGCCTTATTGTAACGCCCGTTCAGAGTGTAGAACTGCTGGCCCATCTCAATGCGGGCGACGTCGCTCATGTGAAGGACAGAGCCGTCTGAGTTGGCCCGAACTACGATCTTCCCGAACTCCTCCGGAGTGACGAGTCGGCCTTCGGTACGAACTGTGTAGGTGAATTCCTGTCCTTTCGGGGCGGGATCGCCGCCCACCTGGCCGGCCGGGTTCACGTTGTTCTGCGTCTGCATAGCCGCGATGATTTCTGCCGCTGTGACTCCGAGCTTCGCCAGTTTCCCTGGTTCCACCCATACCCGCAATGCATACTGCCCACCGAATACCTGCACACGAGCCACACCTGGAACGCGCGTAATTTCGTCCTGTAACTTGATGATGGCGTAGTTTGTAAGGAACGTCGCGTCATACTTGTCGTTGGGCGATGAGAGTGCCACGATCATTAGTGGCGAGGTCAATGACTTCTGCACCGTTATACCGCCCACTGTCGCCTGTGGGGGCAGTTGCGCCTGCGCCTGCGAGACACGAAGCTGGGTCAGGATCTGATCAGTATCGGGATTCGTTTTGACGTCGAAGTCAACGAAGATCTGCGACTGGCCGTTGTTGGCGTTCACCGAATACATGTACAGCATGTTGTCGACCCCGGTGATCTGTTGTTCCAGTGGGGTGGAAACAGCCTGCAGCAGCGTCTTCGCGTCAGCGCCGGCATAGTTAGCTTGAATCTGGATCTCTGGCGGAGCGATGTCAGGGTATTGTGCGGTCGGCAAAGTAAGCATCGAAACCACACCAATAATCGTGGTCAGGATTGCAATGACAATAGCCACGATGGGCCTGCGAATAAAGAATTTCGACATGCTTACCTCCCAGCCGCATCGTTACCCGCGTGTGTTGCTGCGGTCTGCACGGCGCGCGGCGAGATAGGTGCACCCTCCCGCAGTTTCTGCAGGTTGTCGACAATCACGTGCGAACCTGGTGCTAGACCGCCTTCAACTACCCAGTCGGTTCCAACTTGCGGACCAAGAGTCACGTTGACGACTTTGACCTTGTTGTCAGGGCCGACGATATAAGCCTGCTGCGTACCCTGTAACTCTTGGATCGCAACTTGCGGCACGAGGATGACGTGGTGCTGCACGCGGGTCTCAGCAGAAACCCGGCCGAACTGCCCTGGACGAAGAATATTGCCGGGGTTAGGGAAAGCTGCCGCAATGCGAATCGCGCCAGTTTGTGCGTTCAGCTGGCGATCGACGAACACGATATGGCCCTTATGCGGATATTTGTCGCCGTTTGACAACGCTAAAGTGAGGGGTAGGTCTGCGGCGCTGCTCAGTAGATCGCTGGTCTTTTTACCAGTCAGATTGGAGAGCGAAAGATACTCGCTATCGCTGATTGAGAAGTACACCTTGATCGGGTCCATCTGTGAGACGGAGGTCAATACAGACTGAGGGCTGACAAGATTGCCGACCTGCGTCGTCGCCTGGCCCGCAACACCGGAGATAAGAGAACGGACCTGGGTAAAGCCGAGGTTGAGTTCAGCAGTCTCCACTGCGGCTTTGGCTGTGGCGATTTGAGCCTCTGCTGCGCGGACATTCGCAGTCATTTGTGATGCTGATTGCTTATCGTTATCGAGCTGGCTCTGTGCTATGGCGCGTTGTTCTGCTAGCGGTGTATCGCGCTTAACATTGATTTCGGCGAGTCCGAGTTGCGCCTGGGCTTGGCCCAAAGCCCCCTGTGCCTGCCCTACCTGGCCTCGCGCCTGGTCAAGAGCTGCCTGGAATGGACGCGGATCGATCTGAAAGAGGACCTGTCCCTTGCTCACAACTGAGCCTTCCCGGTAGTTCTGCTTAATGAGATAGCCGCTGACCTGCGGCTGGATCTGGGCGTTTACGTAGCCATCCATCGTGCCGACCCATTCGTTCCGAAGAGGTACATCGCTTGCCTGTACGGTGACCACCGGCACAAGCCTCCATGCCTATCAGGTCAACCTCAACGTTGGCCGTAAACTGCAGAAGTTGGGAGCGGGAGCACTTCTTGCGCGTCACCACCTCGCCCCGCTCGTTCAGGCCCACCAGGTGAAACACCGTCTTTCCGAGATCAACGCCGATCGTGTGTATTTGCATGGCAACCTCCTCCGTGTACCTCTTTTACCTCAATGAAGCAGGGTAAGAGCGGCGGACTATCCCATTAGCTGTGACGGAAGAACGGCGGGGATCTCGAGCAGATCAAATTCCTGCTGGGGCACTCGTCCATCCAGACCACGGAGAGGTATCTGGGATCGGACCAGGAAATCGCCGTTGCCGTGAACGATAATTTGGGGCTTTGAAATGAGGACGGTATTGACTGGGAATGGACTGGGCCTCCGGTGTGTGTTCACAACGATACGATTATGTAGGTAGGTTTGAATGGGAGCGATTTCACGGAGTGCGAGAGGATCATGATGGACGGCCTGCTTCAATGAGTCTGAAACCCGCACAGCGCTCAGGCGAATTTACCGAAATTCTTGGGATCATTCAGGCGGGAAGATCCAAAGCGTTTGAAGCCGTAAACGTAGCCCTAATCGAAACTTATTGGTCGATTGGCGAGCAACTATCGCGGAAAGTCACAGAGGCCGGCTGGGGCAAGGGGATTGTAAAAGAACTGGCCGACTGGCTGGGCAAACAGGCGCCTGATTTGAAAGGCTATTCAGCCTCTAATCTATGGAGAATGAAGCAGTTCTACGAAACCTACGCTGAGCTGCCAAAACTCGCAACGCTGTTGCGAGAATTGTCCTGGTCCAAGCATCTCCTCCTACTCTCGTACTGCAAGTCTGAGGAGGAGAAGGAGTTTTACCTCCTTTCTGCAACTCGCGGGCGGTGGTCGCATCGCGAACTCGAACGACAGATCAAGAAGTCAGCGTTTGAACGGACGATGCTGTCCGACATAAAACTCGCAACGATGTCGCGAGTTTTGCCAGAGAATGCAGCAGGTGTTTTCAAAGACAGCTATCTTTTAGATTTTCTCGACCTTCCGGAAACTCACAGCGAAGCGGACCTCCAGGCCGGACTTCTCCTGAACCTGAGAAAGTTTCTAATGGAGCTTGGAGATGGCTTCGCTTTCGTTGGAGAAAAGGTTCGAGTTCAGGTTGGCAATCAGGATTTTGAACTGGATCTGCTCTTCTATCATCGAGACCTACAGTGCCTCGTCGCCTTTGAACTGAAAACCGGCCGCTTCGAACCGGAACACATGGGCAAGCTAGCGTTCTACCTAGAGGCCCTTGACCGTGACAGAAAACGACCACATGAGAACCCAAGCATCGGTGTTCTTCTGTGCAGAACTAAAGATGATGAAGTAGTTGAGTACGCCATGAGCAGGCATCTCTCACCTGCACTTGTAACGCGCTACGAAACGCAAATGATCCCTAAGGCTCTTCTCCAGAAGAAGCTCCATGAATGGAATCTACTGCTGCAAGATTCGAGCGCCGATGAGTCATAATGGGGGGGCGAAAAGGACCATAAAAAAGATCACTCAATCTCGCGCGCCGGATGCGTCATTGGAACTTCTATGACCATGCGTGTAGCAAAGGACCAGAAGATTGCGGGAATCCCTCTAAGATCCTTTGCAGCCTCAAACGAGTGATCGAAATTCCTTAGGGTACGATATTTGACGTTTGGTGTAGTGACCCTAGTTAGGTTCGAGTCCCGTCGTCCCTGCCAGCGTGGGTTCGCACCCCGTTGGCGCTGCCTGAAAGAGTGCTCTGACGAGTGTCTGGGTTCATTGCGAAAGCGCCGGATTGAGGCGCACCAACGCAGGTCGGAGGATTGTCTTCCTCTAAATGTCCATCTGGAGTGAATACAAGCGGGCGAATTGATTGATGTCAGCCGGTTAGTGTTCGAACCGGCTACCCTGTCTCTATGAGACAGCTGCTTTCCTTCCAACAAATCTGTTACCTTGAGCCGCGAGTGCAGGCGTTGTGTGACGAGGCCAAAGCCGTCCATGACGACCCGAGTAAAGAGTCATTCTGCGCGAACACCCTATGGCGCACGGGCGGCTTCCGGTCCCGCGTAATTGAACTGGTCGGGTGGGACGCAACCAATCCGGAGCTGCAGAGCGACAAAGCTTACGACACGGTGTATCAGACGATCTACGCGGCGCTGCCCAACTGCCGCAACTGCGGCTGCCTATAGTCGCAGATTGGACTCCTGCCCGGGGGAGCGTCGGATATGACCGCGGGATGCAAACATGGCGCCTTCGATCCGTACTACCGATGGTGGTGGCTTTAGCCTGTAGCTTTGATCGCTATTTGGCGTAATGTTTGAGCGTTATATGGCGTATCTGCTGGGCTTGACTAACAAGATGGGGGCAGGACGAACGTCCCTCAGTGAAGGCCAGATACACTGTGCCAGATAATTAGAAAAATGTGTGCCAAATAATTAGCAAGACGACACCCTAGCTTCTCCCTACTCATCGCTGCCCCCTGGGATTCCCGCTCTATCTGGTGGCGAAAATGGCGGGAAATCGGCGCTCTTCCACGCCATCAACCTTCAAACGTGCGCTAATATTGCATCTCATTGAAAACGTTGAGATAAATATAGGTTATTTGACCTACCAAAAGAGGAGACAACCGTCTCATTGACAGAACATTTCCGATGATTTGAAATCGATCACTCAGGAAGCAATCGTTTTTTTAATGAAAATTGATTTCCTTATGCGATCGACTCCCCCGCTTTTTATTCGGATTCGCTTTGGCCCCGTTCACCCTGCTCGGATAGCTCAAGCAAGGAGAAGCATGTCGACCGCCGTTTTGCGGCAGGGCCCCCGTTTTCATACTCTGCGGAAGTACAAGTCCACCTGCATGAAGCGCGGATTCACCCGCGACAGGGCCGGCCTCATCTATAAGCACCTCACCCTCGAGACCACCGAAGACGTCGGCGGCATTCTCGCCGTCGACTCCTACGGCTGCGCGGTCAACCGGCCCGAGTTCGCCGACCTCACCTCCATCCCGCAGCAAGCCTCCGTCCTCAAGCTCCAATTCCAGAGATACTGGAAGAAGCCCTCCCAGAACGAGGCGCACCTGAAGTGGATGCGCGTCTTCTACACCGACCTCTACTCCGCCCCGCCCACAAGGGATCAGCAGTACGAGGGCTGTTACATCAACTACCCGATGCCGATATGCTCTCGTATCCATTCTGGCCTCAGCTCTATTACGGAGACCAGGGACTCTATCCGTTCCTCCAGGGGGTCAAGCGCAAGTACGACCCGAACAACATCTTTCACCGTTCCATGTCGGTCCGCGCCTGACAGCGCCGGTCGAAACAGCGGTTTCGATTTGAAGAACCTGGTTTTGCCTTAGATTCAAGACTCTAATGTTCGGCCCGGAGACGTCTTTGGTTCCGCGTTTGGATGCACCGTTGTACAGACAACTACACGACCTGCCCGATCGAGCGTCCCTGATGGGGTTCCGGCAGGCTCCCGTGACAGGCCTTCTCCTGTCCGGCGTACAAGGCCGTCATCCCGGCCGATCCTGCCTAAGGGGACGTACCTCTCTAAAAGCCCTTCCCCACCGACGAAGAAGCCGCAATGCCATCCACTCCGGCCTTGCGCTCCCGATGGGCAGACCATCGCAACGAAGCTCACAGTCCGGTCTCGAATTTATCCACAGTCGGCGTCATCCGATGCCGTCGCGGCTAAAAGCAGCGCCATCCCCTGCAAGGAGGAACCCCACGGTAAAAACAGCACCGCTGGAAGGGTCAGCGAAAGCCGCCCCAGCGTAACTCATTCCCCTCTACGGTCAAAGACACAAAACAAAAGGTTGGTACACAGCGAAGTTCGGTTCTGCCGAGCTCGTGCTTCTCCCTTCGGCCCGCTCTCATGAGCGTTTTCGCGGAAGTCCCGAATGGATCTGGGCCTGTCTCCCCGGGAAGACAGGCCATGGAAAAATGCACCGCACGCTGCTTTGCCCAACCGCGCAGCCGTAGAGCAAATACTTACGAAGCACCAATTTTGAGGAGTCACCGATGCAACGAAGATCCATCACTCTCAGTATTCTGACCGCCTTCCTTCTGGTGGCCTGTTCCGCTATCTCCTGGGCACAAACAATTACCGGAAGTGTGAACGGTACAGTCACCGATTCGTCGGGCGCCATCGTCCCCAACGCCAAGGTCACCGCCAGCAATGTGGACACCGGCGTCAACACCGACACCACGACCAACGGCGACGGCATCTACAACATCCGCTTCCTGCAGATCGGCCGTTACAAGGTCACGGTCAGTGCCCCCGGCTTCGGAGACTCGACCTATGGCCCGTTCACCCTCGAGACCGGCCAGAACGCCAAGATCGACGGCCAGCTGACCATCGCCGGCCAGCAGCAGAAGGTCTCGGTCGAAGCGGAGATCGCGCCCCTGCTCAACACCGAGAACCCTACCCTCGCCACCACGCTCGATAACCGGGCGATCGAGAACGTTCCCCTCGTCAGCCGCAACCTGACCGCGATCACGATGTTTCTTCCCGGTTCGGTCAGCACCCAGCCCAACAGCTTCGTCAGCAATGCGGCCGTCTCCGGTCCGCTTAGCGGAAACAACCCCAACGGCGGCAGCAGCAACGCCTCCGTCTCCGTCAACGGCAACCGCCAGCAGGCCAACCAGTACCTGCTCGACGGTATGAACATCAACCAGACCCTCGACGACCAGATCGGCTATAACCCGAGCGTCGACGCCATCGGCCAGGTCCAGGTCATTTCCGCCAACGCCAACGCCGAGTATGGCAACGTCAACGGCGGCGACATCCTCTACCAGACCAAGAGCGGAACCAACAACTGGCACGGAAGCATGTTCTACTTCCTCGGAAATTACAACCTCGACGCCAATAGCTGGGTAAACAACTTCACCGGCGTTGCGAAGAACTCCTACACCCGCAACCTCTTCGGCGGAACCTTCGGCGGCCCCATCCTGAAGGACAAGGTCTTCTTCTTCGTCGACTATCAGGGCGGCCGCTTCCACTCCGGCGGTGAGTCCGTGGCCAGCGTCTATACCCAGAAGATGCGCAATGGCGACTTCTCCGAGCTCCTGAATCCGGCCATCATGGGCGCAGGCAAGACCGTTCAGCTCTACGACGCGACCCAGCGTGGCCTTCCCGCCTACGCCAACAACCAGATCCAAGTCACCAACCCCTCAGCACAGTACCTCTTCGCTCACCCGGAGCTCTATCCGCTTCCCAACGCCGCTCCAAACCCCGGTTCGCCGACCCAGAACAACTACCACGGTCTCCAGAAGCAGCGGAACTACGGCGACCAGTTCGATGCGAAGGTCGACTGGAAGATCGGTGAGAAGGACAACATGTTTGTCCGCTATTCACAGGATGACAGCGGCCAGACAACCCAAAGCGCTTTAATCACCAGCTTTAACAGCGCCCCCACCTTTCCCTTCCGGGGTGTGGCCATCAACGAAGTCCACCAGTTCAGCTCCTCGCTCGTCAATGAGTTCCGGGCCGGCTACACACGCATCCAGAACAACGGCGCGGTCCTCCTCGATCCCAGCGGCCAGTTCGGCCTGAACGGCAACAGCATCCTCGGCATCGGCGCCAACAACCCACAGGCACAGGCCTTTGCTGGTTTCTCCGCCCTGGGCATGCAGAACTCGAATAGCCCACAGGGATTCTCGGCCTCCAACGGATCAAGCGACTTCACCCTCATCGGCAATGCCAACCTTGGAACCAACTACACCCTCAACACCTTCCTCTACGGAGACAACCTCACGTGGTCCAAGAACCGGCACACCTTCAAGTTCGGTGCCCAGTTCCTGCGTCAACAACAGAACAACTTCTACCCCGGAAACGACGGCTCCCTCGGAGGCTTTTACTTCCTTGGCGCCGGCACATCGAATGGAGCTAGCGGCGGATACACCGGAGCCGACTTCGTCCTGAACCGCGCCGGCTTCGTCAGCAAGGGCGGCGTCTCCGGACCGGTCGGAATGCGCTCCTGGCGGGACGCTTACTTCGCTCAGGACGACTGGAAGATCTCCCCAACCCTCACCCTCAACCTCGGCGTCCGCTACGAGTACATCCAGCCCATTTACGAGGTCAACAACAAGATGTCGACCATCGATCCCAACAACCCTTCGGTCATTCTGCTCGCCGGCTCGGAGCAGGCTCGGGCCGCGGGCTACAACCGCGCCCTCGTCGATTCCTACTACGGCAGCGTGATGCCCCGTATCGGCTTCTCCTGGCAGGCGCAACCTCGCCTGGTCATCCGCGGCGGATACGGCATCCAGAACTTCATGGAAGGCACCGGAGCCAACCTCCGCATGACCACCAACCTTCCCTTCCAGGGCTCCTATCAGGCCAGCGGTGTTCAGGCCAATGCCATGACGGGAACCCCCGGTCAGTTCTTCGACGTCCAGAGTGGATTCGGAATCCCGAACCCCACCGGCGGAGCCAGCGGTGTCGTCTATAACGTCTGGAACAAGAAGATCAAGCCCGCCTTCATCGGCGAGTACAGCTTGACTGTCGAGTACCAGATCAGCAACACCGCCTCTTTCCAGATCGGCTATCTGGGCGAGTCCGGACAGCACCTCATCACCGCCAACCAGAGAAACCAGCTCCAGGGTCCGTGCGTCCTCAATGGGGTCGTTCAGGCGTTCCCGAGCGCCGGACAGCCACAACCCGCGGGGTGCCCCAAGTCCCCCTTCCAGGACACTCCCGGCGTAGGCTACACCGGAGTCATCCGCTACACCGACTCCAACGCCATGATGAACTACAACGCTCTGCAGGCGAGCTTCCGTCAGCGCCTGGCACACGGTCTGCAGTACACCGCAAACTACACCTATAGCCGCGCCATGACCAACAGCATCGGCTTCTACGGCGCCCCCAGCGTCAGCGTAGCCAGCGCCTACGCGGAGAACGTCTATAACCTCCACAACGAATACGGCCCGACCGGACAGGACGTCCGCAACGCCATCAACTTCAACCTTGTCTACGATCTTCCCCTCGGCCGCGGCCGCAGGTTCGGTGCGAACATGCCGTTCGCTCTGGACGAAGTGGTGGGCGGATGGAAGATCGGCTTGACCGGCGTCGCCTACTCCGGCTTCCCCGTCAACATCAGCACCTCAAACAATAACTCGGCTGTTAACGGCAACTCTCAGCGGGCGAATCATTATCGTCCGCTGAAGGTTGTCAATCGCTCCATCAACAACTGGTTCGGTACGGACCCATCCGCAGTTCCTTGCACAACGCCTGGCGTTGACAACGGCATCTGCGCCTACGGTCAGCCCGCGCTCGGAACCTTTGGTACTGCTCCTCCCGACTCCGAACGTGCGCCGAGCTTCCAGACGTATGGAGCTTCGGTCACCAAGGACTTCACCATCTGGCACGAGCACCAGATCAACTTCCGCGCGGATGCCGACAACTTGTTCAACAGCGCGTTTCTCGGCAATCCGCAGAACAACATCCTCGACAAGCAATTCGGCAACATCATCAATCAGAGCAATCCGATCCGGTCCAACCCGCGTCAGATGCAGCTCTCCGTCAAGTACCACTTCTAACCACTACTTATTAACAGAAAAGGCCCGGACTCTAAAGAGTCCGGGCCTTTTTATGTTAAGTGGTGCGCTCGTGGCGTGTTGGAGAGTTCCGCCGTCGCTGGGATCGTCAAGGGCATCGTCAATTAAGGGTGTTAGCTTTGATATTTATTTGTCGTAGGTTTTTGTCGATGTTTGTCGTATAGCTCACGAAACCCCCGTAGAAGACAGATAGCTCCGGAACTGATTGTTTATGCGTCATTTAGGGCGCAGGCAGCTTACATGCGGATCGCTTTCCTACGACAAATAATTCTGAAAACAACAAGATTGTCCACCCCAGTGTTGTTCGCTTCTTCGAAGGAGTAAGACGTAAAGGTAGCACCTTTCTGTACGAGAAAACGACCTGAGAATCCTTCCCGAGATAGCTGAGCGAGGCAGGGTCACACATCACCATTCACTCACAAACTTTCTTGTAGCCACTGCTCGCCTCATAGTGATTATGCGGGTGTAGGGTGAATCGGATAATCGCTTGGCCTCTATAGGCTACCTTTGTTGGTCACAAGCCACACTCTAAGTACTTCCAACTTTTCGAGAGCAAAAGGGAACGAGGCCAAAAGTAAGCGCACAGAATTAGCGGAAACGGATGCGTTCATCGGATGTACAGCTTCGTTGCGCTGTACTCTCACTGATTCGTAAATAGACATCAAGTGAGTTGTCGAACCTTCGGTGACCAAATACGGTATTTTCTTCGTCTTCTCGGCATCGCTAAGCGCGTCCCGAACATATTCGAAGAGACGTAGAAGAGAGCGTTTATCGAGCAACCCTCGTAAAGTCGCTTTATCCTTCTGTTGGGCAAAGGCGTCGAGTAACGCGTCTGCAAGCATGTAAAGAGCCTTCTCAGAAGCTGCCCCCAGCATGACGGCTGCTGCGAAATTCGCCTGTCGCTCAAACGCGGTCACTGCTTCGACGGCATACTGTTCAATTACGGAATCAAGCTGTGGCACGCGGGCGCGAAGAAATTTTAGATAGCTCTCTGCTTCCTCTGGAGCTGGATCGCCACCGTTGATCCACAACAAGCCCCGATCGGTCCACCTGTAGGTTAGGGAGCCCGGTGGATTGATGTAGTCCTCTGTTGGCTTCTCAACTGCATAGCCGCTCCTGACAATGTGAAAGAACGCTTCGACAGCTAAAGCTCTGAGCTCATAGGGTGCCTGGGAGTATTGAAAAACGCCATAGATCGCTTGATGAGGTGGATTCCTAACGATGTTCGGCACCCGAGCTTTTTCAAGCTCCGTAAAGAGACGTTGCATGAAGACTCCATAACCTAGATCACCTGCTGAGTCTCGGTATGAGGTCCTCACAAAGGTGAGCAGTCCCGACACTGTGAAGGCGACTTGCGTCATTTCTGGTTCTCCAGGCATCCAGGATTGGTGCTATAAAAGGGCATATCACGGTGTCGCATTGTTGCTGAAAATGCGTTGCTTTAGATTAGGATTTTGCTTTGAGTAACACATAATGCCCAAAGTAATAGAGCCTAAAGCGACACCTAAGTCCTCAAAATATTCTAAGAGAAAACAGTAAACGGACCAGAACGGCCCGTCTACCATCTAGCGACGACGATTACTCGTCGTCGGC
The DNA here is from genome assembly GCF_059115365.1 of Edaphobacter sp. FHG110511_03. Classification (NCBI taxonomy): domain Bacteria; kingdom Pseudomonadati; phylum Acidobacteriota; class Terriglobia; order Terriglobales; family Acidobacteriaceae; genus Edaphobacter; species Edaphobacter sp. FHG110511_03. The sequence continues at coordinate 337 of NZ_JBZYWL010000024.1, read as the reverse complement.
TCCGTCCGAAGGATCATCGGCGGCCTCAACTTTCGAGAGCCGCTTCATGCTGATGGTGTAGCTTGGCAAATTATCTGGCGTAGATTTTTGCAAGTTATTTGGCGCGTGGAGGGCTCAGAGGTCATCCTTGACCAATTACCAAACTGTCTCGCGCTGCCTCGACGACCTCAGTCGAGATAGTGCGAAGTTGGTTTACGTCGAGCACTCGTTCGATCTGGGTGAGGATTCGGGTCAGGAGGCGAAAGTTGCCACCAGTCATTCTAATCAGCTTTGCGATGACCTCGGGTGTTGTCTTGCTAATTAAGTGGCGAACTTCTGTGCTAATTATTTGGCACAG
>NZ_JBZYWL010000023.1:0-18414 GCF_059115365.1 Edaphobacter sp. FHG110511_03 | reverse complement strand
CATGATTACCAACATGCTGATTTATAGTTCAACATTACATATATCATGCACAATGGTCAAATTAATCCACCAAATAGTGATGCATCTAGACATGCAGGTTCCAATACCATTATACCTATCATGGTATTTGGTTGGATTTAGGGCAGAACTGACGGGACGCCACAAAGGCCGCGAGACCTATGCTCGGCCCAACCTAGAGCCATTTCAATTTGGAGAACCTTCCCTGTCGAGAAACATTACTGGGAGACTGAGTGATCAATCGGGACAATTGATACGTTCTCACCGCATAAACTGGGCAAAGTCGCATTTGTCGATCGCAATTTGAACGATAAGATCACTGCTCAGGTGTGCAGTGGCGTGCAACCGTCGCTACACGGCTCGACCTCATATATACCGAAGGCTCTCGCTGTACTCATTCCATCCTCTGAGTCTTGGTAGTTGCTGCCAGCACTTCTACATGAACGGGTTTTTCGGCCATGAGATCAGCTAGGTCAAGTTCAGTTGCAATTGCGAGAGCTCGGCTTTGCCAAAAGCCCACGGTCATCGACAAAATCTGTTGATGTGGGGGCGAGACGGGAGCAGAAATCTTTTTTCGCATGATTCTCCTTTTTTTTGACTACTGAACTGAATAGAGGTGCCCATCTTTAGAGACGATGCGATGCGACAAATATTCCCAAGGCTCGCTGTTCATCGTCGAGGGCTCTTCGAGCGTCTTGGCCTTGCCAACAAAATAGGCAGGTGCCCAAAGCGGTATGTCAAAAATGGCATAAACCATAGCGTGGCAAATAGTAATGATTGGAAGGTTAGTAACCTATAGATGTCTTGAACCGTCGTTCAACATTGCCCATTTCGTACAACATACGGAGCACTCATATTTGGCCGTGCCGGACGAATCAGGCTCAGACAATTTTCCCGAAAAGATCGAGGTAGTCGAGCAACTGTACGCCCTTGTCGAGAACTTGATCCGGCTCGCCTAAGCATTGAATATTGATTTCTAGACCAAAGATTTCCGCGATCGCGGTTCCTCGCCAGTAATCTCTATGGACTATTGCAAGCGACGCGATCTGTTCGCATTCGACCCAAGGTTTATAGTGGACACTAACGAAATCTGGTATTGATCGATGTCGCGCCAATATTTCAAAGGCTTCCGCGAATGCAGGATTACACCAGATCCAACCGGTCGGTACGGTGTACCTGCTATCTCCTCATAAAACAAACCCTGGTATTCGCGTACCCGAAGCTATGACAATGTGACGTAGCAGTACGTACTAACTCATCTGTCGCGTTGCTCATCCACTGTTCGCTGGGATCTGTTTCGAACTCTCTTGCTGAATTAGACTTGCAACAATTCGCACCAGGTCCCACAAGCGGAGAATCTTCGCCTGGGGGACCTGGGTGCCCTAGACATGAATTGCGGAACTTGTAAGCGGTAATGTTCGAGGATGGTGGATGTTCCAGCAGTCGACCACTCGAGACTCAAGAGCAATATCAGGCATCCTGTGCAGCAAACCTGCAAGAGCATATTCAATTTCGATTTGTGCCACAGCGAGCCCGACAGAAAACGGGGAGCCACAGATGAAGGAGGGGGAGTGGGGCTTGGAACGAGCAAGGTTCAAGATGTCCGGATCTTTGAATTCCGATGGATCACGATTAGCTGCAGCAATTCCAAGTTTCACTTTACTGTCTTTCCGCAGGATATTGCCATCTAGCTCGATATCTCGCGTCATTGTTCTGGAAACCCACAGAATTGGACTTATGAAGCGCAGCAGTTCTGACGTCGCATTTTCCAACAGTTTCGGTTCCTCAAGGAGTTGAACCCATCTACGCCGCTCCGATAGCAGGTAGAAAAGAGAGCCTGCCAGAGCCCTAGCCACCATTTCGTTGCCTGAAGTGATTAGGAAGCTGCAAAGTACGATGATTTTGTCGTTCGACAGTCGTACGGCCGCATCGCCCTCATTTGCGAGCCTGGAGATTAGATCTGCCCCGGGAGTGACACGGCGCTGGAATATGAGATTTTCGAGAACTGTCTCAGCCTGCTTAATACACACCGCGCTGTGGACAACCTGCGCGAAATCACCTCGCAGCACCGAAGTAGGAAATTTTGCAAGGGCTGCCGACGCCTCGCGAAATATCTGATGATATTTTGCCGGCAACCCTAAGAGATTGGATATAACAAGCGATGACAGCGGATAGGCACATTGAGCCACGAAATCGATCGTTCGGACCCGCTGTAATTCGCGCCGCCAATGTTCAACACACTGCCATATTGTGTCGTGAATTGCCTCGACCGCTGCTGTCGTGAAGATCTCTGCCATCGAAATTCCCTGTCGAGTCTGTTGCGGATCGTCGGAAGCCTGTACTGCAGCAGTCCAAAGTCGATTGCAGATATCAAAGCACGCACGGGCTCCCTCCGGAATTGAACTGACCTGCTGGTCCAGATTTAGCACTGTCGTAGAAGAAAATACACCGGAAGACCGCAGGGCGTTTTGGACATCCTGGTATCGGGTCAGCACCCAAAAGTTGTGCCGGGAGTTCCAATGGACCGGTTGGGTAGCTCTGAGTCTGGCAATAAAGGTGAAAAAATCTTCCGAATATTGCTGGGAAGGTAGCTCGAAGTCGTCGAACCATCGGAGTCGATTGCGCAGCGAAGTGACGATTGTGTAACTCCTGATGAAGGCGTGTTAGCTAACTTTCGCAAGTTTTAGCGATGTTCTGCTCGATGAAAACGTCGCTTGCATTTCGAAAATCTTGGGAGAGCGAGGTCAAACCTCCAAGCCAATCAAATCAGGGCCTGCGGAGTTACTAGGCACGGCACCTCGCTGGTGCCATCGCCCCAGAGACCTGCCCGTAGGCTGTGGTGGACGGAAAGACCATTGGTCCTGCGGCTAGCGGGTAAATAAAAGGGTGATCGGGTCCCTGCGCTTTCAGGCATTCCAGCTTCACTTGAGTGAATGAAACTCAGGATCAGATCCGCGCTTCGCTGACCGATCTGTGTCGACCCCTGGCCAAGACTTCCTGAAACGCTCATCATTATTTGCAACTGGTCGCGCTACTTCGCCTGTTTTATCTGACCGTTCTTTCAATCTCCTTGCTGCATTGGGCGCGACGATAGTCCAACGCCAACAACAACATGACATACATCATGCATTCTAGTCAACCTAACCATCCATATAGGTGCATTTCATCGGCTTTTTCATTCTGTCAATGATGTGTATCATGCTAATAATGCCAATGTCGCGATGCATCAGGAGGGCCGATGGGATCATCAGCAGCTGAGACTGCCAGAAAGCATCAACAAATTCTTGACAAGTCTATCCGCCTGTTTCGACAGCGCGGCTTCTCCGGTGTCAGCGTCAGCGAGGTCATGAAGGCCGCCGGACTCACGCACGGCCCCTTCTATAACCATTTCGCTTCGAAAGAAGCACTTATGTCGGAGACTCTTACACGGGAGGTACAACGTTCCATTGGAGACTTTGACAAGGTCCCTCCAACGGAGGAAGGCAAGGCCACATACATTGATTATTATCTGAGCGAAGAACACATGCATGACTGCAGTGGCGGTTGCGCTGTGGCCGCGTTGGCTTCGGAGGTTCGTCAGGAAGAGCTGGTGCGAGGTGGCTTCACAGAGCAGATCAAGGGTTTGATCCACAAGCTAGCAACCTATTTCCCATGGAGGTCTCGTCGCTCCGCGCGAGGGGATGCGATCCAGATGTATACGTCCTTGATTGGTGCGGTCATTCTCGCAAGAGCGGTTGATGACCCAGGCTTCGCCAAAGAAATCCTCACAGAAGTGCGCAAACGCATCGATCGGTGATTCGTAGTACAGCTCGGTAAAAGCACCGTTCCTCACGCATGATTGAAGCTTCTGATTTCTGGACAAGCACGTGTCCATATCGCAGGCTCTTGTGATTGTTTCATCGCCGCTTTCCTAAGCGCTATCTACGACACGGAATCACACGCTGAAATGGCCCGCATGTCGCAACAAGACGGCTGCAAATGTTGAAGCAATGTGGCGCGAATCTCGCCGTAGCGGTTAGCGGCGATTGATCTACTCCGGTAGCCCTTCAATATGTATCGACCATCAATCTAGTTTTGTCATCACGGTTCTAACTGATAGTTTTGAAGCAGGCTTGACGGCCTCAGACGCTGATCTGTGATTGACGCTTCAGGGTAATTCGGAAGAGTTCGAACAGGCCTCAAAACCCGACGGTTCCAACAGAGCGCCAATTCCGAAAGAGTGGCCCTATGGGCTTTAAGATATCTCAGAGTATCAAGGTCTACGACCCTTCATGTTTTCACTCCTATGGAACAGGTACTTTCTGGCCCTGTGAACAGAAAAGAACATCATTTCCGACAGCAACTCTGCCACTGCCAATCAGCCGACAATCTCCTTCGATCGAAGGAATAGATCTCGCATGATTTCGTCTCTATATAAGGAAGCCAGCCTTGTTTGGAAACGTGCAACGGTTTAATAGTGAAAACCAGTGCCACCATGACTACACCGGTAAACGCGGATCAAACGGAAGATATCGCTATTACTCCAATTTGACGTCCTCTTCGGATAGTTCGATCCAGTCATGAGAGCCGACATCGTTTGTTAGACACGGGGGGCTGCAGAAACGATTTCGCTTACCCCGGCACAACTGCTGGCAACGCTAACGAGATAAACCCGTGGATTGCGCCGTAAATCGAGCGATGGCAGTGTGCTGATCTGCACGCCGGCGGCGATCCACTAAGGATCTTCAAAAACGATACGAGGATTTATGAAACTTATTCTTGCTTCCACACCCCTGATAGGACATGTGAACCCCGTCCTGAACGTTGGAAAAATACTTGCAACCGCCGGGCATGAGGTTCTGTTCACATCCGCTCCAGAGTTCCGCGCACGAGCAGAAGCGTGTGGCTTGCAGTTTGTTGCTGCACCAGCCAAAGCGGCTGAGGATATGTCAGATATCGATGCTTTATTTCCCGAACGTAAATTTTTACCGCCAGGCCCGAAGCAAATTCTCTTCGATGTACAGAAAATCTTCTGCGATCCTGTGCAAGCCCGGTACGCCGGTTTGCTTTCTATTCTGGAGACGTTTCCTGCAGATGCCATCCTTGTTGACTGTGTTCATGGGGGCACGTTGCCATTTCTCCTAAATAAAGGAAAAAAGCGACCGGCAATTGCTCACCTTGGCATTGGCGCATTCACGTATCACCGCGATGACTTTGCGCCGTTCGGCCTAGGTTTGCCACCAGTATCTCCCGATTCACCAGAAGTGGCGCAGTACAAGTCGATCGCAGCTGGAATAGATGCTGATGTTTGGAAGCCTGCCCGCACTTACATGACTGACATCCTTCTTCAGCTCGGAGCCGATCCGCTCCCTATGTTTTACATGGATAGCGTAGTCGCGCTGCCGGATGTTTATATGCATCCCGGTTCTCCGAGTGTAGAGATCCCACGCAAAGATCTCCCAGAGAGAGTGCATTGCATAGGTGTTTTGCCATCGTTCACACAAGGTGAGCTGTCTGAATCGGCGCAAAGATTGATCCGTACGGGCAAAACAGTGATCGTTGTAACCCAGGGTACAGTCTCGAATATAGACTTGACTCAACTCCTGGAGCCGACGCTCGCAGCTTGTTCGGGGCGAGAGGACCTGGTCGTAGTGGCAACGACGGGCGGTCGTAGCTTGTCCGTGCTTCACTCCCATATGCCGGAAAACGCAGCCGTGTTGCAGTACCTGCCGCTTGATGAACTGATGAAATACGCGTCCGTTTTGGTGACGAATGGTGGCTACGGAACAGTGTGCCGTTCACTAGCCTTGGGTGTACCGATGGTAGTTGCTGGCAAGAGTGAAGATAAGGCGGAAGTTGCTATGCACGTGTCAAACGCCGGCATCGGCATCAACCTACACACGGACCGGCCAACACCTGATGCTATCCGCGAAGCGATAGAAACAATCCTTGCAACTGACACCTACCGGAGCCGCTCTCGCGCTGTGGCAGAGGAGCTTGCACGAATCGATACAAGTAGGACCATAGTGCGTCTGCTGGAAGAGGCCGTCCAAACACACAGCCTAGGAACGCGAGCGCGTGAATCCGATCCATACGCATAGATGGATGCCAAGGAAGTTATCTCCCCGAGTGCAGCCGCACGGGCGCCGCGATCAAAACAGGCAACATACCGATCCATCACAACCGCCTTCAGTGGAACTACCTCCAAATTTCCACTATGGCAGAGCGAATCGGCTCAACTCCGTTTGGTTAGGACTCTCATCATATCCAAACCAGCAACCACAACTCGGTCTTTTGAAATAGAGCCGTTGGTCCAAAAATGTCTAACGGACAGGCCTTCACGCCGCAAAACCGGCCTCAAGGATTTATGGCACAGCTACTAATTTGTTCCGTCCCGACCCCCGGTCACTTTGATCCGATGTTCAGTATTGGCCGTCATCTTGTAGCCGCAGGACATACGATCGTCTTCTATACTGCTGAACTTTTTCGTAGTACTGTTGAGCGTTGCGGGTTCCAGTTCGTCAGCTTACAAGGTAAGGCAAATTACGACTATCGGTTATGGGATCAATATTTCCCATCAAGAGATTCGCAATTACCGATTGTCGAATGGTCGAATCTAGCGCGCCAAGCAATTTTTAGCGATACACTTCCGGATCAACATCGTGGGCTTGAGGAGATTCTCCTAACTTACTCGATTGATCTCATCATAATTGACACACTTTTCTTCGGCGCATTTCCACTGCTCCTCGGACCACGTAGTAAACGACCTCCTATCATCTGCTGTGGGGTGAATCCCATGAGACTCTTAGGCACTGATGCTGGCCCAACATCGCCCCCCGCAAGGACTCCATCTGACCGAGCAAGAGTTATGCAAGCCAACCGCAAGTTCTTCGAAACATCTCTACCATTCGCCATCAGCATCAATGAAAGGCTGAAAGAGGTCGATTCACCCACAATTTCGGTATCTCCCTTCGACTGCTTTTATACCCTGCCCGATCTCGTATTCCAGCTAAGTGTTTCGGAATTTGAGTTCGTTCCGTCTGACAAACCCTCGACAGTGCACCTTGTCGGACCGATCCTTCCCAATACCACCAGGCTGTTCAAAGAACCACCATGGTGGGGAGATCTCGATTCAGGGCGACCCGTTGTGCTAGTTACTCAAGGAACCCTTGCCAACACGGACCTTACGGAGCTAATTGAACCAACTGTCGACGCACTCGGTAACGAAGATGTTTTGATCGTTGCTGCCACCGGGAATATCAATGCGAGGATTCATGAGATTTCACGGAACACGAGGTATGCTACCTTCATCCCGTTCGAACTCCTTTTTCCGAAAGTGGATGTTTTTGTAACCAACGCCGGTTACGGAGCGGTCAATCAAGCTCTCGCTGCAGGTGTGCCAATGGTTGCCGCTGGCCTTACGGAAGACAAGGAATTCGTGTCACAACGCATCGAATGGTCCGGCACAGGAATAGATCTAAAGACATCCCGTCCCAGTCGGTACCAGATTCTCTCCGCAGTCCGTGAAGTAATCTCGAATCCCTTATACAGGAGAAGGGCGCAAGCGCTGAGCCAGATAATCGCCCGGACCAACGCGCTCGAATCTATTGTGGAGGGTGTCGATTCGCTACTCGACAAGAAAACACCACTTGACGAAGTCCTGCTACGTTGATTGGGGATCCTTGGGGTACGCAAAATTGTCACCCCACTCGTCGCAAAACACTTGGACCAGACCTAGACATGTTTCCCGCCTCAGCGAGTGCAGGCGCTGTTCCTAATAGCGGCGAGGTAAGATTCGTCTCTCAGGCCCCATCCACCGATCATCTCCTCTTCGCCTTCATCCGATCTCTTCCAGATGATCTGCAAGCCGCTGTAGCGTCCGGGAGACTGTGCCAAACGATTCTCACCCCTGGGATGGGACCGCGGCAAGTACAAGACGGGGACAAGCTTACGACATGGGAATTAGCAGAGATATATTCCACACCGGTGGCGAGTCGTTTCAGACACATTCCACTACTTTCTCAGCCAGCGCGCAAGTTTTTCAATCCAACCGCCCAGTGGGATGTGAGATTCGCTTACGAAATCGAGATCATCAAAAATGTCGAGAGATTAGACTTACAGTGAGACGGATCAGATTTCGTATGCCCTCGGCTGACGGGTTTCAGTGTCCCACCGCCACGTCGAATATTCTTCGATACTCGCATCTCCTCCAATTCGGCTCGCGTTTCCAGATTTTCCTACGCCTCCAAAAGGAGCCTTTGGGTCTCCCACAATGGTCATATCGTTGAGGTGAACCATCCCGGATTCTATCTGTTCACCGATTTCTCTGGCGTGCTCTAATTTGCCAAAGACTGCAGCACTGAGGCCATATCCGGTTCCGTTCGCCAACCGAATCGCCTCGCTCTCATCTTGAAATGGAACGATCACAGCCACGGGGCCGAAGATTTCTTCCCGAAACGCTCGAGTGTGATGAGGAACGTTTTTCAGGACAGTCGGCCGATAGAAAAGTCCGTCAAAGGTTCCCCCCTCAAGAAGTTCCGCCCCTGATTGAATAGCTTCTTCGACGATTAAGTGAATGTGATCTCGCTGCTTCTTGCTGATGATGGGGCCTAACCCTACCTCCTCCAGATATGGGTCGCCGACTATGATTGCCTTTGCCAGTTCAGCCACCCTGGCGGCATATCGGTCAACCAGCGTCTCATGTACTAGATGAATGCCAACGGCGAGACAAACCTGGCCCTGATGGAGAAATGTTCCGAAGGTGCCCGCACGTGCTGCAGCTTCCAGGTCCGCGTCGGACAAGACGAGCAACGGATTTTTTCCGCCAAGTTCGAGCGAGACGCGCTTCAAGGTGCGGCCAGCGTTGCTGGCGATCTGTCTGCCCACTGAGGTTGATCCGGTAAAAGCAATCATTGAAACATTGGGATCATCTACAAGGGCTATGCCAGCTTCATCCCCCCCGGGAGGACTTGCAGGACGCCCTCGGGCAATCCAGCTTCCTCCAGTACACGCGCGATGACGACGCCACCACTAACTGCCGTGTTCACGCTTGGCTTAAGGACTACTGCATTTCCCATAGCGAGAGCAGCTACGACGGAACGGAGGGCGAGAGACAGAGGAAAGTTAAACGGTGCTATCACTCCCACCACTCCTAGCGGAACACGTTCGATGTAGCTAAGCATATCCGCATCATCCTTCAGGACCCTTCGTGAAGGTCGTGTTGCGTCGTCTGCTGCCTGATCGAACATGCCCTTCGATGCTTTCACTTCAAGCTGCGTTTTAAACGTGGTTGAGCCAGACTCTCGTACTGTCCAGTACGAGACCTCGTCTTTGTATTGCTCCAAGATTTCACCTGCCCGACGAAGGATTGTGGCGCGCTCCTCTGCGGACACCACAGCCCATCCCTTTCCCGCTTTTACAGCAAGGAGACAAGCCTCTCTCACATCAGTGAAACTAGCATTTGCAACGGTTGCCAGAACTTCCCCGGTGGACTTGTCGATCACGTCGGCTGTTCCATTCAGACTGTTCTTCCAACCATCTGCATACATTTTTTCGTTCCAGATCGCGGAATCCAGCAGCTTATGTGCAATCGTTGCCGCCATTTTCGTAATCATTACTATCATTCCTATTGAAAATCATGCTCAACCGTCGAACGGAGGCGCGAGCTAATTGAAAGCTGTTGACGTTCATCGTCAAGAGCGAACTCAGTCATGAAGTTGGTCTGCTCTTAACAAACACGCAAGCCAGACATTTCGTGAGTTGTACGTTGTGACACAATTCCTAGCTCATGTTTTATGTTCTGACCTCAACATCTCTCCAGCGAGCTCTCCAATGACGATACAAGGAGCCATGGTATTGCCGGTCGTGACACGCGGCATAATCGATCCGTCTGCAATGCGCAGCTTATCGATGCCATAAACCCTGAGGTGACCACTCACAACCGACATTGAATCGCACCCCATCTTCGCCGTGCAGGTCTGGTGCCAATAGGTGACAATGGAATTTCGGATGAAACTTTCCAATTGCATTCCTTTCATGCCGCCGGGAATTACTTCCCTCTTCGCGAAAGGATGCAGCGCATCTGAGTTGGCTATCTCACGGCAAATTTCCACACTTGTCATCATGGCTCTTAGGTCGTCAGGATCTTGGAGAAAATTAGCTTCAATCTCGACAGGGTCATTCGGGTTTGATCCAGTTAGGCGAATATGCCCTCGACTTTTGGGCCGGACAATGCCGGGGACGAGTGACCATGAATTACGTGGGGGAGCAAACTTCGCTGTTTCAGGTGTAACGATGGCCCCCTCGACCTGGACGCATTGCATGTCGGGAGTGTCAAGACGCGAGTCGCTCTTCCACAACAAGACCGCCTCGCCACCGGTCGGAACATCGCCCGGATGCTCACGCTCCCATACACAAGCGCCAAAATAAAAATGGTCCTGTAGATTCTGCCCGACGCCCGGAAGATGCTGCACCACGGGAATACCTAGGCGCTCCAATTCCTTCTGATCGCCTATACCAGATTGCATCAACACTTTTGGTGTATTGATAGCGCCCAAAGACAGGACAATCTCAAGTCCAGCTTCGATGCGGAAGACCTTCCCGTTGTAAGCAATCTCTACAGATGTCGCTCGATTTCCAACAATAACTACACGGCTAACAAGCGCATGCGGGAGGACAGTGAAATTGGGCCGGTCCATGTAAGGGAAAACATAAGAACGAAATACAGAGAGACGCCGTCCATCATCCATTCGCCGCTCTGCTAAGGAGCACCCCCCTTCACTTTCCATCATCCGACCATTCTGATTCTCGAATGTCGGAATACCGACCGAGCGCGCTCCCTCAAACATTGCAGACGTCATTGGATTTGGACAAGTGGGCGCAACGAAAACCGGCCCTCCTGTTCCTCGGTACTTCAGATCCGGGACCCCTTGCCAGTTTTCAATGCGACGATAAATCTCCAACACTGAGCCATAGCTCCATCGTTTATCCCTAGCTTGGTCCGCAAAATAATCCCAGTCATTCTTGTGACCGCGTGCCCAGTACATCGCATTTATACTTGATCCGCCTCCCAACACCTTCCCCATCGACATGGAAAGAGTGCGGTCGTTCAAATTTGGATTCGATCGTGCTTGAAATCCCCAGTCGCGTTCGCTCCCAAGGTTCAGGGGCCATAAATCTGCTTGCGTGACGCTTGGGATGTCGTCACTACCACCGGCTTCGATCAACAGTACGCTAACGTCAGGATTCTCGGCGAGACGTCGGGCTACTACCGAACCCGATGAGCCCGACCCACAAACAATGAAGTCATAATGCGATTTCACATTAGCGGCAAGGTGCTGTTGGTTGACTCTCACTTGCTCGTTAAATTTTGGGTTCGGTGTTCGTTTCATAAATTCCACTTACTTTCGATTCGTTCGTCATGGCTTCGCGACATCTCGCTGAGGACCATGAAAGATAACACTGCTGAGAGGCAATATTCCTACCGGTCTCCGCCCGCCGACGAAGCGGTAAAGTAAAGTTCTTACCTTAAACAAAGAAGAGACCTGATGTAACAATCCACGCCGGCGCCGCGGTTGCGACGTTACTTGGAATGCTGACGTCACTGTCAAGATCGTTGAAGCAATCTGTCTGTACGCCGACAAGGGAACTATCCACTTTCTGTTCGAGGAGATCTCGAGGCGATATAGAGGACTGTTTTCAGGTTTGGCCATATACTTCGTTTCCGCGCTTAGCCTGTAAAGTCCAATGAATGAAAGGGATCAACAGGCCGTCTTCTTGGCTTAAAACACCAATCGCTTCCTCTCGCGGTGAGAATTCTATTCCTCATGTCGATTAAGACGACTTAGCCGGCAAATCTATTCCATCCCCCTGTCATGGCATCTCGTCCAAGGTGCCCGCCCCACGATGGAATCAACAACTAGTGTCATCCCTGGAACAGCTCCATGAAACCTCTCAGCAAGGAAGGAATTAACACAGACAAAGATTTGTGGTGACGAGGATAAAATCGAGGTTCATCTCCTGCACAACTGCGGCGAGACTCATGCCATAGAGATAGACGACGAGTAATCTGACCGCAATTCGGGAATAGGTGCGTCCAAGACGCGTCTCTACATTAGAGACGTCAGTGAGGAAAGTAGAAGGCTTCCCGGCCTTTAGTGCCCGACTTCTGCTCACCTTCCAATCACCTCTTGCTTCAAAGAAGTAATCGCAGCCCTAGGCTGTAGGAGTAGCATGCAAAACTTTAAGATGGCACCTCACGATCAGATCCTGTCGACTGTTCTGGGTTTCTGGCAGGGGCACGCCCTCGGGGTCGCTACTAAACTTGGCATCGCCGATCGTCTCAGCGAAGGACCGGTACATGTGGATGATCTTGCGAGTCGAACCGAAACAAATGCTTCTTCACTGTTTCGCCTACTACGTGCTTTGGAAAGTGTTGGCATTTTCAACCAGGCGTCGCCACGCGTGTTTGCAAATACGCCAGCGAGTGAGTGTTTGCGCAAGGATGTACCCGGATCCCAGTTTCCTTTGGTTCTTCAAAACCTTTCTAGAGGCAACGGTGCCTTTGAAGGATGGGATGAACTGGAATATTCTGTGAAAACTGGAGATCCATCGATCCATAAGATATATGGCTGCGATTTCTGGGAACTTCTTCGGCGTCGCCCCCAAGCCAATGAGGTAAATAACGGCGCAATGCGTTCGGCCAGCTTGGCCATGACGCCGGCAGTTGTCGCCGCCTATGACTGGGGTCAATTTCCTTTGATCGCGGATATCGGCGGCGGCATCGGCACGCAACTTATCTCCATCCTCGACTCTGCACCCTCGTCCAGAGGTCTTCTCTTCGACCAGCCGCATCTCGCGACGGAGTCGATTACTCATGATCGTATGCAGGTTGTAAGCGGGGACTTCTTCGAGTCCGTGCCAAAGGATGCAGATGGTTACCTTTTGCGCTGGGTCCTTCATGACTGGGCCGACGCGGAAGCTGCAGCAATCTTGGGAACACTGCGCCGGTCGATGCCGCCAACAGCGCACCTAATTCTCGCCGAGTTCATGATTCCGGAGGAAACCACATTCGACTTCAGCAAGTGGGCCGACCTGCAGATGTTGGTTCTGGTAAGAGGCCGGGAACGTACAGAAAAGGAGTTCCGAGGCCTGCTCTCATCTGCGAAGTTCGAACTTCTAAGGGTAGTTCCGACGGCTTCTCCGCTAAGTCTTTTTGTCGCCAAGCCCATCTAGTGGACGTACTCCGGCAATCCGTTACTACATTTCGACTACCTCGAAACCGAACTTCTTGTAGACGCATTCATAACACTTAAATCAGATCCAAAAGCGTTGCATTTGGATCTCTAGTTACGAAATTATTTCGCTACCCGACCCTCTAATGAGGAGCTCTTGCACTTGCTTCCTACTCGGACCTGCGCTCTGATACGCGATTCCAGGATCTCAGCGTAACCCCGGAAAACTGCTAGTCTCCGGGATGTCAGACATGTAATACAGATGGAATTACTATGTTTCACTTGAAGCACGAAATTGTGCTTGATCAATGATTGTTTTCTCGCAAGCCGCCAGCAAGATTTCAATACGGGTTTCGAGAAAGTGGATCCAACGGAGTGGAACTTGTATGCACAATACACGACGTCCCATTCACTACAAGAGCACCACGGACAGTTGCCTTATTTCATTTCCTGTCCTATGGAATTCTCAGCACGAGATTCATCTTCATGCATGTTTGTAAATCCAAAATCTATCTCCATGACTCATCGCTTCGACGAACAACGTCGCTACGATCAACTTAGCGACGGACACTGTAACTTAGGGAATAAACCAGCTCTTCTAACTTGAGGAATAAATAGCTAGGCTGCGGTGTTCTTACTCTGAGATCTGAAAGATGACCTCGAATTCCGACACCATCCCGCGGTGGCGGCTTCAAGTCCTCAATATCGACACCGCGTCGACCTGAGAGGAACATACGAAACGACGGGATTCAAAATATACGGAGTTTGTTTATGAAAGCATTCTTGCGTCTTGCTGCTGGCACGACTATGGTCTTTACCACGGCGGTATGGCATTTGCACAACATTACGCTCAAACCAATCTTGTGGCGAATGTATCTGGGGTTGCTCCGGTAACCGACGCGGACCTGGTAAATCCTTGGGGACTCTCCCGAACATCAAGCTCAGCCTGGTGGGTATCCGACAACCTCAAAGGCGTCAGTACACTTTATAACGGCGCGGGAATCAAGAATCCTCTAGTCGTTACAATTCCCCCGGCAGATCCAACAAACAAATCAACACCGATCGGTTCCCCAAGCGGCACGATCGCTAACAGTAGCCAAACCGATTTCTTGTTGACTGGAGGCATGCCGGCAGACTTTCTATTCTGCACGATTGATGGGACCATTGCAGCCTGGAATCCTAATGTTGCCACAGGGCAAGGCGGGTCCGCTCCTTCGACTCACGCGGTAACGGTAGCTAGGACCAAGGATGGTTCCAGCTATACCGGCATTACCAGTACATTAGTCGATGGTAAGCGCTATCTCTACCTCGCTAATTTCACCAAAGGTCGTGTTGATGTTTACGACAGCACATTTCAAAGAGCGCATTTAGGGCAGGGTCGCGATGAATATCGCCGCCGCTCGGATGATGAAGACAGATCTTTCGTGGACGATCGTCTACCGCGAAACTTTGTACCCTTTAATGTGCAGGCAATCGGCAATGACATCGTCGTGACGTATGTGCTTCATCAGGAGGGATCTCAGTTTGAGACCGATGGCCCTGGCCTTGGCTACGTCGACATTTACTCGTCCAAGGGCGAGCTTCTGCAACGGTTGGAGCATGGGGACTGGCTCAATGCACCCTGGGGTGTAGCTTTGGCTCCTCTCGATTTTGGGCGTTTCAGTCATGATTTGTTGATCGGACAATTTGCGGGCGCCTCAACGTCGGAATCGAGCGGCTTCATCGCAGCCTATGATCTCGCAACAGGTAAGTTTGACGGTCTGCTGCAAGATGCGAACGGAAAACCGCTGTCGATTAATGGTCTCTGGGCAATCACCCCAGGGAACGTTAGTCCGGGCAACTATGATTCCTCAAAATCGCCTGCGGCGGAGCTGTACTTCACCGCAGTTCCGAATGGCGGCGGCCTATTCGGTTATTTGACTGCGGTCCCCACTGACCTTGTCGAGGGCAACGATCAGTAGGCATTGCGTCGACGTTTCACATCAATGGCCCACTCGAGTCTGAATGATCGAGTGGGCCGGTTCATGCAGACAGAACCTCGCCCTACTTCTCAAGCTTCAGTACCGCTGGCGACCCCCGCAAATTCGGAGAAGCCAGTGACACCAAACCTTCTAGCCAGAAAACCATATAAGAGCCGCCATCATTCGTTTCAGTGTCGCCTCAGAACAATCAATCTCTAATAAACGCCAACAAGTCTGCGTTGATTATTTCCGCGTGCGTCGTCGGCATGCCGTGTGGAAAACCTTTGTAGGTCTTTAGAATTCCTTTATTCAAAAGCTTCGCCGAGAGCGGCGCAGAGGCGACATAGGGAACGATTTGGTCGTCTTCGCTATGCATGACCAGTACGGGAACGCTGATTGTCTTGAGGTCTTCTGTGAAATCAGTTTGGGAAAACGCAAAGATCCCGTCGTAATGCGCCTTCGCTCCGCCCATCATACCCTGACGCCACCAATTCTCGATGATGGCTTCTGAAGATTTCGCGCCGGGCCGGTTGAATCCATAGAACGGCCCGGCTGCCAAGTCGCGATAGAATTGCGAGCGATTCGCCGCAAGCTGAACCTCCAAACCATCGAACACGTCTTTGGGAAGTCCGAGCGGGTTGGTCCTTGTCTTCACCATGAGAGGGGGCACCGCGCTGATTAATGCTGCTTTGGCCACTCGGCCTTTTCCATAGCGCGCCAGATATCGAGCCACCTCGCCGCCCCCGGTCGAGTGTCCCACATGGATCGCGTCGGATAAGCCTAGATGAGCCGTAAGAGTCGCTAAATCATCTGCATAGTGGTCCATATCGTGTCCATCAGCGGTCTGAGTGGAACGCCCGTGGCCACGGCGATCATGCGCGATCACCCGATAGCCCTGATGCAAGAAGAACAACATTTGCGTGTCCCAATCATCGGCCGACAGTGGCCAACCGTGACTGAAAACAATGGGCTGGCCTGAACCCCAGTCTTTGTAAAAGATCTGAACGTTGTCTTTCGTAGTGATGGCGGGCATAGAGGCTCCTTCCTTGAACTCGACGGCTAACGACGTTCGTTAGCCCAACCCAATTGCTTGGAGAGATCGGCTATCCTGAGCCCATCGTCTACAACTTACATTTGTTGGTGAACTGTCGGGAGACCTATTGCGACTACCCGACAACCTGTAAAACAACGAGAGTCTCACCAGCCATTTCAAATCACTTCATTACAACAACTTCTTCGGTAAACAGCAGCTCACAACGTTCGCGATCCATGAACCTGTTTTCATCAGCAACAATCGTCTGTCGATAATCATCAGTTGCGAAGAATGCCTCAGCGCTAGCTTGATCGTCGAACCAAACCTCCGCGACCCCATCAAACGCAGATGGAATCCTGCCATCCAATGTCGCAGTCAAACTATGACATTGAATATATCGAAGAATATATTTCTTCGAAGCAGGCTGGCTCGTCACAACAGCTGCATGTAGCGTGGGCCAATGCTTCGAGAAATCCTCAAATGCCACGCCACGCTTGCGGCGCATAAAAATATTCAATTTGTACATCGGTTCTCCTTCCTGCGAATTCGACCTATTGATGTAAAGAACGCCAAAAATAGCCGCTGTTATCTTCGTTAGGACCGCGCTCAACCTCGAGGCCGTGATAGGAATTGTCCTTCCAGCTGCCATCCGCAATACACGAGTTGCGTGCAATTTAGGTTTGTTTCGAAAGGCTGAAAGTGCCTCGAATGAATTGGGAGCCTGACATTGACAAATGGGTCCTCCGCCTCCCATAGAATCCGAGCATCTTGTGCCGTCTCGCGAGGTCCAGCAATCGAACTGGAGCGTTACAAACCTACATCTACCTTCGATCCCCTCATGAGCAGATAGAGGTCTTTCATCTCTATAAACCAAGATCCGAGAGTCCCGGATGATCGTCGGGCCTGCGCCCTAACGGCCAACGGAATTTGCGTTCCGATTCTCTAATTTGAAGGTCATTAATACAGGCATAGCGGTGGTGCATTATTCCGTTCGCATCAAATGCCCAGTTCTCATTGCCATATGAGCGGAACCAACTAGCGGAACCGTTGCACCATTCATAAGCAAAGCGAACGGCAATATGTGACCCATCAAAGGCCCAGAGCTCTTTAACCAGGCGATAGTTCAGTTCGCGCTGCCATTTGTTGGTCAGGAACCTAATTATCTCCTGCCTACCGATCACAAGCTCTACACGATTACGCCATTGACTGTCGATGGTATAGGCCAATGCGACCGTATCAGGATCACGCGAATTCCAGGCATCTTCGGCCCTGCGAACTTTATGGCACGCCGATTCGCGAGTAAATGGTGGCGATAAGGTTTCGGTCGTTTGGATGCTCATCTCTTTGCCCGCCTTTTGCGATTGCAGTATGCATGTCATTTCTACTTAGTGAAGGCCGATCATCTGACCCGATATGTTGCACCGAAATGCCACCAGCTCATCGACGTGGGCCAAGGTGACATTCATCGGAGCTATCCATACATCTCCACGATATGCATCTGGGTTGCCAATCTGTAATAGCGTGAAAAGAGGAGGAATTAGTGCACGATCCGCCAGGACCGCTTTTCGAGGATCTGCGAAAATTGCGATTTACTCACGATACTCGCACTCGAACGCGAATTAGAACTGAGCGAAAGTGCTTCGGCTACCTGGCAGCTTCGTATTCGCGGGCCCACGCCGCACGGATGATCTGTTCTTTCAAGATTGTGCCACCATCCGGCATTCTATCTCTGTGACTTTTTGATTCGCCTGATCGGACCTCGGAGTCGAGGCCGATGGGGTTCTGCATGTGTGGGGCGAACGAACATGGATGAGGTAGAACAAATAGCCAACCATGACGTAGTTCTGCGTAACAAGAGGAAAAACGGCTTTGGGGTTCGCGAATTCGCGAACCTCGCGAATTATTTGAAATGAGCGTGCGTGTATCTGTTGTACTTTCATCGTTGCCATACGATTGCTCTATGGCCATCCACGTGCACATTCTTAATGTGCGGCAAATCAATCCGAATGATTTGCCATCGGGCACATAGAGGAGCGCGTCGGAGGCTAGGCAATTTGTTTGGTGCGCTGCGTATTACAAATGGATCCTCATTGATTCTTCGACTGTGGTCATTGTTCGCCTGGGTAATTTCGAAATCCCATGCTTGTTCAGTGAAGGTGATCGACGGCATTTGCGTCTGTGGGTGTCGCGT
>NZ_JBZYWL010000022.1:0-19788 GCF_059115365.1 Edaphobacter sp. FHG110511_03 | reverse complement strand
CCTGCGTCAGATGCCCCGCAATGAACCCCACAACTTCTTCATCAACAGCTACAAAAATTGCGCGCGACTGCAGCGCATGCTGGGGTGAATGCTCCCGGCTCAGATATCTAGAGATTCTGTCCCCCCAGAACAATTCGTTTTGAGAGTCGGCAGCACGGATCGACGCCATGCTGGCAATGTCGCTTTCTTCAGCACTTCTGAGAACTATGGGCATATGCCTTCTTTCCCTGTCAGTTTCTCCCCATTCATCAGTTGGTCGCTGCGCCCATCACCCAAGCACTAACTACTGCTGTTTTTGCTCACGGTTCAACGTGCCCAGAGTCTCGCGGTGAGCATAGCATGGAACCTTCCTACAGCCCTTGGAAATCGCAAAAGCGGCGATTTCGCACATTTCTACCGCACGACGACTAAGAGATTTATATACTGACATTTCTAATGAGAAAGATACCCTGACATTTCTATCGGGTGCCAACATCAGATGTAGGAGCAAAAGCAATAATGTCGTAGCTCCGCAAAGCCAAAGTGCCGCAGCTCCATCCTGAGTTGAGGGTCGGAGGCGACAGATGGGTTGACCCTCAGGGATAACGGTATGGCGGTCTGGCTGATCGAGCGGATGCAGTGAATCGCTCAAGGGAAATCCAGCGCTCAGGCCATCGGCATCGCCAGAGTGAAGCGATCTTATTTCAGAGACTGTATTGTCTTTTAATAATTTCAGCGGCACGCTCACCGATAACCACACAGGGGGCCATCGTATTTCCCGTGGTTACGCGTGGCATGATAGATCCATCAGCGATACGAAGATTATTGAGTCCGTAGACTTTTAGATTCGAATCTACAACAGACATCGGATCACGACCCATTTTTGCGCTACCGGCCTGGTGCCAGTAGGTCACTATGCCATCTCGAACAAAATCTGCCAGCGCACTCCCTTTCAGTTTGCCCGGCATCAGCTCGCGTCTAACGAATGGTTGCAGGGCAGGGCTGCTGGCTATTTCACGACAGATCTCAATAGACGCAATAGCCGCTTTCATATCCTCGGGGTCAGAAAGGGTATTAAGCTCAATTTTGATTTCGTCAAAGGGGGCGGGGCCTGTGAGACGCAGGCGACCTCGACTCCTTGGGCGTACGATCCCGGGTGCAATTGACCACCATGAATCTTTGGTTAGTCCAAGGTTTTTCATCTCGCCTCTGACCCTTCCGCCATCGCTTTGAACGATCTGGGTGTTCGGTGTATCGAGAGTGGGATCCGTTTTCCAGAACAAAACTGCCCGCGCAGCATTTGGAATCACAGAAGGGTGGCGGTATTCCCAAACGCACCCATAGATCAGGAAGTGATCCTGCAGATTATGGCCTACACCTGGGAGATGTTGTACGAGAGGAATTCTGAGCCGTCCCAGCTCAACCTGGTCTCCGATGCCGGATTGCATCAGTACCTTTGGAGTGTTGATAGCACCCAATGACAATACAACTTCATTTCCCGCGCCAATTCGATACATTTTGTCGTCACAGACAATCTCCACTCCTGTTGCCCGTTTTCCATTAAATAAAACTCGTGTAACTAGAGCGCGTGTAAGCACGGTTAGATTTGGGCGGTCCATAAGTGGAAAGACATAAGAACGGAAAACGGATTGTCGCTTACCATCGCGTACAATCACGTCGAGCATGGAAGCGCCGCCATCGCTTTCCATCATGCGACCGTTCGGATTATCGAAAGATGGTATTCCAATTGAATTCGCCCCTTCTATCATCACAGCGGGCGCAGAATTTGGGTTGGGTGCTGGTTGAACAAACATTGGCCCGCCCGTTCCCCTATATTTTGGATCTGGCGCGCCATGCCAGTCTTCGATCCGACGATAAATATTCAGAATCGATTCGTAATCCCATGCTGCATCCCCTGACTCGGAAGCGAAGAAATCCCAATCATTTCTATGTCCGCGTGTCCACATCAGCGCGTTGATGCTGGATCCTCCCCCAAGAACCTTACCCATCGACTGCGAAAGTGATCGACCGTTTAGACTAGGATTGGGTTGAGCCGAAAACCCCCATTCGTGCTCGGTACCGAGATTGTGTAGCCAACGATCAGGATCCCTGATGCTTGAGACATCGTCGCTTCCTCCAGCCTCAACAAGCAGGACGCTAACGTTTGGATTCTCTGCCAGCCTTCCTGCTAACGCGGAGCCTGAAGAGCCTGATCCACAAACGATGAAATCGTAATGTGGCTTTAGTTCTTCGGCGAGGTGCTTCTGATTCAAATGTACTTGTTCCCTAGAATTCATTTTTAAATATTCTGCCTCTCTGCGACAACAGGCTTCGTTGAATAAAGCCCGAGCCGATTGATCGCCGTCGACGTGACCGTTGCTCTTTGGCTCGCTGAATTACTCGCAGATCCTCAGGCTATTAAGAGGACCGCACCGAGATGGCACCTTCTCTATTTCGTGCGAACGTCGCTCTACAATCCTCGAATTCGAGCGTAGCCGTGATTCACGGCGTGCACGCGCCAGCGAGCGCTCGATCAAGCGTCGCAGCAGTAATCGCGCCACTACCTTGCGCATGCGTAGAGATGCCGCCATGAACAGGCCTCCCGCTGCCGCACAAACGGACCAACACGACGCCTCTAGGCCATGCAGTTTAGCTGCGGGTTCGAACAGTTTGGCGATCGAGCCCGCCGGAAACTCCTCGTCGCAAAATGATAAGAAGGAAAGTCCAGCTGCAAGGGCGAAAGGTTCCGCATCGGGAACGCCGATGAACACCACCTGATGTCCGCGCGCTTGCATCTTACGTGCTAACGCCTTCATCGGATTCAGATGTCTTGCAAAGGGCAGACTTACAAAGCCTAATTTCATAGCTCATTCCTCATCCACGTCGAGTGGATCCTAGCTGATCACAAGTTATGTGCAACCTGCAGGATCTCGGCGGCACGCTCGCCGATGATGACGCAGGGAGCCATCGTGTTACCAGTTGTAACGCGCGGCAGGATAGATCCATCTGCTATACGAAGATTGTCGATCCCGTAAACTTTGAGATTGCCGTCGACTACAGACATGGAATCTCGCCCCATCTTTGCCGTACATGTCTGATGCCAGAAGGTCACGACGCCATTCCGAACGAAGTCCTCTAACTGCACACCTTTAAGGTTGCCCGGCATCACTTCTCTCTTCACAAACGGCTGAAGTGGGGCGGAGTTACCTATCTCGCGGCAAAGTTTTACGCAGGCTACTGCCGCTTGCAGGTCATCCGGGTGCGAGAGGAAATTAGCCTCGATCTGAACGGGGTCCAGAGGATTGGGACCTGTCAGGCGAATATGGCCTCTGCTTTTCGGACTCACGACACCACCGAACAACGACCAACCATTGGTAGGCATCCCGAATTTGGCTGCATTCTCTGCGCTCGAAAATGGGATTTCAGCCTGGCATGTCTGCAGGTCCGGACTATCTATTTCCGTTTTACTCCTCCAGAAGAAGGTCGCCTCGCACATAGTGTTGCGTACATCCAGGGTGTCCGCAGACTCCCAGACACAACCGAACGCGGGGTGATCTTGAAAGTTTTTCCCGACACCCGGCAAGTGTTGCAATAGCGGAATTCCAATCCGTTGCAGTTCGGCCTGATCACCAACACCAGATTGCATTAGAACTTTAGGAGTATGAATCGCACCAAGCGACAGCACCACTTCAAGACTGGCACGAATGCGATAAGTCTCATTCTCGTAGGAGATCTCGACGCCGGTGGCTCGCTGGCCCTCGAAAGTCACTCTAGTAACCAGAGCATTGCTGAGAACCGTCAGATTTTGGCGGTCCATATAAGGAAATGTATATGCGCGAAAAATTGACTGGCGCTTCCCGCCGCGAACTAACATGTCGATGAGGGAGGCACCGCCTGGACCTTCCATCATGCGGCCGTTGTTACTTTCAAATGTCGGAATTCCGATCGAACGTGCCCCCTCGAGCATGGCAGGAGCGATCGGATTCGGATTTTGGGGGGATTCTACGTGGACCAACCCTCCAGTCCCTCGATACTTTGGATCCGGCGCTCCCTGCCAGCCTTCGATCCGACGATAAATATTCAACACCGACTCGTAATTCCACGAGGTATCTCCTACTTCGGATGCGAAGAAGTCCCAATCACTTTTATGACCCCGGGCCCAACCCATCACATTGATACTGGAGCCACCACCCAAAACCTTCCCCATTGGCAAGGGAACCGAGCGGCCATTAAGGTATGGATTCGGTTGGGCCTGAAAACTCCAATCCCGCTCACTCCCCAAGTTCACAGGCCATTGATTTGCTTCACTCACGCAGGATACGTCGTCGCTGCCTCCTGCTTCAACTAGCAGAACGCTGACGTCGGGATTTTCGGCCAACCGACGAGCCACAACCGACCCAGATGAACCGGATCCACAAACGATAAAGTCGTATTGCGATTTCAGATTGGAAGTGAGTTTCTCCTGATTCAGGCGCACACGTTCTGCAAACATTGGTGCGTCTAATCCATCATGTCTGCCTGAATTCTTGTCGTCGTTAGGAAATGCTTTTTCCATGCCGTTACTCCTGTTTCTAGGAGTAGAGCGAATGTCCAATCACCGCTTTGCCAAAAACACCTTCCTTGCGGCTAATTCCTATTAAACAATCTGGGGGTTCCACCGGAGAGACTAAGGAATAGACATTCCTTGCTTGATCGATGACTGACTGATGATATTGTGACCGCCTTGGTCCACTTTGGTGAAAGTGGACTAGCCCCTGTTCACATTATGGCTCTACTTTTTAGCCCACAGACAGCCTAGTGTGAATGCAAAGGAGATCAAATCAATGAAAATAAGACTAGAAGCGCAGGAGGTCAGCCCACAAGGATATTCCCTGGCACCCGGCTCAAAGGTAGCCGACATAACACCCGAACGTCTGCGGTCTTTATTGAATCGCCAAAGAACCGCATTCATGGCGGAAGGAGCACCCGCTTACGAAACACGCATTGATCGAACGAATCGCCTCATTGCCCTGCTGGTAGACAATCAAGACAAAATTGTTAGTGCGCTCAATACAGATTACGGTCATCGAAGCGCGGAGGCCTCGCTGCTCACCGACGTTTGGAGCGTCATAGATAACCTCAAGTACACGAAGCTTCACCTACGCGAATGGATGCAAACGGAGATTCATGAGGCGATGTTCGCAGACGCTGAGGCCCGCGTCGAGTATGTTCCAAAGGGTGTTGTCGGAGTGGTGAGTTCGTGGAATTTCCCTTGGAGGCTTGCATTTGCTCCCATCGGCTATGCCTTTGCCGCTGGCAACCGTTGCATGATGAAGCCATCCGAACTGACGCCTGCAACCTCAGCTTTGATGGCAGAACTTGCAGCACAATATTTCGACGAGACGGAGTTGGCGGTGGTGCAGGGCGGGCCTGAGGTCGGTGCCGCGTTTACGGCGTTGCCGTTTGATCACCTAATCTTCACAGGCAGCTCCAAGGTAGGTTCTGCGGTCATGCGCGCAGCGTCCGAGACTCTGACGCCTGTGACTCTCGAACTCGGGGGCAAGTCACCCGTTCTCATTGGAAAGTCGGCGGACATTGGGGACGCTGCACGCAGAACTCTCACCGCAAAGACCGTCAACGCCGGACAGATCTGCCTCGCCCCGGACTATGTGCTTTTGCCCAGCGGACTCGAAGGTCAATTCGTAGCGGAGGCCACATCTGCAGTGGCATCCATGTACCCGAAACTCCAAGGGAATCCTGACTATACCTCCATCATCAACGAACGGCACTTCAATCGCCTCAAGAGCTGGATCGCAGACGCTGAGGCGAAAGGAGCTGAGGTGATCGAGCTCAATCCCGCTTCGGAAGACCTGACGGACGTTGCGAGTCACAGAATCGCTCCTACTCTCCTGCTCAAGGTCACCGAGGCGATGACGGTGCTCCAAGAGGAGATTTTCGGTCCGGTGCTGCCGATCGTAACCTACGAAACGATCGATGAGGCAATTGCATTTATAAACAAGCACACTCATCCGCTCGCGTTGTACTACTTTTCACAGGATGCTGAGGAGGAGCGCAAGGTGCTCGACGGCACGACGTCGGGTGGCGTGACCGTGAACGATTGCATGACACACGCCTTCGATAACAGCCTTCCGTTTGGCGGCATCGGTCCTTCGGGTATGGGCGCATACCACGGCAGACAGGGATTCCTCACCTTCAGCCATGCTCGAGCGATTTATCGGCAGAGTAAGTCGCCACAGGCAGAGCTTCTACTTCGCCCTCCATTTGGTGAACCTATACGAGCATTTCTCTCCCACGTCATTACGAAGTGACCCATTTCCAGACGAGGGACGCCCACGCGCACCTCGCCTAAAACATAAGCCTGGCGGTTGTTGTGCACCATTCTGGAAGCGTCGTAGGGAATCCCACAAATGACGGTGGGCCGCAGTCGAAACAACGTCGAAGAAATGCCTCTTCACACGCGCACAACGATTCTGGGACTGACCTCAAGCACGTAGGAGACGCCATCGCGGTCGACAATCAAACTATCTTGCGCTTCACCGCGATTGCGCTCCCTGTCTCGGGCTTCCGTTTGCTCCAGTGCAAAATTCAAGTCGGGAGGGAAAAATGTTTAAAAAGATTACGATTGCATTTGACGAGTCAGAAGAAGCAGGTAGAGCACTGCTGGCAGCAATCGAGTTGGCTAAATCATTTGAAGCAAGTCTTAACGTTATCAGTGTCATAGAGCCTCCTCCGATTTACTTTTCCTTTTCAACCTCGGTTGCTCCCTATATTCGGTGGACCGACGAAATGCAAATCAAATACACCAACTTGCAATCGAAAGCACGCCAATTGGCAGAAGATGCCGGACTTGCGATCGAAGCCACCATATCGAATGGCGATGAAATCGGTAGTATTCTTGCAGCCGCAAAGCACGATGAGTGCGACCTTCTTGTCGTCGGTATGCCCAAACACATTTGGACGAGTGGCCACACCGGGGAAAAACTTGCGGAGGGCGTTCCGTGTGCACTGCTTGGAATCCGATAGCAGCGGCTGTTCTTTATCAAGAAAACGGGACACGTGATTACCGCCGTGCTCCACGTGCAGATGTGAATTGACGTATTTTCTATCAGCGCTTGACTGCTAGGCGGTCGACCGGCGTTCAACGAGAACCTTGAGGTTATCGAGCGCGGTTACGCTTGTTGATGTGTGCTTTCGTTGCAAGCAATTGACTGTACGTTGCGTCGATACTCGCTTGGAGTCACGCCAATGATCTGCCGAAACACGCGTGAAAGCTGGGAGTGACTCGAAAAACCGCACTCTAGTGCAACATCAATCAGGCGCATATTTTTGTTACTCATCATCGCTTGCGCTCTTTTTACTCGGAGCTGTGATAAATATCGAAATGGGGTACATCCCATTGCAGCCTGAAACATTCTAAGGAAATGGCTTATGCTATATCCGCTCTCTGCCGCTAGTGTCGTGAGATCGAGATCAGTACCAAGGTCTGCCTCCATGCGCTCGACCACACGCTGCAGGCGGCGATGAGATAACGAATTACTCAGAGTGGATCCATCGTCACTCCTCACGTCAAGAGCAAGAAGACGTAACGTAAGTGCATGGATCAAATGATCTATATAGAGTCGGCCTGAAGCTCCACTGGATTTTGCCTCCTCTTCTATAAGTCTAATCAGACTACATAATGCCTTATCCCAAAAGTCTCTTCGTTCTCGGATTTTAAAGGTATTGCGTGAGCCTCGTTCCGCAGCTATCTCTCCAACTAATACCGGGTTCAGCGCACAGACGATCAAGTCTGTTTGAGTGGACGGATATACTGCCGGTACGTATCCCTCAGCATTCACATTTATCGTTCCAGGCGGTTTTAAGTATGGCGAAAGATGTCCATGTGGCCCCGCACGATTACCAGCCAACACATGAGGTCCAGGTGCAAGCGTAATTATGTAC
This sequence comes from Edaphobacter sp. FHG110511_03, assembly GCF_059115365.1. Classification (NCBI taxonomy): domain Bacteria; kingdom Pseudomonadati; phylum Acidobacteriota; class Terriglobia; order Terriglobales; family Acidobacteriaceae; genus Edaphobacter; species Edaphobacter sp. FHG110511_03. Next base: position 11,868 of record NZ_JBZYWL010000022.1, on the reverse strand, counting down.
TGAGATATTTCGGCTTCAGGTTTGTCGCTTTGTTCTATCAGATGACGTTCGACCGCGATGTTCTCCCACCCAAGTCCAATGCTTGATGAAAGTCTCTGGGAGGAGCCCCGCACGAATGCAGCAATACTTTCTGTCGTAGGTTCAGGAGCCATAACGAATCCACTTTGTAAGCTTCGAAAGCGTTTTGAGTGACGCGTAATTTCTCAGAATGATGTGCTTCGGCTCCTCAACTCTGAAACAAGCGCCACTGGTAGGGATTTTTTCGAGAAGGATCTTCCTTATATTGCTGGGTATTCTCGGGGAGTCGGAGTCGTGTCGTTGTTTCAGAAGATTCAGATGGCACCACTCATGACGCAATAAAGCTTGGCTGTGGATCGATATTCAAATGCGGACCGGTCAGAGAATGGAAACGCAGGACTGTTTATAGTTCCCTCCAGTCGGTGAAAATATCGGCAAGTCGACTGCGGTTCGCGGTTCTGCTGTCATAGTAGTCGGACCATTCGCTGATACGTCCACCAGTTATTGCCACAACGGAAGCGCCGGGCAAGGATCTTCGCACTCGGACTTCGCCTCGGGGCCAAAAGAGCTCAACATGTGTCGCAGTGAGCGTCCATTCTGCAAAGACGTGGTTTCCGCTTTCGAAGATAGCCGTTACGTTCAAGTGAGCGTCCGGAAACAGTTCATGCGTCTTATCGAAGAACTCTTTTAGCCGTGCTTTGTCGTTGAACTCAAGTCCCAACGCGTGGTCGTTGAATTTAAAATCCGTGCCGAAGTGATCGACGGCATCGGCAACCTTCCCTTGATTAATTTTAGCCACAACGGAAGATACGATTTGTTTGCCTAGCTCCGTGTGACTCGATTGCATATCCAGAACGCTGCTCATTGTTGTCATTACTATCTCCCTCGTTTCAATCTGTTGGGCGGCTCAAGTCGTTGGGACCTACCGATCGGCGGCCCAACTCTTTCGCATGAAGAGACACAAATTCCCGGATCGTAGTTGCTGGTTGACCAGTTACGCGCCTCACGCCGTCAGCCAGTCGGTCATACCGACCCGTCCGGTGTAACTCGCCCATCGTCCTCAGATGCCCAATAAGGTGTTCCGGCAATTCTGCTCTTTGCAACTCTCGTTCCCAATCTTCGGGTGAAATATCGGAGTACACAACGTCGCGACCCAAGGCGTCGGAAAATTCCTGGGCGACCCCGTGCATGTCCTGAGACCGCGGGCCGGTAAGTTCGTATATCCGGCCAAGGTGGGGCCCGGGATCGGCGAGCACGTCAGCGACTGTGCGGGCAACATCAGCCGCGGCAACAGGGGAGGTCTTGCCCCGCCCGAACGGCAGTTCGATGCGGTCTCGGTCGCGCACCGCGGGACCAGCGAGGGGGAGCAAGGTTTCCAGGAACATCGTCGGTCGAATAGTGACTACTGGTAATCCGGACCACGCGAGCGCCTGCTCGCCGAGCCAGTGCTGCCGTTGCTGACGGCTTGGGGTGGTGTTCTGAATGCTCATCTCGGAAACTGTCATCTGGGACATGTTGACCAAGGCGTTGACCCTGAGTTCTCGGGCAACCGCTGCCATAGTCACAGTCGCCTCAAGATACCCAGGTGACACGGACATGCCGAAATATATCCGACTACAGCCGCTGACAACCCGATAGACGTCGGCAGGTTCGAGGAGATCTCCGACCACAACATCGGCTCCAGCGGCTCGCAGGGCCGCGGCACGATCATCGTCGCGGCGAACCATGGCGCGAACCGGGAGACCGCGAGCAAGGAGTAGGCCGGTCACGATTCTACCGATCCCTCCGAGTTGACCGGCGGCCCCAGTCACGAGTATCGAGTTCGTATCTGACATGCGACTTTCCTCCTTACAGCTTTCAAGCAACTGTTGTTTACTTTGCCGGTAGCACCAGTGGAGCTCCTTGTTTGTGAATCAAGAAAACAAGGAACTGTGCTGGCTTTGTACTACTTGCGTTACGGCTAACGATGTGAATATCGTTAGGATCTTCGTAAAAGCTCTGGCCTGGTCCCAACGTTAGTGCTTTTTGCCCTCTCACCTGCATCACGACAAAGCCCGCGAGAACGTAAACAAACACCTGTGCATTGTGACGGTGGATCGGGCTCGAGAATCCCGGCGGAAAACTTACGGTATACATCAGAGCTTGCTTGCTAGGGAGTCCTGCCAGATCTTTCGTTATCAGCGGGGTGATAGTCTCCTGTGCCATCGGCGACACGACAGACGTCTCCGCCTTCAGTGTGCTAGTTGTGGTCAGAATGCTGGCGATGAGAAATGCAAGCGCCAGCATTGGTTTTGTGCATGTCACAAGCTGTACTTGCAGCCTTGATTGCATCACTTTATCCCCTGAAATAACCCTAGGCTCTATATGGATTGCAGAGAAGGTCCATAATGCAAAGAGGGAACGGTCCACTTCATCAGTTGCCGGGATTGACACTAAACAAGCCATGTCTAAGGAAGAAACATTTCAGGATCTCTCACTCGCCCCGCCCTCTGGCAAACAGAACCTTTGGCGCTGGCTCTACACGGAGCTGCGCAGTGCCATCCTCGACGGACGTTTGAAGCCTGGAGCTCGCATGCCATCCACACGCGGTCTTGGGAAGCAGTACTCCCTCTCGCGCGGAACCGTCGTCGAAGCCTTCGACCAGCTACAGGCCGAGGGATACACCCGCACGGAAGTTGGGTCAGGGACCTATGTCGTCTCTGGGGTTCCGGATGGATTGATGTCCGCAACGCGCAAACCTGCGGCTCTTGCTCTCCCGGCATCGAAGGCTGCATTTTCCAAACGTGCAGTTCCATTTCTCAAGGATGTTGAGGTGCTCCCTGCGTCTCACTCGATCGGTAAAGCCTTCCGAACGTACGAGCCGGCCATCGATCTCTTCCCAACAGATCTTTGGGCGCGCGTGGCCTCGCGCGTCTTACGTAGAGCTCCTCGCTCACTCTATGGGCAAGGCAATGCTGCAGGCTACCAGCCACTACGTCGCGCCATCGCGGAGTACGTCGGTGCTTCACGTGGAGTGCGCTGCTCATGGGAACAGATCATCGTAACCTCGGGCACACAACAGGCTCTTGACCTTCTTGGCCGCTTTCTTCTCAATCCTGACGATCAAGTCTGGATGGAAGACCCTGGCTATTCGGGTGCTCTTCAAACATTCCGTTCCACCAGTGCGCGTATCGTTTCAGTGCCTGTAGACGAAAACGGCATTATCGTGAAAGCCGGCCGTAAGATTGCGCCCAAAGCGAAGCTTGCTTATGTCACACCGGCAAACCAATTTCCAATGGGCGTCACCTTGTCCGCGGACCGCCGCTTGGAACTCCTCCGATGGGCCGCCAGTGCGAACGCGTGGATCATCGAAGACGATTATGACGCAGAGTATCGTTACTCCGGCCATCCTGTTTCTTCTCTGCACGCTCTCGACAGTTCCGGCTGCGTGATTTACGTCGGCACTTTCACAAAGATGCTCTTCAACGCTCTCCGTCTCGGTTTCATGATTTTGCCGGGGCGCCTCGTAGAGGCGTTCGTATCAGCCCGCAGTTTCGTCGACCGCCATCCACCTACGCTCGACCAAGCCATCCTCGCAGAGTTCATCACCGAAGGCCATTTCGGCCATCATCTCCGCCGGATGCGTCAGACCTATGCGGACCGCATCGACGTTCTTAAAGGTGCGGCAGACAAACATCTCAGTGGAGTGCTCGACGTCGTGCACGCGGGCGCAGGCGTCCGCACGCTCGGCTGGCTCGAAACATGGCGATCCGACCAGGATGCTGCCCAGCAAGCGCGAAAGCTCGGACTCGAAGTAGAACCCTTGTCGATATTTACAACAAAATACGAACAGCGCCCGGCCCTCATGCTCGGTTTCGCAGGCTGCAAGCCAGCGGAACTGCGACGCGGCGTCTCGGTCCTTGTGGCTGCTTTACGTCAGCGCTAGGTGGTCATGCTTAATTCCCGCTGTCTGTGGTATACAAAATCCCGCAAATCTCTGAATTGACGAACTATGTGGACTACTCCATATATGCATTATGGACCTTTCCTGCAATTCATATAGAGCCTAGTGTTGGTTGCAGGGGCTAAAGTCGATGAAAGCAAGACTAGACGCACAGAAGGTATCACCGGCGGCGTATCAGGCCATGCTTGGGCTGGAGACGTTTGTTCGCAAACAATCGAAGCTGGAGCCCGCTCTCATTCAACTGGTAAAAGTGCGCGCGTCACAGATCAACGGATGTGCCTATTGCATCGACATGCACACGAAGGATGCCCGTGCCGATGGTGAGACGGAGCAGCGCCTCTATGCGCTCTCGGCATGGGAGGAGACACCGTTCTTTACAGACCGCGAGCGCGTTGCGCTGGCGCTTACAGAAGCAATCACTTTGATCAAGGATGGACATGTTCCCGACGCGGTGTATGAAACTGCCACGAAGAGCTTCTCCGAAGAAGAGTTGGTGAATCTGACACTGGCGATCATCACCATCAATGGATGGAACAGGCTCGCAATCACATTCCGCTTTGTGCCGGGTGAGTACGAGCCCGGAAGGAAGTAACACTGTAGGTGTTCACATGCCTTATCAGCACCGGATCATCACATCACAATAGAGTACTTACTGTTGAATAACGTGACGAAGGAAACATCCGTGTTCTTTAACTGATGGCAATGCTTCTTGCGGAGGCGTGTTTCGCCACCAATCGGCATACCTGTCTTCGATCCAAGGAGGGGAGTGCGACGCGCTAAATACTTTGATCGACGCCTCTGTGCAGCGGCTCGCATTAGCCAGAGAAGTGGCGTTTGTGAAATGGGACGACGGCGCACCCGTCGAGGATGTAGCGCGAGAACGGCAGGTGATTGATGCGGCTATAACCGCTGGTCGAGAAGTGGAGCTGCCTGCCGAATTTGTCCAGCGCTTTTTCTCGGCTCAGATAGAGGCGAATAAGTTGATCCAGTATGCCTTGCTGACGAAGTGACAGGCACAAGGAAGAGCGCCCGAGCACTCGGGAATCGATTTAGCTCAGACTGTACGTCCCCAGATCGATCGTATTCAGGCTGTACTGATCTCAGCCTTGGCCAACCGAACCCGCTCTCCCTCACGCGCTTCTTGCCGGGCACAACTCGCTGAGGCCATTAGGGATCGTAAGGTTAGGTATCCTGAAATTTCAAGGTGCTTATTTTCTATCGCCCTCATACGTGCTCTGGGCCCACTTTGTGATGCAACCGATAAACTCTGAACGCTTCAGGAAATTGACGATGGCCCTCAGGCGCCGTTCTTGAGGCTCATTTCAAGAAACTGGGCATATGGAGTGAATAAAATCGTGAACCAAGTGCGCGATGTTCAGTCCGGTTTCCCATATTGATGAAATTCTGGATGGGGATCAGAGAATCAAGCGCGCGATGCTACCAAGCGTGGTTACCCTTGAGACGCATGATGAATCTACACGCCGTCCGAATACAGGTGGGATGGAAAACCAGGGCGTACGACGAGGGTCTCGTAACCGCTGATCGCGTTTTCAAAAAGCTGGGTTATCTCCCACCTAGCCCGGCTATAGAGTTGAAGGCGACTATCTTTTTGCGATGCAGGCTGTCGCCAACGCACGATCGAGCGCAATGGTATCAAGGTCGCTTAGATCAGCTTGATGTGCCGCTACGTATTTTCCGACTTCTACTGCGAGCTCAGATGGACAAGACGCCTTCGCGCGAATATTTGTAGTCTCGACCAATTCTGCGATTAAGGCTGTTTGTATCAGATCTAGCTCGGGCCGAATCGTATTGGCTAAATCTATCGATGAGTGGGCGGGCACGTTGCCAAGGCGATACCAGTCGGCAAGGAGGGAATACTGTATGAGCTTGTTGGCCTCGATTTGGGCCTTGAAGAATGTCGCCACCGAAACTTGATCCAAACCTCGCAATTCGCCTGCTTGTATCGCAGCCGCAATGACGTGCGCTTCACGCTGGGCATCCTCGACTGTAATCTTGCTGTCCCATTTCGAGAGGGCAACCTGTTTCCCGATGGACAGTCTCTGGGCAGAGGTTGCGATCAATGCCTGCAACCTATCTGCTGTGCTTTGCGGTTGGGTTGATCCCATGGCGATGAGCGAGTGGGCCGATAAGAACATTACCAGCAACTTCTGACTTAGCATAGGTTCCTCTTTTGTTAAAGCATTAAGCCGTCTAAACATAACGATGTCGATTCAATAGTTTCGCTAAATATCGAAACGAAGGGGTCTACCGCGATCTTGCTCCATTCCTGAGGTACCCCCATTACTGAATAGTCTTCAACACAGTTTTCAAACATTCAGCGGAATCTTGGCCCATCCCTATTTCTCATCTTTATGGCATTATCAGAGGCCCGGCGTATCCGGATGAGCGAACTCGCATTCCGATTGGCGAAGATTTGCATCAATCTACGAGCACCCGCTGCTCGACAACCAGCGTCTCCACCAACTCCGTTAGCCTTTTAGCTGCATCGTATGACGCGAACTCTCGGGCAAGTTTCTGCGCGCGAGCGCGGTATTTTGTCTTTGCGAGGATCTGGTCAACTGCATCGCGTATCTGGTTAGGCGTCGGCGTATCTGTAGCGAGATCGATACCCGTTCCCGTCCAGGTAACACGGGAAGCGACCTCTGGCTTGTCCTCGCCCTTGCCCACTACTACCATAGGCACACCAAAGCTGAGCGTTTGCGTCACGGTTCCATAGCTGCCGAAGGCGACCAGCACATCCACATCGGGCAGGATCTGACCGAAGTTAAGATACTGGGAAGCAATGGTGTTCGGAGTGAGCTCGCAGGGAATGTTCTCGATGGGCTTGCCACCCGTCGTGAGGAGGAGCAGTAAGTCTTCGCGATCGCCAAGACCGAGTATCGTAGGAGCCAATAGCTTGCTCAGATCGTTGTTTGCGGACGTTCCCTGGCTGACGAGAACAATTTTCCGTCCAGCCCTTTTTGCTTCCTTAATTCGTGCAGGGGCATCGCCGACATCGCTTGGCAGCAATGCCCCGATAAAGTGCAGTCTCTCTTCAGGGTCGCGAAGTGGGAACTCGAAGAGAGGCGTGCAAGGCTGAAGGATTAAATCTGCGAGCACCGCTTCCGACGCGAAGAGCGAGGCTGGTAATGAAGGTAGGCCGATATCGGCCAGCATCTTGTCCGCCGTACGTCGCAGGGGAAGCTCTTTTGTCTCCTCCAGATTGCGCGCGATCTCGGCATACTCTTTTCGCTTTTCCAAGTCGTCGCTTGGCAGCAGTCCCGGACCCCACGGAGCGCCGTCTGCGCGCTCAAGGGGCAGCGGCATGACTCCCAGGTAGACACTCGCCGGTCGCGCGGAGCGAGGGCCGAGAAGCATTGGGAGCACACCAGCGAAGCTCATTTCGTGTATCACAACCTCGGCAGGGAACTCTTTGAGAATTGCCTGCAACCCTCGGAACTGGGAGATCATGGGATTGAGGAACGCGCCAGTAAAGCCTTTTAGCATCTCCTCGGGACCGGGTGTTACCTTGTGCTTTTCTAAGAATGACGCGATGAAGTCGCGCACGCCCTGGTCAGCCTCTTCGGGTAGGGGAATAAATCGTATCCCAGCTCTTTCAATTTTGTCGCGAAAGACTACGCTGGTGTAGATGGCCGTTTCGTGGCCCGCTTCTTTTAAAATACGGGCTGCGACGAGTATCGGATTAAAGTGTCCGGTAGCCGGAATGGAGGAAAGCAAGATTTTCATTTTGCTCTTTCGATCAATCCCTAGGACTCTTCAGAAGTTCAATCTTAGGGATGGGACGGAATGATTACGTCTCTAAATTCGTCGCCAGGATATTGTTTCGTCCGAGGAGGTTGAGGTCGGTCGCCTACTTTGATAAGCAGTCCTTTCGACTGTTATCGGCAATGCCCGAGACCAGCCAGCGCCCATCACGACGAATCAGACTAAACAGATCTGTCCCGCAGTGATCGAGCTTGTCGTCGATGAAATATTTATATGGGCTCCACACGACCGCAATGTCATCGTCGATGCGAACAAGAGGATCATAAAGGCGCTCTTCCAACTTAGTTGCGCCTATGGTTGGCAGTCGTTCGACAAATGCGTCGAAATTGAGCTGCAATGGCTTACCTTCACGAATCAGTGTCGCCATACCTCCAGGAAAAAGTTGCTCCTTCACCATTGCATGGTTTCGTTGCGCTACACCGTCCATGATCCGTTGAATGGTCGTTAGGATTGCCCGCTCCTCCGGCGTCAATGCTCGCATCGGCATTGTTGAAAACGTTGCCGTCAAACCTACCGCAACACACGTCCAGAATCTAAAGTGCACTTTTACCTCTTCGCCTCTGTTGATTGTGCCGTGAGTGTGCCAACATCCATGACTTCTTCCGTGATTACCGTTGTAATGGGGCGCTTATATCACGCGAATCTTCTGTGGCAGAACCAACTTTACAATCGGTTTTATTGATCTTGATAAGAAATGAGATGCTTCGTATCACCATCACTTTGCAAGTTCGTTGATATGTGCGGCAGCATTTGCAAATTTGATCTCCGCCTCAGGTTTCATCTGTCCTTCGACGTGGAGAAACGTCAAGTCGGACAAGCCGATGAAGCCCAGGATGGCGCGCAGATACGGCTCCTGAAAGTCAAGTGCAGCGGTTGGGCTATCTGGCCCGTAAACACCGCCGCGGGTCGTGATGACCATTGCTTTCTTATCGACCAGTAGTCCAACGGGGGCACCTGCACTGATGTCAAAGGTCTTGCCCATGCGGACAATCTGATCGAGCCAGGCCTTGAGCGGAGCAGAGATGGAATAGTTGTACATTGGCGAACCAATCACGATGATGTCCGCTGCCCGGAGTTCAGCCGTCAGCTCATCCGAGATGGAGAGATACGCTTTTTGGACTGTCGTGAGCGTTGCCGGATCGGCAAAGGTTGCCGCCCAATCATCAGTGACCGGAGGAATGGCGGTTGTGGCGAGATCCCGATAGGTCACATCCCCGCCGGGATAATTTCTTTTCCAAGCCTCGATAAATTGGGCTGTCAGCCTGCGCGAGATGGAATTGGCCCGAGCGCTGGAGTCAATGTGAAGTAGTTTCATTTTTGCAACTTTCCTTGTTTAAGCCTTTTACTTGTTCTAATACGCATTGGCTCGTCTAATCCATCATGTCTGCCCAACTGCTTCCGAGCGTAGGTGCCACTTTCCCAATGGAGGTACTCCTATATCTAGGAGTAAGGCGATCGTTCATTGACCGCTTGGCGATAAACACTTTCCTTGCGGTTAATTACCTTTTAAGCGAATCTGTAATTCCCGCGGAGAAGGTAGGAGCGGAAGGCCGGGCAGGGTCGCGCGTTAGTACAGGTTCGTCTATGTCCGACTCAACGGCAGGTGCATTCGGTGTGAAGAGGTCGATGACGGTTAGGTAATTTGAACGATGTGATTCTGGGAGTGCAACATTATCGCTAAATCTCGTAGCTACCTGCGCACACCCGATGCATTATCCTGACATTTGCCACTGCGCCACTGACGAATTGCTTGGCGATATGTTGTTGCAAATGGGGAAGTCAGCCGCGACAACTATAAAGGCAACGCCACCGATCTCGCGTACTTGATGGGGTCACTGCATATCAGACTCGATCTATGTCTTCGGCAAGTGGCCGAATAACCGGCTTTTCGAAAAGTTGGGTACCTACGTGCTATTAAGCGGCAGCTGCATATTATGCGCTTCGAGCAGCTCGATTTTCATCTCATCGGCCGGCAGGATACGAAGTAGGTGTACCAGAGGTCGACAGGGTAGTCTGCTCGATTCGCTGGAGGCTTTGCGTCAAAGTAAGGGTTGACGCCTGGGTATGCATGAGATGGGAGAGAGTCATCAAGGATCCCGAGGCAACAAGACGTTTCAGACGCCAGATCTCATCGAGATTGCCTCGTCAGCAGCTTGCCCAGCCGCTTTCCTTAAACATATTTGCGAAACACATTATGTTCCTGTCATAGGGCCATATATCTACAAGAGCCGAGATTTGCAGAGTAGACAATTCTGTGACAAGGAGCGCTGTCTCTTTATGTAATTTTAATTTCGGTGCCGTTACAAAACAGATTCAAACAATTAATAGAAATTGGCAGTTCTCAAATCCTGCAATCAATCCCTATTGTCATGTCTCCTGACCAGCATTTCGTCTACATCGAAAGTATCGATGGTCTTTATAGCTACGCGCTGGTGTTGACACGAAACCCTGCCGAAGCAGAGGACCTAGTGCAAGAAACTTATGTTCGAGCCCTCGGAGCAATGGGACGCCTGCGGGCAGATAGTAATTTTAAGGGCTGGATGTTCACCGTACTTCGGAATATCTGGCTCAATCAGATACGGCGTTGGCGTCACGCACCATGCTCTGTCTCCATGGATGACGATGAGGGTGTTGCCAATGGAATCAGAGAATTGTCCAAGGGACCATATGAACGTTATGTCGACAAGGAACTACATCAACAAGTGAAAGACGCTATTTCGCAGCTTCCGATAGAATTTGGGGAGATAATTCTTTTGCGTCAATATGAGGACCTGTCTTATCAGGAGATAGCAGAGGTCTTGGATTGTCCTCTTGGGACGGTGATGTCACGTTTAGGCCGCGCTCGGTCGCGCCTTCGAACAATTCTTGGGCAGAAGTTGTCTATAATCCAAGAAGAAGCGCCATCCTAGAAAGCTGAAAAAGATCCATTCCTTCATCGCAGGCGGGAAGTTCGCCGAGTCTCGCGCACCGTTTCCTGCTACGCGAGGTTCCTCTGAAAGGAAGAACCTGATGTTGGGTTATCCATCATCTTATGAAAGAGAGTGGGGCGATGGAGAAGCCAACTGAGAATCAAGCCAACCGCGACTTAAGTGAGTCTGACAAAGTGCCCGTCAAACCCAACGATGCAGTGTCAGGAGAGTTCCTAACCGAAACGTTAGAGTACGACGGTGGGCGGCAGGTCACGGTGTACTACCCATCGGCCACGCCCGAAGCGATCGTCTTCGCAGGTGACGGTCAGCAAACCGCGAGGTGGGGCCGGTTGCTCGAGACGGCCAAGGTGACGCCCACGATGATCGTTGGTGTACATGGGCTCGTCGATGAGACACTACGTCTGCACGAATACTCACCGAGCTTTGAGCCAGAGCGGTTTGCGGTACACGAGAAGTTCTTCGTCCACGATGTTCGCCAATGGACGAAGTCGCGATTCCTGTGGCGTATTTGCGCGCGGGCAGTTTCATGGAAAACTGGCTTGGAGCGTTGGACCACATACGTGCGATAGGGGAGATGCCCTTCTTCTATGCGCCACTCACGCGCAAATTCCCACTTGTGGCCACACGTGACATCGGCCAAGCGGGCGCCAAAATACTGCAGGAAAGCTGGACGGGCGAGCGCGTGCTTGAGGTAGAAGGGCCGGAGGGTGGAACAGATTTGCACGAAACGGCGGCCGCGTTCGGCAATGCCTTGAGCCGCGAGGTGAAGGCCGTACAGTTGCCCGAGGCAGCCTGGCAGGGCGTTCTGGAAGCGATGGGCATGCCGGCCGACCGGACTGGGCTCTACATCGAGATGGTGAAGAGTTTCAACTCTGGCTGGATTCACTTCGATAACCCGGGAACCGAGAAGTTCCATGGGCCGACGACAATTGAAATGTTCGCCCAAGAGCTGGTCACGTAAGAAGAAGTGCCACTGTGAGACTATCTACGATCTTCAATCGCCGTTTTGGGGAGAAAGCGGTATCTCGGAAGCGCCCGTCAGCTTCCGAGATACTCGTTTTCTATGAGCAGGTCACAGGTGTCAAGGCTTCGTCCTTGTTTTCCATAATTGGGCTTTTGGTTCTGGTTGTATTTGCGACTGCATGTTGTACTCCACGGGGTTTCTATCTGCACTCTGGATGAGATGTGTTT
>NZ_JBZYWL010000021.1:0-22244 GCF_059115365.1 Edaphobacter sp. FHG110511_03 | reverse complement strand
CCGCTCTTAAATGGATTAGACGCGGCCCGCAGAATCAAGGAACTGGCACCCCAAGTAAAGTTGATCTTCTTGACGATGCGGGACGACCCGAATCTTGCTGCCGCGGCGCTTGAACTCGGCCCAATCGCGTTTGTTCTCAAACATTCTGCCGGTTCAGAGCTGCTGCAAGCGATTGACCAGGTATTGCGCGGCCGATCTTATCTGACTGAAGGCAGACGATTGGGTTGAAGCGAAGACCCGTGCGAGGCAGTTCTCGACAGAAATGACGTCGCGACAGAAAGATATCGTTCAACTGCTCGCCGAGGGCAGGTCCATGAAAGAGATCGCCGGACTTCTCCAGCTTAGTCAGAAAGCCGTAGAATTCCACAAACATCACATCATGACGTCGTTCAACTTCAAAAGCAACGCCGACTTGGTCCTGTTCGCGTTGAACCGAGGCCTGATTGCCCCAAACCCCGAGCTGTACCTCAAAGAGTAAACAACGTTTCCTCGGGCCTTCTAAGACTCAAGGCGATTTCTCTGCTTGTCTGAGTTCTGCAATTTCACCGTCCAGCGACGCTGCGAAGGCGTTTGCGGCGCCAGGTCTCTCTGACGACAATTGATACCCTCGGATTATGATGCTACGGAGAGCGCATCCGAGCAGCCCGTTTTGGTCAAAGTAGACTCCTTCCGTTTAGCGGTCGCTCGGAACTAGAACAACCGGCGAGTTGGCCCAATGAAGAAAACAAACTGGAATCCCCCGCCTCACTCCAGAGCGCGTCCCTTCGGAGAATGTGTATGATGGCGATCCGTCGATAGCTCAGGAGAAAGATCCGGCCAACTTGGCGGCATCGCAAACTGCGAATAAACGGTTACAGGGATGAGAGAATGTCTCCGCAAACACTGAAAAAGTTATCAATCTTAGCCGTGATCCTGGCCGGTTTGGTCGTGTTGCCGATTCCGTTGTTGCCGCCCCAACGTCTGGTGGAGTTTGCGCAGTCGTCCTTGGGGCTCGGCGGGGAGGCGGCTTATCTCCTGTGCGCGATCGCGGTTCAAGTAGCGATATATAGCGTACTTGGCTTCTCGGCAACCTTCGCGGTCAATCGCGCTCAAACGTTCCGGGGCCGCTTGCTTCAGACTGTTGCGCTGCCACTTGTCGTTGTAGGCTTGGCTCTGACGATTCGTTCGCTGCGCGCCGGACACGCACCAGTTTGGATCAATGCCGCCGTTCCGGTGGCTGCCTGCCTGGGGGGAGTCATTCTCGGACTTGGCGTTCTCTACCGACGCTGGAAGGTAGCGGTTTGCATCGTGACCTTTGTTATTGGCGCTGCAATGTGGGCCATCTTCACTGGCGGCTCGCCGCAATTGCGCGCTGCAACCGAGGAGAACCTTCGGCGGTTTGTTGCTGCGGGTCCGAGTCTTCCTTCCGGTGATGCACGGTTCGGCGCATTGCTCCAGGCTGCATTCGCAACTTCAGAAACCAATCGAGCTGACCTCTCAACCATTGAGCAGAATCGCGCAGCTATCCTAGCTTTCGGTATCGCAGTGGGACACTCCAACATCGCCCGTTTCATCGGGTTGAAGACCGACAGTGCGCTGGTTCAGAATGCGGTCGCAGTCAGTCAGGGCACCACCTTGAATGGACGCGAGGATTGGCCGCGACATTACGCGGTCAGTGCGGCACTCGCCGTTCTCGAGCAGCCGATCGTCAGTGAGGCCGGCGGCCTGATGAGAGAACAGTTAGACACACTGACACGCGGCAGCGGATTTTCTTTTGGCGATTTGGCTGCAGATCGGGCGGGAGTGCGATTTGCCTTCGCCGCAACTCGCTCCGACATCGCGGCAGGTGCGATGCAGGCGCGTCTGCGTAGTGGCTTTTCCAGGAAGGACTTTTTCCCTTTGGAGGTCCAGTTTCCTGAGAACCTCTCAATCGAGGAGTTTCGACACAATTTTGGAAGCGTAGGCAGTGAACGGTATCAGTCGACGGTTAGCGAAATTGAGGTGGCCCTCGATCGTTGCAGCGCGCTCTCTTCAAATTGATGTCCGCGAGTCCACGGGTAAAAAACAATCATTCTGGGAGACTTGCCGGCATCCCACGCAGTTCGACAAGCGGTCTGGCGGGGGAGAGCTTTGCTGTCTCAATAAGGGTCCGAGGGCATTTCCAAATTCCACCATCGGGTATGAGATCTGAGTGCTCTATTCGCGCCATATTCAATCGCCTTGGGGCGATAATAAAGCAAAACTGTAAAACAACGATAGTGGCGAAGTGACGTCAATCAAGGGCTGCGGCTTGCCGAGTGTTCTATTAGGTAGCATCGGTTTCGAGACAAACCGCAGTTCGACAATACTGTCCTAAAAGATAGAGTGGATGAGACCCTATCGGTCTCATCTACCCGAGTCAGCGACGACTATTCGACGCCGGCCCCGTCGGAAGGATCATCAGCGGCTTCGATCTTTGAGAGTCGTTTCATGCTAATAGCGTGGATCTCAGCAACGCGATGCTTGATCGTGAGCCCGTGGACTTCTTCCTCGTACTCGCGATACCGGAGGGTGCCTTCGAGGGTGATGAGCTGCCCTTTCTGCAGGGTCTTGGCGAATTTGGAGAGGTTGCTCCAGGCAAAGACGCGATGCCACTCGGTGCGGGTCTCGTAGTCGCCTTTGTCGTTCTTCCAGCTGTCCTGGGTTGCGATGTTAAGGACAACGAACTCTTTGTTGTTCTGAGTGGTTTTGGCTTCTGCGTTCTGTCCGAGGCGGCCGATGAGGATGACTTTGTTGAACATGGTGTTTGGCTCCGTTTTTTTTGGTTTGTCCGCTGTCTGCGGTACATGCTTCCCCGGAGGGTGTGCCGTCGCGACCCACTCCCTCGGCGACTGGACGGAATCTGCGGAAGGGGACCACAGCTTGCCTGGGGGCAGGAGTCGCACCTGTAGAGGCGCGAAGCGGATTCTGGGAAGGAGAGCGTGCGTCCGAAGGGCGGGGGTGCTTTGAGCGCGGCACGCTGAACGCAGATAGATAGGCAAACCAGAAGGGAAGCCTGCCCTGTTCAATAGCCTCGCCTCATGTCACGAGTAGCGTAAGCCAGCCCAGAACAAGAAAGTCATTCCAATGCACCGTGGAAGAACGCCTAAGTCAGACAGACAAATCCGAGACGAAGGGAGTGAAGACCATGCTCCCCATGATTAGGGAACGATTTGAGACAGCGGTGATAACCATCATTGCCATTGAGCTTCTCCCTCGCGGCTCGCACTCACTCGATCAACTCAACCGGTTAGAGACCCAAGACTTCGAGGACATGGTGCGCCCCGACGAAGCTTGCCGCTTCTTCAGGGAATAAACATTACTCTGTTAGCCAGGCAATCTTTGGAATAACCTCCCCCGCGCGGTGTTTCTATAGCAGGAGGGTCTAGATGTTATTAGATTTGAGGCCTCTACGGCGGGTCTCCATGGCCTGCGTTCGACTACCACGATCCACTGATTTCCCTCCGTATGGATACTATCCCGCACGGTGTGGGCGAGAGCGGATTCTGCAACCTGAGCAGGTGCTCGACATCGAAACTAAGACTTGGAAGTAAGTATGAATGAGTCGTTTGGTTCGTTCCTGACCCGCTTGTCCTCGGAGGCGGCCTCAAGCTTTTGAATCAGCGAACGTTGGTTCGACGCGGACCTGATAACTATGACGACGTTGGTTGTTCATGCAGACCTGAGATCCGGATTTGGCGGAAGCGCAGTTGTTCTGCATCTGGAAGGGTTCTGTGTGCATGCGGAATTCTACTCGCGATTCGAAAGGTAATTTAAATGAAAGTCTGGGCCATCCGCCTCCTCCCTATAGCTCTCCTGTTTATAGTCATAATTTATTTATTGAATAAACGGCCGGAGGAAAAAGCATGGCAATCCGCAGGACAGAATCTTGCAAACACTCGTCAACAACCTAACGAGACCACCATCAATTCGCTGAATGTGAATAAGCTAAAAGTGAAATGGAGTTTTACTACGGGCGGAGATGTTTCAGCCACCCCTACCGTGAGCAGGAATGTTGTCTACGTCCCTGATTGGGCGGGCAATCTATTTGCCATCGATGCGCTCACGGGCCAAAAGATCTGGCAGCATCAAATCTCTGAATACAACCACCGCACAGGCTCTATCTCTAGAGTCAGTCCACTCGTTTTGGACAAGGAAGTCGTCATTGGCGATAACGTAACCACTTTCGAGACAGTGCATTCGGGTGCAAACATCATGGCGCTGGATTCGTCCACTGGAAACGTGAAATGGATTACTGAAGTGGACAAGCATCCAGCAGCAGTCATCACAGGTTCTCCTGTGGCTTTTGAAAATGTCATCTATGTCGGTATATCGTCGAACGAAGAGGGCCTGGCCACTATTCAAAGCTACAAATGCTGTACGTTCCGCGGCAGCATCGTGGCGCTCGACGCCGGGACCGGCCACGTAATCTGGCAGACATATACAGTACCTCCGAAGGGGGCTTCACAAAATCAATTTAGTGGTGGACCGATCTGGCAACCGCCAGCCATCGACGTGAACCGCGGACTCATCTACGTGGGCACTGGCAATAACTACACAGTTCCTCGGGAGATCGAGGATTGCGAATCGAAAAACCTCCAAAACCATAATCCCGTAGCATGTACTCCACCAAACGATCACATTGACAGTGTGATGGCTTTGGATGTGAAATCCGGAGTGATTAAATGGTCGCAAAAGCTCCTCGCCTATGATGTCTGGAACATCGATTGCTTTGAGCCGGTCGCAGGTGGTATGCCATGCCCGTCGCCTGCCGGTCCTGATTTTGATTTCAGTGGATCAGGTCCAAATCTTCTGGACAATGTCGTCGGTTTTGGTCAGAAGAGCGGAATATATTGGGCGCTCAACCCGGACGATGGAAGGATTCTTTGGCATACGCAGGTGGGTCCCGGAGGCGTAGGCGGCGGTATCGAGTGGGGAACAGCATCTGATGGAAAGAACATCTACGTCCCTATCGCGAATACGGAACACAAGCCTTATAAGTTAATGCCAAATGGGCAGACAGTCAATTGGGGATCATGGGCAGGGCTTGACTCATCGTCCGGCAAAATTCTTTGGCAAATAGCGGATCCTATCCAAGGCACTGCTGATCGTGGCGCAGCGAGCGTTGCAAACGGTGTTCTCTACATTGGTTCTGAGTCGGGAACCATGTATGGTCTCGATGCAAAAACAGGAAATATCCGGTGGAGTTTTGCCAGCGGTGGATCGGTCTTTGGCGGTCCCTCAATTGTCGACGGCGTCGTATATTGGGGTTCCGGTTATAGCCGATTAGGAACTGGTAACAATAAACTCTACGCCTTCGATCTACCGAAATAGATGAAACCGGTAGAGCGGACCGGATCATGAGCCTTGCCAATATGCCTAGAACAGCCATGTAACCAGTCCGAGCCAGGCGGTGAGATCGCGACTCTTGCGAAAGGTGGTGCCGTTACCGATCGCGGCAATCAGTGCTGTCGCGGTCAGCGGCCCAATGCCGGGAACCGTTAGCAATCGCCGGCAGCCGTCCTCTCCGGATATTTGGCCTGTAGTTGCCCGGTGACAGAATTGCGGGCAAGCCTCCACATTCATTTGCACTGCCAACGCGTCCGCGAATAGTCGCTCCCCGCATGAAACGGAACTCCTGTTTCTCTACATTCGCAGCCTAAGGTGGGAAGACTCTTCGGTCTTGCCGTGAGGACTGCGTCTTGTGGAACGACACCCAACTTCTTCTGCCCGAAATTGAAATTCCTGACAATGCAAACTGCATACTGCAGAGCAGAGCCGCAGTATGCAATTTGAATCGAGATCGCCGTCGAGTAGCCTACTGTGCACTACCTTCGATGAGATCGGTGGATACTGCTGTGAGATAGCCAAAGAGGCCCTTGCCTGCGTTGCGAGCGGTGAAATACACCTCAGCAGCGGGCGAAGCGGCGGGGTCCAGGTTATCTGGGTTGATGTTGCCCGGGCTCAAGGACCAGAGACCAGGGATTACAATCGGCTTACCAGTCGCATCCTGTACCAGGCCTTCGAATTTACCGGTAGCAAGGTCATAAGCTGCGATCACACCGGCTGAAGGAGTGCTGCCGCCACCGCCAAATTGACCCACGAGCAGATCGTGGCTGAAGCGCCCAAAGTCCAGAGGTGCCAGCGTGATGCCCCATGGCGCATTCAGCCATTCGCCACGTTCCAGCCGAGTGAGCAACTGTCCGGAGGAGCTGAATACATCTACATAGCCAAGGCCCTGCCCACCTACAGCAGTTTCCTGTCCCTCCACGCGCAGACCATAGGTCACAACGATATCGGGGCCGATAGCCGCTACGTTGAATGGAGCAAAAGTTTTAGGAATCTCCTCGTCGGTAAACACCTTGTAGGGACGACGAATGCGAAGATCATCGAAGCTATAAGGATCATCAGACTCTTCACTGAGATTGGTAAGGTGAAAGGAACTGTCATAGACATCGATACGTCCCTTTGCAAAATTGGCGGCATAGAGATATCGCTTGTTATGGATGAATCCGCTCGTGAGTCCTGTGTAGGACGAACCATCAGGTCCCTTCCCGACTAATACGGCATTGGTCGACGGGGGGACTTTTCCCTGAGAGAGGGCTACTGTTGGGTTCCATGCTGCGATTCCGCCATCCAACGTAGCGAAGACGAAATCTGCTGGTAGACCCGGGGAGATCAGAAAATCAGTTGTGCTGCTATTGGCAATAATGCCGGTCGGACTACCCTTAGGGTTTTTCTTCGGGTTGACCGACGGAATGGTGACGATCAGAGGGTTCTTTGCGCCTGCACCGTTGTAGAGAGTGCTCAGGCCGGTGTCATTGTCAGACGCCCACCACGCGAGGCTTGAAGCGCGGGCCAGTCCCCAAGGGTCCACCAATGCAGAGTCCGTTACTGGAGCCAGACCTGAACTGCTGGAGACAAGATTTGTTTGTTTGTATTGCTGGGCTTGGGAAGCAATTCCCAATGACAAAACCGTCGTCGCTCCGACGGCAAGAGTAAACAGTGACTTCATACTCCTCCTCGTATTTACGCTCCGCGTGTACGTGCTCTACAGCACGTACCTCAGTACAAGAACGGATAGCTATAAAACACTGCAGATGTGCATATATTCCATACAGGCCTGTAATGGAATGGCGGGTGGGACGGGTGGCTCACATCTAACCTCTAGCCACAGATGGCGCTGGAACGATACTGGGCCTGCCATTCAATCTTCAGTAAGGCATCGTCAACTTAAGTGTGTGAGATCCTTAGGCGGTGAGCAGTTCTGAGAGTAGATATCGGCGGCACCGATTTCCCATCGAGGTGGTAGAGCAGTGCGTCTGGCTATACTTTCGTTTTGCCTTGAGTGTAGCTTTCATCGGTAAGTGGCGCTCCGTTTCAGAGCTATTTGGCGTAGTTCTTCAGCGCTATTTGGCGTACTCGACTTCATCCGGGGCCGATGACGAGACTATCCCGGGCGGCTTCAACGACCGCAGTTGAGACCAGATGGAGGTCATTGACGCTGAGAGCCCGCTCTATCTGGGTAAGGAGTCGAGTCAAGAGCCTGAAATTTCCTCTGGCCATGCGGATGAGGCTTGCTATGACTTCCGGGAGCAGTTGTTCGTCGGGGAGTGTGACGCCAGCCGGCGTCCATTTCTTTTCGAGCAGTTCCTGCACTTGGGCAGGATCAAGAGGTCTGAATTCGTGGACGAATCCAAATGCGTGAATAAAACTGCGGAAAGCGGGCGATGCGCTTCTCGATACCGGGCATCCCGATGAGGACCATGCCCGCCGCACCTTCGTCAAAAATCGATCTCATTTGTTCGAGGCTGTTCATCTGCAGTCGATCGGCCTCATCTACAAGGATCAACGTGGTCGGATCGCGAACCGCCCGCTCCTTGGCTTGATATAGCTTGTAGGTTTCGAAGTAAGTTGGATCGACTTCAGGCCGGTCGCATGGGGATGACCCTGGTTTGTTCATGATTTCTCTTCGACGCTTTTCGTCTTTATGTCTTATTTCATCCAGAGTGACCAATGCCTCGCGCCGAATCGGGTCGAGAACAATGCTCATCGCTCTCTCGCGAGCCATATTGATATCGTTCCTCACCCCAGATGGAGTATTAATCACCGAGGTGGTGTAGAGCAGAGTGTCGATAGGGAGATCATCGCTCACCTCGCTTGTCCAACGATCACGCGGAATGATCTGATCTGCTCGGCTGTAGCGCACGGCTGAGAGTGTTTTGCCAATTCCGGGTGGTCCATAGCAGAGCCCAATGTAACGAAAATGACGGCAGGCATCACAGAATTCCACGAACCGGCTGTATTCGATCGTTTCGACGAAAGCGCGTCTACTCGTTTCGATATCTTTTGATGCGAACTCCGGATACGGGCAGGACGGGGGCTTTTGCATGAATCTCCTTGGCAGCAGTGCCTCTTTTTAGTTGCAAAAGCGAATCGACCGCTCGTTGTCGATCTTGGAGAGCCGAGCTCAGTTCGCGCCGACGCTGATTGCGAACCCGAATGATGTCGCGCAGAGGGATGGTCTCGCCGGCAAGTTCGGCTGAGACCGCTGGGCAAAGGAATCTATCCTTATAGAAGACGCGAATCTCACCCATGTCCCGGGGATCAAATCTGAGGGTCACCTCTTCGCCTACATACGCCGCTAGAGTGAGCGACAGATAGCGCAGGCCCTGAAAGTGAATGCCATCGCGGCGCACCTTGCGGGCGCGAACTTCCTGTATCAGCAAGAGGTCAAGTTGCTCGAGCGAATCGGGCATGCGCGGTAGAAATCCAGTTCCTTCCCAGCGTTCCGAAGGAGCTGGTCTTCCTTCGATGCTGGAGCGGCGGTGGTACGTCTCAAGTAAGAATGTTCGAAAGAGCTCTTCGAACCGCTCGAGTGTCAGGTTGGGCTTATGTCGTTTTCGCTTGATGTAACCCTCGAGTTCGCAGAGGAACATCTGGTTTACCGTACGAAAGAATCGTTCAATCCTGCCCCGCCCCTGGGGCTTGCCGGGAGTCGAGAATACAAGGCGAGTCTTGAGATCTACGGCAACTTGTTCTATGTGCTTCGAGGTGAAATCCGAGCCGTTATCTGTATAAAGAACTTCTGGAATGCCACAGATATGCCAGTGCGGATGACCTTTACGCCAGATCCCCTGCCGAAGCGCGAGGGCCGTTCTCATCGAAGAAGGCGGATCAAAGCCCAAATAATAGCCGGCGATCGCTCGACTGTAGTCGTCGATTACGATGGTCAACCATGGTCGAGCGGTCTGCCCATCTTCCCGAACCAGGAGGATACTCAGCTGCGCATGATCTACCTGCCAAATGGCGTTCGATCGAGTTGCCTCACGCCGGTGAATTAGATCAAAGCCTTCGCTATATGCTTTATCACCTCGATGCGCCAGAGTAAGCAATCCGGGTGGGACTTCACGGACGAGGCTATAAACGGTGCCGTACTGTGGCATAGGCTCGCCTGTGGACTTGGCAAACTCCCTAACTTGCCGGCAAATAGAACTGATCGGAAGGGGTGGTCTCTCAAGCGCAAGGCCTTCTATTGCAGCCTTGACCTTCGGCGATACGATTTTTCTGGCGCCGCGATCTCCACGCTCCTTGCGCACGAGCGCTGCTAGTCCCAGCTTCCGATACTGGCTTACCCACCTCTGGGCGGTACGAAAGGAGAGGTGGGCATCGGACGCGACCAACTGCAGGGAGCGCCGTTGTTCTAGATACGGTTGAATCAGGCGAAAGCGCGCCAGCGCACGATCCCGAGACGCCTCGGACACTCCGCTCAGCTCCTGCATGCATCGACACTACGACAAATAGCTCTGAAAAACTACGCCAAATAACTCTGAAAGTGACAGCTCCGCATCCTGTCGAGTGCGCCGGAGATTGAGGCGTTCATCCGCGAAAACGACTCCAAACTGAAGACGAAGGAGTAGGGGTTGAAGAAAGGGTCCTGACCGAATTTGCTGTCCCTGCGGGAACGAGAAACAGCGGAAGGGTGTCCCTGTACAATTCCCAATTGCGGCATAAGCCCGTCTATTGAGGTACTGCGAAATGGCGAAGAAGGAATCTGAGAAGAAGACCCTGAAAGCAATTGACAAAGCAGTAAGCAAGGCCATCAAAAGTGGCATCAGCGGAGGTCTGGTGGACCAGACGGTCGCGGCGGCGATACACGCGGCTACTGTGAAGGCCGCAAGGAAAGCGGACACACCGCAGAATGAACCTGTCAAAGCTGAAAAAGGCCAAATCACCGAAGAAGACAGCAAAAGCCGCGAAGAGGACTGAGCAGGACGTAGACTGACGGCGCGGACTGGGGTGGCTGTATGCTAGAAAACGGTGAATCTCTGGTTCTTCCGGCAATCGGAGCGCACCACCCAATATCTTGCCCTTTGCAAGGACGATGACGCGATTGCATATCTGCTCGACGACTTCGAGCGTGCTTGTAACCGACCCAATTGTTGGAGGGCGCCTCCGACTCGCCGTCTGTCAGAATCGCGCCTTACTTGGCTGACTTTCCAAGCCAGCCTGCCATCAGCTCTTCCACCAGCTGGACATGTCTCTCGTGGATCGTCCGTTGTTTTGAGACGATACTCGCACTCTGCGAGCGTTTTCTTGCGCAGATAGAGGGTTGAGGGACGAAAGTTCGGGTCTTTGCTCTTGGCGAGCGTGGCCTTGCCGGGCGCAACAGTTTTTCCTTGCGTGCTCTCAGAAACAGACTTTCGTCGGGTGGTCATATTCATTTCCTTTCTGAAAGTGTAAACGGGTGACCGGCTAACGACCTAAGACGTTGAAGCTCTAAGCCGCCAGAGGGATCGAAGCATGCAGGGCGGCAGCCTTCAACGCCGCCAAGTGTTTCTCAACCCTCGCTCTCACTCTCGGGTTGTTGCTGTGGTTCTTCGCCTTTATCAGTGTAGGCGGCGAGTGGTTCCTGATGTGGCAATCGAAGCTCTGGAACGGCCAGGAAGAAGCATTTCGTATGTTCGCCTCCATCGGTATCGTCTTTGTGTTGCTCGTGCTGCCCGAGAGCGAATCCGGCGCGTGAGTCGAATAGTGGTCCGATTAGCTCTCGTGCGGCTTCGGTGCAACCGTTTATGACAATATCTCCTCCAGAATCCGAGGGAGCGGCCACGTTGTCGCGAAAGAGGTTGCCCTTACCGGATATGTTCAGCTTTTGCCCGGGGACGAGACTGTCGCTTGCTACGCTGACAATCCCTTTAGAGAGGACCAACTGAATACAGGGTGCCGTCCTCGCCGGCGCCCCTATCCTCTTTGCCATCTTCAACAAAGCTTTCTCCGATAATCATGTCGACGGCTTTCTGAGCTGCTGCTGCGGCCTTAATCACAAGCCGGTTGTCCTGTTTCAAAGCACTGATCCAGTGTTGGAGGTATGCGGTGGTATTCCGTTCGGTAAGCTCCGTCTCAATTCCAGCCCTGGCACAAAGGAGAGCGGACCCAGTCTCCGCGATGAGTTCTTCCTTGCTGTAAAGCTCATCCCCAAAATGCTTGCCGAAGGTTCGTGCCAGCCGGGTCTCATGGCCAGTGCTGTGAATCAGTTCATGAAAGAGCGTCTTGTAGTAGTGAGCAGTATCGGCGAAACGGAAACGGGCAGGAAGATGGATGGAGTCGGTGCCGGGACGATAGTAAGCACGGCTTTCGGTTTTGACCTCTGTACGGATCGCGGGCCGTCCGCTCCAGTTGTTGACGAGGTCGTTCGAGGTGCTTCTGATACTCCATCGACGTTTGGCCGCTGCTGCATCTGAAGGATTACTCTCAGTCTGAATTCTAGTTGGACGTGACGCCTCCGCGTAGGCGGATTATTCGGTAGCACAGCGAAGCAAAGATTACAGGGATTAGTCGGGTGATGCTCGCGTTCTATTTGAGTAAAGTTTCTATCGTCTCTGGAGACGAAGGTTTTGATAACAGAAAGCCTTGGATGCAGTCACAGTCAAGGTCTTGAAGTACCTGCATCTGGTCTTCATGTTCGACGCCTTCCGCTATGACTTCCATTTGAAGGCTATGCCCCATGGCGATGATCGATTTTACGAGCGAATAGCTTCGGCTGGATTCGCAGAGCTGCTGAATGAAAGAGCAGTCTATTTTTAGAGTTGAGATAGGCAGGCGATGAAGATGTTGCAAGGAGGAATATCCCGTACCAAAATCATCGACGGCGAAGCGGATGCCCATATCTGCCAACTCCGTCATTCGTGGCGCGATCTCATCAATGTTCAAGACGACCCGCTCTGTAATCTCCATTTCCAGCCAACTAGGCTCTATGCCCGCCTCTGAGATAACTTCTTGAACTTCGCCTACAAAATCGGATCGCATCAGTTGCAAGGGTGAGATGTTCACGGCGAGACGGACAGGAGCATCACGTTGCGAGTTCCATATTATTAATTGTCGACAGGCTTTCTCCAGCACCAATTTCCCTAGAGAGTGAATCATCCCACGCTCTTCAGCAATCGCGACAAACCGGTCCGGGCTGATAACGGCTTCCTTTAGGCTGGGCAGACGCAAGAGAGCCTCCATACCCCGTATCTCGCGACTGAGATAGTACTGGAGCTGATAGTGCAGTTGGAAGCCCTCACTGTGCAACATCGCTCTCATTTGAGCGTCGACGTTGAGACTTTCGACTATTAGTTTGTTGTTACCTGAAGTTGCAAGTGCATGCTGGTTTCCGCCAGCGCGTTTCGCGTGATACATGGCTGCGTCCGCGCTCCTCCAGAGTTCAGCAGCGCTAATGCCGTGATCTGGATAGACCGCTACTCCTATGCTGGCACCAAGAACAATCTTGTGACCCTCAATCTCGATCGGCTTCGAAAGAGCTTGTATCAACACCTTTGCGACTATCTCCGCTGAAGCAACGCTGTCTACTTCACCTAAAACGATAGTGAATTCTTCTCCTCCCGTACGGGCAACAGTGTCCATTCCGCGTAGTCTTCGGGTCAGCAGGCTTGCGAGCTGTTTGAGGCACTCATCTCCGGCCGCATGTCCATACCAATCATTGATTTGTTTAAATCGGTCCAGATCGAGACAGATGATCGCCGCGCGTTGTCCTCGTTGCCCAGCCGCGGCAAGCCCGTCGCCCATCCGTTGTTCGAGCAGAACCCGATTGGGCAATCCGGTAAGGGAATCATGATGGGCTAACTGGAAAAGTTGGGCATGTGCATGACGGCGTTCCGTGACATCTTCAGCGACGACGAATCTTCCCTCTCGCCCGTCGTAAGACACATTGTTGCTGCGAACCTTTACATAGATCCTCGTTCCATCTTTCGTTCGATGAACGCAAACTACATCTGGATCGGTCGCGTCGATATTGAGGATTGGTTGAACAGGAGCGCTCTCTTGGAGATCACGAAGGTCATTTACCGTTAAAGTGAGAAATTCCTCACGCGTATACCCATATTGACACTGGGCACTCTCGTTCACCTCTAGGAAACGAAGAGACTCAAGATCATAGATCCACATCGCCAGGGGATTCCCTTCGAAAATTACCGGTGGCTTTTGCGTTCTTGGGGAAGCGTTCTTTTTTAGCGACATTGGTTTGGTCAATCACCTGATTGCCTGTAGAGTTCTCTCGCGAGACCCGGAAGAAGCAGCAGGCTAACCATTGTTATGTGCAGCCAGGTTGTCTCTTATCCCTTTGATAATTCGAGGGACTGACGATACGTATAGGAGAGACGGAATAGCCTTCCTCCGGAACAATCAATTTGGGTGTCATAGAGCGACGGCTGGACTCTCGCTCATCACTTGCTGTGGCAGCACGGGCATTCATCATCACATAAGAGGTTAGGGCATGTAATTGGCCCAAAAGTTGCACCACATTGGCAACAGACCAGGAGGAGCCACTCAGCCTTTGCGTGCCAGGCTCATCATTAGTCCCCCCTGACGACCTTGCGAGGCTGCAGTGAGAAGGTTCATGCGTCACCCGTGGCAGGCGGTCGCATCCGTATACCTTGCAGCAGTCGCAACAAGACCTGGCCAATTTATCGGCAGGTCAAAAAAGAAGCCCCGGCCGGTACGCCGAGGACAGCTTTGCTAAAAGTGAAATTAAAGAAGTTGTCTTGTTACTTAGATGACTGTATCAGATTTGTAGGCTTCGGCCATATCCTAATAGCCTTTCTTGAGCTCATATATTGCTGGTCACTGAGATCGATAAAGCACGCACCCATTTGCCGCTCTCAAACTTCGCTCGTTCAGGTTCCACAGAAATGCGGTCCGATATATCTCTGACCTGTCGGGGAGGTGTAGCGACCAATCCGGTGGTTATGCGCGGACGTCTTCAGATCGACCGGTTGGCAAACCTCAGCTAAGATTCGGGGCGTGAAGCGCCCTCGAACTGTGACGTCTGCAAGCGCGCCGTACGCATGGCTGCGATGAGAGCTGCCATCGAGACGGTATTGGGGGATTTCTCGTAGGTCATGGATGAAGATTTGGAAGAAGCAAAAGCAAAGCCATCACCAGGTGCATTTTTCCCGAGACAACTCAGGTAACCGTTCCAGGTAACCATCCCTCTTGCCAGAGCATCTGTATAAGTGACCGAGTGTGCTCTAACCGCACGTATATCAAAGGTTACGGCAGTCGACCATGGGTGTTCTTATCTACAAATTCCTAATGTTGTTGACCTTAATTCTTCCTTTATCGATTTTGGCCCAAACCCCGGATGCATCATCCTCCAGCTCTTCTGCTCCGTCCATCATGCACTTTCAAACCGCTGACGCCGGCAGCTCCACCGGTACTACCCGCACCTCTCACCATCAGGCTCCTGTGGCCTCCTTCGCAATCCACTACAACTATGCATTCCAGACCAGTCCTTACATGGGCAACCGAAGCCTGATGGGATGGTCGGTTCTTCCTGAGGTCAACCTCACTCACCACATTGGCTTCCAGGCGGATTTCACCGCGCTCACGACGCGTGGAGTCAACGTCGACGAAAACCTGCTGCTCATCGCTGCAGGGCCTAGATACACCCTAGCTCCCCGATCCCGCTTTACTCCCTTCATCTACGGAGAAGGCGGCGAAATGCGCTCTCGCTCGTCGGCCGCAGCTGTCAGCAACGTAGTGGACTGGAACCCTGCCACCCGCGCCGGTATCGGCTTTGACCTCAAGAGCAAGCACGGCATCGGCTTTGAAATCATCCCGGCCGAGTATATCGGCGAAAAGGTCGAGTGGCGCGATCAGTGGAACCACAGCTTCAGCGCTCGCGCCGGCATCGTCTTCAATCTGTATAGGTAACTGGTTCGGCGAGTCCTCTAAGAGGGGCGTGTTCAATCCTCGATTTGCTCCTGAAATGCATCTTTCCGAAAGCGATGATTAATGAAAGATGGCTGGCGTGGGAAGGACGAACCACGTCATTCAATCTCTGGATGCCGTCAGAAACGGTGATGGCATTCCGTTCCTTCACTGAGAGAAGTTCGTCATGTAGAACCTAATGGAGGAGTCTCATCACAGAAGTGTCAAGCTCATTGGGCAGTAGGTTCAGCGTCGCGACGCGGAAGCTTTATCGGTCAGCGTTTGCGACTCAACGTCAGATCCAATCTTCTCAACTTCATTCGAGTTGATTCTTAGTGAGTCGGACTATCAACGCGGCACAGGAGACGAGGGCACTCGCTTCTTTACCTCAGACCCTTTGGCGGCAGTCTTCTTGTCCTTATCGGCAGTCTTCAGGCGATCCAGAAAAATCTTCTCGTTTGAAGGGTCTACTCCCTCTTCCACGGGTCGTGTCGGTTGATTCTTATTCATGGCGTCCACCTCTGCTGGTTTGATGCTAGGCCTGCGATTATGGCGGTCAATTACCGAATCTGGCTCGCTCAGCAGCTTTTGTTTCCTAAGACCACGCTCGGTGGCAGACGCTTTAGCCGACGCTCGATCCTACGGCGTTCCGCTAGAGTGATGCGTCCCGTCCGTTCCTGGTATTCCAATGTGTCGATGAGAAAGTCTGTCAGAATCGCGACTTACTTGGCTGACTAAGCCAGCCTGCCATCAGCTCTTCCACCAGCTCAGACATGTCTCGTGGATCGTCCGTTGTTTTGAGGCGATACTCGCACTCTGCGAGCGTTTTCTTGCGCAAGTAGAGGGTCGAGGGACGAAAATTCGAGTCTATGCTCTTGGCGAGCGCGACCTTGCCGGGCACAACGGCCGATGTCTGAATGTGCGGCGGCCGGACGTGGAAATCCGTGAACGGAACCCGAACTTGCCGAAAAGCTAGGCGGTCTCAACGGGTCGGTGCAACACCATCTGATAGAACTTATTTCTTTTGGAGGTGGTGTTGATGAGACAAGGACGACAGTATGGACTTTCTGCGGAGCAGAGGACCGAGGTTTGGCGTCGTTGGAAGGCGGGAGAGTCGTTGCATGAGATTGGGCGCTTCTGTGGCAAGGATCACGGCTCGATTCAGTTCTTGTTATCGCAGCACGGGGGGATCGCTCCGGCCGTTCGTCGGCGCTCGCTGCGAACGCTCACACTGGCCGAACGGGAAGAGATCTCACGAGGCATTGCCTCTGGTTTGTCGATTCGCGAGATAGCCAGAGGGCTACAGCGGGCTACAGCGGGCTACCTCGACGGTGAGCCGAGAGGTGATGCGCCACGGAGGGCGTCCACTGTATCGAGCTAGTGAAGCCGATGACCGGGCTTGGAAGTCGGCTCTACGACCCAGGCCGTGCCTGCTTGCCCGCCAGAGGCAGTTGCGGACGATCGTTGCCAGTAAACTGATCGTGGACTGGTCGCCGGAACAGATTTCTGGGTGGTTGAAAATACGGTATCCCAACAACGAGAACATGCGCGTATCCCACGAGACCATTTACCGCAGCTTGTTCATCCGGGCTCGAGGAGTGCTGACGAAAGAACTGGTTCAGCACCTGCGGTCCAAGCGGAGTATCCGTCGCTCAGTGCACGCTCGGGCCGGCGGAAAGTCTCACGGTCAGATCGTCGATGCCATCTCCATCCGGGAGAGGCCAGCAGAGATTGAGGACCGCGCCATTCCCGGTCACTGGGAAGGCGATCTGCTCGCCGGCACCAGCAACAGTCACATCGCAACGCTGGTGGAACGACATTCGCGTTTTACCATCCTGGTCAAAGTGACCAGCAAGGATACGGCGACCGTAGTCGCCGCGCTGAGTCAACAGATCCGTAAACTGCCCACGACCCTGCGGCGCTCGTTGACTTGGGACCGGGGCCTGGAGATGGCCAAACACAAGAGCTTCACTGTGGCCACGAAGGTGAAAGTCTACTTCTGTGATCCTCAGAGCCCTTGGCAGCGTGGAACCAACGAAAACACCAATGGCCTGCTGAGACAGTACTTACCCAAGAAGATCGACTTGTCCAGCTATTCTCAAGCCGATCTCGACAGCGTAGCCCTGCGCCTCAATCAACGGCCGCGAAAGACTCTGGGATTTGAAACTCCGGCTAGTAAACTTCAAGATAGTGTTGCACCGACCCGTTGAGACCGCCTAACTTTCCAGGAACAAGCGACTGGCGGCTGTTATCCTGCCATCGATGCGAGTTGTCAAAAGCATGGAAGAGGCGAACGAGTGTACGGCTATTCGCCTTACAGAAAAGCGCCAGAGAGCGAAGGTGGGCGACATATTTCGTCTATCTCCGGCGGTTGGCATTTTCGTTTGGGGTCGCTTGATCAAGAGAGCGTGTTTTTTTGGACTAGGTTTTGACCTGAATCTTGTGTACCTGTACGACGCGATAGGCTTTGACCGCCCAACTCCTGATCTATTAGTCCCGGGCAATCTCATTCTCGGACCTTCTGTCGTAAACAATCTCGGTTTCTCGCGAGGGTATTGGGAGATCGTAGGTTCCGAGCCTGTAATCGCCAGCGATATGCTCGACAGGCATTTGTTCGTCAGGTTCAAAGGAACAGGCAGGCCAGACGATTATAAGCTGGTGGACGAAATCGGGGCGAAGGTCCACATCGAGCACTCACCGTCGGATAGATCGCTCGCCCAATCAACTATCGGTAATTACAACCTCATTGATTGGCATGTGCGGGATATACTTCGAGCGCGTGGCGTCTTGCCCACCTGAAGCGGATGCGTGGATGATCTGCACGGAAAACGGGGATTTCGGCAACTTCGAGACAATTTTCGTTAGCGGTCGGCGGTTCTAACTTCGATTGGTGATAAATCGCCGATGCCCTAATCGCCTTCAGCTTAGGACGTCAAAATCGACGGTTTATGAGTTCTTCTAAATCATTTCATAAGCTACATCATTAACAACTAGATTAAGACTGTAGCTTTCAACTTTAAGTGGCGCTGAGTTTCAGAGTTAAGTGGCGCAAAGTTTCAGGATTATTTGGCGCGCGGCATTAGGCTGTGTATCGCACCGTGCTTGTTTTGATGTGATTTTGGGCTAATTCTTCTTGATTTGGCGGATATCGAACTGAAGCTGATCGACGAGCCGCTGGACCTGAGTTCAGGTTTGCACGAACCGGATCCAAAAATTGCGCCAAATAGCTCTGAAAAGACTACGCCAAATAATTCCGAAAACAACAACCATGGCTTTGGCAGAAGTATATTCGTAACCCCTCGCTCTTCAGCATCACTTAGAGAGTCTTGAGATACTCCAGCAGGTCGCTCCGATCTCGCGAAGATAGGTCGGTGCCATAATTGTGGCCAGCATTGCTATTGCCTGGTTTGCTCGTGTCAAAGGTGAAGCCTGCGTAGCCGTTGCTGACGAAACCCACCTTCTTAGGGTCAAACTCACGCGAGCCAACCTGAAAGTTGTCGGGACGGTACTCGCCATTCGCGGGACTGGCAACTCCTCTCTTGGGTAACAGAAGGTCATAGAGCGTGGGTATCGAACCATTGTGTAGATAGGGTGCCGTCGCCCAGATCCCATTGAGAGACCTTCCCTTGTAGGCATAGAGGGATGCATAAGGGTTTGCTGACGTGTCTGGATCGTATTTTCCTTGTTTCAGAGAAGGTTGAATCTCGTTGCCGAAGAAGCTGGCGATAAGGTTGTAAGCCCAATCGTAACCCCGAAAGATAAAATTCTCGTCCTCCGGTGTAGCGACGGCACTCAGCGTCGCCTTCGTAAGCAACTCTCCTGCCGGTGCCTTCTCATTCAAAAGAACCTGTCCAGGTCCTGCCGCAACATACTCGTTCCGCAGGATTCCGCTATAGCCGACTCGCTCGACTCCATTGGTCGCCATACGAGGGTCGGTACCAATCTCCGTGAGAGAGGCCATCGAAGCGACGATGCGGCGTTTTGGATCATCACGTTGGATGCGCGTGTGGCAACTATCACACTTCTTTTCAAAGATGAGTTGCCCGCGACGGCTGCTCTCCAAGTCGATTGGACCAAGGATAGCTGGCCATTGTGGCGACTCCAGATGCGCCAACTGGCTTTCGATCAGACGTAGGTTTTGTACTCGGATCGACGAGTCGAAGCTTGTATGTTTAGTGTGGAAGCCCTGACCGGATATGACTGCCGAGAGCGAAAACCCCTCCTTTTGATGCCAGTCTAGCGTGCCAAAGACACCGATCACCTCACCCGCGTTTCGCCCGATCGGACCCAGGCCAGCGTTTGAGGCGATGCCGTTCCACTGCAGGTAGTCATGCTGTGGAACATCCCACAAAAACGGATAGCTGACTGGGGCATTGGGAGTAGGGAAGAGTTGATTGATCAAAGGTGATTGGATGTCGCCGTTAATAAGTTTGGCAAGCTTGTCGATCAAGTCTTCTCGGTCCTCGTCTTCTATGATGTGTTTATGCGCCGCGGAGTTGACGGACGATGCGTTCAAGGGGTTCATTTTGTTCTGCGCGACCAGCTCTTTAGTCATCCGGTCATACTCTTCGTCGAGTTCCTGCGATGTGAGGATATGTTGCAAGACCCGATTGTAGATTCTCCCAAACGCATCGAGCCTCGCGTAGCCATATGCCGTATCCGTCTTATTTATCGCGTTGTAGAGAGTCAGGATTTGGCAAGTTTTGTCTAGATCCTTATCGATCTGGGCCGCTCTGGAGTAGTGTCCAAGCTTAACGACATTGCTGACGAAGCGGTCATGCACATCGGGAGACGCTTGCACACCGCAGACGTTCAGGCCAAGATCGTGCAAAAAAGTATCCATGTCGGCCATGGCTGGCGCTCCATCGACGCGGATTGCTGTTCCGCGGTAGTTGATCTGCCCGGTGTGACACGCAGCGCAGGTGAGACCGACGTAGTCTTTACCCTTGTAGCTATCCTTTACAAAGCCGACTGGGAGCGCGTCGGGATTGCTGACGCTGGCCTGCTGCGGCAGATACCGGTAGCTGTCCATATTAACGGCAGAGCGGAAGGATTCCGTCGAGCGGATCTTCTCTAGAACCAAGAAAAAGTCATACGGCATGAGGTCGGAGCCCTGCGAGGTGTTGTAAAACCACATCGTCTGGGCTGCGCTCCAGCCCTGTGGGAGATAGATGACCTTGGAATAGTGATCGCCCAATTGGTCGATCCCCGCGCTCGTTACTGCACCACGATCGAGGTTCGATCCGTTTCCTTTAACGCGAGCGAACCACGAGTCCGAGCCGATATCGCGGGACCTCCATAACTTACTGACAACCGAAGTAAGCAAGACGGCCGCAATTAGCAGAGCTGTCGCCACCAGGATGTGCTTGTGCCAGGCTTTTTTGAAAGACCGCACGAAAGAGGAGGTCCATGATCGTAAGACTGCCTGCACTGCTCTATATGCGATTCTAATTTTACTCATCGAAGCTCCGCGGATGCTGACGCTATAGAAGTAGAAACGAATTTGGCGTCAATTTATTCCTCTCGAGAAATGCATCGCAGACCAATCCATGCGCAGAGTCTCCCCGGACACCTTGACGCCATCCTTCTCGACAAGCATTTCCGCCGCCAGGCTCGGACCAAAGTCTGCGTAACGCAACCGCACAAGTTCGATCACGTACTCGCGGATCCCGGCGATCAGCTGAGAGGTGCATATAATCTTGTGCATGCGCTTGTGCGGTCTGTTTCTGTTCGCTGTGTCTCTTAGTGTCCTGGCCCAGACACGTACAGTTGCTGTAACGGTCGATGACTTGCCGTGCGCTTATTGCAAACCGATCACGTTGTCCAGCTTGTCTAACCAAAGTTCAATTGAGGAGGCCAGCAAACGCCTAATTGCTGGTCTTGCCGGGGCTCATGCTCCCGCGACGGGATTCGTGATCACTCAAGGTGTAGCTTTGATCGCTATTTGTCGTAATGTTTCAGAATTATTTGTCGCGTTTGGCGTCATCCCGGCCCAATCACGAGGCTGTCCCGTGCCGCTTCGACGACCGCGGTCGAGACCAGATGCGCACGAGCGCCACAAGTCCTAGTTTTCGATACTGGCTTACCCACCGCTGAGCAGTCCGGAAACAGATCTTGGCATCGGAGGCGACAAGCTGGAGGCTTCGCTTCTGTTCCAGATATGGCTGGATCAGCCTGAAGCGCGACATCGCAAGATCCCGAGCCGCTTCGGACACCCCGCTCAGCTCCTGCATGCAACGACCTTACGACAAATAATCCTGAAACATTACGACAAATAATTCTGAAAGCGACACGCCTGGGCGAGACAGTTCTTAAAGGCGACCTCCTGCTGAGTCGCCGCTTCGGCATTCGCCGCCTGCTTTTCCTCGGCAAGTTTAACTCTCGATTCAAGGTCAGCAACTCGCTTCTCAAGGGCTGTAGTCCTGTTGTCCTGACAACCTATCAAAGCGGTAGAGGCTAGAGCCACCACCATCGGTAGCACGGATCGAAGGCGCCATGTTTGCATCCCGCGATCATATCCGACGCTCCCCCGGGTAGGACTCCAAGCTGCGACTTATAGGCAAGCCGCAGTTGCGGCAGTTGGGCAGCGCCGCATAGATCGTCTGACACACCGTGTCGTAAGCTTTGTCGCTCTGCAGCTCCGGATTGGTTGCGTCCCACCCGACCAGTTCAATTACGCGGGACCGGAAGCCGCCCGTGCGCCACAAGGTGTTCGCGCAGAATGACTCTTTACTCGGGTCGTCATGGACGGCTTTGGCCTCGTCAAACAACGCCTGCACTCGCGGCTCAAGGTAACAGATTTGTTGGAAGGAAAGCAGCTGTCTCATAGAAACATAGTAGCCGGTTCGGACACTAACCGGCCGGCCACACATTTAAACCTTCAACTCAAGGTAGGGGAACCTACCACCGCCGATCGCCTGCTTATGTCCAATCTTCGTGATGACGAAATCTCCAACTGCGTCTGGTTCATCCAGTGAGAGAACCTCACCGACCGCAGGGCCGCCGGGATCATGGATCGAATACGTGACACCATC
>NZ_JBZYWL010000020.1:0-24571 GCF_059115365.1 Edaphobacter sp. FHG110511_03 | reverse complement strand
ATTGCGGCCGACGCCACTTCCAGCGCAGCCGCTTTTCCATCTCCGGCGCGTACCTCTGAACCCAACGGTAGATCGTGGAGTGATCGACGCTCACGCCGCGCTCGCCCATCATTTGCTCGAGATCGCGAAGCTGACACCATAGCGGCTGTGCCAACGCACCGCCCAAAGGATGATCTCGCCATCAAATTGACGCCACTTGAACTCTGACATGACCAGCTCCGCTCGTGTTCAGCCAATTCTCACGCGGACAACCAAACTTTGCAACAGAGCCGTCGGCATAGACCTTCAGTTCAAATCATGAAAAAAGGCGATCAGATCTGCCGCGACTGCCGCTGGCTCCTCAATCTGGGCAAAGTGGCCGCCGCGAGGAAAGATAGTCCAGCGCTGAATGTTGTAAAGGCGCTCCAGATAGGCGCGAGGCACCTCACCCTCGGGAACGCTCTGGTGCGCAAAGACGCCGAACGCTGTAGGAATGCCGATGTAGGAGGTGTCAATCGGATACCAACGATTGTCCCAATAATCTCGCATCGACGATGTGATAGTTTGCGTAACCCAATAAAGGGTGAGTGTCGCGCAGAGGAAGTCATCTGACGGCGTCAGCTCGCTCCACGAGTGCCACTTCTCACCAATGTACGCCGCCAGCCCCGCTGGGGAGTCGTTGAGTCCATAGCCGACGGTCTGCGGCTTGGTGGACTGAATTGCGCTATAGCCACGCTCCGTAGCGTTCCACCCGCGGACCGAAGCGACATACGAACGCTCAATATCAGACAGCTCCGCATCGTTCACAACGGGAGCGATGTCTGGCGTGGTGAGATGGATGCCAATAACCGATGCGGGATAGTCCATTGCAAGTATTGCCGACACTCCGGCTCCAAAGTCATAACCGCACGCGCCGTAGCGGGTGTAACCCAACTTGGACATAAGCTTATGCCAGCGCTCTGCAATATACCGATAGTTGACGCCTACCTGAGGTGGGCGTGGCGAAAATGCATAACCAGGCAAGGAAGGTATGACTAAGTCGAAATTCTGCAGCAGCGGTAGCATCTCCACGTAATCCAAGAAGCTGCAGGGCCAACCGTGAGTTAGGATCAGCGGCATACCCCGCCCTGAAACTGCCCGCTGATGCACGAAATGGATACCCTCCCAGGTGAAGTGGTTCATTGCGTTGAGTCTCTGCTCCCACGCACGCCAGTCGAACTCGTCATTCCAGTAGGACACAAGTCGCTGTAACCAACCCAATTCGGTGCCCTGTGTCCAGCCGATGCCGGATATCTGGTCTGGAAATCTTGTGCGGCGCAGCCGTGTTCGCAGATCGTCCAGAACCTCATCCGCAACGTGAATCCGAAATGATTTCACAGGAACAACTTCCTCTTCGCTATAACCAAGTATAGTCGATGGGCTTGGTGGTGCTTCTACGCCGCCATCGTACCCAATGCCTCCGAAGCCGCGCTGCAAGCAGTCATTCGTGGCAGGGCCAGTCTCAATTCAATCGTTCATACCGATGGCTGAGCAGGCTATTACGTCCTCGTCAATCTGGGCCCCGACAAGCACCTCAGGGTTGAGCACCGCGAGGGTTCCGTTCCGAAGTTTAGAAATGCGAATTTGTTAGAGTAAGAAACTGTGCCGATCGATGTTAGAAATCCATTTAAGGGGCGCCAGTATGCAGGTGAGGTGATCCCTGACAGCGGTGCGTTGGTATTTGCGATATCAGCTAGCTTACGAGCATGTGTCGGAATTATTTAAAGGAACGGGGACTTGCCGTGGATGCCAGCTGCATCTGGCGGTGGGTGCAAGCATACGCCGCGGAGTTGAACAAGCGGTGTAGCCCGCATCTGAAGGCCACGAACAAAAGTTACCGCGTAGATGAAACCTATATAAAGGTGAAGGGTCAGGAGAAGTATCTGTATCGAGCGGTGGACTCAACCGGACAGACCATCGATTTCCTGCTCACCGCCAAACGCGATGCGGCTGCCGCGAAACGATCGCCGAATTCTCCATGCGGTTTATAAACACCTCCCTCGCTAGGTTTATTCCTATTTTTTATCCACTTACCAGCCCTATATTTAGGGGGCACGCTTGTTCTCACTTCACTTCTTAAGAACGTAGGATCCTATTTTGTGACTACCTGTCGGCATCTATTGTGTCGATCAGGCAATTAAGGGCTTACCAAATACCAACGGATTGGAGGATCAATATAGGTTTATGTCCGTTCGAGCATAGGCGCTATCTTCGATCTACTCTAGGATTCAAGTACATGACCTCGCAACGGCTACGGCCGTGTTGCCCTGGGAGAAAACATTATGACAATCAGACTTTTATTTATTCCGGCTCTTTTTAATGCTGTTCTTCCACCAGAGGCTGCATGAGGGCAAATGCTGAGATCGTACAAGCCGGACCGATGAAATCGAGCAAGGTATTCGGTCAAACTATTCTCTATTATGACCTCGGCTCTGGACCTGCGTTAGTTCTTCTTCGTGGTCTGGCCAGCGATTCATTCTCTGACTGGGGTCATTAGGTGGGGCAAGGTCGAGTCTGCAATGGAGACGAAGGCGTACTCATTCACCCACCGCACCATGGGGTTTGCGGGCGGCATGACCGGCGCATGTTGGATACGGTTTGCAGCTGCTTCTGCCGGACGCGAGACCCCACCAGAATTGAGAGCACCTTAAGATGAAAATTGGCTTTATTAGTATGCCGCTCGTCGGTCACCTCAATCCAATGACCGCGCTGGCCCGCAAATTGCAGTCCCGAGGACACGAGATCGTCTTCATCGGGGTTCCTGATGTTGGCCCCTACGTCCGCGCCGCCGGACTGAATTTCGTCTCTTACTGCGACGAGGAGTTCCCCGCAGGATCATGCGCCCGCGCTGTCGCTCCGGTTGCCAAGATCCACGGCATGGAAGTAACACGCTGGACGGTCGCTGGCGCAGGCAGAGCCTTCTTCCAGATAGCGTCGCAGCACCTGCCGCGCGTACTCGCCGAAACAGGCGTTGAGGCGCTGGTGCTCGACACCATCCATATGTACCTCGAGGTCGTCCCCATGAGCCTGGGCATCCCGTATGCGCATGTATGGGCCGTCTTGAACATCGATTTTTCAGGAACCACGCTTCCTTCTACTGTGTCCGGGCCGCACGATAACACGCTCGATGCGCACGCCCGCAATCTAGAGGCATTGAAAAAGAGCGACAACTCATTCTTCGGTCTCGTACAACCTCTCGCCGCAGAATATGCCGAGCAGGCCGGCCTGAAGCTCGATTGGAGTAATCCCCCTGCAACCGTCTCCAGACATGCCGCAGCCGTCGTGTCGCAAACACCCAAAGAGTTTGACTTGCCCGGGATTCCGTGGCCTCCGACGTTCCACTATGCCGGACCCTTTTTTGATGAGGCAGGACGCCAGTCAGTCCCGTTTCCCTGGGAGAAGCTGGATGGTAGGCCGCTCGTCTATGCATCGCTGGGAACCCTGGTGAACGGCCTCGATAGCATCTATAAAACTATCCTGCCCGCGGTCGGACGAATGCCCGAAATCCAGGTGGTCCTCGCGAAGGGGAACAATATCGAGCTGGCCGATCTTGGCCCCGTCCCACCCAACGTCATCGCCGTCGACAAGGCTCCGCAACTCGAACTCCTCAAGCGTTCCGTGCTCTGCATTACCCACGCCGGACTCAATACGGCGCTTGAGTCGCTTGCACAGGGCGTGCCCATGGTGGCCATCCCTATCGGTTATGACCAGTTCGGAGTCGCTATCCGCATCGCCTACCACGGAGTCGGCGAGTTTCTTGAAGTCGACAGCCTTACCGTCGACGGCCTCCACGAGCTGATTCGGAAAGTTCTGCACGCGTCCGCGTATCGTGAAAAGGCGCAGTACTTCAGGAACGTGATTGCGAAGCGCCGTGGACTCGATGTCGCCGCCGAAGCGATCGAGCACGCCTTCGGAACAAGCCATTGAGAACCGCCCTCTGGAGGTCTCTCGGGCTCTGTTGCAAAGAATGCGAAGGTTGTGTGGGATTTGATCAGTGAGCAGGAGGGCCAGGGGTGGGGAGAAGCTCAAGAAAGACGCGCGGGAATAAACAAAGACTTGCGGTGTTTATTAATAGCTCCTAAAGAGAATGGAGGTTACGCGTCATGGCTCTGAATATCTGTACCGTTGGGGACCCTGTCTTACGACAGACCGCGCGCACGCTGTCCGCTGAAGAAATCTTGAGTCCAACGATCCAGAATCTTATTAAGAATATGAGGGAGACGATGTGGCGTGCTGCTGGAGTGGGTTTGGCAGCGCCGCAGGTTGGGGAATCCCTGCAACTGGCAGTCCTCGAAGACAGGCAGGAGTTTCATAGGAAGCTGAACGAAGCCGAGGTGAAAGAGTGGCAGAGTACCCTCTACGACTATCGCGTCCTTATTAACCCTCGGATCGAGCTCCTCTCGTCCTCCTCCGAAGTCTCGGAGTACGAAGGCTGCCTCAGTGTTCCGGGGTTTATGGCAAATGTTTTGCGAGCGCAGTCTGTTCGTGTGACCTGTCTGAATGAGAAGGCCGAACCCCAGTTCATTGAGGCAGAGGGTCTTTACGCCCGGGTTCTTCAACATGAGATTGACCATTTGAATGGCGTGCTTTATATCGATCGCATGGAGAGCGGAACCTTCACGACAATTGAACACTATAAGCGGTACATTGCACCCGCTGTGTCATTGACGCAGACTTTCCCTGGGAACGGCTAACCGGCGAGCCTATGATCTATGCCTCGATGGGAACCTGTAGCTTTGATATTTATTTGTCGTAGGTTTTTGTCGATATTTGTCGTATAGCTCACGAAGCCCCAGTAGAAGACGGAGCAGATAGTTTCGGAACCAATGGTTAAGGCGTCATTTATGGCGCAGGCTGCCTACATGCGGATCGCTTTCCTACGACAAATAATTCTAAGACGCTACGACAAATAATTCTGAAAACAACAGGCAGGACGCGCCTTACCCGTTTTAAGGCTTACGCCTCTAATTTAATACTTTCTTTGATTGGAACTGACTTGTCGCGATCTTTAAATGTGATGATCATCGGAGCAGGGACCGGTGGGCTTTGCCTGGCGCAGGCGCTACATAGCATGGGGATTCAAGTGAATGTATTCGAGCGCGACCCGTCGCGCTCTGTACGACTTCCAGGGCATCGTGTAGGTATTGATCAACTGGGGACACGGGCGCTAAGGAATTGTTTGCCAACCGATACCTTCAATCTTTTCCTGGAAGCGTGTGGCCGCACGCCAAGGTACCTTAATTATTTAACTGAGCAGATGCAAGAGGTGCTCAGTTTGGATCTCGAGGACTTCGGTGTGGGCCGCTCAACAACCAGGATGACGTTGAGACAGGTCTTGATGACTGGGTTAGAAGATCGTGTTCACTTCGGAAAGACTTTTATTCAATATACCGAGCGTGAAGGCGGAAAGGTCACTGCTCACTTCCTTGACGGGAGCACCGTAACTGCCGATCTAATCGTCGGTGCGGATGGAGCGGAATCTCGAGTTCGAAGGCAATTGCTCCCTCATGCCGTGATCCAAGATACGGGAATAGTTGGGGTCGCGGGTAAGGCTCCATGGAATCAGCAGACGCGTGCGCTCTTATCTGAGAAGGTTCAGCGGGGCGTAACGCTGATCTCCACACCGAAGGGCTTCGGCGGTGTCGTCCACGTACTCACTTTCGATAGGAGCGGGCAATACCGTGATGAGAGAGCTGATTTTCTCGAGCGATGGCCAGGGATGAATTACGACGACACCGAGGATTGTATTGCTTGGGCAGTTTGGGGATCTAAGTGGAACTGGCCGACAGATACGACAGTTATGTCGCAAGATCCCGCGGAAGTCATCTCGCTCGCTCTCACGGTGACGCACGACTGGCATCCAAATCTTAGGGCGCTCATCGGCAACACCGACTTGAGCAGTGTGCTCTATTCGAGCATACGGACGTCGGTACCCGTTAAGATCTGGGATTACAGGCCAATTACGGTGCTTGGTGACGCTATTCACCAGATGACACCAGGCCGCGGCGCAGGAGCAAATACTGCGTTGCGCGACGCGGAGCTTTTGTCAGGCCTTCTTAGAGAAGTTGCACGCGGAAGCCAATCTCTCCGAGATGCCGTTATCGATTATGAAAGACAGATGTTGAAATATGGCTTTGATGCAGTTGCAGAATCGCTTAAACGTTTCGATGGCCGGAGTCTGATGCATCGACCGGTCCTCGGTCCCGTCCAGCTGAGCTTGATTCGGGCAGGAATGCGTATCGTAAATGCCGTACCACCGTTGAAGCAAAAAGTAACCAATTCCTATTATCGCTTTCACGGAAAAGTGGTCTAAGAGCGTGAACTCTAGCGGTACGGTCCTTATGCAAATTGTGTATGAGCAAAAAATTGTGTTCGGAACGGACAATACTTCTTTTTTCGCTCAAACACAAACTACTGTTGTTTGTGCTTCGATGGTGATTCGCCGTAGATCTGCCACCCCTCCGAAATCAGCCGGGCGTATAAGTGGTCAGCAGCATCGTTCGCTAGAGATTCTTCTCGAAACCGAATCCGTACTTCTGGGTGTCATCCTCGCTTTGGTGGTCTTCCGAACCAGCAACGCTCTGCGGAGACTCCGGTGAGCCCCCTTCCTCTTTCGCTTCATCACTGAAAGCCTCGGGATGCATCTTTGTCGGATATCAGGCAACACCCATTAGGCTAAGAGATCAGCATACGGCTTTCCAGATCGTGTTCGCGAAGATAGATCGGCGCTTTCGTACAACGATAAAGTTGAGGTGGTCGTCCAATAGCTGTCTTCACATTTGTTTGCTTTCGCCCGAGAGGTGAATATGTCGCATATCATCGACGGCGTTGTAGCTTTCGGCATCATTGCAGTCTTCGTTTTCTGTGGTCGTCGCAATAAGATTTATCGGCAGATCCGCTTCCTCGTTCTTCCACCGCTTCCCATCACTGAAATAAAAACTACCGTTGTTGATGCTCAGTTTGTCTCAACTCCTCCGGATATAAGTCGACCCCGCGAAGTTGTCTAAGAGATAGCTTGGTTTATCTAATTGCAACAGCATTCTGTTTTTGTCCATACTGCCAGGCAACACTTTCGCGGCATCGTAGATGAACCGTGTGTAAGGAATACGACCGACTCCAAGCCGAGACAGACGCCGCTAACCAACATCTGGAGCTAATGGCGCAGTCAGATATCGTCTCACGACGAACAATCGAGCTGTCGGTAATGAGCTTCGAGTGGTTCATACAGTGGCACCTTACAATCTGTTCAAAATGCAGAAAAGACGGTAAAACGCTCGTCTCCACAATTAGTTTCTAGTTGGCAATAATTGTGGGTTTCAAGCACAAACGCCAGTAGTTTGTGTACGGACGATCAAGACTCAATCTGCGAATGGCTCAAACAAGTCCCTGATAAGCTTCTAGCCGCCGAATCAGGCCGCAGAAACAACAAACGCCGCCGGATTCATAACGGAGGCAGGCCAAAGGCGAAGCTGCAATGCCCTAAATGTGGGAATCAGGTGGGAGTGCGCGACCTACGTCGGCACACTCCCTCGTGTAAGTCCACCCTACCTAACAATAACCCCCTAACAATAACCCCGTCGTGATGGCACAACCAGAACAAGCATGTTAATTCTGGGGGTTGTCGAGCCTATCCGTCCACTACTTCACCACCTCCAACTTGTGCTTCCTCGGAAACACATAGCAGACCTCGCCGTCCTCAAAGCGAATGCAGACCACAGGCCCAACGATAAGCTGGTCGACGCTCTCGATCCGCCCCACCCTTCCTACGTGTGGATGATCGCTGAGGATTCTTACGCGAGTTCCGATATCGAACTTTAGCACGACAATTAACGGTATGAAACCTGCATAAAATCGGTCCTCATCTGCCGCCAACATCCTATTGCCTAGAGTTCTCATAGTGCCTTCTTCACTTTGGCCGGTATGTGCTGGTCCCAATGACAGCAAGCACATAGCCAATCCAGGTTTTCTAAGCTGCCGTCACGCTTTCCGCCCCCGAGGCCGCGCGTCCCATTCCTATGGTGCGCATGTCCAGCCGGATATCTGACCTCGCCATAGTCTGGTCAATGACGTTCTGTAGGGGAGCCAGCCGATTACATCGCCGCCGGTTCCGTAGTCCCCTCGCATCGTCCGTTGGCCCTGTTATGACATTCCTTGCGCCTGGCTTCCCACGCTTCATCTCGGCATACGTTGCCGTACCGTTCCTGCTCCCTGAGGGCGAGTTCAAAGGTCATCTTGAGACCGTCACTTTTATCGCTGCCAATGAACAGCGGTCTCATAAGTGGTGGGCAGTGAACGTGGGGACATTCGAGAGTGACTTCCGCAAGGTCGTGTCACCGGAGATGGCGCGGCACGTTGTCAAGAAGTTGCGTGCGGGAGAGACCGTGGAGTTCCCGAATCGCTACGAACTGGGAGAAGTGAAGGGCCGGTTTGGTGGAAGTTGGAAAGACTAAGGGTGTCTTGCAATACTTATTTAGATCTTCGCTTCTGCTCTCATGTCCTTGAGAATGCGCTCAAAGCAATCTAGATAGACCGTTAGTTTTGAGGGTTGATCTATCTCCAAACGCATCAGGTAAAGGAGGTTGTGAAACGCTTCAAGCCTGTTGGAGAACCCTTGCTCTTGTGTTGTCGGAGGATGTCGATCTTCTTTGTTGCCCATTGGGATTAGCCTCTAAGGGCCCTTACCAACTAAATCGAAGGGTCATCCCATACCTTGAGATGCAAAGAACCGATCCGCCGCTTAGTCGGGGTATATTACATATATCAAAGGGAATACGAGTTGTGACTCATAGCCCTACCCTAAAGCGTGTCCTCGCTGTCTCAGATGATACGGATCTCCTTCATACCCGAGTGCTTTTGCTTGAGTCTCAGGGTTATAAGGTCGAAGCAGCCGCCAACGACAATGAGGCGATGAGTCTGCTGCTAACTACCGATTTCGACTTGGTTCTCCTTGGCAGGAACTCAAGTCTGTTTGGAAGTCATCTTGATGAGCGTATCCGTCACAAATACCCCAAGATGCTCACACTGAAGATCCAGTCCGCTACTGAAGAGCTAAGTATTTATGCCTCTCGAACTGTGGACGCTGTGCCGCAGCATGTCATAGATTCTCTAAGACAGATGCTTAGGGAAGACTAGGGTTTAGCAGCGCCTGATTTATATGCCTGAGCATAAGCCTGTTCTTGTTGAGGATGGAGTTTCGTGCCTGTTTGCTTTGAGTCCTTTTCCTTCTTCGGTTTCGCTGGCTTTGCTGCTGTAGGTTTCGCTGGCTTGGCGGCGTGAGTCTTTTCTGCTGGTTGCGCGGTGTTCTGCGCGAAACAGGCTCCGGTTGAGAGTAGTATTGCGGTCGTTAAGAGCAGCCGAGCCATTAGCATTGCTGACACCCATTGGCGTATAGGATGCACAAAAGATGCCTGACCGGATGATGAGGCTTACTTGTGGTGGCCGCTACTACAGGCACAGTGACAGCTGGAGTGGTCGGATTGGCATAAACCGACGATCTCGTTTCATGTGGCCAGCCGCCGAGACGAGCTGGCAGGAAGCAGTTGAATCAATTGAAGGGAAGCTGGAGGAGTAGCGTCACGAAGCCCTCCTGCCTTGAGAGAGCATCTAATCATTACAGGAGGGTTTGGAAATGCCCTCGGAGCCTTATAGAGACAGCCAAGCTCTCCCCCGCCAGACCCCTTGTCGAACTGCGTGGATGCCGGGGAGGCTCCTCCAGGCTTCGACATCGTGTACGAAGGCGCAAACTAGGAGGTCGCCGTCAGGGCCAAGTTGTCAGAAGACGGCGACCTTTCCGATAGCGTCACATTCGGATGGTGGGCTCAACCGTTCAAGAAGCGCCGATGTCTCGTGCCTGCCTCTGGTTTTTACGAATGGACCCATGATGATCCAAAGAATAAGCGCCCGTTCGCATTCGGCCTTAGTAATGGTCAGATGATGGCCTTCGCTGGACTTTGGGACGCCTGGAAGAACCCCGTCGATGGACTCTGGCTCCAGAGTTATACGATCATCACCACGGACGCTAACGAGCTGATGATGCCGATCCACAATCGAATGCCAGTCATTCTCCACGAAAGTGAATACAACCGTTGGCTTGATCGCGAGCTTACAGAACAACCACCCGTCGACCTCCTAAGACCGTTTCCAACAGAGGAAATGGAAGTCTTTGAGGTCAATAAAGATGTAGGAAACGCCCGCAACAATT
The DNA here is from genome assembly GCF_059115365.1 of Edaphobacter sp. FHG110511_03. NCBI lineage: Bacteria > Pseudomonadati > Acidobacteriota > Terriglobia > Terriglobales > Acidobacteriaceae > Edaphobacter > Edaphobacter sp. FHG110511_03. Next base: position 14,352 of record NZ_JBZYWL010000020.1, on the reverse strand, counting down.
CAGCCGATTTATTGGACAGCAAGTATTGGAGATCTATTCCGAACTGCTGAGCAGACCTCAGATGTAAAGCATCTACAAACGGTCAAATAGAACCTGAGTGCCTGTGCCCGTTTCCTCCATCTACCCATATAACGCATCTCGGTTCGAACGACACAACTTGGCCGAACTCAGGGTCATCTACATCAATACTATGGCCATGCTTTGTATTAAAGGTGCGCTCTTGCACCGAAGCCTCATCGACGCTGAAGTCGCATTGTCAGCAATCCGTTCCGACGCGAAGATCGATCCTGTGATTCGTCGTAAACCGCTAGTCAACGCCGAACTCCAGTGGCTCGGACACGCGAAGCATTGTCGGATCTGTCGCGATGCTTCAAACATACCGACCGAGGTGTCCTTGGATAGAAAGAAGCCCAACCGAGGAGGGCTGTCCTAGCCCAGGAAAAGACGCCTCCATTCCCCTTATGCCTGTGGCTGAGGTTCGCCAGTGGTGGCGTCGGAACCGTGAAGTTTGACCAGTTTGTTATAGATTCCGAACAACAAGAACGGTGCAGCCCACTGGCCCACAAAGAGTGCTGCGTGATCTTTTTTAGAGATCTTGAACGTGAGTGATGCCACGATAGATACCACCGCTGCCGCAAGATACGCGCTCGATGGAACCTGCGAGGTTACTTTTTCGATTGCTGCTGTGACCTGATCTTCCTTTGCTTCCCCTTTAATCACTCGATTATCTGTCATGAGATACGTCTCCTGGTCGTAATTGGTACGATGCCGATTCGGATGTTTGCGAGGGCGGGGTGCTTAAATTTGTGCTTCGCGGCAGTTCGTGTTGGACTGAAGGACACAAAGCAAAAGCCCCAGCATGTTGGCCAGGGCTTAGCATCTAGCTTCTCCTGTAGCCCTACTTCATATACAAGTTGCTCCTGTGCTTTTGCATGGTGGGTCGGGACGTCTAAGTCCCACACATCAAAAGCCGTTTACATGAGAAGGAAGGGGCTCTTACTAGTTTTCCAAGCGCGTGGCGACCTCCTGACCGGGACGCGGCCGGGCAGGTCCTTGAAAGAGCCAGCCCGTCGAAGACCCATTGAGTTGTAGCGTGAGGAACTATTGTCGGAGATCTTTGGAATTAAGTAGCGTACGAAGGGGGCTTCTGTGCACGAGCGTTCGTAAGTCATCAGGGAGCTGCCTGACAACGTCACGGACCTCCAATAGCCCGAGACCGGTTCTCCGATTAAAGAAGCAAATGGACGGCTTGACTTAGCGATGAATGGAGGTAAGCGGAAGCGGCGACTTCCTAGGTAGGCAAGGGGCCTCCTCGCCAGCGGCGACAACCCGCACCGCCGATAGACGGCTACCCACCCAACAATCGGTATGCAACTTACTAAATAAGTCTGCACTCTTATCAACAGAACTAACTTTCAGCTAAATGGTGATCTATGAGCGTAGAGACAATGCAAGAACTTCTGGTAGATGAACTAAAGGACCTATATTCGGCGGAGAAACAGATCATCCGGTCACTTCCGCAACTTGTGAAAGCCGCTACTTCCGCGGAATTGAAGGATGCACTCACGAGTCATCTGGAAGAGACGAAGGGCCAGGTCGCACGTCTCGAAAAGATAGGTGAGATCGTTAGAAAAAAGATGACGGGCAAGACCTGTGTAGGTATGAAGGGTGTGCTCGAAGAAGGTTCGGAAGTACTTGAAGATACTGAGAAGAGTACGGTGCGGGATGCGGCACTGATATCCGCGTGCCAGCGTGTTGAGCACTACGAGATGGCTGGCTACGGCTCCGCTCGCGAGTTTGCCAAGCTGCTCGGTCAGCGTGAAGTCGCCGAGTTACTGGACGAGACCTTGGCGGAAGAGAAGGCCGCGGACAGGAAGCTTAGCGAGATTTCCAAACAGGTCAATTCCAAGGCGAAGCAAGAGGCCTAAAGGCCCTAGGAACGAAGCTTTCACTCTCGCAGCTTTGAAGGCGTCATGAACAACAATCCCAATCCGAGGCGTCTGTATGTGGGGCATATCGATGTACAGATAGACAAGAAAGACTGAGGGAGATGCCTTCGGGTCGGTTTGCAGCAACTGCTTCTAAGTTGGCTTCCCAATGGGCTTTGTTGTTGCCATCATGTTCTGGGCCGTGACAGGGCCCATCTTTCATTCCTTCGATACTTGGCAACTGATCATGCATTCCTTCGATACTTGGCAACTGATCATGAGTACCGATACAACCACCGTTACCTTGCTGATGGTGTTTCTTATTCCAAACAGCTGAAATCGCGACGCGCGAGCCTTCATCGCAAGACTCGTAAGCCCAGACTTGCGGATGATGGTCACCGGCAATTGCAGGGCAGCGTCATTCTTGTGTAATAGTGCGGTACGAGAGTATGGATGGACAACTCTAGCCTAGACATTCGCCGTCCGACAAAGTACTGTACTTCGCGTCCTCCCATCGTGCGTTGATTCGGAAGCCCGGACATCCAGTCGAAAGGTCTCAAATGAATTTTTCCGGAAGTACCCTGGCGGCGTCTGCCGTCCTTGCCGTCGTTTGTTCGGTTTCCCCTTCGCTCAGCATGGCTCAAACGGGTCAATCAGCATCGCCAGATAACTCTGGAATGAATGCCGATCACAAAAAGACCGCAGACAATCAGCCCAACTCCTCAGATGACCGTCTCACCACCGCGAAGGTGCGTAAGGCGATCATCGCAGATAAAGAACTGTCATCGTATGCCCACAACATCAAGATCATAACCATGAATGGGAAGGTGACGCTCAAGGGCCCAGTGAAATCAGAGGAAGAGAAGCAGCGGATCACTTCAGATTTGGCGAATGTTATCCCTGCTGAAAACGTTACCAACCAACTAACCGTCAAGCCCTAGTCGCCCTAGATTACGGTTCACGCTATCAAAAGTTAAGGAGTTTCCATGTCTGAGAGAAACGTTGCAGTCTTCGGTATTTACAAAACCCCCGGAACGGCGGAAGCAGCTGTAGATCACCTTCTGTCGAAGGGATTTACCAACGAGTCCATTTCGGTCTTGCTTCCTGACGATGAAAGCACACGCGCATTTGCTCATGAAAAGAGCACCAAGGCTCCGGAAGGCACTGCCACGGGAGTAGCCACCGGAGGCGCGATCGGAGGAACGCTAGGACTTCTAGCCGGCATCGGAGCCCTGGCTATTCCGGGTGTTGGCCCACTAATCGCCGCGGGACCCATTATGGGTGCACTAGCGGGCTTGGGGGTCGGTGGTGCTGTCGGAGGAATAGTGGGAGCGCTCGTCGGTCTAGGTATCCCGGAATATGAAGCCAAACGCTACGAAGGTGCAGTGAAGGGTGGCGGAACTCTCCTCTCGGTTCACTGCGGCAGCTCCGAGCAGATCGATGTTGCCAAAGCGTCGCTCAAGGAGACGGGCGCTATTGACATGTCTTCAGCTCATGAGTCGGGTACTGATGATAAGAGTGGGGGAAGAGGCACATTCGGGACTATCTCCGACGGAGATCGGATCGTGCGGAACTCCGACGAAACTGAGCCCGTCATTGTAGAAAAACCCTGACCCGCCAGGTCCATATTGATCATGAAGCCCGCTGAAAATCAGCGGGCCTCATAACGCATGCGAGCGAATCCGATCAAGCTGCCGAGCAAGTCGCTCCCCCTGCCGTTCATCAAGATCGCTTTTTAATGGAAGTCGCTTCTTTTTTACCCGGTCCTTTTGCTGCCTTTGCTTTGCCGATCGCTTGCTCCCCGGGAGATGTTGTTGCCTTCTGTGCATCATCCTGCTTTCCTCGGTCTTCGCCGTCGATCTTGCCATTGATATCACTCACAGAGAGGCCCTTTCCTCCAGCAATCTGCGAATCTACCGGATGGAGCCCGAAAGATGAATTCCATGGGCCACGCATGTCGCTGTCGCCTTCTGGACCATCTCCTGTTGACCCGTTGAAATACTCATCCACGATTCCGGGAGTCGGCTTCAGCATTCCGATCGAAAATGGCTGCTTTTCCATGCTGTCGAGGGCGGCTTGGAAAGCCTTCATGTGAGTTATCTCGCGGGTCATCAAGAACTGAAGGGTATCAATCGAGCCCGGATCATTGGTGTGGTCGATCAAGCGCTCATAAACAATCTTCGCGCGTGCCTCTGCAGCGATATTGCTACGAAGATCCACATCCAGCTCGCCGGTGATCTTCAGGTAGTTCGCCGTCCACGCATTCCCCATCGAATCAAATAGGTTTACTCCGCCACCGCCAGCAATCGTAATCAAGGGGTCCGCTTCCGCTGCTTCGCGATTGGTCTTGAGTGGCTTTAGGTGCATTCTAATCAACGCGCCCACGACCTCGAGGTGACTAAGTTCCTCTGTTCCGATATCCATAAGGAGATCGCGACGGCCTAGGTCGTCGATACAGTTCCATCCTTGAATGGTGTATTGCATCGCAGCAGCCAGCTCCCCGTTGGCTCCCCCAAATTGCTCTAACAACATATTTCCAAACCGGACATCTGGCTCACCGATATTTACGGTGTACATCAACTTCTTGACATGGTGGTACATGAGCGAACCTCACATTCAATTTGCGTGCGGCGTACATCAATACGATGCAGAGAGTGAATGAATACGCTAGCGACGTAACGCGAATCTATGAGATTTTCTACGTCGTGATGTCAGCAGACTAGTTTTGTGTTGCGCAGCTAAGCCGACCCGAAGAAGAGTTAGGCGCTATTAAGCGGCAGCTGCATACTATGCGCTTCGAGCAGCTCGATCTTCATCTCATCGGGCGGCAGTATACGAAGTAGGTGTACCGGCGGCGGTCAGAGGTCGATATCCATTCCGCATAGTCCCTCAGCCAGGGTACGCTGGTTCCTTATGGAATACCTGGTAGGAACTGCAAAGTGGGCCGTGCCAAAGGATCATTCTGCGTGCTTTCCCGCACTGGCTGAAGGAGCAAAGCTATCCCATCTTGAGCGCTATGCGAGCCGACTCAAGTGCGTAGAGATCGATCAATTCCAGCTTTCATAGACCTCACCGGCGTACGACCTGGGAGCGCTGGGCAAGGCTTCCGCCGAAACTCACCTTCGATGAAGATGTCGCACATGAGTAGGCCAATGTGACACCTGGAGACGTAAAGGGTGCTATGAACGAGAAGATGGCAAAGCCCAACTCCGAAAAGTGAGGCTAAACCGCGACTGGACCATCTCAGAGGCCCGTCAAGGATGGGCCTCTGGGCGGTTTAAGTCCAGACCACGCAGTCAAGCGTTTATGCGTCTATTCCATTACGTCTGCAAGGGAGCAAGTTCTGTGACGAACCCAAAAGACTGCGTCGTTCGAATACGCAAAAGGAGCTAGCGATGTCCCCTGCATTGAAGATGAGCTAAGAGTGACAGGAGGCGCTTCCATAGGAAGTCGGTACATGTGCCGCAATCAATTGTTTCTGTGCCCGCGTTTCACCATGCACACCAGCTGTGCGTCTAGTGCTGCTACCGCAGCATGTCGATTGTCAAGGGCCTTACGGCCAAATACATCCGGAAGAAGTTTTGCCCAAAGGGGGCGAATTGCTTTCAGCGAATCTTAGATTTAATCAACGGAATAAATTGTCACTCTGGGATATCTATTCAGTGCCTACCTAGGGTTATATCAAGGGCACGATGTCAGGGATCGTTTTGCAGCACTTCGATCCGGATATATGAAAATGAGGTTAGGGATATGGAGATACTAAGTGGAGGATGTAGAAGAGACAGAAGGGAAGCTGCGGCCTGTCGTAGCTCCCCTTCACAGTTCTGTCGCGATGAGTGATCGGCCCCGGTAATTCTGAACGAGGAGCAATGTTAATCTTCGACCGAATTGAGGGACCTGGATTGTCGATACCAGTTAGAGGGTTGGTTCTCGGCCTGTTTTTTGTTTCAGTCGAACTCTGCAGGCGTCCTGTTGGCCAGAGCCCTGTGAGGACGACTCACGGAGTCGGACTTAGAAATACTACTGGTTAGCTAGATATTTCCAATAGCCGACATTATCATTTCCAGTGAACATCGCATACGCCTGGCCCTGATTGTTGTTCTGATTCGGCACGACCATGATGTTGACCGTATGGTTCGTCTGCCATCCCGTTGCATCCTCTGTAAAATTCCTCAGCAATCGCAAGCCATCATCTAGTTCGGCGAAGTACGGATGTTGGTTAACAGCCGTAATACTTATCAACATGTTGCCATTGGGCATAAAGGCCATCGAAGGCGAGTCAAGGACCGGCGGAGGGCTACCGTTGACGTGTTGCCAGGTTGACCAGTTTTCGGCGTGCCGAGGTATAACGGCGTAGTAGAGATCGCCACCATATGTGGCTAGAGCCCACAAACGGCTGTTGAGGGAGTCGTAAGCAATGCTCGGCGCAAGAAACCCGCTTGATGGGATGACCCCACCATTCCCTATAACCCGCGAGTTAGCCCATTCACCGTCGCTTATAAATGTCGACCACCATTGACCGTCGGTGCCTATGTACCCCACGACCACTTGCAACTCGTCTATCCACGCAATGGAAGGGGGCCCAGTCGATGATTGTTGAGGAATCGGCTCCCAGTCCGTTGATAGGGTAAGGCCAGGGAGGAAAATTGAGTAATACATACGATTGTCGGTGCCGGTATGGAGGATTAGGAACTGGCCGTTGCCATAATAAGATATCGCAGGAGTATAAAAAGTCTGCGTTTCGCCGTGTCCAATCGTCATGGTGTTTCCGTCCCCTACTTGAACCCATACTCGATTGTCAGTTCCTCTAAACGTTCTTACAATGGTGTCCCCCGAAGGGTCTCTGGCTTCGGTATAGCCACTTGGCGTATTCACATTGCCTCCGCCTTGTGGTACATAGTTGTTGGATTCGCCCGGCAGCGCCTGGGCGAATGATGACAGCGTGCATGCCGCGAAAAACGCGAACAGGAATGCGGTTAAGATGATCTTGCTCAAAGTGCTGTTCGTAACGTACTTTCTCAAAACTTACAGACCTCTCAAAACGTCCAGGGATTTGCCACTTATTCATGGGTGGCCGTTCCACCGAGAGAAAACATACTCACTGCACGAATATTGGAATGAGCATGTCGTTCCCAAACATTCAAGCCGTCCCTGACTGGGTCGTATCGCTTCCCGACCTGGTGGGCCCTGGCTTCAATCGCCGGATTCTCCATGCCACCTTATAAATAACATCTCCCTCAAAGGTTTATTCCACTTACCAGCCTTATATTAGTTGGCACGCTTGTTCATACTTCATTTATTGAGAACTTAGGATTTTACTTTTAATCCACTTATAAAGTGGCGACTACCTGTCGGCATCTCTTATTTCGAATCGGACTGATGGAAGGCTATGCCAAATACCAACGAATTGGACGATGAATAGAGCTTTATGTCCGTTCGAGCATAGGATCTATCCTCGATCCACTCTAGGATCCAAGTACATGAATCTACAATCTACCCTTGCTTGCCAAAGGTAATGCAGCTACGATTTTGCGTGATCAACGCCTCCTCGGTAGTGACGATGTTCAAGCTGAACTTGGTTCGTTCGCAAGCGAATCAATCGTCACCTCGAAGTCCGGTCCATAGATTGGGCGAGGACGCTTCTTGTAGGCCACCCTTTCACTATTGGTCATGATTTTCACATCGAGTCTGTGTTCCTGTTTCGCTTTGACGACGGCCAGAGCGTGTCGCAGGCGTTTGTTCTCGACGATGGCGGCAGGGCGAACGGTCTGGTCTTTATTGAAGACGCGATAGGGAAGTACGTGACCTTGCCAGCGGACCTCATGTGGATTCTCGAAGTAATCGTAGATCTCCACGTAACGACCGGCTAGGCCCTTGGCAACTTCTGTTTGCTCGAGGATGATCTGTTTCCTGTCATAATGAAACGTCAGCTGCGCACCGACATAGCGCTGTTCACGATGCACAAGATGCCACCTAATCTGGTTCCCGTGATCTGTAGTGGGCGATGAAGGTCTTGCGAATTGGCTGGCGCGATGGCGAAGCGTTCATTGAAACGCTCGATGAACTGAGGAAGGAAGGCATTACCTGCAACGACATCACTGATGCCAGCGAGCCGGAGCTCCTTCACAAGTCGATCTTGCAAGGTTCGATTCGCGCGCTCCACTCGACCTTTCGCCTGGCTGGAGTTCGCACACAGAATCTCTATATTGAGCTCGGCGAGGGCTCTTCCGAACTGTGTCATACCGGGACCGCCTTTGGCATCACGGTTGACGCGGAATACGGTGTGCTTGTCGGAGTAGAAAGCGACTGGGGCGCCGTGTATTGTGAGATAGTCTCGTAGCGCAGCAAAGTACGACTCGGTGCTCTCGCTCTGGACAAACTTTAGCTGCATCAGGTGTGTAGCTTTCAGCTTTAAATGGCGCCGAGTTTCGGAATTATTTGGCGTATGTTTCGGGAATAATTGGCGTACGCTCGGTCAGTTTGTTCCGATCACCAGACTGTCCCGTGCCGCTTCAACGACCTCGACAGAGACATGGTGAAGTCATTCACACTGAGAACTCGTTCGATGAGCTTCGGCGGCGCGCCCACACGCATCCTCTACGGGAATTGTTAGGATGGTTTCACTTGAAGACTGGGGAAAGAAGACGTGCCAACTGTTCCGGCTCTGCCAGGAAAGCGTCGTGGCCGTGCAGCGATTTCATTTCGCGATAGTCGCAGCGGGCTCCAGCTGCTGTAATGATCGACGCGAGCGAACGAACGTCTTCCTGCGGAAAGAGCCAGTCAGTAGAAATGCCAACCAATGTGAGATGAGCCTGAATGCGACTATACGCTGCAAAGGGCGAAGGGTGGACGTGCGCCGGGTCAAAAGTATCCATGGTCCGGGTAATCGCAATGTATGAGTTGGCGTCGAATCGACTGTTGAACCTCTCGCCCTGATAATCGAGAAATCCCGCAACGTCGAAGCGACCGTCCTGTCCCGCGGCGGTGGAGATCCAAGGATCCTCTCCGTTGCGGTTAGACTTGCGATTGAAACGCTGCTCCAGCAATGCTCCCGATTTATAACTGATAACTGCCAGTGCGCGGGCCAGCGCGAGACCACGTTGTGGCTGCTCTTCGGGAGGGTAGTATCCGTCCATCCAGCGTGGATCGAGTTGGATGGCCTGACGTTGTATGTGGTTCAGCCCGAGGCCTCGCGCTCCCAGCGGTGCCATACCAATACAGATCGCACGTGCAACGCGATCTGGAAAAAGAATTGCCCATTCCAGCACTTGCATACCGCCGATCGAGGCGCCAATCGCTAGCTTCAACCTTGAAATGCCAAGAAACTCGATTAACCTAGCCTGGGCACGAACGATATCGCGGACATCTATGAGCGGAAATGTGGGGCCAAATTCCCGACCCGTCTTTGGGTCCACGGAACTGGGTCCCGTCGACCCATAACACGAACCGAAGATATTGATTCCGATAACGCAGTCGCGCTCCAGATCGAGCAGGCCACCATCACCAAAGAGTTGCGGCCACCACTCCGCCACTCGCGCTGACCCTGAAAGAGCATGACATACCAGCACAGCATTATCGCGAGACTGGTTTAAATGTCCATACATCACATAGTGCAGCGTGGGATGCGAAAGCACCTCGCCGCTTTCGAGTGAGACCATGCCGTCAAACTGAAAGTCTCCTTCGGCAAGTATGGGGCGGTGAGGACCTATCATCTTGGGTTGCTGCCGTTTGCCGTCAGAAGGGCTTGATCGATATCCGCAAGGATGTCGCGGATATCTTCAATCCCAACCGAAAGCCGCACTAGTTCCGGAGTGACACCGGTGGCGCTCTGCTCTTCTTCGGTGAGCTGCTGATGTGTGGTAGAGGCCGGATGAATGACCAGTGACTTGGTATCGCCAATATTCGCAACCAATGAAAAGAGCTTGAGCGAGTTGATAAGCGTCTTGGCTGCTTCAAAGCCGCCTTTCACTCCAAATGTGACCAACGCGCTCTGGCCGCTGGGCAAATACTTCTGGGCGCGCTCGTGATAGGCACTCGAAGCTAATCCCGGATAGTTCACCCAGGCTACGCTAGGATGCCGATCCAGATGCTCCGCCACGGCCAGCGCGTTCTGCGAATGGCGCTCCATGCGTAGGTGAAGAGTCTCCGTTCCGAGTAACAATTGAAATGAATTGAACGGTGAGATTGCGCCACCTGTGTCACGCATACCCTGCACGCGCGCTTTGATGATAAAGGCCAGCGGGCCGAAGGCATCGACGAAGGAGATCCCGTGATAGGAGGGATCCGGTTCGACAAAGTGAGAAAAGCGACCCGATGCCTTCCAATCAAAGTTGCCGCCGTCAATAATGATGCCGCCGATGGATGTTCCATGTCCGCCGATGAACTTCGTTGCCGATTCGATAACTATGTCCGCTCCCCATTCAATAGGCCGAACCAGAGCAGGTGAAGCCGACGTATTGTCGATCACTAATGGAATGCCATTCTCGTGAGCGATAGCCGCCAACACTTCAATGTCGGCAACATCGAGCTTTGGATTGCCGATCGTTTCGGTGTAGAGCGCACGAGTCTTCAGATTGATGGCGGAGCGAATGTCATCAAAGTCGTCGGCATCCACAAAACGTACCTTGATACCGAGTCTCGGCAACGTGTAGTGAAAGAGGTTATATGTGCCGCCGTAGAGCGAAGTGGTGGAGACAATCTCATCGCCCGCGCCAGCCAGAGTAAGAATTGTCAAGGTCTCAGCAGCTTGGCCGGAGGACGTCGCTAATGCCGCTGCACCACCTTCCAGCGCCGCCAAGCGCTGTTCGAATACATCGGTAGTCGGGTTCATGAGCCGCGTATAGATATTGCCGACCTCTTGCAGTGCAAACAGACGCGCGGCATGATCTGCATCGTTGAAAACATACGATGTGGTTTGGTATATAGGGACGGCCCGCGATCCGGTGGCTGGGTCCACCTTCTGCCCTGCATGCACAGCTAACGTCGCGAATTGTTGTTTGACTGACACTTCCGGCACCTACCTTTAAAACGAGATCGCGTGTCTTCCGGCTCAGACGAACCTCTATTTCAGACACACTAGAAACAACAATCGAGCGATCGGTTTTATTCCCTCGGCATCGTCATTTACAGATTTGAGAATCTGCTCGGGAGAGCACACGCTTTGCTCATAGCGCGAGCCTTCGCTGCCGTTCTCTTTCAAGGAAAATGAGCTTGAACAACGGCCGCTCGACGCTGGTGACCAGCAACCTGCCTTTCGCCGAATGGACCGAAGTGCGCGGATCGGAACGACTCATCGGCGCCCTGCTGACCGCCTCATCCATCATGCCCACATCCTCGATATGAACGGCGACAGCTACCGTCTCAAGCAAAGCCGCCGCAAACGTATCCCGACCGCAAAGTTCACCACCCTCAAGACTGCCGGCAAGCCTTTCTGTCGCTACCGGCTGCGAGGAGTACCTGCACGAACGACTCTCCTTGCTTGAGCAACAGCTTGAGACGGTCAACATCCTGGCATCCGCGAATCAGTTGCCCGATGCCAGCATCACTGATGCAGGACTGAAGATCACGCCACTCGATGCGGCAGTTCCAGAAGCAGCGCAGCAGATGATCGATCAAACGGCGATGATGCTGCCGCACGTCAAGATCACGGAACTGCTTTTGGAGGTCGATGCGTGGACCGGCTTCACGCGTCACTTCACCCATCTCAAGAGCGGCGAGCCTGCCAAATACAAATCTCTGCTGTTGACCGCGATCCTGGCTGATGCGATCAACCTCGGGCTGAGCAGAATGGCCGAGTCGTGCCCAGGCATGACCTACGCGCGACTGTCCTGGCTACAGGCCTGGCACTTCCGCGACGAGACTTATTCGAAGGCTCTGGCCGAGCTGGTCAACGCCCAGTCCCGTCATCCATTTGCCGAACACTGGGGCGACGGCACAACCTCATCGTCCGACGGACAGCAGTATGGCGCTGAGCCGGGACGGACGTTCTACACTCACCTCTCCGATCAGTTCGCGCCGTACCACGCGAAGGCCATCAACGTGGGCGTCCGTGATGCTACCTATGTGCTCGATGGCCTGCTCTACCATGAGTCGGACCTGCGCATCGAGGAACACTACACCGACACTGCAGGCTCTACCAATCACGTCTTCGCGCTCATGCATATGCTGGGTTTTCGCTTTGCGCCGCGGCTCCGCGATTTGGGAGAGACAAGACCCTACGTGCCAAAGAGAACGCCGGCATACACCGCCCTGAAACCCATGATCGGCGGCACTCTCCAATTCAAGAGCATTCGTGCCCACTGGGATGAAATCCTGCGTCTGGCCACTTCGATCAAACAGGGCACGGTCACCGCTTCGCTGATGCTGCGCAAGCTCGGCAGCTATCCACGTCGGAACGGGCTCGCCGTTGCGCTCCGCGAGCTTGGTCGCATCGAGCGCACACTGTTCATCCTAGACTGGCTGCAAAGCGTTGACCTGCGTAGGCGAGTGCATACTGGCCTGAACAAAGGTGAAGCTCGAAACGCGCTCGCCCGGACTGTGTTCTTCTATCGTCTCGGCGAGATCGGCGATCGCAGCTTCGAGCAGCAGCAATATCGCGCCAGCGGGCTCACCTTGGCCACCGCCGCCATCGCGTTGTGGAATACCGTCTACCTCGAACGAGCCACCAACGCTCTACACAACAACGGTCACGCCTTCGATCCAGCGCTGCGAAAGCATCTCTCACCGCTCGGATGGGAACACATCAATCTCACCGGCGACACCGCAAGACTCCGCAAGAACAAGTTCAGGCCGCTTCGGCAGCCCTAACGTACGATATGGTCCGTTTTCTGAAGGGACCCCTGGGCCGTCCGAAAAGTTAAGGCATCCCGCCGAGGTGAGTTTCCGAATGCGCGGGAGTACTCACGGCTGAACTGGGACAGGCTTGCGTATCCCACGTCAAAAGCGGCTGTTTCAACATTCGCGTCACCGAATATCATCATCCGCCGTGCTTCCAAAAGCCGAAGCTGCTTCTGATACTGAAGCGGAGCCATGGACGTAACAGCTTTGAACTGCCGAAAGAAGGTAGTCGGGCTCATGTTTGCGGCTCGGGCGAGATCTTCGATCCGGAGGGATTCGCGAAAGCGATCGCGGAGCAGATGAATCGTCTGCATGAGGTTGCGATCGTGTCCCCTGTCCAGCAATAGCGCCTGCGCCCCGCGGGGACTGTTCAGCAGCCAGTAGCATAGCTCGCGCATGATTGCTGGATACAGAGCCTTGATGGCCTTGGGCCTGTGTTGAACCTCTAGGAGTTGGACCGCGCGCAGAGCACAATCGACCAGCTGGTCATTCATCTCCAGAACGAACGCAACGCACGCCGTATCCTTTTTTCCAGCCTTCTGTTCCAACTGAATGTCGTCCGCCACAGTTTGCAACATTTCCAAATCAAGCTCAAACACAAGCCCCAGGTAAGGTTGGGTACTGCTCGCGGCAAATGCCGTGCCGCGGGTCGGCATATCGATTGTCACCACCAGGGCCTCGCCGGCGCTGAAGTCGTAGCGCTTCGTGCCGAAGGTCGCGACCTTGCTTCCCTGAACCGTCATGCAGAGGGCTGGCTTAATCAAGCACTGCATGGGTTGCTTCATCGGGTTGGAACGACGAATGGATAGACCCTCGATCGGAGTGGTCATCAAGTTTGCTCCAGCGTCCGCTTCGGTATGCCGATGCAGATAGGTTGCGAGCTCTGACAGCTTCGCGGAATGGGTACGTTGCTTCATATCTACCTCAGTATTTCATGGACGGATTAGGCGTGTTTCTGGAAGTGTCCGGCATTCACGTAGCCCGGTGCAGAGAAGTACCTTCTCAACAGAGGCTGCTATGAAGTAACTCAGCTTCAAGAGATGGGTCTTGCATTCTATAGAACAATTGGCTTCGGCCCCAACATGAGCGGACATAAGGAATAGAACAATGAAACTGACAGGCAATACGGTCTTCATCACAGGCGGGGGATCAGGCATCGGGCGCGGTATTGCGGAGTCTCTTCATAATCTCGGTAGCAAGGTCATCATCTCTGGCCGGCGGCAAAGCCTTCTGGAGGTGACTACGGCCAATCCAGCAATGGGATCCCTGGAACTCGAGAGCGCATCCAGCACAGCGTCCGTTCGCAGACACTCATCGAGCGGTATCCAGACCTGAACGTCGTCTTCAACAACGCTAGCATCATGCAGTTTGATGATGCGGAGGGCACCATCGATGAAAACTTGCTAACTTCCACTATCACCACGAATCTACTTGGTCCGATTCGGCTGACCTCGGTAGAGAAACGCGCCTTGAGACGATGTCCTTCTCGATCTGTTGAAGTGTCATCTCGAAATCAAGATTGAGGAAGACTCTATCGAAATGGCGCGCGGATACTACTTCCGACTTCGATGCGAATTCCTATGCTCGA
>NZ_JBZYWL010000019.1:0-26115 GCF_059115365.1 Edaphobacter sp. FHG110511_03 | reverse complement strand
CTTTGGTGAACGGCGACAGGATCGCCGGCGATCAAGTGATCTTGTGCGCTGGCGCATTCGGTAGTCCTGCTATCCTAATGCGATCTGGCATAGGGCCTTCATCGCATCTCAGAGAACTAGGCATCTCCGTTCTTGTAGACGCTCCAGTGGGGGATCGGTTGAAGGAACATCCTTTCTCTTACAACACCTATGCGCTGAATCGAGACGCAAATTCGATGACTCCCTCCGCTGGAGCGATCATCTGGACGAAATCCAGCGAAGCGGGCCCAGACGAACTCGACCTGCACATTTCCGGCACGCACATCTTCGATCCAGCGCAGAGCCCGACTGGCGGTGCCATTGTTCTTGCCTGCGCAGTTACGCTTCCCAATTCCTTGGGTTCCGTCCGATTGGCGAGCCGCGATCCTCGTGCCATGCCCATCATTCGCTACAACTTCTTCGAGGATCCTAGTGACCTTCGCAGAATTAAGGAAGCAGTTCGGCTATCGCGACAGATTGGACGGACGGCACCTTTCAGCGACGTGATCGAGTTTGAAATGACCCCCGGGAATAACATCAGTGATGAAGATGAAGCAGCGCTCGAGAAAGCTATCATTGAACAAGTAGACGGTTACGCTCATCCCACATCGACAGTACCGATGGGAGGCGATGGCAATCCTCATGCAGTCGTCGATTCGCATGGTGCCGTCAAAGGCGTGGATGGCCTCCATGTCATAGACGCTTCGATCATGCCGGATATCGTTTCAGCGCCGACGAACGTCACAACGATCATGATGGCAGAAGCGATCAGCCGTACATTCTAAGTACAAGTGAATCGCACTGATGAAGTCAGACCTAGTTCCATATTGCTGAACCCTGCAACAAGATAATCTCGAACCGCGCACACGATAACAAACTGACCAGTGGTGGGCGCGTGGATAGGCCCGTTCCAACGAAGCCATTGTTTAATTCCGATGAGTTCGTTCACGAACGGGCTCCTATCTTCGGAGTCATTGGCAGCAGCGCTGCCTATCAAACTCCCAATGAAAGCAGGTTTCAGCTTGCTGCCTTGAGCAGTAGTTCGCGCTGTAGTTTCTTTAGGCTCGGCAATATGACCTTCTTCACAGTGCTGTCAACAAACGCTGTCATGGTGTATCGCGTCTTGTCGGCAGGATCGGCTATCGCCTGGAGATGCCGAACGTCCCGCTTGAATTCGAGATAGAGCGGAAGCGGCATTTTGATGGTGAAGCACTGGAGAGGCCGTCGGACATCATACTCAAATTGCTCCTCAACGCCTTCGACGACAAGCTCACACTGAACCTCTTCGGAGAGCGGCTGCTCGTCCTCAGTAAAGAGCGGCAGAGTCAGGAATTCGTCGTTTCATCTCCCCATAACGAGCCCAGAATAGCAGAGTGAACGTGCATTTAACAGCGATTTTTTGATTCTTCGATCCTGCTCGAGATACTCGCCCTCTCACTGGACTTCGGTATGTACATACGCAATTCCAGCCAATAAACGATAAGATAACGATTCAGCTTAAGGGTGAGGCATTCAACATACTCAACCATCCAAATTACGGCCATATCGACCCTACGGTTACCGATCTGTTCGGACAGGCGACACGGATGCTGAATCAGAGCTTTGGCGGAAGCGGAGCAATCTATCAGCAAGGTGGACCGCGCTCGGTTCAATTAGGCTTCCGGTTGATCTTCTAACGGCCTAGATGATCTATCTCTTACGGAGACATTCAGCTTGCCGGACAACGCTGCCCATATCGCGGCGTCTCGTAGTTTCCTGAAAACGGGGATTTAGGCAAGTTCGACGTTTCTCGGATATCCCGAAGTTGGCGGAAAGTCGACTTTGCAGGCGCTACAGTTTCACCTTTCCGGATAGCCGGTTATACACCCCTATGAATGCTTTTCGTTTGCTTATCAAAGTGAGAGGGGACCGTGGCAGTATGCACATACTTCGCATTCATCTTGAGTAATTCTTCAGTCTGATGGAGTTCGCCACTTTCAAGGGAACCTCAATCATCATGTTCTTCCACGGCGTGTGAGGCAAGAGGCGCCACATTTGAGTGCTGAGCCATTGCTTCCAGCGGGTGCGTGGCACAAACCAGTCAGCGCCATCAGCCATCTTCTGACACCGCGTCACATACTCCCTCATCAGAGCTTCATAGCGGGCGAAAGCGACGGTATGATCGCCAGCAGCCTCCTTCAACTCGCCCGCAAGAATGCAGGCTCCCACTACAGCCATTCCAGTGCCCATGCCGGACAGAGGTGAGGCGCAGTGGGCTGCATCTCCGAGGAGGACGGTGCGCCCTGTCGACCATTTGTCCATTTTGATCTGGCTGACGGAGTCGAAGTAAAAGTCCGGAGCGTCGTCCATCATCTTCAAGAGGCGTGGCACCTCCCAAACCTCTCCGGCGAATCTATCGCGCAGGATGTTCTTCTGCTCACTGATATTGCGTCGCCCGTATTCCAGCAGAGGGGAGTCAAAGAAGAAGGATGCCTTGGCCTCACGGTTTTCTCTTGCGCTGAAGATGCCGACCTTCTTGCCCAACGTTCCGTAATAAAGTCCGCTCTGGTCGAGGTTCATGTAGTTGGGTATGGTGAAAATCGACACGTAGTACCCGAGATGGTGGACAAACTGTGACTCTTCTCCAAAGGCGAGGCTCCGCACATTGGAGTGCAATCCATCCGCACCGACCACTAAATCGAAGGTGCGTGGCCCATTGCGGCTGAAGTGCACCTCTACGCCTGCCTCTCCTTGCGAAAGATGCGTGATGGAGTCATCAAAGATGTATTCAGCCTCATGACGTGTGGCCTGGTGGAGTATCCCAGCAAGATCGCCGCGCATGATCTCCAGCTCTCCACTCGTGAAGCCGTCGGGCATACTTGCAACCTTCTTATTGGCGCTGTCCACAATCGTGATTGCACCGGTGCGGGTCTGCATTCTCTGAACCTCAGCCAGTATGCCCATGCGTTCCAGTACCTGGATCGACGCGCCCCGGAAGTCCACTGCATAGCCCCCGGGCCGCACCGCGGGTGCGCGCTCGATGATCACCGGACGAAAGCCATAGCGGCTCAGCCAGAAGGCAAGAGCGGGTCCGGCGACGCTCGCTCCTGAGATCAGGATGTTTCGGTTCTTCATGCTGTTTTACAAACCTCGTCCGCGGTTCGCGGTCTATATAGAACATATGTATTAGACATTTGTACTATACGTCCGTGTAGGACGTATGTCTAATATTTCGATACACTGAGCCGTATGGGGAACCGAGAGTCTCTGCTGCTGGGGGCAAAGCGCTGCCTGATCGAGAAGGGCTATGCGCGCACGACTGCTCGCGATATCACAGCAGCTGCAGGGGTCAGCCTTGCCGCCATCGGTTATCACTTCGACTCCAAAGAGGCTCTGTTGACCGAGGCTCTGGTGCTCGCAATCGCAGATTGGGAGCAGGAGTTTCGCCAGGCGCTGCAGTCAGCTGTTCGTGCCGACGCGGACCCGATAGAGAGGTTCGAGACGATATGGGTGCGACTCATCGAGACTTTCCAAGCGCATCGTCCACTCTGGGCGGCGAACTTCGAGCTTTTTGCGCAGATGGATCATCTGCCGGAGATTCGTCGCGTCCTGGGAGATAGTCTCCAGCAGGCGCGTATAGGGTTAGCATCCCTGTTCCTGAACAAAGAGGAGAGCGAGATCGATGACCAAACGGCGCGAACTGCCGGAGGCTTCTACCACGCCCTCCTGTCTGGCCTCATTGCTCAGTTTTTAGTCGATCCGGAGCACGCGCTTTCTGCTCAAGACCTGACCCATGCGTTGCGCGAGATCTCTACGGGAATGCAGCCGAGCCACAAGTCATCCAAAGCAAAACTCAGACGCGCACAAAAAAGTCCAACAAAGCGATAAAGAGCAACCGTTGTAGCCGAAGGATTCCGTATGAGTCCGCGCCGATCCGGAGGAATTCAAGTTGTCGAAAAGTCGGCTTATCGGACAAGTAGTTTCTTGAAAACGGCGTTATCGGAAGTCTGCTATACGGGGGAGACAAGCCTTAGTCGAACGGCGGAAATCAAGTGGGCCTCATTGCAGGTCAGTTCATCAGCACCGTCAGGGGAGTGGCTCCGGCAGATGGCGTCGAGTTGATCAGGAAGCGGCTGCCATCGGGGGAGACGGCATATTGGAACAGTACGAGACGCGGTCCGATGATTCGCGTCTGGAAGAGGACGTGGGGAACGCCTGCCACCGGCTCGTCATGCGAGGTGTCGATTGTCACTGCCATAAGCTTTTTGTCCATAGCGATATAGAAGAGTTCCTTTCCATCCGCGCGCCAGCGCGCTTGTAGGCCGCCATGATTGGATATCTGGATTCGTCGGCCGGGGCCGGGGAAACGACTTACATACACTTCAGGGTCTCCAGAGACCGACGACCCAAATCCAGAGAAGGCGATCCACTTCCCATCGGGAGAAAATTGTGCTTCCGCACCCGGTGCGTAGGTTGTCTGCGAATGGTTCTTGAGGTCAAGGACCTCCAGCTCCGGCGCAATACTGTTCTGAAAATTCATGTACACGAGAAAACGCCCGTCGGCCGACCAATCGTTGAGAGCCAGACGATAGGACGTAACCACTCGCTCCGATTTGCCGGAACCATCGGTAGGGGCGACTTCGATGTACTTAGAAGTTCTGTCATGATTGGCTGCATAAGCCACCCTTTTGCCGTCAGGGGAGAAAACCGGCAAACTATCTTTCCCTCCCTCGGAGACACGGGTACTTGTACCTCTGGCGAAATCATAAATATGGATAAATCGCTTGCCGTTGTGTTCCTCGTCGGAGGAGACTGCGAGCAGAGCGCCATCGCGGGAGAGAGAAGGATCGCGATAGCCGGTTCTGGGTAGTTCCTCTATTTCTTTACCGGAACGGTCAAACCATGCGAGCCGGGAGAGGCTTTCAATTGCCGACTGGAAGATGACCACACCGTTGTCCGAAACCGAGAATCCGGTACGGGAAAAGGCCGGAGCCTCTTCCAGTTCTTGTCGCTCGACAACCTCTGGCCGGCCCGTAAGCTGCAACCGTTTGAGATCGAACGGCTGTGCCATGAGGCTGCTATCGCGGACGTAGTAGAGGCGCGAGGACGCGAACTGAGTATTGCCGATGATCTCGGAAGAGATCAATTTGCTCTCCTGCGTACTGAGAGATCCGACATAGATCCCCTGCGTCTGAGCGGGCTTCGAGCTCCCGCGAAGAAAATATAGAAAGTGGTCTCCATCCGGAAGAGCGGACGGCCAAAGTACCGGGGCGTTCGGCGCGTTGCCCTTCGTGGCGAACTGCGGTTCGCCACCCGAGGCCGATACCTTGAGTATCGAGTGGGAGCCGATGTAGCTGGGCTCATTAAATCCAGCGAAAGCGAAGAGGATCGTGCCTCGATCGTTCCATGCCCCTCCAAAGCCATCGGGTGCGTCGCACAGGACCTTGACGGCACCGCTGCCGGGATCAACAATCTTCAGCTTCGAAGCCTGGAAGAAGCCCACCTGACGACTATCCGGGGACCAGAATGGCAACGTGGCGCCTTCGGTACCAGTCAATTGCTGCGCACCTCCAGCGGCCAGGGACCGGATCCACAAGGCGGTGGCCCCATCCTGTGCGACAGCCACGAAGGCGAGCCGCCGGCCGTCAGGCGAGATAGTGAAATTGTGGGGGACGAATGAAGTAGAGGGCGGCGGAAGTAAGGAAAGACGAAGATGGCGGCTCTCCGCCGGCTGTTTGCTGCGCCAATAGCCAACTCCGAACCAGGCCAACAGGGCCATACACAGAGCCGCCACTCCCCACGCAAATCTTTCTCGGCGGCGCGGCGCCGATTCAGGCGCCTTTGTGAGGTTCACTTCTGCGGGGATCCAATTCACCTCTCTCGGCAAATCTCGCACACTTTGCACAGATGTCTCGACGAAATCAGCCTCGGTCAGACCAATCTCTTTGTCGGTCGCTTGCAGATCTCCCATGGCGATTTCAGAAACCTCAACCTTGCACACCAGCCGGTATCCGACCGTGGCCACGGTTTCGATGAAACGCGGCTCGTTGACGTCGTCGCCTAGCAGGCGGCGCAGCAGCCAGATGCTACGCGTAAGGGAACCCTCCGTAACGGCAGTATCGCCCCATACGGAATTCAGCAGTTCTTCCTTCAAGATCACCTTTTGGGGGGTCCGCAGCAAGAGTAGGAGGACGCGAAACGCCTTCGGCTCGACCGCCAACACCTTGCCCGCCTTGAGGAGCGAGAACTCACGCTCGCGAACCTCAATGTCGGAGAAGCGGAAAACAAAGGACTTATTCTCCATCATAAATCCATCATCCGACCCTAAGAAATTCTTGACCTGGGTCGAGAAACTGATAAGCAGCCCATCAAGACCAAGTAGAGTTATGCGCCCAGAGTCTCTCCAGCCAGACCGGCTGAGGAGCTCAAAATGTCAGCCTTCAAATGGTTCGCTTCCTTCGTTCTTGCCGCAACCATCGTCCCAGCGCTTCCCGCAGAACCTTATTGCCCTGGAAATGTCGCAAGTGTACCCCTCCGTCTTATAAACCGCTACCAGATGATCGTGGAGGTATCTGTTAACCATTCCGGCCCCTACCACTTTCTGTTGGACACGGGCACCCAGATGACGATGATCGATCCCGCCTTGGCTGCCGACCTCCACCTGAATACTCAGGGCTCGGCCGGGATAGCAGGAGTCGGATTTCTTGCGTCCGCTCCTTTCGCGCAACTCGATCTGCTCGAAGTTGGCTCCCATGCCGTCGCCAATCAAAAGGTACTCGTGTTTGACTTCCAGAATTCCCATGCCGTCGATCTTCATCTTTTTCGCGGTGTCCTCGGCGAGGACTTTCTCGGCAAATTCGATATGTTGATCGACAATGCTCGCAACCTGCTCTGTCTCGACGACTCATCCGCCATGGCCGCCGACGTCAAAGGACCGCATATCGCACTGATGGCGCCGGCTCGGACGACTAACGGCATGCCGGCGCTCAGCTCGCTCATCATCATGGCTGGTCTATCCGATGGGACGCGGCCCGTTCGACTAAAACTCGACTCCGGCACGAACGTCTCTTTCCTGTTCTACACCGCTCGATATATGCCACTGGAATTATTAGCAAGGACCTCGTTGCTCGGTGGTGGTTTCGATAGAGCACAACGCCCAGTTTCGACCATACCGCTTCAGGATTTGCAGATCGGCTCACGTGAATTCCCCAGGGTATCCTTTTTCACATACGCAGACTCCTCAGAAGGAGCCTACGGCGCATCCGCCTACGATGGTCTCCTGATGTTGGGGATCTTCCGGTGCGTTTTCATCTGCCACACCCATCACTTTGCTGTCTTTGAGCCGTGGTAGACCGTCGGGGTGGTGATTGGAACGCCGCGATCGCATGAACTGTTGGCGAAGTCGATTAAATCCAGGTTTGATCAATTGGCGATAACATGCCCAAGCCACTCATTCATCGGTCCAGTCGCCTATGCTTGGCAAGTTGCCGTTGAACGGAAACAGTATGGAAGATCGATCGCAGATGCTTTCACATAGTTCGGTCAAGATTACGGGAAAGTATTATTCACCGTGGGTCCTACGAGACAGACAGTAGTGGAACAAAAGATGATCGAAGCGCTGGTCAAGATGGGCGTACCGTAGCTCTAAACCCTGAATACAATCAATTCCGCCAGCCAGTGCAGCGCTATGCTGCCACCTAGTGATCGTCTACGCCGAAGGCGTGTGGTGCCACGGTTGCGGTTTGATCAGGGACAATGTCCGGTTTGGATTCGGGAGAGTACGTCCAATTTGCCGACCAACCGGGAGCAATCCTTCTTTCTGTCTAGGAACGGTCGGCTCGGACAGTTCGCGATTCTCGGATAATGAGGATTAACTCCAAACTCTATATAGAAGTTCGTCTCTCGTGATCAGACGGTGGGTGTTGCGTAGCGAGAAAGAGCGGGCCCCCCGGCCTTCGACTCGACTGGCGGCACCTTGCCAGCCATAACAGAGCTCGCGTTCTCGAACTTCCATAGCGACAAATCTAAACAAAAGACTTATGTTCCGTCATAAATTCATCACACCGTTTCAGGAAATGATCAAGGCCTCATCATGACCATGCAGAATCCCGGTCGCAGAGTTTACCCAGCCTATCCGGCTGAGGTGATCTCCGTTGACGCTCTTCAAATGGCTCGCATCCCTGACTCTTGCTTCAACAACCTTGGCGACGCTTACAGCAGAACCACGTTGCCCGGGAAATGTTGCCGGTTTACGCTTACGGACTATCAACCGCTCCCAAATCATTGTGCCGGTAATGATCAACCACGCCGGCCCGTATGACTTTCTGGTGGATACAGGCACTCAGGCCACAATCGTCGATCCATCACTGGCACACGCACTTCAACTGGAGAGTCAGGGCGAGATCCAGGTCATAGGTGTCGGATTCCAGATGAGCGCCCCACTTTCCCAATTGGATTCGCTCAGTATTGGCTCGCAAGCAATAAGAGACCTTGTCGTTGTCGTACAGAACCTTGGGAAACTCCAGAAAGCTGATCTCCACATTCGCGGAATTCTCGGCGGAGGTTTCCTTAAGCATCTCGATGTACTCATTGACTACCAACATGGTGTGCTCTGCTTCGACGACGAAAACGTAATAAGGCCCAAGCTGAGAGGAGAGCGTATTGCGCTAGTAACACCACCTCCAACTAAAAACCAGGCAACGCCGAGCAGGCTGCTCACCATCGCCGTTCATCTATCAGGTGCCCAGAGGCCGCTACTGCTGGGGCTCGATTCCGGCGCGACCCTACCCTTACTATTCGAACCATCCAAATATTTGGCTCGTGGCTTGATTGGGAGCCGTGTCATACGTGGGCTTAGCGGAGATGGAACGGAGCGCGCATTCTCCGTTTTGTCACCTCAGACTTTGCAGATCGGTAGACTTAGCCTCCATCAAATATCCTTCATAATGTTGGCTGGTTCCCAGAAGGATACGCGCAATGTTGAGGTAGATGGTCTGCTTCCGACTGGACTCTTCCGGAGCATCTATATAAGCCATGCCGACCGCTTTGTCGTCTTTGAGCCGTGGTAGGCAGAATGCTTTAAGGGGTCGAGGCAAAGTCAACTGTCGGAGATCCGCCCATTAGCATACTTATGGAGCGCGTTAGTCAACCGCCGTTGCTCGCCTCCGCCTACTACCATGTTCCAGATGCCTCCTTCCTCGAATTTGGAATAGAGTGTCTTTCCGCCATACTATTCAAACGCTGCGAAGCCGTCGTGATGTGTCTTCGTAGTTGGCCGCTGCGACCATGTGCATGTTCTGGCCCTCAGAGTCGATCAAGTAGATTTGGCCGCGCGCCTCGCGGTGGTGGTCGAAGCGATCCATTTTCCATCGGGCAAGCTCGTATGAGCCCACCCCTCAACGAAAGTTCTCCACCAGCATCAAATCACTGCTGACCTGGTCCCACTGGCTGTACAGAACCAACCGCTCATCCGGCGAAAGCGCCAGCCCAAAAGTCACCTGCCGAGGAATAGCGACAATCGACGAGATCTGGTGATTGGCGAAGCGCAAAAAAGCAAGTTCCTGTCCGCTTCCCTTTCCGACAGACCTTAGGAAATAAATTCCCCGCTTCCCAAGAGCGTAGGAGGACCCCAACGGTGCCAGGTCCGACAACACCTGCGTCTCCTCGCCGCCGGCCAGGGGCAATCTGCACAACACATTTTGAGAGGTGACGTAGTAGAGATATTGACCATCGTCCGACTCAAGCGGCACATATCCTCCTCGCTTTGTAACCTGTATCCTCGGGCCGCCGCTGGCTGGCATCTTCCAGACTTGGGCGTCTCCAGTTTCGCGTGATGTGAAGTAAATCCATTTGCCGTCGTGCGACCAACTGGGTCCAACATCATCCACTTGTCCGGTATCCAGACGACGAGCGGCACCGCCTTCAGAACTGATCACGTACAGGCTCGCAAGGCCCTTCGGTCGCGAGTGAAAGACAATGTTCTTCCCGTCCGGCGACCAGCGCGGGAAGCCACTGACGATCGCTCCCATATGCGTAAGCTGTCGAACATGGGAACCATCACGGTCGGATGCCCAGATTTCACCTGTCCCGGAGATGTCGGATTGAAATGCCACCTGCTGGCCATTGGGAGAAAACTGAGGATTCGATGCTCCCAGCGTGCCCAGGGTGGAGCTCAGCCACGGCTTTGGATTACTACTCCAGCCAGACCTCGATTTGGGAGGCGGCAAATCGGCGGACAGGACAGTAATATTGGAAATTACGCGCGTGTACACAAGCCGGTTGCCGCGCCGGGCAAGGTCCAGAGCAGTACTGCTGTCAACCGAAAGCGGCAAGGGTTCGCTTTTCTGTGAACCGACAAGATTGATCCGCCAGATACTGTGATTGCCGGCCAGCTCGCTTCGAGTAAACAGGATTGATCGGCCATCTGAACTCCAAACCGGACTCGCAAGATGGCGGTTGTAGAACGTAATCCGTTCGGGAGAGCCCTCAGGCTGAAGATCTGGAGAAAGGTTGAGGACGTAAAGATCACTCGAGACTCCTCCTCCACCCGTATAACGAACAAAAGCCAGATGCCTCCTATCCAGAGAGAGGGCTGGATCCACGTCATCGTACTCGTTCGGTGGAAAAGTGATTCTTCGCTTTTCGCCTGTTTCGACCGACAAAAGAAACAGACTGATCACGCCACCGTAGGAAGGGGCGTCTGAAACCACCAGCGACTTACCATCCGGCGACCACGCAATAAATTTGGAGTGAGGAAAGAGCGTTAGTGGGGCGGTAACTGCCGCCAGCGTTCTTGCCGGACCCGCAGCAACGGACGGAATCAATAAAATTTCGCCCTTCTCATCAGAATCCAAGCGCAGGAAGGCGATCGTTCGACCATCAGGTGACCAAGCCGGACTAAGATCCGGTTTGGGATCGCTGGTGAGCCGAAGGAGTGCTCCCTCTCCGATCTGCTTTACATAGATATCGAAGTTGTCCTGCTTCTCCCCATTCCAGGCAAACGCAACCCGGTCCCCGTCTGGCGCAAACGAAGGACAAATCTCCGAGCCTATATAGCTCGTAAGCGGGACGGACGAATAGAAAGCCGGAGATCGCGAGATGTGTCGAAAGTAGAAGAACGCGGGGATGCCAATCAACAGAACCGGCGCAAGCCAGCGGATCACGGACCGAAGCCCCTTTGCCTCTACGACGGCAGGTTCAATTTGTGGAGCATGTGGGCTGTCGTGAATCTCCTGGTCGCGCATTTCAGCCATATCCAGACTGCCGATGCCATCTTCCGTTGCCTCCACATTACAGAGGAAGCGATAGCCGACGGTAGGTACCGTGGCGATGTAGCGTGGCTCGTGGATGTCATCTCCAAGCAGACGTCGCAACAGAAAAATGGCCCGCGTCAGCGAGTTTTCGGAAACAGCACAGTTGTTCCAGACCGCATCGATCAGCTCGTCCTTGGTAATGAGCCGATGCGGATTCCGAAGGAGAAAAATGAGGACTCGAAAGGCCCTCGGCTCGACCGGTAACACTTCTCCAGCCTTGACGATGCAGAACTCGCGCTCTCGAACCTCCACATCCGCGAAAGTGAAAACAAAAGGCTTGTGCTCAATCACGAATTCATCACCCCCATTCAGGGGAATGATCACGACCCCGTCATGACCATGCAGGGCCACGGGCGGAGAGTGCACTCAGCCACCCCGGCTGAGGTGTTTTCCAACGTCTATCTGCCAGCGGCTCGCTTCCGTAACTCTCGCAGCAATCATCCTTCCATCACTACAGGCAGAACCACATTGCCCGGGAACGTTGCCAGTTTACGCTTCCGTCTCGTTCAGCGCTCCCAAATAATTGTTCCGGTCACGCCGCGATCTTCTCCTCCTGGATTGGCCCCATCCGTGACCTCGAGATCACCGCCGTTACAGGATCTACTGCCGCGCCCACGCGCGAACTGACCACACCAGCTTCTTGTGGATCGGTGTGCCCGGTTTCGGATTCATGCAGTATGCAACACGCACCCATCGCTCCAACATGGATCTTTATGATCGCGTCCAGCCCGGCGATGTCATGCAAGGGTCAGCTGTTGAAGCATGGTTCGTCTACAACACCGCCACCCGCAAGGACATGCTTCCGCGTATCCCCACCCCCGATCCTCTTCAGTTCATGAAGCCAATGAATCTCAGGTAGATTGCGGCTTTGCATCTTATGAGCATTGGGGGAGCGGCGCTCGCGCGACATCGAGCTCAGCCAGTTCGTTTCTTCTGAGAGCACAACCGACCAGAAGGGCCAGGATCACATAGTCCCGCTTCCCTTTCAGGGTCGAGCGGTCGGGGACGGTTAGCAGATCCTTGGCCTGCTCCCGAGTCAACCAGTTTCCCAGCCGAGTTCCCTTCTGTCGGATGTTTGGGATGTCGGTCAGGCTCGCCGCCTCCTCCTGACCGATCATTCCCGCCCGGCGAGCTTCGCCAACCATCTTCCGGACCGCCGACAACCGGACGTTAATAGTAGAGGGGGACAAAGATTCGAGCGTCGAGCGCCACTCCATGAGCAGCTCCCGGGAGAGAGGTCGGCTGGCACAGAATCGGAAGAGATCGTCCAAAGCCTTGGCGTAGTTCCGTCGGCTATGAGGCGAGGAG
Organism: Edaphobacter sp. FHG110511_03; assembly: GCF_059115365.1. Taxonomy (NCBI): domain Bacteria; kingdom Pseudomonadati; phylum Acidobacteriota; class Terriglobia; order Terriglobales; family Acidobacteriaceae; genus Edaphobacter; species Edaphobacter sp. FHG110511_03. The sequence goes on along the minus strand of NZ_JBZYWL010000019.1, from coordinate 13,498 downwards.
ACCGAGTCGAGCACCATCTTTCGCAGCAAAGCCTGGGCCGGGGTCAGTGCGAGAGGCTCCCCTTCCCTGCCTTTCGGTTCAAGATCGGCCAAAATGAGCTCGTTGGTCATGAAATGATTTTACCCCTGACAATTGACATTGTCGTAGGTGAAATTTACTAATTCTAAAATGGTTAGTCGGGAGTTGCCGGTGACATCTATTAGACGAGCAGACCGACTGAATGACCGAGTTAAGCAGCCGATTGGTCACCCCGCACACACGGAGAACCGATTTAGTCTATGAGTCTAGCTTCCTTCATTTTTTCTTCCTCGATTGTGAGGAAGATCGTGAACGGAATTCTTTGGTCAAGATGCTGCTCGATCTGCGCTAGTTGGTCTGTGCGAAGCAGTTTTTCAAGTCTCAAGGAGTAACGAAGGGCACGCACCGTAATCTTTCCGCCACCGACGGTGATTGTTTCCGCCGTAGTTGCGTCAGTAGTGACGAATGTTACGGTGGGATATTTAGCATCCGTCAAAATCGGGTTTACGTCGATTACATAGTCACGCTGCACAGTACCTCTCGTAGATTCGTTGTGATTGCTCGCCATTCTATGGCTGATGTAAGCCGTGCTGAGTGTTCGGGCTCCGGTTGCGATCAGATTGCCGTATCGTCGCCTGTCATCCTACGTTGTCTTTACGGTTCCAATCGAGAACCTGTTGTAAAAGAACAAAAATCGGTTTTTTTACCAAACATGAAAAGCGATCATGACTTGGTCAGACATCAACCGGTTCAATATCAACCTCGACTTTAAGGGCGTTTCGCCCCCCGCCCAAGATCAGACCCCGCAAAGGGCTGACGTCACCATAGTCCCTGCCCCAGGCGAGAGTGACATGGCCATCCGTTGGGGCAACATTGTTTGTGGGATCCATATCAATCCATCCCTCGTCACGACTGTAGGCAGAGATCCATGCATGAGAGGCATCTGCTCCCACCATGCGTGGCTTGCCTGGCGGCGGATAAGTCCGCAGATAGCCGCTCACATAACGAGCTGCCACGTTTATTGAGCGCAAGCAGGCAATCTCCATATGCGCAAAATCCTGGCAGACACCGTGACGCTTTTTGAAGACTTCCTCTGGCGGAGTGCGAACCGTGGTTGCTTTGGAATCAAAGCGGAAGTCTGCGTAGATTCGCGCGGTAAGCTCCATCAATGCTTCCCTCATTGGACGCGCGGGTGTGAAGGATTCTAGGGCGTACGAAGCAAATTCTTTGTTGAGACGGACCCGGGGCGACGCAAACTGAAACTGATACGCTGACAGACTCTCTTCACTAAGATCCGCTGCGAGAGACCTCGCAGATTCTTCCCAAGGGCGCGAAAAACCAGGCGCCGAAATTGTCGGCCCATCGATCTTAACCGTGCTCTTTGCCTCGACGATGAGTACTTTGTGAGGCTCCTCCACTGTGAAGAAGGACAGGATATTACCGAAGTAGTCAACGCGCTCAGTCAAGGTTGACGGCACGGGGTAAATGTTTAGCGTGTTTTGTACCAGCCTGTTTTCCAAGAAGGATCGAGGTTTGAGGCACGCTACATGTTCCCCGACAGAAACAGGGTAAGAGTAGCGATAGGTGGTGCGATGGCTAACGTTGTAGACCATTTCAGTCAAATCCCATTGTGATCGGTAATGTGCGCGCGTGACTGAAATAGTGGCTGGAAAGATTGTTCGACCAGGACGGGAGCAGTTTTTCCAGACGAGCCAGAAATTGATCGACTTCCTCATATCCATCCGAGAGATCAGAGCCTGGCTTATTGAAGCGTTCTGTCAAAGCTTGCAAGTCGATGAGTCTTAAGGATCTGACGGCGTCCTGAATGGCCTGGAGATCAGAAGACAGATTTCGCGGCAGTTTCGCATAAAGTTCAGCTAAATGATCCAGCTGAAAGTCCAAAGAACGAGGGTTATGCTCATCGGCCATGAGAAGGTCAAGCACGGCAAGGGGCTGCAGGTTTGTGTAATAACGCGTGCGGTAGGTTACAGTGCTGTCGGCGACCTCCAACAATCGCTCGAGATAAGCCCAATTCTCGACGGCCAATGGTTTGGTAACGTGGCGCAGTTCTTGTGTCAGGTAAATCGCGCGCTCAAGGCGGCGGCCTAGACTCAGAAAGAGCCAGCCCGAACCGCGATTGATATTCTCCCGCTCCATCCCGGAAAACGCTGAAAGGAGCTCAAGACATTTTGTAAGCATCACGGTATAGCTTGTCAGGAAGGTGCCCTTTTGAGCCCGGACCGAGCTCCGCAGCTGGCTCAGCAGCAACATCATGTCACCTGAGAGACGCTCCCTCACACTGTCTCCGATCCGTGACACCTCATCCAGCGTTGCGGCCAAACTGTCAGCTCGTTTGTGATCGGTCAGTGAGGCAAGCAGTTCTCTCCGCAGCGCATTGAAGCTGGGCGGTCCGCGCCTGCCTTCGGTAAGTCGAGCAGAGCGAGTTCCCAGACAAGTAGCGAGGCAAATGAGGCTCCCAAGCTCTGTATCCTCTGCGAGGTGAACTCTCGGGATGATCGATCGAAGGATTCGTGCCTGGTTTTCAGCGCGCTCCACGTAACGGCCGAGCCAGAAAGTATTGTCGGCCACGCTGCTGGGCACTACCAGCGATGCACGTCGCAACTGCACGAGTTCGTTGCGAGGCGGTAGCATGCTGAACGTGTCGACTGGCCCGTCGGAAAGCACCCAGGCATCCTTGCTGTGGCCTCCCCGTTGCATAGAAACTACTGAACCGCTAGTCTCGGCGACGCGCACCAGTCCCCCCGGAAAGACCGACCAGCCGTTGCCGGTGTTCACGACATAGGTGCGCAAGACGACGCTGCGGGACTGCAGGGCTTCGTTCTCCCACACAGGTGCGGTTGAGAGTTGAACCTGTTCCTGCGCAACGTATTCGTGCGGGTGGCTGCGCAGGCGTTCTACAAGCTTTTCCCGCTCCGGGGCCGAAAGCTCTGAACCGAAGACCGGCTCTATCCCGAGCGAAGAGAACGCTGGTTTGACAACGACAGAGTGCAAATTGTCGACCACCCAGTTCAGAGCGCTTTCCTGCCCGCACCACCAGGTCGCGACCGACGGCAATTTAAGTTCGGCGCCGAGGAGATGTCTTGAGAGACCAGGTAGGAATGGCATTATTGCCGCTGATTCGACGGCACCGCTGCCGAGTGCATTTGCCACCTTCACGTTGCCGGCGACGACAGCTTCTACAAGGCCAGAGACCCCAAGCAGCGAATCCCCCCGCAACTCCAGCGGATCACAAAAGTCATCGTCCACCCGGCGCAAGATGACATCGACCTGTTCGAGGCCGCCGACAGTCTTTATGAAGACGCAACGGTCTCGTACCGTGAGGTCGGCGCCTTCCACAAGTGTAAAGCCGAGATATTTCGCGAGGTAAGAGTGTTCGAAGTAGGTCTCGTTGTGAGGGCCTGGTGTCAGTAGAACAATCCGCGGGGTAATTCGTTCGGAAAGTTTCACAAGCGCATCGCGTTGCGCGCGAAAGAACGGCGCGAGTCGTTGTACGTCGGAGGTGCGAAAGAGCTCGGGAAGAAATTCAGATACGATCATCCGATTTTCCAGCGCGTAACCGCTCCCTGAAGGGGCCTGGGTACGGTTGGCCAATACCCACCAGTTCCCGTCAGGGGATCGTGCAAGATCAATGGCCAACATGTGCAGATAGCTCGCGCGAGGAACTTTCACACCAAATAACGGCCGTAGAAATGCGGGGTTGGCATAGAGCAAAGCACCAGGAAGGACGCCATCCTTCAGCAAGCTCTGCGAATTGTAAATGTCTTCGAGAACGAGGTTTAGGAGTTGAGCCCGTTGAACAACACCGGCTTCGATGTAGCGCCATTCCTCGTTGGAAATCAACAGCGGAACAAGGTCTATTTTCCAAGGTCGATGGGAGCCTAACGGATCGCCGTAGATGTTATAGGTAATCCCGTTTTCGCGGATTCGCTGTTCCGCCTGAGCCCATCGGAGAGCAAGCTCAACAGGTCCGATCGATTGAAGGGATTGCATCAGCCCCGCCCAGTGGGGGCGTGGCGTGATACCGTCCACGGATGACTCCTCGTATGCGCAGCCGTAACGAAGTGGAGACTGGTAAAGATCTCCAATCATGGCTTCCCTGCCTCAGAGAACCTCATAGCGTCGACGGTCAACTCATCTATCGCCGCAGGCCAGCGGAGGTCGAGGGTCATCGGAAAGATTGGATTCTTCTCCGACGGTGGTGTTGCGATGACATCTTCGGGTGGAGGTGTAATGTGAAACCGACGCAAGCGACGCTCGCTGGCCTCGGTTGAGTCGGCGGGACGAGAGTCATACAAGGTCCCATCGAGGCGGCCGGCATAGTAGGCGCATTGACCCACGGAGCGTTTTTTCCAGGTGTCGATCAGATCGAACCTCAAAGGAGTATGAACCGGAATCGTCGGGTGGAGCGCAGCCGACAATCTACGTGCGCGATAGCGGATACCGGCGAGCGCTTCATCCTGTGCTTCAGACAAATGGAGAGGCACCCTCCGGCCATTGCAAGAAACAACGTACCGCGACGCCGGAGTAATACCGTTTACTTTCACCTGTATTCGTTCGAGTGAAGAATCCACGCTTCTGCCTGAACCGCCGGACGTAGTCTCTTCTGCCAGGACATTCCACGGCTCTAGGGCCTGCCGGAGTTCGAGCCGAACGCCATCGGCTTCGATTTCGCCGATCTTCGGAAAACGGAACTCCAGGTGCGACGCGAACCACGTGTCAACGAAAGAATACCCAGCGCTGCGAAGTACGTCGAGAACGTCAGTAAAGTCGCGCTCAACAAAGTACGGCAACATAAAGCGATCATGGAGTGCCGTTCCCCAACGCAACAGACCACCCGTGAATGGGCTGTTCCAAAAGTGCGCAATGAGCGTGCGCACAAGGAGCGTTTGAAGAAGACCCATCCGATAGTGCGGAGGCATTTCAAAGGCGCGCAGTTCAAGTAATCCCAAGCGAAGGCCCCGACCTACCGGCGGATAGAGCTTGTCAATACAGAACTCGGCCCTATGGCTATTACCGGTCACGTCCACGAGTAAATTGCGGAATAAGCCGTCGACGATCTCGGCCGGGCACTCGCCCTTAGGGAGATGGCTAAATGCGATCTCGAGCTCATATAGCGAATCGACCCTTGCTTCATCAACGCGAGGATATTGGCTCGTAGGTCCTACATACATGCCTGCAAACAGATAGGAAAGCGAAGGATGATTCTGCCAAAAGGACAGCAGGCTGCGAAGTAAGTCCGGCCGGCGCAGAATCGGACTGTCTGCAAGCGTTGGGCCACCTAACGTAATATGGCTGCCCCCTCCGGTTGCCATATGAGTGCCGTCATAGCCAAACTTAGCTGCAATCAGACGATGCCGCTGAGCTTCTTCCGCAAGCATTGCATTGTGGGTTTCCAGCTCATCCCATTCCGACGTAGGTGGCATGTTGACTTCGAGCACTCCCGGATCTGGCGTCAGACTGAACACTTTTATCCGCGGATCCAGCGGCGCTGAATAGCCCTCGATCCAGACCGGCCTTTGTAGGTATTGGCTTGTCTCTTCCACGGCCGCCACCAAGTCAAGATAATCTGCAAGCACTGAGATATATGGCAGAAAAACGTGCAAGCGACCCTCGCGCGCCTGCACGCAGAGCGACGGACGAGTGAGCTCCCGTGCTAAAGTCAGGTTCTCAGAGATGGGCGGCAGCGGGTCCGGCTCAGGATATCGATTGAACATCTCCGGGCATCTCACCACGGCGGACGGCAGCTTTACCAGCCCATCCTCATCGATCTCGTACGAAAGAGCATCCGGTGCAACCCAAGGCATCATTTCCACAGGAATTCGATAACCAATCGGCGAGTCGCCCACCGACAAGGTGAACTTCGTCGGCCGCTTAAACCAGAGCTGACTTGACCAGGTAAGGCGGTCCTTAGGCTGGCGTCGTCGCAGTGGCAGAATGAATCCAGCCGGTTCGTCCTGCTCCGTCGTGGACTCCATCGCTGGCAATATGTTTTCCGGCTCAGCCCCAAGGCGTCGACTCAGCGTCTCTAAAAAGGCATATGCCTCCGCATTACTACAGGCATCGTCCTTCCCCTCCAAAGCAAACAGATCGCCGTTTTCCCATATCGGGAGATAGTCCTTGCGCCAAATGCAATGAAATGCCCAACGTGGCACCGGCTCGCCCGGATACCATTTGCCTTGGCCGAAATGAAGGAGCGCACCAGGCGCAATACGCTGCCGAATGGAATGGATAAGTGACAGCCCAGCGCTGCGTTTTTGCGGGCCGAGCGCGTCACAATTCCATTGAGCGCTCTCCGGGTCATCGATGCCGACAAATGTCGGCTCGCCTCCCATGGTAAGCCGCACATCCTGCGCTTTCAGATCCCGGTCCACGTCATATGCCAGGTGTTGTATCGTGCGCCAATCGCGGTCACTGAAGGGTGAGGTCAGGCTTGGAGCCTGATCCAGCCTGCGGACCGTCAGTTCATGAGTAAATTCGACACCGGCCGGTTCAACAGTGCCGCTGATCGGCGCCGCATCACTAGGCGTCGTGCTGCAGGCGAGCGGAATGTGTCCCTCTGTCGCCAGTAGACCGGACGTTGGATCCATCCCCACCCAGCCGGCTCCAGGAAGATAGACCTCCGCCCAAGCATGCAGATCAACAGAGTCCGTCTTGCGACATTCTGCCCCAGCGAGTTGTTTATCGTCTGCAAGCTGAATGAGATATCCGGAGACAAAACGTGCGGCAAATCCCAGCCGACGGCATACCTGCACCAGCAGCCAACTTGAGTCTCGGCAAGACCCGGTACCAAGAGACAGTGTCTCTTCGCAACTTTGCACGCCATGCTCCATCCGCGTCGTGTAGGAGACTTGGTTGCATACACGCTCGTTCAAGGCAAGGAGCAAAGCAATGGTCTGCTGAGGACCACGAACGCTGGCTACGAAGTTATTGAGAAGAGGTCCGGAAGACTTGAGGACCAGGAATGGTTCAAGATTCCTCGCCATCTCAGGTTTGTAAGTGAAAGGCGCCATCTCCGCCTCAGGTTCAAGGAGAAAAGCAAATGGGTTCAATGGAATCAAGTTCGCGACCAGATCCACATTGATGGCGAATTCGGCTGTTTTGCTAGGAAAGACTACCCTAGCTACATGATTCGCCAACGGATCAAACTGCCATGAGCAAAGACCGTCAGTCGGCTTGATCTCCAACAAGTAACTAAGAATAGGTGCGGCACAATGCGGGGCTGGCCGCAGCCGAATCGTCTGCGGTCCCAGCGATACCGGATGCTCATAACAGTACCGGGATTCGTGGTGCACTATTACCTTCGTTCCCATTCACCCTCGTACGCTTCTCAGATCATTCGCATAAGTGAGTTGGTGTGCCTTACGCAGTCGCTGCTTGCGTTTGAATAGGAGTCGCTCGGCTGGCATTGGTTTGGGTCGGCATAATAGGGACGGTAATCGCCGTACCTCCTTCAGGAAGTGGAATCCTATTTCCTCCCGCATCAACCTCCCAAGAATCAGCATAAAAGTAAGTTAGATTCGTCACGCCAAAGCTGGTTGTGATAGCCACGTCTGCCGCATCTCTCCCCGTCGCCATCAAAATTCGTCCCAATCTCGGATAGTTATGCCGAGCATCCAGACTAATCCATTGCCCGTCGAGAAAGACTTGATACCAAGCGCTGAAGTCGCCCACTCCGGTACTGGGCCTTCGAATGTCACCGATGTAGCCGGTGACGTAGCGGGCGGGAATATTTTGGCAGCGGGAAAGCGCTATCGCAAGATGTTGGAAATCCCGGCATACCCCCACGCGTTCAATGAAGACGTCCATCGCAGTCTTAGTTGGCCGAGCGGTGTTGTAGTTAAAGATCACTTTTTCGTGAACCCAATCTCGAATCGCTGTGGCCCGTGCCCAACCCTCGGGAATGGCTCCAAACAATTCCTGAGCGATACTGCCAAACAGATCCACTTCGCAGTAACGACTGGGCAGCAGGAACTGCAGCACCTCGGGCGGGAGCTCATCGATCGATGCCTGTTTGGCGTCGGGATAGCTCTTCTCGGGCTGATCCTCCGACTCAATCAAGTTTCTACCGGAGAGTCGAAGGTGACCAACTGGAGCAACGAAGCGTGAACAGATGTTTCCGAAGGAATCTATATAGTCCCTCTGAGAGATGACTAAACGGGGCTCCTGGCCGGATATATTGCTTGTTCCCAGATGTTCAACAAGTAGTTCGTCCGCAGACCGCAGTTGTTGGGCGAGCGAAGGGTGCAGATGCAAAACCGCAACCAACACCGCTGGATTGGGTAAATGGAATTGAATATCGAACATGGATCGGATGAGCATAGGCGGGGAACCTGACCTCCAAGTCGAAATTCTCAGCGAGTTTTCAGTTTACTGCATTGAGAATACGTTCTATCTTCTTTGCTTTTCGGCGCGACGCCTTACTGATCTGCCCTCTATTGCAATCGCCATTTGATGGTTGCAGTGGGTGGGTTCAGCCAGTTCTTGGATCGAGTTGCGAAGGAGTCGGCTACCAGATTCGCAATACCTCCAACGCTTCTATCAAGGAGGCTCTGCGAGCCGGAACGTAGCCACCCAGCACGGCTGCCGACCCCACAACGCGCCTAACCGGCAACCACTGATGTACCTGTTATCCGTGAAGAGATCACAGATGATCGCTCAATCTATTGGTTTTATGACGTGACTCACGAGGTGCCTTGAAAGGCATCATAGACGGTCCTTTGTGATGCGCAGTCCCCAGATGGGCAGAGTTCCTGGGTATATCCTGTCTTTCTTCACGAATCAACCAATCTATGCTTCGCGTTAGCAGGCGTGCAATGGCTCAAAGCGGGTCGAGCAGTGACTTGGCTTACACGTTCGTCTGGGACGTAGGGCGTTGGCAAATTAGAGCTTAGCGCAGGGTTGAGGTCGAGCTCTCCCTATCACCCGACAGAACGCGGGAACGGTAGTTTCGAACTTACAACAAATATGTGATCCGCCGATTTGGGTAGTGGGCGCTTGCGCCGAAAACTCGCAACAAAGATGAGGAGACTCGCCTAGACCCCTTTTTGGAAGCTTGTTTGCTGCCATGGCTCCATGCCCGCGAGTCTCGATGCTAGTGAATGAATGTAGTGGACACGGTTGATCACGTGTTCAGGTGGTCCGTCAAAGCTACGGATTGCTCGGAGACTGCGGAGTTCCGGCCGTTGGAACCTTGGGGGCGAGCAGGAAGTTCACTCCGATCACTGTTCCGTTGCCGAGTACGCGGTTGTATCCTTTCTTTGAACTGAAGAGGCCGTTATATCCAGGGACGTTGTCGTGGTAGACGTTTAGGGGTAATCCGGCGTTCTGCAGTGCCGCGAGCGCGTAAATCTCAGGATTCTCGTTGCCAAGGCGAGAGCCGTAGCGCTCGAGCTTCAACGCCAGCAGCCCGGCGAAGTCAGGAGCCGACGCGCTGGTTCCGATCACGGCATAAAGTCCTCCGGCGATGGCCACGACTACTGAACTGTCGCTGTCCGAGCACGGTTCGACAGAACCGACCGGGCAACCGCCCATGTGTCCCGAGACGTCAGGCACGGTGCGATACTTCGAGCCGGTGTTTACGAGTCTCTGGAAGAGAGGCTTCTTGTAATAGATGCTATCCCCTCCGCCGGATCCCCATATATTGCCGGTCGCCGGCGTGCCGTAGAAGATGTCGAGGGCGAGTGGGTCCCCGTAGGCCTGTTCGGTGACATATGTGGAATCGAGAGATGTCGGGCTGAGCGAGGTCGCGAGGTTGCTTCCACCTACTCCAGTCACGTGCGGACTCGAAGCCGGCGATTCTGCAGATGGCTGCATGGTGCCGCAGGCGCTAGTGGCGTCAGGAAGAAAGCAGGCCGGCGGAGGTGCAGACATCGCGCCCTGGTCGCCCGACGAGGCAACGAAGGTGATTCCCTGCGCATTACCCTGCTTGAAGATGTCATCGTAGATACCCAGAAGGTCGGTAAGATCCTGGCCGTCGTTATAGTCTGGGAGATAGAGGATCTCAGGACCGCCGAAAGACATATTGACCACGTCGGCCTTGTTGTCATTGACGATGGTAAGCAATCCATCGATGACGTTGGAGTCGGAAAGATCGGGCAGGTTGTAGAGGATGATGCTGGCGTTGGGTGCCATACCTCCGGTCTGCTGCATGTCAAGATGCGTCTCGGTGGAGAGGTCAGGGTCGTAGGGTGCTCCGCCGTTGATGTTGACGGTCGTCATCTTCGGCATGGCGAGTTTCTCGTGGGTGAAGTAGGCGACCATGTCATCGGAGTTGAAGTCGTTTGCCATCAGCACACCGATGGTGACACCTTTGCCGGTGTACACCTTATAGCTCGGGTACTTGTAGGCCTGCTTCAGATCGGTGAACCAATATGGGCCAGCGCTGGAGTAGCGATTCTCCGGCAGCGGCGCGGCAAGACGGTGCGATTGTGGGCGCATGCGGATAAAGCCTGAGAGTCCGGCGACGACGGCTCCATTGGCAGAAAGCGCCCCGGGCAACGAGATGGGCTTGGCTGCAGCGATGACCTTACGACCGTTAGCAAACGTACCGATGCGCAGCTGTGTTCCGAAGGCCTGCTCAACAGCGCTGGCGTTACCGGTGACGTGGATGCGTTGGCTCGATACGAGACTTGCCGTAAAGCCATAAGCCTCAAGCTGCTTGCGGACAGCGGCGATGCTGGCGTCGCTCGCGCCGAAGCGCGTCTTAAATTCTCCTGGCTTGATCCACTTGTGATAACTAGGTGAGTTGCTGTCGTGCAGTGTGTCAACGAGGGAATTGAGGTCCTCCCTGTGCTGCAGTGGAAGGAAGACGTCAAACTCAACCTTCTGCGAAGCGTCGACGCGCTGGCCAAGTACTGCCTTGTCGGCGGCGAATCCGTTTGAGGGCAACATAGCGGCGCAGATCATCGCCGCAAAGAAAATGATATGTCTTTTCGCAAGTCGCATGGAAAGGCCTCCGAAGGGCTGGCTTATCTTTTGAATTTATGTGTTTGACCCAAGGAACACTCATAAGAGGTGAAGAAAATATCACCCTTCGCGCGAAAAGACAACAGTTTTTGGCCATGAAAATGTCGACTGATGGGACTCTCCCTTTAGAGATGGTTCTCAATCCGGAAGCTTTTTGGTATTTTCCACCACCAACAGCTGCTAATCAGCAGGACCAGGATGATCCACCGCTCCATCTAATCCCGGGGCTACCCGTGCGCCGATGGCCAAAATGAGGAACAGATGAACGTGCGCCTGAATCCGACAACTCTCTCGTGTCGTGGAGCGAGCCTTCGAAGCGGGCCACGTTGTTGTTGGCCGATAGGAGCTGGAGCATGCGGTGCGACCGTTCGTTAGTGAGGTACGGTGCTGCAGAAACCACGCAGCCGTCCACCACAACGTCGGTTATGAGTGTCGATCGCTGTTGATGAATGATTCGGCGATCTACCTCTTCATCAATTAATATTGCGTTGTTTTACAGTTACCTTGTGCCGGGGACTTGATTATTCACAATTTCTACACCAGCCAGTTGCGCTGACTCTGAGAACAGCGGCCAATTTTTCAGCACCGCGTTAAGGACCGTATCTTGTCCCATTGCGTAGTCCGAGAAGGTCCGGGTAATAATGCGGTCAGGCTTAAGGGTGCCGGAGGGAACACCGTAGATAAAATCCAACCAGTAACACCGGGTGACGTCGTAGCATTCATGAACTGAGTCGTGCATGGCAGTCGCGTAGTTGATCTGGATTCCCGAGTTAGGTAACTTTAGACGCTCGCCTCGTTCAGCCCAGTACTGGTCTCGATCTCCGACCGATTCGCCAACCAGTTCGACATTGCGATGGGTGAAGTACTTCGCCCGGGCGGCCGTTACAATTGCCGCAGAAAATGTCATATTTCCGATCAGGATCGAGAGCTTCCCATCGCGCTGAAGACTGCGATGGAGGTCGTGAGTGAAGGCGGTTGTCTCCAGATAATTGCCTCCGGTGCTGAAGCGCAGATCAAGAACGATGTGTCGCCAAGTCCTGCCTGCGGATAGCTGCATGAGACTAGACAGCTGTTCCTTCAAAGAGCCATGAGAATCCGGTAGAACCTGATTGATCCGAATGTACAGGGTGCCGTCGTGAGGTTCTGACGCAAAGAGACTGCGATTGGGCTCGCGCAGGCTTAATGGAAGAGCTGTACCCGCGGGAAGAAAGGTCTGCCAATCGGTCGTGTCGTCCGGAATCTGCGCAGGGGCGATATCGCGAATTGGAACCAATTTATTAGGATTCTCGTGCGGAGCATCGGTTCTTACACGGACCCCGGCCTCTCTGCCATCAAGCGTCAGCACTTGCAGCGCGAGCACGTCCGGATCTGCGTCGGACCATATCGCGTGCAGGAGCGTAGGCGTCTCCATAACAGGGAGGCTGTACCAGTTTGCATAACTATCGATCCCCGTCACATAGGGTCGGACAGCCGCAGTCGCTGCAGCAGGATCGCGACCATCTATCATTATCACTCGCGCTCCCAAAAGATCTTTAAAGTGCGACCTCGCACGAATGATGTATAGGCCATCCCCGAACCAAGCAAAGCGCACCTGCGCACGCCCAAACCTACCCGCCTGTTGCGCGGGGACTGTGCTCGTATGACCGTTGCCAGCAAGCGCAACGAGCCTATCGATAGCGAGCAGAAATTGGGCCCTGGATAGTTCCGTGCTGCCCTCGAGGAGGGTGGCTCTTTCCTGCTCAAACCGCCTCCTGGCATCCGGAGAAAAGCTGCGATCTAAATGCATTAATTGTTCTAGATAGTCGAGATCCTGACGGTCAGCCTCTAATTGATTTGAAGCATGGGAATAGATCGCCGGCCTCGGTACCGGCTCGAATCTTTTTTTCAACGCCCATTGAAATACGGATGGAGCTACAAAGACGACGATCGTAGCAATTGCTATCGCCCATTGCAACTACATAGACGAGTCGGATCCTATTGTGCCCTTCGCTTCGCATTCTCTTCAGGAAATACGTTCGTTTTGCTCAGTTTGTTCAGATTCTCACCATTCTCGCCAGCACAAGAGGAGTTCTGTGATGGCTGTGAATTGCCCCGAACTGCCTGGGTCCGCACAGCCATTGGAAGGATCGGGGCGTCCTCACCGTTCGGTTAGATTGTAGATTCTTAACCCTGCGGACGGCCCGAGGTGTGCCCGACACTGAGCAACCTCTGCAGGCACTACAGAACACATCTAGTGGTGTCATCGAACTGCAGGTGTATTGCTGAGCATGGCTTTCCTGTGATTACACTCCACACGAGACAAGTAACAAGAAAAGAGCCTCCTCACAACTCTTCCTAGCGAGATTGCTTGACCTACTTCTATTGGCTGATAGTATGGTTTCGAAATTCATCCACCGAGATACGATTGCTTTTTGCGAGACGTTCTTCACCGTAACGCTGAGGTCCTTCAACCAGTCGTCTTTCGCTTCAAAAGGTTTGTCAATCGTCACCGGTT
>NZ_JBZYWL010000018.1:0-26579 GCF_059115365.1 Edaphobacter sp. FHG110511_03 | reverse complement strand
ACTCTGAATACCTTCACAAACTACAACAACCGTCTTGCTGACACAGAGATCGATTATCCTGTTGTGCAGCTCGAGCTCGAGGTTCTATCGATTCGATAATCTAGGTAGACCGGGAGACTCAATAAGTGACGATTTTAGTGAGCGCAACCGAACGTCGTAACCCAGCCACGTCCGATCTCACTCCGTCTGGATATGTTTCATCATTTCGTCTCTGAGAGATGATGAAACACCACAAGGCTGTTCTGCAGCGCTGATAACGAAGGGCTTACGGCAGCGATGTTTTGCACAAGGCCCTGAACCACGCCGCGCCCTTCTCATCAAACAATCCGGCCTCTATCTTCCCAGATACTGATTTTCAATGAGGAGATCTATGTTGCAGAGTTAAGAAGCATGGATCTCTACTAAGTAGAGATGTCCATAGTCGTCGTATAGCAGGAATAGGATAATCACAGTTGCGTGGAGAGTGATCGCTACTGAAGTCACACACGTTTGCGGAGAATATAGTCCAGTATCAGATCCTGTAGTGGAATCTTCTCAACCATGAGCTTTCCCGGAGTCTGCTGTAAGCCCAGAAGTACGACATGAGAGCAATTGTTCCGATCAATACCGATACTGGATATCTGTAGTTCGGAGCTTTCATTACGAACGGTAGTATTCCGACTGTCAGCGCCGGGGGCATATGTACCTTGAATATCTTCAGGATTGCAATCGAACAGAGCATCGTCACGACGACACCGACAAAATCAGCATGGAAGACATGGCAGAATCCAAGCCCAACCGTAGCGGTAGCAAAACTAATCAACGGGAATAGGATGGGCCGCGCCATCCAACCCGGCACTTCCGGATGTCCGAGAATCTCATAAGCTACGACGATTAGCGGAGGAAAGATCAGAAAGAAAAGGCCGGTGATCTGGGCGAACCCCGCTAATAGCAATACAAAAACCAGCAGCGCTCCGCGCCAAAGACGATCTTGAGGAGGTGCCTCGAGGGCATCTATAATTTTCGAATCAATTTCATCTTCGCTTGAAAGAATGTAGTCCTTAGGGGTATATCGCTTCCATACTAATAAGACCAATACAAGTAGGCTCAGGCCCGCAAAAACCGCAGCGGGATAGATCCAGCTTCGCTCGCCGAGAACCATGGGAAGCACACCTGCAGAGATTGCGGGTGCAATCGTAGATTTCAGTAGCTTGATAACGAGAAGGCTGATCACCACGATCAAGGTAAGAGCCAATGCGTTGAAGTCTGTATGACGCACCACAAATAGACCAAAGAATGCAGTGATTGTCGGCGTCAGAACGAGCTGCCATGGTTGGTTCGCCCATATTCCTCGCGGTCGCGTGAAAACGTCATGCGAAAGTGCTGTAAGTTCAGGGAATAGCAGCAGCGGGAAGCCTATCTTTACGGCAGAAAGAGCGAGAGCTCCCATGTAGATCAGAGCGATTATCTCACCCTGAATTACAGCTACGTGTTGTTTGCGGGCGGCTTGCATACATCTCCATACGGATGTTCTGTCTGATTAGCGAGTTGATCGTGGATATGAAGTTGGAAACGGCACCTCGCTTGGAGAGCTCACTTTCTAAGCGGAAGAAGATCGATCAGTGATTGGAGACAAAACCCGCTAAACACGGACTCTGACGTAGATCTCGTCGACATGGCCCGGACCTGTTGGGCGACGCCGGGCTCGGCACAGGACGTGTCTCGACTTCAGGCGCGTAGCATTGAACCCAGGAATACAGCGTGGTGTGTCATCCAGGACGACCTGAGCTGACTCCCTGCTTGAGAATTCATATCAAATGTAACTCGTCTCTCGAATTTACTTGTGTCTGTTTGAGTCGCTTGTATCGAATCGTCTGAATTGTGACATATTTTACTGGCCCTCTGCGATTCTGACTGGCAACCTAATGGGTCGGCTACTACTTTAAGGTTGTGGAGGAAGCTCGATATGCGAAACGATCTTTACCCTTTCATTGTCGCGAATACTGTCATTTACATTGGCAATCAACGAATCACCAAAGATAACCCCATCGCCCACTTCGATTTCGGGGCCATAATCTCGGATTACGTTGATGGTTCTAAAATGAGCTACACCTTCTTTCACAATCACGACCTGATCCCCCGCCGGAGAAGCAACCAGGGTATTTGCCGGGATGAGAATTGGCGGCTTCGTTCGCTCGAGATCAAATCGAACCTGGGCATACATGCCCGGCAACAACTCACCCTTTGGATTGCCGATCTGAACTTCCGTGCGCATGGTACGTGAGGTGATGTCGATAGCGTTGGCAAAGCGCGTGACGGTTGCAACGAAATCATGATCAGGAATCTCGCGTACGTGTATGGAGCAAGTCTGTCCGACGTGGATGTATTCGGAGTCCGCCTGCGGCACATCGACGAAGATTCTCATCGTGTCGAGCTTTCCCAACCTGTAGAGCATCGCGATATTTGCATTACTGCCCGAACTTACCAAGGATCCGATATCGATATTGCGTGCGGTAATGACTCCAGCAAACGGTGCGACGACACGCTGGTAAGACACAAGCTCTCGAAGGCGCTGAACACGTGCTTCGTTGACGCGAATCGCGTCCTGAGTCGCACGCTCCTTCGCCTGCGAGGCGATCATGTCCGCTTGACGCGCCATATAAGTGGACTGCGCCTGATCTGCTTCCTGCTGCGAGACGACATTTCGGACGACAAGATCCTGCCAGCGCCTGTTAGTGACATTGGCAATGAACAGATTTGCTTTTGCCTCATCCGTGCCAGCTTTCGCCGCTGCGTAATCAGATCGGCTCTGGGCCAGTGCTTCTTTCGTCACCTGCAGTTCCTGATCTGTCTCTCGGGAGCTGATCACGACTAACAATTGCCCTGCACGCACGCGATCCCCGATATCAACCAGCCTTTTCTCTACATAGCCGTCTGACCGGGCATAAATGGAAGCTTCGGTTATGGGCTCTATATTCCCGGGAAGAGCAAGTGGCAACCTGGGGTTGCCAGGACGCACGACATAAGTAGCCACGTCCGGGACGGAACCTTTGCGCTGTCGAGCCGCTTCCTCGGCTTCCTTTGAATGCCTGGTTCGCGGGATATAGCCCAACGCCAGCACCCCGACAACAATGAGAACGCTCACAGAACCGATTTTGATCATGCGAGAACGCATAGTAGCCTTGCCTGGAGAGACATAAAGCGTCCCTGCCTATTGGGATCGATGCTCAGATTGGGTAAAGGATCTGCATCCTCAGTCATAAAGCAGCTCCACGTCGTCTTCTTCTGATTTCTTTGAAGGCCTTCGCAAAAGGCTGTAGATGGTTGGAACGAGAAATAACGTGGCGACGATAGCAACCGTCAGCCCACCAATGACGGCGCGACCAAGCGGCGCATTCTGTTCTCCACCTTCGCCGAGGCCGAGCGACATGGGCAGCATGCCGATAATCATGGCCAGCGCAGTCATCAGTACTGGACGCAAGCGGACAATACCAGCCTCATAAGCTGCTTCCAGTGGAGTCTTGCCCTTTTCTAACTGCTCATTGGCGAAGGTCACCAGAAGAATGCTGTTGGCCGTTGCCACGCCTATACTCATAATGGCTCCCATCAGGGATGGCACGTTGAGGGTAGTTTGGGTGATATAGAGCATCCAGATAATTCCTGTAAATGCTCCAGGCAGTGCCATCATGATGATCATTGGATCTAGCCAACTCTGAAAGTTCACAGCCATGAGGAGGTAGACCAAAGTTATTGATAGCAACATGCCAAAGCCGAGACGCAGGAACGAAGAACGCATGGTTGCAACTTGACCACGCGTTTCGATTCGCGTACCGCGTGGCAGATGCTTGTCTGCATTCGCAATGATCTGGTCGACTTCGTGTGAGACACCCCCCAAGTCGCGTCCCTGTGTCGAGGCAAGAACGTCAAACACGGGCTGAATGTTGTAGTGGCTGACAGCAGCTGGAGATTCTCTACGATTTACCGTCGCCACATTTCTCAGCAATTGGGGGAAAGTAGACTGATGGGTGGATGACGTCAGTGGCGTATTTGCAATCGCCGCGACAGTGTTAATCCAGCGTGTAGGCGTTTGCACGGCAAAGTTGTAACTCACACCGTTGTCCCAGTTCAACCAGAAGTTTGGGGCAGTCTGCATGCTGGAACTGAGAGAAGTTAAAAGGCTAGTGGCTATATCCTTCTGCGTCAGACCGACTTCATCGGCACGTGTGCGGTCTACATTTACCCGTAGCTCCGGATAATCGATAACCTGATGCAGGTGCACATCTGCTGCACCGGGGATTTGAGAGATCTGTCTGCGGAGATCGCTTGCCAGCTCGAAATTCGCTTTCTTGTTCGGACCGGAGATCTGAACGTCAATGGGTGCCGGCAACCCGAAGTTGAGAATCTGGTTGACGATGTCAGGAGACTGGAAGAAAAACGTTGTTCCCGGGAACTTTTGGGGTAGAACTTCTCTCATTTTCTTCATGTATTTCCAGGTGTCACCATGTTTGCGGTGATCCTTCAGAGAGATGAGTATCTCGCCATCGAACGGGCCGAGTGTCTCTGTATCGGAGAAAGTGAGATTGATCGATACCGCAGGCAGACCAATATTGTCGAGTTCAGTATCAAGCTGGTCGGACGGAATGATTTGACGGACCTGGTCTTCAACCTGCGCAAAGAGTTGTTCAGTACCTTCCAGACGTGTACCTGTGGGAGCACGCACGTGGAGGCGAATGAGCCCAGCATCGACTTGAGGAAAAAAGTCTTCCCCAAGACGCGGCATCAGGAGGATCGAGAACAACGCCAACGCTCCAATCCCTAAAACAGGTACAGCTCGATGGGCCAAAATCCAGGTCAGTATTCGCCCATACGCATTGCGGAGCTTGAGGAAATACCGGTTGAAGCCGTGATGGACCCGCCAGATTATGCCATCGCCCATTTCCTCGCCATGTTTGTACAAACCTGTCTCACTGCGCAAAAAGTAGTGCGAAAGAACAGGAACCAGCGTGCGAGAGAGAATGTAAGAGGCAAGCATGGCGAATACCACTGCCATAGCCAGAGGAATGAAAAGAAACTTCGCGGCCCCCTCAAGAAATACGACTGGTACAAACACGATGCAGATGCAGATTGTGGAGACGAATGAGGGTACGGCAATCTCCGCGGAGCCGTCCAAGATCGAACGGATCAGTGAGCGACCCTCTGCCAGGTAGCGATGGATGTTTTCAATTGCCACTGTGGCGTCGTCCACCAGCATGCCAACAGCAAGCGAGAGTCCGCCAAGTGTCATGACATTAATCGACTGTCCCAGTGCCTTCAGAACGATCATGGAAGCAAGAATGGACAACGGAATAGAGAGAGAAACGATCAAAGTGCTTCGCCAGCTGCCAAGAAACAGCAAGATCAGCAGTCCTGTTAGAGTGGCGGCGATCGTGGCTTCGCGAATCACGCCCTGTACGGCTGCCATCACAAAGAGTGACTGATCAAACAATGGTTTGATCTCAAGCCCCTCGGGTAGCGTTGACCGAATGTATGGCAACAGACTGCGAACATTCCTGACCACATCCACGGTGGACGCCCCGCCAGCACGCAGAATGGACACAAAGGATCCACGCTGACCATTGAGGCGCACAACATTTTCCTGTACCGCCGATCCATCGTGGGCATGCGCGACGTCGCGGACATAGACTGTGGCGCCATTTACTTGCTTGATGGGAAGATCATTGAGCGCCCCAATTATTTCCGGACTGCTGTTCAGGCGAACATTATATTCACGGTTGCCGATCTTCGCTGTTCCTGCAGGAAGAATCAGGCTTTGAGCATTGACTGCGTTGATGACATCTGCAGGAGAAACCCCTTTGGCATACATTTCGTCCGGATCCAGATCGACCATTACCTGCCGCACTTTGCCGCCCGCGGGCAATAGAACAGAAGCTCCCTTGACCGTCGCGAGGTTATTGCGAAGAAAATTAAATCCGATATCGAAGAGTTGACCTTCGGAGAACTTTTTGCCTCCAAGCGCGAGTTGAAGAATCGGCACGCTGGCGGCGTTGTAGCGAATAAGGTATGGAGGATATATTCCGGGCGGAAGGAAACGTGTGACGGTACCGGAGATTGCATTCACCTCCGCCACTGCGGAGGCCACGTCCGCGCCCTGGTGAAAGTAAATCTTAATCACGCTGACACCGTTGTAGGATTGCGACTCGATGTGGTCAATATCATTCACCGTTGTCGTATATGCACGTTCAACAACGGCTGTGATCCGGTTTTCCATTTCGTCGGCCGACATTCCTGAATACGTCCAGATGGCCGAGACAACGGGTATGTCAATCTCGGGGAATACATCGGTCGGCATGTTCAGGATCGAAATAATTCCAAAGATGGCAAGAAGCACGGCCATCACGATGAACGTGTAAGGGCTGCGTAGCGCGGTACGAATGAGCCACATAACTACTTCCCTTTCAAAAAGGCGGTCAGATGGGTGGCCGCGACTCCGGTTGCACGGGCTAGATCCAACTTCGTAACGTTGTACCCGAAGAGACTATTGATGTAGTTTTCATCAGCATCGGCGACGGCCTGCATCGCCTGTACGACCTCAAGGTTGGTAGACACTCCAACACGGAAGCGGTCGTTGACATCAGAGAGGCCACGTCGAGCAAGTTCGCGGTTGCGCTGAGCGACACTGACGCTCTTGTCAGAAGACTCTAGATCGAAGAGGGCGTTGCGGACGTCATATTCCACACGTCCCTGGAGGTCCGCATATTCAGCTCGGCGCAGTCTAAGGAGCGCGTTGGAGGCTGCAATGTCAGATTCGATACGCCGACCGGTAAAGATGGGGATGCTAAGGTTGGCGCCTACAGAATAAGTCTGGTGGATATCGCCGGGGTTCGGGCCCATTGCTCCGTAGGCTGCCGCTATCGCCAAAACGGGCAGGCGCTGGGCGGACTGAGCTCGCTTGGTATCCTCGGCAGCGCGAAGTCTTGCAGCAGCGCTTTGCAGATCCGACCGTTGCTCAAGAGCCTGCCGAACTACAATGTCCGCTTCCGGTTTCGACAAAGGTTCGTAAGGCAGATCGTCGCCGACGTCAAAGTCCCGGTCGAGATGCAGGCCAATGATACGCGCAAGCGTCAGCTTATCTTTGGCAAGCCCCGTCCGCGCAATGGTTACTCTTTCTTCCGCTGTCTGTCGTGCGACCTGGGAACGGATCCCGTCGATCTCCGGACTCACCTTCTCACGAACGCGCTCCAGGGTGAAGTCATCAAAGACTGCAATGGCATCGAGTTCAGCAGTCACCGCTTGCAGGCGAGCCTTGCTTGCGACCACTTGAAGATATGCGCTGCCCACCGCTAAAACCACAATGTCCCTCGAGTCTGCCACGGCCGCGATGGAAGCCTTTTGTTCACCGGCAGCCGCTTTGGCCAGATGGCGCGACTGCTCATCGAAAAGATTCTCAGTTGCGGTGAACCCCGCGTACTGATAATTGAAAGGTCCTACTGTAAGGGGGAAGGGGACCGTCGCGCCAATGGAAGGGACGGAGAAACGTATCTTCTCTGCTCCTGTTGGGATGGCGCTGTACTTCGAAAACTCCTCGCGTGCATTGGCGGCAATCTGTGGGAAAAGCACGGAGAGAGCGCGCATGCGCGCCGCTCGGGCAACGGTGCTACCCTCCCGGCTATCGATCAGACCGAGGTTGTATCGAAGACCGCACTGAACCGCATCGTTCAAAGAGAGTTGAAGGGTATTACCTCGGATATCACACTCAGGAACACTGCCCAGAAACGGGTTTTGTTTCTGAGCGGCAAGTGCACCCGGGTTTGTAGTGTTTGCGGCTGGATTGATGGGATGCGGCGTAACGATTGTGTTGGAGAGTGAATTGTAGTCACTGCCGACACTCTGCGCGAGACCTCGCGAAACAAATGTTATCAAGATCACGATCAACATGATGAGTCCCGGAAGTAACCGCGTATAAGTGAGTGTCGGTTTCATCGAATTCATCTCTGTTGGAGTGGAGTTAGTAATATTGCGCTCGACGGGAAAATGAGACAGGTGGCTTCATCTTCCGGTCTCCAGCTTCCTTCTTGTTAGTATTGCAGCGCGTGTCAAAGACAAAGAATCGTCGCTGCTGCTGAGGCTCTACCAGCCGTTGCCTCTGATGTCTTAATATGTTGCTGCATTCAATTTCCTTGCTTTAAGCTCCTTCATTTCTATGAGCGCCAATCACAGTTGCTGATTCTTTATGAGAAGTTCGCGGATCCAATGCTGCAGGCTTCGAAGTCGGCTCTGCCACTCAGTATGTGAATCATATGACGGATTGAAGATACCTATCTCCAGCTTCTTCGTTGAGCCTTCCGCTACAAGATCTGAGAACATGACCAACTGGAACTACGACCACGGTATGGTTTATCGATTTGACCGGCCGTCTTGAAAGAATGAAATTCTAGATAGCCAGGTAGTCATGTTGATCCCAACGTACGGTCATTCGCTTGGTGCCGGAAGTCCGCAATCGCGCCGTAGCGCCCTACCATCGTGGAGCCACTATCCAAACCAATACCAGATTTACTAATTTGGTCTACTAGTCTGTTCTTGATCAGACTCAGCGTGAATGCCGTCCTCTCTCGAGTCGATTTCTCGAGGTAGACGTCACCACCATGTTCCCTAGCTATTCGGCGTGCCAGGGTGAGCCCCAGGCCTGTTCCGTTGGGTTTTCCTGCGGTCACGAACGGATCAAACAATGTCCTCCGGACAGAGGCATGTATACCGGGACCATTGTCGATGATTGTGATGTAGATCCGTTCATCGACTTCGGTAAGGTGGACCTTCACTTCCGGCACATGAATCGAGCGCATCGCAGCTTGGCAGGCATTGAGCAGTAAGTTATATATGGCACTTTCAAGATTCCTCGCCTCGATGTCTGCTTCCGTCGCCGGCAACTTGCCAACTGTGATGAACACGTTCCGCCCGTCGGGATGAGACTTCACGGCCGCAACGGCTTTCTCAACAACCAATGAAACGCGCTCATGGACATGCGCGAATTTCCGTCCGCTCCTAGCGAATTGGAGTAGTGAATCAATGCGTCCTGTCATCGCGAGCACTGCTTCTTGAATTTCGAACACCAAATCAGCCCGCGCGAGCGCACATAGATTCTGGCGCTCGAGGAACTCGGAGTTCGCATAGATCGCCGCGAGTGAGTGGCGCATATCGTGGGAGATCGAGCATGCCATCCTGCCGATTGCCGACATCCTCTCTACCTCCATCAGTTTGCTTTGTGCACACCCCTGCGGTTCGTTTCGCAGATCCAGACCGATGCCCTTATCAAACATGAGAATATTGGCGCGATCTGAAATCGTTGTTCCCCTACGGTGTGTTCTCACAGTTCCCCCTTTTGATTTCTGTTCTTGTGACTCGGCAAGGTGTGGCACTTACTCGGGCGAAACTCACTCTTTTGTCCGGATGATTAGCTTGTTCTTTCTCTTCTCACTTGCTAAAGGCATCGCTACAGGTCTCAGGTCACTTGGGAGGACAGGCAATCTCTGTCCATTTCGCCGCGGAGCGCGCTTTTGCAGATTCGTACTCACCTCCACGTAAGCAACATCGCTTCAGGCAAGGTGTTTTACCGAAAAGCTGCGATCCACGACCCTGAGGCTAGGGAGAGGGAGTGAGGACTGGTTCCCTTTCGTTCTTGATGAAAAACACGACGAACCTCGCTGGTGTGGCCTTGCTTACATTACGGTGCACGGTGTGAACGTCTTCAGGCGATTCGTAAAAGACCTGTCCCGGGCCGAGCCGCTTAAGCGTACCTCCGCGAACTTGCATCTCAACTTCTCCTTCCAAAGCGTATACGACCGCATGAGCATTATGTCCATGGATCGCCTCGACGGCTCCCGGGGCGTAATTGACGGTAACAACTTGAATCTCTTTACCGGGTGTTTCGGGTAACTTCTTCGTCAGGATTGTACTCACTGTTTGGGTGTGTGTTGGCGTGCCGATCAAGCCAAGGCCCAATAGAGTGAAGATAACTTTCTTCACGTTATGCATTTGTCTTATCCTTTCACGATGACGCTCTCTGATGACTATCGGATTAACCAGGCCTTGTTGACCTGCTGATAACAACACCCCTCTTCTCCCATCTTTACGTTCCGAATTGCTAATCGGAGTCTGCGAAGAGGGAGATGCAGCCATCCCGTCGCAGGCATTGGGAGGCTTTATAACCTCGGATGAGACGTTCACAGATGCCAGCGAGGAGCTGTTGAAGTAGTGGTATTCATGTTCAAGTCTCCTCAACTCGTGGTGTTCGACGGCCTGATCAATTTGCGAGTTGTTCTGGATAAGTCATTGGTCAGGATCCGTTGTGCTCGTGATAAACGGGCCTTTGCAGCTGGGATTGAAATACCCGTATCCACGGCTAGTTCCCGCACTGAGCCACCTTTGGCGTATCGCATCTCAATGCACTTGCGAAGAGCTGGTGATAGCCGCTGGATGGCGTCTCTGAGATGACCTCTCCTTTCATTCTGTAAGCAGACGTTCTCTGGGTTAGGAGCTAAGTCTGCATACTGCATGCGAGTCGCATTTTCATTCTCCAAGTTTGCATCAAGCGAAATGTCGGGAACCTTGCGTCTTTTGCGCAGCGTCATAAGAGCGGTATTCTTAGCAATGACTGTAAGCCAGGTCGAAAAGCTGGATCGCCCATCGAATGTACTCAGGTGAGTGAAGGCCTTCATCAAAGCTTCTTGCAAAGCATCTTCGGCATCCTCTTTGTTCTTGGTTATTCGTGTCAGCACGCAGATCAGCATCGGCGTAGAACGCTCCGATAGTTCAGCGAACGCTGAATGCTCACCTAGTTTCGCGGATGATACCAAGCATTCGTCGCTGCATAGCTCCAGTGCCTTCCATGTACGGTAACCGCTTCGCTTCATGATGCCTCCTCAGGACAATCTTCTTTGTTGGTACCCCGCCATAATCGGCTATTCTGTGCAATTCGCGTTCCATCTGCCTGGAGGCCCCAAGCAGCGATAGAGAATAAAGAATTATCAGTACGTTTGGGGAGGCGAACATCGCTGTTCATGAGCACGACGCTTCAATTAATGAGAGGACTGTCATCTTATCGACACTTGTGACGACTGATAGCCGGCTTGACGTCGCTTTTGACCGCTTACCGTGAAGGCGGACCGCAATTGCAGCAAACAAGGGGGTTGGATTGCTCCAATACATCCTCTCGCTTCCATTCACCGCCTAGGACGAAAGCATCGTTGACGCGTCGTGCATGAAAGCGCATGTGTTAAGTGGGTCTCTGTGTTTTGTTTTTCTCTTAGCCACGTCTTTGCGATGCCTCGGCTGGAGCGACTGTTTGTAGGATCGAATTCTTGCTCTTCCTTTCTCTGCGTTCTAGTCCTTCGTCCTGAGCAAACTCGTCATGCTGTTTCCTCAAGAATCCTGTAGTCGCCCTCGACTCCGGCATGAGCCCATGCTGATCGGCTCCCCTCCGGCTACCCCGAACCGATCGCCGAGCCCTCCATCCGCAACCGTTCCGCCCAGCTTAGAGTTTCATTTGCGTTTGCTGGCCGGGAGATCCTGATCCGCCAGAAGAGCGAGTGCTGGGCGCCTTGGTCACGGCCCGACTCGGCGCAGACCTGCAGCGGGAGTTTCCCGGAGCGAGCGCTTCCGCCCACGCAACCGGGAGTACATGCGCAGCTTGGCCGAGGCTACTGTTGCCTTTGGGTCATCTGCCGATGCCTCTCGACCTGCTCAAGGATAGGAAGGAGCGTGAGTGGTGCCTCCGAGCCGCCGTCGAATGGCTGGAGCCGCAACGTCTTGGTGCTTCAATCAAGACGGGTGCTGCGCCGCTTTGGGCATAAGGCTTAAGCCAATATCGCTCAGATATCTACGCCAAGTATGGGCTCTTGCTCATTGGTCATGAAATGACCGAAAAGCGCGTAAAGGAAGCGGACTTCATGATCCGTCGTAGAAGCTATTGTCTGGCGGGCGCACAAGTCTGAAGTCACCAACAGATTGGGGCTCCTGACGGAATTGGGCAGTATCACTGAATGTGCGGAAGAATCCAAATTATTCCGAAAGTAATACTTCAATTACGCAGAACAGGGGGTCTTCAATCACTCAAAACAGCAGACGCGCCCCAAACTGGATTTGCCGAGATGGATCGCTGTTTTGAATGCCCGCTTGCGGAATCAGGAAACCTGCTACCGGTAGACTAGTGTTGCCATAGGTGTTGGTGAGTCTGACGAAGTTATTGTGATTGAAGATGTTCCCAGCCTCGATCCGACTTTCAAGTTTTAGTCTGCCATAAAGATGAAAGGTGCGCGCTAGGGCAATGTCTGTCCCCAATTGTCGTTTTCCACGGAACGAGTTGCGAGACAGGCCGTAAGGTCGATCGGCAGCAATACCATCTCCGTCGTTATCGATCCCGGTGAGCGGATTAACAGGAAGCCCGGTGGCAGCGATCGTTGTGCCAGACAGCCTGAAGGCCAAGGGAAGGTTCACGATTCCCGTCGCCACGATTCGATGCCGCTGAAAGTAGTCGGACGGTCCAGTCTCACCCTCGTCTACTCCCCATACGTTGGGAGTTCCCGTTCCTAAACCGCCGGTGAAGAAGGTGTCAGTAATATTCGAGCTGAGAAGATAGGCTACGAAAAACTGAAAACGCTGACCTACATACCGGGAGATCTGAACTTCCCCCGAAGTGTTGCGGCTATCGCCTGAATTGCTCACCTGCTCTACGTTCGCGACTGAAATCTGCGTACCATCCTTGCGCCTGTAGGTTAAGGACGGGCGAGTTGAATTGGCAGCAGGTGCAGCACGTGTCTGGCCGGCTGCCGTCCGGATAAAAGGGGTCGGCGCGTTCAAATTATCCAGCCGAATCTGGTGCCGAGAGGCCATGTAGACGGCATCTAACTGAATAAGGAAGCCCGCCGGGAGCCGCTGCTCAATTCCCGCCGAAACCTCCATTGTGTATGGATTGCGAAGCGTTGAACTGCTGAGATAGAGATCCCGCCGATCCGTGGCGCCACTAACTAGAGGTGGTGTTGGATAACTGGGGTTTGCGATGGTGTAACTTGCGGTCGTCGCATCCGGCCCCAGGTTCAATGCGTTATGTTGGATCTGTCCATAAATTTGATCATAAAAAAGACCGGCACCTGCACGAACGATGGTGTCCCCCTTGGAAAATGGTCTCCAGGCAACGCCGAGCCGAGGTTGAAGGTTGATCCGGGCAGCGCTAATCGATTGAAAATCGTAACGCAAACCAATGTTCGTAGTCAGACGTGAGGACAGCCTCCAGTCATCTTGCAGAAACGCTGCAAAGAGATCCTGTCCGTATTTCATGAAAGAAATACCCACCGTCTGACTGTAGCGCAATGGTTTCTGATCGGTAGTGGGGGGACCAGCGGCAAACGTATAGGTCCCGAAAGGAGCGCTGATAAGGTTGTTGTTGGTGTACTCACGAATGTATTCCGCTCCATACACAAACGAGTGGCTTCCCGAAGATTTGCTGACTGTGTCTGAAACTTGGTACGTCTGCGTCCTCACATGCTCCGTCGCGGAACCGCCAGTGGTGCTGTAGCTTGGCCGGACGATTGAAATACTAGGAGTTACGGGTGTGTTCCAAAGAGGTAATGCGCTCGCGAACGAGAAGCGAAAATCATTTAGCCACGTTGCGAATACAGAGCGCTGCGTGACCTGCGCCGCAACGCTCTGCTGAACGTCGATCTTTGCAGCACTCGCATGCACAAACCCGCCTACATTGTCATTCAGATTATTCGTTGTGAGGAAATCGCCATTGATGCGAAGTGTCGTGAATTCGCGATCATTCCATTTTCTATCGAGCCGCGTCAGTCCCATCCATGAGTCCTGTCTGCCCTCAAAGAACGTAGCGGCCGGCGATTGAATGAATGCACTGCGGTTCTGGTTAAGTTGCTCATAGGACACAAGGAAGTAAGTCTTGCCACGATTGATGGGACCCCCTGCAGTGCTGCCCCATTGAAGCTTCTCATTCGGAATGTGAAATGTGGAAAGTGGAGGTGCGGCTTGTATACCTGAAGGCCTAATGAAGGCGAAGACTTCCCCGTGGAGCTCGTCTTTACCTGATTTGGTGGATACGAGCACGATCCCCGCGCTTGATCTCCCGTACTGAGCAGGGAAGAGGTTTGTCAGCAACTTGAACTCGCCGATTGCGGACAGCGATACGCTTTGCTGGGGTCCATTGGAGAAAATGACATCGAAGTTTGCGCCGCCATCCAACTGATATTGGGTAAAGCGAAAGGATTGATTGTTAATGGTGAGCCGCGTTGCTGTACGTCCGTCGGACCCTGAACCTGTTGTATTGCGAGCACGCGGATCAAGAATGGCGAACTGAGCCAAACTGCGGCTGGCCGACGGTAACTGGGTGAGTTCGCGACTGTTCAGTGTCCGCGAAAGTTCGGGAGACTCTTTGAGGTCCTGACGAGTGTCAGAGAAGACAGTTATACTTTCCTGCAGGCGATCAACCGTAAGGGTCAGAACGATGGGCGGGGCTCCGGCTACAACGCCCTCCTGTACAGTTCGTGCAAAGCCCAAAGCAGCGACCTGAAGCTGATACCGCGCGCCTGGGATGAGTCCGATCAAAGCAAAGTTTCCGTCATCTTTGCTGGTTCCCGAGGTGGTCCTTCCGGCAGTGTCGGTGACGGTGATTTGCGCCCCCTCGATTGAAACACCATCGGTAGAGTGAAGGACGCCACGGATTTCACTGATGGCTGATACTGGCGCTACAGATGGCGCTATTTGAGCGGTAGCCAAGCAACCGAATGAAGGTAGACACAAGTAGCGAAGAGACATGCGTGCGAGGTGAGATCGAGCCAAGCGAATCATGAAATCCTTTCTGAGGCGAGAGGACGTACTCGCCGCCGCTTGTATTCCGCAGACGCGTTCGGACTACGCGACAGTTGACATTGCAGAGGAAATGGCCATTGTGGCGGGCACGCAGAGTACGCTCGCCCAATGTTGAGATTCGCCTCAATGCGAGAAGCTTATCCAGACCAGCAGCAGAGCCGCCTCAAAAAAACCACTTTACTACAACATGACGATCTACCCGGCCCCGGTGCCGCATCTCGCGAGCGTGCTTTTGAGCCAAAACAAAAATGTTGAGCTCTCAAAGTGCTAAGCTCCTATCCAGCTGATGTGCACCATAAAGAATTAGCCGAAATCAACCCCTTGACAGCTTCTGGCCGGGAGAACATTATCTTGGGGTACCGCAAGAGGATCTTTCCTTGCGATTTTCAGTGAGTCCCTTCGCGCTTGAGAGAATGACCCTCGTTCAGCTGTTCCGAGGAGGGAGGCACAAACCCTTTGACATGCTCTGGTGTTCGCCTAAAACTAAGATGAAGGCTCACACGAGACTTTGAAGATGGATGATAATACAACGGATTGTGCGCCGGTATAGCTCGCGTTGAGGGTGCATACCGACGCCTTACAGCCCATGATCAATGATGCGCGGTCAAACTCGCAGCTCTCTATATACGAGATCACAAGAGTGACGCCGGACGTTGCAATACAACACCGAACCGATGTTGAACTCCCGTTTTAAACAGATGAGGAGGTGGATTTCGGTTCAAGCCTCCGTCCGAGCAATTATAGAGGTACTAGTGGAAGCGCACGGCATCGATTCCGAGAACGTAGCACTAACTGAAGTGGTCGCCTGTAGAGCCATTCGGGAACTACCGTTGAACGGCCTTACCTTGCGCTTTCCTATGGAGAAAGAGG
Source organism: Edaphobacter sp. FHG110511_03 (assembly GCF_059115365.1). Taxonomy (NCBI): domain Bacteria; kingdom Pseudomonadati; phylum Acidobacteriota; class Terriglobia; order Terriglobales; family Acidobacteriaceae; genus Edaphobacter; species Edaphobacter sp. FHG110511_03. The sequence goes on along the minus strand of NZ_JBZYWL010000018.1, from coordinate 10,859 downwards.
GCGCCATTCGGATGTTCCTTACCTCTATTGCAAGTTTTGTCTCGCGGACTGCTTGCGGCTTCCTTAGCGCACTTGTCTTTGTCCTTCCAGCATTGGCCCTGAACCCTACTAACCAGATCTCGCAGTATGCTCACACTTCCTGGACGAGCGACGCTGGCATCACAGCCGTTCGCCGGATCAAGCAGACCACGGACGGCTATCTCTGGCTGGCAACCCGCGCTGGCCTCTTCCGCTTCGACGGAATCCGGTTTACGGCTTTCAGAGCCGGATCTGACACAGGTCTCGAAAGCAGCACGATGCAGGACCTGCTTGTCGATCCGGATGGCTCGATGTGGGTTGCCACTCTTGGCGGCGGGCTCGCTCACTATCAGGGAGGAAAGTTCCATACGTATACCGTAAGCGATGGCCTCCCCTCCCTCGATATCAATTCATTGCTTCGAGATTCGCGGGGCACTCTTTGGGTAGGAACGCGTGGCGCAGGGATTGCTCGAATGGTCAACGGAAAGTTCGAACAAGTACTCGTTCCGATCCCTCCGAGCCGCATCACCGCGCTCCTTGAAGACGCGAACCATTCTATCTGGATCGCGACCTACGGATTTGGAGCCTTTCGTCTGCAAAATGGAACCATCAGATCCTTCACCATAAAAGACGGACTTCTTGATAACCACGTTAATGCACTTTGCCGTGACCACGCCGGCAGGATATGGATAGCCAGCATTAAAGGCATTAGTTCCTGGGATGGAGCCCGGCTCGTCTCCAACGCAGCTGTCAATGCGACGGTGAGCGGAACTAACTCGTGTATCGAAGATCGCGATCGAAACTTGTGGATCGGAACAACCTCCGGCCTGATTCGCGTTCACGGCACGGAGGTGACCAAAATGGATCGGAGCGCGGGCCTTAGCAGCAACGATTACGTTTGGGATGTCTATGAAGACCGGGAAGGAAATCTTTGGGAAGGAACGCGCGGCGGACTTGACCGTCTACGAGACGGTCAAGTCCAATTCATCGGCCAATCGGGTCCAGTTATCTCTGATGCTCAGGGTGTCTGGACGGTGTCGAATGGACAGATATCGCGAGTGATATCTGGCGGCCGCCGCCCCTTACCAGTATCTCTGCCCAGGAGCGATGCTGTATCCACCGCTTTGTCCAGACCGGATGATGGCCTCTTGATCGGATCTGATAAGGGGGTCTGGATTTGGACCGGTCAGCACATCCGTTCAGTACCGGAATTATCGGGATTAAGTGTGCGTTCCCTTCTCCGGGATCGTGACGGAAGCATTTGGATCGGCACCGCCAATAAAGGACTTCTGCACTGGAGACCGTCTGCGGGATCTCGGACGTTGATTGAGACCGGCGTGCCCGACAAATGGATCATAACCCTTGCCCAAGATGAGGGCGGAGCTGTATGGGCGGGCAGCTTTAGCGGGGGGGGGCTCTATCGCTTGGCCGGCGAAAGAGTGCAACATTTCGGTCGCGACGAAGGCCTTCAATCTACTGTTATTTATTCGGTCTACGTAGATAAGAAGTCCAAGCTTTGGATTGGGTCGGCTGGCGGCCTGAACTGGTTTCAAGATGGGCGGATCCGCACGGTTAACTCTCAACAGGGCCTGCCATCCGACCAGGTTTTCGCAATTCTCGACGACTCGTTCGACCGCATTTGGCTGGAAGGCTATGCCACTATATCTGCGATTGATAAGAAGAGCCTCTCCGAATGGGCCTCCGGAGCGCGCCATAAACTCGAACCGCTTCTCTATCCCTTCCCTCATGAGAGATTTGAAAGTGGTTCCAATACCCAGTTTTCTCCCAACGCCGCCCAAAGCGCCGACGGCCACTTGTGGTTCGCGGGGATTGGCGGATTGTGCGAGGTAACCCCGTCGGACCCCGCCGCTTCGCACACCTCTCAATTCCCTGTGTTGGTTGAAGACATAACCGTGGATGGTATCGCGCATTCCGAGTCCAGCCAAATTCGCATCACCCCAGGGGCGCGCTCGATCGAACTGCGGTATACCGCTCTCACACTTTCGAACCCGGAAGCCGTAAGATTTCGCTACCGGCTTGATGGATTCGACCCTGACTGGGTCGACGCGGGTACACGACGGTTTGCCTTTTACAACAACTTAAGGCCGGGAATCTACAATTTTCGAGTCGCTGCAAGCACTGACCAGAAGCAGTGGCACGAGTCGTCGACGCGGGTCCTCGATCAACTTCCGTTCTTTTATCAAACCTGGTGGTTTACCCTGCTCGCATCCGCGACGATTTTTTCTTTGGTCTTTTTTGTCTACCGCCTTCGCCTACGCCAGGCTGTCGATCGTGTCCAAACCGGTTTCCAGCAAAGAATCGATGAGCGAACCCGCATTGCTCGCGATTTGCACGACACTTTACTACAGAGTTTTCAGGGTGCAGTCATTCAATTCCAGGCAGCTCGCAATTTGCTGCTCCGCGGTGCCGAGAACGCGATGCAGGTTGTAGATGGGGCAATTCAAGCGGCAGAGGAAGGCATAGCGGAGGGATGTGCTGCAATACAGGAACTGCGCGCAGAATCAGACGCGCTGCACGAGCTTCCGGAATTGCTGGAGGCAACTGGGAATCAACTAGTAGACACTCACCGATGGGACGCAAACACTCCGACCTTCAGCCTCACCGTTGAAGGTAAGCAGCGAGTTCTTTCCCTAATGTTTAGGGATGAAATCTACCGGATCTCACGCGAGGCGATTCGAAATGCTTTTGCACACGCTGTCGCCAGCCACATCGAAGTCGAAATCCGCTACGACCAGGATCAGCTTCGAGTCCGTATCCGGGATGACGGCAAGGGGTTCGACCCAAAGGTTTTGAAAGCCGGCGGACGACCTGGACACTGGGGCATCCGGGGGATGTGCGAGCGGACTCAGCATATTGGGGCTCGCCTAGATTTTTGGAGCGAAGTGGGCGCAGGCGCTGAGATACAACTTGCGGTCCCATCGGTGATAGCTTATGAGAAATGTCGTGGTGACCACCCATTCGGGCTATTCCCCGGGAACAAGAAGCGATGAGCGGCATTCCTAACGTGAACATCGCGCCACGATTCACACTATTCCTCCGGTAGAGTCATGGGCTCGATACGAGTTCGATCAGAATTCTCACCGTGGATGCTATCCTCTTCTGCGAAAGAAGGATATGGGCTGCTGGTTCAATTCCGGCGGCGCGCAACAACCATCGATCGAGGCCGAGGTCAATTAAGTTGGCAAGGTTTTCATTTGTGCGACGTAACAATGGAAGAGGCATCCACCGAGATCTGAAGCAGCGCCTGCGTCGCGGACACTAAAGCTTGCCTGATATCCATGAGCGAGCCCACCGAACAGGAGCAGAATAGAATTTATGGAGCGAAGGGGCAAGGCCTCGATCTAGATCGTTCCGGAACCCGACTCATGAGCACCGATCCCAATTTGATCAGAATCCTCACGGTAGATGACCATCCCCTGCTGCGAAAAGGTATCGCGGCATTAGTTAATGCTGAGCTTGACATGAAGCTGATTGCGGAGGCGTCCAACGGACACGAAGCCATCGAAAAGTTTCGATCGCATCGTCCAGACGTGATTTTGATGGATATCCAGATGCCTGGCTTGAACGGTATTGAAGCAATCGAGCGCATTCTGGGCGAGTCTCCGGATGCTCGGATCGTTGTTCTGACGACCTACTCAGGTGATGCGCAGGTGTTACGAGCCCTTAAATCTGGCGTAAGAGCCTATATCCTGAAGCGTCAAGTGCATAGAGAGCTGCTGGAAACAATCCGCGCCGTCCATGCGGGGCAAAAGCGGATACCGTCGGAACTCGCTGCAGAGCTCCTGATTCACGGCCGGGAAGAGCTGACGCCACGCGAACTTGATGTGTTGCAGCTGATCGCCGGGGGTAAGGCCAACAAGGAGATCGCGGAACATCTCTCGATCGGCGAAGCGAGCGTCAAGAGCCACGTAGCGAATATCCTTTCCAAACTAGGGGCCAACGACAGGGCCCACGCCGTTTCGATCGGTCTAAAGCGTGGAATTCTTGAGCTGTAGGTCCCGAATGGGGGAGGAAGTGGGCGTCTTTTGGCCGTTTTGGATCCGTTGTAAAACAGTCACTCTTTCCAGAGGGCTCGACACATGCAACGGCTATTCTCCAATTTCGCAAACGGCTGGCCTGGCATTGGGCTTCTAATCCAACGATTGCTGATTGGCACAGCTCTCCTTCACTACAGTGAGACCCACCTATCGGAAACAAATGATCTTACAATCCTTATTCCTTCCATTTTGGGAGGCGCCGCTGGAACTCTTCTTATACTCGGTTTGTGGACGCCTGGCGCGTGCGTGCTGGGAGCTCTTACTGAAATCTGGAGCACACGCTCGCACGTAGTCGATGTTCGCATTCCCATCATCTTGGCTACGATTGCTATAACGCTGGCAATGATCGGTCCAGGGGCGTGGTCGATCGACGCGCGTCTCTTTGGAAGAAAGCACTTGCAAATTCCGGATCGCTAGATTTTCGTTTCATCCCCAAAAGTCGGGGTTCCTGGTTCCAAAATAGTGACTAAAAGCGACCGAGATATTGAGTCCACGACCTCCGATTGAGGGTTCCCAAAGACTGAACCGTGGTCTACGCTGTCTGGACGAGGTGCAATGATGGCTTCAAGTATCTACCTGAACCAGGGCAACGACGAATTGAAAGACCCCTTCACTACATTTTGCGGCGGCATACGTCGCGACTCCTCAGGGTGCATGCCGCACAACAGCAGGGCGAGTTCGGCGGGAGCAATATGATGGCCTCCCTTTCGAACACATTCCAGGAACCTTCCTCATTTTCAGGAGGTTACGTTGTTCCCGAGCCCAGCATAATGCGGCCATCGCACGAGCGAATTGTTGGACCAGGAAAGCCACTTGAGGACGATTACAAAGAGAAGGACTGGGTTGTCGCGAACGGAATCATTGGCTCTAGCCCAGTCCTACGCCGAATTCTGGAGGAAGCTAAAATTGTCGCGTCGACAGATTCCACCGTCCTCATTCAGGGAGAAACAGGTACGGGGAAGGAACTCATTGCGAGCGCGATTCACAACCTAAGCTCCCGCAGTAGGAATAGCTTCGTCCGCTTCAATTGCGCAGCTGTGCCAGCCGGTCTTCTGGAGAGCGAACTGTTTGGTCATGAAAGAGGTGCCTTCACTGGCGCGCTGACGCGCAAACTGGGCCGCTTTGAACTCGCGGACATGGGTACTCTATTTCTTGATGAAGTGGGAGATATGCCACTAGAAATCCAGGCCAAGCTCCTGCGTGTTTTACAGGAACAGGAATTCGAGCGCCTCGGGGGGACTCAGACGCAGCGAGTCAATGTGCGTGTGATCGCTGCGACCAACTGCAATCTCAAACAGATGATGGCCGACAAGCAGTTTCGCAGCGACCTTTACTTTCGGCTGAACGTCTTCCCAATCACAATCCCGCCTCTTCGCGACCGTCGCGAGGACATCGCCGACTTGGTGGAAGCGTTTGTGAGTCGCTTTTCTAGCCGTATGAACCGGCGAATCGAAATCATTCCCGTTGCAACTCTTGAGGCACTGATGCGTTACGACTGGCCCGGAAACATTCGTGAACTGCAAAACTTTCTTGAGCGCTCGGTCATTTTATCGCCGGGCGCCACGTTGCAGGCTCCTGTCGAGTGTCTCTCTTATATCGTTTCCAATGCGATAAAACCCGACGGAGCCACTACTCTGGAGGAGGCGGAAACCACGCACATCGTGAGGGTGTTGCAGCAGGTCAATTGGGTGGTTGGTGGTCCCAAAGGAGCTGCAAAAAAGTTGGGACTGAAACGTACGACGCTCATCACTAAGATGCAGCGACTGAGAATCATCCGTCCAGAACTGAGCACCGTGTAACCAGTGTGCCCTCCAAGGATGCACGTAGGTCTGCGGTGATAGCGGTAGCGGTTTCCTCTGCGGATACACAGAATGTGGAGCACGTGAGACCTCTCTTAGTGCGCGCAATTCAATATCCCAAGCTGTATGTGCCGTCGTCTCCGTTTGCAAGAGGCATCCCCATGCGGACCCATCCTCGTTCATCCACGCTCCGGTCGGCATCCTGGTGCCGAATGCGAGGCCGCGTGGCCGAGCGAGCGCATAGAGATGAAAAGATGGATTCGGGGATGACCTTCAACACGTCTGCAACCCTCTCTTTGCTTCTTGATCCACCTTAGCGGTTAACCTTTGCCGTCGCCACCAGGCCATCCAAGGTGGGCGCAATCATGTCTGGTGCGCTATCAAAACGATACAATTTAGACAAGTTAGACCGTAAGAGGCAGATCCAGATGAAGATCATCGACGCGCTGGCGCGGTTGGTAGACGCTTTCTGGAAGACCGAGCAGCCGCGCCACCCGACATTCTTTGGCACTATACGAACGCCGCAGGGTTTCTTGGTCTGTCAGTCAGGAAAGCCACAAACACGGAATATCTCAATGACGCATCGGAGCTGCGCTAAGCCAGGCACCTGACTCTGCGCGAAATCAAAGCCCTGCGCCCGAAGGTCGCAGGCCGTGAAGAGCACGAGATGTTGAATATTTTCTGTGACTGCCTCGGCAGCAACGCAACGCGCTCTGTCTTCGTACCTCTTTGTCGGCGGTAAAGAATGAGTTGAGCCAGTGGCGTGCCTATGGCGGGAGTACCGGGAGCTATGCTCTCGGGGCCGAGACAATCAGGTCTGAATGAAACAGGTGGATGACACCTCTTCGATCTCATCCACCCGAGCCGACGGCTACTCGTCGTCGGCTCCATCCGAAGGATCGTCAGCGGCTTCTACTTTCGAGAGCCGCTTCATGTTGAGGGCATGAATCTCAGCGATACGATGCTTGACCGTAAGCCCGTGGACTTCTTCTTCGTACTCGCGATAGCGGAGAGTGCCTTCGAGGGTAATGAGCTGTCCTTTCTGGAGGGTCTTGGCGAATTTGGAGAGATTGCTCCAGGCAAAGACGCGATGCCATTCGGTGCGGGTCTCGTAGTCGCCCTTGTCGTTCTTCCAGCTCTCCTGGGTTGCGATGTTGAGGGTGACGAACTCTTTGTTCTTCTGAGCGGTTTTGGCTTCTGCATTTTGTCCGAGGCGACCGATGAGGATGATTTTGTTGAACATTGGTGTAAGGCTCCGTTTCTTGTGGTTTGTCCGCTGGATGCGGTACACGCTTGCCCAACGGGTGTGTCGTCGCGACCCACTCCCTCGGCGACTGAACGGAATCTGCGGAAAGGGACCCCAGCTTGCCTGGGGCAAGGAGTCCGCACCTATAGAGGCGCATAGCGGATTCTGGGAAGGAGAGCGTGCGTCCGAAGGGCGGGGGTGCTTTGAGCGCGGCACGCTGAACGCAGATAGATAGGCAAATCAGAAGGGAAGCCAGCCCTGTTCAACAGCCTAGCCTCATGTCACGAGTAGCATGAGGCAAATTCAGAATGGAGATTTCATTCCGATGCAAGCGGCGATGAACGCCTGAGGCGATAATGCCCAGAACACGGCAAACGAGAGGCCCATAAATTCAGAGATTCAACTAGTGCTGTGCTTCGAACGTAGTAGGAAGGGGGCGGACACGTCTGCGCAATATTCCTGCGGGGCTTCAACACTATATAAACGGCATTCCTGCTAACGCCCTATATTGTCAAGCAGCGATCTGATAGATGTAGTACGGCAGTTCCTTATCCGAGAGGATGTGCTCAAGCCGCTCCTTGCTCAAGGTGCTCGGTGACAACCATTCCGATAGGTACTGTTCCTGAGTCGTGGCAATGGTGCGCTGGTGCCCAGTCGCCGCAACCTCCGGTGTTGGCTCATCGGTGATAGCCGCAAACGAATCGAGGCCGGGTTTTCCAGGCTGCGTCCAGTGATCCCAGAGACACGCTACGAGCATGTCTTGCTCGGGTTTTGGGTCGATCGTCTGGAACATTTGCTAGACCTCGTCATAGGCAGGTGTAGGCGCGATGCTTACTGCGCCATCTTTGCGACGGAGCAGGCGGTCGCAGTTTTCGCTCAGACCGTGCACGTGCAGGATTTTGCCAGCTTCGCGATAGCGCTTCGCGAGGGCTTCGATTGCCTCCAGAGCTGAGGAATCCATGATCCGCGCATGGTCAAACTCGAGATAGGTGTCGGCCGGATCGGTCTTCGGACTGAAGAAGGCGGTGAACTGGGCGATCGAGGCGAAGAAGAGACTGCCGTGAAGCCTGTATGTCTTGAGGCCGTTGTCTTCGGTGATGTCAGCGTCAAGCTGTTGGGCGTGATCCCAGGCGAAGACGAGCGCGGCGATAACGATTCCTGCGACCACAGCCACAGCGAGATTCGTCAGTACGGTGACGAGCGTAACGAGCAGCATCACTGCCGTGTCGTGCGTGGGAATGCGGACGACATTACGCAGGCTTTGCCAGTTGAATGTCTCCGCTGCGACCACAAACATGACGCCAACGAGTGCGGCGAGCGGGATACGTTCTATGAGACGTGACCCTACGAGGATGAAGGAGAGAAGAAAGGCTCCGGCGGCGATACCGGACAGGCGACGCCTTCCCCCAGCGTTGAGGTTGATGATCGATTGTCCGATCATGGCGCAGCCGCCGATGCCGGTGAACAGTGCGCACGCCACGTTGCCGATCCCCTGTGCCATGGATTCGCGGTTGGGTTCGCCGGTGGTATCGGTGAGTTCGTCAATGAGATTCAGCGTGAGCAGCGTCTCAACGAGACCGATAGTGGCCAGCACCAGGGCGTAAGGAAGCGTGATGCGCAGGGTCTCCAGCGTGTAAGGAAGAGCAGGCAGATGGAAGCGGGGAAGCGCACCGCGTATCGAGGACAGGTCTCCTACGGTCCGTGTATGGATGCCGAAAGCGACTGCACACGTTGTCGCAGCCAAAATGCCTGCCAGTGCAGATGGGAACGCTTTCGTGAGCCTTGGGAGGAAGACCGTTACGGTTACAGTAACGGCGATCAGCGCAAACATTGTGAGCAGGGATGATGAGGGTAGCCAGTGCTGTGTTCCATCCGGCATACGCTGTCGAAGGTGCTGGAACTGAGCGGTAGCGATGATGATGGCGAGGCCATTGACGAAGCCCAGCATGACTGAATGCGGCACCATACGGATAAGCTTGCCGAGGCGGAAGGCCGCGAACAGAAGCTGAAGGATGCCGGTAAGGAGAATGGTTGCAAAGAGGTAGTCGATACCATGCTGGACGACGAGCGCGGCGGAGACGACGGCCATGGAGCCAGCCGCCCCAGAGATCATGCCAGGGCGGCCGCCCAAAATGGCAGCAATGAGGCAAAGGATAAAGGCTGCGTAAAGGCCATTGAGTGGGTTGACGTGCGCCACGAGCGCGAAACCGACAACCTCCGGCACAAGAGACAAGGCGGCCGTAAGGCCCGCGAGGACCTCCGACTGGATAGTTCGGATGTTCACTTCGTACTGCTTTCCGCAAATCTGCGCGCCTCTGCGCGCGGGCGGAAGCTTACGTCTCTGCTGTGGTAATGGTTTGCTGCTCTTCTCGGTGGCTGCGGTGTCCTATGCAGGTCGCGCTCGTAGTTTTAGGATACCGCAGAGCGTCTACTCACGGGACTATTCCTGTGGGGTTCGGTTATCACCGCCACGAATGCAGATCAAGTCAACGCGCACCTGCTGAAATTCGTAAGGTCAGTCCAAGAACGTCGGAAGGCAGCCTGAGTCTTTGTGTAGCCGTTGCGTACTTTTATAGGGCCAATTTGTTTCGAACCTCACAGAGTGGCTATCGCCTTCTGACCGCCCGCCTGTGCATCCGCTTCGTACCTGCCGGCCGATGAGATGAAGATAGAGCTGCTCGAGGCCCGCAATATGCAGCTTCCGTTCAATAGCGCCTAGCCCACCAATCAGCTGACAACCGAGCCGTGTGAGCTGGTAATTTTCACTCGGGCATCTGTTAGTACTATCCTTTTTGCGAAGCAGCTTTGGGCCCAAATTGAGAGTAACTTAGGTGCAAAAAGAAAATAGCGCGGTTAGACATCGCAGGAAATTTGTTGAGCAGGAAAGGAACGAAAGAGATGATTGAAGAAAGCCTGGGCGAATCTCTGCGTGCTTTACGTGAACAACGAGGTGTGTCGTTACGGACACTGGCAGCGCAGACGGATTTTTCGCCGAGTTTTCTTTCGCAAATAGAAAATGGTCAGTGTTCGCCATCTATATCGTCAATGGAGCGTATCGCAAAAGCCTTAGATGTAACGCTCTGGCAGTTCTTTCGCGGTGCAGAATCGGCGAAAGCGCAGATCGTTCGCTCGAACAAGCGTTCTCATTTGACGCTGGAGTGGTCACGAGCCGACATAGAAGGATTGGGATTTTTGGGCGACGGCTCCAAGTTTCAGGCGGTATCGGTCCGCATCAAGCCCGGAGGTATCAGCGGAAAGCACGCCACTTCGTCGATCAGTGACGAGTTCGCGTTCATTCTCGAGGGCCAACTTACCCTCGCCCTGGAAGATGCCGAGCAGGTCGTCTGCGAAGGCGATTCTGTCACGATTCCCGCAGGAGCCCATCGGCAATGGCGAAATGAGACGAATGAATTGGCGCAAATACTCATCGTTTCAGTCAAACTATCCGCTTGACTAAAGCCAAGTTTCTTGCTAGGGTAGGTACCCTACTGTCCAGATATACTGAACAGTAAACGGCTCTGCCCGCAAACGCGATTCCAGAGCAGGCCCCGCCTTTCCTTTGAAGCTAAAAAGACGGGAGGCCCGATGAATAACGAGACTATTCCCTGCAGCCTTTCTTTAGAGCAGCTCGGGCATCATGTGGATATGCATTCGCCGGCTGAAGAAAGCATTGTCAATGATCTTTGTGAAGCATTCGAGAACTCGTGTGTGCCGCTTGCTCAGCGCCTCGAGACCTTC
>NZ_JBZYWL010000017.1:0-35842 GCF_059115365.1 Edaphobacter sp. FHG110511_03 | reverse complement strand
GCAATGATCCTCCTCTGAAACCGCTGCTTACATCCTCCGCCTCAGCGGAGGGTACAGCGGCGGACCATCTCATTAGTCGGCTTCCGGGAAGTCGGCTTCCGGGAAGTAATCCCTGTGTGACTCCCTGAAACGAGGATTTCGGCAACTTCAGTTGAACCTGCCGAAAACCCGACTTCGAGGGAAGTAACGATGGAGGAGATGAAATGCGTGTTCTATCTGTAGCTCGATAAAAAGAAATCTTCCGGGTGAGTTTGTATGTATCGCGTCCAGACCGGCCGGAGGTCGGCAAAGAATCCGCCAAGAGCATAGACTCGGCCCTCACCCGCTCGCCAAAGATTTCGTTGTTCCTGTGTGATTTCTCGCAGTGCCTCCCGTCTCTCGCTCTGTTCGGCTGAGGGCGCTCCTCGCGGAAAGGCTTCTATTGCAGCCGTGATTAGAGCCATCTGCTCTTGGGCACCAAGGAGCTGCAACCCGCTTCTTACATGTTGCCAAAGCATTCCGCTGGAATTTCCGAAGAATTGTGCCAAGCCGCCGTTGTCTACTTCCTGGGCGTACAGCATCGTGACATAGATCGCCTGCTGCCCTTTGGTGCCTTGATCAAGAAGGGCCAGTTCATCTTTAGTTTCGGCTGTAGGCCAGATAGGATCAACGACCGCCCAGCACACCTCTTCGTCATTAAGTCCGACGACGGAAGAATGAGGAATTCGCAAATCCTTGGTATCCACGTGACTAATCTTACAGCGAGCTGCATGGAAAACGGAGATTTCGGCAAGTTCGAATTCTCACACACGTGAGAGTGAACACTACTGTGCATGATGTCGAGCAACCTGGCGAGGGGGAGACGGCCACCTCAACGTACTTAGCCAAATCTGGTAAAGTCGAGGGCAACTCAGACCAGACTGGAACTCAGCATGGACTTCATGAAGTTGCTCAAATCCCTCGACGACTTCCTGTATGAGGTCGTCGGCTGGATCGTCTTTTACCCAATAACTTTCATTCGGTCGGTTTTGAACCCTGTTGAGCTGCTGCGCTACTCGGACCATGAGCTTCTTGAGCCTGATGACGAACAGTACACGGACACGTTCAATCCGCCTATCTTTCTCCTCACCACGCTATTGATTGCGTCCTTGCTGGGTAAGGTCATTCAGCCACAGATAAAACTATCAGGCCTTCTCTCGAAAGATACCGATGTGCTGCTGTTCCGTGGCGTGGTCTTCAGCATCTTTCCTGTGCTGATGGCTGTTGATCTGCTGAAGCACCAAGGCAAGCGCATTGACCGGGTGGCGTTGCGTCCACTTTTCTATGGTCAATGTTTCATTGCCGCACCTTTTGCACTCGTTGCTTCTATTGCGGGACTGCTTGTTGAGTTCCAGAAAGTACCGTATGTGATTGCGGGACTTCTGATCTTTCTCGTGGCCTTTTGCTGGTACGTAGCAGTCGAGGTAATCTGGTTTTCATCGACCCTCAACGTCACAAAAGTTCGTGCCACATGTCACGTCCTCGTTGTTGTCTTATTGGCCAACCTTCTCGTCATTTTGGCTGCACTCGGAATCGAGTACGCCTCGAAGCACGCCTCCTAGTCGTGGCATTCTGCCGACAGGAGTACCTAGTTGCCGAAAACCCGACCTTCGCGAACGCGGTGTTTTGGTCAGCTGACCAGCCTGTTGTTCATGATCTTCCCCAAAACGGGCTTCGAGCAATTGGCGGCGAACTTTCTCAAAACCCCGGTTCAAAGAAGGGCGGGTTCGCACAGACCTTCAGAGCCAACCAACGGCCTAGTTGACTTGTTTACCTCGGAAGCTTGCATGAGATTGGGAGTCTAAACTACGTAGTCACAGACAAGAACGGTGAAGTCATCCCCTTGTGACATCGACCAATTGCGGTCGTATAAATGATGCGGTCAGCGTTTCTCGTCCAGGATGCTTCTCTCGGAATGAACCGTTTTCCCAGGATGACGAGTACGGCTCAAGGGACAATTTCTTGTTTACGCGTGGTCCCGCACTTCACGTGAATCGATGTCGCTAAGATGGCCTTGATTGTTCGCTGTCGAGGTGGACGACACCGATGGGGGCGGTCATGCTGGTTCCAGCCTCTTCGACGAGGCGCATCATCTCGAGGATGACTTTTTCCTGCTCGACGAGAAAGGAGTTGTAGTCGCCGCCGGGTTTGGCGTAGTAGGCGAAGACCTCGATCTCGGGACCTGCGGGGATGAGGCGGAGGACGCGGATGCGCGCGGTGGAGGCGTCGACATCGGGTCGGTGGGTGAGGATGTCGAGAATGTCGTCGAGAACTCTTTGCACGGTGACGTGCGACGTGTCGAAGCGTAGGGTGAAGGTCTGATGGATCCAGAATTGATCGCGCATGGTGAAGTTTTCGAGCTCCATCTCGGCGACTTTTGAGTTGGGGATGGAAATGACGGAGCGATCGAGGGTGCGGAGGCGGATGGCGCTGATGCCAATCTCTTCGACGGTTCCGGTCTTTCCGGCGACGGTGCAGAAGTCGTTGACGCGGACGGCGCCGCGCATCACGATGGAGATTCCTCCGAAGAGGTCGGCGAGTGTCTTCTGCGCGGCGAGGGCGATGGCGAGGCCGCCGATGCCGAGACCCGTGATGAGGGCTGAGACGTTGACTCCCACGAAGCTGAGCAGGGCGATGGCGAAGATAATAATGATGAGGATCTTGAACAACTTCGTCAGTATGCCGAGGAGGGTGATGCGCTCAATTCGATGCTGCAGCAGAAGGCGGTGGGTGATGAAGGCGGTGAAGATATCGGTGAGGCGAATGAGCATCCATGCAGCGCTGACGACGGCGGTGAAGATGGAGCACAGGATCCAGTAGTGACGGGCCAGGGCGGTGATGGCGTAACCCCCGGCGATGCGTTGGAGCATCGCCAGCACCAGGCCGAAGGTGGGACCGTTGAGCCCGGCGATGGCCATGTCAACATTCCGTGTCATGCGATGGCGAAGGAAGAGGCGCAGGATCCAGCGCACGAGGCTGGAGAGAAGTCAAGCGAGGACTAACGCCAGAACAAAAAAGGCAAGAAATCCCGACCATCGCCAGAGGGGGATGGAGAAGATGCGAACGCGCGAGGTCCATGCAGGGAAGTAGCGGGAGAAGTCCTGGTGCTGGGTGCTGGCGTATGCGGAGGGAACGCGATCGAGGGTTTCTTTAGAGAAGAGCCAGATTGGGGACTCGCCTGTTCTGGTGATGCGATCGAGCAAGATATTGATTTGTCCTGCGGGTGTGGTGATGACGCCGGCTTTTTCGCGCGAGACACGAAGCTCATCCTGAAGGTTGCCCTCGGGCTGGCGGGAAATGGACTCGAGGTCAGTGAAGGCGCCGAGATCGAGAAGCGCTTTGAGCTGCGAGGCGAGCTGCTCGGGAAGCTTGGTGTCGAGATACTTCGCTGCGCGGGCGTAGTCTTGACTTTCTGCGGCGCGAAGGAACCCGAGGACGGTGCCTCGGGGCGTCAATCGTCCGAAGGGATCGGACGGGGGGGCGTGGGCTCGGGAGCGGCGGTTGGGGTGGATGCGGGGGGTGTCGGGGCGGCGTGAGCTGTCTTCGAAGCTGATTTCTGGTGACGCGGGGGTTGCGCGCTGGAGGTTGCGAGCGCTGTAAGAAGAACGAGCGGGAACAGGCGGAGACGGCGCGGAGCTGAACCGGCCTTGATCTGGATGTGGTCGAACATATACACTTCCTCCCACCGTCACGTCCGGCGGCTGCCGGCTATCGGTATGGTTTACACCACGACTTTCATGAGCAGCTTGAGGACATCCTTGAGGGGCATTATGGTCAACAGGAGCGTGGCCATGGGCAGAAGCGTTAGGACGACGAGCTGGAGGAGCGTTCGCGGATCGATGGGGATGGGTTTCATGTGCTCGATGATCTCGTAGCTGTGGCTGAGATCGGCGAGCGATTGAAGATCGGAGGTGCCGAGGAGGTTTTCCTGTTCGGGATTGTCGCCCTGGACCCATTTGTGGTGGAAGGAGCCGGTGTAGGCGGTGGCCAGCACGCCATACTCCCGCAGGCCAATGCGTTTGGTGCCGAGCAGCTTCCTGGTGAAGACGAGGAGCGGGGCCGAAGTGAGCAGCACAACGAAGATGACATAGGCGGCGATGGCCGGGGCGAAGTTCTGCAGCGGAATCTTTCCGTAGATGATCTCGTCGGCGACGACGCCGGTGACGCTGCAGGAGTAGGCGAAGAAGAGGATGCCGAAGAAACGCTGCGCCTCTCCGATGAAGCCGAGGCCGCCTTCCTGATCGGGGTGCGTGGGAAACAATTGCAGATTGAGTTTGCTTACTTCGTTGAGAAAGCGGAACCACAGAAAGATTCTCCAGACCCAGCGCAAGAGGAGGAACTGCAGCAGGGGCACGCAGAAGAGGATGAACCACCAGCCTGCCCAGGTGAGGACGAAGCCGCCGGTCGCGGACGGCGTGGCGTACCAGGTGGAGATGGGAACGGCGAGTTGCCGGAAGCCGGTGAAGGTGAGGATGTAAGCGAGAACCACGATGATGATCTCGGCGAAGACGGAATCGCGGAGGCGCAGGCTTCTTTCGATGGCGGCGTCGAATTTGCCGAAATCGCTATCGGTGACGATGCTGGCCAGCAGGAAGTGCTCTACGGTTTCTGCGATGCGCGGGCCGAGCACCATTTCGGCGAGAAGAAACAACGGAACGGCGATGAGAAAGCGGCTGTAAGTGCTGAAGTCGTAAAGGAAGGGCATTGTCACCGTCTTGCCGAACGCATCGCCGTGGAGAGCGGAGAGGATGAGAAGGACAAACCAGGTGAGGCCGGCGGCCAAGAGGGCACGACGCATGGCGAAAGAAGTGTTGGCCTTGATGAGACCGACGCGCCGTTCGATGCGATAGAAGGGGCCTCCCTCCATGAGAAGGAAGGGGCGGGTCTTTGAGTAATTATGCGGATCGATATGCGGCATGCGCGGTTCCACTGGTTCCCCCTCGGGTTGCTGTGGTGCGGAGCTATTTGCCGATAATCTCTTGAATGGTGCGACTGCCTGAAGAAGCGGTCTGAATCAGGTGCGGACCATCTTAGCCTAGTTAAAGGACCAGCACACGATGGTGGAGCCGCCGAGGTTGTTAGTGGGGGCTCCGACGACGGGCTGATTGTCGTAGAAGCTCATGCGGACAAAGAAGTCGCCGAGGAATCAGAATGTGTTTCACCTGATTCGACCTTTGTTTGACGGCAGAGTCAAAGTCTGTTGGGATACTGGAGACCCTCCTTGGACGGTAGTGCCAGGGACTTTTCATGGCATTCTCGTGTTTGTTGATTTAGCCGTCAGGGTCGTTCGCGATGGCAACGATTCGCGGTGAAGCAGCTGATCGGGATCGGTGTCAAAATAGTACAGCTTTGCCACTTCGATGCGCTTCGCCAGGAAACTGCAGGCAAAGATTGCTGCGAGAGTACCGATCAGCGGGCCAGCCCAATAAATCCACCATCCGTCCCAGGCTCCGGATATGACCGCCGGACCGAGGCTGCGAGCAGGATTCGTGCTGGTACCCGATATCGGTGACTCTACATACACCATCACGGCATAGAGAAAGGGAAACATTGCCGGGGTGAATGGCCGAATGTTTCGAAACGCGAGAAACACGCACAATCCAGAGACCATGGCAAACGTAGTGACCGCTTCGCCCATCAAGACAATCCCAAGGGAATAGCCTTCGCCCGGCAAAGTAGCGCCGAATACCACGCTCCGACCCATCGAACCCCAGGCGAGAAGTGGCAGGGCGCCCACACACGCACCTGCCAACTGCGCCGCGCCATAACCAAGGGCTGTCCGTGTATTGAGCTTGTGCATCAACCAGAACCCCAGCGTAACGACCGGGTTGATATGCGCTCCGCTTTCCCTTCCCACAGGGGACAGCGCAATCAACGCTCCCGTAGTGCCAAACAGGAATCCGGTGATTAGCCGTCTCAACCCTTCGCTCGGCACAATTCCGATGATGGGGCTGGCGGTTCCAAACATCAAAATGACCAGTGACAGGCCAACCAAGACCAACAGAGCCGTACCGACGAATTCGGAAAAGCATAGTTGCCAAGGGAATGGGCTAGCATTCTGATGTTTCATCATGTGTGAGTCCTCCCCTGACAGGACCGAGTTAGTCCAGAGCGCCAACTGATGCGAACGCGAACCGTCGAGCGTGGAATGAACGCCAAGACCTTTCGAGGAGTATCTTCTGAAGCGTCCGTAACTCGATAGGCTCGAATCACAAGCCTCGCATTGCTGAAACTCCCCTCGACTTGCGATTGTTGATGCTCTTGACGGGCTCAATGGCGTGAGCTCGCCGTCCGAAGATCAAACCTCGGCGAACTGGACGACGACTTTAATGTCGTCTGATTGCCGTTTTAACGCCCGCATAAAGTCTTCGGGTCGCTCCGATCGAGTCACGAGACGCGACAGCCACGAGCGGTCCGCACGGGCCAGAAATTCTCCTGCCTTATACCAGTGCCGCTTGTTGGCATTGACGCTGCCAACAACGACGTTGTTCCGCAACACCGCCCCAGCCGCCACGTCTGCTGTATCTGGCCCGATAGCGGCACCGCCGGTGCCAACGCCGGTCAGACACACGATGCCACCAGCCCCAATGGCCCGAATTGAGTCGGCTATGATCTGCCCGACGCCGGTGCATTCGATGATGACGTCCGATTCGAATCCGACGCCTGCAACTGTGCCGACGTGGTAGGTTGCGCCGAGTGCGCGCACGAGTTCAGGCTTGGACCCCGCTTCGATCCGGTCGAGGACGTGGACTTCCATCCCTCTCTGCTTTCCAAGAAGGGCGGCGAGAAGACCGATTGGCCCAGCTCCGGTCACGAGCACTGTCCGCGGCTCCCAGAAGGCGCGCTGGCCGACCGCGATGACCTGCTCCCATGCCTTCGCGACAACCGTTGTGGGCTCGAGCAGCACGCCCAGGAGCCCGAGGGAACGGTCAACCTTCATCACGTATTCGGGTTCGATCCGCCAGCGCTCAGACATGAAGCCGTCGATCTGCTTTATGCCACGCTCGGTGTACTGGCCGTTGCGACACATGTCCCACTCGCCCACCGCGCAGTTCGGGCAAGGAACGGGATCTGGACGGCGTACGATTCCACTCACCAAATCACCCTTCCGGAGCCCGCCGGTTGGGCCGGGTTCTACCACTCGGCCAAGGGATTCGTGGCCTAGCACGAGGCGCGCCTTGCCCTCAGGGGCCCAGCCGTAATTGCCTTCCACGATCTCGACGTCGGTCCCGCAAACTCCAACGGCTACGGCTTCCACCAACACCGAGCCATCGCTCACATCGGGCTCCGGGATGTCCTCCAGTTGTGAGGTCCCCGGTTTCTTCGGCTCTACGGTAATCGCTTTCATTTGGTCTCTCCCATTGCTCCGAAGTAGGCAATCGACCGAACATTCCTAGCCACGATGGACGACGTTCAGTTTCTGGAACACGCCCTGTTGCGGATATGCCATATTTCTTCTGTTTCGCACTCGCGATGTTGATTGATCATGCATTGCAAAATTCATAAAGCTCCCTTAGACCTCTTAAGGCAAAAAAAGACGACCCATTTGTCCGTCAAGGCTGCATTAATGACGAGTACGATGTGCGCACCCGGCTCACCGAAGGCGCCGACTGGAATACATTTTGAGAATGAATGTCGAGCGTCACGGGAGCAACTAGGAGAATTCCTAGGCCGAATCGAATTGCACATGGCCGCTTATTTTTGTGGCCGGAAAGCCATTCTGCAAATACCAAATGGCTGTAAGTTTGCCATTCTGTTTGGGATGTTACTTTTCCACTGGAATTTCCGAGCTGTAACACCAATCGCAAAGCTTGCTGCGATGATTTGGGCAAATGCCGGCTAACGGCGGGTATGACAGGCCCCCGTTCAAATGCGAGCACAAGAAAATGTGGTAACTGACATTTCAATCCGCACCTAGGCAAATTCCCAGTTGTTCTTATATTCCCGGTGGTGCAAAGTGTAGCTCCAGTCCGTTTGTGAGCAGCGAGGATTGAGACACGCCTTTCCGCGTTCTTGCACTTGAGCACGACTGCGCTGATTCCGGGTATTTTCTCTGCGGCGCAAAAGGCAATGGGGGCCAAGAGGAGTTGGACGCTTGTCGGGGCAACCGGGAGGGAGAAATTACTATGAGCACAGCCACAACAGGGGCAGTACTTTCGGCGCAAGAACACGCTATCGCAACAGGAAAAAATGTAATTCACGGAACTGTAACGGACCGGGTTGAGAGGCTGTATGAGTCGATTCGCGCTTATGGCCCGCCGCGGGTCACGCTGGATCGCGCAGTTCTCTTCACCGAGTCATTCAAGGAGACCGAGAATCAAACGCTTATCGTGCGATGGGCTAAAGCGCTGAAACACTTTGTCGAGAAGGTGCCCATAACGATCTTCCCGGACGAGCTCATTGTCGGGCGGCCCAACACCTGGTTCGGAAAGTGGGGCATCGTCTATCCCGAGCTCGACGGCAGCGTCATGCCCGCCGGGGTGGAAATGTTCAAGAAGAACAAAGGCAAGCCCGGCGATGTCGCCGTCACAGAGGAGGATGACAAGATCATCAGCGAGGTCCTCACGCCTTACTGGGCGGGCAGGGACTTCTCTTCCAATTTCATCAAGTCCTTGCCTGAGGAAACGCGGTTCGTGTTGTACGGCCCGGACCCAAACAACCTTCTCATGCAGACGATCGTCATCTTCGCGTCCTGTTCCATGCGCCACTCGATGAACTGGACGCCCGATTTCTCGAAGATTCTGACGCGCGGCGTCAAAGGGATCCGCGAGGAGGCCCAGGCGAAGCTGGCCGCGCTCTCCGAGCCGCGGGACATCGTCTACAAGAAGCCGTTCCTCGAGGCCGTTGTCATGACCTGCGACGGCATGACCACCTGGTCCAGGCGTTACGCGCAACTCGCGAGAGAACTGGCGGCGAAGGAACAGAACGCTCCACGGAAGCAGGAGTTGCTGGAGATCGCCGACATCTGCGAGTGGGTTCCGGAGAACCCGGCACGCACGTTCCGGGAAGCGCTCCAGTCGGAGTGGTGGGGCCAGATGTTCAACCGCATCGAGCAGACCTCGTGCGCCATGGGACAGGGCCGTATGGACCAATACCTGTGGCCGTTCTACGAGAAGGACCTGGCCGAGGGGCGGATCACGAAGGAGTCCGCGATGGAGTTGCTGCACTGTCTCTGGCTGAACATGGCGCAGTGCGTGGAGATCAAGATGAACCCCGTGACGGCGGCCGGCGCGGAAGGGTTTGCCAAGTTCGAGGACGTCTGTCTCGGGGGCCAAACGCCGGACGGCAAGGACGCGACCAACGACCTGACACACCTCATCCTCGAATCGACCCGTGCGCTGTCGCTCACGTGTCCCGAACCGTGCATCCGGATCCACGCCAATACTCCCGACAGCCTTTTGCATCACGTCGCGGAAGTCATCAAGGACGGCAAGGGATTCCCGAAGCTGTTGAACGACGAGATGATCATTCCCTTCTATCTCGCCAACGGCGCATCGCTCAAGGAGGCTCTGGACTGGAGCGTTTCAGGTTGTTGTGAAACCCGCCTGCCCAACCGGGAGACGAACGTCACCGGCAACGGCGGCCTCAACTACGGTTCGGTCGTCGAAATGACATTCCGCAACGGCAAACTCAAGGTTTTCAACGACGCTCAGTTCGGAGTGCAGACGGGCGATCCGCGGACCTGGACGAGCTATGACCAGGTCTGGAAGGCGTTCTGCGCGCAGTTTCGCCATCTGGCCTGGCATGCGTTGATTCAGCAGCATGTCGCCATGCAGATCACGGCGCAGTACTTCGCCTCGCCCGCGACGTCCATGCTGAGCGATATCGCAATGGAGCATTGCCGCGACCTGCACACGCACGGCGACTATATGCCCGGCGCGATTGACATCTCCATTTGTTGCGCCTTTGGCAAAGCCACCGCGATTGACAGCCTGGCCGCCGTTAAGCACCTCATCTTCGACACCAAGAGGCTCACCTGGGACCAGCTTCTGACGGGGATCGAGGCCAACTGGGAAGGCCACGAAGCCGTCCGGCAGCTCTGCCTGAACGCGCCCAAGTATGGCAACGGCATCGATTGGGTCGATGCCATCGGGCTCGATATGGAAACTTTCCTGCTGGAGTTCCTGCACCAGCACCCCAAGCCCCACGACCAGCCCTTCCAGATGCGCCAGATCCCCATCACCTTCCATGTCCCGATGGGCAAGGTGACCTGGGCAACACCCAATGGAAGACCGGCCCATGAGTATCTGTCCGAGGGCATCTCGGCCTCCCATGGCATGGACGTCAAGGGTCCCACGGTGGCGCTCAGCTCTATGGCCAGGGGCCGGAACCTGAGCTACCGCGAGAAGGAAGGCGACCTGATCAACCTGAAGTTCAGCCCCGCCAACGTGGCCGGAGAAGAAGGGACGCGCCGACTGATGCAGCTCGTCCGGGCCTGGTGCAGTCTGAAGCACTGGCATGTCCAGTTCAACATCCTGAACCGCGAGACGCTGCTTGCGGCCCAGAAGGACCCGGAAAAATACCGAAGCCTGATCGTGCGCATTGCTGGCTACTCCGCGTATTTCGTGGACCTTTCTCCCCCGCAGCAGATGGAGATCATTTCGCGTACGGAAGAGAAAATGTAGTACACGGCCTGAATCCTTTAGACAACAAAATCGACGGAGGGAAAGCATGGAGCTCAAAGGGAAGACCGCAATCGTGACAGGTTCGGGAAGAGGTATCGGCGAAGGGATCGCCATGGTTCTCGCCCGTGAGGGCGCAAACGTCGTGGTGAATTCCAGAAAAGCTGAGGAATGCGTGGACGTTGTAAGAAAGATCGTGTCCTCGGGGGGAAAGGCCATTGCCATCGGGGCTGACGTCAGCAAGAAGGCCGAAGTGGCCGCATTGGCTGCCGGAACCATCAAGCAGTTCGGTGCCATCGACATCCTGGTCAATAATGCCGGCATTGAAAGCCATCCGGTCCTGACAATGGAGCTTGCAGAGGACGCTTGGGACCGTGTGTTGAACGTCAACTTGAAGGGTACTTTTCTCTGCTGTCAGGCGGTAATCCCGCAGATGATGAAGCAGAACAAGGGCCGTATCATCAACATTGGCTCGACGGCATCCATAAGAATTGCCTTTTTCGGAGGCGTTGAATACACCGCATCCAAACACGGCCAAGCAGGCCTCTGCCAGCATTTGGCATGGGAGCTTGCGGATTCGAATATCACGGTCAATACGGTTTGTCCCGGCGCAGTTCAAACGCCGCTGATGGAACAGGGGACCACGCCCGAGTACAGGGAAATGACCGTCAAGAGATTAATTCCCCTGGGGCGTTTCAGCACCATCGAAGATATTGGAGAGACAGTGAGCTTTCTGGCGAGCGATCGAGCGGCCATGATCACCGGCCAGATGATCCCCGTTGACGGCGGGGCCCTCACCGGTTTCGGAGAGGATCTGCGGGCCGTGGTGCGGCAAAGAATGACAGATCTAAAATCCGCCGCCGGGCACTAACAGGAGCTTAGGACTTCCTGATCGGCCGAATCGCTATCGGAACCGAATTGAATGGGGAAGGGCGATATCGATAACAAGGCGATGCCCACACTGATACCGGTCCCGACACCGTTTGTGAAGTAAGAAAAAGAGAATCATGACAACGCAAACGAAACGCATTGCCATAAATACCGGTGGTGGCTACGTTCCCGGAATTAATTCGGTGATCACCGGCGCGGTGCTGGCAGCCGGCGAACTTGGATGGGAAGTCATTGGCATCCGCGATGGCTACGAGGGGTCACTCTTTCCCGAACGCTATCCCCAAGGCGGTTTGTTGAAGCTGACGCCGCAGTTGATGGAGAGTCTCGCGGGCGCAACGGGCTGCGTTCTGGGTACGGCTTCAAGCACTGATCCGTTTCACGTCCGCACCGTCAACCCGGACAACTGCGTCGAGGAAGTGGATCGCTCGGTGGAATTATTGGCGTCCGTTCAACAGGAACGGATTGATGCCGTCATCTCCATCGTGGACGCTTCGGGGTTGAGCATCCTACTGAAACTCCATCGCAAGGGACTCAGGACGGTCTGTGTGCCCAAGTCCGCCGAGAACCAGGTCGCGGCCACCGATTTATCATTTGGATTTAATAGCGCTTTGAGCTTTGCGATTGAGATGCTCGAACACAGTCGCCAGGCCGCGCAATCCGCACGCAAGATCGGCATTGTCGAAGTGCCGGGAGAACACACGGGCTGGCTGGCCCTTCAGTCCGGGATGGCCGCGTGCGCCGACGTCGTCCTCATTCCAGAAATTCCCTATGACTTGCATAAAGTAGCGGCAACGCTTCGAGCAAAACTGAAGTCGGACCGGACGTATGGCTTAGTCGTCGTGGCCGAAGGGGCTGTGCCAATTAACGGCTCACAGCCGCAATCGAGCACGCCTGCGACAGACTCGCTCAAATCATCGCTTTCGCCTGGCGCGACGGGCGTGGCAAGTTCCCACGTTATTGACCATTCAGGTTATGCGGCGGAAACAGTGGCCCTGGAACTTCAGCGGCTTATCAATCACGAAACATATCCACTGGTGCTGGGACAATTGGCCAAGGGTGGTCCGGCTACAGCCGTGGACCGCCAGCTCGGTCTCGGCTACGGCGCGGCAGCAGTACGTGCTATCCACGAAAATCAGACGGGTGTAATGGTGTCGTTCCAGCCGCCAGTCTTGAAATTTGTGCCGCTCGCCGAGGCCATCAACAAAGTTCGTACCGTGCCGCCGGACAGCGTGTTCATGCAGATCGCGCGGTCGCTAGGCGTCGCTCTTGGAGACTAACGCTATGGATGTTCTGATTGCCAACCAAACGTCTCTGAAGGGCAACGTGCTGAACATCCAGCACTTCTGCACGCATGACGGTCCGGGGATTCGAACGACCGTCTTTCTCAAGGCCTGCTCCCTGCGTTGCAAGTGGTGCAGCAATCCCGAGAGCATTTATCGGAGGCCGGAACTCGCCTACAACCGGGCGAAGTGCATCGGCAAAAAGGAGTGCGGACTTTGTCTTAAACCTCCCTGTCCGGAAGGTGCGTTCTATGTTATCGACGGCACCGACGACCGTGTCCATGTGAACTGGGATCTGGCCGCTGACTGTGGCGCCGAAACCGCGGCGGTATGTCCCACGCAAGCGCTGCACATGTTTGGCGACGAAATGACCGTGGATCAGGTGCTCGCGGAGGTGGAGCAGGACGGCAGCTTTTACCACGAGTCCGGCGGCGGCATCACGCTCAGTGGCGGCGAATGCACGGTGCAGGCCGATTTCTGCGCGGCGCTGCTCGCCGAGGCGCACCGGCGTGGAATCAACACCGCGATCGAAACCGCCGGCAATGTCCCGTGGGCGAACTACGAGAAGGTGCTCCCGCACGTCGATGTGATGCTGCACGACCACAAGCTCACCGATCCCGAGCGCCACAAGAAATGGTGCGGCGCGGATAACTCCCGCATCCGCGACAATTTCAAACGGGCCTACGAAATGTTTCCGAACACGAAGTTCATCGCACGCACGCCGCTCATTCCCGGTGTGAACGACGACGAGGAGCACATTCGCGCGGTACTCGCCTTCATCCGCCCGCACCCCAACGTCATCGACTACGAACTGCTGCCCTATCACCGGTACGGCGAGGCAAAGTATGAATTCCTCGGCCGCGTCTTTGAAATGGAGGACTTCAAATCGCTCACACCGGAGTCGCTCGCGCATTTGCAAGCCATCATCGATGAAGCCTTTGGCCGTAACCGAGCGCCGATAAAAGGCTAACAACCAGAATCTAGTCGAAGGGATAATCATGACAACCAAGGAAGCCAGTGCACCGAGGGAACAAGTCAGCTCGCAGTCGGAAACCGGTCCGTGGGATGCCGCGGTAGACCAATTGCGCGAATGGGATCCTCGATGGGCCGAGGCCTGTGTGAAGATGAGCACAAGTCCATGGAATTCCGTTGTACTGCCGCGCAAGCTAGTCGAGTTGATTGGAGTGGCCTTGAACGCCGCCTGCACAAACCTGATTCCTGACGCAACGCGCCGCCATATTCGCGCCGCGCTTTCGGCCGGCGCGACGAAAGATGAAATCCTGTTGGTGCTTAAGTGCGCCTCCGTCCTGGGGTTTCATTCGTGCAGCTTGGGCGCACCGATGCTCGTGGAAGAAGCCAAAAGTGCAGGTGTTACCGCGGCCCCGCGATCTGGCAGCCCAGCGACCCCTGCCGTGGACAAGATGCGGGCCCTTGGCCAATGGAACGTCGCGTGGGATCCCTCTTTCGACATCGACCCGGTTTGGACCGATCAGTTCATGGCGGTCGGTGTTGAGATTTATTCTTGCGGCGTTCTCCCGCCGAAGGACATCGAACTTTTGAGTATCGCGTTCGACGCATCGTACACGCACATGTACGCTCCCGGCACGCGCCGTCATATTCAGAACGCGTTGAAGGCAGGTGCAACCGTGGAAGAGATCTTCGAGGTATTAAAGCTCTGCGTGTCCCACGGCGTTCAGGCGTGCAATCTTGGCGTGCCGATTCTAGCCCAAGAACTCGCCAACCGAGCATGAGAGACGGAGATGGAGATGGAGAAGGCATCGTGAAAGTTAGGCTAAATTTCCCATGCCGTGTGCAAAAAGGCTAAGAGACATATTCCGTCACGTGCAATCCGTCGGGGAGGTCGAATCGGAGAGGCAGTAGCCAAGAACTTGTTGAAGGGTCTGGGAAAGGCAAGCCCTTCCACGGCTACTAGCCGTGATGTAGATCGTGAGTTCCAACAAATGGGATTTCAGCAATCTATGGTGAGCGGAAAATGTGAACAATGCCAATCGGATCAGATAACAAATCTAAAGCTCCGAAACTTTGTCCACGTTAGGACGAAGTGCGCCGCTGGGTGCCTCAGTAGAACAAGGTGGTGTCAATTTCAGCGTCTATTCTCGGGATGCGTCGCAAATCGATCGACTCCTTTTCGAGAGCGAAGACAGTCTTGCCCTGAGCGCGGAGATCCTGAAAAGAGAATTGGTGTTTTACATTGCTTTCAACAGCTACTGGGAATTCGCGGCGCTGTAATCCAATTCTATAGATGAGTTATGAGACTCCGGATGTCAGCCTGGGATTACTTTTTCGCGGCTCGAGGATTAGGGACCACAATTCTTTATGTCCAATCACTCGACCGACTTCTCTGAATGCAATGAAAGGTAAGAGCACCACAAAGCACACCGTTCCTACCGACAGAATCCCCTTTATCCTCCCATCCCCCATCGTCGGAAGGCTATTCGCGACCGTATTCCCGTGCCATAGACCCACCAGTATGCTCTCTACGACGTGAAAGCAGATGATTACTAAGGTAAAGATGAAGGACTTGTGCAGAATAGGATAGATGAGGGGCTTATGACTTAATTTCGTCCCAAGACCAAAATGCTCGCCAATGAGCAGGACCTTGGCAAAAATAAACGCATTGATAATCGCAAAAGTCTGTTCCGGGTAATCCAATTTGTACTCAGACAGAATGATGCTTTTGTGAATAGATAACAAGCCAAAAACGACCCAAAGGTAGACGAAGATTACAAGAAACTGTTTGAATTCAGCATAAGCTATCGTCTTCACGCGCCGCAGCCGAGACATCGGAACGTTATCTACGGTCATCTCAGGACTCCTTTATCTCTGCGCATTACGAGTGGGTGCATCTGGTGTATGCATCGTCCTTCAAATCCCAAAACATCCGCCGATACAGGTCCATGCGCAAGAAAAATCGCCGGAGAAACGCGGCGCGATTCCGGGTTGCGTCGGAAACCAGCGCGTGAACATGACTACAAGGTTGGTTCGAAAGTACGTTGGTGACAACTGGGAGAATTCCTAGGTGTTCTTCTCATCCGGCACGAGTATGCTGTCTTCGATTGCATGAACTCCGATGGAGGGATCGATGACGAAGGAACAGCTCAGACTGGATGAAGCCCGGACGAAGAAGAACGCCTGGAAGAAGTGGGGGCCCTATCTGAGTGAACGGCAATGGGGAACCGTGCGTGAAGACTATAGCGAGGACGGAAACGCCTGGGATTACTTCACGCATGATCAGGCAAGATCGCGAGCATATCGCTGGGGTGAGGATGGTCTGGCGGGCATATCCGACGATCACCAGGTTCTCTGTTTTGCTCTGGCTATGTGGAACGGCAAGGACCCGATTGTGAAGGAACGGCTCTTCGGGCTCACGAATAGCCAAGGCAATCACGGTGAAGACGTCAAGGAGTATTACTTCTATCTGGACAGCACGCCAACGCACTCTTACATGAAGTACCTCTATAAGTACCCGCAGGCAGCATATCCGTATGAAAATCTCATCGAGACAAACCGCCAGCGCAGCCGTCAGGCGCCGGAGTATGAGTTGCTCGACACAGGTGTCTTCGATGAGGATCGTTACTTCGACGTATTTGTTGAATACGCCAAGGCCGGACCGGACGACCTGGGCATACGAATCAGCGTTGCCAATCGCGGCTCAGAAGAGGCTACGTTGCATCTACTACCGACACTCTGGTTTCGGAATACCTGGTCGTGGGAGGAAAGTGCCAGCAAACCCTTATTGTCAGGGCACCATACGGAAGACGTGAGCGTTATCTCGGCTCATCATACGGACCCGCTCTTCAAAGAATCGTTTTCCGACTGCAAGCTCTATTGCGAGGGAAAGCCGCCCCTGCTGTTCACAGAAAACGAGACCAACAATGCGAAACTCTTCAGTGGTCAGAATGCTTCCCCTTATGTCAAGGATGGCATCAATGACTATGTCGTGAGTGGCAACGAGCAGGCGGTGAACCCAGCGAAGCTGGGGACCAAGGCAAGTCCACATTACATCCTGAACGTCCGTCCCGGTGAGACCCGGATCGTGCGTCTTCGCCTGGCGGGGTCTCTGTCGAGCGCGCCTAAAAGTCCCTTCAAGGATTTCGACAAGTTCTTCGCCGAACGCATGAAGGAGGCGGACGAATTCTACGACTCCATCCTGCCGCCGTTAGTGAAGGCGGACCCGGATCGCGCTCTGGTGATGCGGCAGGCGCTGGCGGGCATGCTTTGGAGCAAACAGTATTTCTACTACGATCTCACCAAGTGGCTAAAGGAACACAATGTGGGACCATGGTCAACGCCCGAGGCGCGCAAGAAGGTACGCAACAGCGAATGGTTCCACATGGCCAATGACGACATCATTTCGATGCCGGACAAGTGGGAATATCCGTGGTATGCAGCGTGGGACCTGGCGTTTCATATGCTGGCCTTCCAGACAGTGGACTCCGATTTTGCGAAGGCTCAACTCGACCTGATACTCCGCAACGACTATTTGCACCCCAACGGACAGATGCCGGCCTACGAGTGGAACTTCAGCGATGTCAATCCGCCCGTGCATGCGTATGCCACCATGCAGATTTACCTGACTGACAAGGAGCGAAACAACGGTGAGGGAGACATGCAGTTTCTCGTCTACGCATTCTCCAAACTGCTGATCAATTTCACCTGGTGGCTCAACCGCAAGGACCGTGCGGGAAACAATGTGTTTGAGGGCGGCTTCCTGGGCCTGGATAACATAGGGGTGTTCGATCGCAGTTCGCCGCTTCCTACCGGCGGATATCTGGAACAGGCTGACGGGACAGCGTGGATGGTGTTCTACAGCCAGCAGATGCTGCGCATCGCGGTGGAACTGGCGCTTTTCTACCCACCGTTTGAAGAATTCGTAATCAAGTTCTTCGAACACACCGCGTGGATCGCTGGAGCGATGGACGGCATGGGCGAACATCAAGACAAGATGTGGGACGAAGAGGATGGCTTCTTCTACGACGTCCTACGTTTACCCAATGGAGAGGCTTTTCGTTTGAAGGTGCGATCGATGGTGGGCCTTTTGCCTCTGGCTGCGGTCGCGATCTTCGAGGAGGGCACGCTCGAAAAGTTGCCGACAGCCAAGAAACGCATCCAGGAGTTTTTGGAACTTCACCCTGGCCTCTCAGCAAACATTCACATGCCGGGCACCCCGGGTGTGGCGGGTCGACACTTGCTCTCCACCGTGACCGAGCAGAAACTGCGCCGCATCCTCGGGCGGATGCTCGACGAGAACGAGTTCTTCGGACCGCATGGCATTCGGGCGCTGTCGCGCTATCACCTCGATCACCCATTCGTTTTCGACCTTGACGGTAAGCAGTTTGGTGTCTCCTATCTGCCGGGCGACTCTGACAGCGGAATGTTCGGGGGGAACTCTAACTGGAGAGGGCCGGTCTGGATGCCGGTTAACTTCCTGCTGTACCTTTCCCTCCTGCGGCTTGGCGCCTACTATGGTGATTCCTTCAAGGTGGAGTGCCCGACTGGCTCAGGGAATCAAATGACCTTGTTTGAGGTCGCTCAGCAGTTGGCAGAGCGTCTCATCGGAACATTTGTCCGGGACAGCTCGGGGCGCAGGCCGGTGTTCGGTGGAACTGAGAAGTTCCAAACCGACCCGCATTGGAGAGACAACGTCCTCTTCTATGAGTACTTCCACGGCGACAACGGGGCGGGCATCGGCGCCAGCCACCAAACGGGATGGACGGGCTGCATTGCAAGGATCATTCAGGCAAACGGACACTTTACCGCCGAAATGCTGAGAGGGCGGGATATCGAGCGCCGTGCGATCAAAAAGGCTCAAGATCAGAGAGCTTCAGACAAATGATCCTTAGCTGTTGAAGAGCCCCAGTGCTCGGTCCATCAGGCAAAATTGCGCCGACCATTAGCACCTGTATCAGATGTGGGGCCATTTTCTAAGAGAGTGAGTGGAGGCTGCGAGATTATGAAATTAAAGATACTTAAAGTACGCCGCCTACACGGGCCTTCCGCAACGGAGTGGCATTGCTCTGTGCGTTGCTCCTGGTACCGGGAGACCTAGCGGCGTACATCCAATCGCCGCCACAGCAAGAGACGCAGCAAGAGCAACCCGCACCCAAGATTCCGAATGATCAATTGGATTCGCTGGTGGCACCAATCGCACTTTATCCGGATCCTCTGCTGGCCCAGGTTCTTGCGGCCTCTACGTATCCTCTGGAGATCATTCAACTTCAGCAGTGGTTGCCGCAGCACAAGGGCTTGAAGGATAAGGAACTGGTGGATGCAGTACAGAAACAAGACTGGGACCCCAGCGTCCAGGCGATGGCGCCGCTGCCCGATGTGGTCAAGCAACTTGCAGAAAATATCAAGTGGACCACCGACCTGGGTAATGCCTTTCTGTCGCAGCAAAGTGACGTGATGGACGCGGTTCAGCGCATGCGCGCGAAAGCCAAGGACGCGGGAAACCTCAAATCCACCGAACAGCAAAAGGTGGAAACAAAGACTGTCGAGAACAAAACTGTCGTTGTGATCGAGCAGGCTCAACCTCAGGTCATTTACGTTCCTAGCTATAACCCCACGGTGGTCTACGGGCCGCCAGTCTATCCGTATCCACCGATCGTTTACCCCCCCGCCCCCTTCGACCGGAGCCGTCGTCGCGGGAATGGCCATTTCGTTTGGTGTTGGAATGGCAATGGGCGCGGCTTGGGGGCATGGCGGCTGGGGATACAACTGTGGGTGGCATGGCGGCAACAATGACACCACCATCAACCGCAATAACACCTTCGTAAACAACTCCAACAGAACGAATGTCAACCGTCCGTCACAGCGGCCCGCTGGTGGAGGGAACAACTGGCAACACAATCCTCAGCACCGCGGAGGCGCTCCCTATTCGAACAGGGCCACTGCGAACCAATATGGCGGCACCGCCCGAGGTGATTCCATGGCTACCCGGCGAGCCAATGCCAGCCAGAACCAAGGGCAATTCGGTGGGCGGCAGCAGGCAGGCAACATGGATCGCGGCGGTGGTGGGCGGCAGCAGGCGGGTGGCGCAGATCGCATCGGTAATCGGAGCGTTCCCAGCGGGGGTTCGTCGCGTGGGGGCGGAGGTTTCGGTGGTGGTTCCGGTGGCTACAGTGGAAGTAGCGCGCGAGCGAGCAGTTCTCGGGGATCTTCCAGCATGGGCTCTCGAGGCGGCGGAGGCAGAGGCGGCGGAGGCAGAGGCGGCGGAGGCAGAGGCGGCGGAGGCAGAGGCGGCGGACGGCGGAGATAGGCAGGCATGATCAAGGAAAACATATGAGATCAAATACATTCATTTACTTACCATCGAGATTCCTTGCCGCGGTTCAGGCGGTCGCTCTGCTTGGCGTCTTGACGCCGCTCGCCCACTCCACGCCGCGATCGAGCCAAACCGCGGCGGCGGCACCGCAACCAGTACAGACGTCGTTCGCCACGCCAAAACAGGCTGCCGAAGCTCTCATTCAAGCGGCAGCAAACTATGACGTGCCCACTCTAATGGGACTGTTCGGACCGGACGGCAAAGACATCGTTTCATCCGCGGACGTCGCTCGTGACAAGGCAAACGCCACATCATTTGCCGCGGAAGCTCACGAAAAGACCGAGGTGACCACAGATCCGAAGAACCCCAATCGCGCCGTTCTATCGGTCGGCAACGAAGACTGGCCACTTCCAATTCCGATCGTTAAGAAACAGGGGAAATGGTATTTCAATACCAAGGCAGGCCTCGGGGAGATTCTGCTCCGGCGTATCGGGACCAATGAACTGGACGCCATCACCATTTGCCGCGGCTTCGTGGAAGCTCAGCAGGACTATGCAGAGCAGATCCACGACGACTCAGGGGTGAATCAATACGCACAGCAAATTATCAGCACGCCCGGAAAACACGATGGGCTGGCCTGGCAAAACCCGGATGGCAGTTGGGGAGGTCCCATCGGAGAAGCGATAGCCAAGGAAATTACTGAAGGGGACGCGGGAAAGGGCAAGCCCTTCCACGGCTACTATTCAAGGTGTTGAAAGGGCAGGGGCCTGATGCGCGCTTAGGGAAGCTCGATTACATGATCGAAGGTGCGATGATCGGCGGATTTGCACTTGTAGCAGTACCTGCCGATTATCGCGTTACGGGCGTAAAGACATTCATGGTTGATTACGATGGAGTTGTCTACCAGAAAGACCTGGGGCCCGATTCGATCAAGATCGTCAAAGGCATGGAACTCTACAATCCCGACAAGACGTGGCAGCCCACATTTGACAATTGGTGATAATCACATTGGCAATTCAACCGCACTGCACTGGCGTATGAATTGTACGGTTCTTCCAAGAACATTGGGCAACCGTTGATTCTGCCCTTCATCAATCGCGTCATTTCATTTGAACGCGTTCCAGACGTTGGGAGTCATGGTCCTGTTTCCAGGCGACGTCCCCTAAATCGGCGCTGCTCGAAACGGCGATTTACTAGGCAGTTTTCTGGAAACGTCGATGACTACTTTCTCAAATCGCGTTTGTGGTGTCCGATTTACTTCGCGCATAAATTTGCAGCGATCTCTTAGCTGTCGACCGGCGATGTGCCCGATGCCGATGCGATGTCTTCGTTCAGCCAGGCGAGAAACAGCTTATATCCGACCGAAAGAACAACTGCGCCGACGAAAAGGCCAATAATACCCATCGCCATGAAGCCTCCTATCGCGCCCAAAAAGACTACAAGGATGGGAACGGGAACACCTCGTCCAAGCAACAGCGGCTTCAGTACATTGTCCATGAGGGCGACGAAGATACACCAAATCAAGAAGACCACCGCTTTGGCGGTGCCTGTGGTCGCAAAGACGTAGATCACAACGGGGATGAGGGTCAGGGGTCCAACCTGGAGCACAGCGGCAATGAGGAACACCAGTGCCCATAAGCCCGCTCCGGGGAGTTGCACCGCCAGAAATCCGAGACCGGCGAACAGAGATTGGATTAACGCAACGCCCAGGATACCGGTGGTAACGCTGCGTATGGTCGCCTCGGCGAGTGCTTCAAACTGTGCGCCTTTGCTGCCGAAAAAATGGAGCGCAATCCTTCGCGAAAGATTCGCACCCTGGTTGGAGCTGACGAGAAGGAATCCCGCGACCACAATCGAGACGAAAAACTGCAACACGCCAATGCCAACTGCGGCAGAAGCTGCGAGTAGTCCAGCCGCAACCCCTTTGAGTTGCGGGGCGAGGCTCTGTAGGGCGGCAGCAAAATTGGTGGAAGCCAAGCTCCAGAGGTCGCTCAAACGTTTGCCGACGATGGGCCAGGTTGCGATATTCGGTGGTGGTGGCGTAATCCTCAGCGTTCCATCACGAACGCGGACCGCAAGAGCCTGGAAGCCTCCGACCAACGTTTGAGCCAGGAGTGCAATCGGCACAATCAAGACGATAAGAAGAAGAACGGTAAAGAGGACGGCTGCAAACTGGTCACGACCGCCGAGCAGCTTGCGTAGCCAGCGGTATCCTGGGTAGCCAGCAATGGCAATGGTCAATCCCCACGCGACCACGGCGATAAAGGGTCGCAGAATAAGGAAACAGGTGGCGACAAGCAAGACGACAAGGCTAAGGTGAATGAAAACTTCAAGAGCCCGGCTCAGGTACGACTTGTCGGCGGTCGGTTGGCTAGAGTTCACGTCAGTTTCCTCCTTCGCAGGTCAGACCTGCTCACTTGTCCAACTGTTCCCTGCTCCACCTGCCCCCTTACAACGACGACCACTTCTGTTCATGCGTCTATGATTTCTTGTTCGCCAAGATTTTCCCCTTGCTGGTTGGTCGTATGCCTATAGACCGAAGGAGCTCGATTCAGCAAAGATAAATCGTCTTCAACGATAGCGGCATGGATGGTTGCGGCTCTCTTCATCGGAAACTGCTGAGCAGCTTACCAAACTTCTGGGAGTTCAAGTATCTAGGTTTCGGTTGTCTCGAGCCTATTTCTGGTGCTTTTCAGACCCGTTAACCCCTCTTTAGGACGCTTAAGTCTTATTGAGGCCGTATTCCCACTCGATGGCAATGAGAGCAAATATCCGTTCGACGACTACGAGAGCAATATTTGGATGTTGATCACAAACGCCTACCCACGCGCGCCCACACAAGTCCAACCAGGCAATGATGAGCAGGAGAAGAAAGAGCAGGCGAACGCATCTGGCCAACTGGTGGTAGGCACGGCCGCACTCCCCACGGAGCGACCGGTTCCCATCCGTCTTGAGCTTTCAACATCCGTTCCAAGGATGAAATTCCAGGGCAAGATTGGGAAATGTCAGACAAGTGAGTGGAAGACATCGCACTGAGGTTGACGCGGGCGGAGAATGTGATTGACCATTACGGACAAGCTAGACGCAAGGCGGGCCCAGCATGGCTCCAATGGAGAAGAGGCCCATGAGCAGCTTAGCAATCAGCTCGATCGTGTTCGCGTGCATCTTCGGAGGTGCCTTGTTTGGCATGTCTCTTCGCGCCATGTTGCCCGAGAGTCATGTGGATAGTTCTTCAAGAGATGCAGTAAGGTTGGCAGCGGGACTGGTCGTCACCATGGCTGCTTTAGTTCTCGGTTTTCTGGTTGCTTCGGCGAAAAGTTCGTACGATGCGCAGATCGCCGATGTGACACAAATATCCGCTAAGGTGATCTTGCTGGATCGCATATTGGCCCACTACGGACCTGAGGCAAAGGAAGCGCGCGCACAGCTTCGTGGCATCGTCTTAGGCACTCTCGATCGTCTCTGGCCCCAAGAACGCTCACAACCTTCCGGAGTGCGCACGCCGCCAACCCTCGCGGAGCATCTCTATGACAATGTTCAAGCGCTGTCGCCGAAGGACGATACCCAGCGCTCACTGAAGGCCCAGGCTTCGAACATGGTGCTTAGTCTTGGTGAAACGCGCTGGCTAATGTTTTCACAGAGTGCCAACTCGATTTCAAAACCGATGCTCGTGATTCTGGTTTTCTGGCTTACCATGATTTTCATCAGTTTTGGCCTCCACGCGCCTATCAACGCAACTGTGACCAGCGCCTTGCTAGTCTGCGGATTGTCGGTTTCTGCAGCAATCTTGCTGATCCAGGATCTGTACGCTCCGTACAGTGGCATGGTGACGATCTCGAGCGCCCCGCTGCGGAATGCCCTTGCGCAGCTTGGTCAGTAACGTCCGTCTCGAGGGGCCACGCATTTCTGATCTAAACTGCCAGCCGCGTGTCCGCTATGCCTGTGGTCGCGCTGGCCCAGGTATGGTGCTAAACACACTTCCGGGTGGCAATCGGTCGTCTTGCCCTGAACTATTGCGGTGGGCTCACGCGCTGGTCCCTGGTAAGCGTCTGGTTCTCACAACTCTGGACGCTTACTGGGATTCCATATGAACTCGCCTAGTCGATGCGATCTTTCGTTGGCTTGAACCTGACGCTAAGCTCCCTGTCTTCGATCCAACTATCGTCGCTCATCAGGCGAGAATAATCCTCAGCTTTGGCTTCGAGGTCTGTTACGGCCTGCCTCAAGACGACTCGAACAAAATCGTGATCGGAGATGCCATTGGGACGAAGATAGTCCGCAGAGGATTTCTTTCCGACCTCTAGGTCGAACAGGAGTTCCTGAAGTGGCAGAGCTAGTGTCCCGAAGGGTTGGTGGAACAACTCATCGTGGACGTCGTCCCACACTTCGGCCGGGATACTGAACTGCTTCAGTTGCTCGAACACATCATCGTATGTCACTATGATGCCCGGTTTGCGATCTTCCATCGACGCCTCAATTCCACATCAGCGCATGGACTGAGTGATAGTTACGATTGGTGCGCTCACCGCAGCTGCCTCTGCCTCACCTGCAACTCTGCTAAAAAGCAGTACCGCCACAGGGAGTGTGATGCCTAGCGGCGGGAGTTTTCATTACTAGGCAGAGGAATTAATTCCTTCCACAGCTATATTCGCCTTTTCTTCTCCTATAGTATCTCCTATGGGCGGTGAGAGGGGATCGACGGCGAGGATGCGTATTGCAGGGCAGATTTGTTGCAACTGCAAGATCTTCCTTCCTGCCCCGCACACCGGTCGCGAAACCTACTGTGCGAAGTGTTCCCCGAAGCGGAAAGTCTATATGCAGTTCATGTTGAAAGACTGCTGGCATTGTGAGTTCCTGGAGCAGGACCTAAAGACGTCCGCGGGCACGCCGCTGACACTAGCAGCACCGGATAAGGTAATCGAGCTCGCACGTCGCGGTGGCGCCCCGATGAAGCTCGAAGATGTACAGGCGATTGAATACGGAATTCAGATGGGCCGAGGGAGTGTGTGGCTGAACCTTACCGAGGATCAATACCGAAAGCTGAAAAAGATAAGATGAACGACGTGGCGATCGACAAAGAGGCATTCCTCTCGCTCTGGAAACTCGACGAACTTCCCGCCTGCGATGAAGGTATGGAGCTCGCGCGCCGTTTCCTGCTACGCGCCGGCGAAGCGGTGGATAAGCTTGATCAGACTGATGTGATTGCAACACGCAATGCCCTGATACGCGCGCACAAGGAACTTACCGGTCATCGATCAGAATGTCCGAAGTGCAACGAAGTCGACATGCCCGTCCATCCACTGATGTGAGGAACTATTATGGACGAACTGGAAACAGCAATCATCACGAAGACCGGTCATGGATTTGAAGTGACAGATAACTTTGGCGACATTCTTGGCAGCTTTAAGAACTGGGACCAGGTTGCCGACATGTTTCGGAAGCAGGATTTCTCTGAAGAGTACATCGCCAAGCGCCGAGTTGACGTTAACCGGAATGCCACAAACGAGACCAACGAGTAATGTGTGGCCGCTACGGAAGACGCTCGGACAAGCAGAAGATCGCTGAGGCCTTTCACGTGAAGGCCAATCTCGATGAGATCGACTTCATGCCTAATGACGACATCACGCCTGGAACCATGCAGCCAGTGGTCTTCTCGAACGACGACGAAGGAGAGCGCGACATCGAGTTGATGTATTGGGGCTTCACCTTTCCGAAGCGACTCACTTTCAATACTCGCTCTGACAGCATTCTCAAGTCTGGTCTTTGGAAGAATTCCTTTGAGAACCGGCGCTGCATTGTTCCGGCCGACCGCTTCTTCGAGTGGAAGCGTCTGCATAAGAAGAACAATCCGAAATATGAGATAACGGTTCCTGGCCGTCAGCTGTTCGCACTGGCAGGTATCTGGAGCATGTGGAAGAACAAAGAGGGCGATTCCCTGCCCACCGTCTCAGTTATCACTTCAGAACCCAACGAGAGGATGTCAGAGGTTCATGACAGGCAGCCGGTCATTCTTGAGCCGAGGGACTATGCGGAATGGCTATCGACCTCTGACCGGCCGCCGGTATACCTCCTTCGTATACTGCCGGCCCATGAGATGAAGATCCAGCTGCTCGAAGCTCATAATATGCAGCTGCCGCTTAATAACACGTAAGCACCCCGCAACACCCTGATAGATATGTACGCGTAACGCGCACGAAGCAGATACCAGACCTTTGCTGAAGTGAGCACACCGGGAGGTGGTTTACGTTTTGTACCGGAGAGGGGCTTTACAAGCCCCTTGCAGGAAGAGTAGCTCGGGTGTTGCGCTTAAAGGCTGGCTAAGCCCGGTCTGAGATAACGATATATCCTGCCGCCGGAGCGTTGGGAATGTGGGAATCCCCAAGGGATTTCCAAAGAGGAGTGGGAAGCGTGGAAAGCCGGTATTTGGGCTTTCCACGCTTTTCCATTCCTCGTCATTTCCAACGCGCGTCTGCCACATCAATGGGTGGAGTTTAATCAGCGATCTGGCTCTTCGCGTGTAGCTGGCCTTTCCGTAATGCCCGTTCCTTCATCATCACGAAGAAGACAGGCACCAGAATCAGAACGTGGATGGTGGAAGTAATCATGCCACCGACGATAGGTGCAGCAATCGGCTTCATCACATCGGAGCCGATGCCAGATTCCCAGAGAATCGGAACGAGACTGGCAAGGACAGCGCAGACGGTCATCAGCTTTGGGCGCAAACGATGAACAGCGCCTTCAATGACTGCTTCTTCCACATCAGCATTCGTCAACGTCTTACCGGACTGCACCTTATATTCGAGCGCTTCGTGAAGATAAACCACCATGACCACACCAGTTTCCACGGCGATGCCAAAGAGTGCAATGTACCCGACTGCCACGGCGACGCTGAAGTTGTAATGCAGAAGCCATTGCAGTAGCAAACCTCCGCTCATCGCATAGATGGTTGGGAAGATGAGGACAAGCGACTCGGCAACCGAGTGAAAGACCAGGTACAGCAACAGGAAGATCACAAAGAAGACGACCGGAGAAGAATAAGTTGCAGCCGTTGTTTGGCACGGAGTTCGAGTTCGTATTCTCCCGACCATTGGAAGGTGTAGTTTGCAGGCAAGGCAAGTTTCTCGTGAATGAGTTTGTTTGCCTGCGCAACGAAACCGCCATAATCGGAGTTTTTGAGATCGATGTAGATGTATCCCGTCAGCGCACCGTCTTCGTCCCGAATCATGGCAGGACCATGCGTGAAGGAGATCTTCGCTACTTGACCCAACGGCATCTGGGCGCCCGAAGGAGTGCCGATCAGCACCCCGCGCATCTTCTCAACGTTGTCGCGAAAGTCTCTCTGGTAGCGGACATTGATCGGATACCTCCAACACTGGATCAGCGCTTTGAAGCAGGACAACAGACTTGTCATTCAGGCCGCAGCAGCAGCTCAG
This sequence comes from Edaphobacter sp. FHG110511_03, assembly GCF_059115365.1. NCBI lineage: Bacteria > Pseudomonadati > Acidobacteriota > Terriglobia > Terriglobales > Acidobacteriaceae > Edaphobacter > Edaphobacter sp. FHG110511_03. The sequence continues at coordinate 8,313 of NZ_JBZYWL010000017.1, read as the reverse complement.
AAAGCCGTCGACATGATCATCGGAGAAATCTTTGTTGAAGATGACAAAGAGGATAGGGGCGCCGGCGAGGACAGCACAAAAGATAAATAGATCATGGAGCGCTTTGGCATAGTTGCGCTTCGAGTGAATCGATAGAAACGGAATCCACAACCATCTTTCTCAGAATGGCTTGCGTTGGCGTGAGGGCGAAGGAAGGCTGCAACTGGATGTTCACCCGGAATGAGAGATGTGCTCATTGCCAGCGAACCTCTCTATGAATTGGATGATGCAAATTGTGCAGCAAGCTGCTGCACAATTGCCGCCACAGCGAAGCGGCAATTCGCTTTTCGAGCACCAAAGACCTATTGCTCATCGGGCTGCTCAGGGATTCATCGAAGCTTATCAAAAGCTAAAACTTTCCCTGTAGATGTCAAAAACCTTCACTCTCAACACGCTTAAAAAGTAGAGAAACAGACACAAAACGCACCGTCAGACCGCACTCCTCGCTGGGTTATAGACCACCGGCTCCGGAAGCGTGGCTGAACACAGCCAACAAAGGGCGACGATCACCTGGGCAGCCGATATCTTCGGGAAGAAGGGTCCAATTGTGACAATAGGCTACTTTTCGGCAAGCCTCGCCACATCTACTGCCGTACTTTCGAATCATCCGAACACTAGTTCGACGTGTTCCTGGCATCCACGTCTGCGCTACTTGTTCATGCAGACCTGAAATAAGAATTTGAGGGTGAAAAATTATGCGAATCGGTTTTCTTAGCCTATCTGTAACTGGGCATGTTAATCCCATGACAAGCCTGGCTCGCAAGCTCCAATCACGCGGTCATGACGTAGTATTTATCTCCCTGGTTGATATGGCGCCTTTGGCTGAGGCGGCGGGACTGCCATTTGTTCCCTGTACCGAGACGATATATCCAGCCGGCACGATGGAAACATTCATACGCCACCTCTGTAAGTTGTCCGGTGAGGATGCTCTGCACTTTACCGTCAATACGATGATGAAGGGATATACCGCAGCGTTATATAAGACCCTTCCGGATACACTCTCCAAAGCTGGGGTGGATGTGCTTGTCCTTGATCAGTATCAGCCTTATGTTGAATTGATACCGATGCACCTTCGAATGCCCTTCGTCCATGTGTCCAACGCGCTTCACGTTGACTACACGGGACGCACTCCTGTCTGTTTCATGGATTGGCAAAACGAGACTGGAGCTGATGCTATTGCCAGAAATATCGAGGGAGTCCGACTCTCGAGAAGAATCCTGGAGCCTTGCACGGCCATGGCCCAATCTTACGCAAGCGAAGTTGGGCTCTCCGTTGACTGGAATAATCCGCATTCAACACTTTCTCCTCTTGCCTGGATTACCCAGTGCCCTAAGGAATTCGACTTTGATTGCGCTCCCGACTTTCCCCAATTCCACTATGCCGGACCATTCCACGATGGGCACGGTCGGATGGACTTCGATTTTCCATGGCAGCAGCTCACAGGTGCGCCGCTCGTCTACGCTTCGATGGGCACGCTACAGAATGGATTGGTAGAAGTTTTTCGTTCGATCACGCAGGCTGCGCTTGGATTGAAGGAGCTACAATTTGTCCTTGCTGTTGGTGGCCGGCTCGATCCGAAACAGCTCGGAGACGCCCCTGCGAATGTGATTGTGGTGAGGCACGCCCCCCAAATCGAGCTTCTCAAACGCAGTTCCCTGTGCATCACTCACGGGGGATTGAACACCGCCCTTGAATCCCTTTCCAGTGGTGTGCCTATGGTTGCGCTACCCGTAACGAATGATCAACCGGGTGTGGCCGCGAGGATAACGAACAAGAAGGTGGGCGTTGTTATCTCTCCGCAACCGGCGTCCCCGGAGGATTTTGTAACAGCGATCAAACGGGTGCTGGGAGATCCGACGTTCCGGGATAACGCTCAGAAAGTGCAGCAAGCAATCCGCAGGACGGACGGTCTTTCGGTCGCCGCAGGCATTCTGGAAAAAGCATTTGAGTTGGAGGCGCGGGAGGGCTAACATCGCCTTCTATGGGCTCGCACAGACTGTCGAAGACAATCTCTTGATCATTTCCGGTTTGGTTCTGGCAGAAGTTCTGCAGTCAATTGGTGACTCAATGGCAGCCGTTTACGGCAGAGGCTTGGGACACTCCCGGGCTGAAATGGCACGAGACAAGGCGGTCTCACGCTGACGGATTATGCGCAGATATTGAGCGTCGATCGATTGGCTTTCAACATATTCAGCTCGTCTCATCAGGTTCGGATTGACTGGTTGAAAAAATGGCGTCAAGGGACCGTTCGGATTCGCCGGCTTTTTCCCTCGAAGTCGGCTAGGACCCACCGACCCTCCCTTTGCTGAATGGTCTCTACATCGAGCTCGGCCAGTTCGTTCCGCCGGAGTGCACAACCGACCAGAAGGGCCAGGATCACATAGTCCCGCTTCCCTTTGAGGGTCGAGCGGTCGGGGACTATCAGCAGATCCTTGGCCTGCTCCCAGGCCAGCATGGTTCCCTTCTGGCTAATGTTGGGGATGTCGGTCAGGCTGGCCTCCTCCTCTTGGCCCGATCATTCCGGCGCGGCGAGCTTCGCCCACCATCTACGTTAAATAGTAGAGGGAGACAAAGACCCAGGGTCGACCGCCACTCCATCAACAGCTCCCGGGTCGGCTGGCACAGAATAGGAAGAGGTCATCTAAAGTGTCGTTTTGCTAATTATTTGGCACACATTTTCTAATTATCTGGCACTTATTCGTGGAGGACTTTTCGGCCATCCCGCAGGCGTCTCGTGAAATCGTGCTTGCTTCGACCATACCTAAAGCGGCGTGTCCGCTACGCGATGTGGCTTCTGAGGGGTCAATTCCCTATCGAACAGCACTGTCGAAACGAGAGAATCTGGTAATCTGCCAAGCCTAATGGAGAAGTCGCAAGCCCAGCCTTGTGGGCCAAATAATTAGCACAGAAGTGTGCCAGATAATTAGTCAAGCAACAGTTGGCCAGGCAATCTTTGGAATAATCTCTCGCGCGCGGTGTTTCTATAACAGGAGGGTCTAGATGTTAATAGATTTGAGGCCTCTACGGCGGGTCATCCATGGCCTGCGTTCGACTACCACGATCCACTGATTCCCCCCGTATGGATACTTTCCCGCACGGTGTGGGCGAGAGCGATTCTGCAACCTGAGCAGGTGCTCGACATCAAAATTAAGACTTGGAAGTTAGTATGAATGAGTCGTTTGGTTCGTTCCTGGCCCGCTTGTCCTCGCAGGCGGCCGAAAGGGATGCGTTCGCCGGAAGTGTCGCTATCGAGTCTTATTGTGGGGCACAAGGTGACGGGCCAGAAACTATGTTGAACAAGCACATCCTCACGATGTGTTCGAAGCATTCGTCTCGTTTTGAAGTAGGTCGGGCGAACAATAGAGTTTCTTACGTTAAACACCCGGGATCACTTTCTTTAGTGCCAGCTGGCATGTGCCCCGGGATACGTGCGGAAACCAACTTCGATCTTGTAGTCTGTGCTTTAGATTCCGAATTGGTGAGCGCATTGGATTCCGAACTGGAGCATCGCCCTGATGGAGAGTTGCGCTTGCAGGTGAATCTCCAGGATCCTGCTACACAGCAACTCATGACGCTTCTCATTGCCGATGCGAACGAGGGCTATACAACTGAAAGGTTGTACACGGAGTACCTTACACAGGCCTTGGCCGTGAGGGCGCTCTTCTTAGGCAGGTCGACTAAGCCTCAAACCTGCAATAGGGGCCCATCGGGTCTGCCTAGACACGTGCTGCAACGGATAATCGAACGCATGCGGTCTTTTGGCTGTGATCTGAGTCTGCAGGCTCTGGCGAACGAGAGCGGATATAGCCGGGTCCATTTCGTCCGCATGTTTAGGGCAGCAACTGGGTACAGCCCACACACTTACTTGCTCAATTTGAGGCTGGAACGAGCTCAGGAATTGATGAAAAAACCGTCAGTATCACTTATTGACATCGCCTTGGATTGCGGCTTTTCGAGCCATTCCCACATGAGCCGCCTATTTCATAAGAGTGTTGGGGTCACTCCTAGTGCCTACCGCCGCAGCTTGCGTGCTTGAACTTACTACTGGGCAAGATGATTCGCATTTAGCGATGTTGTTTGATGTGGGGATCTACTCGCTGCACTGAATGAGGTCGGGAATGCCCGCGCGAGGGAGACGATCACCTGGGAGAGCCGCAACAGCGAATCTCTAGAAAGAAGGATCCAATTGTGACAATAGTCTACATTCTGACAAGCTTCGTCACGTTTACTGCCGTACCTTCGAATCAGCGAACACTGGTTCGACGTGTTCCTGGTATCTATGGCGACGCAAGTTGTTCATGTGGACCTGAGATCCGGATTTGAGGAGTTAAATTATGCGAGTTGGCTTCTTAGTCTACCAGCGGCGATATCGTCGACGAGCCTAGTAACAGAAGTTGGATATTTTGGAAATCTCGATGCTTTTATCAGAACAAATGCTAGCAATGGAGCAAGAGCCGCTTGCGTCTTATCTCAAAGTAAGGAGGGTTGTTGAATGCGAAGTAGTTTCGACTATGTAATTGTCGGTGCCGGCTCAGCCGGTTGTGTTTTGGCAGCGAGATTGTCGGAAGACCCCAACGTGAGTGTTGCGCTTCTAGAAGCAGGTGATGAGGATTCGGCTCCGGAGATTCGCATTCCCGCCGCTACTCTTCAGCTTGCGAAGACGAAATATGACTGGGACTTTTATAGCGAATCAGAACCAGGCCTGGGTGGACGTTCTGTTCCCCTTGCTCGTGGAAAAGGTCTCGGTGGCACGTCTTCTATCAACGCAATGGTATACATGCGCGGCAATCCTACTGATTTCGATAACTGGGGCACGGATGGAGCACCCGGCTGGTCTTACAACGACATGTTGCGCTACTTCATCAAGTCGGAAAACAACGAACGAGGAGCCAGCAAATATCACGGAAGTTCGGGTCCGCTGAGTGTGCAGAATGCGCGCTATGTTCATCCATTGAGCGAACGGTTTATTGAGGCCGCCAAGCAGGCTGGGCACGCTTACAATGAGGATTTCAATGGCGCCTCGCAGATGGGTGTGGGGCATTTCCAGGTGACACAGCGTGACGGCGAGCGCTGCAGCGTCGCTGACGCTTATCTTCATCCTGTGCGGAAGCGGCCCAATCTGCATGTCTTGACAGGTGCATTGGTACTTCGCATCCAGATCGAAGGAAGACGAGCAACCGGCGTAACGATATTCCGGTGCGGTAACGAAGAAACATTGCGGGCGGAACGGGAGGTCATTCTCTCCGCAGGCACCTACGGTTCACCGCAGACTCTTATGCTTTCCGGCATCGGCCCAGCAGCGCAGCTAAGGGCATTCAATATCGCTCCCATCGTAGATTTGCCAGTAGGCGAAGATCTACAGGACCATGTTCTGGCCCCTGTGGGTTATCGCTCGGATGAACGATCCTTCATGCATGCGGGATCGGCAGAGGATGTGGCGCTCTATATGACAAAAAAGCAGGGACCGCTGACGTCAAATGTGATCGGTGCGGGCGCGTTTCTTAGCACGAAGGATGAGCGATCCGTGCCCGATGTTGAGTTGTATATGGCGCCGGTTTTGATATCCGATATTAATTCTCCGCCTTCGGCGGATGGCTTCTCCATCGCGGTCTCTCTTATTGAAACCAGCAGCCGGGGCAAAGTCACTCTGCGGTCTGCTCGTCCCGATGCCAAGCCACGCCTCCTTACCAATGTGTTGACCACTGCCGACGATGAGAGAAGGATATTCGCTGGAATCAAGGCTGCAATGCATATTGCCCGGCAACCTAAATTGGCTGAAGTGTGTGTATCGGATTTCCTCGTGCCTAAATCTGAAAGTGACTCCGATATGCGGGATCATGTGCGAAAGTTTGCGATGACGGATCGCCACCCAGCCAGCACTTGCGGAATGGGACGGGTGGTCAATTCTGAATTGAAAGTTTTGGGAGTGGATGGATTGCGAGTGGTCGATGCGTCAGTGATGCCTACGGTAGCTCGCGGCAATCTGAATGCCATCGTGGTTGCTATCGCGGAAAAGGCCTCTGATCTCATTGCGGGCAAGAGCAGCTGAGACGGCACTCACCTAAAATGGCATCGTCAAGTTAAGTGTATGAGATGCTGGGTTGGTGAGAAGATATCTGTTGTTTTGCCAATTTAAGTGGCGCATTCTTTGCCAATTATTTGGCCACACAGAGCTCTGGCTCAGGTCAGCTCTCATCAAGCTTGGGGGTCCCCACCCCAATCGTCAAAAATCGTACGCAAAGGTTTACGTACGGACGGCCGTAACCTGTAGGTATTCGCCGCGAACCAGCGTACGTTCGGCGGGATTCTCTGCCACGTTGAACTCTGTGAACAGCGCTACCAGCTCTTCCGTCAGAGCTGCCCCTCCTGCTTCATCCAACCGGCTGAACGCCATCTGCGTAGGGCCAAAGTATCTGCGAAGAAATTCGACCATTTCAGGCGGGCTCACTGTCTTATCGTGGTCGATCGGAATCAGTTTCGTCTTGATCGCTGTAAAGTCCGGCGTCAGCCGATCCCGAACAGTCGCCTCATCGCCCCACATCACGGGAGCTGCGAGCCCAGGCGGTGGCGGCGCGTGCTTGCTGGTAATTCGGAACATCTTTCCTGAAAAGCTCTCCGGATTCCAGTTTGCCATCGCTAGCATTCCACCCCGTTTCAGTACGCGCGCCAATTCCGCAGCCACCATCTCTGGCCGGGGCGCAAACATCGCACCGAACATTGTCACCACGGCATCGAAAGCGCCGTCCGCATAGGACAACTGCTCGGCATCACCTTCGTCGAGCTGCACAGTCAGCCCTTCGGCAGCAGCACGTTCGCGCGCCTGCGCCAGAAGGTTCGGAGCAATGTCCACTCCCGTTACCACAGCACCATTCCGCGCCAAAGGAATCGCCAGATTCCCCGTGCCTGTCGCTACATCAAGCACCCGTGCACCCGCCGGCAGTGCCAAACGTTCCACAAACTCTTCGGCAGCAGATGAATTTGTTTTCGCAATGGCCCCAAAATCGCCGGCCATCCACATGGTCCGCATCGAATCTTTGATCTTCTCAAGAGGAACAGTAATATTGCTCATAAATGCATCATCTCCCAGCACTATCGGGCGCGCCCGTCAATCGACCGCACACAGATGCTATTTTCTAACTTTTATCTTTCGTCACACTTCTATAAACCCTTCAGTCGACAGTTATTCCCATCTTTATCGAAGGGACCATGCTGCCCCAAACCTAAGCGTACGATTTTGACGTTGGTGTGGTGAGCCCTGGATATCAACTGCCGGATACCGCGGGAAGCCCGTGAACTGCTGACGGAGTTGCGTCAGAATCGAGACTACGTGTTGAGATGGATGGAAGGCATCCTTCCTCTGTTGAGGAGCAGGTTCCATCTTTGGACGGCTGCCCGTTGCGAATACCGTGGAAGATGGTTCACTTCGATCTCGACTCTGAACCCAGAATTTAATAGTTGGCTATTGGAACAGGACGAAGGGCCATGTTCGCCGTCTACGTTTGAACTGCTGCTGCGAGAAGCAGACTTTCTCTGTGCGGATGGCTCGTGAATGGTCTCACGCTCTACGCTGACGTTCGCAACTTCAATGCGCCAACCTACGCGACGTGGATGAAGCGCGTGCCGTGAGTGCAACGTTGCACAAACCCGTTCGCCGCTCTCCGTCTAACTTCATGCACTTGCGCTCATCTTGCGCTCGAAAGTCGTATAGCTCGCATTCTAACGGGTTTACAATCAGCTTTCCTTGGCGTTGGTCTACCGGCGGCGATTACTGGCTATTGAGTGGTAGCTGCATGTCGTGCGCCTCTACAGTCGCATATTCATTCCCCAGCGGGACGATTCGAAGTAGATGAATTGGAGGACGGTCAGAAGGTGTAAACCATTCCTTGTAATCTCGCGACTCCGGGATCAGCGGCTGTCGCGTGTGGATCTCTGCCATCGCCTCATTGGGTTCTGTGGTGATGATGGAGACCGTAGGCATTGAACGCCTTCCGTGTTCCTCCACAGGCTCCATATCCCCGCCAGCGCGAAGGGCCTCCGCTTGTGTAGGCGCTTCCACTCAAAGAAACTGTCTGCCGGAACAATGCATCGCCGCTCCTCAAACGAGTTCTTCCAGATTCCGCTCTTGAGGATACTATCGGCCCGCGTGTTGATAGTGAAACGCTGAGGGAACGTAAAGCCTCAATACATCAATCCCGTATCGCGCTCGCCGTCATTGTTCATGAAGACGACGGGATGGAAACTACCGGGGGCGATGTCCTCTTCGGGAGCGAAGTC
>NZ_JBZYWL010000016.1:0-41529 GCF_059115365.1 Edaphobacter sp. FHG110511_03 | reverse complement strand
CGCGGACTGGCTGATCCAAAGATCGCGATTGTCCTCAACCTCATGCACCGGGATCCGGGTTGCAAGTGGACCCTGAAACACTTTACGCAAGCAACGAGCATGTCACGGTCGGCGTTTCTATCGCTCTTCAAAAGTAGAGTCGGAACCGGGCCTCTCAACTATCTGTTACGGTGGCGGATGCAGCTAGCCGCCAAGCGCCTGCTTGCAGGGAAAGAATCTGTCAACACGATTGCTTTATCGTTGGGCTATGAATCGGAAAGCTCCTTCGGTAATGCATTTAAGCGAGTGACAGGGCAATCTCCCAGAAGTTTTACGGCGACAGATTTTGATGGAAACTTTCGAGACGGAGGTCCCGCTGCATTCTTACGTTGTAGACAACCCTGCTGTCACAGCAGACATTGGCACATGGATCGACAAGAATCTGACGCCAACCGCGCGAGGGCTTACGACTGTAGCTTTGAAAGATAAATGGCGTAGTGTTTCAGAATTATCTTGCGCAATCGCTAAGTGCGGGTGAATGACGCTGAGGGAAGAGTGTCTTTTATTGAAAGCGCGAGGCGCTCCGCCTGCGAGGTAAGTGCCTGATTCTGATGCGAAATGGCCGTGATCTTGGTCACCAGATACTCTGGCTTGAATTGCAAAGAAAACTGACCCGACAGGATGGGGTTGGGGAATAAACAAAATGCTGGCGTGTTTATTTAGACGATGAGAACTGCCTCCTTTATCACGATATCTGAGCTGATAACGCCTAAGAGAAATAACCTAATGTCCCAGGTCAACTCTCGCCAGCCGTTAGTAGATCGATTGTTTTTCTTCTGTGCTTGCTTGCTGATCGCTCAGACAAATTATGCACAGTCGTTTCGGCCAGTTCACAAAGTGAACGCAGAGGCACGTACCGCGCACGCCTTTGAAAAGGCGCGGAAGCAGGGGCCAATTGCTCTGCGAGCCTTCTTCTATCAGATGCCGAAGGGCGCCGATTTGCACGTGCATCTTACGGGAGCAGTCTATGCGGAGTCATTCCTGCGGGCCGCGGCTGAAGATGGCCTATGCGTAGACACAACAAAGCTTGCGCTAATTAAACCCGATGGAAGCGCCTGCGCAACGGGGACAGTGCCTGCTGCCAGCATTTCGCAGAACCAGAAACTTTACGATGCATTAATCGATGCCTTTTCTATGCGAACCTTTGTGCCCGTTGCTGGCGAATCGGGCCATGATCATTTTTTCAATACTTTCGACAAGTTCGACGCCGTGGATCCGCGCCATACAAGCGAGTGGGTTGATGAAGTGGCTACGCGGGCGGCTGCACAGAATGAGCAATACCTTGAGCTGATGGATACACCCAACTTTGTGCCTGTCGCAACGCTGGCAGCGAAGATCGGCTATCACTCGAACTATGCGCAGTACCGCGAACTGATGCTGGCTCAAGGCTTGCGCAGCTATATTCCGGGAATGCAAGCTCACTTCGATCAGGCCGAAGCGGCACGCCGCGAGCGCGAACAGTGCGGACAGCCCGGTGCACAGGCTGCGTGCCACGTTGAAGTCCGGTTTATTTATCAGGTCCTGCGTGGGCTACCGAAAGAAGCTGTTTTTGCTCAGATACTGCTCGGCTTTGAACTGGCTTCGGTCGATTCGCGCATTGTGGGCCTGAACCTGGTCCAGCCGGAAGATTGCTATACTTGCATGGCCAATTACCGCCTGCACATGCAAATGGTCGATGCGTTGCATACGCTCTATCCAAAGGTGCACATTACGCTGCATGCCGGTGAACTAGTACCAGGCATGGTGCCGCCAGATGGTCTTACCTTTCACATTCGATCGGCGGTCGAACAGGGACATGCAGAACGCATTGGCCATGGCGTGGATGTCATGTCCGAAGACCGGCCCTATCGATTGCTGAAAGAGATGGCGGCGAAGCACGTCATGGTGGAGGTAAACCTCACCAGCAATGTCGTCATCTTGAATAGCAAAGGCGACAATCACCCCTTCATGCTCTACCGCAAGTACGGTGTTCCGGTGGCGCTTTCCACCGACGATGAGGGGGTTTCGCGCATAGACCTCACGCACGAATATGTGTTTGCTACAGTTACATATCCGCTGAGTTACCGGGATTTCGTACTGATGGTGCGTACCAGTATCGAACATAGCTTTTTGCCCGGAGCGAGCCTGTGGCAGTCTTTCGCGGCTGAAAAGCTTGACCAGCCGGTAGTGTCCTGTCGCGGACAGTTGGGCGGTGAGACACCGACCGGAGCATGTGCAAACTTGGTCCATTCGAGCGAAAAAGCGCAGCAAGAGTGGGAACTTGAACACAGATTTCATGTGTTTGAGGCGAGCTTCTAGTTAGGGAGAAATGCCCTTTCAACCTTTGGCACTTTTGGCGACGCCTATCCGTTGATCGGGACGTGTGGAGGATGGATTCATTCCTCCGGGCGCGCAACACAGGCTGATATTGAGGTGATGACGATTTTGTTCGGTAGTATCGACGGGAGCAGAACGCTGGCGGGACACGCTTAGACGCTCGAAGCACGCCGGGGGACGCAGCCGAATGAAAGGATATTTGCAATTGGAAGTCCTTCGAGGGTTTGCGCTTATCGGAATCCTGGGGGAAGCCCCTGGACACTGACGCTCGCTTACCTACTTGAAACGCCAGCCGATCTTGCTCCAGGAGACTCAAGGCTGAGTTTCACCCTTCGCTACGGCGTGCTTTCAGAAATAAACGCCCGTTTTCCCATTTAATTAGTCAGGACCCGGACATTGAAGACCCCTATCATCTCAGCTCTTGACCTTGTCGCGGTGCGGCAGGGGAATACTCCCATTGAAGCGATTGCTCGTTCAGTCGAACTGGCGCAACACGTCGAAAAACTTGGCTATCACCGATTTTGGGTTCCGGAGCACCATAACGTAGCTCTTTTTGCTTCCTGTGCTCCGGTGGTCCTAATAGGTTATATTGCCGGGGGCCACACAGTCGATTCGCGTAGGCGCAGGTGGAGTGATGCTCTTGAATCATGCGCCGCTCGTGGTTGCCGAGCAGTTTGGCACTTTGGAATCTATTATCCCGGCCGTATTGATTTAGGTTTGGGACGGGCTGCGGGTTCCAGCTCTGCGCAAGAAGAGATGATGAAGAAGGTTTTGCGACGTGACCTGAAGGCTACGGGCGATAACTTTCCCGAGTGGCTGGCAGAGCTTCAGCGTTATCTGGGGCCCGCTCAGGAAAACCAAGAAGTGAAATCTGGTCCGGGACAAGGCACAAATGTGCCTGTGTATCTATTGAGCTCAAGTGGTTATAGTGCTCAATTAGCGGGTGAACTCGGCCTGCCGTTTGCTTTTGCGGCACATATCGCTTCGCGGAACCTAGAGTCATCGGTAAATCTCTATCGCCAGCATTTTCGCCCATCAGAAACGCTGAAGCAGCCCTATGTGATGATTGCGACCTCTGCGTTTGCAGCGGAGACCACTGAGGAAGCACAGAAGTCGTTTACTTCCGTGCAGCAATTATATTTAGCGGCGGTGCGAAGCAGAGCAGATGCTGTTCAAAACCAAGACAGGCTTCTTCCACCGGTAGAGAGTATGGACGAACTCTGGTCCGAGAGTGAAAAGCTGACAATCGAGAAAAGTATGCAGTCAGCTATTGTGGGCGGTAGAAAAACAGTAGGCATAGCTATCCAATCCCTGGTTCAGCAGACCGGCGCCAATGAATTGATCTTCTGGTCAGAGACTTACAGCTACCCCGACCGGCTTCGTTCCTACACCATCCTCGCAGAAGTTGTGGAGTCCCTCAAGGAACCGCCCGAAACCGCTGTTGGGGCATAGCGCCTCGATCTCAGTTAATTCCATTTACGCCGACGTGTCGTTTTGCTAATTATTTGGCACAATCTTGTTCAGATTATCTGGCACACTATCCTGCTTGATGTGCCCTCGCTGATCCCGAGGAGCGTCCGAGGCCTAGAGTTTCTACAGGAATCTGCGCGCCACACCCATTTTCATCCCCGATTCGGAGCGGTTGTGCCAATAATTAGCTCAGAGGTGTTCCAAATAATTAGGAAAGCAACATCATAACCGCAGTCGAGAACCGGGCAGAGAAACTTGTTTAAGGGTGCGGCTCCCCCGGAGCACGATGGCTCAGAGTGATGGACGTATGTTCATTCCAGCTTGGTGTCTGGTGAACCCAATATCGCAATGTACTTTTTCAGCGTTGTCGCTGAAGTCAAAAGAGCTTGCTTCTCCGATGTACTGAGTGGGATGGACACGACATGAGTCACGCCATCGCGGCCGATAATCGTTGGCAGAGACAAGGAAACCTCGCCTAGGTTCATCGACTCCGGTGCCAGGGTTGACACGGTCAGCACTGCATTTTCATCCCGCAAGATGGCATCGACGACGCGAGCCAGCGCCGCTCCGATACCGTAGTACGTTGCTCCTTTTGCGCGGATGATCTCCAGACCGGCAGCCCGCGTATCGTCGGCAATCTTCCTCAGCGCATCTTCGTCATAAGGCAGCCCCAGTTCCCGGCAAAAGCTCTTCAACGGCATGCCCGCAATGTTCGCTGAAGATATGACGGCTACCTGGCTGTCGCCGTGTTCCCCAATGATGTAGGCGTGCACATTGTCGGAGGCAACTCCATATCGCTCAGCGAGCCGCCTGCGGAAGCGAGATGTGTCCAGAGACGTGCCCGAACCGATGACACGGCTCGCCGGTAGCCCAGACCACTTCCATGCGGCATAAGTCAATACATCGACGGGATTCGATGCGATCAGCAGAATCCCGTGCGGGTTGTGACGTGCAACGTCATGAACCAGGCCCTTTACTATCGCTGCAGTCTCGTTCAGGCTGTCCAACCGCGAGGTGTGGCCCGCCTGGCTGACACCTGCTGCAATAATGATCACGTCGGCGGTGCAGCAGTCCCCGAATTCGCCTGCAACAATCCTTGTCGAATGAGAAAACACCTCAGCATCCCGCAGGTCTTGAACGTTACCTTCGGCTCGTCGCTTATCTCTGTCGATCAATACAATTTCGGCTGGGGTTCTTGAAAGCAAAAGTGCGTAGGCTGTCGTCGAACCTACAAAGCCCGTTCCCACAATGGCAACACGAGGAATCCTCGGCTGCACTTGATTCCGATAGTTGGAAGTCTGAATTCCACCGAGAACTGACATCAGATCAACCTCCGGTTTAATTTCAATCTGCCTGGTTCATTCGCAGGTCTGTGTGCGAGAGCACCGAAATTGCGGTGTGCTCACCGAGTAGTAGCTGCACACTGGCTTTGAATCGCTCAGCCGTCGCCGTGCTCAGACGTAAATTGAGGCATCTCCGTCGCAGCGAAGAATAAACGCCAACACTGTTCAACTAGGGTATTACCAGGAAGCACAATGCGTCACATCCTAACTGCCAGCTGAAACGACCTCGGGTTCCTAGGCGGGGGCGCTGCCGGAAGGCAACGAGCGATTGACCACTGACCGTAATGTCGCTATCGGCAATTCAGAGATTCATTGACTCAAAGATTCAGTTTTACGATCAACGGATTTGGTTTCCGGTCGCCGGACAGTGACGCCTTCAAGAGTGAATTTTCCTACGATGCGGAGTTCCGCGATAGCACCGTAAGTAACGGGGACCCATATGCCGCCGAGTTCACCATATTGCAGGGTGATATGAAGATTCTTGAGCCAGAACGAGGGACTTTTGGCGGGTACACCTTCGATTTGGCGGATCCGGAAACTTTCGGCGTCAACCCAAATCTGTCCGCGCAAAAGGTATCTATCTTTCCGCTTCGGTGAGATTGAAAAAGTGTATTCGGGAACGTTGCCGAAGTTCTGCTGTTTTAGAAAAATAAACTCATAGTTTGCTCGACTGATCTCCGTGCTGTGCTCTTTCCGCGTGGACGACGTTTCGCTGCTTAGAAGTTCACGAACAATCTTTGCCCCTAACGAGTTTCCGCTGGTTTGCACGATCTTGTATGTCTTCACGTCGGGGGGAACAAAATCGATCTGCGCGATAACCTCCGAGGTCGGTCGCTTGTCATTGCCTCGGTACACTTTGTATTCTCGTGTCACCGCGTAAGCCTTGGATTGACCGGGGCCATGGTGCTGGGCGTCCTCGATGTGTCGCAAGATCGAGTTGAGATCTGGAGGTTTGATCTCCGAGCTAGATGATGAGATTTGGGACGCTAACGGGAACGCTGACAGCCCAATCAGAGTTGCGAACCAGAACGCCCGCAGAACTGGTTGAGGATGTCTCATCGTGGGAAATCATCATATACGAGAACCTTCTGCAACCCCTGAGGGAATCGGTGTGACCATATATTGCGTCAGAGCGGCGGTAATCCCCCAGCGAAGGGAGACGAGCTCCCGTTCACCGGTTTCACGGCTGTTGCGAATGATGGGCTGGTTGGTGGAAGATGCAACGTTGTAGTCCGACGGCGGCAAAGGGAAGTCGCCGACCTGCTTAACGTGGAAGGCCTCGGCGATCTTCTGTTTGTCGGATTTACGGTAGTAGCCCCACACATTAGGCCGCAATCACATGCGGGGGACGTGGATCAGAAATGCCCTTGCCTTCGCTCAGACTGACCAGACTGCCGGGGTGCCCACTTACCTCCATTGGCCTAATTGCAACAATGTGTTGAGGGTTTATAAAAGTGCCTTCTATTTGAATGAAAGTCATTGTCCCTCCGAGCCATCAAGCCTAATACTCAAGAGGGTTACATGACCCTATTCTTCAAGCATGGCGTCGAGCGCTTCGGCTGCCACTCCCCATCTGTCCTGGACGTCCATAACGAAATCGTCAAGTTCCTGGACGGCATCCTCAGAAACGCCTTTGGACTTGAGATATTTCTTCAGGGTGGCGATCTCACCGTTGAGGTGTTTGATAGCAGACTGGTGGATGGATTCAATACGTTCGCGAACTTCCGTGATGTCGTACGTGGGCTTAGGTGGAGACATAGGTTTTATTGGTGCCGGGCTGTCGAGAAAGGTGAGGTCAGAGGTTTGAACTCGAAAACGCTCCAGGTTAGTCCCGGGAATCTGAAGACCGGCTTCTTTGCCGTCGACAGAGACCTTACTTACGGTCCATATGCTTTCGCTCTTCCCAATAGTGACTCTGTCACCGAGTATGGGAGTCCTTTCAGGCTCGTCGGTATGTGTCTCTTCCGGTTTCTCAACAGCTTCAGCCAAGCGTTGGGCGAAATTCAGCTCCCCAGTCTTCTGCGAAGATTTTCTCTTGGTTGGCATATGGGCAACAGCGTAGCACTACTCGTTCCCAGGCCCACCAAATTTGTGCTTGATCTGATCGATAGCCCAGAAGCCAGGAAATATGACCGTCTCGCGGGCACGCAGCCTTGCATGGAGAGCATTTGCTTCTGCGGGGGTCACTATCTTGGCGAAGGTTCCTTCAAAGGACAACTGACTCCGAACTGATGATCGATGCGTGTACAGGAGACAGATAAAATCTACGATCTAGTGGAGAAGAGCACGGTCGAAGAGTCCGCCCTCCAAAGCGCTTCTACCGGTTAACAACCTTAGGAAGGCTTCCCTCGATGAACGAGACTGATGGCTATGTCCGTCTGCACCCAGTCACGCTTCCAGGCTTCGGCCTGAATCTCGTCGAATGACAGCTGACAAATTCGAGCCTGCTGTCCGGTGCCGAAGTTACTCCACCTTATCCCGGAAGCTTCTCCTCCCTCTGGATGAGACCTCGCCGCACCAGATAAGCTCTCGATCCGCATCAGCCCACCCGGTACGCCACCACAGAGTGGCCGTGTGGTATTCGGCTTCATCACGCAGGCGTGCCTCATAGCCAGCCTGGTACTCTTCCGACGAGGTATTAGCCTCGTGGAATTCCACCATCGGGTATGAGATCTGAGTACCCTATTCGCGCCATATTCAATCGCCTTGGGGCGATAATAAAGCAAAACTGTAAAACCACGGTAGTGGCGAAGTGACGTCGCTTCAATGGCTGCGGCCAACGTCTAGCACTCGTTCGACCTAGGTGAGAATTCGGCTAATGCCCCAGACCCTTCCTTCGTCTTGAAGGAGAGGGTCGAAGAGATGTACTTGGGGTAGTGCGTGGTGAGCGAACGGATTAGGCGTGCGCCCTAAGTTCCTTCTCGTGTTCTTCAGCGCGCGTTTTATCCATAAGAAGCAAAACCGCAAAGGCAGTTCGTGCCGCTGCAACGGCGCTAGCCGCCTCATCTTTAGAATGGTTTACCTGTCCCCAATGCATTATGCGATTCCGCCGATCAAATAGTTCGCCTTGGATGTAGTTAGCTCTCGCAAGTTTTAGGGATGTAGGAAGCCCTGCAGCGATTACTTCACTTTTGCTCCCGCTATCGAAGAACGAAGTGACGAAGTCGTCGAAGAAGGCGACACCAGTGAGATAGTTAGAGATGAAATTGGCTGATCTGACGAACCCACTCTTTTTGGTCCCGTCGCAATAATCGTCCTCCCATTGGTCGCGGTGGGCCTGTGTTACTTCGGATTCCAGCAGGTCCTCGTTCAGCCTTCGTCATTTCATATAAAGAGCTGTCATGGACGCTTCGACCGCGATCGCTCCCAAAATGATTGGCATCGAGTAATCGCCTCCCTCTAACTCTGCATGGGCGCGATATAGGAGACGAGATGCAGCAATGCTAGGGGTCAGGGGATCAGGGATATGAATAGTCTCTCCGCAGTCCGGACATATGGAAGGCGGGAATGTCAGCTCACCGCAGCCCAATGCTGAGAAGTTGCAGCCGCATTTACTACACTTAATCGGAAGCGGAATCTTCATGATGCTCCTTGGGGCGAGAGGGAATAGGACAGCGGCAAGTGGAGAGCGCTATCGCGCCTCATATTACTGCAACTTATTGAAAACAAATGGATGGATCCTTCCCGCACATAGGGTGTTGAGGGTGACGCACCACCGCATATATCTGTTAGCGCCAGCAAATTTAGACTTCATTTCCATTTCCGCGATATGAACGGGTTGTGATCGCAAATGAAATGGAAAATCTGGAGCTTGAGGATGTAGCCTCGCTCCTCGGCGTCTCAGAGCGGATGGTCCGCAACTATATCAAAGACAATGACTTGCCTTGTGTGGGCGATGGCCGAGGGCGACGTTTTGTCTGGGCTGACGTTAGGGAATGGTACGTCTCTTATCGGATCGAAAAAAATGGAAGTCGCAGAAATGAAGGGTGTCAAATTCCGGAAGACGACACCGAAAACATGGAGGAAGCCAGCCTCCGAAAGCTGAAGGCGGAAGATGGCCGTTTGCTCCGATCGGTCTCGAAGAGCGGGAAGATCAATCGTGACACCCTGAGCGACTGGGCGGTCTGGTCAATAGTTGAACAGTCATCGAAGCAAATCGGGATCGAACATCTCGGCCCCCACGACCTTCGGCGAACCTGCGCCAAGCTGTGCCGGAAGAACGGAGGGGATCTCGAACAGATCAAATTCCTGCTGGGGCACTCGTCCATCCAGACGACCGAGAGGTATCTGGGCTCGGAGCAGGAGATCGCCGTGGCCGTGAACGACAATCTGGGACTGTGACGATTCAATCCAGTACTCCCGTCGGGAGACGTCACATTTTTGAGCACGATAGAGTAGATAGATCGCCATGAAATCGAACAAGAGCAAAGCGGCGCCTCTTACGGAGAGCAGTCTGATTGAGGTCGGTCACGGAAGTCTGATGGACCGGGTCGTCTCGATCCTGGAACAGGCGCGCGACAATGTCGCACGATCCGTTAACAGCAATATGGTTATCGCCTACTGGTTAGTCGGTCGCGAAATGGTCGTCGCGCTGCAGGGAGGCGAAGAGCGGGCAGAATACGGAGAGAGGCTTTTGGGGGAACTATCCGAGCAGCTGACGAAGCGATATGGTCGAGGATTTTCAGTGACCAATCTGCGTTACTTTCGGTTGTTCTACCAAGCCTTCAATGATCGGGCTCCCGAGATTCATCACTCGACGAGTGATGAATTGGGAGCTCTTACTCAGGAGGCTGTGCTGGATGACCTTGCGATGGCTTTGGAGAAGACTGGGCAACGCAAGGGGTTCTCCCCAAACCTGAGCTGGACGCATTACCGAGCGCTCAGCAAAATCGACCGGCAGGCTGAGCGTCTATTCTATGAGATCGAGACAAAAAAAGCTGGATGGAGCGTGACGGTACTGGAGCGGCAAATTCACAGCTTTCTATTTGCCCGTCTACTCAAGAGTCGCGATAAGGCTGGCGTACTAGCTCTGGCGGATCAGGGACAGACAGTCCGTCAACCGATCGATGTCATTAAGCAACCCTATGTTCTCGATTTCCTGAATCTTCCAGACCAGAAGCAACTTCACGAATCCGACATTGAATCAGCGATCATTGAGAATCTCCAGCCGTTCCTGCTGGAATTGGGCAAAGGCTTCGCATTCGTGGCCCGTCAGTATCGCGTGACGACTGAGTCACAGCACTTCTTTATTGATTTGGTCTTTTACAATTTCTTGCTCAAGTGCTTCGTGCTGATCGACCTCAAGATCGGTCGGCTCGAGCATCAGGACGTCGGACAAATGGACATGTACCTGCGCATTTTTGACGACCTAAAGCGTGGGGAGGGGATAACGCGACAGTGGGCCTTATCCTTTGTGCGGAGAAAGATGAGATAGTTGCTCGATATTCCATCCTGCACGAAAGCCAGCAAATGTTTGCCTCTAAATATATGTTGTATCTTCCAACCGAGGATGGAGCGAGCCCATATACAGGCCAGACAAGAGAATTCGCTTTAATGCTTTGCCTCAACAATGGAGGATCCGGAGCAAGTCAAATTTCTGCTTGGACACTCCTCTATTCAGGCGACTGAGCCTTACCTCGGCTCCGACAGAAATGTAGCTTGAGGAATTATTTGTCATAGCGATTGTGCCAGTATTTGTCGCTCGGCACTAGGTGCCTGAGCGAGACCAGCATTGCCCCGGGGCTTCGATCTACTTGTAGACGATTGCTTTGGTCTGCTCTCAACAGTGCTCCGGTCCGCCGTGTTGGGCAGCCTGTACGACAAATATCGCCTCAAAATCTACGACAAATAATTCCACAAACCACAGAATGCGACACAAACAGATGTTCTCGGCGCTCAGACTCTTAATCTGGAGAGTGCCCCCCCATTCGGGAATAAATGCCGCTTCAGTGTGTTGTTACATTTAACGTTTGTGCACGCAACCGACAGGTTCAGTCTTTCTCGCTGGGTGCGTTGGCTGCAAACGATTAAAGCTCTGCGCGGAACTCTCATGTCGAGAGGAACGTCTAACGTTCAGTGCGTGAAGAAACTTTCCCACTTTGCGCGACATGAGAGTTCATGTCGCGCAAAACAGCATCAGGAGGGCAGTTTGGAAGAGCAGAAGTTGAAGCAAAAGCCTACCCCGAAGTATAGTGCTCTCCACCCCATGAATCCTGAGTTCAGAGATCATCCTCATCCTCTTCTGGATGAGGTGCGGTCCGGCTATCCGGTGCTGCACGATGAAGAGGCCGGGGTGTATGTGTTGACCCGCGCGAAGGACGTGTTGCAGACACTGAATGACCGCAACCTGGATAAAGACCCGCGCAAGGCGAGTCCGGGCTCGATTTTGCGGAAGATCTTTCGAGTGGATGAGGATGCGAGCTTTCGGCCATCGATGCTCAATATGGATGACCCGGATCATAAGCGGGTTCGCGATCTGGTGGCGAAGGCTTTCAACCAGGCATCGGTCGATGCGTTGAGGCCGGCGATCGAGGAGATCGGGGTGAGGCTGCTCGACGCGCTTCGCGGGCGTGAGACGTTCGACCTGATCGAGGTGTTTGCGGCGCCGTTTCCGATGACAGCGATTGCTGAGCTGCTTGAGGTGGATACGGAGAGGCGCGATGACTTCCTAGAGTGGTCGAAGGCGATGAATCAGGTATTCAACCCGAATCCGACGGCGGAGCAGCTTACGAGGCTTCAGTGGGGGTCGGCGAGCTTTCGGGGGTATCTGAAGGAGATTTACGCGCGGCGTAAGGAGCATCGCGGTACGGACCTGATCAGCGCGCTGATTACGGCGCATGAGGGAGAAGAGATGCTCTCGGAGTGGGAGATTCTGAGTACGTGCGAACTGCTGCTGTTTGCGGGCAATGTGACGACGACCGACCTGATCGGCAATGGGATGTATGCGCTGTTGACGCATCCGGAGCAGATGGAGAGGCTTCGAGGGGATGCTGCGCTGCTGCCCGAGGCAATTGAAGAGATGCTGCGCTATGACTCGCCCACGACGCATGTGCCGCGTATTGCAAGAGGCTCGGCGAGTGTGACGGGGTGCCCGATGCACCAGGGGCAGACGGTGTATTCGCTGTTGCAAGCGGCGAATCATGATCCGGCGCTGCATTGCGATCCGCACCGGTTCGACATTGAGCGCGAGAATAAACGACATTACTCGTTTGGGGGCGGTGCGCACTTCTGTATCGGTGCGCCGCTTGCTCGCGCTGAAGCACAGGTCGCCTTCTCGCTGCTGCTGGAGCAGACTGAGTCGATCTCGCTGCAGCAGGGAGTGACGCCGGTAAGGAAGTTTGCGCCGTCGTTCAATGGATTCGAATCGCTCCCCGTGACTGTGCGCTGGAGAGTATAAGAAAACACCTCGCTTGAAAACTACACGTTGGCGGATGTCGTTTTTCCTTTATCTGATTTCGCTTCGAATGCAGGAGAGACTCCTCCTGACGGTCAAACGAACAAAGTGGCACCTCACTCTATGACAGCTCTGTCATCTTTTACCCCTAGATTGTCGGATTTCGGATCATGAAGAATCGTTGGCTTATCTATCCCTCATTTCTGTTGTTGACTACTTTCACGGTTGGCCGTATGACGAATCAAGCGCACGCGACACAAAGCTCAACTCTAAACGGTGACCCGGCGCACCCGGCGCATGGCTCGCACTGGGTCGAGACGCGGCTGTACTTTGGATTGGATCGAGTGGAACTGGACTCAAAAAGTGATGTTAGAACGGATCCGGCAGACCTAAACCGCACAGGGTCCGCCTCAGCGCAGCGCATAACTGAGGCCGGCTGGATCGATTTTCTCGATAAAGAAGTGACACCACGCTTTCCAGCCGGGCTTAGCGTGATTGATTGTTACGGCCAGTGGCTGGGAAAGAATATGAGCACACCAGCGCGTCTGCGATCGAAGATACTGGTGATCGTTTACCCGGACACGTCAGATAATCGAGTTAAAATCGAGTCAATCCGGACGTCATGGAAACAACGCACGGGGGACCAGTCAGTGCTCAGTGTCAGCCAACCGGCAGAGGTTTCCTTCTAGCCATTCCGGCAGCTGCAGTGTGTAGCTTCGAAAGATAAATGTCGTACTTTTCAGAATTATTTGTCGCTGTTGGATGACTCATGCACTCACTGGAAATTGCTCCAAGACTCCAGGCCCGGTTCAGGTGATTGATTCTAGTGGCAGTGGCCAAGCCAGAGATCGCCGCCTGAGCATGGCAGTGCAAGAAGGAACCGCTACAACTACCTTGACATGACGAATAATTCTGAAACATTACGACAAATAATTCTGAAAGCAACAGTCAGCATGAAGGGCTGCCGCTTGCTGTCGGTGTTCTCTTCGTTGGGCTGTTCGGTCTCTTCACGGCTCCGCAACTGCTTGTAAAAGACGATGCGCTCGCTGTGCTCACCCTTGCGCACGCTCCCACCCAGTTAGTGGGCCTGCTTGTAGGTCAACCAAAAGGGCGAGCTGTAGTCTGTGCTCCACAACAGCATAACGTTGATGCCGCGGTAGGGCTTGCCGGTCGAGAAGTTGCGCGGGAAGACTCCGCTGGCAAACCTCGGGGACTTCCACGGCTTCTCCCACGGAATGACACCTTTTTCGAGGTTGGCTACGACCCGGTCGGTGACGATCTGATAGAGGTTGAGCTTTTCGCTGGTCTTCTGCATGGGAGTTCTCCTGTCTTGAAATGGCTTCGTTGTGTTTGCTGACAAACACGCCTTGGCCCTGGCCCACGCCAGCGGAGGTAGCAAGTGCAAGGGTTGGTTGGGGTGGCCATAGGCCATCCGAAGGACCGGAGGAAGCGAAGCCCGGAGCGCGAAGCGGGAGGACTAGAGCTGCACGGAGGCCACGAATCAGCCCTTGCGCGCGCGAGAGGCAGGGCCTATTAGGCAGGCTTGGTCTCCTTGCCCCGCGCGGAGCGCATGAAGATGTCGTTAGGAGTTCTACGGCGTAGGGTGAGGAGGTAAAAGATGGAATGTGCTTATCGAGACAGGCTGAAGATCAAAGGCAGAATTATGAGCCAGAGGTTAGTCCCGTGGCGATGAGGTCTGAATGAAACAGGTGGATGAGACCTCTTCGATCTCATCCACCCGAGCCGACGGCTACTCGTTGTCGGCTCCATCCGAAGGATCGTCAGCGGCTTCTACTTTTGAGAGCCGCTTCATGTTGAGGGCATGAATCTCAGCAATACGATGCTTGACCGTAAGCCCGTGGACTTCTTCTTCGTACTCGCGATAGCGGAGAGTGCCTTCGAGGGTAATGAGCTGCCCTTTCTGGAGGGTCTTGGCGAATCTGGAGAGATTGCTCTAGGCAAAGACACGATGCCATTCGGTGCGGGTCTCGTATTCGCCTTTGTCGTTCTTCCAGCTCTCCTGAGTTGCAATATTGAGAATGACGAACTCTTTGTTGTTCTGAGCGGTTTTGGCTTCCGCATTCTGTCCGAGGCGACCGATGAGGATGACTTTGTTGAACATGGTGTAAGGCTCCTTTTGGTGTCCGCTGTCTGCGGTACAAGTTTTCCCAACGGGTGTGCTGTCGCGACCCACTCCCTCGGCGACTGGATAGAATCTGCGGAAAGGGACCCCAGCTTGCCTGGGGCAAGGAGTCCGCACCTTTTGAGAGGCGCGTAGCGGATTCTGGGAAGGAGAGCGTGCGTCCGAAGGGCGGGGGTGCTTTGAGCGCGGCACGCTGAACGCAGATAGATAGGCAAACCAGAAGGGAAGCCCGCCCTGTTCAACAGCCTCGCCTCATGTCACGAGTGGGATAAGCCAGCCTAGACCAGGAAAGTCATTCAAATGCAACGGGGGGAAAGAACGCCTATGTCGGACAGACAAATTCGAGCCGAAAAGAGTCAGACCGTGCTCGCCCATGATTAGGAATGCGACGGGCGAATTATCTAGAATAATATGGGATCCGGCTCTTTTGCGGGTCCGGTTTCGTTACATTTCTGACAGCGATTCCGATGGTTATTGTAGGCCTCTGCGAGGGGCCCAACAGCGTGCTCTGGGATACCGGGAAAGATGCGTTCGAGGGTAGGATCTTGATTTGCCCATCGCCTCAAGAGCATTAAGCCGGTTTCGCACCCAGGTGGATCGAAGTCTTTTCCAGGTTCGCTTTGCAGCCATCGTGCATTGAATTCGTTTCGCCCCATGGCGGATTGGATGCTGGTGAACACTCAACAGTCAATAAACAGTTTGAATATGAGCTGATTTTCCAACTTCTCGATGAACGTTTGGACGGCGGTCCCCAGATCTCATCCAGGTCTTTGCAAAGCTGTGTCGAGCTCCTTAATAGCGTCCGGGTCGACATCCTCACCTTCAAGTACCCGAGGCGCTTTCCTTTGTGTAAGTAGGAACTTCCGAGTGCAATCTTGTGTGTAGCAAGAGAATCCACTTGCGCCGCGCCAGGGCAGAGCCCTCAGCAAAGGTTTGGTATCCGCTTCGTGCGCGTTTCGCGCACATATCTATCGGGGCGTTGCGGGGTGTCCCCGCTAGATTGGGGAGTCCGAAGACGAGGTCTGTTGCTTCACGCCGGCGTCGGCTGGAGCTGGGGTAAGGGCCATGGCCCTTACCCGCCAAAGTATCGCGCTTAGGGCTAAGGTCAGCAGATCCTCCAGTGTTTGGCGGGTTGCAAGTCTGAAAAGGATCTGTCGAGAGTCCGCAGACCAGTATCGTCCAGCAGGTAAAAAGATGCGGGCTTGCTCCGATAACGCGACTTTGCGGGAGGGAAGTAGCGTTACCACCGAATCTTACCCGTCAACTAGAATCGCAGAACGGCAACTGTCAATAAAGACGAACGATGAGAACTGGGGTCTGCGGATTGACTCGCTCACGGCGACTCTGCGAGACTCACGCGTATGCGATACAGCGGCAAGGTGGAGTATGCCCATGCGCGGAGAATCAGGGCGCGGAATACTAATCTTTATCGATTGGCGCACTGGCCTATATGGATCTGGGTGTTTTTTCTGGTGCCAGGTCCTTTGACCTTTACGCTGTTTGCGCGTGGGTTTGGCGTAGGCAATCTCGCGTGGCTGGCGGTAGTGCTGGCCGGAACGGGCGTGGCGGGTTTGCGTGGGCGGCTGCCTGGCGTGGAACCACGGCCCTATATCCTGCGTTTTGATGAGGCCAAGCCGAATCCGCTCTACCGGCGGGTGTGCTACACGTTCGCGTGGAACGCGGTACTGAGTTTTGCGCTGCTGAACCTGAGCGGGCTGGCGATCGCGGCGGCGACCGGATCGTGGTACATGAAGCTGATTTACCACTACGCCTACTTGCCAGTGTGCGGAGCGGTTCTGTTGCTGGGCGCCGCAGGCGCGTTGCCGCGTGTGGGGCTCTCGACCAAGGGCGAAGGCACGGAGAGGCGGTACTTCTACGGCTCGGTTTGGGCGGTGACGGTAGCGCAGACACTGCTGTTGGCACTATGGCAGATACTGCCACCGACACGCGAGGCAAACAAGGTGAAGCTGGTTGTGTTTGTGGGGGCGATGTTGCTGATGGGTCTGGCGGCATATCGCGGGGCGCTGCCGCGGACGCGTCCCATTGTGCCGGGGGAGTTGATGGTCGCGGACTGAGGTGCATCCCGAGTTCGCGGAGTCGGGCGTTTCCTTTCGAGTCACTCTCGGATCGTCGTCAACTCGGAAACAACCCACCGATTCATAGGCCCCGCAAACCGGGATTACTGAGATGGTCCGCGTGCGCGGTGAAAGGCGTTTAGTCCACAGGTGAAGGTGGAGGTAACAAAGCTGCTGAAGCCTCCGATGGAAGAGGGTCGCAAAGGCGACTCTGCAAGCGTGCAGGCCGTAACGTGAGTGAACGCTGAGCAAGCCTCGAAATTCATGATGCAGGTGCCGACCCGCCACGGACTTGGGGAAGGCCGAGCGCATTGACTCACTACTGCAATTCGGTAGTAGCACGGAGCAACTCCCTTGTCCATGAGCGCGTTTCCTGGGTTGTTGAGAAAGCCGTTGCGGCAGTGAAGTTTCATCCAGACGGGCGGAACGTGTCCATCACAATCGGCAAGTTTCCGCCGGCGGAAGCAGACATCGATGCGACGAATCTTGAGAGTGCCATATATAACTTGCTGCTCAATGCCTGCCAAGCTGCGACACTCTCAACTCACGTGCCTGAGGTGAAGGTTCACCTTACGGAAGTCGATGAACAGATTTACGTCACAATCCTGGACAATGGTCCTGGCATACCTGCCTCTGTCCGGAGGACGTTGTTCGATCCGTTCGTGACCGCAGGAAAACCCAACGGAACAGGCCTCGGGCTCACCCTGGCTCGTCGAGTAGCTGAAGAGCATGGCAGCGTCTGCCTCGAGAAATCGAATCGAGAGAGGACAGTATTCACGCTGAGCCTAACGAAGGCCAGGTCATTACCCTTAGAAGACCTAAAGAGTGGTAGAGCCGGCTTCGAAGTCTGCGGCAATGAATCTGCGAACTGCTCATAAAGAATCAACAATCGAGATGGGCGCTCATGAAATGTCAGGAGACAGAAATATCCGGCCATCAGGAGGTTCTATGCCCTTGTTTACTGTAACGATGAAGTCCGACTGGTCAACCGTCGAGAAAGGCCGTCTTTCCAGAACTATCCATGCTGCAAGCATTGCTGCTGGATATCCAGAGGACGACCTCTTCCGACGTTTCCTTTCGTTGGGACCAAGCGATTTCAGGGTTGATCTGTACTATCCAGCACTGCCCAAGCCGCGCACCGACCAGATGTTGATGATCGAAGTGCTGGTAACTTCAGGGACCGGCGCCAATCGAAAAAAAGACCTTGTTTCCGCCCTGGTGGAGAAGCTTGGCGAAGCAGGCATCAACCCAAACGACATAATGGTGTTCTTTTTGGAGACTGATCGTGCGATCGGATCATTCGGTGGCGGCCTGTTCGCGCCACCTGTTGCCTTCGGCTGATCACCGCCCATGGCATCCCTGCGGCATGGCTTCGAAGAAGCTGGAGATGTACAGGAGAGACGGCGTCGAAGCCGGCAGCAATGGATCTTGTGAACTGCTCTTAGAGAACCACCAACTGAGATGGGCGCTTATGGAAATGAAGGAGCTTGACCCAAGGGAAAATGAGCGCCGCAACGTCTAAGGCGCGTGAGAGGCAACCGCGAGATGAGAAACCCCGCACCAGCAGTGACGGATCTTGGTCTTTGAAACGATCGCAGAACTCAACAAATAAGGAACCGGAGATAGTTATGTTCAATCGATTTGCCGTATTCACCACAATGTTGTGTGCTGCCGTCGTGACGAGCACACCAGACTTACAAGCTCAGAAGTCCGAAGTGAAAAGTATCGTCCTCGTCCACGGTGCCTGGGCGGACGGTTCGGGCTGGAGGGGCGTTTACGACAACCTTGTCAGAGACGGCTTTAACGTCAGCATCGTCCAAGAGTCGGAGACGTTCTTCCAGGATGATGTGACCGCCGTGAAGCGTATCCTCGCACTGCAAAACGGACCGAGCATCCTTGTCGCACACAGCTATGGGGGCGCCGTAATTACAGAAGCGGGCACGGATCCATCAGTCGCCGGATTGGTGTATGTTGCAGCGCACATGCCAGACGCTGGAGAGAACGAAGCGGCCGACGGAAAGCGCTTCTCGAGTGACCTCAGCAAGTCTGGTGCGATAAAGAAGACGGCAGATGGTTTCACGTACCTCGATCCCACCCAGTTCCATGAGTACTTTGCAGCCGATCTTTCTGTGGAGCAGACCGATTT
Organism: Edaphobacter sp. FHG110511_03; assembly: GCF_059115365.1. Classification (NCBI taxonomy): domain Bacteria; kingdom Pseudomonadati; phylum Acidobacteriota; class Terriglobia; order Terriglobales; family Acidobacteriaceae; genus Edaphobacter; species Edaphobacter sp. FHG110511_03. Next base: position 22,604 of record NZ_JBZYWL010000016.1, on the reverse strand, counting down.
CATGGCGCGATCGCAGGTTCTCAACGCCGCGGACAATTTCAAGGCAGTCATCACCACGCCGGCATGGAGAGAAAAACCCAGCTGGATGGTCGTTGCCGGTGCGGATAGAACGATCAACCCCGACCTCGAACGATTTTATGCTCAGCGAGCTCATAGCCACACGGTAGAAGTCGCAGGCGCCAGCCACTCAGTCTACGTCTCGCATCCGAAGGAAGTTGCGGCTGTGATCGAAGAAGCAGCACGTGCGATCTCGAAGTAACTCGAACTCCGCAAAGAGTCCCACACCCGGAGGGACCAAGTGAAACTTCTCGAAATTCAGTCATCACCAAGAGGCGAATCTTCCGATTCGATTAGCCTTACCAAATCATTCATCGAGGCGTGCAAATCCGACAACACCTCGATAGTTGTGGATACGTTGAACATCTGGCATGAACGACTACCGGAGTTCGACTACGAGGCAATTGGAGCGAAGTACAAAGCAGTGAAGCACGAGCCGATGACGGAGGCAGAGTCCAACGTATGGGAGCGTATTCAATCGTTGATCCAACGCTTTCAGAATGCCGATCGAATCGTCTTAGGAACTCCAATGTGGAACTTTGGCCTGCCTTACAAGCTCAAACAATTGATTGACCTCGTGGCGCAGCGAAATTATCTGTTTGCCTACGACGGCAAACAGTATGACCCTCTCTTGAACGTGGAAAAGGCAATCGTCGTCTATACACGTGGTTCACGTTTCCTGGAGGGTACTCCTATACCTCCCTCGCGATTCGATCACCAGGCTGCTTATTTGGACTTTTGGCTGCAACTTGTAGGTGTTCAAGATCTTCGGAGCGTGATTGTGGACAACGCGTGGAATCGAGATCGTCAGGAATCAGAGGTGAGCCTGGCGAAGGGCAAAGCGACTCTGGAACAACTGGTTGAGTGGTTTCTTAACTAGTAGCGCCGTACGCGGCCCAATGTTGTATGAGTGGCGTGACTCGTATCCAACGTTGCTGGCCGACCTTGGGTCGCGAAATTCCGCGACTACAATCCTGGGTGGAATTAGGAGTTTCATGGAAACATTGACAAGGCCGGCCGAGCACGCCCCCACGAATCCGCCGGCCGTCGCTTTTAGCTCGGTTATGGGCATCTGCAGTCTCGGGCTGTCCTGGCGCGCGGCGGCTCAGGTGCTCGCCGCTCCACACGCGATTGGCGAGTGGCTGATCGCGGTCGGCGTAATGCTCTTCATCGCACTCTCCGCTTTTGTACAGCCTCAAAACTGCAATCCTTCCCCATGCGCCATCTGCGGCACTGTTCCTTTGGGCACTAGGCACAGGTAGTCAGCTTGTGCTCTTCCTCACCCTTTTGGGACGATGGATAGCTGAGCCTACTGAAATTCGACACGCCACGCCGGCTTGGCTGATTCCAATCGTCGGTAATGTGACTGCTACTTTGCCAGGTGTGTCACTTGGGTTTCACGAGACGTCCTGGTTTTTGCTCGCTGTTGGGCTGGTCTCCTGGATTGCCTTCGTGCCGCTGTTGCTTCACCGGCTTATCTTCTGTGATGACAAGTTGACGCAGGCGTCTCGCACCGAGCTTAGCGATCTTTGTCGCCTCGCCCGCGGTCGGGTGTCTGTCCTGGCTGCAACTTACGGGCCGCGTGGACGCGGTCTATCGGTTCATCTTATTCACGGCCCTGTTTTTCGCTCTGCTTGTACTACGCTTGTGGCAGCTTGCGGTCCGAGCACTCCCTGTATCGGTCGCCTGGTGGGCTTACACCTTTCCGAGTGCGGCCCTCGCTTCTGCTCTGATTTGTTATTGCCAGCAGGTTCCAGGGGTTGGCGAGAGACTTCTAGCGTGGGCCGGTCTCGCATTAACCACGATCGCTGTAGCCGGCGTGGGACTCATTGCATTGAGAAACTGCTCGCGGAGATTGTGGCTTTCGGTCCGGAGCCGGCTTGCAGATCCCCCGAGTTCTGCTCGAACATCTAACTCTGTATCGATCACGTGAGGAAACCGTCCACACCCGGATTCGCATTTCACTACCAATCAGTCGGCCTGAGCAGAATGTCCCCTCTTTGTAATGCATGAAAGCATTTCGCCATATGCCTTCCGCGTGTGATGCTCTACATCTCTTGCGAATTGCTCCTCCTGGGCAGAGCCGCTTTCGTTTGTGTGATAACTGGTTGGAGATAGCGAAGAATGGCATCGCGCATTGACTGCTGCAGGCGTGGGCGGGCGCGGGGAGAGGCGGTGGTTAGCTCGTCGAGGATTCCGCGGAAGATCATAAGGGCGACCTGCCCGTGATGAGCCGCTTCGGAGTGCGAGAGTGTGGGTAGCTCGCGCCGGAGGCGCGCCGTAATGAAGTCAACGAAAGCTAGTCCAAGGGCCTGCTTGTCTTCGCGAGCGGCAGTTGAGAGTGGGGCATCGACCACGAGGGTGTGGAACTCGGGGCGCCTTCGGTTGAGACTCATGCATACATCGATCAACTCAACGACGGCTTCGGTGAAGCTCAACACGCCTTCGGGGTCGATCGCCCGTTCCGCTTCGGCCATTTCGCGTGCATACATCGAGGTCAGCGCGCTGGCGATAGCTTCCTTATTAGGAAAAAACTGATAGAGGCTGGCCGGAGACACGCCCGCTTCCGTGGCAATCGCGTTTGTAGTGGTCGCGTGGTAGCCAAGGCGCCCGAAGACTGCGGCAGCGGCGCGGAGGAGCTCCTGCTGGCGCTGCTCGCCTCGCGCGTTGCGCTTGCGGTTTGGATCGAAGACGGTCACAGGAAGATTCTCGCAGATAACAAACATGTAAGTAAAAACTTGCATCTTTATTGGAATACAAGTATCTACTTGCATAGAAGGAGAAATGTCATGTTCACAGTGATGGGAATTACGGGCAAAGTGGGCGGAGCAGTGGCAGAAAATCTGCTCATGGCGGGGAAAACGGTGCGGGGTGTGGTGCGCAATCCGGAGAAGGCGAAAGCCTGGGCTGATCGAGGCGTGGGGCTAGTGCAGTCAGCTTATGACGACGAGGCGGGCCTCGCAAAGGCTTTCGCGGGAGCGGAGGGTGTGTTCGCGATGATTCCACCAGACTTTGCGCCGACTCCTGGGCTGCTTGACCAGAAACGCACGATCGCGGCGATCCGGGAGGCGCTTGAGAAGGCAAAGCCCGGCAAGGCAGTGTTTCTTTCGTCCATCGGTTCGGAGCAACCACGTGGACTAGGGCTGATTACGTCGACGCACCTGATCGAACAGGCAACGCGCACGCTCCCAATTCCTGTGGCGTATTTGCGCGCGGGCAGTTTCATGGAAAACTGGCTTGGAGCGTTGGACCACATACGTGCGATAGGGGAGATGCCCTTCTTCTATGCGCCACTCACGCGCAAATTCCCACTTGTGGCCACACGTGACATCGGCCAAGCGGGCGCCAAAATACTGCAGGAAAGCTGGACGGGCGAGCGCGTGCTTGAGGTAGAAGGGCCGGAGGGTGGAACAGATTTGCACGAAACGGCGGCCGCGTTCGGCAATGCCTTGAGCCGCGAGGTGAAGGCCGTACAGTTGCCCGAGGCAGCCTGGCAGGGCGTTCTGGAAGCGATGGGCATGCCGGCCGACCGGACTGGGCTCTACATCGAGATGGTGAAGAGTTTCAACTCTGGCTGGATTCACTTCGATAACCCGGGAACCGAGAAGTTCCATGGGCCGACGACAATTGAAATGTTCGCCCAAGAGCTGGTCACGTAAGAAGAAGTGCCACTGTGAGACTATCTACGATCTTCAATCGCCGTTTTGGGGAGAAAGCGGTATCTCGGAAGCGCCCGTCAGCTTCCGAGATGCTCGTTCTCTATGAGCAGGTCACAGGTGTCAAGGCTTCGTCTTTTTTTTCCGTAATTGGACTCTTGCTTCTGGTTGTATTTGCGACTCCACATTGTACTCCACCGGGTTTCTATTTGCACTCTGGACGAGATGTGTTGAAGCGAGCTCGGTGCCGATTGGGATTTGAGAGGAGAATCGAGGTGGCCATTTCTCGTTCGGCCCTCTAGGACCAAAACGCGCTCGCAGTCATCGGAGTACGGTGTCGCCGCAACGGGAAAACATGATCATCTTTTAGAGAACCATAATTCGTTTGAAGAAGAGGGCTTCCTGCAACGGAGTTCTGAGCAACTTCGATTCAGGCTCGGATGCACGCTTGCAAACTTGCTCAAAACGAGACTTTCAAGGTCGCTTGGAGGTTCTTCCTCCCAGTCTGTGTCGCCTATCGAGGCAGAGACAGCAAATAGGTTTGTCGTTCTGCGCGGCCGATGAGGGCTCGTTGTATCTGCGGCATCTCTCAGTGTCTTTTCCATCTGGCATGAGGTCATCGAATTTTCGCGCCCGTCGGTGCGAGGTCTTCCGAGTAGATGATCATGAGTTCCCGATTGCTCTAGTCACCTGCCGTCACAAATCGTTGTGATCGCAGGAAGTGCCGGTGTGAGGTAATCCGGCTTGAGCAACCGCTTTTGGTTTCGCTAGAAGATAGGTGTCCATTATCCAACCATTCTTCTGTCTCTGTTCATTCCGAACTTCTACGATCCTCCTTGCCACGTCAGCGATTTTTCCCGACAGGAGAACCTCTTGCTCCATTCCCAGATAAGCACCCCAGAAAATATCAAGCTCTTCATCAAGCAAAGTATTGAAGGAGCATTGCCCATCCAGCATCACGATTGATCTCTCTGCAGTGCGACCCAAGCCCGCAGCGAGTTGGCGGCCTGTCGTAATGACGATTGATTCACCTATCCCAATTAGAGAGATCTTGTGCCGGGCGGCCAACGCCTGCATACTGGTGATGCCGGGGATGATTTCGAACTCAAAACAAAGCCTCCCGCGGGTCATGATGTACTCGATCATTCTAAGGGTGCTGTCGTAGAGTGATGGGTCACCCCAGACGAGGAAAGCGCCGCACTGACCCTCTTCCAATTGCTGTGCGATCATCTCTTCATAGATCAAGGCTCTTTGTAGATGCCAGAGTTCAACGCGAGTTGTGTAATCCGATATAGTCGGGTCACGAACAGGATCATCTGCTTCGACCACACGATATGACTTGTTCTCTATATATCGTTCACATATCTGTTTTCTGAGGTTGACGAGGTCCTGCTTCGTTTCGCCCTTGTCCATGAAAAAGAATACGTCCACGAGGTTGAGTGCCTTGATCGCTTGCACCGTGATGTATTCGGGATTGCCAGCGCCAATGCCAATTAGGTAGAGCTTTCTCATAGAAACCGTTACTCCGTGGGAGACAACATCGCAGTCGGGGACATTCGCAGTAGATGTGCAAGTTTTTGAAGCACGTCATCCGGTTGGGATACAGTCGGGACGTTGTGTTTCCGTGGGCGATCGATCATGACAACTGGTATCCGGAGGGCTCTCGCCGCCTCAATCTTTGCATAGGTTGCTGTGCCACCGCTATTTTTGGACACGATGAGGTTGATGGACTCAGAACGAAGCATCCGCAGTTCATCGTTGAGATTAAACGGGCCACGCTTCAGAATCAGTTTTGAGTTGGCGGGCAACGTTTCGCTGGGGGCATCGATGGCACGCACCAGAAACCATGTGGCTTCGCACCCAGAAAATGCGCCAAGCTCCTGCCGTCCAATGGAGAGAAATACACGGTTGCGTTGATGATTGACCATTGACGCTGCGGCTTGTGCATCGGGTACCGTGCACCAGCAATCGTGCTCGTGTGGCTCCCACGGTGGGCGTTCCAACGCGATAAGCGGAAGGCTTAAGGTATTGCATGCCGACTCGGCGTTGCCACTTATCTTCGAGGCGAAGGGATGGGTCGCATCGATGACCACTCCGATATTTTCATCGACCAAATAAGAGATCAATCCGGAAACTCCGCCGAAGCCTCCAACTCTAACAATCCCGGCGGGCAGCCTGGGCTGGCTCACTCGGCCGGCGAGGGATGAGATCACGGTCACATCGGATCTCGCAGCCAAGTGCGTGCCAAGCTCCGATGCCTCGCTTGTTCCACCCAGAATGAGAACTCGTGGCATGTGAGTTCGAGTTGGGGTTGTAACGGATTGCATCTTTATGGCCTTGTCTGCGTCCATTGCACTATTGTTCGGATGCATCCGTGCGGTTCCTTGCGGTGGAGTAGAGGTAGCTTTCGCCGAAGGGCGACTGGTCGAGAGACCGCCCAACCAGAATGAGGGCATTGCGATCGATACCGGATGCCTTGACAATCCCATGAATAGTCGACAGAGTACCGCGCAGGATGCGCTGGTCGGGCCAACTGGCCCTGAAGACGACGATGACCGGACAGTCTTCGCCGTAGAGGGGTAACAATTGGGAGGATACCTGGTCGAGGTTCATGATGGACAGGTGAATGGCGAGAGTCGCACCGGTGTGGCCTAAGGTTGCAAGGTCTTCTCCTGCTGGCATCGGTGTGGACCTTGTCGAGGTGCGAGTGAGGATTAGGGTCTGAGCTACATTCGGCAGCGTGAGCTCCTGGTTGAGAGCGGCGGCGGCGGCGGAAAATGCAGGAACACCCGGAGTGACATCGTAAGCAATACCAAGCACCTTTAGGCGGCGAATCTGTTCTGCCATGGTGCTCCAGATGGAGAGATCGCCGGAGTGAATGCGAGCAACGTCGAGGCTTTTGGCGTGCGCGTCGGCAATCTCCGCAATGATCTCATCAAGATTCATCTCGGCCGTGTCGACGATGCGGGCGCCGAGTGGTGCGTGAGCAAGTATTTCCTTGGGCACAAGCGATCCGGCATAGAGGCAAACTGGTGAGTTGTGGATGTGATCCCGGCCCCGCAGAGTAAGGAGATCGGCGGCGCCTGGACCTGCGCCAATGAAGTGGACGATCATGGACGCACCGTTATGGGAAGCGTAGCGATGGCACAGGTACAGAAGCGGCCTTTCGTTTGCGGTACGATGAGACGCGCACAGGAGCCAAGTGAGGCCAGCGCGGACGCTTCTGCGACATTGGCGGTCCGTGTTTTCGAGAGAGCGAATGGCGAATGTGTGGTGACTCCGGCGACGCTTGCAAGGATGCTCGCCGGGAAGAGCACAAGTCGCAGGCCCAGGGTCGATGCTACGATCTCGCCTATCGAAGCGCGACGGTCTAGCGTCGCGATCATGGTACCGGAAGGTATCTGATCGACGGATGCTTCGATCAGTCGGATGACATCATCGCTGCAGGCGCGGGAAGAGCAGCCGATTCCGATGGAGAGACGCTCACGCTGGATCATATCGCTCACGGCTTGGTCACCGTCCACTGAGTAATTGGCATCATCGGTCGCCATCCATACAAGCCGCCGATCAGATCGGCTCGGGATACCGTCATGCGCATCAGATCGCCTCCATAAAGTGTATGTCGTGCGACAAGGCTCGCTTCGCTCTGCAGCGTAACTGCGTTTGCAACTAGACGACCAGCGGGCGAGAGCTTTGCCCAGCAAGCGTCGAAGAGGTCGTCGTTGCTGACGCCTCCTCCGATGAATATCGCATCCGGGGGCCGCAGGCCTGCAAAGGCGGCGGGCGCAGTCCCTTGAATGACCCTCAACCTTGGTACCCCGAGCCGCGCGGCATTCTCCCGGATTCGAACTGCCCGGTCCTCTCGCGCTTCGATGGCGATGCAGGAGCACGAGGGATGAACACGCACCCACTCGATACCGATCGATCCGGTGCCGGCTCCGACGTCCCAAAGGGTTTGGTTTGGTAGCGGGGCGAGACGGGCGAGCGTCACCGCGCGAACCTCCCGCTTGGTCAACTGCCCATCTGTATCAAAGGTATCGTCCGGTAAACCCGGAGCCAGAGACAGCGGCCGGGCTGTTGTGTCGAGAACGCAGAGGACCGCCATCAGATTCAGCTTGCTGCACTGCCTGTTCAGCCAGCATGCCGCCAGATCCCTGATATTGCGCTCTGAGGAACCACCCAGATTTTCGAAGACATCAATCTTGCTTGATCCGTATCCAGATTCCGTCAGGAGCCGAGCAACGGTCGCCGGCGTGCCGCCGTCTTCGGAGAAGATGACAATCCGTTGATCAGGATAGAGACGACGAAGCAACTGCTCTACCGGTCGGTTGACCAGCGTAATCAGGGTCGTCTCTGCCATCGGCCAACCAAGCCGCGCACAGGCGAGAGAAAAAGCGGAGACCTGCGGAATAACGCGAAACTCGGTTGCGACAAGGTCACGGGTGAGGGGTACTCCCACACCGTGGAGCATCGGATCGCCACTGGCGAGCACGGTCACTCTCTTCTTTCCGCGATACTCCTTGAGGATTTGCTGCACGGCCGGGGTCATCGGAGAAGGCCAAGGGATGCGGGTTGCGGATGAACCGGCAGTTGGTACGAGGGCAAGGTGGCGGGCTCCTCCGTAGATCAACTCAGCGGACTCGACCGCTCGTTTGGCCTCACTGTTCAGCCCATCCCAACCATCTTCGCCGATGCCTACGATCGACAACCAACGCTCAGCGGCACTCATACGCCAGAACTCCTGTCACCATAGATCCGGGAAGTGTAGATGAGCTTCCTGGCGTTCGACAATGCAATCGCCCGGGTTGTTGAGGAACCAATGAGAACGATCGTTTGCATATCGGCGAGCGAAGGATCGAAGTGTTCAAGATCGGTGATAGTGATTCGTTCGTCTGACCTGCCGACGCTGCGTGCAAGGACAACAGGTGTCTCAGGGCCTCGGTGTTTGGCGATGATCGTGCGCGCCTCGGCGAGTTGCCATAGTCGTTGCGATGAGATCGGGTTGTAGATTGCGATCGCGAAGTCGGCGGCACCTGCTGCTTCCAGTCTCTTCACCACGATCTCCCAGGGTTTGAGTCGGTCGGAGAGCGAGATGACACAGAAGTCGTGCCCTAGAGGAGCTCCCACTCTCGATGCTGCTGCCTGCATCGCCGACAATCCGGGAAGGATGCGAATATCAAGCGAGCGCCAGATTGGCGGTCCCTGGTCAACGCATTCCAGAACAGCGGAAGCCATGGCAAAGATGCCCGGATCACCCGAGGAAACGACGCAAACGCGACGGCCTGTTTCAGCAAGCGAAAGAGCGTGCCGTGCGCGGTCCGCCTCAACCTTGTTGTCGGAGCCGAAGCGGCGCTGACCGGATCTCACAGGGACTCGATCGAGATAGGTGTGATAACCGACCAGGTCTGTCGCCTCCGTCAGAGCCTGCTGAGTTTCGGGCGTGATCCAGCTAACAGCACCCGGGCCTAGGCCAACGACGGAGATCCAACCGGCACTCCGAATGGTTTCGTCCCGCTGGACCTGACTTGCTTCGGGAATCAAGATGAGCGAGAAGTAGGGGACATGGAGCGGATCGACCTCGCGGAGCGGGATGATGCGTTCGGCAGCCATCGTCGCTCGTTCGATGAAGAGTGCTTTGTCAGCGAGACCGGCGGTATCGATGGCCCGCTTTACCTTGGCGAAGTTCCGGCCGAGCTTCATGATGGCAAAGGCACTCTGCTGGCTTAGCTTTGCGATCAATACGTCTTCCGAGAGAGTTCCGGGTAGCACCGTGAACGCGGCATCCCTGCGGACGAGCGGCGTTCCAAGCTGTGCAGCTGCGCCCATAATCGAGGCAACTCCAGGAATTACCTGAGTGGAAAAGCGATGAGCGAGACGGTCATGAAGGTACATATACGACCCGTAAAAGAACGGGTCGCCCTCGCACAGAATGGCCACATCTCGTCCGTTTGCAAGGTGGTCCGCGATCTGTTCGGCCATCTCATCATAGAACTGCGACAGCAGCACCTCATATCCTCCGGGATGGTCAGTCTGCTCTGTCGTAACTGGGTACATCATCGGTAGTTCGATCTGGCCATGAATCAGCTCCGAGCAAACGATCGAACGAGCGTTGCTCTGTCCATGTCTGGCACACGGATAGGCAATAACCTGCGCCTGCCTGAGCACACGCTGCGCTTTGACCGTAATCAGTTCCGGATCGCCAGGACCGACACCGACTCCGAAGAGACGTCCGCTTCGTGCGTCTGTGCTCATTCCTTCTCACTCGCGAGCGCATTGACGGCTGCCGCCGCAATGGCGCTGCCGCCGCGCCGTCCTCGCACGGTGAGGAAAGGAATTCCAAACGGATTGGCGGCAAGTGCTGCTTTGGATTCGGCCGCGCCTACGAATCCGACAGGTATGCCAACGATCAGTGCTGGCCGCGGCGCTCCATCGTCGAGTATGTCGAGTAGATGGAAGAGCGCAGTGGGAGCGTTGCCGATGACAACGACGGAGCCGGGGAGTTTCTCTCGCCATAATTCGACAGCGGCGGCACTTCGGGTGGTGTGTAGGTTCTCAGCAAGTTCAGTAGTTCGCGCATCGCTCAACGCGCAGATGACCTCGTTATTCCGTGGGAGCCGGGAACGCGTAATTCCATTCGCCACCATCGTCGCATCGCAAAGCAGTGGCGCACCCGCGAGCAGCGCATTGACGCCCGCCGAGGCGGCATCCGGCGACGCCTGGACATCCTGTGGCAGGTCCGTCATGCCGCACGCATGGATCATGCGGACGACGACGCGAGCGAGATCGGTCTGAAAAGCAGATAGATCGACCTCTCTTCTTATGATGGAAAAAGACTCGTGATAAATGGCCGCGCCATCTTTGACGTAGTTCATCGGGCAGCAACCTCGGACAGCAAATTTTCGTGCAGTGCTACGACTGCATCGAGCGCGAATTCACGTGAACAGTCGGACGCCACACGACGTCCCTTGACATTGAGGGTGTAGCCCAATGGGCCGGCGACAAGTTCGGCGGTCGCGCCGTGCCGACGTGCGCATTGCTTGTCGCATCCGGATAGGTTCACCGTCCATCCAGGAGGCACAGCATGGCCTAAAAGGCGCCGCGCGAGCGAAGCTGCGTCGTCCCGCACATCGGCCAACGACGCATCGCACCCAGTGATTCCGGCGCAAGCTGCAATTCCTTGAAATCCGTCTGCTTGCTCACAGGGCAATCCTATGGCGCGAAGCTGGGCAATGATATTGCCTGCCGCGCTCTTCGGTATAGAACCGAGGACAACACCGCGCCACGGAGCAAGTCGAAGATCACCTGCCCACTCGTTCGACGCGTCGGCGAGATAGCGTGCCTGTTCCGGGTTGAGCCGACCGAGTGGGACGGATGGGATGATGTTCACTCGGCCTCGAGTCGTGGTATAGATGCCCATAAAGGGTTCGTTGACTGTGGTAGCGGGCAGCGAAAGAGGCGACGGCTGCAACATGTGCGAGAGGGCATCCAGGACACGTTCCATCGCTCCGGAGATCGCCATGACCGCTTTCACACGAACGGGCAGGCTGGACTCCTTCGCCAGTACGATGCACATCCTTGTTGTTGCCAACATGCAGTCGACGGCGTCACCTGGCTTCACCACGAAGCGCGAAGAGACTCCACCGAGGGAAAAGCGAAAATAGGGTGTAGCACCAAACGGTTCAGCCGCGAGAGAGACATCGTCGATATCGCGGCTGAACCGTTTGGGGCCGCCGTGAATCGCGAAGCTGAACTTAGGGTGGAGGTTTACAAAGGCTGCGTCGGCCTGCAAACGCTGATCGAACTGACGGATGAGCGGTCGCGGATCAATGAGTTCCCCGGGGTCGATCCCGGCGATGGGACTGGTGATGATATTGCGGACGCGATCATGCTGCTGGGAGGGGAGTAGCCCGGTAGAAGAAATGCTGTCAACGATTTGGCCGAGGTCTTCGGTCCGAATTCCGCGCAACTGAAGGTTTGCCCGCGAGGTGATTTCAATGGTGGCGTCGGCAAAGCCACTGGACAGATCGGCGATTGTCCTGAGTTGATTTGCTTCGATCAACCCCCCAGGCACCCTGATTCGAATGAGCAGACCGTCTTTTGCCTCGACTGAATGAAGGACGCCTGGACAGAAGTGTTCCCCAACTCTCATGGAGCGCCTGCTCTCCGAGCGATAGAGGAGGAGAGCGACATCGATCTGAACAAGTGCACCTCACCAATAGCGGGAAAAGAGGCACAAAGCTCAAAGATCTTTGAGCGATTGCTTCCCGTTTCCACGCGGAGAAGAATCAAGACTAAATCTGAGGTAGGTCTCCTGATTGACAGGTTGAGCGCTTATTCTTAACGCTCCGGAGTCTTCGCCTTCCTCGGTATGATCGAGTGGCTTACGAAGAGTCCGTCTCCTGAACACAGTGGCGGGACCATGCCGGATTCACACCGGCTTCCCTGTTATGCCCTTGCGGGCACCCCAGAATCTATAACTAATCTACCAGACTCGTTTCGTCAGGCTCTACTTCATGCCCGAAAAGCGGAAGCCGCTATTCCGCAAGCTCCAGAATCTGCCTTCCATCGTCGATCCGTATTCGACAAGGGGAAGATATCGCAAATGCAGTACTTGAAGGTCGCTAAAGCGCAAGGTTTTCGGGACGGAGATACGCCCGTTGGAGTTTTTAGTGGTGAAGGCGGGGTATCAGTATGCGGATTCGACGGTGACGAAGTTTCAAGCCGATCCCACGTTAGTGGGGAAGTGGACGGCGCAAGTTCCGAGGAACTCGGGATCTCTAGAGGCTCGAATGGAGCAAGAGAGGTGGGGAGTCTTCGGGGTTTATCTTCGAACGAGCGGGCAGCAGTTTGATGACTCCTCAAACCAGTATCGTCTGGTAGGGTTCGCTCAAGTGGACCTCTATACCGAGCATCGTTTCCTGTCGTGGCTTAGAGTATGGGGCTCCGTCCAGAATGTGGCGAGCGAGAGAGTCGAAGCGGGAAGGACTCCTCTGCTGACTCTTGGGGCACCCAGGATCGTCTCCGGCGGAATTAGACTCCATTAAAAGGGGCATACTCTCCGGTGCCATTCTCTGAGCAGTGCGAGGGCTACAACGTTTCATGCTGCCCATATTTTTATTTTCAAAGCGAGCTTCAGAAAAGATGAACAAAATGGGCGTTCGCGGGATACGGATATGTGGTTAAACTTCACAGCGCTTTCATCTCCTTCACAGGATGATCGTGCCCGGGGTCGATAGCACACGCTCGCGTTTGCGGGCGGTGCGATAAGATTTCAGATACGGCAAGGCTTGGAAGGAGCCGTCGCCCGAATGCACTACTGGTGGGTCAATCAGAACCAGACGCGCCGGCAAGAGTTTCAGGGCGAGTATCTCTGGTCTCCTAAACGCTTCCGGGGCGACAGGCGCAATCCGGTTCTATGAGTCCATGAGGGAGGTAGCACCAGGGGATCTCGTCTTTCCTTCTTTTGACCCCTGAGAACTGATGGATAGATTGCATTGGTGCCTAGTGTTCGCCTGTACAGGATTTATGTAATGGCACGTCGACCCGTCTCTGGCCATTATCTTTTCAACAACTTATAAGACACACAGTCCACGTTTTCATTCGAATTTATTCCACTCGGCACGAAGGAATTTGCCTGTTTGGAAACGCGGACTATCAACTTTTCTTGACCACAAGGTGTTTGACATCCCAGTGGCCGGAAAGACGAATTTAAGGGGACAAAACAAAGGCGCTAAACTGGCTGGCACCGAAGGAGGATATGGCTGACGAAAAAGGTGAGGCTGACGACACAAGTTCACTACCGACAGGATCAAAACCAAATGACAGACCAGATACCGATGTCTCGAAGTGGATTAAGAACTTAGCAGCGCTAGTGACGATTGCCAACGGGACTTTCTTAGAGGCCACGCGCTCAATGCCAAGGTTCCTTTTTGAATACGTCGATATCAGTCAAAGACGCCTATACAAGCGATTGGAAAGACAAAGTCCGCACGCAGCCTGCCTTCCCAAGGTGTCATCGTTCTGGTGAGTAAGAACTCATTGAATTCAAGCGGCCAGAAGGGGGAAATTGACTGTGCGAAAGAAGAGAAGAAGCCTATATATGCCATCTGGGTCTATACCGACGACAGAACGGTTCTTCCGGGTGTATCGACGAGGATATAGACTTGGGACCGCGTCGCCAGTTTTATAGCCGGTCTTTAGCCGTCGAGGTCATACATGCGTAAGGCCCTTGTTATCGGAATCGACTACACGCGCGATTTTGAGGCTTAACCCGTATCACCCGTATACACCACATTTAGGAATTTTGACGGATGTTAGATTCCACCTGCTCAGGAGTTCGTTGCGAGTCCTGATAAACCTTCCCGTCCACCATCGTAAGAGTAGATCCACCATTCCCGCTGGGAAGGATTGCAACGACGAATTGCGGGTTGATCAGCATTTCACCATCTATCGAAATGAATTTCATAAGTTCTCCTATTTCATGAGCCATTTTCTGGACAGTCTAGTGTCTTACTTGCGAGGCGTCGATGGGGCTAGTGTGGGGTTGGGCCCATTCCAGATGAAAGCGTATCTCGTATTCCAATCACGCTGCCTTGCATTCTGTACGGTGTCGCCCTCCGGGCCTCTTTTTGACACGATTCGTTGGAAGAGGGATAGCGAATGGAAACCCATTGAGGAATTTACACGCGCATCGCGTGTTAATAGATTAGGCAAAATTACTCGCAAAGCCTCAGGTGGCCTGTCTGGGGCTTCTTTTTCCGCGTCACCCTTCGTAGATCGCTTCCATCGGGCGCTGGCATGGCCAACTAGAGCTCGCATTCCGCAAGAGATGGATTGAGCCTCGTAGAAAACTCGATAGGCAGATTTTCTTGCCGGGGATAAAGGCTGGATAATTCCGGTCCACCATTGACATTGCGGCTACTATCGATGCGATTTATGGAGCGATTTACTATCGCTTGCTCATCGGCAGCGGGACTCTCGATAAGAAGTACATGGATTCGCTCTTTCATCATGTGATGGAAGGCTTGATAGAACAAGATCGATCCTAAATCTTCAAAAGGCTCAAGTCCTCCTGGCGAGAATGGAATAAAAAAGCCAGTCCGCGTGTTGTAATGTCCAGCCGCAACGACGCCTGTTTTGCAGGGAATATGCGGCCAATAGAAGTGGCTTACACGCGTACTTAACAACAAACGACGATTCTCTGTATTTGCCAAAGCACTTTCACTCATTACATAAGAAGGGCGTTAGATGAACATTGCCATACGCACGAAAGCAACATCGTATTTCAGTCATTGGACCGCCGCAATAAGTACCAAGAAAAGAAAACTAAGTTCGGTCTTCGTTTTTGGCGCTCTCGCAACGTCAGTGTTTGGTGGGTTTGCTCAAGCTTTGGGGCAGACACAATCGTCTCCGTATTCTGTAGGCGGAGGCCGCGAAGTTAAAGTCATGATCGTTACCATGTTCGATCTTGAAGCCAAGACCTGGCTTGACCGCCTGGGGCCATGGGACACGATCAGCGTGCCGGGTCTGGCTCCTGATTATCGTGATGTCCATTGCAATCGCAAAGGAGTTTGCGTGATGACAACGGACATGGGACATGCCAATGCGGCTGCATCCCTTATGGCGTTGTCTTTTTCGAATCAGTTCGATCTGCGTCACACTTATTTTCTGATAGCGGGAATCGCTGGAATTGATCCGATGCAAGGCACGCTCGGCTCGGTGGCCTGGGCCAAATATCTGGTGGAGTTTGGCTCTCAGTGGGAGCTTGACTCCCGCGAAAAGCCAGCAGGGTGGCCAAGCGGTTTTGTTGCTGTTGG
The DNA here is from genome assembly GCF_059115365.1 of Edaphobacter sp. FHG110511_03. NCBI lineage: Bacteria > Pseudomonadati > Acidobacteriota > Terriglobia > Terriglobales > Acidobacteriaceae > Edaphobacter > Edaphobacter sp. FHG110511_03. The sequence continues at coordinate 7,075 of NZ_JBZYWL010000016.1, read as the reverse complement.
CGCGGAGACTCCGGACGCTCTCCCCAACACCGTACTAAATCACACGGAATTGTTCGAGATCAATGCCGATCTTGTGAATGCAGGAGTTTCGTTATCGCAACATGTTGCCCTAGCGGACAGCCCAGAGGCACAAGCCACACGAGCGCAGTATACTTATGCGCCCGCAAACAGGCCGCCCACAGTACTTCAATGTGACACGCTTTCGGGCGATACATGGTGGGCTGGCAATCTGATTGGTGAGCGTGCGCGGACGTGGACAAAGCAACTGACGAGTGGCAAGGGTGCCTATTGCACATCACAGGAAGAAGATAACGCCACGTACGAGGCGTTAACACGCGCCGCTGCCGCAGGGCGGGTGGACCCAAAGCGAATCGCTGTTCTGCGTGCGGGGTCTGATTCGATCGTCAGCACAAGGGCCAGACGGCGTATGAAAGTCTCTTCAGCTTCGAATCTGCGGGAGGTTTTGCGCCGGCACTCGAGAACCTCTATAGAGCAGGAGTTCCTCTGATAACGAACATTGTCGAGCACTGGCCGGATTGGCTTGATGGCGTGCCCGCTCATCCTTCGCAATTAATAGGAAAAGCAAATTAGCCCATGGGTGTGCCGGTAACGCCGTGCGCCCGCAATGATGGTCCACGGCTCGCCACAAATAAATCTTCAGAGATCGTTTAAAAATTTGATCAGCGCTGTGCTCACTTCAGCAGGCCGTTCCTGCTGCGTCCAGTGGCCACAATCCTCGAGACACAGCTTTCCACGCAGATCGATGACACGGCTCGAAAGGTTCGCGATAGTTTGCTCCATGCCCGGAAAACGAACAACAACATCGCGGTCGCCATAAATGTAGAAGGCAGGAACAGTTATTTCTGCGGTGGCAAACGGTGCAAGCAACTCCCAATTCCTATCGATATAGCCGGTTATACGGCCATTTGCCCATAGACACAGATTCACATTTCGGCGTTGCCTCAGCTCTCGAGCCCATGAGAGCATAGCGGGCATGAAATTGATTCGACTTGGATCCATCCTGCAAGCCGTCATCAGTGGTGCACTCTTTATCGGTAATGTTCATGCAGTTTCGGGACTCCAGAATTCGCCGGTCTCAGCCACCGGCTACACAGCGAGACGGATCTCACGATTTCGATTTTCTCATTGGTGATTGTCCTTGTGCGCTATGTCTGGCTCGACATTGCACCTAAGTCATCGCGAATGGAACAATCTTTTTCGTCAGACGGCGGAAAGACATGGGAAGTTAATTGGGTATGCGAGCTCTCACGATGAGTGCCGGCGGGTTTCGCGGCGGAAAGTCGGCAACTTGGACACTTACCGGTTTATCGGACAAGTGGCTCAGGTAGCTGCCGAAAAACGGGCTTTCTGGCAACTTCGACCGGCCCTTCAGCCTCGAACTCTCCGACAACTCGACTTTGGGCACTTCAAAGATTGCTTCCGGTTTGCCCGTCACCTTGGACGATGGGCAGTAGCCGCGATGTCCTCGGCTGTTGCGCTCACGGTGGCCTCCCGCTATGTGGGGCTTGTGAATGTGGTGTATGGTACTCGAGGACTGAGTCAGTAGGTTTAGCGATTGAAGCAGCTTGTGAACGATCTCAGATGTTTCTGAAATGTCTCTGCGTATTGACGACAAACGAGAAGCGGTCACTCGCAGGCCCGGCGACTACCGCATTGCCAATACCACGCGAAGCTCCAGTGCCGAGCGCGGTCCTTCTATGGCTTCTTTGGAGGATGCAGTAATCACGCTCAGTACGGGTGCCTGCTCGACCCGCTGCCACAGTTCAGGCTGCGTCGCTTGCAGCGCTACCGCCTGGATATGCAGGGAAGTCCGTGTAACCCACCCCGCCGCATCGGGTGTAATAAGTGGATCGGTCCGCTTCGGCTAACGGCCAGCCATGCTTGAGACGTTCAGCAAGATCCGGGTTTGCGATATATGGTCTGCCGAAGGCGATCAGGTCGACTAACCCGGTGTGGAGAGCAGCCTGAGCGCTCTCACGGCTAGTGAAGCCGCCGCACCAGATGATTGCGCCAGGAAAGGTCGCACGAACCTTGACAAGCAAAGCGTGATCGATGTGGCATTCTTTGAACTCGCTGCTCTCCATGTTTCCCGCAGGCATCAACTCGTAGACCAGATGCATATATGCGATCCCGCGACGACCCAATTGATCGCAGACGTACAGCAACGTTTCCTCGACGAGAGGGTCTGCCGGCATAGAGTTGAAATGGCCGAATGGAGAAAGGCGAACGCCAACACGTCCCGGGCCCAATTCACGCACCGCCGCTTCAACGACTTCCATCAGGAACCTCGTACGATTTTCTACGCCACATCCGCCGTAGCGATCGGTGCGCGTATTGAGCACCGAGTTCATAAACTGGTCGATCAGATAGCCGTTGCCTGCATGGATTTCGACACCATCAAAGCCTGCTTGCCGCGCGTTGACGAAGGATTGAGAAAAGGTGCCGACCAAAGCCGAAATTTCATCCGTACCGAGGCGTCTCGGAGTGCCTGCTCGCATATAGCCCAGCCGCCCATCCGGGCCATGGGCGAACACGTCGGAATGTTCGGCCCTTTGTTCGGTGACACCCCAGGGCGCCTCTCCGTTTGGCATCAGCGACGGATGCGCCATTCTGCCGACGTGAAATACTTGCAAAAATATCGTGCCGCCATTGCGGTGAACTTCATCGGTCACCAAACGCCAGCCCTTCCGCTGGGCTTCCGTGTAGATGCCGGGCATATGAGCGTAGCCTTTGCTAGATGGAGCCACATTAGCTACCTCGGTCACGATCAAGCCAGAACTGGCCCGTTGCCCATAATAGGTCGCCATCAGCTCATTAGGGACATCACCATCGGACGTCCGTGTGCGAGTCATGGGCGCCATGACAATGCGGTTTTTCAGCGAAACAGTCCCGCCCAGCAATTGAGGTTTGAAAAGACGTATCATAGTTGGGAGTTTACTTTTCAGTAATCGTCACATCTACACACGGTTTGGTCAGTGGTTGCAAATGAAGATCATCAAGAATTTGCCGGACTTTCCCGTCGAGCGCGCGTTGGGCGTCCTCTCCGGGCGCTGGAAGGCGATTATCCTTTATGTGCTGCTGAATGGCGCGCATCGCACCTGCGAGCTGGAGAAGCGCATTGTCGGCATCTCACAGAAGGTGTTAATCGAGCAACTGCGAGCACTTGAGGAACATGGAATGGTGAGCCGGCGGCCCAGCGCCGGGGATCGTCAGGGGGTCGAATACTTGCTCACTCAGCTCGGGGAAAGCCTGCGGCCCGTCTTGGAGTCTTTAATTGCATGGGGAGCCCATCACGCCAAGGAGCTCGACGAGGTCCCACTGCCATGCGATGCTTTCGTCCGAGATCGTTCTACCTGACGCTAACTGGCTATCACTCAAGAAGCTTTGCGTCTGATCCGCTTTTGAAGTTCGTGCGCGTTACTCTCAGTCACAGGACAATTCTTGCCGCGTATCGAATATCGTCCCTTCGTCGAGTCTCCGAAACTCATGCACCCAAGGTACACCCGAGAGAGACCATCAGTCCGGATTTCCCTAGATGTTTGTACTGCATCTTGTCTCCTTTGTGACATTCCTCTAAGGACACTGCGACACCCTTCACTTGAAGTCTGTGGACACCGCAACCGTGCGCCACATCGCGGTTTCCTTTTCGACAAAACCGTTCTTATCTGCAATTCGTTTTAACGTGTCTGTCCCCAGTGGCAAACGCACTGGCGGCTCAGCTGCCTTCACGAGTTGCAGAATCGCCTGGGCGAGCTTGCTGGGATCGCCCGGCTGTTGGTGGTTGTGGCCTCCCAAAGAGTCGCGCATCTTGCCGACCGTGTCTGCATAATCGCTGATGACATTTGCAGTAGTAATCAGGGAGCTGCTATCAAGGAAATCTGTCCGGAAGAAACCTGGCTCTACGACCGTCGTATGAATACCCAAGGGAGCAAGTTCATCATGCAGAGATTCTGTTAATCCCTCAACTGCGAACTTGGTTGACGAATAGACTCCCCAACCTGGATAGGAGCTATAACCACCGATCGAAGAGATATTGATGATGTGTCCAGACTTTTGTTTGCGCATTGAGGGGAGAACAGCGCGCGTTACATTGAGGAGACCAAAGACGTTCGTCCGATAAATGTTCTCGACTTCCTGCGCGCTACTCTCTTCGACCGCACCGAGCAGTCCGTAGCCAGCATTGTTTACCAGTACATCGATGCGGCCGAACTGTGTCAGTCCAGCATCAACTGCTTTTTTCGTTTGCAGTTCATCGGTTACATCAAGAGCAACTGCAAAGGAGTTCGGATTGTTAGACAAATGATCGAGCGCATTTACCTTTCGGGCTGTTGCAATAACTTTATCCCCGACAGCGAGTACAGCCTTTGCGATTTCAGACCCAAACCCACGGGAAGCTCCCGTAATCATCCATATCTTCTGTGCCATGATTCTGTCTCCATTCCTCAGCTTTCCGAAATTTCAGACGGGAAACATCAGCGGCTGCGCAACCGTTTTTTTTGATCCGCTCCTGGCTCGTCCGGACAACGGTGGCTGCTCATGTTCTCTCCTGCAAACCGAGCAGCCTCCGAAGTGCATTTGTATTACGCAGCTTTCGAAGTGGCACGATCAAGGGCCTTAACAAAACGGTCAGCCATCTCGTGGTCGGAAGGCGGGTTCTGGCCGGTGATGAGTTCACGATCTTCGATCACAAACGGTTTGAAGATACCTTTGTCGGAGATGGAGACGTCGCCGCCGCCGATCTTCAGAGCGTCGTTGACGTAGAACGGAATTTTGCCGCCACCCATGTAGTTCTCTTCTGCATAGTGCTCCTCGTCGTTCGAAAAGATCGTCATGCGGTAACCGGCATACTGCCAACCCTCAGCAAGCCTCTTGGCCTCTTCCGGCTTGTCTGCTACAAGTGCCGCACGGAATTCCTTCGCCTTCGGCATCGCTGCCGCTAAGGCAATTGGTCCGTGACAGAGAAACGCGGTCGTCTTTGCCGTGGAATGGGCATAACGAAGGATCTCGCCAAGGTCGGGGTCCTGCATCAGGTCGACCATCGGCGGATGTCCTCCTGGGGCGAAGAACCCGATGTATTTATCGAGACCTTCCTCAATCACGGAACGGAATGAGCGCGGGTTCTGCATCGCTGGGTGGGTGTTAAGGAAGTCGAGTGCCTTTCGGAGGGCCTCTTCACTGCCGCCGAAATGAGCCGCTTTGGCTGATTGAGGATCCATGATCGGCTTGGTGCCATTAGGTGTAGCCAGAACGATTTGGTAGCCGGCATCAAGCGCTGCTTGTACGGGTATAACGAGCTCGTTAAGATAGTAGCCCGCATGCTCTTTCCTGCCATCCTTTAGGGTTATCGAGTCAGCGTTGGAAGTGATGACGAGTATTGTAGGTTTGCTGTTCATAGGGATTACCCTTTCTGTTATGCCTGCAGTTCCGGCCTGCCGTGCCGGTAAAGACCGGTGGAGTGAGAATGAGCCAAAACATGATCAGCAAGCTCTGTCAGACATGTTGCTAATACGGTTCTTCAAGGTTTGTCTTTTCAGAGGCGAGGAGTGAAATACCAGAACAGCAATAGCGCCTTCCAGATGCCTTAACTTTGTGATACTGGCGATCGTCGACGACACACTCGGATATGTACGACCCGGCCCCATGCCACTTGTGCCCGCGGTCCTCCATTTGTGGAGGTCCATTCGTAAGGAAGCGTGAGAATTTTAGGCTCGACACCCTTGCTCTTGCAAGCGGGAAGGCGGGTTACAGTGCGGCGGTCAACGAGCATTACTTTCGTAAGATCGATGCGTATCCTTAGTGCGCACTCATAGCCATGTGCGCAAGGTTCTGAAAAATGACAAAGTATTGGAGACTGCGGTCGTAGATTCGGAAAATTCTTCACGGCTTGTCGTACGTGGACCGAAATGCACTTCAACGCCGGCCGCCATTTCATCAGGGTTCAATTCAGTGCGAACATGTTCGAGCAGACTGTCCGGGTCTTAAGATGTTTGGGCCTCGAGCGTTGACGTCGGATTGATGGAGCGTCGCATGCTTCTTGATGAGTACCTACCCCAGTTCGATGTACGAATTCGTTGTGCTACGCGCATCGTCGCGTCTTCTGCGATGGTCTATGCAAGTCTGTGGACGACTAACTTCGACCATTGGGGCGTAACCCGCTTACTCTATGCAGTACGTACAATACCATCGTTTCCATCGCGACCGGTTAAGACATGGCACCGCTTTTACGACCAACTGTTTCGACGGCAGTTTACTCTTGACCAGATGCTTTTGGAAGGTTTCGCTCTACTTGACGAGCGACGTGGCGAAGAACTTGTGCTCGGCACAATTGGGCGCTTTTGGCGGGCTCGCGGAGAATTGCGCGCGCCCAACCCTGTTCAATTCCGCGCACCTGCCCCTGCAGGAACCGCGAAGGCGGCATGGAGCTTCGAAGTAGGTGCTCAGGCGAACGGAGCCACAGAGCTGAAGACCGAGACCCGAGTTTTGTGCGCTGACGCCGCCACAAGACGACGCTTTTGTGCGTATTGGATTCTGATCAAACCATTCAGCGGATTAATACGACAAGAAATGTTAGCTGCAGTGCGAAGCACCGCCGAGTTCGGCCGGAATCGAGTTGCCGATGTGAGGTAAGACTTTGGCATTAGCAACGGTTGGCGACGTTTCGTCCAGCCTCGTCCTTTTAGGGATCCCGGTACCAGGGAACTTCGGTCTGACCCATAAGAACATTAGAAACCTCCGAACGGTAGCCCAGAGACAGCTAATCGCCTTCATGGGTGTTCACCTGGTCACCAGAATCCTTCGGTGTCAGTTCCAGCAAGCTGGCCAACTCGGCGTGTGCAGCACGCGTCCTGTCGACCGAAGGTGATTCATTTGAATCCCCCAAATTGATGTAACCGACGAACTGCAAGCGAAAAAAGCAGTTGATGCTGGACTGACAGTTCGGCCGCATCGATGTGCTGGTAAACAATGCTGGCTACGGACTGCTCGGTGCGGTCGAGGAGAGTAGCGCGCAGGAAGGCGAGGTTTCCTGCCACTAGCCCGCTTGGAATTGCGTTCG
>NZ_JBZYWL010000015.1:0-50530 GCF_059115365.1 Edaphobacter sp. FHG110511_03 | reverse complement strand
TATGGCCACAACCGGAAAAGTGTCCCTTTCTATAGGGCCATCCTTTTTGAAAGGGCTCATTCTGACAAGGGCACCCGATTTGGATGGTTTTCGATTCATCATCTCCCGCGCACGCACTCATTCTAATCCGTAAAGGCTCATTATCAAGCCTCATGGGCAGATCCAACCAGCCGAAGGTTACCGCATCGCTACTCTGCATCCGTTCGCGGTGGTCTCAGTTTGGTTCTAGCGTTAAGTGTCATCTACCTTCTTTTCGGAAGACGCCGGAGTCATCTTTGGCCCACCTCTACTGGATCCGTGTCATGTCCGTGTGCGCCGGAGGATTTGGAGAAGTTCGTCCCTCTGACCGAACGACTTACTGCCTTCGTTATCGGTCTAAGCTGCGGTGAGTCTTAGAACATCACGCATAAGTTTCAGTAGATAGATTTCCTCCCATTGAAGTGCTCCTCCCACGGACTCCTCGCCTTCGTGCCTCTTCACTGTTTTAGTGAATCCACCACTTAGGTAGGCGTCAATCACGGCCGGATGAATGTAGCACTTCCGGCATACAGAAGGCGTGTTTCCTAGCCTCGCTGCAACAGCTTTCACAATTTCCACCACGTTCTTCTTGGCCTCAGTTTCCGACTCAAACATGTCAAATTCATATAGCGTCGCGCAGGCCAGAACTGTAACCGCCCATGTGCGAAAATCTTTCGCAGTGAAGTATTGGCCCGTCACCTCGCGAAGATAGTCGTTGACATCCGCAGAGTCTATTGTGTGATGCTGCCCCTCGCCGTCGACATACTGAAATAATTCGTACCCTGGGAGGTCCTGGCAGCGCTGAATAATTCGCGCCAGCCTTCGATCGGTAATATCCACCGCGTGTCGCACCCCACTCTTTCCATGAAACTTGAACATTATGGTTGATCCGTCAACTTGGACGTGCTTCCCTCGCATCGTCGTCAGTCCGTAGGACTGGTTCTGTTTGGCATACTCCACGTTCGCAACACGAATCAGGGTGGTCTCCATCAGACGCACAATTGCCGCAAGGATCTTCTCTCTTGGAAGGGCCTGTCTAGCGAGATCCTGATCGACGCGTTCACGGATCGTGGGAAGGACAGCACCGAACGCCATCAAGCGTTCGTATTGGTTTCATCCCGTACTTCGCGCCAGCGGGGGTGATATCGACTCTGCTTCCGACCTTTGGTATCTCGTCCAGTGGCCTGCAGATATCCTTTGGAATTGGGACAGATCCATACATCATTCCAAGCAGGAGGAATGACCAATGACTTGATACGAGCGAGCGTCTCTGGGTCGCGTACTTGCGTTCCTTCGGGATCGAAATAGCGAAACCCTTTCCGCCATCGCTTGCGAGTGATCCTGGTTTCACATCAGAAACATAGCGCAGACCCGCGTTTTTAGCAGATTCAACCGGATCGCTGACGATCTCCAAGTGGGGTTTTGTCTTGGCCAATGGAACTCCCACATTTCGCAACTGAAAAAGTTGGATGCAGAGTTTCTATCCGCGGAGAACTCGTCATCGTCGTAAACAAGTCGGTCAGATGAAGTGGTTTGGCGAGAGCCCGATTCGTGGCCCTCCAGTCTTCGGCAAATCTGCAGTGGCGGCCTGAGTTGAGAAGAGCAGAATCTTGCACTTTTGGCAAAAGACGATGAGTGATGATCGCCGCGTCTCTATACCGATCATCCCGGAATGACTACATCAGTGATGATCAAGTCTTGTCGAAGCCTCCCCAGCGCATCAACGGCATCTTGGCCACTGAAAATGCGGGAGCATCGAAACCAGCATTGTTCAGAATGACCGCGAGCGTTGTCGCAATTATCTCTCGTCATCGACGACAAGGGCAATCCGTCGTTTCACAGGTGTAGCCTCCCTTGAGGTAGCGATCGGTCACCTCTGGCAAGTAGCTTAATAACCCATCCACACGTTCCTTGGCGAATGCAATCGCAGTCGGCCGCCCAATGCCGGAATCGACTCCGGTAACGATCGCCGCGCGGCCCTCGAGCTTTCCTATGCCGACACAACTCTCTTCGCCGTGATCTGCCAGCGATTGAGTTTTTTCACGGTTCCGGGATGAGTCTGCTCTTGTTTTGGGAAGGGCGGCTTTGGCCCTACCTCCCGCGGATCGATACTAGTTCGGGAAAAGCGGACACCTTCAGGCTCACGCTGCCTGCCTCCGAGGTGACTAATAGCGGGCTAAAGCGCTTGCGAAGAAATAATCAACGTCCATTAGCGACCCCTCAGTCGTCTTGGGTTGAGAAGGAAGACCTGCCTCGATTCCGAACGGAAGGCCCCCGGTTCACCCTACCAGCCGGTTATGGAACTGTGCTCGCATAAGGGGACGTCGGACGAAGAAAAGGCGGCTGATGAGAAAGCTCGGGCCGATCGCCGAAACCGTAATTCCGATGCAAAAAGTCGTGGCTTAAACATTGAGATGGACCTGCAGGCCGGTAGGTCACCTCAATTCAAGCTTGCGCTGTATCTGCTACTGTCAATCCCACTCAAAAAACGCCGATGTTCTATGTACTTCTTAGCTAAGAGATTTCTCCCTTGCAGGCTGGGTGACCGCATTTGCATGATATTTCAAGGGTGCCTTTGTTCTCCTCGCAATAGGAACTGCAATATTTATCGTTAGTTACACATGTGCAAGAGGGATGATCACATTTTTTAGGTGTAGACATTGGCTACCTCCTGGAGATAATTTCTCTGTTTATAGTGTGGGTTTGTGGCAAGACCATTTTGAATTCCACCGATCCTGAATTTTACCCAGAAGATTAATCTGGGACGGATGCGTACATGATTTTGCGTTATAGGTTCGACCGACTACGGCCAAATAACAAATAGATAATAACGATGCCTAGTATGATGCTCACGCCGCCACCGCCATAGTAGCCAATGCCGGGCCCCATGTAGTAGCCACCACCGCCGACCAGTAGAATAAGTAGAACCAGCACAAGAATCAGGGGCATTTGATGATCTCCAATGTTTCTAGATAGCCCGATAGATGTTTAGCGGGCTGCTCCAGATTGTTATCCTCTTGCCCAATAAGTCCGGGCAACGCTTATAGTTTTTTCTCAAGATCGTACGCCATATTCTTATGTGCAGCGACGACAGTTTCCTTTCAACACAGCCGCTTTGAACTTTGCATCTTTCGTATCCTTGACCTCGCTGGTGAATGCGTCGAGAGCTTTGCTGTGATCACTCACCATCTGCTCCATATCTTCCTTGTCAAAATCTGCACCGGATAGACCGTTGAGCTTCGAGTATTCCTGCTTGTGGTCATCATCTAGATCGGATGGTGGAGTAATTCCCCAGGAGTCTGCGAATGGTTTCATACTGGCGGAAAGCTTCTTATGTTCCGTCACCATCTTTTCGGCAAACGATTTTACGGCAGGATTGCTTGCCTTTTTTTCAGCGAGTTGGCTGAGCTTAATTTCATTTACGTCCGATTGGGCCGCTTTAGCGAGAAATTGCTTATCATCGTCTGATGCCTGCGCATGAACGTTGGCAGTCATCAGCGTAATCGCCCCTCCAACCAATGCACAGCAAATCATTTCCATCGTTGGTTTCATTGTGAATCCCTCCCGGATCTCATTAGGACCCCTTAATCGGGGTAACTCAGCCACAAAACAGCTGTGGCGCCCAAACCAAAAACGCGGTAAAAAACTACCGGCACTAACCGTCTAATTTACTTGCGATCGTACCTAACAAAATACGATGCAGATTTTTACTGCGGCGTTCATCCTATGTCGGCTCATACCCTTCGTCAGTACAGGTCGGCTACCTGACTCTGCAAAAGCTTTAGGGACTGTGAGAAATTAGGCAATCCTTTAAAGAGAAGCGTCCTCGCTACACTGATAGTGCGATGTGAGAAATAGCCTTAGGGGCAGTTACGAGCCTAATTAAACTGCATTCTTGACTTCGGAAACCATAGAGCCGACTGGATTGGTGATAGCTTGTTTTGCGATCGATGGAAGAGACTCCCCACGACGGTACATAAGGTACGCCGCAATTGCGCCAGAAATGACTATTACGACTACGACGATTTTTCTCATAGGACTCTCGGTTTCAATTTGCATGCGTGGCTCCATAAACCCTCCTGCCTGATTAACTCTTAGGATGCTGAGGTGGGCCCCAGGAGGTGTCGAACATTGGCCGAATGAACATAGACGTCCATTCCCTGCACGGATTAAGTTGAGCAACCAAGCCGGTCTCAAGCCACTCGTATGTATTTGTACCTCTCGCGCATTCTGTGCAGACAACGCACCTCTATGGAGTTTCCGAGATGAAGAACTTAAGAATATCGTTCTACTGGCCCTAGTCGCGGGATCGCTAATGACGGCCTCCGCGTCCGCACAATCTCCGGCAGACGATGACAAAAAGTTTCTTGCCTCAGCCGCCCAGTCCGACGTGAACGAAATCAAACTGAGTGAACTCGCAGAGCAGAAGGCAACGAACCCCGCGGTGAAGGCATTCGCAACGAAGATGGTCTCCGTACATAAAAAGATGAGCGCCAGCATGAAACCATTTGCCCAGTCCTGGGGCCTCAGCGCGCCTACCGACCTCGATTACGATCATAAGTCGGCCTACGCCAGGCTCAACGGTATGTCGGGTGCGGATTTTGATAAGGAGTGCATGGATCTCATGGTTTCCGATCATTCGAAGGCGCTCGATCTCTTCACCGAGGAAGCAAAGACACCAAAGATCCCAAATTCCGCCCTGCGGTAGTGAAGGGTGAACTATGGTCGCCGCTCACAAGAATATGGCGTATGACCTGAAGAAAACGCTATAGATTCTGATCAATCGCTGGTTTCTAACTACACCAAAGGGTTGTCTGCGCGTGAGTCCGGACACCGGTTTTGGTGACAAGACACCCAAGACCGAGACTAGCACCGACTTCGTCATGAACCTGCATCGTAGGAGCTATGAACCGTACCCTTCTCCCCGGACGCCCTTATCCTCTTGGCGCCACCGCCCTAAATAAAGGAACCAATTTTGCGATCTCCGCGCCTGGCCGGAGTAGTGTCTCCTTATCATTCGCTTGCTAAGGGAGAGTCGCGAGAGATGACATCGCTGCGACGGATCTTCGGTTGAACGTGCCGGCTACCCATCTGCCAGGAATGCTGAGGCGGCAATTCTATCCGAAAGGGTCGGGACAGAATAGCCCAATCGAAATAGATAACTAGAGACTTCCAACACCGCACTCTTTGATATGCACCGTTTTATGGAGCGATTTAGAAAGAGTCATATACGGTCGTTTTAATACGAAAGCCGACTAAAAGGAGAAGTGCCACACTCTTCAGCGTCGCCCTTCCCTGTTTGGCAAGCAAAAGAACGCAGCGAACCCTTTACTACTAAACCTCGCGAAAGCGATAGCCAATATAGCTATCCGTCAAGATGTAAGTCGGGTGCGTAGGATCATCTTCGATTTTCTTTCGAAGCTGATTGATAAGGACGCGCAGATATTCGCGTTCGTTACCATACTCCAATCCCCAAATGGCAACTAACAGACGATTGTGAGGTACCGGACGACCTGCATGCTCCATCAGATAACGCAGCATCTCAAACTCTTTAGGGGTGAGGTGAACTTCTTGCCCCATCTTTTCGACCCGACGACGATCAGGATCTAGCATCAAAGGGCCAACCACGATCGGAGAATCGGACGGAACTCCCGATGTTTTGGAACGACGGATTATTGACCGCAACCTCGCCGTTAGTTCTCGAATTTGAAACGGCTTCGTCACATAGTCGTCGGCACCTGCATCGAGCGCCTCCACTTTGTCATCCTCTTCGTCTCGCACCGTAAGCATAATGATCGGAATATGGGGGTAAGTGTGGTGAATTCTGCGACATGTTTCAATACCACCCATTCCAGGCATATTGATATCAAGCAGGATTGCGTCATAGTCGATCATCCGAAGACGTAATAGGGCTTCTTCTCCGTTCCCGGCCTCCCCGACTACGAACCTTAGTGCGGTCAAAGTCTCAAACAAGCTCTGCCGAATTCCTGCATCATCCTCTACGATGAGCACATTATTTCGTTGGTTCATGCTTCACTTTTCCTTTGCCGTTCGGGGTAACGTAATGAAGAAAGTAGTCCCCGTATGCTCGTCGCTATTCACCCATGCGCGTCCCTGATGTGCTTCCGTTATCCGCTTGACTACAGATAGACCGATACCTGTGCCTGATGCCCTGCGATCCGAACCTGGGCTGCGATAGAAGCGCTTGAAGATCTTTTCTCTTTCGTCAGGGGGAATGAAGGAACCTTCGTTCCTTACACTGATGAGTGTCTCTGCCTGCTCTTCCTGAACGTCGATTGTGATGGAGGAGCCAGGGCTGCCATATTTGGCGGCATTATCTAGCAGTTGAAAGAGCGCCATCTCCAAGAGTTGCCTATCAGCCAACACTGTGCCGCGTTTCATCTTGGGCTGAAGATGAATGGGATGTACGCCGAATTCCTGCGAAGATGCTTCAATACTGCTTTGTATGAACTGCGCGAGATCAATCTGTTCCCGTCTCAGCTTGAGGTCGGCATTGTCGATTCTGGCCGTGCGGAGCAGGCGTGTCGTGAGTTCGTTGAGTTGGTCTGCATGCTGATCGATCAGGGCAACGAGCTTCTTTTCAGTGCCGGACAAGGTATCCATTTCAAGCAAGCCGGAACTTGAGCTTCTGATCGTAGTCAGCGGAGTCTTAAAGGCGTGTGCGAGACCATCCAGTACGGCGGAACGAAGTTGTTCGCTCTGCCTGGCTGCCTCAGCGCTGCTTTCCGCAGAGAAAGAGCGTGCCCTTTCAATTGCAACAGCCGTGAGCGAAGCGGCTGCATTAATCGAATCATGATCGAGCGAATGGCCGCAGATGACCAATGAACCAATAGACCGCGTGCCTGAGCGTAGAACGCGCCACGAAGTTGCTGTTACGGAGTCATCCTCGTTGCGTTCTGTAAAGCAGGTGGAACGCACGTCATCGTCTGTGACCTCACAGATGCCGCTTTTACATAGATGCAGGTCGTAAGCGTTCCATAGTGCGACTCCCTTCACCTGGAGCGTGGTCTGAATCAAGCTTGCAAGCTGCTGATCGACCGGTCTCTGCCGGTCCAGAAGAAGCACATTCTGGCTCAGTTCATACAGCTTCTGCAGGTGTGACCGATGCATCTCGGATTCACGAGCATGGCGGTTAATCTGATTTGAAAGACGGCTCACGAGCAAGGCGACGCTTTCGAAGGTGACCAAAGCTATCCAGTCATGGGAGTCCGTCATATAAAACTGGAACAACGGTTGGGTGAAGAAGTAATCGAGGCAGGCCACGGAGAGCAAAGACACAATGCTCGCTTCAAGAAAGCCCCACCGCAACGCAATAGCAGTTACGAGTAAGAGATGAACAGACGTCGCAGAGGACAGATTGAAATGAAATTGGGAAGCGACCCAAGTGATGAGCATCGCGGCCGCAATTCCGAGGGCGATCCTAATAGCGACCTCGCGAATTGTTCTTTTGAGCATTATTTCGCGGCTGACGACAATTTGATTTTAGTCTTGAACCCGTTAAAAACTCATAAGAAACCAACTTATGCGTAGCTAATGGATTTCACGATTCACTGGATGTGGCCGGCCAATTTCCGGTCGCATGAGGTGATTAAAAATGAAATACATTAGAGGCCTTTTTCAATCTGATTCAATGGTCGTTGGTAAGCCAGGGATATGTTGTGAAGAGAGCAAGACAAGAATTTATTGCGATGAGCAGCACAGAAACGCTTCGACATCTTCGAAAAGCTTGACTGGCTGTGCTTATCTGCAAATGCTTCCGATCCTTGTCTTTTGTTTACTTCTCAGTGTCGTACCAGCAGTCGCTCAATCTACCTTTGGTAGTGTGCGCGGGATCGTGCAGGACGGCTCCGGGGCGGTTCTGACGGAAACGCAGATGACGCTTCACAGTCTCGACGAAAATACGGACCGGAAGGTGAAGTCCGATACCGACGGCAACTTTACGTTTGAGAACGTAAAGGCCGGCCGTTACAGTTTGCAGGCGGACATCGACGGCTTTGCTGCGAAGGTGATCAGCGGCGTGACGGTGGCGGCGCGGCAAGATGTCCGGCTGACGGTGGTAATGACGATCGCGGCTCAGACATCGACGATGGATGTAAGCGCCGGGGGCGACCAATTGATCAACAGCGAGGATGCCACTCTCGGCGACTCGAAGGACAATATCCAGATGACGCAGTTGCCCCTGAATAACCGGGCGACGACGACGAGTCCGCTGGGCGCTTTGGGGCTGTCGCCGAATGTGCAGCAGGATAGCCAGGGCAATATCGCCTTGGGCGGTGCGAGCTCCTCGATGGTGAACTTCTCGGTTGACGGCATCTCGACGGCGAACGTGCGGCAGAATGGCGCGCTGCAGGATGCCTATCCCTCGCAGGAGGGCATCTCGGCGGTGAAGGTGACGGCGTTCAACAACAGTGCGGAGTTCTCGCAGGTGGGCGACGTGACATTCACGACGAAGAACGGGACCAACAATATTCACGGCAGTGTCTTCGAGTACCTGCAGAACCAAGCGCTGGATGCGAACCCCTATGGGTTCTCCGGCAAGGCTCCAAAAAAGTTCAATACGTTCGGCGGGTCGTTGAGCGGGCCGGTGATTATCCCGCATCTCTACGATGGGCGGAATAAGACGTTCTTCTTCGCGGACTATGAGGGGAACCGGCGCACGACGGCTGCGTTGCAGCAGTTCCTGGTGCCGTCGCAGGCAGACCGCAATGGTGATTTGACGGATATTACGCCTCAGGGCCAGGCTCCGGTCATCGTCCCTCAGGCGCAGATCAGCGCGACGGCGAAGGCGTTGCTGAACTACTATCCGTTGCCGAATGTCTCGGGCCAGAGCGGGTTCAATTACGCAAACTTCCAGTCGACGCCGGCCAAGACGGATGGCGCCGATGCCCGGATCGACCAGACCTTCGGGGCCAAGAACTCGGCGTACGCGCGATTCAGCCGCAAGAATATTACATCGCAGTTCGCTAACCCATTTCTTCCGAATGACGTGGACACTATCCATAACCGGAGCTTGCTGGTCTCCGACACCTACACGATCACGCCGAGGCTGTTGAACGAGTTCCGCTTCGGTTTTACGAATGTGAGCACGAGTGTCGGCTTTCCGATCTTGGGCGCGAGCGCGCTGCAGCAGTTGAATCTGCAGGGCGTGGATATCAGCCAGCATCCGACGACAAATGCCTTTCCGACGTTCAACTTCAGTGCGGGCACTGGCCTGACGCCGATTGGGCGAGACAAGACAGGTGTGACGAAGTCAAATACGCTGCAGTTCAGCGACAACGTGACGTTCACGAAGGGCAAACACACACTCAAGGGCGGCATCGATATCCGCAGGGTTCGCTACCAGGATACGGAGCTGTTCCTGCCGTCGGATGACTTTGGGTCGTTCACGTTTCAGCCGAACTTTACCGGCAATGCCTTCGGGGACTTCCTGGAGGGCACGCCGACTACGCTGTTCTTCGCGGTTTCGAGCCCCGATGTCTCTGGTTCGGCGACGCAATACAGCCTGTTTGTACAGGATACGTACCAGCTAAGCAGCAGGTTGACGCTGAGCTACGGTCTGCGTTGGCAGATGCTGCCGGGCTTCAACCTGGATGGTGGCAACGCGGCGAACTTCGATCAGAGGAACAACTCGATTGTGGTTCCAGATCAGTTAGCGGCGTATCTTGCAGCGAACAATCTTCAGAGCTCGAATTTGGCGTTCCAGCAGTCGTTCAATGCCTGCAACCTGAATAACACCTCGATGCCCTGCACGAAGTATGTGACGGCCAGCCAGGACGGCCTGCCGAACAGCCTGCGGAATACATACAAAGGCAACTTCCAGCCGCGATTCTCCGTGGCGTACCGGCCGTTCAACGATACGAATACGGTGGTGCGTGCTGGCTTCGGCATCTATACGATGACGAACCTGGGGCCGCTCTCGTTCAACAACAGCGGCAATCCTACGTCGAATCTTCACACCTACTCCAACACCACGGTCACAGATGCAAACGGGACGCATCCGCTGATCCAGTTTCCCAACACGGCCCCACCCAGCGTTGGCGTACAGTACGGCGGCGGCGGTCTGGATCAGGGTGTCGATCCGAACTACCGCGATCCGCAATCGAACCAGTGGAGTGTTACGCTGGAGCGTCAGTTGAGCAACTCAACGTCGTTGCGTGCCAGCTATGTGGGGATGCATACCTACCGGCTGAGCGTGACGGAGGATCTGAATCAAGTTGCGGCAAGCACCACGCCTTATTCGGCGAGCGAGCTTCCATTTCAGAACTGGACAACGCTCTACAGTACCTTCAACGCAGGCAAGTCGAACTACAGCGCGCTGGAACTCGAGGCGACGCACAAGATGGCGCACGGTCTTTACTTCGACGCGAACTACACGTTGGCTAAGAACCAGGCGGATAACCAGGGCGACGCGCCGAGCGCCTTCGCCGGGGAGGTAAACTACGGAATTCCCATTGCAGATCGTTTCCACGTCACGCAGGACTACGGTAACGTTCAGGGCACGCGGCGTCACAGAATGCTGTTGACGGGTGTCTATCAGCTTCCCTTCGGCAAGGGACGCGCCTTCATGGCCGGTGGCGGATGGAAGGATGAGCTGCTGGGCGGCTGGGACCTGACCAACATCACGATGCTGGAAACGGGGCCGTGGCAGACGCCGAGTATCAGCGCTGCGGCGGATCAGTCGAATACAAACGTGGCGAACCGAGGAGCGATTATTCGGCCCGATGTAGTGTCGAATAACGTCTACGCAGGACAGTCGCGGGCGCAGTTCTTCAACCTAGCAGCCTTCGCGCCGACACCGGCGGGAGCGGGACGCTTCGGCAATGCCGGAGTCGGCATTTTGCAGGGCCCGGGGACTGCTGCGGTAAGTCTGGGTGTGGCCAAGTCATTTCCCATCAGCGAGAGGGTTCACGCCAGATTTGAGTCGACCTTTACCAATGTGCTGAACCGTACGAACTTCGCTCCGCCGGCAACGGTGGTGGATAGTCCGTCTACATTCGGTAGGTTGATTGGGCCGCAGATGGCGGAGAACGCGGGGAATCGGACGGGGCAGGTTGCGCTTCGGGTGGACTTTTAGAGTGCCGCTGGAGACAAGCCCGTATGGCGAGTTGGACCGGAGTCGCGTTATTCGATTCCGGTCCGGACGTCCAGCTCATCCCATATATGAGTACCAATCCAGGCTTCAGCATTCCGCCGGTAAGGAATGGTGTTCGCGAATGAGGAGCCAACGGCCGTCTCTTTTTTGAATCCCATGGTCAGCCGGAACTTGAGGTCGGTTTTTTTGCCATGTTCGACGTAGCCGCAGGTCCCGACGGCGGTTGCAAAGGCTACATCGTCTCCCACCGTCACCACAATCTGATCGAGGTAGAAAGTAATGCCCTTGGCCCGCGATTCGTAGAAGACTCTCCATGTTTCCATGTAGACGTCCAGCCCTCGAGCCAGGAACGGTGGCGGCACATCGAACATCAGAAAATCTTCTGCATGGTTCGATCGTATTCCAACAAAGTCTTCGTCGCGCGCCGCCTGTTCCCATTTGGAAATCAGTACTCCGATTTCGTTCTAAGCGCCTGAAGTCATAGTTTTTCTCTACTCAAGATCAGGATAACTGTGCCACAGAGCATGGGGGGAATCCTGAAGGGATTTCCAAGGAGTGTGGGAGATAGAAAGCCGGCTTCATGGCTTTCCATGTTCCATACTCTGTCATTTCCATGACCTGTTTTTGGGGGGGCAAATGAATAAACCGATATGCTGCCACCCAGTGCAATGTGCCGCACTCTCCACAAGATGCCCATCGGTACTCATCGCTTGTCATTGAGTGCATTAGCGATTTGTCAACAATAGAGAACACTGCTGAAGGTCCCGCTAAGTGGACACGGCGAAAGACTTCTATACTGGTGCTGTGATTTCCCGGACCAGCCAGGAAATATCGAAACACAGTTATCGGGCAGGTTTCCAAAGGCTATACGCAAGCTTCTACGCCTGGCTGCTGCGCCTCATGCCCACCGAGCGGCAGCGGCTTCTGGCGGTCACCATTCTGGCTGGCGGACTCTGCGGACTGGCTGCTGTGGCATTCCATCTGAGCATTCTGGAGCTTGAGACCCTGCTCATCGATCGCGCCAACAACGCTCCGGGGCATAGCTGGATCTGGTGGAGCATCCTCTCTCCCGTCATCGGCGGCCTGATTGCCGGAGTTGGCCTTACCTACTTTGCTCCTACCGCTGCCGGTAGCGGAATCCCTCGGGTCAAGGTGGCTTACAGTCTGCGGCACGGATTGGTCACCGTCCGCGAAACCATCGGCAAGTTTGTTCTGAGTGCTCTCCAAATCGGATCTGGCGCCTCGCTTGGTCTTGAAGGACCCACGGTGCAGGTCTGCGCAGGTGTCAGCAGCATGCTGGCCCGCCTGGCCCGCCTCGGCCCAAAAAACACCCGCCGAATGGCCTCAGTGGGCATGTCGGCGGGCATCGCCGCCGCCTTTAACGCACCCATCGCCGCTGTCACCTTCACCCTCGAGGAGCTGATCGGCGACCTCGACCAGACCATGCTCTCCGGCGTCATCGTCGCCGCCGCGCTGGCCGCAGTGGTCGAACACTCCATTCTGGGCTCCAACCCAGTCTTTCACGTACAAGCCAACTACACGCTCACCAACTCTTCGTCGCTGGTCTGGTATGCATTGCTGGGCCTGCTCGCGGCTATCGTCTCGATCGCCTTCACCGATGCATTGCTGGGCTTGCGTGCCTGGTTCCAACGGCTTACCGGCGTGCCTCGCTGGGTGCAGCCGGCCATCGGCGGGGCAGCCACAGGCGCTATGGCAGTAGTTGCGTTGGCGCTCTTCCACCTCAATGGCATCGCGGGCGATCCGTATAAGACCCTCACCCTTGCACTCACTGGCAAAATGACGGTCACTGCCATGATCGTCTTTTGTGTTCTCAAGCTTGCTGCCACCGTCAGCTCTTATTCCAGCGGTGGTTCGGGCGGCATCTTTGCACCGGCGCTCTTCATAGGTTCCATGCTGGGCGGCGCCGTGGGCTACTTGGACGTGATCGTCTTCCATCACTCTGCCGACTCCATCGGCGCATTCGCCGTGGTCGGCATGGGAGCTGTCTTTGCCGGCATCGTTCGCGCCCCCATGACCTCCGTCCTGATCATCTTTGAAATGACAGGCGGCTACGGCCTGGTTCTGCCTCTCATGATCGCCAACATGAGCGCGTTCGCACTTGCCCGGCATTGGCGGCACACTCCCGTCTACGAAGCATTGCTTGCCCAGGACGGCGTTTACCTGCCCCACGGAAGCGGCCCGGTCGACCCACCCGATAATGAACCCCTGCCGGTCATACCGGTCGATGGAGTCCACTGAAACCTGCTTGGATTTTCAGTTCTTGTAGCGAGCAGGGTCTCGAGGGGGCTCAGAGCCAACTCTGATTACGATTCTCTTCTGTTAGCTGGGTAGACTAGACACAGCGCCAATGACAGTCCTTGAGTTCTTCAGTTTGATTGTGACGACGGCCGCAGTGCTGGGCTGGGTTACCCGACGCTTTCTTCGACTGCCTCTGACGATTGGCACGATGTTGCTGACGGTGGTGCTGTCCCTGGCCCTCCTTGGCGCGAGTCACTTTTATCCGGGATTGAAGAGCTGGGCCGGGCTGCTGGTGGGGACAATCGACTTCGAGAATCTGGTGCTGCATGGGATTCTCTCGTTGCTGCTGTTTGCGGGGGCATTCCTGCTGGACATTGATGCACTAGTAGAGGAACGACTGCCGGTCGCGGCGCTCTCCGTGGGCGGCACGGTCCTGTCAACGCTCGCGACTGCTGCGATTCTTTACTGGGTTCTCCCGCTCGTGGGGCTACATGTGGACTGGATACACTGCCTCCTATTTGGCGCTCTAATCTCCCCCACGGACCCGATCGCGGTGCTAGAGATGCTGAAGCGTGTGGGCGTGCCACGAAATATCCAAGCGCAGTTGGCGGGCGAGTCGCTATTCAACGATGGCATAGGCGCTGTGATTTTTCTTGCGCTGCTGGCAGCCTCCCGTGGTGAGGCACCTACGCCGGGACGTTTTCTAGTGTTGCTACTGATCGAGGCAGGGGGAGGTCTGGCACTGGGCGTTGGGCTGGCCTGGCTTACATCGCTGCTGATGCGCTGGACGGATGCGTACCAGGTGGAAATTCTGCTGACGATCTCGCTGGCAACGGGAGGTTATGCGCTGGCCGACGCACTGCGTGTTTCGGCTCCGTTAGCGGCGGTAGCATCTGGGATTGCGCTGCGGCGGCTGAACTCGGGGCATCCTTCGGGAAAGATTGCGCATGAGAACATAGACCATTTTTGGGAGGTGATTGATGAAGTACAGAACGTGATCCTGTTCGTGCTGCTTGGTTTTGAGGTGCTGGCGATTCCGTTTACGGCGATTCCACTGAGTTCTGGCGTGGTGTCGGTAGTGACGGTGTCGGTGGTGCGCGCGGCGGTGGTGTCCCTGATGATCACGATGGTACGAGTGATGCGGCCGGGGTATCCGAGCTCTATTCTCATCCTGACGTGGGGTGGGCTGCGCGGCGGCCTTTCGTTGGCGCTGGCCCTGAGCGTTCCGCAAGGTCCGCAACGGACGTGGATCCTGGTGGCGACGTACTCGGTCGTGCTGTTCTCGATTGCGGTACAGGGCGGATCGATGGACCTGATTCTGAAGCGGCGGCTGAAAGCTCCGGAGTCGCATGTTGGATAGTGAAGCCTAACGAATGATCGAAGGAACAATAAGAACTCAATCTTCGGCTCGGCAAATAATCTTCCTTGTCTTTACCTACAAGGCAGCTGAGATCGGTCCGACATCGTCGGAATTACCTACGCTCAACCCAGAAGATCGGACAAAGTCTCCGCCCCGGCAGCAAATAACTAAGGGAAGCCTCGTGAAGAAGACTCCGGTTGATGATCCATTTCAGAGGATCGTGATCGCGCGCCAATTGAGCCACCTCTTTAGACCGTCCCCCCAACATCGATAACGGAATATATGTTCGGTGAACACAATGTCGCGTCTCCATGCCTTCAGGCCCATGCATTTCTGCACAGCTCACCACGTGCAGAGTTTCGATTTGGTGTGCCCATACTGACGGAAAGATCGAGGATACGGGCCCGCTGACGGTGAAGCGCATGGAGACCGTGGACGATGAGTTAGCGGATGCTGCCATTTTCTGGATGGAAAAGCAGGCCAGGTCGAACAAGCCCTTCTTCTGCTACTTCAACTCCACGCGAATGCGCGTCTTTACGCATCTCAAATCTGCATCCGTCGGCAAGACCGGGATCGGGCTCGAAGCCGACGGCATGGTCGAGCACGATGCCCTTGTAGGCCGGCTGCTCAAGAAGCTGGATGATCTCGGCGTCGCGGACAACACGATTGTGGCAGGTGTGCGGCATTCCCGATGTTCTCTATGTCGATAACGGCGCGGATTTTGTGTCCAAACACCTGGAGCAGGTCGCAGTCGATTTGAAGATGAGACTGATCTTCTCGACGCGAGGCAAGCCGTGGGGACGCGGCAAGATCGAGCGCTTCTTTCGCACTGTGAACTAGATGTTCCTCTGCGATCTGGAAGGCTATACGCGCAGGGGACGTCGCAAGCCGGAGCTCACTATCGACCAACTGGAGCAGCGATTTCGCGCATTCCTGGTTGAGGTCTACCAGAGAACATCAGTGGCGGAGGCAGAGCTTTCGCCTTCAGCCAAGTGGGAGGAGGGTGGATTCTTACCGCGCATACCGGCATCTCTCGAGCAGCTCGACCTATTGCTGATCGAAGAACTCCGACCCCGGAGGGTTCGTCGTGATGGCATTCACTTTCAAGGCTTTCGATACATATCTCTGACGCTTGCCGCCTATGTGGGAGAAGACGTGACGGTGCGGTTTGACCCACGCGACATGGCTGAGATTCGGGTCTTTTTCAAGGATCGCTTCCTTTGTGATGCCCTGGAGTCCATTGGCGAGAGGACGACTTGCACTTCCATGGGCTGATAGGTCAAGTAGTCACGATTTGTCTCCGACTCCGTAGCCGAGGGCCTTTACTCACGTACGGAGTCAGAGGACCGCCTAGTGGTTGATCAATTGACAGAGATAGCCGGGGAAAGGAAGTACCGCAGGCGCAAGTAGCATTGGCCTGGGTTATGCAGCATCCAAGTGTGGCTTCGACCATCGTCGGTGCCGCCTATAGGCAAATCGCCAACTTTCACAATTGAGATTAGTGACGTTATATTGTTCTAATGACAGAGGTTCCGCTTTACGGAAAAGTCGAAGAGGTTTTGGCTTCTGAAATCGCTCGAGGAGACATGCGTCCGGGAGACAGGCTTCCGTCCGAAGACGAACTGCTCACACGATTTGCTGTTAGCCGAATTACTGTACGTCGCGCTATTCAGAACCTTATCCAGCGAGGCATTGTCGAGATTCAAAGAGGACGCGGCACCTTTGTGTTTGCGCCGAAGGTCTCGCAGGAGCTTACGAAGCTAACTGGATTCGTGGAAGATATGGATATCCACGGACGCAAAGCTTCGGCTCGCGTACTGAGTCAAGAGGTGGTCGTAGCAAGTGCCAATCTTATCTGCTGCTCGTTTATGCCTTTTCACGAGGTCCAGCACAAACGCATGATCCTCTCCAGCAATTGGTTCTAGTAGTGTTTGCCGATAGAGCACCTCTCGAACAAATGCTCTCGCAGCGTCTTTACTTTCGAATGTATGCGGGCCTATAGATCGCGGTTGCGCCTTCCCTATGTCATCAATTTCCTTTTCGTGTCTTGTGCTTTTTGAATGACAAGTCCAAAGGAGTCAATCCTTTGGACTGAGCTTCTGCATTACATCGTCCAGGTTGAAACTGGCTGGCTTGGCCCGGATGGGATATTCCTTGAAACTTGCGAGCCATTGGGCGACTACCGCCTGAGCAGGAACCTGCACGTAGGCCCTACGCATCATCCAGTCGTTGTAAAAGATCGATTCAGGACCACGTTCGAAGGGATCTGCCCGCAGGTTGTAGAGCATTGGAAGACGTAGCTTCGTATAGTCGTTTTGCCAAACTCCGATCCCGGTGTGGTACTGCTCGTAGAAGCTTATCTTCCAATCCTTGATGCGAACCGCGAAGAGATCTCCGTCGTCACTCCAGTAGAGAAACTCGTTCCTCGGTGACTCCTTCACGTCTCCTTTGAAGAACGGCATTAGATTGTAGCCGTCAAGATGCACGTGAAACGACTTGCTTCCCAATTTACAAGTCTTCATGCACTGGGCAACGATATCCTGATTGCCTCCGGCGGCAGCGAAGGTAGGAATGAAGTCTTCGTGAGCGAAGAATTGGTTGAAGACGGTGCCCGGCTTGATGACTCCGGGCCACCGGATGAGCGTAGGTACGCGAAAACCGCCCTCCCAGCCCGTGGCTTTTTCACCGTGAAAGGGAGTGGAACCACCGTCAGGCCAGCTCATCACCTCTGTGCCGTTGTCTGAGGTGTAGACGACAATCGTGTTGTCCGCGACGCCGAGATCATCCAGCTTCTTGAGCAGCCGGCCTACAAGGGCATCGTGCTCGACCATGCCGTCGGCTTCAAGCCCGATCCCGGTCTTGCCGACGGATGCAGATTTGAGATGCGTAAAGACGTGCATTCGCGTGGAGTTGAAGTAGCAGAAGAAGGGCTTGTTCGACTTTGCTTGCTTTTCCATCCAGGAAATGGCGGCATCCGCGAACTCATCATCCACGGTCTCCATGCGCTTCACGTTCAGCGGGCCCGTATCTTCGATCTTTCCATCGGCATAGGAGTGAATCACTCCTCGTGGACCGAACTTCTTGGCGAATGCAGGATCCTTGGGATAGTCAGAATTTTCCGGCTCCTCCTCTGCATTCAGGTGATAGAGATTGCCGAAGAATTCATCGAAGCCGTGATTGGTGGGAAGCATCTCATCGCGATCTCCGAGATGATTCTTGCCGAACTGCCCCGTCGCGTAGCCGAGTGGCTTTAGAACCTCGGCGACCGTGGGATCCTGAGGCTGAAGACCTTGCGGGGCTCCCGGGAGACCGACCTTCGTGAGTCCGGTGCGGATGGGAGATTGTCCGGTGATGAAAGCCGCGCGTCCAGCGGTGCAGCTTTGCTGGCCATACCAACTCAGGAAGAGACCGCCTTCCTTGCCGATGCGGTCGATGTTGGGTGTGCTGTAGCCCATGTCGCCACGGTTGTAGATGCTGGGGTTGTACCAGCCGATGTCGTCACCCATGATGACGAGGATGTTGGGCTTCTTTGCTTGTGCGCTGGCTCTCTGAGTCGGCAGCAAAGCTCCCAGAGCGCAAAAGATAATAATGCCCCACCGCGTAATGCTGCGAAGTTTCCCCATAGTCATCTTCTCCTTTTTAGTGAGAGCCAATGCTGCAATCAATCACGATGGGACAAGAACGGGATTTTCAAACGCTCAAATTGCCGGATCTTGGAATGGCTATTATCTTCGGCACCAATACTACGACAAGGTTTGTTATTGGCCACCTGGGAAAGTAATTAAATTTGAAAGTTAGTTGATCCACGATACGGCTCTCTTTCCAGGGCATACCGCATCATCGTGCGTCCGACCAAGCTGAGGAACAATTAGGGTTCGCTTCGCTGTAAACCATGTCTCCGGTCTGTTTTGTAATGCAAGTGCTAAGTACGCTGAGAGGCTCTGCCTCTGGCGCGCGCAAGAGGCACCCTAATCTTCCGCGCTGCGCTTGTGCAGACCGCTTGTGGCGCCCTCCATTGCATTCCAGGTAGGGAACCCTCCTCTTGCACTTGCCGCCTCCGCTGGCGTGGGCCAGGGCCAAGGCGTGTTTGTTAGCAAACACAGCACGGCCATCCAAAACGGAGGAACTACCCATGAGCAACACAACAACAAATCCCTACCGCATCAGCTTGACCGAAATGCTGAAACAAGAAGGACGCACCTTTGAGGCTATGGCCGAAGAGGTGATGTTGGCGACGCGAACGCACTCGCACTTTGTACCGAGCATTGCGAAGTAGAACCGGATGGCACATGCTCCCAGGGTTGCCCCTCCTTCATGCGAGCTGCAGGCCTCATCTAGCACTGCCCCCACCACACCATACGACCCGAAGGAGAGAAAACCCGATGAGCTACACCGCTACCTATTCCCCCGAAGACAACAAACTCCGTCTCTACTCCACAACCCGCCTCGACCGCGAGACATATGCTCGCGTGAAGGCAGCCGGTTTCATTTGGGCACCGAAGCAAGACCTATTCGTCGCGCCGATGTGGACACCCAGCCGCGAGGATTTGCTTATTGAGATGGTTGGGGCGATCGACGACGAAGACAGAAGTCTAGTAGACCGCGCCGAGGAACGCGCCGACCGTTTCGGCGACTATAAAGAGAGCCGTATCGAAGACGCGCAGCGCGCACATGATGCCGTCCACCGCATCGCCGACAGTATCCCGTTTGGTCAGCCTATTCTCGTCGGCCACCACAGCGAACGTCACGCCCGGAAGGACGCCGAGCGCATCGAGAACGGCATGAGGAAGACGGTCCAGATGTGGCAGACCGCCCGTTACTGGGAACAACGCGCTGCAGGAGCGCTCCACCACGCGAAGTATAAGGCGCTTCCTGGCGTCCGCCATCGCCGCATCAAGGGATTGGAAGCAGACAAGCGCAAGCAGGAGCGCAACAAACAAGAGGCCGAGATGTGGCTAAAACTCTGGACTGAATGCGCCAACGAACCAGACAAGGAACTCCAGGCTAAGGTTGCTCTTCGCATCGCTGGGATGTGCCATGTACACATGCCACGCAAGGAAGGCGACCGCGAAGACTTTCAGCACACCCCGAGCGCCTACGACGCCTTACAGGGCAGCTATCCGAATCTCTATGCAACCCGTACCTTGGACGAGGTTCTAGCGGTTGCTCTCGAGTCTTCCCCTCGTGTCATCCCCACTTATGACCGCTGGATCGACCACTATACGAACCGTATCGCTTACGAGAAAGCAATGCTTGGGGAGACTGGAGGGCTCGTCGCCGACCGCTTCCACTTTGAAGTTGGGGGCAAAGTTTTTGTTGGCGATGAGTGGCTTGTAATTCTGAAGATCAACAAGACCGGCGACGCCATCAGCAGCCTAACCACTACACCCCGCCGTTACTTCTACGGGAGCAAATACAAAGCCGATATCGAGAGCGTCAAGGATTATCAGGCACCGAAGCCCGAGGAGACCGCAGCCGTCAAGGCAGCAAGCAAGCTCCCCCCAATGTGCAACTATCCCGGCGACGGCTTCAAGCACATGACGACGGACGAATGGAAGCGAAAGAAGATGTCCGACGTTCCACAGTCTACGACTCACGCCGCGACTGATACCCATGGAGCCCACCGCACCCGCTCGACATGGGGCGGAAACTGGAAGACTGTTTCTGTCTATCTCACCGACGCCAAGCGCATCGATCCACCCACGAAACAAGCTCCGTTGACCCCACCGGAGCCCACCGCCGCCGAGACGCTTGCAACGATGGCGCACGACCTGAAGGCGCAAAACCCAGTCCCGACACCGCACACACCACGCCAGCATGACGAGCGCATCCCGTCGCACGATGAACTGCACGAAATGAAGAAGACCGCCGCTCAGGGCGTCGTGATCGTAGCCGTTCCGCAACTCTTCCCCACTCCGCCCGAGTTGGCAGACCGTATGGTCGCGCTTGCGGACATTCGCCCAGGGCAACAGGTTTTAGAACCCTCCGCAGGAACAGGCCGAATCATTGATGCGATTCGCCGCAATGCTCACGGCTATGCGATCACAGCGGTTGAGCTGAATTGCAATATGGCTCACCGGCTCCGCACGGTTGATTGTGTCGATGACACACGGCAGGCCGATTTCCTGGAGTGCAACGGCGATCTAGGAACGTTCGACCGCATTGTTATGAATCCTCCGTTTGCGAACGCAGACGATATCAAGCACATTATGCACGCCTTGAAGATGTTGAAGCCGGGAGGCCGACTCGTCGCCATCTGTGCCAACGGCCCGAGGCAGAACGACAAGCTAAGGCCCCTCGTTGAAGCGCACGGCGGTATCTGGGAAGAGTTACCTCCAGATACTTTTATGGGCGCAGGTACAAGCGTTCGCACCGTCCTCCTCATGCTGGACGCATAACCAGATGCCGCCCGCTTCAGAGTGAACCGCCGCAATGCGGCCCCTGAAGCGAGCGCGCAAGGGGACAAACCCCTTCGGTTTTTCCCCTTGACCTCTTTTCCCGCAAAATCATTCAAGCGAGAAGGAACTTCTCTCGGCGGAGCTCGCTGACTTAAGCAGGACGAGCTAGAAGGTGACCCTCTCGGCCGGTTTCTGGGCGGTAACTTCGGGATGGCCGATCATACTGGAGTTGAGAGCTGCAGTTCACAGAATGTTCGCGTCAAATGAAAGCCTAACTAATCCTGCGGTTCCTCTCTCGCGATTCCAGCCCTACAAAACGAGCTGCCTACATCCGGAGAACAAGGCGAAGGCGAGGATATGGACCGAACGATAAGCATCGGTGCTTCAAGTCCCGTTATCGTTCTCGTTCTCCACTGTTGCTTTGTGATTGACTCTTCGAGTTTCTGAGCTGGCATTTGCTACTCGCGTCATGAGGTAAGCCCGTCGAACAGGGCAGCTCCCTTCCGGTTTTGCCTTTCTATCTGCGTTCAGCGTGCCGCGCTCAAGACACCCCCGCCCTTCGGACGCACGCTCTCCTTCCCAGAACCCGCTGCGCGCCTTTCAAGGAGGTGCGGACTCCTGCCCCCAGGCAAGCTGTGGTCCCCTTCCGCAGATTCTATCCAGTCGCCGAGGGAGTGGGTCGCGACGGCACACCCGTTGGGCAAGCATGTACCGCAGACAGCGGACAAACCAAAAGAAACGGAGCTATACACCATGTTCAACAAAGTCATCCTCATCGGCCGCCTCGGACAGAAGGCAGAAGCCAAAACCACTCAGAACAACAAAGAGTTCGTTGTCCTTAACATCGCAACCCAGGAAAGCTGGAAGAACGACAAAGGCGACTACGAGACCCGCACCGAATGGCATCGCATCTTTGCTTGGAGCAACCTCTCCAAATTCGCCAAGACCCTCCAGAAGGGGCAGCTCATCACCATGGAAGGCACCCTACGGTACCGCGATTACGAAGAAGAAGTTCACGGGCTTACCGTCAAGCATCGCGTTGCTGAGGTTCATGCCATCAGCATAAAGCGGCTCTCGAAAGTTGAAACTGCAGATGATCCTTCGGATGGAGCCGACGACGAGTAGTCGTCGGCTTGAGTGGATGAGATCAAGAGGTCTCATCCACCTCTTTCGTTGACCTCTGAGTTCCACGCTGCTTTGGATGGGCACGCCGCCGATGTACGCAAACGCTCGCACGTGGCCTTCGAGAAACGCCTCGGTGGTCTCGGCCGGAAACGCCACGACGAAGCAGTCGTCCGAGTGCGGCAGATCCATCGCCAGGTAGTGCGCCTTCTGCTCCACGCCGGCAATCACCACCAGCGCTTCGCCGAAGTCCACCTGCGCCTCACCCAGTGCATGCGTCAACGGCACAAACATCTCCCGGGTGCGCAGTCGTTCGCCGCGCACAAAGTCCTTCACGATCGTGTAGCCGCCCGTGAAACCGTGCTCTTCCTTGAGCCGCTCGAAGGTCCGCTTCGCCGTGTTCCGCTGCTTGACTGGCCTCTGCTGGTCGTCGCTCAGAATGGCGTCCATGACACCCAACCATGGCCCCAACTTGGGCCGCTTGATCGGCTGCTGACGCTGGTAGCCGGGCGGCACCGCGTACTGCAGCATCTTCCGTACCGTCTCACGCGAAAGCCCAAACTCCCTGGCTACCGCACGCTGACTCTTGCCCTCGACTCGAACAGCTCACCGTACACGTCCGTGAATCTCCACCTCGAACATCCCTCCGGTGTTCCATGAACCATGCCTGCATGGCAAATGCTCACGGACCACGTTCCGGCGGTGGACTACTTCTACTCCGCCGCAGAGCACCGCTCACGCGCCGCACTGTGGCCTAGTTTTGCACCGGCGCTCATACAGGGGGCACTATCCGTCCGAGGGTCGCGCCGCGCTCACAATGCGCGAGCTGAAACGATGGCTGACTTTGCAGATCGTCCAGATCTACCATGGCCGGGCTCACAGAGCAATTGGCAGTTCACCGCTTGCTGCCTGGATAACTGCCCAATCACAAGCCGCGATTGAAATCCGGCGTCCTCGTGACCCAGCAAAGTTCTACATCGACTTTCTGCCCGGTGAACATCGGCTCATTCGCCGGGACGGTATCTGCCTTTGGGGCATTCACTACTGGGAGAGCGTGCTGAGCACCATCGCGGGCAGGTCTGCTTCATTCGACAAAGATGGGAGCCACGTCTACGCAGAGAACAGATCTACTCTTTACATGAAATGCGTCCCGTCCCACTCAATACCTGTCTTCGTAGCGTTATGCGCTTAGCCGCTAATGCAGAATGAAGAAATGTCTTTGAGAGTTGCGATCAGCCAAACAAAGATTGCGAGAGCTATGAGTGCGAGCAACGTAATACCGAGAATCTGAAGTTGTTTTCGCTTTCGTTCCTTACTGACATCGAAAAGGGTTTTGTGAACTGAGTAATCCGATCGAGAAGAGATGAGTACGTTGTCGTTGATGGGCATATGGACTCCTATTTGCGAGTTGTGGTTACTGTTTCAGCTACGAATCCCCGCGTGTGGCATTGTCTGAGAAGGCATCTGACTACGTGAGAAAATTTGCTACAGAAGTTTCTGCCGCCTCCAATGCACCCTCCAGGTAGCCTGCATGCTCACTTGCCATTTCGCTTCCGGCCAGTCCTATCCACTTCGTCCAGTCTCCAAGCGTGGCGTGGAGTGCCCTACCGTCTGGATGAGCACCATTGCCAGATCGAACATCGGCGGCGGTTGCGGTCAAAGATTCACTCGCCCAATCTTGTATGAAGATCTCGATGGGAAGCTCCGCCTTAGATCCAAAGATTCGGACCAGCTGGGCAATGCACTCACCACGAAGGCGAGTACCGTACGACTGTCTTTCCTTATGGGGTATTCCGATGAAACCGAAGAGTGCGGCAGAGCCATTCGAGGTGCAGGCGTCGTGGATTTCACCTAACGGTCCGAGCATGCTTTGCGCAGACCCCGAGAGACCTTGTTCCCGCCAAAAAGCGCGGTCGTACACTGCGACAAACTTGGCTTGGGCCGCCATCCATGTTGGAACCACTGCAGCGTGGCTCTTGAAATCGCCCGCCAAAGGCGGCGAAAAATGCATGTTGTGAGTCATGAGCCGAGGAGGTAGTGCAAACAGGGCGAAAGGAACTTCGATAGCCATAATCGTCCCTTGAGGGTCCAAGGCGTGAAGACGAAGTGTATCGAGGTGTCTCTCAGCGTGAATCACCTGAGTTCCCAATCGCAAAACCTGAGTCGGGAGTGAACTCGCAAGTCCATCAATTACAGCGGCCATCCCGCCGGCAATCCGAAACGATGTATTGCCTGATGCGAAGCCTTGGACTCGATGGATTTGTTCTAAGCGAAAACGCTCTACGAGGAGGTCACCGTTCTCATACTGAGGAAACTCTTTGAGACCAAGTTCATTGATGAGTCGCCGCATCCGGGGTTGGAGATTAGGCCAATACCAAGACGGACCAAGGTCGAATCGAACGGTGGGGTCGTCCGAAACTCCTTCGGAGGAAACGGACAAGACGCGGCCTCCAAGCCGTTCACGAGCCTCAAGCAAGAGGAAAGGAATACTATGCTTGTTCAGCAAATGAGCAGCGTAGAGTCCGCTGATTCCTCCCCCGACTATTGCAATAGCTGGCATCATGCTTTTTAGTAACGCTGGTGATCGATCCTGTTGCAGGGACATCGGGGTGTGGAAGGGCGCGAGTTGTCTGGGTGCTAGTGCTCTCCCGAGAACAACTCTCGGGAGAGCCTGCAACTAGGCAACCTCGTAGATGCGGACATCGGGCGCAGCCTGAAGCAGAGGCTTCAAGCCGCCGACCACATCGCTTGTGAAGAGATCGGTGCTCAGGTATGCCTTGGCATTTTCGATGGTGTCGAAGCCGTGAAGAACCTGCACGTCTTCATCGCGAACGAGCAGATCCTTGGACTTGGCGCCCTTTGCCTGTGTTAGGAACGGCTGCTTGTACTTCGTGTAAATCGCTCCGGCTGCACCGCGATTCTTAACTGCAACATCGAGGGTGATTTCCAAATAGACCATGATTTCTCCTTGTCTGAAGCGGCTTTACTGCGCCTCAGCACAACTTCGACTTTAGTGCTCGAACACTAATAAGATAAATTGTCTTTTCGCATATCACTCATTCACGGTTAGAATGAATGCTTATGAACAGTAGCCAGCTTCGTTTCGTGAGCACAGTGGCATCCAAGAGTTCCTTCACCGCTGCTGCGGCCGAATGTCACGTCACGCAACCTACACTGTCCAACGGCATCGCTCAGTTGGAGGATGAGCTGGGCGAACGTATTTTTGTGCGGACGACCCGTAAGGTTCGCTTGACCCCTTTCGGCGCTCATCTCCTGCCTTACGTGAATGATGTGCTGAATGCACAAGCCACACTCCTAAGTCAGGCAAAAGCATTTCTACAACCCGCGCAGAGGCTCATACGCATCGGCACTTCACCTTTGCTGAATACGGCACTCTTGGGAATCATGCTTGAACCGTTCCGCCGCGTTCATCCGAAGATCGACGTAGTGCTTCGAGAGATGAACATGGCCGATCTCTACCGTATGCTAGATGCCGGCCTCCTAGATTACGTTTTCGGTGTAGCGGATGCTCACAAGGATCGCTGGCTTGCCACGCCGCTCTATGACGAACCCCTTCTCTTCATTCCCTCGGGAGCATCTTCTCCGGGGCGGGCACGTCCAGAAGCCGTTCAGATCAGCGATATCTCAAACGAGACCTATGTCATGGTTCCGGACGCATGTGGTCTAGCCCGGGCGACACGAGCGCTATTTCGTAGTCAAAGACGCAAGCTGAACGAATATCCTGGCGAGGCGATGGGATATCAGGTACTAGAGGAGTGGGCCGTATTAAAGATTGGAGCAGTGATCCTCCCTCAATCCAAGATCACGGGGAATCCGCTCGCGGCCCATCTAATTAAAGACAAAGTCGGTCGAGAGATACGAATCTCGTTTGAAGCCGTGTGGCTCCGGGACAAGGGACGTGCGCAACATCTGTTGGAGTTCGAAAAGCACCTTCGCGAAATAGTTCCGAGTGTCATCAGGGGGGTGTCTTCGCATTATCCACCAAAGCTCAAACGCGCTTAATGCACAACGTCGCTTCAGCCGTTAGACATCGTTTGCTGCCCGGATGATCTAAGTACCCTGAAAGAATCGAAGAGAGCTTCTACCGAATCCACTTCTGTACCCACCCAGTCCGTCACCGCTCAAAGCTTGGAGAAGATAGAAAATTGTCACTGATCGCCGCTAACCTCCTCCCGCAGTCCACAGTAGCGTACGCGAAACCTGCTCGTCGAGAGTGGAGACACGACTTATGGGGAGGGTTCGATCGACACTATGGATGGCCTGCTGCACCACGTTCGAGATGGCAGTGAGATTGCCATCGCTGGCGCAGATTGATTTTTGAGTTGGAGTGGACTGAGTGCGAACTGTCCCTTGCGGATACGGTGAAGCAAGCCAAAGAGCGGGCAGTGTCGGATCCGACCACTTTGATCTTGGTGGATGAGGCCGATCGTCTCCAGATGAACAGCCTCGAGCAAATGAGGTCGATCTTTGACGAAGCACGTGGCCCGATTTCCCCAGTTCTATTCGCGCATCGGATTCGTCCATGAGTTCCGCCCCCTCGACGCTACTCAAGTGCAAGAGCTGCTGGAAAACAGATGGACGCCTGCCGGCGTCACTCTTCCGGACGAACAACTGGTCCCGGAAGTGATAGCGAGCCTCATACGAATGACCGGCGGAAACTTCAGGCTTTTGACCCGACTTCTCACTCAGATCGAGCGCGTTCTCAACGTTAACAACCTTCATCTGGTCTCGACCGGAGTCGTCGAAGCGGCGCGCGACAGCCTCGTGATTGGGCCCGCATGACGCCGGATACGACAAATAATTCTGAAACACTACGACAAATAGCGATCAACGCTACACCTCAGCGCTCGCGAGTAGTTCTCTAAAAGAATGATTCGTGCGGTCTCCGGCCCCGCACTCTTTCCGCGATTTGAATACATACACGCCTCAAAAATCCGCGATTTGAGTGCAGTATCTAAGTGTGACTGACCAAAATCCGCGATTTGAGTACAGCGTGACAAGTCACGTCGATATTAGGCCCGGTTGACGTGCTCCACCGGCTCTGACTTTGTCCAAATGCAACGCAATCAAAACTACGCCAAATAACTCTGAAAGTGACAGGCAAGGTACTCCTCAGCGCCAAAGGTGCGCCCGGCGTCGGGGGCCCAGACGGCATCAAGGTCGACGTTAAGGGCAACCTCTATGGCTCCGGCCCCGGAGGCATCTGGATCATCTCCCCAGAAGGCAAACACATCGCCACCATCCATGTACCAGAGCGCGTGAGCAACTGTGGTTGGAGCGGCGCCGACTGGCAGACTCTCTATATCACGGCGTCCAGCAGTGTCTACCGCGTCCACCTCGATACCAAAGGACTTGATCTCACCCGGCGTCACTGATCCAAACGTCATCAGGAGATTGTAAGGACAGCACGTGGATTGATAGAGGCCTTGCGTGCAGAATGAGAGAAGCTCGCGGATCCCGGATGGACCGCTTAGCCACGGAGAATGGTGCAATGCCTAAAGCTCCCGCAGCAATCTCCTCTCCCAAGATGCTGACGACTGAAGAGACGCGTGAACTCGGTGCTTCAGTCACAACTCACCTGTCACCTCTGAAAGAAGTCCCTTCTATTTCGACGAAGAGAATCTCTACAAAGAAGTAGCGACGAAACGCTCCTAATCACCAATCATTGAAATGAGGGTTCCATGGCAACGAAGAAGGCTCCAGCAAAGAAGACTGTTACACCAGTAGCTAAGAAGTCCGCTGCAGTTCCTGCGAAGAAGACAATGGCGGCAAAGAAGATGACAAAGGCGGAGCTTGTGCGGTTTATCGCGGAAAAACTGGAGTGGACGTCGAAGCAGACCGCTGCCATCTTTGATCTTCTGGCCGAGACAGCGCTTCAGGAAACCAGGAAGAATGGCGAGTTCACCATTCCCGGACTTGGGAAGCTGGTCAAAGCTCAGCGTGCGGCTCGAATCGGCCGCAACCCTCAGACAGGTGAGTCGATCAAGATCAAAGCAAAAACGGCGGTGAAGTTTCGCGTCGCCAAGGCAGCTAAAGATGCTATCGCTCCTGTGAAGTAATATTGTTACCGATTGAATACGGTCCTCCGCCGAGCGGAGGGCCGTGCACTTTAAGTCGGAGATTTGATGAACTCTGACCATCTGTGGCTGTGATCGGTACGTTGAGGTGCTTCAGTATTAGCGTAATCACAGGCCTCACTTTATCGATTACGACAGACCCGTTCCAACTGACTCCGAACTGATGATCGATGCGTGTACGGGAGACAGATGAAATCTACGATCTAGTGGAGAAGAGCAGGGTCGAAGACTCCGACTCCCGAAGCGCCTCTACCGGATAATAACTTTAGGAAGGCTTTCCTCGATGAACGAGACTGATGGCTATATCCGTCTGCACCCAGTCACGCTTCCAGGCTTCGGCCTGATTCTCGTCGAATGACAGCTGACAAATTCGAGCCTGCTGTCCGGTGCCGAAGTTACTCCACCTTATCCCGGGTGCTTCTCCTCGCTGTGTATGAGACCCTCGCCGCCCCAGATCTAAGCTCTCGATCCGCATCAGCTTGATCGTGAGCCCATGGACTTCTTCCTCGTACTCGCGATACCGGAGGGTGCCTTCGAGGGTGATGAGCTGCCCTTTCTGCAGGGTCTTGGCGAATTCGGAGAGATTGCTCCAGGCAAAGACGCGGTGCCATTCGGTGCGGGTCTCGTAGTCGCCTTTATCGTTCTCCCAGCTCTCCTCTTCAGATTAGACAGTAAAGGAAGAGGTAAAGGATAGTGATTAGTCCGGCATTAGTTGTTTTCAATGAGCGGAGCGCATACGGGTCCAATCGTGGATTGGTGATTGACCAGCAATTGATGGACGTCATTGGCCTGAGATTCGGTCAGGTAATAACGCTCCATGAGCCATTTGAGGACATCCTTGTTCTCTCCGTTCGGGCTGAAGCTCTCCTCATCCGTGACCGTGTCGCCACTATACTGGACAACCCTCCAAGCATATGGCGGGAGAAAGATGAGTACGAACCCGGTTTGCATGCCGCCATGCTTATCACTTGTGCAACTGACTAAAACTGCTATTCAGCAGATCAGCGAGGTTATTTCGAACGTTTCCCACGTCCTTGCTGACCGGAAAGGCCTGCGTCTCGTCAGAGGGGAAAGGTCTCAGCAGGTCGATCGGCGGCTGGTGAGACGCGTCACGATCAAGCCAGCGGTTGAATTCGCTCTCATGCAGGATGACGGGCATGCGGTTATGAACTGGAATCATGAGTTCGTTGGCATCGGTGGTGATGATGGTGTAGGTCTGAAGCCATTTCCCATTGGCTGGATCTTTCCAAGCGTCCCAGAGTCCGGCGAAGGCCATCATCTTCGCATTACTTAGGTCGAAGGCGAACGGACGCTTGTTCTTTGGATCCTCATGGGTCCATTCGTAAAAGCCAGATGGAGGGACCAGGCATCGCCGCTTCTTGAACGGCTGTGACCACCAACGAAGGTGATGGTTTCTGCCCTGGCATTAATGGTGGATTTGCCTTTGAGGTCTGCGAGACTTCTCGTGTTGTAGGGAACCAGCCCCCAACGCAGTTGCACCAGTTCACGTTCGCCTGTGTCACGATTCGCACGGATGATGGGCTGCGTCGTACTGGGAGCTACGTAGTAGTCCGATGGAGGCAGAGGAAAGTCAGCGACCTGCGTTGCATGGAACGCTTCCGCAGATCTTCTGCTTGTCTGAGCGTCCGTAGTAGCGGCCGCCACATAAACGTCTACCTGACCTGATCTCTATTGATCAAGTTCGCGATCACATCTGGTGGGCGTGGATCGGCAATCCCTTTACCTTCGCTCAGGCTGACCACGCTACCGGGGTGTCCATTTACCTCCATGGGCCGGATTGCGACTATGTGCTGAACGTTTATAAAAGTGCCTTCGATTTCAATGAAAGTCATCGTTCCTCCGAGCCCCCAAAGCCTACCACTCTGGAAGCCCCGTAAATCTATCGCCCCAGCTTGTCCATGATCGATTCGATAGCACCGCCCCACCTGTCTTCAAGATCCATGCGGAGATCGTCCAGTTCATTAGTGGTGTCGGAAGAAATGCCTTTGCCCTTCAAATATCTCTTCAGGACCGCTATGTCACCTTCGAAATGATGCATGGTGCTGTGCTGGGCAGATACCAGATGCTCGTGGACGTCTTCCGTATCAATCGCTGGCTTTGCCGGTTCTTTTGGCTGATGTGGAGCTTGATCCGCGACAGTCAGATCATCGACGGCGACGCGAAAGCGTTCGAGATTAGTTCCGGGAATATCGAGATTTACATCTCTCCCGCCCGGACTCACATAGCTAAGGGGTATTCGGCCTCTCCGCTGCCGATGCACACTGTGTCCCCTACCTGCGGAGCCTCGTGAGAATGGTGCTTCTCAAGTCTCGGGTTCTCAGCCAAGGCTTCAGCCAACTTAACACTGATGTCGATAGACTCGGCCTTCTTCGACGGCTTTCGTCTGTTAGGCATCCAAAGGCTCGCACTTCAGCTTCCGTTGCTGCTCATGTTTGAAATTGACGAAGATCTCAACTGCTTTGAAATCACTGAATACGGTGCGGGCCGGCTAGGAAATTTGGCTCTATGATCACCGTGCCATTGCATTCATCGCATTCGCGGCAGTGGGTGGAGACGATTCTATTCATCCGCAATACGTGGTCTTTCGCGAAGAATAGGTCCTGTGCAGTATGGGGGAAGATATCGAGATCAGCTAAACGGCGATATGCGCTTATGACTAGCGCATGCATCTCTTTTTGTTTCGGGCATACAGCAATCGGCATGAAGATTCTCCAGCGAATGGAGTTTGGCTCTGGCGGAGACCATACAATCCGGCGGCTCGGAGGGGTGGGGATGTCTGTCAGTGCAAGTACGGTAAACCGCGATCCACTTCTGATACTACTCGCGACCTTAGACATTAGATAGCTAAATAGGGTAGCTAGAGTTGAAGTCCGGTCTCTCGGTCACGGACAGCTATTTTGTACGGCTATTAGCTACATCGGTAATCCGGCGACCTCGTTCCGGTACTCAGTTTGCAGGTCTACAAGTTCGAGTTTCAGAACTCGCAATTCAATCAAAGCCCGAGGCGGAACGCTGCCATCGTTCGTCAACCCCATAATCTTCACCTTAAGCGCATCAATTTCTGAGCCGATCTCTGCCAAACGGTTTGTGGACCTGACGAGTGCTCGCATGGCGATGAGTCTACGCGCTATTGAGTAACTCTGCTTTGATGGCCTGATGAGATGTTCTAGTTCCAAGAGGCAGAAGGGAAATCATCGACTTTGTGCTTGGGAAGGCGTACTGTCGATCCAGCCAACCGTATATGCGCCCGGGCATTTTGCCTCCCGCCACAATTATGGCTTCCCTATGAGGGAAGGCCATGCGCTCAATTCTTCAAGTTGGAAATGACTCAACCCTCCGAACTATAAGGGCATCAGTCCTTAGACTGACGGGTGCGTCCGTAGTAGCTGCTTCCGCCGACGAGGCACTGAAAATCTTACGTCACGAACGTTTTGATCTTGTTGTCTTCTGTCACACGGTAAGACTGGAACAGCGAGAGAAGATCTCTCGTACGGCACGCGAACTGTATGTGGATGTGCGGGTGCTGAATGTCTTACCGCTATCGGCGGTGATTCCCGCTCCAGACGAGGCGGCTGCTGATCCGGAACGCCTCTTGGCAAAAGTGAATGAGGCCCTCCAAAACACTCCTGAGGAACAACAGCCGTCCCACTAAGCGCATCCACCTCTGTATGGATAAGCTTATCGCCGACATCAAGAGAGTCCTTGAAGAGAACGATCCGACAATTACGGTTGACGAGTTTATTCCACTTGTTGAGCCCAGGGGCGGGATGGAATCCAAATCAACTTTGGACATGTCGGCCAAAGAGTCGTATTAAGCGGACTTTTGGTTTCAATCTTTCCAGCTTCCACCGAACCGCCTCATCACCTCTCCAAGTTCGTAGCGGTTCGGGAACTCCACAGTCTCTCCTGCCCTCAGCTTCTCGACAACGGGCCGCGCCATCTCTGGCGACACGATCATGCTGAGATAGAGATTTACTGCACGAGCCGATGGTGTGCGCAGGTGCAGTGTGACACCACTACGCACTGACGGTACGACCTCAGGGCAATTTGCGCGGCCCTTGTAGCTGCAATGGTTATAGGGCACTTCTGTCGCTTTGAAGTTCGTGTCGCATTCGTGGGTGCAATAGGTAACCTGCCCATCGCTCTTCCAGTAGCCAATACATTCCTCGCAACCTACATCGATGCAGAGGTCGACCGGTTCAAGAATGACGTTTTCGGCAGTAATCTCAGGCCGGATCACGTCGTCGAACAAACCGATGTCATAGAGATACCGCTTAAACGGAGTCATGCTCGCGAGATTGTCTTGCTGCCATTTCTCCAGAAAGGCGCGACGCTCTTCATCAGTCATGGGCTTTTCGTCGTCAGACATAACACCTTTATCTAACAATCCTATCCAAACTCCCAGTGCGGAGTTTCCGATAACCCGACTTCGCAGGCACGTCGGGATAATTTTCCGATGCCCGTGATTCGCCAAGAACTCCAAATCTAGGATTTAAACCGCGACGACTGAATCGGCGATTTGCGCTCTTTGACAAGGCCGTAACGAATCAATTGCCGGTTCTTCGGCAACCTGCCGAAGGCAAGAATCGATCTGAACAGCTCAATCAGGGACCTGTCCCGCTATCGGCGACCTCCTCCGCGGGCGAAAGTTGTATATCAAGGCATATGTTTTGCGTCGATGATGAAGCCAAGATACGGCTCTCAAGCATATCGCAAGCCGAATTCCAGTCGTCATGCGGCCGTCACTCAGTAACAAACTAACGAACCTTGTAAGAGTGTTCATTGAATTAAGGACAGATGTACTACCTGTTACAAGGGCAAGAACTATGATCGCTGTGCGAAAGGTTTGGTTCCTCTCCGCTTTCTCCCTCAGCGTGTCCGTTCCTAGGCACGGACAGGACCCACAACCTTCACCCCGAAAGGACCAGGACCATGAGTGATTTTGCGGCAACCCTGGATGCCCAGCGCACCGCTTTCAAGGCTTCGGTTGGAAGTACCACGAAACGAAAGAAATCCCTCAACGCCTCCACGAGTGATGTTGTGGCTCAGTTGAGATCAACAGTGTTGGGTTTGACTCATCAGGTCGCAGATGCCATTCAAGCTCGACTCACACAAGCGACACTAGCCCTGCAAAGTTCCAATGACGTTGATCAATTTAGTGTAGTTGTAGATCAGTTATTCGACGAAGCGCGCAAGATGGTTACTAATAATTTGACCGCGTCATACGACAAGGCAAAACAGCTAGCTGAAAACGAGGATCAGGAGACCCAAGATGCAGTTATCCATTTGATGAATCAGGCTACGGCATTGTTTCAGGCAATACTATTGAGGATTTCCGACTTCCTCATAAACGCCATACAAACCTTGCCGGAATGGAGACGGGACTTAGACAAAATCAAGGCATTTTTCTCGAATCTGTCAGCTTTCATCAATAGGCTCTAGGAATAGAATTGCCCCTCGGCTCGAAAGCCGCAAAAGACACTATCTGGGCTCCTATCAAAACGACTGCAAGTTGAGCCATTAGCGCATCGCGCTGTCTCTTTACTTCATGGAGACTAGGCGCATACCCTTCCTTAGACTCCATCAGAACTCACTTTGTTCCGATCCAGGCCTCTAGTTGTGCTTCATTCTCGCGCCTCTGCGAACAGAGGAACAGTGCCAATGACTCGATGCTTCTGTGAACTGAATTGTCTGCCAATCCACGCAAAACGGGGTTTGGGGAATTACGAGCCCCCAACTTGCCGAGAAATGGGATGAGTTGTTCATGATCTTCGGTCACAACGACGAATGAAAATGGGGGTAATGCACCTGCTGAGCCTTCTTTGCTGCTGCTCTTCGAACATTGGCCAGCGTCAGCCGTTCAGGTGGATACTTGCCTGCCTCCTTCATCTGACGCGGCTCGTAGCCGTTCCAGGGCCACCGCTCGCCTCGTTTGATGAGCGCGGCGAGCCTGGTGTCGGTCAGCTATACTACTGCCGAGTTACACCCCCAGCGCCGGATCGCGCTGTGGTGTTCCTCGAGCTCTTCAGGTTGATATCGCACGACTCGAGGATCTTCAACACCTCATCGTGGCTGTCATGCAGAAGCCATGGACCGGTACGTGTTTTGCCGTCCGGCGAGATGAAGTGGACGCTCCATCCGCTTTGCATGACATGGACCAGGACTCTGTGAATTCCACGGTCAGACTAAATCTGGTGGCTGCGGAATGGGAAGTCGACTAATGAGATGGTCCGCCGCTGTAACCCTCCGCCGAGGCGGAGGATGGAAGCAGCG
Source organism: Edaphobacter sp. FHG110511_03 (assembly GCF_059115365.1). Lineage (NCBI taxonomy): Bacteria > Pseudomonadati > Acidobacteriota > Terriglobia > Terriglobales > Acidobacteriaceae > Edaphobacter > Edaphobacter sp. FHG110511_03. The sequence goes on along the minus strand of NZ_JBZYWL010000015.1, from coordinate 15,868 downwards.
GTTTCAGAGGAGGATCATCGACATGCAGATACGTTCGGTAGGCATTGACCTGGGTAAGACGACGTTTCACCTTGTTGCATTGGGCGCTTCGGGCAAGGTGCTGGTGAAGAAGAAGTTCACACAGAAGCAACTGCTGGTATTTACGGCGAACATGCAGACTTCGCTGATTGGCCTTGAGGCCTGTTCTGGAGCGCACTTCCTTGGGCGGGCCTTGAAGCAGCAGGGCCACGATGTACGGCTGATCGCGGCGCAGTTCGTGAAGCCCTTTGTGAAGTCGAACAAGAACGACTTTGTGGATGCGGAGGCTATCGCCGAGGCTGTCGAGCGCAAGAACATGCGCTTCGTTCCGATCAAGACCGATGACCAGCTCGACCTGCAGGCGATGCACCGGATTCGTGACCGGCTTGTCTCCCGACGCACGGCGGTCATCAACCAGATACGGGCTTTTCTGCTGGAACGTGGCATGGTGTTTGCGCAGAAGCCGGCGAAGCTGAAGGCGGCCATGGCGGATGTTCTGGAGAACGCAGAGAACGCGTTGACGCCGACGATGCGCAACCTGATCGGCATCCTGTGGAATGAGTGGAAGACCGTCGAAGAGCAGATCGACGAGCTGACCGATACGCTCGAACAGATCGCTGCCAGTGACGCAGGTTGCTGCCGTATCCGGCAGATCCCAGGCATCGGCCCTATTGTTGCGACGGCCATCGTTGCCGCCATCGGCAACGGAGCGGCGTTCCACAAGGGACGAGATTTTGCAGCGTGGCTCGGCCTGGTCCCACGGCAGTACTCGACCGGAGGCAAGGCGAAGCTGCTGGGCATCAGCAAGCGTGGCAACACCTATCTGCGCAAGGTATTGATCCACGGCGCACGCGCCGCCTCGATGCGCATAAAACGAGATCGCTTTCCGATCGGAGCATGGATGAACGCGCTTGAAGCCAGAGCACCACGCAACGTGCTCGTAGTCGCCATGGCGAACAAGCTCGCACGCATCGCGTGGGCTGTGCTCTCCTCCGGAGAAGATTACAGGCCTACAGCGAGCGCGATGACGGCATGAGATAGAGCGGAAAGACGCCTGCGGCTTGGCAGCGCTCCGCGCTTCCACGTTCCCGCTCCACGACGACGACTCCCCACCAAGGTCTGCATAGGAACAGGAAGGACGAAAGAACAGTCACAACGGCGTGTCTGCAACCTGCTCCTGATAATGGTCCTCAACGACCGACCGACTTGTAAGGACAGACACGCAGCGGAACTCATCCTGGCCAGGAGCCGCGGCTCCATCAAAGGCCGAATACATTGCCGCAGACTTGTCTTCTCGACCAAACTAGCCCTTGCAGTCGCGCGGCGGACCATACATTGTAGGAAGTAATTCCAAAACGCCCGCAGAGTCCCGCTTATGGGGCAAGTCCGGGATTCCCTTCGATAGGGCGAACCTTGCCGCATCTCCTAACATTCCCAAATAAGAAGAGGTAGATCCCACAAATGCTGAGAACGATAGCTGCTTTGTTGGCGTTCCACACCGCACCCAAAAAAGGGGGAGATCCTCCTGATTGGTCAAGGCGGGAATCTGGCTGGTTTTCAGACCTGCCTTCGCGATGACCTTCCAACGCACTGAGCGAGATAGTAGACCTGAGACTTCGACCGCTGTCCGCGATGCCCTTAGCGCCGAAACGCCGCATAAGCAACTTATGCTTTCCGAGCTATGTGACGGCCGGTCCGCGCGTAGCGATGTTGGGGGCAATGTCAGCCGACCATTGGCGCGCTCTAAGCTGTACATTTGGGTGACTAACGGATGTGGCATCTAATTGACTAGGCGGCCTATACGGCGCGATTTAATAGATACGTTTTTGCGACAGGAATATATGCTGGGCTTTGCGATGAACGGTGCAACAATGACTTGGAGCTCCGAGGAACAGGTTGAGAGTGGCTCTTCTGGCTGCACTGATGTTTACAGTTAGGTGTCCGAGGAGGTCTCGTAGGTGGAGACCAATTGCAAATCGAATGCATATACGGTCTTGGACTCTGCGCGCCTGCCAATTGCTGTTATGGAGGGAGGGGACAAGATCCTGCGTTACGTAAACTCGGCCTTCTCCACTCTGATGTGCAAAAGCTATGAAGAGATCATAGGAATGCCTTTTGCGGAACTCATGCCTGCCGATGAGGTCTGTCTTCTTCTATTAGACGAGGTATATCGCAGTGGGAACTGCGAGACTCATGCGCGACAATCAAACGCTCCGCTTCATCCGCTCTACTGGTCTTATGAGATATGGCCGATCTACGGGGATGTGAGATACGGGACTAAACCAGTGGGCGTTGTCCTTCAGGTCATCGAGACGGGATCCCTACATCGTCAAACGGCTCTCATGAATGAGGCATTGCTCTTGTCTGCGGTGCGTCACCACGAATTAATGGAGAAAGCTGAAACCCTCAATCGCAAGCTCGAGGCGGAGATCCGGGAACGGCAACGAGTTGAGAACGAAATCGAACAATTGGCCTACTATGACGTACTTACTGATCTACCGAACCGGCGGCTTCTTTTGGACCGTCTACAGCATGCCATTGTGACGTGCCGTCGCACGATGCATCACGGAGCTATTCTTTTCCTTGATCTCGACCGCTTCAAAACAGTCAACGATACCCGAGGCCATCACCTCGGCGACTTATTGCTTCAACAAGTCGCACAAAGGCTTAAGCAGTCCGTGCGGGAGGGCGACACAGTGGCACGCTTCGGGGGGGACGAATTCGTCATAATGCTTGAGGATCTCAACGAAGATGCCGCGGAAGCAAATGCACAGGCTGAGAAAATCGGAGCAAAGGTACTTGATTCACTCGAGAATCCTTATTTCCTAGAGGAACATCAGCATTACTGCACCGGAAGCATAGGAATTACGCTTTTTGATCAATCCCAAGAATCAGTAGACGGATTGCTGAAACAGGCTGATTTGGCACAATACCGAGCTAAGGCAGCAGGGGGACAGACCTTCCGTTTTTTTGATCCCGAGATGCAAGCCAAAGCTATCGGACGCGCGAATTTAGATGTCGACCTAAGGGTCGCGATACAGAAAGAACAATTTATGCTTCATTACCAGCCACAAGTTGACTCTCAGGGATATTTGTGTGGTGTCGAAGCCTTGCTGCGCTGGGAACACCCCCGAAGAGGCGTACTCCTTCCATCAGATTTCATAGTCTATGCCGAGGATCACGGACTCATACAATCAATAGGTCTCCGGATCCTCGAAACGGTGTGCAGGCAGTTGATGGAATGGAGTCTCAACCCTGAGACCTCACACCTTACGATCGCTATTAACGTAAGTTCCCGGGAGTTTGGACATCCGGAATTTGTTAAGCGGGTTCTCTCGATTATTGATGAGACGGGCGTCAACCCGAGCAAATTGATACTGGAACTCACGGAACGGGTGATGTTTGATTCCTTAGAAGAAACACTCACTAAAATGAGCTTTTTGAAAGCCCACGGTTTATCATTTGCGTTAGATGACTTTGGGATGGGTTTCTCATCTCTAACCTGTCTAAAAAGCCTGCCCATATCTCAAGTGAAGATCGATCGGTCGTTTGTATGCGATATCCTTACAAATCATAGCGACGCGGTAATCGCGAGCGCGATCCTCGACTTGGCAAGAAATCTTGACCTTTCAGTCGTTGCTGAAGGTGTTGAAACTGAGGAGCAATTTGCATTCTTGGCAACCCATGGTTGTCGCATATTTCAAGGGTTTTTCTTCGGCGCGCCTCAACCTATCGAACATCTCGTCGTGGTTTGTCGAAAGGTCGGTTCGCCCGTCTCGTTAAACTCGAACCCAACGTGATCCGCCGACGCCGCATACAGATTCATTCGCAAATGAGCAGGGAGAAGTTCAGGTGGCGTCTAGAAGGCCGTCCGACAGGAGACGATGAATCAACTTGGCGTCAGTTCCAACATTAGACAACTTGCGGAGCGGCTCGTTGCACACGAGGCCGCCTCGTCGAATAGTTCCAAGGATGGTGTTCACGTGACGTGCGGAGTTTGTGAAAAGTTGCGCCGTCCGCTCACCACCCTGACGGGAACTGCGGGCTTCACCTCTGTCCTTTCGCGCGCTCTAACATTGGCCCAGCGTGAAGCCCCCGCCCTTTGCGTTGTTCAAGTCAGACCGGATGGTTCAATGGAGGGTCTCTTCGGTGAGGCTTCAGAATCACATCCTGTTTTGGTTGCATATCTGCTCAATCTTCTCGTTACCTTCATCGGCGAAGTCCTAACGATGCGGCTTTTGACCGACATCTGGCCGGATATTCCCGATCTCGAATTCAATTCTCCAAGGGAGAAATCGAAATGAACCCGCCCAACAAAGTACAAATTAAGAAACTCCCTACCGGCGTTCCAGGCCTCGATGAAATTTTGGGAGGCGGATTTCCGGAATTGTCATTCAACATCATAGCGGGCGCACCAGGATGCGGGAAAACCACGTTGGCACATCAGTTTGTGTTCGCGAATGCTACAGAGGAGAGACCGGCCCTCTACTTCACGGTCCTCGGCGAACCGGCTCTCAAGATGCTGCGATACCAGCAGCAGTACAGCTTTTTTGACGCGACAAAATTGAACAGTGCGGTCCAATTCGTGAATCTTAGTCAAGAATTGGTTGAACGTGGGCTGCAGGGGGTGTTAAAAGAGATCACAAAATTGGTGCAAAGCACTAACGCGAGCATTGTTGTGGTGGACTCTTTTCGCACAGTGATTCGCCATGAGCACCGTGGCGGCAAAGAAGTTGAGGTACAGACGTTCGTACAGGAGCTTGCCCTACTTCTCACCAGTTGGGAGGCAACAACCTTTCTGATCGGTGAGTACAGCGACGCGGAATTGATCGACAACCCCGTTTTTACGGTTGCCGACGGCCTGTTCTGGCTTTATCAGCAAATAGAGAGAAACTCAGTAGTACGAAAATTTCAAGCGATGAAACTGCGAGGCCAGATGTCCGTACCCGGCATGCATACCTTCCGCATCACCAACGCCGGCTTGCAAGCCTTCTCTCGAACACTTGGTTTGACTGGCAAGAAGAAAAGGGCCTCTGATAGGAGACGCCTATCCACCGGAATTGCGAAGCTAGATGAGATGATGGGCGGGGGGATCCCGGAAGGAGACAGCCTGTTGATTGCCGGTTCTTCGGGAACCGGCAAGTCCCTGCTTGCCACCCAGTTCATTTCAACTGGACTGCGCGAGGGGGAAGCGGGGATCGTAGCAGTGTTTGAAGAGCGCCCAGAAGAGTATACCGACCGAGCCGCCTCATTCGGGCTCGACCTGGATATCTCATTAAATGACGGAAGCCTAGAGATCATCTACCTCAGGCCGCTTGATCTCTCGGTGGATGAAATGATGCAGGAACTCATCGACGCCGTCCAAAGAACAGGTGCCAAGCGCTTGGTGCTTGACTCGCTAGCAGGTTTTGAGATGGCGCTAGCTCCTGGATTCAGAACTGATTTCCGCGAATCGCTCTACCGCATGATCTTTGCACTTACCGGTATCGGTATCACCATCCTAAGCACTTTAGAGACGGAAGAAGCGTTCCACAAGCTTCCGTTTAGCAGTTACTCGATCTCATTCTTAACGGACGATATCATCCGTTTTCGCTACGTGGAAATCGATGGCCAACTCCGTAAGATCATGACTGTAGTCAAGATGCGGGGCGGGGTCCATAGCAACGATATACGCGAGTATCAGATCGGCGCTAACGGAATCATTATCGGCAACCGGCTGACAGGCTATGCTCATCTCCTCACCGGTGTACCAGATCGGGTAAGCGACCCCACGGTGGAGCACCGATTAAAAGGAGGCGCAGACTCAGTGTAATTCGGGGATAGTTGACCTTGATGGGTGTATCTCAAAAGTTAGTATCTGAGTTGCACGGTGAGTCTTACTTTGATAATTATTTAGTGTAAATTTGAACCGTAAATGGCGCCAAAGATCAGGCCCAAATTATGCTCAGATTTGCGCTCCCGGAGCAGTTTCACCCAGTCTATGCCACTCGCAAGCACTTTACAGCGCTAATGCGGGATCACTAATGAGCGTGTCTGATCTGATGAAAGAAGCTAAGCTTACACACGGCTGCTTAGGGGCATTTTGTTTTGCGCATCAATCTGCTTGCCGTATTCATTTCGCCCAACTCGAACATCCACCTGCGCCGGACCACCAAACTATAAGGTAGCTATTCTATCTTTCTGAGCGCATAGGCGTGACCACCATTTGCGCTCCGCCAAGAATCCTCAGCTTGGTGTCCCTCTGAGAGCGTCGGAAATCCTTGCTCTTCTTCCCTCCGGAACCCATTTGTCACGAATAGCTGCGTATTATCTCTCGCCAAAACGTGCCAGCAATCAGAGCGTTTCCGGTACAAACAGTAGTAGTTTGTGCTTTGGTTCCGGCAGAGCATACAGTTCTCCGCAGGGGACCTTCCGACACACGTCGTGGATCTATAAAACCTCATATTGAGGAGCATCTCATGAGCGAAGTACTCAAAGAAGTTCTCAGCGCAAACCAGAAGTACAGTGAGGAGTTTGGTGATAAGGCCAATCTCACTCTTCCTCCTGCTCGCAGATTCGCTGTACTCACGTGCATGGACGCGAGGCTCGATCCAGCGAAGTATGCAGGGCTCACAGAAGGAGATGCCCACGTGATCCGAAATGCCGGCGGAAGAGCCAGCGATGATGCGATTCGATCGCTAGTCATCAGCTATAAACTGCTAGGCACACGCGAGTTCTTTGTGGTTCATCACACCGACTGCGGCATGCAGTTTTTTACGAACGATATCATTCGCGAGTTGCTTGCGACCAGTTTGGAGACGGCTGCGCTCACTTCCGAAGGATTTAAGGATGTGGGCCGGGGACCAGGCTCGCGAGCCGGGCAATTTATTGAATGGCTGACGATCGCGAACGTGCAACAGGCTGTCATCGATGATGTGACACGTATCCGTACCCATCCGCTGGTGCCCACTACGATTCCAGTCTATGGCTATATCTACGACGTCAAGACGGGCAAGCTGATGGAAGTCGAAGAGGCAACCGTTGCCGGTAAAGCAACCTCCATTTGAGCGATATGTTCGTATCGTGTATTTGGCCTGCAACTGAGGCGGGACCGAAACCTTCGACCCTAACGGGTTACGATCGAAACCGAACTCAACGCGCCGATCTGGAAATGACAGGAAGGGAGCTTTACTTCACGAGGCGTACCCCTTCGGCAGCCTTGGGCTGAGATAGGTTCCGGACGAGACCACGGAGCAAGGTGGGGGCCTCGGCACGTTCGAATAGGGGCTGTCATCTCTGCACAATCTTGACGGAGTCCAGAGAAAACGGAATTTGGAAGGATTCCGAAGACCGTGGTTCAGATAGGAAGCCTCCTTAATGCCCCTTACAAATTGTTCCTACACCATCGTGAACAACGTTATGTTGACGCACAACTGACCTTTCGTTACGACAGCAAGCACATCATCCGGGAGCAAACTGAACTTTCGAAGGGGCTGGCTGGCTGATATGTCGAGATTTTCGATTTCTCCGAAAGGCCTCCTGGAGATTGGAGTGCAAGGCCCTCTACCGATAGGGGACAAAGGCGTATTCGCGCTAGAGGCCGAGACGCAGCGTGGCAATGAGGCTCTTAATGCGAGGGCTCCGGCGCACATTGTGGAAAGGCTGCCGAAGCAGGCGGCGGAGACGAAGATGCTTCTCGAGAGGACGAACCCGCGCTAGAGGCGCTGCCTTCATAGCTGAAGGCAGCGCGAATGTCGTTCTCGTTTTCAGGAGGAGCTAGAAGATGGGCGTTGGTGCTCGTCAGGCTCGTGATTTTTCGCTGGTTGAAGCACGCGCTGGTTGACCGCTGGAGCCGTGTGCCTGCCCTTCGATCGAGGGAGCGGTAGCGACTCCGAGTTGCTCCATCAGCGACATGAGGTTCCAATCGGTCCACTGTTCGGCGATCTTATCGCCATCGATACGGAAAATCGATGTGCCTGAGACCGTAGCGTTGCGGTTGGTGGGTTGCATGCCGAGGAACTGGCCGTTATGAGTGCCCCGGGCTGTCCAGTGGAGCACGACCTCGTTGCGTTCGGCGATGGTGTCGTCGATCGAAAACGTGAGGTCGGGAAAGCCAGTCTTGCACATGTCTATATGCTGTTTGAGGTTGTCCGCTCCCGAGGTGAGGGAGGGAAAGACAGGATCATGGATACGACATTTGTCCGAAACCAGTTCACGGATCGACTCCAGCTTTCCGTGGTTCCAGCACTCGTCCATAAACCTGCTTGCGATTTGTTTGGTATCTGTTGCCATGGCAGGTGCCTTTCTGGGCCGCGATTATAGACCCTCTTGTGAGGAATTGAAATCAGCACGCCTTTGTCCAACGCTGCTGCGGCTAAGATTTTCATCGAGGATGACCATGTTGCTTGTCCTATTCGTTCTATTGGAGAGAACCGCACAGAGTGGCACCGCGTTTATGCCTGGAGGAATCTCTCGAAGTTCGCCAAGACTCTCCAGAAGGGGCAGCTCGTCACCCTGGAAGGCATTCTCCGATATCGCGAGGTAGAGGATGAAGTCAAAGGAACCACCTTCAAGCACCGGATCGCCGAGATCCACGCCACCAACATGAAGCGGCTCTCGAAAGTTGAAGCCGTCGATGATACTTCGGACGGAGCCGACGACGAATAATCGTCGTCCTGGGTGGATGAGCCACAAGCTCATCCACCTTTGTGCAACGCGCTGCACATACGCCCCGCTGCCACTCGATAGGAGGCGGGCTCGTTCAGTGTCTTGCGCAACGGCGTCATGCCATTCCGACCCCGGTTGCCGCATCATAAGCCAGTTCTCCGAGAGCTTGCCAGCCCTCGATCCGGTAGAATTGCATTCCTTGCACGAGTGCCCGTCTCGTCGGTCTTTTTGCACTAGTGAAAACACTGCTCACGTCATCAAACTCTTCAGTTGGCGCTCAAAAACAGATGGATCCTACAGGAAGCTGTTAGAGAATGAAGCACGGAAACGACTATCGTGCTGAAGACGCATCTCGATCGCCCGGTAAAATCACCTTCATCAATCGCGGCCGCAAAGCCAAAACATCGATAAGGGCCGACGTGAATCAACTGTCCCCAGGCCTAATCACTTTAAATAAAGCACGGCGAATGATCTGCGTTGGAACCGAATTGATTCCAATGCTTTAACTGGATGATGTCACGGTGGCGAGCCGATTCATCTAGGTCGATCAATAACCACTACCGCATTAAGGATGCTGGCCGGCCACAACGGCTCGGCCGGCCACATTTCGTCATGCTTTCACTCGATGCGCTTTCCGATCGCCGTCGAGCAGCCATTGATTGCCGGACTGCCATCCGCAAACACAAAGTTCACGGGGCCACTTGCAGTAAACGTGTCAGGATTGTCGCCAACGACAATCGTCTGCCTAACCGTCTGTGTCCTCGACAGAACGCCATTCAAAGTAATCTGTGCAACAAACACTGCGTTGAAGGTGCTATGGCTACGGGCATGACTCCATACTCCATGTCCCGGCCCACGCACCGAAGGGAAAAACGCCGGAGCTGTAGTCGACTCGAGAAGCGTTCCTCCGCGTGAGAACGTCAGCAGTCCCTCGAAGGCCGGCCCCAGCGCGGCACCGGTAGCGCAGTTGCGCTGCGTCACCGTAGTCTTCCAGCTACCCTCCAGCTTGCGTGCGCCGAAGTCCCAGTCTTCCACCTGCGCTGAAGCTGTTGTCGCCATCGCAAGTCCGCAGACCGCGATCGCAATCATTCTCGAAAGAACTTTGAAAGCTATTGATTTCATGGTGGTTCTCCTCCCAGGCTCGCGGGCTTTCTCTCCCCATCGGCCTTCGAAGGCTATACTCACTCCACTGATCGAGAGAAAAACTTAGTCGGCCCTGAAGATTTTCTGAAAACTTCTGAAGAGGATTTACCCCTTGTCCGAATCCCCCGTCTACGAGTTCGCAGAGTACCGTCTCGACACCGGAAAGCTGATGCTCTCACGCGTCGGCGAACAGATTCCGCTTACCCCTAAAGTCTTCGACACCCTCCTTCTCCTCGTCCGCCGTCGCGGTGAGATCCTCACCAAGGAAGAACTTCTCAAAACCATTTGGCCCGACACCGTCGTTGAAGAGAATAATCTCAATCAGCACATCTCCACCCTGCGCCGCGTTCTCGGCGAAAATCGCGGAGAAAACCGCTTCATCGCCACCATCCCCGGCCGCGGCTATCGCTTCATCCCCGAGGTCAGCACCCTCATCCATCGCTCCGCAGAGAACGCGAAGCAGCTTCGCATCGGTGTCCTTCCCTTCGAGAACATCGGCGCAGGCGATGACCGCGAATACCTCGCCGATGGTCTCACCGAAGAGACCATCGCCATCCTGGGCCAGATCGACCCTCAGCACTTCAGCGTCATCGGTCGCACCTCCATCCGCGCCTACAAAGGCACCACGAAGTCCCTCGCCGAGATCGGACGCGAGATCGACGCCAACTATCTCGTCGAAAGCTCGCTCCGCACCGAAGCCGATCGCCTCCGCGTCACCTCGCGTCTCATCCGGGTCTCCGACCAGCTCCAGCTCTGGTCCTCTTCCTACGACAGCGAGCCCGGAAGCATGCTCTCGCTGCAGCGCGAGCTAAGCACTGCCATCGCGCAGCAGATACGTCTCACCCTCTCGCCCGAGCGCCTCAACGCCATCGCCCGCCGCCAGACCCTCAACGCCGAGGCATACGACCTCTATCTCCACGGGCGCCACTTCTGGCAGCAACTCACCCCAATCACAACTAAGAAAGCAATCGAGTACTTCACCCGTGCCACCGAACTTGATCCCAAATACGCCCTCGCCTGGTCAGGCATGGCCGACGCCTTCAGCACCGCACCGGTCAACGGAGACGCCCCGCCGCAGGTGGTCTGGCCACGCGCCCGCGAGGCCGTCACCCGCGCGCTCGCCATCGATCCCGATCTCGCCGAGGTGCAGGTCTCACTCGGCTTCCTCAAGCTCTGGCTCGATTGGGACTGGCCCGCCGCCATCGCCGCCTTCCGCCGCGCCATAGAGCTCGACCCTGGCTATCCCCTTGGCCACCGCATGCTTGGCGTCGTCCTCTCCCACGCCTCGCAGCACGAAGAGGCCACCGCCTCCATTCGCCGCGCGCGCGAGCTCGACCCGCTTTACGTTATGCATCAGTCGCTCTCCGCACAGATCGCCTTCGCCGCCCGCGACTACGATTCCGCCGTTCGTTTCGGCCGCCACGCCGTCGTTGTCGACCCCGACTTCTACATTGCCCGCATCCATCTTGCACAGGCCTACGTCGAACAAGGCAAGTACGACCTCGCGCTCGACCATCTCAATAGTGCAGGACGACTCGGCGTGAACACAAAAGTGATCGCCATGCGCGGCTACATCTTCGCCCGCACCGGCCGCGCCACCGAAGCCCGTGGCGTGCTGGACACGCTGCTCTCCATCGCAAAAGAACGCTACGTCCCCGCCTTCTCTATCGCCATGGTGCACCTCGGGCTCGGTGAACTGGAAGAAGCCATGCAGCAACTCGAACGCGGTTACGAAGCCCGCGACGTCCACGTCGTTTTCCTCCCCATCGACGCCAAATGGGACCGGCTACGCACTGGCCCACGCTTCACTGCCCTGCTCGAACGCTGCAACTTCATGCAAACTAACTCCACGCTCCCAACGGAATCCCTGACATCGAGAGGGTCGGGGCCGCTTCCTACCTTCACTCACCGTAAAATCGGCATATCGGACAAGTGACAAAAAAACGGCTCTGGCCTTCCATCTTTCCGATATGCCCGTTTCACGGACAAGTGAGAGATTGCCGGAAGGAGATCTATGGAATGTAAGGTTCACATCTATTACAAACCCGGAAGAGAAGCACGGAACATTGGATCAATATGCATAGGGCTATGTAAGATAAACGACACTAGTCCGGCGGGTATCTTCCCGGCCGGCATTCGCTGCCCGGCCAGAGCCCTGCACTGATTTGTCTCCAATAACACTCTGAACCCACCGTATTCCGCACGAGGAAAGGTTGGATTTTTGAGTGTTCATCTCGTAAATCCCAGCGATAACTCTTTTGGGACAGCAGTCATTACGCCCCGTTGGCTCTTTGTTCTCGCTGCAGCAACTCCCTCCATTGCAGGTGATCCCGTCCTCGTCGACGAATCCATCGAACAGATCGTCCCGGAATCAATTCAGCCTAGAGATATCGTTGGAATCAGCGTCCATACGGGTAACGCCCTCCGCGGTTACGAAGTAGGCCGCATCGCTCGCGATCGCGGCGCCTGGGTCATCTATGGCGGCATCCACGCCACGCTCTTTCCAGAAGAAGTCTTTGAGCGCGGTCACGCGCATGCCGTTGTCAAAGGTGACGGCGATATCGCCTGGGGCAAAGTTGTTACCGACTGCCTTGCGGGCGCACCTCTTCAGAAGATTTACGAAGGCGGTCGCATCGGCGGAACCGAATTTCTTTCTGCACGTTGGGATCTAATGCCCCGCGACAAGTACATGTGGGCTTCGGTGCAAACGACTCGCGGATGCCCGAAGCACTGCTCCTTCTGCAGCGTCTGGCGGACAGACGGACAAAAGCCTCGGCAGCGCGCCTTCCAGGCGGTTGTCGACGAGATCGTCAATCTGCGCCAGATCGGCTTCCGTTTCATCGCTCTCGCTGACGACAACTTCTATCCCGTTACTCTGACCGATCTCCGGCTCGCCCGCGAACGAGGCAATCAGTCTCGAGTCGATGAGCTCACCGCCATCCGCACCGAACGCTTCCTGCTGATGGCTGAACTCGCCAAACTTCCCAGAGACATGGTCTTCTTCACTCAGATCACGATGGAAGCCGCCGAGGATGGCGAGTATCTGGACGCCATGCACAAGGCCAACATCAAAGGTGCATTAGTAGGGGTCGAAGCAGTCACCCCTGAAGGGCTGAAGGCGGTCTTCAAAGATTTCAACTACTCCGGCGAAGCGCTTGCCAAACAGCTACAGACGTTCAAGAAGCACGGTGTTCATGTTCTGGGATCTTTCATCTTCGGTCTCCCGACGGACACTCCCGGCACCTTCGACGCGACGGTTGCCATGGCTTTGAAGGCAGGGGTTACTTTTGCGCAGTTTGTGATGATGACACCCTTTCCGGGCACCGTCGACTTTATCCGCTGGGAGAAGGAGCAAGCAGTCTCCCCGGAGATGGTTGGCGACATCCCCATCACTCGCTACTGGCTCATCCCTTCCGCCATCCGGCCGAAGATGTTCACTCCACATCCATCCATGAGCTCGGGCGAGATCAGCGAGCGCACGCAAAAAGTCTGGGACCGTTTCTACAATTGGTCATCGATCTGGGAGCGCAGCTCCTGTACTCCGACCCTTCGCGCCAGAATCGCCTTTATGTTTCTCTCCAAGCTCTACCGCCAGATGTACGCCGGTACCGGAATCTCTTCGGACAGCGCCAGACGGAAGAAGTCGAAGAAGTGGGCACGTTGGACCGCGAAGCAATGCCGCAAGTTATTCAACGCGAAACCTATGCCGGAACTTCAATCCCCAGCTTGGGACTCGGCATACAATTCGGGCGGCGTACGGCGTCCAGCCTTCCTTAACCCTGGAGCTACTTCGTCCCCCTTCTACATTGTGACAAAACCGTAATCGGCAATATTTTCGTCAGTGGATCTACTTCTGCATCGAGTCATCCCTCGTTCGTAAAGTCGGCTTCTTGGACAAGTGAATTCTGAGGCTCAAGTGTCCGAGAAGCCCGTTTTGGGTAGCGTCGCGGCGATGATCCTGTGCTGCTTCCCGTCGCCGCATGGCTACGATGAAGCCGATGACCGTGAAGGAACTAAGCGCAAAACTCAAGGCTGGGCAGGCTGCGAAACGGATACGAGCGAAATAAGGCTTAGGCAATCCGAACTATGCGTGTGTTTAGGGACAGGCAAACGTGGGTATCTTCGGCGTGTTTCAGGTCGGCTTCTTCGCGGCTTTCCGCTACCGTTTTGTAACATTCGGGGCAGATTGACTGCCACGTGCCACTACGGGTGCAGCGATGAGAGAAAGTGATTTCGTCTATCATTCGGACCGCCTAAAGACATGTCCAGAAACGGACAAGAAGCATTAGGAGCGAGTGTTTGCTACGTTGGAGTAGCTCATAGAAGCACATGTTTCCCCCCATCCCTCCACATTTCACTCGCGTCTTTTCACGCGCCAGTGATCTGCGAATAGGGTGGGCATGGGGTCACTTCACTCGCCCCAAATCAAATATAGTCCTAAAAGTCGCTTCCCACCAAGTCAACGAGACTATGGCCTTAGTTCAAGTGGAGACCTCGATTGACTAAATTGGAGTCCAACTGTAACAGCTAAACAAGATTATGGCTGAGATCCTCGCTGCCATTGAGCAGACATTGACTGCTGATTGCGAGAGAGCGCATGTCGCGGAATTCAGGTGCAACACTATGGTGAAACACTGGAGGGTATCCACCTATCTATAGGCGTGGCATGTTATTCACGGAGTGGAACCACCGCAGAAGCGATATTGCTTGGTGCGGATTCTGCGCTCTATCGTGCCAAAGAGCAAGGACGCGATCAGGTGGCGCTCCCTGAATAGGCAGTCGCTTAATTTAATCAGATATGCGGGATACGCTGCCGACCCGCTCGTGGAGGTATTTAGGCTTTAATGTGGATCAGTTCGGCAATCATCCACGATCAGAACTGGATAACTCTAGCGCCTGGATAGAATGATGAGTCAAGTTAGTCCCGTTAGCGAAGAGGGGATTATGGCTTCGCTCCGATATGCATGTTATGCGAGGGCGGCTTTGCTAGGACTGTAGATTCTATTGGTCATGGGCTGCCTAAAGTCCGGATTAGCTATTTCGAGCGCGTCACATTCTGCAAATCTATGCATAGAAGGTAGCCGTTCGGAAAACCTATGAAGCATGCCCTTCGGATGGCACCGTTCAATATCCAGGTCGGACCCAACTCACTGAACTGTGAGTCCTTTTATGGTGCTATGCTCTTGTCGAGATGCCTACCCAACAGCTTTCCAAGGTGACTGAGCTAAAGGATATTAGTGAACGTTTGGTCGAAGCAATCGTCCATCAGCCCAAGGTTGATGCGAACGAGGTGCGGAAATTCCTTGGGAAAGCTCGTCACAAAGATTTAGATCAGCTCGAAAAGCAGGTGGCGGTTCTGAAGAGTTTTTTGAAGAAGATGGGTGTTCCCTTTCAAGCGGCAAAAGAACTGGACGAATTACGCATGGATATTGACGATCGCTGGGCTGTGGCGCTGGAAACGATTGACGGAATGTTGGAAGAGAGATAGCGGCAGCCTAACTCATTGTGTTCTCGTTTAAATAACACTTCGGTGACTCGTGCTCTCTTCAGACTTCCATTATCGTGGCATGCTAGGAATAAATGCTGTTTCGTGTGTTTTAAATAATTGAAGGAGCATTTTTATGGGCCCGAACGATATTTCCAGTCCTATTCGAGGAACCTCTTTCGGAATAGACCCGGAGGAACTGGCGGCGAGAAGACGCGGCTCACCCGTTGACGCATTACATCGACCAGGCATTCGATCTTCTCGAACACAAGTCGAAGCGATGATTGGGAATCCGCGATCACTGAGACACTCTTGACCGATCGCTGACGAGATGCCGGCTTGCCATTACCAATGCATTCCTGTTCTTCAGCCATACAGCTCACCTTTAGAGACGAGATACAGCCGGTACGGAGCTCCTACGCAGCGAAAGCCTATAATCTCCTTGTCGCCGGCATTTGGTCGGTTTTGAGCAAGCAGCGATGATGCCAATGAACAAGAGCAAAGGCGGACTTGAAACTCCAGAACTCGGCAACGCTCCAAAGCTGAGATCGAGTGCCCCTCTCCGATGGAAGGGTC
>NZ_JBZYWL010000014.1:0-53907 GCF_059115365.1 Edaphobacter sp. FHG110511_03 | reverse complement strand
ATGAAGACTTAGCAGGAAACGCCCACGCCACCATCAGGGCGAACTCTTCTTTCCAAAACGCGCCGCCGTGCGACCCAGCTCGCTCTTGCATAACGACATCCGCACCTGCATGGTGGAGCGCGCCCGCCCATGTTCTAGCGTTGTCAAGGAAGAACGGTTCCTGCGTACCGGCGACAAGATACGTGCGCGGAAGTGGTGACAGCATAGTAGCGGGCGGCTTGTAGCCGCCGCCGGGAGAAGCGCAAAGTATGGCTCCGTAGACTTGCGGGTGTCGAAGCCCGAGAGCAAGAGCCAGTTCTCCGGCCGCCGATGCACCGAAGATCGCGGTATGTTCCGCAGGCAGTGCCACGCCGAGGCGCGACCTCGTCCATCGGCGTACATCTTCAACGAAGAACGTTTCATGTGCAGCGAACCGCTCGGGGTCAAAGCCCGGCGAGTAGTCATGAAGGCGCAGTCTCTCATCGGTCAGGCTATGGACACCCACGACCATGGTTGACGGCACCGCCGCTTTTTCAAGACAAAGGCCCCACTCGGCGATTCGTTGACCATCACCTGCAAACACGATGGCTTCAGGCGCCGTCAAGGGAATGTACACCGTGACCTTGCGTCCTCCATCAAACTCGAATGTGTCGGTCATGAACTCTCTCCCGAATTTGAGCAAACCAGCTCACATCAGCTGCATAGGTAACGATAAACGAGCTTCTGTTTACCAATCGATCTGACGCGCCCGTAAGTCTCGTTTTCGGCAACTTCGGAATTAGGCGGTAGTGCGTCACCTGAAAAGTGAAATAACTATTTTGCTAAACCATACGGTTCGTTGATTTCGACCCACTCGCTCGGTTTGACCTCAAACTCCCACTCGCCTTGGTGCAGAGCGTCTTCCAAACTCTCGTGCCATGTATCCGTGCCTGTTCCATCAATGATGTGGTGCATCAGGTAGTAGCCGACTGTTCCAGGATAGTGGGCGATCACGAGTTCTTTGAATGGCGCGAATGGACGCTTGCTGTTGCCGTCTACCAACATATGGTTGGTACGTCCCAGACTGAGGTGTTGGTCCCCGAGTATGACCCTACGATTGCGATGAACTGCTCCATGGCAGTCATGCTACCGTAACTGGTCTTGAACAGTCCGATTCTGAGAAGTCGCGTTTTCGGAAACTTCGCACAGTGCGACGATACCCTCCACCCGAAGTGTGGTCGCCACAACAGACGAAGCGAAAAGCAGAAGATTGCCGAAGCGTTCCATGCAACATTCTGCGGGGTCACAGTGCAACCGCGTTCACATTGTCCTCCCAATACCGAGAAGCATCAAACCTCGAATGGAAAGTTTGGCATATGTCTTCAGACAACTACGAGGCAGCTAAGCTTCCTCCCGCAGACGGCGAAAGGTTGTATACGCGGGGAGGCGTTATGCAGCCTTTTGACCTGAGCAAAAAGCGGAGCTGGGAGGTCGTCGTGAGAAGTAATCAAATGATGACGGCGACCTTCTCAGTGCTACGCCGCTGCTATGACTTCGAGTCGAAAAGAACGCTCATTTACGAGGCTTCCGGAGTGGCAGGAGGCTCGGAGGAATGATGACCTTCATTGAAATCGAAGGCACTTTTATAAACGTTCAGCACATAGTTGCAATCCGGCCCATGGAGGTTAATGGACACCCGGGTAGCGTGGTCAGCCTTGACGAAGGCAAAGGGATGAGCGATCCGCGCCCACCGCATGTGATTGCAAGCTTGATCAATAGAGATGATCAGGTCAAGTAGACGTTTATGTGCGGACGCTACTACAGACGCAATGACAAGCAGAAGATTGCCGCGTTGAAGGAGCATCGTCACGCACCCTCCGGGCGCTAGATCGCATCCAATCATTACAGGAGGGTTTGGAAATGCCCTCGGCCCCCTATAGAGACAGCCAAGCTCTCCACCGCCAGACCCCTTGTCGAGCTGCGTGGGTGCCGGGGAGGCTCCCCCAGGCTTCGACATCGCGTACGAAGGCGCAAACTGGGAGGTCGTCGTCAGGGCCAAGTCGTATAGGAAACGGCGACCTACCCCTTCGAGTGACAGCGATTTCAGCAACGTCGTGTCACCGAATTGGTGCGGCACGTTGTGGAGAAGCTGAGAGCAGGAGAGACTGTGGAGTTCCCTAACCGTTACGAGCTTGGAGAAGTGAAAGGACGGTTTGGTGGAAGTTGGAAGGATTGAAACCTAAAAGTCCGCTTTATACGACTCCCTTCTTAATAGCCCTCTTATGCGCCGTTCAACAAGCTTTTGGACGGACGTGTGAGCCTATCCCTCCTGGGAGGGATGACGGCCCGAGGCCATAACTCCCAGAATTTTTGAAGTCCTGGAAGTGGAAGCGTGGCAGAGAGCGTGTTCATCTCATGCAACTTGTCTAATGCGCTTGATCACGACCGCGGTCAGATCGTCCACCTGCTTCGTGCCGTTAGAGAAAATCTTCACCGCTTCATAGAGCTTCTCGATGATCTCATCTGGAGCAAGGTGTCGCGCCTCACGAACTGATTTGGTGAGCCTTGCCTCGCCGAACTGCTCACCCTTCGCGTCCTCCCACTCAAAAAAACCATCGGTGGCCAGGACCACCATATCGCCAGGTTCCATATCAAGGATGACAGGAGCGCTCGAGTTCAACTCCGGTAACAGGCCAAGCGGAATTGCCTGTGCCCCCAACTCTTCAAAAGTATCGCGGGCGGAATAGTACACAAATAGAGGTCCGTGTCCCGCGGAGAGCAACTCCAATCTGCCCTCTTCTCCAGAACATACCGCGGCCACGAAGGTCGCGAAGCTTCCGGCTGGAAGGTCTTCTCCGAAGTACTGGTTGATGCGTTGCATCGCATTCGCAAGATCGTCATGCGTATCGAAACTTGACCTCGCATAAGCGCGGCACACAGAAGCGAGGAGAGCAGGCCCGATACCATGTCCAGTGACGTCCGCAAGAGTGACAACCAGTCGTCCATCTTGCATCTTCTTCCAATCGAAATAATCGCCCCCCGTAGCGTCGGCGGGCAAATTCCATCCGCTGATCTCCATGCCACTAACCTCGGGTTGAGCGGTAGGCAACAGAGATTGTTGGATCGATCGGGCAATCCCAAGGTCATGTTCCACTTCTTTCAGCTGGCGTTGCATCTCAGCTTCGTGCAGCGCTGCCTGTACATGATTTCGAATTTCACGGCTCACCATGCCCGCGATAAAGCCAGCCGCCAGAAGGATCGCCGCGTAGAACAAAATGGTCGTCTGAGCAATAGAGTGCTGACTTAGATTGTCAAGACTAGGACGCCATCCCAAATAGTACGCACTCGCCAAAAAGCCAATGGTCGCTGCGATTCCAGCTATCCTGGAGACCCGAGGATCTAAACGCAGAACAGAAAGGAGGATCATTGGAAAAAGAGCAAGCACCCACGGCGTTGCGAGCGGTCTGTATTCAAAAGCAAGTTGCGAACTTGAAAAACAGGCAATGCCAAGTACTGGAAATGCAATTTCCAAAATGATCGAGAAGGTCCACAAACCTTCCGGGACATCGATCGCTACTTTCAGAGCATTTGAAACAACCGACAACATCCACAATTCATATGTCAAAACAAATAGCAGAGCGACCAAAGCCCATGGGCTTACGGGCGAACTGAAGATGAAAATACGAACCGCGGCCGCAATGACGAAAGCGACAAGAAAAGCCGTCACGCCGTAGATGCGGCGTCGCTCACTCTGAAGAAGTGCTTTGCGGAAGGCTAAGGAATCTATCTGCACGTCGCTCATTGGGATTGCCTAGGGATTAGGATTTTGGCAAACTGCTCTGCCGTGGACCATACCGCTTTGGTGAATGGGAGTAATTCCGTATACCGGCGTGTTTAGAGGCAACTCGCCGAGCTTGACGGATCGCGATGTCAAGGCACCGGCCAATGCATCCAATTTCCTCATCGTATTGAACGACGACATGCTGGACACCTCACGAAACGCAACTAGTATGTACGCTAACGACGGTTGCTGGCTGGTGCGGCTTCAGGCGCTGCAGGAACTTACCGCAAATCGGACTCTGGGTTATGTCGATGGGTCCGTTTCGTCTTTGTTCAGACTCACCTACGCCGGCTGGCGCTCGCACGGGTTGCACTGCGTGACCTTCCACTGCTGCCAGCGGAGCGTTGGTAGTCTGTGGACCGAGCTGACCCTCTTTGACGATTCTGCATTTCAGCGTTGAGACTTTGAGTGGAAGCCGTGTTGGATGATCGTGCCTGATTCATACTTTGGGTGCGTGCCTGCTGAGTGGCAGTCGCGGATGGTTGCTGCGCGGCGGAGCCGCGCTGTGCGTTGGCGTGGCCGTTGGGATTTTGCTGTTGATAGGTTTGCTTTTTTTGTTGTGCTTGCTGCTGGGCCTGCTGTCTATTCTCGGGTGTATCCACGTTGTTCCAGGAGCCCGAGCTATTGTCATATTTATGCCAGCCATCACCCGTGTTCTTGTAGACATTTCCATCCTTTCCGGCATACATATCTCCACCAGACGTCTTTCCGAGAGCCGAGTTTCCGTAGACGCTAGAGGCTCCTATAGCTTTGCCTCCCTCTGAGCCTTGCACGGACCCGACAGTGCCTCTCGCGGTGGAATAGTGTTGCGCGTAACCGGATTTATTTCCATTGGAAACGTAGGATTGTCCCCATTGCGCACTGGGACTGGAACCCTGTCGAGTCGCTGCATATGTTCCTGAGTACGGGTTATAGGCCTGTCCCGCGCTCCTGCTGCCGTATGGTGTCGCGACTGATGCACCCTGCTTGTAGGTACCGGTGTACGGATTATAAGAAGCGGCGCGTGTCGCTGAGCCGTAGGGGCCGTAAGCGGTTGCGTAACGACCGTATGAGCCATTTGCGGTGTTGTAAAAGGAGCCGTAGCCATACGCCGCTGGATGGGGGTGATATATCGGATATCCGTAAGGCGGATGGTACATGTATGGCGGATAGTAGTATCCGGTTCCATTGGCAACAACTGCACCTATCGTGAGACCGATAACGAACGCACCTAGGTATCCGGCTGTGTGACTTGATTCTACGGTTCCGCTGGCGGTGGTCGTCTGGGTCACGTAGGTCACGTTGTAAACGGGCGAACTGGGTGGGATGGTGTAAATCTCTTTTGGAATAGAGCTCGCCGTCGTCCATGGCCCATCGGGTTTTGGAGACAGGAACCACACGCCCTGAAGGCACAGATAGTACACGTCGCCTACTTTGATCACCTTATCGTCTGTGTTGGTGGCGTAGGAAAGCAAGGTCCCCTCGATGGGCGCGAACGTTGGCTTCCCGCTGTAGCTAACCTTGGCCTGCGCCGCAGCCGCCTTGGGATCAACCTCGATGACCGTGGGGATCTGTGCGATCAATACAGCGTCTTTGGCTTCGTCTGTTCCTGGGACGGAGGACAAGATGGCGCTTGCCGGGCTGGAAGCGGGGATGTTCGCAAAATCCTTGGGGAGATCCAGCGAGGCGAAGGTCCATTTGCCGTTCAGATCCTTCGTACGGAACCAACGACCGGCTGCCAAGAAGTAGAAGTCTTTGGTTGGGTTGTAGAGGAAGAAGGCGCTGTCTGTGTTGGTAGCGTAAAGCAGCTCTGTATCAGGAATTTTTGCATAGATCGGTTGTCCGTCGAAGAGGATGACTTCGGCTGGTACAGAGCTATAGAAGACATGTGGGACCGGGGCGGTGGATTGCTGCAGTGGAATTACTGTTTTCAGATCGGCCCATTGCGGATCCTTCGGAAGCTTTTCCATTTCTTTGGGCAGCTTCGTCGCAGCCGACCATGGACCCCGTAGATCGGCTGCGCTAAGCCAGCGTGGACCAGCCAGCATGTAGTACTTCGATTCCCTAGTGTCGAGAAAGACGGCCCACTGCGTATTGACGACGAATTGAAGTTTAGTGTCCTTGATGGCGGTAAGAACGGGTTCCCCATCGACCGACAAAAGTACCGCAGGGCTGTAGTCCACAAATATGGCTGGGGGATCATTCTTGAGGTTGACGGTCTCAACGGTTTGCGGTTTAGGAAGATAGGCAACGACGCGATCAAGCGAGATGTTAACAACTTGCGGAACAAACGTCCTAAACAGCTTTTCCATATTCGCAGAGGTAGTTTGATCCAGTGACGGAAAATAGGTATCCGTTACCTTGATGTCATGAATGAGGACCAGATGCTGATCGCTGTCGACGTTTGTCGTACCAGTGAAGGTAGCGGCTCCGATGACCTGCTTGCCTCCGGCCGGGGTTAGCTGAAATGCCTCGCGCCAGGTGATAATTTTGTGATCCTTCCATTCATCGATCTGCGGTTGATAGACGATTGTTGTGCCGCCAGGTTTATCAAGCTTTCGCGGCCAGCCGGGGTCTTGCGCAATAGCGCTTTCGCCTGCTACGAGGATGGTCAAAATAGTGCTGAGAATCTTCATGCTGAATCTCCTTCTCTGTCAGCCTCAAACGTGCGGGATGGGGTACAACCGGGCTCGACGAGGAACTGCGTCAGCCGCCGGCATTCTCCGGCCAGACGGTCGATACGCGGGGTGGGTATGCCACGCACTTCGCCACTCTTCCGGCAGTGTTGCTGCGTGTAGTAGTCGGTAAACATTGCGCCTTGGTGGGCGACGCGATCGATGTTCGGAGTTTCGTATCTCATCATGCCCTGGCTGTACGCACTGATATTCCAGTGGCCGATGTCATCGCCGAAGAGAACGAGGATGTTGGGTTGTGTTGTTGGGCACTTCCGGGAACCACGCCCAGAAGGATATGGAAAGGACCGCAAGCATCCGCAAAAACAAATCGAGATTTCATTTCATTCACCTTGGTCGTGCGCTGGCTGTTACGGTAGTGGTGGTTGAAGTATCCAGGGGTGCCTCTTATCGGACAACTAGGAAAACTTCTAGGCTGTCATCGGGATAAAGGTGGCGAAATAAATCGATGCCCCGCCAGCGCTTCAACAATGGCAGGAAGCAAATCTACCTGAAGCCTGGACTTGACGACGTAGCCGAGTGCACCTTCTGCCAGACAGGCGTTTACAAACTCAACCCGTTCATGGACCGTGAGGAAGACGATTTTGGCTGCCGATCCGTACTCCTTCAGTTCGTGTGCCGCCTCGATACCTGTCTGCCCGGACATAGATATATCGAGCACAATCAAATCGGGGCTCAGCGTCTTTGCTTGCTTTACGAGATCAACGCCATTAGTCACTGCGCAAACAATGTCATAGTCTCGTTCGAGAAGCTCTCGAACCCGTTCCTGTATGGGCGGATGATCGTCGGCGATGAGAATGCGAGGTCTATTCAACACATGTCCTCCTACTGCGATAACGATGTCGAGAGAACGAACGTACGCAGCAGCACTGGAGTTCCAGACGAAGACATTGCAGGAAAGGGTGTGGCCATGTGAAAACATGGCCCTCATTTTCAAGCTCGATCTGCACAGATTGCCCGACGAAGTTGCTGGCAATCAACTCGGATCGAACTATCTCCTATGATTTCTTTTTTGGTGGATAGTTCTTCAATAGCTTCGCGACCGCTTTCGCAAGGTTCTTCTGTTGTTTATCCGGCTTCGCCTTGGGATCGATTACTTTGGATACCAATCCCTCCCAAACGAGCTGTTTCTTGGCGGCGTCGTACATGTCCACATCAAGGCCGCCGATGTGAATTGTTTCGGTTTGACCCGTAGTGATGCCTGATCCTCCGTAGCCGCGCCAGCCCGGGCCATAGCCCCATCCACTGTTGTAAGACGTGTACTGCTTCTCCTGATGAATTGCTGCCTGATAGGTGATGTATAGGTTGGCTTCATCCGATTCGACTTTGGTTAGTCCTTTTTTCGCAAGCTCGCTATCTAGCGCGGCCCTGAATTGCCTATCGACGAGATCCGATAGTTTCTCTGAGCTTGGGTGATCCACCCATTTGTACGTTTTGAACTTGTCAAAGTCGGCACTCTTGTCGAAGTTATATCGGACATCCTGCGCCATCGTTGAGTGAGCAAACACCATCACCAACATGGCAGCAAAGCCGATGATGGACAACGACTTGCGCTTGATTTGTATTTTGATCATTGCATCCCTCCCGAATAGCGATTTAGCGCCCTAGAAATTGGCGATTTCGGATCGGCGGTTTCTTCCACTCCCGACTGTTTGGCTCGTACCATCAGGCCCGCAGCTCCGAAAACAGGTGTTCACTGCGACTTCATCTATAACTAGCCGTTATCCAACGCGGCCCAGTCATGAACGGATAATGCGCGCCCCCGACGCGAAAGGTCTACTAGGAATTTTCCTAGGTCTAATGAATAGAACAAGAATTGCCAAGCACGCCTCGGTGCGCTACTCTGAAGGCCCCAAAGATGCTTCTATGGTTTCGGCCAATCGCTTGAAGTGTTTCACGGGGCAATCTGGAGATTCACCCGGCCCTAGTAATTCTCAAATTGATTTTGTCTCCTCGGCCTGCGATACCGCGGTTTATGTGCGATTGCTCATGAATTGCAATCAGAGGTGAAAGAAGTGGCAAGTTTGCTTCTTGGCGACCGAAGGCACGGATTCTCCCGGCGGCAATCTTTGCTCGCAGCCATCGCAGGCCTATCGCTTTTCGGTGCGGGCATGGCGCACACACAATTGAAACCAATTAAAAGAGTGCTTGTGATCAGCGAGCTTGGGCTCTCGGCCCCCGCCATCGTGATGATGTTGCAAGAGATTAGATCATCTCTTGAAAGAGAATCCGCCTATCACGTTGAGATCTACAGCGAATATCTCGAAACATCATTGTTCCCAGAGTCAACTTTACAGCAGCACTTCCAGGATGGATATCTTCGCAAGTACAAAGATCGCAAACCAGATGTTGTCGTTGCCGTCGGGCCCACACCCATCACTTTCCTCATGAAGTTCGGTGACCAGTTTGTTCCTGATGTACCCATTGTCTTCTGCGGCAGCAGCAGAGAGCAAGCCGGTACACCTGTCCTTGGCCGTCAGTTCACCGGCGCCTGGCTGAGATTCAAGCCTGAGAAGACCCTCGACGCGGCGCTCAGACTCTTGCCAGAGACCAAACGGGTGTTCGTAGTCGGCGGCGCATCTCCATTCGATCGAGGTATTGAGGAGCTAACACGGCGCGCTTTGAAAGCTTATGAGTCCCGCGTGGAAATCGAGTACCTCACCGACATAGAAATGCCAACTCTGCTCAATTACGTTGGCCACCTTCCCAAGGAAAGCTTCGTCTTCTGGACATCTGTAATGACCGATTCGGCCGGACGGCACTTCATCAATGCAAAGGAGTCAGCACCGATGGTCGCAGCCGCATCCAATGCTCCCGTTTTCGGAATGGCGGATATGCTTGTAGGAAGTGGCATAGTTGGGGGATATGTAAGCAGCTATGCAGCCCAAGCAAGAGTCGCCGCTCAAATGATCGAAAGGATTCTCGAGGGGGCTAGGCCGGAGGTTATCCCCATCATAGACGGAACAAGTGTCTATATGTTCGACTCGAATGCTCTGCGAAGATGGGGCCTCAAAGAGAAGAGTCTTCCAGCGGGCAGCACAGTGCTTTTTCGAAAACCTACAATCTGGAACGCGTATCCGAAACAGCTGACAGCTATCGCAATCGCTCTGCTGATATTGACATGCCTCAGCATCTATCTTTTGTCCGAGCAGAGGCGTCGACGAGTAGCAGAACAATCATTGCAGGCCAATCTTTTGTTCGAGAGACTTATATCTGAGTTGACAAGTCACTTCGTGAATCTTCCGGCCGATACGATTGATACAGGAATCAAGCGGGGCTTGGAAAACCTGCGTTCCTTTTTTAAAGTCGACCGTATTAGCGTATTGGAATTCTCTGTCGATGGACGAGAATTACTCCGGACTCACACGAGTTGGGAAATGCCACGTACGCCGGCGATATATCGGTTTCAACTGGAAGATTATCCGTGGTTTACATCGGCACTTCTCCGTCGAGAGAAGCTGCTAATAGATGATCTTGAAATAGTGGCCGACCTCACGGCCTTCGAAAAAGGCTACTTTAGCTCCAGCGATATTCGCTCCATAGCGTCTGTTCCGTTAGTATCTGGTTCCACTCTTTTGGGCGCACTAGTCCTGATCATGGTGCAAGACAAGGTCGTGTGGCCGAAGACTCTTCTCGACCAATTGACTACGGTGGGTCAAATATTTGCGAACGCGTTGACTAGAAAGCAAGCAGATGACGCATTGGTGAGCAGTGAGATGTTGAAGGGAGCCATTCTCAGCGCACTGAGTAGCAACGTAACCGTTCTTAGCGAATCCGGTGAAGTGATCTTAACCAATTCTCACGGCGCAAAATCGGCTGACCCGCTTGTCCAGGACGGATGTCTACAGAGCGGAACGAACTACCTTGAGATCTGTAGGCATGCCGGCGACAACGGCGACAAAGCGGCTCGATTAGCCAGTTTAGGTATGGACTCAATTCGCGCTGGAGTGCAGGAGCGATTTGAATTCGAATGGCCTTATGACAGTTCGGCCGTTAGCAAGTGCTCCTTGATGACGGTAACGCGCTTGAGCAATCATGCGAACGGGCTCGTAGTCAGCTTCATAGACATCACTGCGCGCAAAGAAGCTGAAGAGGAGAGGCTCGAGCTGAGCGGACGACTGATCCGAGCACAAGAAGACGAACGCAGCCGACTCGCCCGGGAACTTCATGATGACTTCAATCAACGACTTGCCGTTCTTGCTATCGATCTTGAACGAACAGCGGCCGTTGTTCAAGACCGCCCTGAAGAAGCGGCCCACCGGATGCATAGCCTTTGGAAGAGGGTCAGTGAGATTGGCACCGATCTTCATTCTTTGTCGCACCGTCTTCACTCTTCTACACTCGAAAGCCTAGGTCTAGTGTTGGGCCTCAGTTCACTTTGTACAGACTTCACAGCGCAGCAAGATATTCAGGTCGATTTCGCGCACAAGGATGTTCCTAAAAACATTCCTCCGGACGTAGGATTGTGCATATTCAGGGTTGTTCAAGAGGGACTTCGCAATGTCAAAAGACATAGTGGCGCAAAACGCGCTGAAGTGCGCCTTGAAGGAACCTCTGAAGAACTTCATTTGACACTAATGGATGAAGGTTTTGGCTTCGATACCCTGGCACCGCAGCCAAAGGCAGGCCTTGGGCTCCGCAGCATGCGGGAGCGACTTCGGTTACTGGATGGACATGTTGAGATTCGCTCTCATCCTGCGCAAGGCACAATAATTGAAGTTGTGGTACCCCTCGAGATCCCCGTTGCAACTCGCGATGTTGATGTATCAGTCGACGCTCAATTGTTAGAGGTGAAACGAAATGGTATCAGCCACAGATAAACGGCCACGGTGGCCTCGTGTTCTGCTAGCGGACGATCACGTGATGGTACTCGACGGTCTTCGGTCACTTCTCGAAGACAGTTACGAAGTGGTGGGTGCGGTCACCGATGGCCGAGCTCTTGTTATTGAGGCACCAAAACTCAATCCAGATATCATCGTCGTCGATGTGAGTATGCCTTCACTGAATGGCTTGGATGCAGCACTACAACTAATGGCAATACGTCCATGCTCTAAATTCGTGTTCTTAACGATGCAGAATGATCGAAATCTCGCCGCTGCCGTTTCGAATTTGGGATCGGTAGGCTTTGTCCTTAAGCACTCCGCTGCCTCTGAGCTAAATCTCGCGTTATCGGAGGTATTAGGCGGGCGCCCTTATATTACACCTACGCTGCGACCGGAAGACTGGGCTATGCGTGAAACCCGCGCGGAGCAATATTCGAAGCAACTAACTTCTCGCCAGCGCGAAGTCTTGCAGTTGCTCGCTGAAGGTCGTGCGATGAAGGAAATCGCCGCAATGCTTGAAGTGAGTGAGAAAACTGTGTCGTTTCACAAATATCACATCATGGAGCAATTCAATCTAAAGAACAATGCGGATGTGGTGCTTTTCGCTCTCAGGGAGCGCCTCATCCCCGCGTGATGGCGTTCAGGTATTTATGAGGAGTCGGAACCGAAATAAATGCACATTCCTTCGCTCAAAACACAAGAAACAACGCGGCTCGGAAGTGTCACAGTATTTGGTCCGCACACCTGATATTGCGTGGGAATCTTATGGCGCGCTGAGCGCAGTTTCGACATAGTGCCTAGTTGTTCGGTTGTTGCCAGGGAAGGCATACTCAGAAGCGAGTGTCCGGCGTGCTGAAAACCTTTCCATGCGAATTCACACCGGAGCCTAGTTGCAGTCGCAATGATTGCAGTTGCGCGAGATTTCGTTCGTGCCGACGTCACCCAATGGGCCTCCGCTAATGCTCTTCAAAGTGACAACCC
The DNA here is from genome assembly GCF_059115365.1 of Edaphobacter sp. FHG110511_03. NCBI lineage: Bacteria > Pseudomonadati > Acidobacteriota > Terriglobia > Terriglobales > Acidobacteriaceae > Edaphobacter > Edaphobacter sp. FHG110511_03. The sequence continues at coordinate 41,632 of NZ_JBZYWL010000014.1, read as the reverse complement.
ATGATGATTGATCCAGGCCAAATACGGTTTATTTGAGAAATGGCTTAGCTGACGGCACAACATACACATACGGAAACACATCAAGGTCGATGTCAGCTACGAACATCAGAACGATACGGGCGGCTGCAAATCGTCAGCGAAACGTATTGTCATTGGTTCTGAAACGTAAGTTTTAAGCCTTGCATTCATTAGAAGATTGAAGCCGATGTCGCCTATCCGGTCGGCGCATATTTCACTCGCAGACCTTCCGTGAGCAGAGCCAACAGTATCGCGATCCTTTGCACGTGTGAAATCGAGTCAGGTGCCCAACACGAATAATGAAACTCGTGAAACGGTACGGCCTGAAGACCTAGGAATTTTCCTAGTTGTTGCTGGGAAGCGGGGAAGAGAAACTGCATCATGCCCCGCCAGTTCAAAGGCGAACCTCTTTGGTGATGGACAGGTGATGAGATGCGCCCCTCTATTGATCACATGACCAGCTGCAGCTGAAGGTCTAACCGTGCTCCGAAAGCGGATCTTGACCGCGCTGTGATTTGCAAAAATTGATTGCTACTAAACCTAAGGCGGGAGGTCACTTTCCTGGATCGATTCCTAATTGTCTTGCTTTTAGTCACCTCCTGCAGCCGGGATTCATCCTCCGGCTCAGCAAAAGGGGTCAATACATGCTAGGCCAATGTGGCGTGGATGCTGAAGTTATGGCTAATCCTGAAATCCTGCGCATCTACGTGACGGCAGTGAGAATGTCTCTTGAAATTACCCGGCTTGAAAATGTGATGCCTCATATGCGAAAGGACCATGGCGACATAGCAATGAAATGGCAGACATTACATTTTCGAGCCGGAAGGCTCGTTCTCGGAGTAACGGTCTCATGTTTTCTGTGCTTCCCTTGTTTTGCCCAGGTTGCAAATGAGATACGGGGCTTCGTCAGTTTGGAAGATGATTGGCACCTTTCGGGTGGAAAAATCACTCGACCGCCACTCCTTGAGCATGAATCTGACGCCCTCCCTGAGGCACCTCAACCTGGCAAATTGGCACCAGCTGTATTCGACACTTTACGGCTTCAGAAGTCTTTTGATACAGCTGAAGAGTTCGAATCAGCTCCTACTATGAACCAGGCAGGGATACCTCTGAATGCTGCACTCGGAGTCGCCCTTCAAAGTACCCAAAAGGTCCTTTCTCGTAAGAGTTCAGAGGAACGATTTGTTGGTCGAAGCGTTGGTGACGAACCGTGGAGAAATGAACGGTTTCACTGGCGCGGCCTCTTAGCTCAATCACTATTCTTCAATGCAATTGAAAGCAGTTTCCGTATCGCATCGGATGATCAGATTCGGCACCTACTCGCACACAAGCCATTTTGGCATGATTATCTTGCGTCTATTCGGAACTTTGATATGAGCCGATGGGATGATGGCGACGAGGCTTTAGTCAATTACGTTGGACACCCAATGCAAGGAGCGGTTAGCGCCTTTATAGAAATTCAAAACGACCCTATCGGACGACAACAGGTAATCGGTCTCAACCACGATTATTGGGTGAGTCGTTTCAAGGGGTTCCTCTGGGCCACCGTATTTAGCGTGCACTCTGAGATCAGCCCTCTCGGGGAGGCGGGAATCGGAAATGAAGGGGGGTGGACGTACCCGGTCGCAAACTGCCATCGCCCGTGTTCTATTTGGAATCCTCAAACGATGCATCACACTAATAACACCGGCTGGGTAGACTTCGTCGTTACGCCTACCGTGGGCTCACTCTGGATGCTCGCTGAGGACGCGATTGACCACTACGTAAGTGATCCGCTGCAAGGCGAAAGCCGCAACGCGCTGTTTCCAAATATTGTACGTGGGGCTCTCAATCCCAGCCGCACGATGGCAAATGCGATGCGCTTCAAGAGCCCCTGGTATCGAGATATTCAGCATGGTGTGTCAACGGATCACCGCGGAATTCACATGCTTGCTTCGGATGATCGAATAGCCAATACGGAAAGCGTGCGTCGCTTCGCTTTGGCAGCACACTATCGTACACCGCCCTTCTACGGTCAGCGGAAGTCGCCGATACCAAACGGAGGCTTCGGCTTCGAGGTTGATTACCGCATCACACCTTGGATCTCGGCCAGCATTTTGATTGACAAACAACACGCGCAGTCAATCGCGAGACAGTCTGCTATTCCCAATGTCGACTCTTTCAGCGTTCCTAGATCCGCCACCGTTGTCGGCGTCGGTGTGCGTTTGACCCATGATCTACCGCACAACACCTTTTCGCTTGCGCTGAGACCAGGGATCATCACGGGGCGAATAAACGTGCCGGCGGGGAGCCCCGCCGTTCGCAGTAATGTTCGGACGGGAGAAGCTGAAAGAACTCATACTGGCGCTACAATCATGCTCTCCAACGACTACAAGATCAATCGACGACTCGCAATTCGTTCATCGTTTGGCGCCTTGATTGTTCGCTACCGCACAGCAATTAAGGATCCAGAGGGCATCGGGACCGCCCCCTACATCTCGTTTCTATCTCACGATAATGTCACCAATCACACCATATGGATGTGGCAAGGCGGACCGGTAGTTCACTTTTGAATATTGTTTGGATATTTGGGGATCTCAAATTGAGAGTCTAAAAGTTTGCCGTTATCTCTCGATCGATACGATCATTCCGAAGTAAAGTTAGCCGCAGTGAGGGAAGACATCATCGCCGGGTTTATGGCGTCACGGCAACTCCGAGACAGGGCGCGAAAGATCAGGGTGAGCATTGGGATTAGAGAACGTCTGGGGCAATACAAGCGCAAGTCGCGGCTCCCGATCAGCCTGAGACTGCCGATCTGACTATGATGATCCCGGCTCTTCCCAGGAATTCTCGACGGAGTTGATAGCAGAAGATCGCAACCGACCTAGCCATCAGGTTAATTATTAATTTGCTCGTTAGCTCAAGATGTAGGCAACACCGTAACTTGCGCTCTGGAAGAGCATATATACCGGTCGTCATAATCTCTTTTGAGGTATGGCTACTGTTGAAACACTACCGCGGGCCCGCTGACTTTTTCGCCTTTGAGTTTTACATTGACCTCAACTCGGTTTAGCGATCTTAATGAAGGGAATGCCGCTGTTCATGCCATAGTCCTTCCGATCGAAGGCCATCGTCCCTACGATCGTGCCTTGGCCGGTTCCCTTGCCGGATAGTGTCAGCAACAGTTTTTCGGGCTTCGTGACTCCGCGTATCGTAAAGTCACCGTCCACTTCAAAAGTATTTGCACTCGTTTGAGCGATCTTTGTTGACTTGAAGGTGATTAGGGGATCTTTATCAGCAGCGAAGAAGTCGTCCCCCTTTAATTTGCTGTTCTTCATACCACTTCCGGTATCCACACTCGCCGCCTGAATTTTGATGTCCAGAACGGCCGATGTGGCTTCAGGAGTCCTAAAGAGCAGGGTGGCGTCCCATTTGTCGAAGGTGCCTCCGATTGACACAGACGCATCTACGCTGAACTTGATCTTGCTTTCGATAGGCGTGATCTTGAAAACAGGAACTCCGCCCGGAGACTGGGCGGCGATTGTTGCGGCGGCTGTCACGAACAGTAGCGGAACGAGCATCGCGAAGAAACGTTGAGAGTTGCGGAACGCTTGCATTTTAGTCTCCTTGGCTCGTGCGGCTCAGTTAGAAAATGGTAGGAGCTTGGGGATCACTGAATCTGCCTCCAAAGCTCGAGAATGTTAGAACGTCTGGTTACTGCAAGTAGGCCTAAACTCGTTCGCCGCTACCTACGTAGATTAGCTGTCGATGTTCAACGTCGAGGTCACTCTAAGTCTGGAGCCACCTCGCCCCGTTTCTTTTCGGCCTCTTGAATTGAAGCATCCGACGCATTCGCCTTCTTCAGCTCGACGGTCACTTTCTTGATCGTTCCGGTGAACTGGTTGTCTCCTTTTGCGTAATCGGTCGTCACGGTCGAGTAGAGGTCCGTGCCTACGTCCGCAGTTTCTGTTCCATAGATCAATGGAATAGTGCGTTCGATTCTGCCCGTTGCGACCTTTTTGCCATTGATTGAGATCGTTCCTGTGCCACCCGCCCCGAGCTTACCCCCGTCATAGACAAAATCGTAGACGACAGTGACATTGCCAGCTGGTATGCGCTCCCTAGACGCAATGGTCGTCACGTTGCCTAAAAAGTTGTAGGCAAACGCAGGCTTGCTGTCTTTGACGTAGAGGCTCCAGCCAGAGTGCGCGCCCCCCTGTGCGAGGATGACCCCCGAAGCACTGCCCCGTGGCATCTCGAGGTCAGCGGTAATCGAAGAGCTCTGATTCTTCACATTGATGAAGGCGTTCTCTTTCATCCCAACCATGCCGGGAAAGACCGTTAATGATGTCCGACCTGCCATGAGATCGGGACGACCGGCGATCGAGGCCACGAATCGCTCCTGGATGCGGTCGTCGAGCGGCAGCACGTTGTTCTTCACCGCCTCTGTAAGAAACAGCGCCTGCATCTCTTTGACCTTATCGGGATACTTAGCAACAAGGTTATTAGAGCAACTGAAATCCTCCGCGGTGTTGTACAACTCCCACTTATCGTCGGCGAAGGTTCCCCGAGGCTTCTTTTCCCAAGCTACTTTATGGAGAGTAGTCGCGTACCATCCGTCTTTGTAGATGCCGCGATTGCCGCCGAACTCGTAGTACTGAACGGTGTGATCGGATTTTGCTTGAGGGTTGGTAAACGAGTTGAGCATGCTCACACCATCCATAGGCTTTTGCGACACACCATTAACCGTCTTGGGTTGCGGTAGTCCCGCAGCTGCGAGAACGGTAGGAGCCACGTCTATCAAGTGGTAGTACTGGTTGCGTATCTCACCTTTTGCCTTGATCACCTTCGGCCAGAACACAACCATGCCGTTGGTTGTACCACCATATTGAGTATGAAACTGCGAATATGCGAAAGGCGTGTTGTCTGCGATCGACCACCCTGCCGGTGGCGTCATCGCTGAGTGTGGTCCGCCAACCTCATTCAGGTGCGCCAGCTGGTATTGGAAGGTCTCAGGAGCCATGTTGAAAGAGCTTAACGTGTTGAAGGTGCCGAGCCGGCCACCGTTCGGGCTTGCACCGTTGTCTCCCGCAATGAAGATGATTAGAGTGTTGTCCATTGCTCCGATATCATCGACGGCCTGCACTACTCTGCCGATCTCGTAATCGGTCAACTCGGCGAAGGCGGCGAAGACCTCCTGATATCGAACCGCGACCTTTTTCTCATCGGGTGTCAATTTGTCCCAATCTTCCATGATGTCGGGCTTGGGTGTCAGATGAGTGTTAGCAGGAACGATGCCGAGCTTCTTCTGGCGCGCAAGAATCTCCTCCCGGTATTTATCCCATCCCTCGTCGAACTTGCCTTTGTACTTGTCACGCCAAGCCTCAGGCAACTGCACAGGGTCGTGCATGCCTTGCGCTCCGTAATACACAAAGAAAGGCTTGTCCGGATTGAGAGTCTTCTGTGACTTGATCCAGGAGATGGCATGGTCCGCGATATCGGTCTGGTAGTAGTAGTTCGGGTCTTTCGAAGCAGGAACCAGCGTCGTGTTGTCGTGAACCGACGGCGAGAACTGGTCGGACTCGCCGATCACGTTACCGTAAAACCTTTCGAATCCCAAACCCGTAGGCCACTGGTCGAACGGTCCCGTAAGGCCGCTCTCCCACGGCACGTACTCGTGTGACTTGCCGAACATGGCGGTACTATAGCCGTTGAACCTCATGATCTTTGCGAGGGGTGTCACGCTATTCGGAAGCACGGAACTCTGGCCAGGAAAGCCGGTCGCCATCTCCGAAATCGAACCCATGTTCGCGCTATGCGAATTATGCCCCGTCAAGAGGGCTACCCGGCTCGGCGAGCAGATGGGATTCACATGGAAGTTGTTGTAGACCAATCCGTTTTTCGCGAGGCGATCAAGCGTCGGCAGATTCATCACGCCGCCGAACGTCTTGGAGCCTGCATACCCAAAGTTGTCGAGCAGGATCACGATCACATTGGGAGCGCCTTGCGGAGCCTTGACCTCAAATATCGGGGGAGCTTTCGCATTGCGAGCGTCAAGCTCAGTGATCGCCGGGTAGGTAGGCTCCGCGATTGGCAGTGTAGTCCGGTCTACAGTAGCGGCAGTGGCTGGCACGGCGGTTGGCTCTTTTATTGGCTTTTTGCAAGCCCACATTGTAATCAGCAGCGTGGCTGAAACCAGAGTGACGAGGCAATATGCAAAGCGTCGCATGCTTTCTCCTGTAGATACGAAGATTTGTTCTCGTTCGTCAACAAATCCATGACAAGACTTCCGCATTACCGTCTGAGCTATGAATATGGGTGGAAGGAACCTGCATGCACAACTGGGAATATTCCTAGGTAAAGTACAAGGGCGTGCGTTTGGAATCAGGTTATGGAGCACGCTTAGGTTTAGGAATGAGGAACGTGAAGGAGCCGCCAAAGACGATCGTTCTCCCTTCGGGACGAGCGGTCGCACTATACTCGTTCTCGTATTTAAAGAAGAAGTTCAAAGCCTTGGGCGGCAGAAGATAGTTGACTTGAAAACCGGCCGCATGAACTGCGTAATGCGGGGTCCTATTGGCGGGTACACCGGGTTGAAGGAAACCTCCGTTATCAGTGACCTGCCATTGGTCATAGCCGATCAACCCAGGTTGCAACAACATGCTGAAATCTTTCTTAAGGGGAAGAATCTGTCCAAATCCCCATTCCATTGTGAAAGCCTGGCCAGGAGTTACTGTGGTTCCATTGCCAGTATCCTTGCTCCCGTGAATTTCCCAGTTTGTGAATAGATTCGCAGTCGTTGCTCTATTTTTCGAGAGGTAAAGCGTCGTTCCCGTCCCGACGTCGTTTCCCCAATAGCCGGAGCCAATGTTGTCCGACGCGCCGGGTGAATATCTCCCGGATGGCGCTGTAAATGCGTAGTACGCGCTCACATCCGCTCGTTTCAAGCTCCAGCCCAGCGAGAGTGGTTGCACAAAAAGATCGGCGAGCCCTTCTACACCTCCGCTGACTGCGACATTGGGTAAGTTCAAAGAGCCTAGCGTCAAAGAGCCATTCGCCGGCGTCAGCACCACCATTGCAGCGGGCTTCGCGCCCAAGAACCGAAAACTCGGAACGTAAAAGACAATATTCTCGTCAGCCCAGATGTCATACGATCCTGCCAGCGGGACTGAATCGCCATTTCCATTCTTCAAGGTGTCGGCTGAATAATTGATCGCCATGTTCATGTAGGAGATCCCGGGATCTGGCAAAATGCCGGAATTCAGTCCAAACTGTCCCGGAATGTACTGGCCTTTCTGTTGTGCCAAGGCAGGGTTTGACACAAGAGATACAAATAGAAGTGCAATAACCCGGAATCTATTTGACACCATACCTCCAATGCATTTAGACAGCAATATGAACCTCTGGCCTTGTAATGGCATTCCCCATAACGCGGTGGGTCCATGCATCACAGGGGCTGGATTGCTACCAAGAATTCAACGAGCAAACTATCGGCCCAGTCGCAATGCCACAGGTCGCTTAGCTTCGGCCGAACCCATATGCAATACAACTCGCTGCCCCAACATCTTGGGGCTTGTGTGAGTTTCCGTTGCTTCAGAGATAGGAACAACTAGGAAAACTCCTAGGAGTTGCGAGGCAGCCTGCACGCGCACGTTTGATCCGTCGATCCACTCGGTTCCCAAGCTGAAGAAGAGAATCGAGAGAGGCTCGCAGGCAAGATCTCGTCATCCGCAGAACTTTTAGGAGCCTTTGGTCGCCTGGTATCCACGGAACCTCCCGGGTCTATGGCTTCGCATCAAAAACGACGGTTTGCGAATCCTTCTAAATCGCTCCATCAGCCATGTCACAAACAAATTGATTAAGACGAGATTTGTGATCTTCTCCGCTTGACTAGTGGATATGTTCGCGTTTGACTAACGGCCAGACAGCGCGGGCAATCGCCGAGGTAAAGAAAACCACTTGCTTCTCCTGTTGAGTGGGTCTCGGCGGACGGTACAGTTGGTATAGGGCGAAGTTGTCTTTCGCCCCTCGCACCTATTTACCGGGATGAGGCGGATAGTTCTTGAAAAGCTTGACCATCGCTTTTTGCAGGTTCCCGTAGTTTTTATTCGGATCTTTCTTGAGGTTGACGGTCTTGCTAGCGTCTCCACGCCAAGTCAGTTGCATTCTCGTTGGGTCATACAGTCCCACTACCAGCGTCCCAATGGGAATGGTAGAAGTCTGGCCCTGAACTGAGCTAAAGCCGCCCTCCCATGGACCTCCGCCCGACCAGCCATAGCCTCCCGAGCCCAACATTTTATGCTCTTTTCCTGGACGTTGGCCTGGTAGCCCACTAGAAGGTTCCCACCTTTGTCCACCTTGGTCAGACCTTTCTCTGCTAGCTGTGCATCGACTGCACGTCTAATGTCCTGGTCGATATCGACCGAGAAGCACCCGTCTAAACTTGCTTGGGCATTTTTGTGCCTCGCACTCAACCTCTGTCACGTGAGCCAGGTCGAACGGACCGGTAAGTACCAGACTGCCGTGGTTTCCTGCTCGGTAGGCTCGGACAGTAACATTCAGTCTCCGGTCTCCGAAATCAATTGGACCCCTGAACCGGATCGTCCCCTGCGCGAAGAGATTGTGCTCTCGGAGGAAAAGGGAGTCAAGCGAGGAGCGTAGTCAGAGCGGTACATCAACGACCATCTCGTTGCCGCTCACAAGCTCCCGATCCATGGGTTGCTCTTTGTCGGTATAAGGCGCTATATTCTTGTCCGAAACTCGGCCGTGATTCATTGGCAACAGGTTGTGATAAGCAGATAAGTCCAGCACCACCGGACTCCCGGCTTTTGTACAAAGATCGGTTGCAAAATTGATCTTTTACGAGAGAGGAGGTGCTCCATGATCATTTGTTGTGGCCAGGCCAGCTCACTCCGAAACTCTCCCAAGCCGATTCTGTCCTCGCAGAAGCCGCCCTGCTCAGAGCAAGCACCGACACAACCGCCATGGCGCATGCTACACCGCGTCGATTACCTCAGCTGTGGAATATCTGCAGTTTCATCCCGAACAACTGGTGGAAGAAGGATTCAGTATCTCTATACCGGCAGCATAACTAACTGCCACGTGCAATTCTCTAACGGCAACTGAAGAATGATTCCGCTGGAGAGTACAACCGGATCAAAAAAGGAGACTGCAATGAATCAGGTTACCAAGCACTTCCGACCGATCAACACATGGTGGATGGTGGCCGTCACCATCCTTGTCTCTCTCCTCACACCCGCGCTCGCACGAGGCGCCGATGACAAGGACGAACAAGAGCGGCTCAAGGAGTCCGGTGATGTCGTCAAAGAGTTGATCAACGGAAACCCGGGCATTCCGCAAAATGTCCTCGACAAATCAGAGTGCGTCATCGTTCTGCCCTCCGTCAAGAAGGCCGGCTTCATTGTCGGCGCACAATATGGTCGCGGAGCCATGACTTGCCGCAGTGGTGCCAACTTCGACGGCCCTTGGTCCGCCCCAATCATGATGCAGTCCAGCGGTGGCAGCCTCGGCCTCCAGGCTGGCGGCCAGGCTACTGACTTCGTCGTTCTCGTCATGAACGACAAGGGTGCGAAGACAGTTTTGCACGGCAAAGCCAAGCTCGGTGGCGATGCCAGCATCGCTGCCGGTCCGGTTGGCCGCACCGCCGAGGCATCTACCAGCGGAAACATGAGCGCCGAAATGCTCTCCTACTCTCGTGCAAAAGGGGTATTTGGCGGAGTTTCGCTATCAGGAACCTCGCTCGGCCCGGACGACGGTGCAAACGAGAAGATCTACGGAAAGAAAATTACCGGCGAGGAGATTTTCAGCGGCAGCGTGCAGCCTCCTGCATCGGCGGAGGTGTTACTGACCACTTTGAACTCGAAGTCACCTAAGAACTCGAAGGAAAAGTCTTAGTCGCTCACGTACAAGGGTCCTACCTATGTAGTAGATGGGCCCCTGCCTTGCTCGTCGCGGCAGTGACTTCGGTTGCAGCTAGGCGAAATGGAGAGATATCGAAGGGACGTAAACCGTGAAGCTTCCGTTTTCCATCTCGGGTCGTCGTACGTGGAAGCGCACTGAAAGAACGTGATGTCAAAGCACACTAGCTCTTTGCACTCATCTGTTAACTCGAAGATGCCTGCGAGAGGCTTTGTATTGGTGCATCAGTGTTCGTAACGATGTCTGCGCGGGGAAGACGCGCAGGAGCCGCGTACCACTGATCCCGTGGGACAATCTTCGGTTGATCGGGATCGCCCTCGTACCCTGGCACCATGATTTGCACTCCGTACTCGTTGAACATGTCGAGAATGTTTCCGTGGAGGTCCGTGTAGATCAATCCCATTCTCTGGGGAGCATCGCAATACACGTTGATTTCGTAGGTGACGGCGGCTTCCTTGAACTCCTTCTTCAGTACATATGGCGAGGGTTCCCGTAGCACTCCTGAAGTACGGGCCGCCGCTTCGAGCAACATGGCATCAACCTGCCTCCAAGGTACGTCGTATCTAATGTCAACCGTGGTGTGCAGGATGAGACCCCGTTCGCGGGCTAACGAACTGTAGTTGATGATTTCGCTCGTTAGTATGTTGGAATTCGGCACGACGATTTCCTCGTTCTTAACAGTGCGGAGATGAGTGACAAGCAGGCGGACCATCTCAACGTCACCCATTTGCTCCCCGATTTTCACGCGGTCTCCTATTTTGAACGCACGCCGATACGTCATGCTATAGCCGGCGATGACGTTTCCGATGAGAGAAGAGGAACCGAGCGAGAAGAGAACGCCGGCGAACAGCGATATACCTTTGAACGCTCCGGACTGTGAGCCGGGGATATGCGGGTAAGCGATCACGGCGCCGAACGCGATGACGATGATACGAACGAGCCGGTAGGTGGGTAGCGCCCACTCCTGCTCGAAGCCCTTCAGAGTAATGCTTCCGGCAGCAATACCATCGAAGAAGAGACGGATGATTTTCAGGGCATACCGTATGAAGAGCGCAAAGATCGCGAGAAAGACGAGATTGGGAATAATGCTGACGAACCCCGAGCCAATGGTTTGGAGAGGGTTAATCGCAATTGACAAGAGACGCTTGGCGAAACCTCGCGTCCAAGGAAACAAGCCGAGAACGTAGTTGAGATAGCAGTAGAGGACTACGATAATTCCCACAACCCAGGCGGCGTTCAGTAAGCCCATCAACAAAGACCAGACTTGTTCCACTTTAACGATCTGATGCGTCTTGCCTGCCAGGCCTTCGATCCGCTCGTGGTAGCGGCGCTCAAAGGTTCTCCGGAGGCGAGGGACGATCCGGACGCCTGCCCACCCAACGAAAAACAGGACAACCGTGGCGCCGAGCGCGTAGAGTGCATCCAGCCACAAGGATCCCACGCGACGGTAGTGCCGATATTCTTCGATGGCTCGGCTGATACGAAGCCTGTACACTTCGGCCAACGGCCCGCGAGCGACCTCTTCTACTGCTGCATCGTCATCGGTGACAGCCATGACGCGCTGTTTGCCAGACATGATCCAGGTCGCTCCAGGGTGCTCTTCGAGAGCAAGCGCGTCGGGAGTGATGGTCGAATTGTCGGCTATGACCTGGATCCTGTCCGCAATCTGCGAGGCGCGCAACTCCGCTGGGTGCGCCGTGACCCCGCGAACGGAGAATAGCAGCTCACCATCGACAACGACGGGTGCGAGGCGGATCTCTTTATCCGCTCCGCGGGTTTCGCGAGGAGTGTCGGCTGTCTCCTGGCTAAAGGCAGGCAGAACTGCACTTAGGATCAGCAATGCGGCCAATTGCGGAATTTTTGATAAAAAGTCGCACATGATTTCAAACTCCTTAAGGCGCGCGGGAGCCTCGTGCTGTTAGGAATAGGTAATCATTTTGACTCCTTTGCGTTTTTCTGCAGTCAGTGCCTGGTGTTTATGGAATGGAAGATCGACGGTGATGGGCCTATCGTTCGGAGAGTGGCTCCAGCGGGCAATTCTTGAGATCAATAAAGGTTCCGGCGAAATCCGGTGCAAATACGAAATCCGGTGCAAATATATAAGCGCATTTTTGTCGCGTGGTTTTGTCACGTCGTCCTTTACCAAGATCCAATCCAGCTCGGTTATGTAGGTCGGGGCTAACTCCCAAGCTTTGGCGTTGATTCGAGTCCGTGAGTGTCCCGGCAGGTTCATTGACGGTGTGATCTTCAACACCTCAAAAACCGATCGCCCGCTTATCGGCGAGGCAATATTTTACCATTTTTTAGAAGAAAACGGCTTCGACGTATCCCTGGCTTTCGCATAACGCGGTCTGGTGTGGCGTGAAGGATCTTGTAGGCGGGGTTTAAGGAGGATCATCGACATGCAGATTCGTTCAGTAGGGATTGATCTCGGAAAGACGACCTTTAACCTGGTTGCCCTTCGTGATAACGGCAAGGTTCTCCTAAAGAAGAAGTTCACACAGAAGCAACTCGTTACGTTTACGTCGAACATGCAGACGTGCCTGATTGGTATGGAAGCATTTTCTGTTTGCTCAAGCGCCTTGACTACTTTGTCTTTGGGCCTCCCCAGTTCCATTTCTCCGTGGGCGGGCGATAGACCTCTTCAAAATGAAGGATTGTCATCCGTTCGGTCTGGCTCTTTGTTGTCTTCTCGACCAAACTTCCCTTGCAGTCCAGAGGCGGACCATCATTTACGATAACTACGGAATAACTTCCGGTATGCCGGTAATTGGTCTGCGACGCGATCTAAGGACCTTGATCGTTTCTCGACGAGCGCTCGATTTCCGCGTTGATCACTGCTCCGATAAGCAACGCGAGCCCGGTCGCATAGAGCCAGACCAAAAGAATCATCAATGCGCCCAATGACCCGTATGAGACGCTGTAATTATTAAAAAAGTGCAGGTAGATACGGAATCCAAACGAGGCCGCGAGCCAGATAAACCCACCAAATGCCGCTCCAGGCGTAAACCAGTGCCAGCGACGGCGCTCTTTCAGATCGGGACCGTAGCGATAAATCAACGAACACGATAGGGCAACGAAGAAGATAGCAGTCGGCCACTGAAAAGCTTTGCAGACGAGGACGACTAACGGATTCAATCGAAGCCCTGCCCCTAACCAACCCACAAAGTGGTTACCTGCAAGCGCTATAAACAAGGCCGTAAGAAGCAGAATTGAGGCTACTAGACTCAATACGAACGCTATTGCGCGAGCTTTGAACCAGGGACGAGTCTCGCGGACATGAAACGCCGCATTCAGGAAGCAAATCATTGAACTTACGCAACTGGAGATACACCATAGGGCTGAAACTACGCCAAAAGTGAGTTTTTCTTCACTAGAGTGTGCCGCTATCTCGGTGGTTACTCCTCTCAAAAGTTGGAACGCAGTTGGTGGAAGAAAATCTGCGAAATAAGAAAGGAATTCGTTTTGAAGTTCAACACTGTGTGAGGCGAATACGCCGAATAACGTCATCATCAAAAATATCAGCGGGAAAAGTGCGAATAAGAAATAGAAGGCGAGTTCGGCTGCCCGTCCAAAGACGTTATTTGCGTTGATTTCCTCGAAAACGGCTTGACCCAGTTGCCCCGGAGTCAGACCCCCGAGCTTCCAAAAAGACCTGGCGGCAACAGAGGGCGGGCTTGGCATTGCTTGCACCGAACACCATTATCATGCGAACTAGAACCCATCTCATGAATGCCTCAGTAGAATCAGAGACGAGGCAAGTTGGAGCAGCCCGAGAAAGTTTTCGGCGTGACGTTCATATCTAACGAGGTCGCCCTCGGCCATCTCGGGATTAGCGGGTCAAGGGTCTGCCACTGTTCATCCGTCAGGTCACGTGTATGGTGCATTCTTGTGTTGATGCCGTTGCTGGCACTTCGCGTAGCACCCCGCATTTTCTTCTGACCCTGAGTCAGACTCTTTCTCTCTGTTCCATTGCAGCCACCAGCTTTTGGCAACCCGAACCCCATTTGGTGATTGTCATGACCGCCTGTGTAAACGGAACATCCAGGCGATGCACGCGATCCGGAGTAAGAACGTAGACCGCTCCAGCCATCGGCGTAGGCACCGAAGGGACAAAGACCGTGAAACGTCCGTCGACAAGCTCTTCAATGATGAATCCGGGAACAAGCGCATCCTCAATCTCAATCAGCGCCGCATTCCAAGCTTGCTCCTGCGTCTCTCCCGCCAGTTGTTGCGTAAGACTTCGCAAGAGCGAGTAACCAGGAATCTTCTGAAAGAAAGACATGTCTAAGCGATTTTTGATCGCCCGTCCCATTCGTGTGCGAACCGCGAGCCCAACAAAGAAGCAAATGACCAACAGGAGGATGAGTGCAACGAGATTTTCAGCGGAGACTGATTTGGGAAGCACCTTTGCCACAGGCGCCATCAGGCCCAAGATTGTCTTCATTGCTTTGAGCAGTAGCAGACAGGCGAGGTAGACCGGTGCGAGGACAAGAAAGCCGGCGACTATCCGCCCCATGGAAAAGGTAAGAAGATTTTTCACGCGACGACTCCAGTGTGGGATTCGAGAGACAGTTCCCGCTCATTGCCGGAGAGTGGAAACTAAATGCAGTTTCTCGCGTGCATCCTGAAGGCCGTGATAGCGAAAAGATTATACCACGACGCGAATGGGATTTGATTCGTCCAGAATTGTTACTTGAAACCAGGGCTCATCGTAGAATCAGCAGCTTGCGGCGAACGGTGCCCCATAAGGCCCGAGATAGTTCCTGCTCATCGGAAGGTGGGTATAGGGATTCAGAGGAAAACCCCCGCACGTCCTGCTACAGACGCATTTCGAGACAAGCTCCTGAAGTATGGGATGACCTCGGTGCTTGGAAGCCGTACTCCGAGCGGGAAGCAGTGTCGACCGGGATATAACGAAGATCCGTAAGGTCTTCCGGAGTGGAATTGATGTTTTTGAGATTTGACAGATTCTCGATTGAAGTTGTGAGAAGGGAGCGACCGGGGGCAACTGGCCCTAATCACTTGTCCTCTTTGTTGTTAGCGAAGGTGTCCACCGGAAGTTATACAAAGCAGGGATTTGACTACGAACCGAGACCCGATGAGGAAGCGATGGACTGTCATCACAGGTTGCAGCCCTACTAACTCGGGAATGGAGAACATCGATTACGGATCGATGGCCCGTGGAGTCAACAAAATTACTGCGCAGAACTCACATTTGCAACTGTCAAAATGGACAGACTAGCGTTGGCCCCGATGCGCAAGTGATCCGAGTCACATTCAGAGTCGCGAGAACTACTTCCTGCGCTGATTCTCAGACTGACCGTTGACAGTAGCGAGTGAAGAACGCTCAGCCGTATAATATTCGGTCGAGGTTCCCAACCCGTGAAGCTTCGCGCGGGGGAAAACACTGCGCTTCGGTCCAGGCAAGCTCGGGGAATGCAATACCCCAGGAAAGGACGTCGATATGCCTGCCACTTCGATCGTTAACGTTTTTCGTGTAACAACCCTCTTCTGCGTTGCAACTTTGTCTTTGTGTTCCGTTGGCTGCGGAAAGAAATCGCAGCCCAATACAGAGACCCCGACGGGTGCCCCAGCCCAACCATCTTCTACCTCAGCTCAACCGGCCGCACCCGCTGCACCGACAGGACCTGTACCTTCCTTCTCAGCCGCAAACAAAGTGGGCCTTTACGCCTATCCGGGAAAGGGCCAAAGTCATGATCAGCAGCTAATCGATGAGTCCAACTGCTATAACTCCGCTCAGCAGCAGACAGGCGTCAACGCGGACACGCCGGCTCCACAGCCGCCGTCTTCTGCTGATGTCCAGGCAGCTCAAGCTCAGGCCGCTGACGCTGCGCCGCAACAAAAAGGTGGACGAGCCAAGGGTGCGGCTCGTGGCGCAGTTGGCGGTGCGGTGATTGGTGGAATTGCCGGAGATGCAGGAACAGGTGCAGCGGTAGGCGCTACTGTAGGTACCGTGCGGGGAGGCAGACAGCAGCGCAAAGCGAATGCTGCTGCCAAAGATCAAGCTTCGGCGCAGGGTGGGGCGCAGGTGCAACAGCAGTACCAAAGCCGGAAAGCTGCGTATGACCAACAGATGAATACCTTCAAGCGGGCGTTTTCAGCCTGCATGGATGCGCGAGGCTATTCGGTCAAATAGGTGTCGGAACATCGCAAGTTCGATTGTGTTTTGACGGGCCCCTGAGGTTTGCTGTATCCCGGCCTCCAGAAAATTCGTACCCGATCGATCGGGTTCGCGATCGGCTTCTAAGCGTCAACTCGGAAGTTATAAGGAGGAGTTCTGTGATTAGAGAATATTTTCTATCGATGAGCATGGCGGCAATGGTGATTTTGACGAACGTCTCGGTGGATCACGCTCAGGCGCAAGCAACTTCGGCTCAGAGCAGCGTGGATCAGGATATCGCCCTGCTGCGGAAGGATATCCGCTCGGTTAAGAAGGAGATCATCGCTGCCAATATGCAGCTGACTGATGCCGAGGCACCGAAGTTCTGGCCCGTATACGACCAATACGCAGCAGAGCTCGCCAAGATCAACGATGCGAAGGTTGCGACTATTAAGGACTATGCGTCCAACTATTCGACTCTCACCGACGATAAGGCGTTGGCATTGACCCGGCAGATCATTGGGATTGAGGAATCGGTGGGGCAGTTGCGCCTGAAGTATGTGCCGATATTCAGCAAAGTGATCTCCGGTAAGAAAACTGCCTTGTTCTTCCAGTTGGACCGGCGGCTTACGGTGTTGGTTGATCTGCAGGTGGCGTCGGAGGTTCCTCTGGTTGAACAATAGTGTCACGCGGCACTCAAATCCCGGAATATGGGCTGAAGAGCTGTTTGGTAGCACTTAAATCCCGGAATTCGAGACGTTCGTCCGTCTCGATTGCGCGAGCGAGGCTAATACATCGCCTGGGCGAGATCCTACGGATTCCCCCTTGCTGTTAGGTACTACTTCACATCCGAGATGCGTTGGCGAGTGCGAGGGCTGTTCGCGTTACTCATTGCTTCGCATAGACAGGTAGTCGCTGAACGTTCGCAGCAGCTATGTTAGCCCGCGACTTCATGGCGGAGATTCACCGCCGCGACCAGACTGGATCCTCCGCCGATACCTTGCGAATCGTATCTATCTTCACTTCAAGCAGTCGGCTAAGGCGAAAACCCCGACCAACGAATCACCAAAGACATCCGCTTATTCACGGCCACCCTCTCTTTCGCGCTTATGTTCATGAACGGCGCGCTCGCCGTCTTGTCGTTCTCTGGCGCGCTCTGGACAATCAGCCCATGGCCAGAGCTGCTCGTTGCGCCCCACTGGCACTCGTTCTTACGAGATGGCGGAGTCGCTCTCCGCCGCATTCGTGGGTGACAATAAAAATGACTAATTTCTTCTGATAAAAATACATATCCATATATAAAAATGATATTTATTCTGATTAAGTGATTTGTCCGCAATATACTCTGAAGTTCAACACAGCTCCGAACTTACTGAAATAGCTCCCTGAGGAAACATTGAGCGCCTGCATGAAACAGACTGAACTTCTTCGCTTACGTCTTCCTGTTCCGGTGAGACTGTTAGTTTGCCAGTGGACAAGCAGGTAGTCCCCGCCTTACCATTCCCCGCGTAAAGGCTCCGAACCCTAGGTTTCTACTGGAAGGCCTTTCGGTCTTACATGGTTGAGCGGAAAAAGTAGGTGCGGACACGGGCCCCTGGATTCCCCTAAGTTTCATCCGCGGGAAGGCGTGAGTGTCTCCCTTGCAGACATATATCTCCTCCCCAAACATAGCTCAAGCATGCAAACGGTTGGCCTCCTTTCTGTAAAGTCGCAGGTCGGGTCAGATATGACGGCTCAGGCGCGTGAAAGGAGGGAACATGAAACTAAGAAGATGCTTCGTGTCTGCAGCCATGGGCCTGGAGTGGGCTGCAGTTCTAAATGCTCAACAGAGCTTTGTGGAGGCGTCGGTTTCGTCTATCGTAAGCTGCGTATCCAAAGGCAAAGAACGACAACAATGCTCGGCTGACACGCGTGCGGGTATCGTGATGCTGCGACCAACGGGTGAGGCCGCCTGCCTCCTGGGCAGAAACTGGGGCTATGACGACCAAGGGGTTTGGGTGTCGGAAGGTTGCGGAGGCGAGTTTGCGACTGGAAGTACTTCCCGCGCCGCCGCACCGGCGCCCAGCCCTACACCAGCGCCCACCGCTGCGACCCTGGTTCAGTCCGAAGACAAAAAATCCCAGATGGCCACCACCACAACGGGGATCAACCCGACGGTGGACTACACAGGCGGTTTCCAGCCCTATGGGAGTCTTCGCACCATCATCTCTATTCCAGCCAACGGACCAGCGGAAGTACAAGACGATGCCACCCGCGTCGGCATTAATTTCGCAACGTTTGGACCAGTTAAGGTAATTGGCACCACGGAATGGGGGGTGAACCTCGTTCAGAGCGAAACCTCGCTCAATGTCGGCGCAACCACGGCGTCTGGCTTCGGCGAAGTGCAGCAAGTGACTCAACCTGTCTTCGGTGCTCGCCTTGGTTTTATCGGTGTCGATTTCGGCAAGTATGGACGTCTCTCTTATGGCAAGCAGCTTTCCACCCACTACGACATAGCGAGTTACACGACGGATCGCTTTAACGTCTTCGGCGGTCAGTCTACCGCGACTTATGTTGCCGGCACTGACGGGGGTCAATCAGGTACCGCCCGTGCCGACCAGACGGTTCTTTACCATCTCAACTTCGCCAAGATCTTCGACTTCGGAGCGCAGGGGCAGTTGCGCACCGCGGACACCCCGCAAGCCTTCAACGGCTTCGGCTTTTCTTTCCAAGCCAAAGTGCTTCCGGGACTGCAGATCGGCGGCGCCTACAACAAGACCTATTTCGATCACGTTCTTACAACGACGGTACTCCATGGAGGCACGGATTACTGGGCCTTTGGAGGCAAAGGCACCTGGCGGCGCCTTGAATGGGGAGCAGACTGGGTCCGGCAGGTCAGAGGCGACTTGGCGTTCGTTCCCGACCCCACAGGTGGACCGAACCAATTAGCGGCCGGATTTTCAGCAAACGGAATTGAGCTGTATTCCAGGTTGAACTTCGGAAAGTTTTCAGCAGTACTTGGCTTTGATGACTACATTCCCTTCGACGTGAATCCCCTCATTAGCCCGGACTTCAAGACCAGATTTGCAGTCGTCGGCGCCGAATGGCACATCTCGCCATCTGGCTACGCGTTTTTTGAATCGAGGCTGGGAGACACCACCGATGCACTGGGGAAGGGAGGTTACAACGCAGCGGCTCTCGGTTTCCGTTACGACTTCACCTGGAAGACGCTGCACCTGCCGTAAGCTCCACTGGCGCTGTGCACTGCGAAAAGAATCGAACTCACGTGAGACTCTATCGCAATGCACGCGTTGTCATTTGAGACGTCCTGATCTGCAGTTAGCCCCGCTCGCGCCCTTGAGCTGAGCGCGGCACACGTCGTGCGCAAACCACTGGCAATTCTGCCAGTGAGAAAACGCATTCCAACGTGTTCTGCTATTCGGAATGGTTACAGGCAGACCTGACGTTGTGACGTGCTCTGCAATCAACTCCAGAAGGATAAGGAGCATTTATGAGATTCCGAATGATCGCTTCAACCCTTGCAGTGATCCTGTTGGCTACCGGTTTGGCAAGGGCCGGTGACTCACCCGATCAAAAACGAGAAAAGACTCGCAAGATGGCTGATCAAACTCTGCAGGAATTGTACAAACTGCAACCCACAGCGCAGGCCTCTATCCAAAAGGCTGCCGGATATGCCGTTTTCAATAACATGGGGACGAACCTCCTGCTCGTGAGCACGGCACGTGGCTCGGGAATTGCGGTCAACTCCAATAGTAAGCAGGAAACCTTCATGAAGATGGTTTCGGCAGGCGGCGGTCTAGGTGTGGGAGTGAAGGACTATCGGGTGATCTTCGTGTTCGAAAACGATAAGGCGTTGTCCAAATTCCTGGATTCTGGCTGGTCGGGTTCCGCGCAAGCGGACGCCGCGGCCAAGGCAGGCGACAAGGGCGGAGCTTACTCGGGAGCGGTCGAGGTCGCACCGGGCGTCTGGGTCTACGAGATTACCAAGAATGGTCTCGCCCTCCAGTTGACGCTCCAGGGTACGAAGTACTACAAGGACGATGACCTCAACAAAAAATCATAGACCTTGATTGCGAAGCCACAATTTCATGTGGTGCATGTGTGACGCGGGAGACCGCGGAGGCCCCATACATCGTCGAGCGTTAGGAAATTAAGGGGGTGCGTAACATCCACACCCCCTTCGGTATCTGGAGTACAGGCGGAACATGGGTCTTGAATATTGCGAGATCCTTGCTGGTTTGGCCAATTTTGCAGTATGATACGCACCCGATAGTGTCAAGATTGGATACACGGTCTTAATCTTTTGCGAGCAATATTTTGAAAGCCGTATCAGGCATTTCCGAATCTTTAGGTGGTCCTAAGTTACACGTCGTCCAAAAACGAAGGCGAGGCAGGACAAAACGGTTGGGTATTGCTGCGCTACCCGAGTAGGCTGTTGCTCGAAAGATCCGGCGTTTCGCGTCTAAATATAACTCGAAGTACTGCATGCTCTCTGGTTTCGGGCTCTGGAAGCTTTACCCTGGCCAACTGAACTCGGGAGATCTGCGCAATGAGTGTTGCCCTTCGAGCTGACCGGGAAGGAGACCACGCGACTCTAGTACCTACCGGTTCGTTTGACTTGGCCCATGTGACCGCAGTGACGCAGGCAGTCAAGAGCGCTGAGGCCGACCTGAATGGATGTTGCTCCGTCGACGTCGACCTTGCGCAGCTCGATCGAATCGACGGCACAGGCGCGGTCTTGCTGGCACGGCTTCTCGATCGGCTGGACGCGGATGGGGGGCACGCATCGGTCGTTAAAGGCCATAAACCCGAAGCGGCACGGTTAATCGCGCTTTATCGCGAACGCCGGGTTGTCCTGCCAGCGCCTCAGACGCGAACGATGAACCCGCTGACGCTGATCGGCGCATTTGGGGCTCGGCTGCCTGGAAAGACAACCGATGCACTTGATTTCATCGGTCGCTGTGCCGTTGCAGTTCCGAGAGCAGCCGCCACACCGAGCTCGGTCGATTGGCGTTCGTTGCCGAGGCTGTTTCAAGAGATCGGAGCAGACGCACTGCCGGTCACGAGCGCCGCCAACCTGCTGGTCGGCATCATCATCGGCCTTCTCGGCATCTCGCAACTTGGGCGCTTCGGTGCGGTTACCTATGTCCCCGAACTTGTAGTGGTCGCCCATTTCCGAGAGCTCGGACCACTGGTCACCGCAATCGTCGTGGCCGGGCGATCAGGCGCTGGACTCGCGTCGGAGATCGCCACGATGAAGGTGTCGGAGGAGATCGACGCTTTGCGGTCCATGGGCTTCGACCCGGTGAGATGGTTGGTCCTGCCCCGCTGTCTCGCGCTCGCCGTCACCGTGCCGCTCTTGACCTGGGTTGGCGATGTGCTGGCCCTTGTCGGAGGCCTGGTGGCCACCATCGTTATGACGAACATGACGCCCCACGCTTATATTCAGGCGACTGCGAAGGCGATCACCGCCAGCCACCTGCTCACGGGTCTCATCAAAGTTCCGTTTTTAGCGCTCGCGATCGGGTCGATCGCGTGCGGCCAAGGGCTGCTCACGAGAGGAGGCGCCGCCGCAGTCGGCGCCCGGACGACGACCGCCGTGGTGCTGGCCATCTTCGGCGTGATTGTGATCAGCGCAGTTTTTACATTA
The DNA here is from genome assembly GCF_059115365.1 of Edaphobacter sp. FHG110511_03. Classification (NCBI taxonomy): domain Bacteria; kingdom Pseudomonadati; phylum Acidobacteriota; class Terriglobia; order Terriglobales; family Acidobacteriaceae; genus Edaphobacter; species Edaphobacter sp. FHG110511_03. The sequence goes on along the minus strand of NZ_JBZYWL010000014.1, from coordinate 19,922 downwards.
TTCTTCGCACTCATGGGAATCTGAACATGCCGCTACCAAGGCCGCACATCACCGTCGACGATCTGCGCATCGGTTGGGGGACACATGTGCTCATGGAGCACACCACGTTCCAGGTGGAGCGCGGAACGATCTTCGCTATCCTCGGCGGATCAGGGTGCGGCAAGAGCTCGCTGCTGCGACATCTGATCGGGCTTGAGCAGCCCCAGGCCGGACGAATCGATATCGACGGCGCCGGAGAGCCGAGCCGCTACGAGGGCGTGCCCCCATTCGGAGTGCTCTTTCAGTCGGGCGCGCTGTTCAGCTCTATGACGCTCGCGGAGAACCTCGCGCTCCCCTTGACCACATGGACCCCGATACGCGGCGCGACAGCGCGTGAGCTCGTCCACGCGAAGCTCGACCTCGTCGGGCTTGGTGCGTTCGCCGAACATCTTCCCGGCGAGATCTCGGGTGGCATGAAAAAACGCGCCGGCATTGCCCGCGCCCTGATGCTCGAAGCCGATCTGCTGTTCTTCGACGAGCCGTCCGCCGGACTCGACCCGATCTCGGCGGTCGAGCTCGATCAACTCATCCTTACGCTTAGCCGCGATCTGGGGATCACGGTCATCATGGTGACCCACGAGCTGGCGAGCATCTTTCTCGTGGCTGACAACTGTATCGTGCTGGACAAGGCCGCGAAAGGGATTGTGGCACGGGGAGACCCGCGCAAGCTGCGGGATGAATCGGAGATTCCGTTAGTCCATGATTTCTTCACGCGGTCGTCGTCTGGTGTGTTCGCAAATCGGGGAGGGTAACCGAATGGCCGTCGAGAAAAGTTATGCGCGACTGGGCTTCTTCATCGTTGTCTCAGTGGTTGTCGTCTTGGCCACGGCTGTGCTCTTCATTCAACGGCTGAGGAGCCGTGACGTGATCGGCATGGTCACCTACACAACCGAGAACGTCAGTGGCCTGGATGTCTCCAGCCCGGTACTGTTCAGGGGCGTGCCCATGGGCCAGATCACAGATTTACGTGTGGACCCACGCGGGACCATCGTCGAAATCAACTTCGAGGTGTTTCTCGATCGCCTCAATACTGTTGGCCTGGATGTCAACCGGATCCGGCGGTTTACCGATATTGGAGGCACCTTTCCCCGCCTTCGGGCCCGGATCGTGGGCAACCCGGTGACAGGGGAGGCGTACCTGCTGCTCGATGTTCCTCAGAATCCCCCCAAACCGATAGACCTTGGGTTCACACCGAATCGGCCGTACGTGCCGTCGATGCCCTCGGTGGTTGCGTCTGTACAGGATCGGCTGCCTGCGCTTTTGGATCGTACGGAAGCGACCCTACAAACTCTCAGGGAGATTGTTATCAGGGTTCCCGATAGCCTCGACCGAAGCGACCGGTTCTTCACCAACGTCGAGCGCATTGTGCAGGAAAGCAACCTACCAGCGCTGAGCGCCGACTCGCGGCAATTCTTTGCAACGACAACTACGCAGATCGAACAGATGAGGTCCGAGTTGGATGGAGTAATCGGCACCCAGGGGGCTTTGGTCAAGTTCTCTGAAGAGGCTCGCGCTGCGATTAAGGCAGCAGACTTTCCGGCCGTCAACCAGGCCGCGCGCGACGCGTCGGAGAATTCCAGGCTTGCGGCGGACGATCTCCGACGTTCTATGCCTGCCATCCGGGATTCGCTCGAAGAGATGCGCGAACTTGCGCGGCTGCTCCAGGAGGAACCCGAGTCGGTGGTTTATGGTTTACGGCCAACTAAGGTGACACGCTGATGATTCGGGTGCCCCGACTAGGGTGCTGTCTCCTGCTCACGGTTGTCTGCCTGGGCGCAGTCGCCTGTCACCTTCGGCGCCCCGAAACGACACCGAGTCGCATGATAGAGCCGCAACTGCTCGAGCCGCAACCGCCGGAGCCAGCGAGGCAAGTGAGCAAAGAGCCCAATGCCGCTGCTGTCCGGCTGCTCGATACCCAGGCACGCGGACACATTGGCCGCCGTGTACTGCATCAGCAACCGAATGGTGAGATAACCGAGGACTCTGTCTGGCGATGGTCGTCTGCTCCTGACAGGTATCTGGATACGGCATTGCGCATCGAAGTGGCGTCCAGTCCGGACATGCGCCTTGTCGATGCCGGCCGCGCTCCCGCGCTGGCCGCGACACTCTTAGTGTGGGATCTAGAGTCCGCGGGGGGGACGCGACTCGTCGGGGCTGTGGAGTTTCAGATCACTGGTACCGACCGCGTAATCCATACACAGGTTGTGCGAGCTAGCGAGTCCGTGTCCGCCGAGCTACCTGGGGACTTGGCTGCCAGTGCTGGCCGCCTTTTGCGACGCCTCGCGTCCGAGGGCCTCAAGAGCGTCGCAAACGAACAATGAGGAAGCGCGGGCCACATCTGCCAGAACGCAGTAGATCTCGCCCTCTCGCTTGTCTCAAAAAGCCGAAAGTCGCAATCCTGGCGGCGGTCGAAACGGTAACTTCGAAAATGCCGGCCACGGTCAATGCAGCGGCCCTGCGCAAGCGAAGATCGAACACACGTGGTTCGTGCCCCTGCCGTTGGTAGGGCAGACGCTTGGTTCGCTTCGGCATCTTAGCCAATGCCCTGTCGGCGACGCCTCCAGTTTGGCCGTCTGGCGATGAATCTCCTCATCCGTTTCCCGGACCAACTGCTGATAGTAGGGTTGTGCGGCGCCGCGGCGGGAGCCGCGATGGGTGGTTCAGTGGGCGCCGTGTCCGGCGCGTCCGGCGAGGTCGCCCTCGACGACCCGCGGTTGGACGACTTTGCGGCTTCGCTCGCCAAGGATACCTCGGCGTTGATTCTGGTCGGCGAGAGAGCCTCGATCCTCGACTTTCACCTCGGCGGTCGAGCCCTTCGGAGGAAAGGTCATCGAGACCAACCTGGACGAGAAAGACATCAAGGCCCTGAGGACTTCTCTCAAGAATTAGGAATCGTCGAAGCCGATACCCGGCGAGAGCGGTTGGCGCGTCTGCCCTATGGCGGACCCCCTTTTTCGACGAAGGCTTCGGTCAGCTCGAGGCACTAGGTTCCGGACAGCGCACGATTCTATTCATGGGAGCTCCACAGCCCAGGCAACAACCTTCCAACCCACTCCTTCTTTGTTCCACAACAATAGAAGAGTGGGTGATTCTTCCTCGCCATAATTCAATTGACTGGCGGACAAGTAATAAACTCCGTATTTGGCATCAGCAGGCTTCAAGTCCGGAGCATCTTCGTGCGCCTGACGATGTTGACACAGAAAGCTATTGACCAGCTGGTTCGGCACAGCCATGATCGCGAAAGCCTTGGAGTTCTCCTGCTGGACTGGGGGCAGCAGGTCATTGCGGGGCTGCAGGCTCGACATCGTGTCTGAAAGATTCGCGCCGGATGGAATTCTCCGGAGCGGCTGTTGAAGCCCAGATTGGATTCTGGCGATGGGCGTCATTTTCTGCTGGTCTTTGGAGGGTGCCGGCAGACACTGGTAGGAGCGCTGTGAGACAAAGGCGGAAGCCCGGATAACATCCCGTTTCATGATCCAAGTCTGGTAGAAATCCAGGATGGATTTTACGGCACCCGGATCACCGGCAATGGTCTGCGGTTCTTCCACTGACGGTTCGGCCTGAGCCGCAGCTTTCTTGGGGACGATGCCTGCGTCGCTACCATCTTCGAGGCGGATGGCGGTGATCTTCCAATAATCGCCCTCCCGCGCCCAAAGCAGGGTCATAACCTTGTTCCGGCTATCCCCCTGCTTTCCGCGAAACGCGGCGGCAAAAAACTTCTCCTTGGAGCGATTACCTTGATCATCGCTCAGTGGGGCAACGCATTTCTCGTCCGGTTCCATGTCCGGCGGCACGCTCACTAGCAGGAATTCCGACGCATACTCATTCTTTGCCTCATTCAAAGCTTGCGACGATTTGTCGGCAGGGGTGAACACGTCGGCAACGGAATTTGCCTTGCCAATGCTATCGCTGAATTTCTGCATTGCGATCAGTGTGCGCAGCCGAATCATGCCTTGCGGCGCGGACTTGCTGGTCTTCTGCACAGTCGCCTCCAGACACGGATAGCTTTGGCGCGAAAAATAAGCAACCGACTTGTTGGGTTGCTTCTCTACGATCCAGCTTTGCAGGAAATCGTGCGCGCTCTTATCGACGCCTTGATCGGCTTTCACCCCGGGATTTAAGGGAATATTGCCAACGCTCGCGGTGGAGTTTTCCGCCGGTGGCTTCCCTCCAGTTCCAAGCTGTCCAAAGACGTTCCTCCACCAGCCATTAAGACCTGACCAGCGACCGTCATGGCGGTCCAGGTTATTTCCCGCGCGGACATCCGAGTTGGCAGCGGACAAGTGTCCATTGACCAGACCCTTAGGAAAGCCCGAAGCGCGATAGTCGACATCGATGTCAGATAATTTATGGTCCCGCGAAATGGAGAACTGAATCGATGGAGGTCCGTTTTTCAGCCGGTAACAAATGGGAAAACCCCCGTGATAAACAGTGTTGTCCTTATCGTGAAAGAACTCCTGGCTGCGGCTGAGAATGTCAACCGCATTGGGCTTCAGGTACACATACAGGCGGAACTGGCGGTCGCCGCCTACGCCGGATTCCTCTCCAAGCACTTCGTCAACGGCTTCGACCAGATCAATTGCTCGCCCCAGGCTCTTGCCAGTTGCATCCGTCATCTTGGCGTTCAGCAGCGCATGGGTCACGGCGTCAAACGTGGTCCGGACGGACAGTCGGCCGTTGTTGTAGGCCTCTTGGGGCACAAGGTTGCTTCCGGTGGTGGCGTTGTAACGGCGAATGAAGTCGTCTGCCAGTTGCTTTTGCTCAGGGCGCAACGAGGCATAGGATTTGCCAAGCTCCGGGGTTTCGCCTTTTGTCTTTTTGGGAGAATCCGCCTTGTTCTGAGTCGATTGCGCTTGAGCAATTACCGACTCGAACGGGAAGAGCAAGAAAACGATGAGAATGATCAGTCGGGCCATTTGCTTCATCGTGACCCTCCATGGGAGTTGCCGGAGTGAATATAGCCATCTCTTCAGCTTGATGGTACGAGCGGCGCCTAGGCGAGGCAACTAGAAGTTTACCCAGTGGCAAACAGGCTTGGGGGATCATAGGCAGAGACCGCTTCTCGACAGATTTCCTAGACGCTAACTTCAAGATTGGTTGCGGACTAACGCCCTTTAGGCAATGTGATTGCCATCTTCGGAATCTCTAGGCTTGTTCTACATGTGTGATCTGGGGCCTAGTGTCCCGCCCAAGAATTCCGAGGATAATGGTTATCGAGTTTAATGGGAGGGATTTGTCGAATGAGCCCTGGCGGTGGAATACCACCCGCGACTCACATTCCGACAAGCCTTTCGCCGGGCTAGGTTGGACCACTCAAGGAGAACGAGATGGATAACAGCGGCGAAAAACCAGCTTCTCCAACAACCGAGCGACTTCATATCGAGCTTTGTCGGCTCGAATGGGCAAAATTACTCAACGAGGACACGCTGACGGCGATAACGGATGCCGCTGATTGGACCGCGTTTCACGCCGAAGAAGTGGTCATTGAGGCCGAATCAGAGATTACCCACGTGTACTTCCTCATCACGGGCCGGATGCAGGCAACGCTCTATGATTTTTTAGGCAAAGAGATGCAGCAAGATACTTTCGCTAGAGGAGCTGTCATTGGGCTATTTTCCCTCGGTTTATCGGATCGCTCTTATTTGCACGTCCAAGCTACTGAACCTTCGACAGCAATACGACTGACACTCTCGAACTTGCTCCAACTGACAGCGAAGCATGCAGACTTTCAACTCGCTATGTTTCGATTGGCAGCCAGCGTATTCAAACGATTCGTGATGGTAGAACGTTCGCTTCCGAAGCCAGCCGTCGTCGGTGTTGTGCATCACACGGAGGCGAGCCGTCCACTCATTGGTCGATTGGCACGTCGCCTTCGAGACCTGGGCGAGTCTCCATGTATTCTCGGCGACGACGAGCAATGGAAACCCGACCAGGATATCCCCTTTAAATTGCTTGTTGGAGATGTCGAGGAGCGACAAGACATTATCAAGGAATGGGCCCCGCATAGGCGACTTCTGTTTGATATTCGTGCGGATCATTCAGAAGAGGTAATGAAGCGATTTATAAGTTACGTCGACATAGTGCTGTGGTGTGTTCGGCCGCAGGATGCACGTGCAGCGGTACAGCTGCTCCAAGCGCTGGTGAAGAGCGTACCCAGATGGCGAGAGAAGCTCCGGATTGTGTGGCTTCTCGACAGCAACACCTCAATGCCTCCCTATGTACCGGAGTTGTATGAACTCGCCGAACGAGACTTCAAGCTTTCCATGGACGCTCCTGGGGCAAATCAAGGCAGTTTACTGCGGCACGGATTCGAGCGCATCATTCATCATTTGCGAGGCGTCCAACTCGGTTTGGCACTGGGAGGCGGCGCAGCTCGCGGTATGGCTCATCTTGGAGTTCTCAAAGCGCTTGAGCAGCATGGCATCTATGTGGACATGCTGGCGGGTACGAGTGCCGGGGCGATGACCGGCACCATCTACGCGGCTGGCTTAGAGCCCGAGTATGCTGCTCAGGTCTTCAAGGCCGATTTGATGCCCTCGTGGTTGTTTCGACAGCTGCCCGGTGGCGGCTACTGGTATTTGCTCTTCAAGTACAGACGAAATCAGTTCGAGTCCATGCTGCGGAGATACATAGGGCGAACCAGGATGGAACAATTGAATCTTCCGATGTTTACGGTCGCCGTTGATCTCTTCGAAGGAGAACCGGTGGTGCGCGAGGTTGGCGACGCGACGATGAGTATTCTGGAAAGCATCAATCTCCCTCCCCTTTCGCTTCCTATCTTTCAATCAGATCGAGCGCTGGTGGACGGCGGGTTGCTCAACAATATCCCTGCCAACGTGCTAGTGGCGAAGGGATGCAACTTTGTTATCGCATCGAGCGTGACGGCAAAGCTAGAGAGAGACTTTCTAGGAATCCGCTCAAACAGGGATTCTCGCACCAACCGTTTCTTCTCAACAATTCAAGTAATTATGCGACAGAACATGATTCAAGGCTTCAACATGAATTCTGTTGGGGTGCAGCCCGCAGACTTTGTGGTCGCTCCCGACGTGACCTCCTTTGATATATCAGAGTTCACTCGGGCTGATGAGATGGCAGTGATCGGGGAAAGGACAACCAATGAAAGCATTGCAAAGCTGCGCAAGATGCTCAGCAAGCTTGATCCACAACTCTTCGAGAGTTCATGAATGTGATCATGTCAACGTCCGCTGCGCAAAGCTATCTTCCCAGTCCGATTCGGTCTTCCTTCTACCTATCGCTCTGTAGATAAAGGTGCGCTTTGCGACCAGGCGCTATGTAGTACTTCGTACCCTGCAGAGTCAACTGGAGGGCGAGACCATTCTTAGTGATCACCTGGTAGACGCAAAACACCTGGGGAGACCTCTACCGCTCCCGAGTACGCTGCGCCCAACTTGTCCGCCGCGGCATCCGTTTGCGCGGCACCCGACCACCAGAATCCAGGAATGGGCCAACGCTTTATCGTTTCGAACACGAAGATCACCCGATAGTTCTTCACTCCCACACCCAGGCCGGGTGAGCGCTATGGGAACCACATCTTGCCCGGTGCTACGTAATAGAGCAGGGTTGTGAGATGAAAGAGACATAACGGAAGCGTGGACGAAGTGGCATAAGGTTGATCGTATCCGTCCGGCCCAAACACATAGTTTTACTGTGATGTTCGCTGCGGATAAGTTACTTCAACCTGCGGGGCGTACGCGGCTGGGGTGAGATGGCCGAGGCTTTAGATGGATCGGTTTGCGAGCCCGGGCAGCACTGCGGTGAGGTATTCGCGGATTGGAGTTCTCGGCGTTTGTGGTTGCTTTTCTTGAATTGGCTGTGGCTGCGACTATTCATGCGCAAAATGCTGCTCCTGTCTCTGTTTCTCCCCCGTCCCCGGATGGTCGCGAGTTAATGCATATTTACCATGGGAGGGAATGCGCTCTTAGCATTTTCTGTCGTCACTATGGGCAGTTGAGGATTTGTACTTGACAGCCGCATTTAGCGTGTGAGATAAACGCCGCCCCGAACTCTTCAGGTCACCAACACACCTGATGAGGGAGCACTAGGACCCGGCCCGCGTTTCGCGAGGATATCGTAGTCGCTTTCTTTATAGGGATGTCAGCAAGGAAGCCAAGACCAAGGATCGGTAGGGCGTTCTAAGACGCTCTGCGAAAGAAAGGGCTCCCCGATGCCTCAGAAGATCGAGTACCTCTTCGTGGCAGCTATCGTCAACCTGTAGCAGGGTTCCATGCTTCTGGTGACAAAGGAGAAGTTCTATGCGACGTCATGTTCTGCAAGTCCTCTCTACTCTGTGCGTGTCCGCCGTCCTGGCTGTAACAGTTCAGGCTCAACCGAATCCTCCAGACGCGCCTTCGGCACAAACGGGGCAAGAAAACGTCCATATGGTCGAAGGGGTTGTGGTTTCTACGACTCCCGATACCCTCGTCATTCGATCGGACGATAACCAGTATCATCTGTTCACCTATCACGGCAACGCCCCCAGCGATATCAAGGTAAATGACCGGGTTCGCGTTCGCGGTGGTGAGGCGGGCGTCGATGGCACGCGAACAGCCGATAACGTCAATGTGCTGCACATCATCGAAGGCACGGTGGTTTCCACGACGCCGGAGACGCTGGTCGTTCGATCAGACCAAAACCGATATCATCTGTTTACCTACAGCCCCAACATCGTCTCCAACGAATCGGTCAAGCCAGATGTTAGGGTTCGCGTCGAGGGTAGTGTTCCGGGCCCGAATGGCACGCGGGTAGCCGACCGTGTCACTGTGGTCCAACCCGGCGAGGCTAGTGTCGCAGGCACTACCCAGACCGCCGCACCCACCTCTAGCACGCACCCACCCAGCTCCACCACCGAGGTGCACGTCTCCGCTACCGAGGCTCACGGTGGATCGGGAGCTCAAGGTACGCCCGCTGGCCCGGTGAATGCAACATCACTGAAAGTTGAAGAGAAAGCCCGCAAATTGCACATTGGCGGACGCGTTGGTTTTGGTCTTGATCCCGAACTGTTTATGTTCGGCCCTGAAGCGCGGTTCGGTCCCTTCTTCAGTAAGCGCCTGATGTTCCAGCCAAACCTGGAATTTGGTTTCGGAGAATTGACGGACATGTATGCGGTGAACGGTGATGCGGCCTTCCACTTCAATAAGGCGCACAATGATTGGATTCCATACATCGGCATGGGGCCATCGTTCAACTTCGTCCATCGGGCGGCCAGCATCGGTGAAACCGATTTCAGCGATTTCCACTTTAATACCGGTCTTAACGTCTTTGCGGGCGCACAAAGAAACAAAATGTTCGTTGAAATGAAGACGAACCTGTGGGCCAGCGAAACTCCCTCGTTTCGAGTGTACGTCGGCTACACCTTCTAGGCTTGTCGACACCATCGGAGCCGCTTCGACATGACAGCAACTAGGCGAGGGCGAGACAGTCAACACTGAATAAGTAATAATACCCGGGCGGACAGCAATCCCTAATGCTGCTTCCGCCATGAACACATAATCACGGAACCAATCCAACCTGTACACACGGCCAACAACAACACACCACTGTTGTTAACATCGCAAATTCGTCGCCTCTTCTTCTCCCATGTCATCCACGACGTCATAATGACGAAATTTTGTCTTCCTGGTTGCTTAGAATCGCGTCCGACAATATCGTGCCGGTTCAAACGCTGCTCGAGAGGATCAATATTTCACGTAATTCTCTTGACTTGACGGGGTTTCTTTTTGGGGGTGTCCGGTGACTCCGGTTCAGCCTCAATGGGCTTTCAGCAGTGTAGAGCAGGGTGCGGCAGAGTACTGGAACCAGGTCCCAGCAGGAACCGACGTGCTTGTCACCCATGGGCCGCCGTTCGGAACTCTCGACAAGGATGACATCCTTTCCTCTCACATGGGATGCAAGCAGTTATCTCTCCTGATGGACGCTATGCGGTGGCTGAACTCATTGCAAACTACGCGCATGCCGAGACGGTGTGGACGGAGATGAAGGGTGGGAGCAAGGACGTACCGCAGTGGAATCCGATAGATGCTCGGGAAACGAGGGGATGCTGCCGAGCTTTTCTCCGGATGGGAGATGGCTGGCGTTCTCTTCAGATCCGACGGGAAGGCACGAGATTTACGTGATGGACTTTCCCAGTGGGTCGCAACGAGTACGGGTTTCGAAAAGTGGAGGATTCAAGCCAAGGTGGCGACGCGATGGTAAGGAGTTGTTCTACGTTGCCGCTGACGGCAGCATGATGGCGGCCAAGATCGCTGTCGTCGATGGGCGGCTGACTGCGGAATCGCAGAGGCTCTTCGATGCGAATCTGAAGCTGTTCACGAACTACGATGCGAACTATGCTGTGAGCAGTGATGGGCAGCGCTTTCTCGGGATTGCGAAAGAGAGTCCGTCGAGAGATGTTGATATTCAGATGGTGCTCAACTGGCCTAGCCTGTTGTAGTAAGAAGTTTTTTCCATAGATTTCTGGACCTCAACTTCGGCGGCAAACGATCAAATGGGTTTCGGCAACTAAAAGACTACGATTCTTATACCCGAGTCGACGCCCTCCCAAGCTTGGTGGTCGTAACTCGCCAATGAGCTTATCGAGCTCATTTGAGGACCTCAGAATCGACGGTTTGTGGAACGTTTGCGAGTCGTCTTCTGACGCGAGTTCTGAATCCACTTAAACCATACCATAACTCACGTCACAAACAATTAGATTATGACGCTATTTGTGATATCTTTTTGCATGGTTATTGGATACGCTCGCGTTTCGACGGACGACCAGACGAACGCGGCCCAGCTCGCGGAGCTAAAGAAAGCCGGTTGCAAAAGGATCTACGAAGAGAAGATCAGTGGCCGGAATGTCGATCGGCCTGAGCTGACCCGGTGCCTTGACCGGCTGGATGAGGGAGACACGCTCGTGGTGTGGCGCCTTGACCGGCTGGGGAGATCGTTAGCCGATTTGCTGGAGATTGTGAATACTCTTCAGGGGCGCAAGGTCGCTTTCGTCTCTCTGAAAGAGAAGTTCGATACGAGCCATGCCGCAGGACGTTTGATCTTTCACGTCTTCGCATCGCTAGCTGAGTTTGAGAGGGAACTGATCCGAGAGCGGACTATGGCCGGGTTGTCCGCCGCTAAAGCTCGCGGGCGGCTGGGTGGACGGAAGCCAAAGCTGGCAAAGGACCAGATGAATAAGATCCGCTCGCTGTGGGACGGTAATCAGTATTCGAAACACGAACTCGGAGCAATGTTTAATGTGTCGAAGTCCACCATTGACCGCATCGTTAGGCCGGGACCGGTGAAGCTAAAGGTTACCGCCAAAGTGAGGAAGTCGAAAAGAACATCAATCAGGGCCAGGGGAGGGAAGTGATGCGAGTAATTTGCACTGGGGGTGGGTTCGACGTTGAGGGAGAAGTTATCGGCGGGGAAGACTACGACCCGATCACTGGGACCTGCGATCTTGATTCAACTTTCACTGTGCGCTGCGATGATGGAGCATTGTTCCAGGTCCACGGTTGGATGGTTGAGGTTGAGTCAGTGGAATCCCGACGTACTTGGGTCATGTAAACGATGAAGAAGCCTATTCAACGCGCAATCTGTTGTCCCTGTGGGTGCGAGAAGATTCTCGCGTTGGGACTCTGCGCGACTTGCTACACCCTGAAGAGGCAAGACGAGGAATACTTCGGCGGCCATCGCGAGACCGTCCTTGCGCGAGATGGCCACCTTTGCAGAATTCCCGGTTGTACAAGCCTGAAGCGCGGTAAACGGTCATTGGCCGTACATCATCGCGTACCGGGAAACAATAACCCCGATCTGATGATTACGCTCTGCGTGGGGCATCATGCTATGGTGACCCGAACGCAAATGTTGCGTAAGGAATGGCCGGAGCTGCTTCGAGTTCTGTGGCGTGAACAGCATCCAGAAGCGCACGAACAAACAAACCTGAATTTTGCAGTAAAGCCGGTTTCAATGAAGCTCGTTCCTCTCTTTCCAGAGGATCGAATGGCGACTATCTCGCAGAAAAACGAGGTCGTAAAGATATCAAATCTAAGCGCTGCAAGGGGTATTTGATGGGTGAACTGGCTTTTAGGCGTTGGATTCTACTTTCAGCGATTGCTTTCCTCACAAACGTAGGGTTCAGCCAAACTACGTCCGAGGAATTGAAGAAGCTCTATGACGCCCATTCCTGTTTCCTGATGCGCGAGAAGGTCAGCGCACCAGGAACGCCGCTGTTTTATCGTGCTGTGGCAGCCTGCAACTTTCGTGAAGGCAAGCTATGCCGTAAAGGGCTACGGCAAGTGCAGCGACAGGCACCTTCATCGGATGACGCATGGGAAGCAACATCGTTTCTTGCCCAGGACGCGCTCGCGGAAGGGCGATACAGCGAGGCGCTGGCGCAAGTGAACACGCTGCTGCGCCTGCGACCTGGGGACAAGGATGCGCAGAACGCGCACGCCTTCTTTGGGGGTCTAGCCGCATATGGCGATCAGAAACTCGTACGGCGCAAAATGGGAAGCGTGCCTGTAGTGCAGTTCGATGGAAATATAGGGGCAAACCTGACGATCAATGGCCACGCTACTGCATTCATATTCGACACAGGCGCGAATGTTTCCGTGATGAGCGAAGGCCAGGCGGTGCTGCTTGGACTTACCGTACACAAGGTGAACGCAAAGATGAACGTGGCGACCGGAGCCCAGATCAGCTTCCGTATTGCTGACGCAGAAACCCTGAATCTAGGCGATGTGGAACTGAAAAATGTCGCCTTCTTGGTCGTAGCCGATGATGCAGAGCCTTTTGTCGAAATGCCTAAAGGACAACGTGGAATCGTAGGTCTTCCGGTTCTGCTGGCAGTACAAACGCTGCGTATGCATGACGGCAAGTTTGATCTTGCCTACAAACCCGCCAAATACAGACGCGAATCAGCAAATATGTGCGGATACGGCCCCACATTTAGCGTGCAGCTAACACATGACGCCAAGCCCATGAACTTCGCCTTGGATACTGGCGCTGTCCACACAGATCTTTACACCCAGTTTGCAACCACCTTTCCGTCTCTGATAGCAAGCGGACACAAAGACACATTCACCCAAAAAGGTATCGGCAGCAGCGAAGACTTCCCGATCATCACTCTGCCTTCTGTGACCTTCGACCTGGCCAACTACCCTGTGACCCTATCACCAGCGCGTGTTCTCATGAAACCAAGTGTTGTGGGCAATAGTGAAACGTTTTTTGGCAATCTTGGAATGGATGTGTTGGGGCAAGGCAAGGAGTTAGCGTTCGACTTTCGGGCAATGCAACTATCGTTGCGCTAAGCGGACATGCACCCGAATCCTCAAACAATACTCAGCTTCTTGCTTTCCACGGCTGCGGAACCCTTATCGTGCTTTATTGTCCGTTTTCTGACGGGACCCCCTATAGAGCATTCACCTCCGCATAAAGCTTGCGAAGATGATCGTCAGACATGTCGAGAATCGGTTCGTACATAAACGAATTGAGATGGATATTTTCGGTTCTGGTGCAAACTCTGAGATGGTTGGAATGGACGGTGATAATGGTCCAGGATGAGAGTATTGGATTTGTTCAAGGGACGGCATTTTGACCGGGAAATTATTATCCTTTGCGTGCGCTGGTATCTCACATACAAACTGAGTCTCGCGACTTGGTACAAATGATGGCGGAGCGAGGAATTGAGGTGACGCACACGACGATTCTGCGTTGGGTGCAACGCTTTGTTCCTGAGTTTGAGAAGCGCTGGAGTCAGTACTCTCGGCCAGTGGGTAGGTCATGGCGTTGTGATGAGACCTATATTAAGGTGAAGGGCCGGTGGACCTATCTGTATCGAGCAGTAGACAAGCTGGGTCGAACGGTAGACTTTCTGTTGAGCGAACGCCGGGATGTTGCGGCAGCGAAGCGCTTCTTCAGCGAGGCTATGAAGAAGCACGGCACACCGCGAGTCATTACACTCGATGCATACGCGGCTTCGCATCGAGCCATCACGGAATTGCAATCAGTGGGAACGATAACGCACCGCGTAGGGATACGATCTTGCAGATATCTGAACAATGTGGTGGAGCAGGATCATCGCCGCATCAAACAGCGGGTTCGACCGATGCTCGGGTTCAAGCGATTCGACACAGCGACAATAACGATAAGCGGCATCGAACTTGCAGAGAAAATTCGGAAACATCAATTCAAGATCGGGACCTTGCCGGGCAGACCCGTAGCCGCTCCTGACATTTGGGCTGCTGTTCTTGCTGCATAACCCTGCAAATATTTCCTCCCTAACCATACCGTCACTCATTCTGAGAAAGTTTGCACCAGAACCCTGATAATCGTTCTTTGGTTGAAAGGTCAAACACTGAAATTCACAATTGGCTGATAAGCGCATCCACCGACGCCAATGCGATGAAATGCATATTGTCCATGATCTTCAGTAAGCTGATCGCGATTGACTGTTCGCAGCTAGCCCCGGCCCACATGGGCTGTGCGAGTGAACCTCGTGGCCCGTTTTTTTGATCCGTCTCGCATTGCCAAATATTGATCTGACGCAAAGCTTGCTCGGCATGCTCAACCCTCTTCTTCATGAGTGCCACAACGCATAATCGCATAGCAGAATTCACGCGCAGCCCCATTGTTACGAGATCTGTCGATGGTTTGTATGCGCCGCATGCTGGAAACTCGGCCGCACGCAAAGCCACGTCATAAGCATGTTGACATGTGAAGTACAACGCCATGGCTATTTTGCGCACGGACTCCTTAACGGCCAACTTCGTGCCATCAGGTTTCTGTGCCTCGCGGCACTTCGACGTTGAAATTAGTAGCTTATGGCTGAGGTAGTCCAACCTGTCGCTTCCTGAGCGAGCATGCTGTGCATACTCATAGCGTCCCGACTCGTAAGCCTTCATCGCATAGTCCACCGCCCGCTGCGAGATTCGCAGCATCTCGATTAGTTCAATGCGCAAATGTAGGATGGAGAGTTCAGCCGCTACTTCCTCAACCTTATCGGTGAACGGGGAGACAATCGATATCTGGCCTGGCGGACACTGAGAGTCTGCCGGACAACATGATGTCGAGACTTGAGTTATCTGCGGCGCCGTTTCTTGAGTTCTGATAGATCGGGACCTATTTCGCGAAGGTCCTAAGGGGAGCGTCTCGACTTTCGGATCGTGATGGGGGGGCAAAGCGAACCTCACTTCGAATGTCCTTCGCCACAGCGGGCGAGCCGGCTCGATTTAGTACCATGCATCTGTATACAAAACACTCTGTAGGCTTACTTATTCCTGATTTAGGCAAGGTGCAAACAGGACCCGCATCAACTCCCCTTCTTGTGCGGGCTAGTAGAACCTTGAAAACCCTCGCCGCACCAAGCGTGCGATGGCTTTGGACAGAAACACAATTGATAGCGGATTGCTTTTTTCTTATGCCAGGAACGCGACGGATTGTCCCATCGTAACGATGGACTTCGCGGTTGTATTGCTCGCGACTTATCGTTTGCTAATTGTGGGAGTCTTACAACTCAAGGTCCACTCAGGATCTTGGTCGACGTAGAGCTCTCCATCATAGCTAGCTACGGCAACATTCACTTGAACGCCGCACAATCTCGTGGATTGCATCAGGGTCTCGAAAGGACTGTACGGAGTCATGTACGTGCTCTTGCCAAACGCGACATTACCGTCCCTGCGGGACAGGCCAGAACTCTCGCTATTTCCAGATAAGTTAGCTCTTCATATTCCCGGAGCAAATGATCTCTCGTAATTCTAAAGGCAGTTTTTCGATCGCAGCCCGCACGTGTTTGGTCTCTATCTTCCTCATGTAGTCCCGGCCTGAGCCTTTGCTTTCTCAACTGGTTTAGCCAGATATTTCTCAGGATGGTGCAGAGCCAACTCTTTAGGTTGCTGTCCGCCCGCAACGAACCAATTGCCTGTAGGGCGCGAAGATATGTCTCCTGTGCCAGGTCCTCAGCTTCGGCCGGATTGTGGGTCAAAACCAGAGCGTAGCTGTATAGCCCCTCGGTATTTGCAATGCTGTCTGGATCGTGGTTACAAGGCATTTAGTCCAAACCTGAAATCGTGAAGAGCACCCAGAGTGAGCTGAAGAGTAACTCAACCCCGGGGTCGGTAAATCGTTGATCTAATATGTGAAACTTCCGTCTTGCCGGTAATCAGACAAGGCCGATAGCCAGAGCGAGATTTGCTCATCTGCCGCGTAACCTTCCTTTACTTGCTCTATCCCGGCCCAGATGATCTAGCTTCGCCATGCCTGTAGCTTGAGGAATTATTTGTCGTAGCGATATTTGTCGCTCGGCACTAGGTGCCTGAGCGAGACCAGCATTGCCCCGGGGCTTCGATCTACTTGTAGACGATTGCTTTGGTCCGCTCTCAACAGTGCTCCGGTCCGCCGTGTTGCGCAGCCTGTACGACAAATATCGCCTCAAAATCTACGACAAATAATTCCACAAACCACACTAGTAGGGATCTAGCTATCTGGTTCCCAAGAGCGATAAATGAAAATTGCATTTCTAGGAGTTCGCGTACCGGGGCATCTTAATCCAACAACCACGCTTGCCCGCTGTCGTTTTTAGCAAATGAGTAGAATTTGTAGTTAATCGATAGAGATTGCTGGTGGCATCAATCTTTTCGGTGTGGTTGCGGATATCCGTCGCACTTTCCGGTTCATTTCCCGGGCCGGCCGGATTCTGCTGCCTGTGTTTCTTTGCCACGAAATTACTCTACCGATCGAACCAATCTACCTATTAGTTGAAAACGACAGTCGATCTAAGAGGCTCTTCGAGAAAGCGATGCTTCGTGGGAAAGACGAAACGCTCCGCGCTCCGACTCCTGAAAACCTACATCGCACGCGAGCTATCTCGCACGCTCCTCGCACTCCTCCACTCCCAGCACCTTTCCTTTCTGCTTGACACCGATATACCAGGTTCAACTTAATGCTAGATGTTGAGGAGAAAGCAGAAGGTAGGTACTGCTCATTGAGGAAAGCTACGGAATAACTGCCCATCCTAACGTTCCTACCTTCCCTTCCTCCTAAACCGAGTAATGCAACAGTGCCCTTGCGACTCTAGCGCCTCATATTCCATGTGCCTTTTTCATGGCCTCCGCGGCTCGTTCGCCGATGACGACGCAAGGGATCATGGTATTGCCGGTCGTCACTCGTGGCATGATGGAGCCGTCAGCAATGCGAAGGTTTTCTATTCCGTAGACCTTGAGATTGCTGTCCACGACCGACATCGCATCGCGTCCCATCTTGGCGGTGCAGGTCTGGTGCCAACTGGTCATTCCCGCGTCGCGAATGAAATCTTCCAGCTCGCCCTCATTGACATTTCCGGGCATAACCTCACGCTTGGCATAGGACTTCAGTGCGGACGAGTTGCCTATTTCGCGACAGAGCTCTACGCAGGCTATGGCAGCCTTCCTGTCGTCGGGATGGGAGAGCATGTTGGTGTTTATCAGGATGGGATCATCGGGATTTGGTCCGGTCAACTGCAGGTTGCCCACACTCTTCGGACGCACGAGCACGCCGAAGAGTGTCCAGCTATTCATAGGAGGGTTATATTTGGCGGCGGTCGTCGCATTGGCTATCGGAACTTCCGCTAAATGTATCTGAATGTTGCTTTCAGCGCTTAGACCACTCGTCGAGAAGAGTACAGCTCCATTGCCGGTATCCGTTGGAACCGACGCCTGTTCAGATTCCCAGATGCAACTTAACCCTACGTGATCTTGGAAATTTTGACCTACTCCAGGGAGATGCTGCACAAGTGAAATTCCGATACGCTTCAATTCAACTTGGTCGCCAATACCGGATTGCATCAACACCTTCGGCGTATTGATTGCACCCAGGGACAGTACAACCTCGTTTTCAGCATTAATCCGATGAGTTTTTTCATTGTGCGAAATCTCGACGCCGGTCGCTCGCTTGCCCTCGATGACGAGCCGCAGGACAGTTGCGTGGGTCAACACGGTGAGATTTGGGCGGTCCATGTACGGAAAGGTGTAGGAACGGAAGACAGATTGACGCTTGCCATCGCGAGCCCGTATGTCCTGAATAGCCGCTCCACTGGGCACCTCTAACATGCGTCCGTTGGGATGTTCAAAGGTAGGAATTCCGGCCTCGCGAGCCCCCTCGAGCATGGCGCGGAAGATTGGGTTGGGGTTCGGCGCTGGTTGCACGTAGAGGGGACCACCGATCCCGCGATACTTCGGGTCCGGTGCGCCATGCCAATCTTCGAGGCGCAGATACATATTCAGCACCGACTCATAATTCCAGGCCGAGTCTTCGGCTTCCGATGCAAAAAAATCCCAATCAGCTTTGTGCCCGCGAGAATATGCCATCACGTTGATGCTTGAGCCGCCACCGAGAACTTTTCCCATACTAAGTGGGATGGCGCGGCCATTGAGGTGCGGATTCGGAAGGGCAAAAAAATTCCAATCGCGTTCGCTGCCGAGATTCGTGGGCCATTGGAGCGATTCTGTGACATTGGGCACGTCGTCTGTGCCGCCCGCTTCAAGCAGCAATACGCTGACATCGGTATTCTCAGCCAACCGACGCGCCACCACCGAACCGGAGGAGCCCGATCCACATACGATGAAGTCATAATGCGGTTTTAGCTCAGCTGTGAGCTTTTGCTGATTGAGCCGCACCCGGTCCGCGAAGTCCGTTTGATATTGATTTTCTAGATGTAAATCAACTTTAGTGTTTGTCATGCGCCAAGCTTAGTGAGCATGGCGTGGAGCATTTTGCTAATCGAACCCCGGTTTTGTCATAAAGCACTACAAAGTGTCACGACGGTACTGCCGTGGTGTTACCCCGATAACTCGCCTAAATACATGCGAAAACTGTGACTGGCTCGTAAAGCCACAAGATTCTGCGATATCGATAATTCTAAGCGATCGATCTTTCATCAACGATTGGGCTCTCTCGATGCGCAGTCGCAGAAAATATTGATGAGGTGTACACTCTGTGGCCGCCCGAAACATACGCAGGAAGTGATTTCTGCTGTACCCGCTCTCGGTTGCTATCGTCTTGAGGTCGAGATCGGTATCCAAATCAGCGTTCATCCGCTCGATGACGCGCCGCAGCTTGTGAGCTGGTAACGCCCCTTGGGGTATGTTTGTATATTGCTTGTCTTGTCCGAGAGACAGCAGACGCAAGGTGAACGAGTAGATCAAGTGATCGACATAAAGATTGTTAGACGGTTCCCAGTGCTTCGCCGCATTTTCCAAAAGCCTCATAAGGTAACCTAACGATTCATCGCGGATATCTATCTGCACTCGGAGTTGCGCGACTGGGTTCGAATCAAGTTCCTCTGAAACTTCCTCGACAAAGTCTGGGTCCAATCCACACACGATCAAGTCTGTCTGGGTAAATGAGCGTAGTTTTGGTCGTATTCTACCCGGGAACAAATTGCACGTCCCTGGATACTTCGTGAATGGTCGTAGATGTCCCTTCCAATCAGGGCGTTCCCCAAGGGACACATGCTGCTGAGACATAAGCTCAACAATATGATGAGCAGCCGGAAGGTCTGGCAATTCGGTTGGCGGCGCTTGATAGCGTTCGACGACCAAGCCCTTCCATCCAAATCCGGCGCTTGACAACAAAGGTGTGTATGGCATTTGGTATATCGAACCTAGTTTGTTCACGATTTGGTTTTCACTCATAACGACAATCACGGCATGAGGTGAACTCACCTCCGTGGCCGTTGGACCGGGTTGGACATTATTGACGGTAATGGCACGCGGAGCAAGATCGATCGCGGTGCCTCGAACGAATCCGGTAAGCGCGGACTTCGTCATACTGTAAGCGCTCGTACCTGAAAATGCTGTGCGGAGAGCAGTATTGCTTCCAAATAGGGTCCAATCGTCCCCGCAGTTCCAGGTTCT
>NZ_JBZYWL010000013.1:0-65027 GCF_059115365.1 Edaphobacter sp. FHG110511_03 | reverse complement strand
CGGCGTTATCCATCACGCAAAGCAGCTCCGAGATTAATGGCTCTAGGCATTCCCTTTGGAGGCGCCCGTCAACACTCCTCTCCCGCAACTTTATGTTAATCCCGTCGAAAAGCAATGCGGCTAGATCTAGCTACTTGAGCTCCCCAGAACGTATTGTTCAACGTTTCATTGGTCACATTCTCACGACTCAAGTGCATTGCCGACAACGACGCAGACTAGGCTGCCCGGAGGGGAATGCACCGAACTGTCGAAGTACAACAAGGTGCTCGGGGATGCCTACGACCTTTGTAACTCGGTTCGAGCTATAGCTACAACCAGCAGTTCTCCGACCACCTAATCTCATCAACAAAAGGAAGACAGTCATGACCGACACCGAGAAAAGAATTGCTATCGTCATTGGCGCATCGGGCGGTATCGGAAGCGCCGTTGCGCGGCGGCTAGCCCAAGACGGTTTCGTCCTCACTGCCCATTACGCCGGCAACGGAGCTAAAGGAGAGGAGGTGGTAAGCGCAATTAGGACAGCTGGAGGCAACGCGATCGCCGTCAAGGCGGACATTACAAACGAGGCCGATGTGGAACAACTGTTTAAGACTACTCTCGATACTTTCGGGGGCATTGATGTCGTAGTTCATACTGCAGGCATCATGCCGATCGGTAACATAGCCGACGGCAATCTAGAGATCTTTGACAAAGTGATTGCTACGAACCTGAGGGGGAGCTTCATCGTCATGAGCCAAGCTGCCAAGCACGTTCGGAAGGGCGGCCGCATCCTTGCATTCTCCAGTAGTGCGCTCGCAAAGTCATTCCCCGGCTATGGTTCCTATTGCGCATCGAAGGGCGGCGTCGAAGGGCTGGTTCATGTGCTTGCCAATGAGATGCGCGGGCGCAACATTACGGTGAATGCAGTGGCGCCAGGACCAACAGCTACAGAACTGTTCCTCAAAGGCAAGTCACAGCAACTCATCGACGAACTAGCCAAGATGGCTCCTATAGAGCGCCTCGGCACTCCGGAAGACGTCTGCAATGTGGTCTCGTTCCTAGCCGGGCCTGATGGCGGCTGGGTCAACGCTCAGGTCGTTCGCGTAAACGGTGGCTTCGCTTAATCCGATCAGCGGATACACCTCAATCAGCAAGCGCCTCTAGACAACAATCCGCAATCAAGGCTGCCCGGGAATCAAATGACAAGCGAGAGGACTTGAAGCTTGAATCGAGACGGACGAGATTGAAGCAAACCTTTGTTAAGACTCTGAATAAATCACGGCGACGATCGACAATTTCCTGAGTGTCGACAGAGCCAGCTACTGACAGAAGCGGGGAATCCCAATGACAACAGTGAGTAGAACTCTCAACATCCAATCGAATCAAATTACTCTACGTGAAAATGTAGTGTCCATCGTCCTTTCTGAACTAAATCGCGGGAATGTTATCAATGCCGTCGACCTGTTTAGAGAGAACTTCAAGTTCATCGATCATGCGCTAGGACTAGAGTTCAATGATAAAGAGCGGCTGGAAGTGTTTTTTCGTAAGACACGTGAACTATTCCCAGATGCTCACGTGAACGTGACAACTATAATTGAAAGTGGCAACCGGGTTGTTGCCGAATGGACTTTCACTGCGACACATGTTGAGCTAGTTTGGCCAGGATCTCAAGCAAAAGTGCCAAGAGCCTTGCCGGGCATTTCCATTGTGACATTGACCGATGGACGAGTCAGCGAATGGTCAGATTATTATGACAAGATCACCGCAAGGCGGAGCCGCTTAGTCGATTTCTTCACAGAATGGACAGAACTGTAGCTGCCGAGCGTCCCCCATGATCCGGAAGAGCGAACCTATCTACAGACCAACAAACGAAGAAAGCTCAAATGATGTCTTTATGTTTGGCCATGATTGCACAGACTTTTTCATGGCTACGCCCTCCTTCACTTGAACTATCTTGTGCCCAGCAGTTTCCGTCGTTACTACGTCTTCACTGGTGATGAAGCAGGCTCGCGCGCAGCTTTTTTTGCAGCTTTCTTGGATTCTTCCCAGCGTAGCTTTTGTGCCTCGGCGATCTTTGCCCGTCCCTCGGTGCTCATTGTGCGGCGCTTGGGTTTCCTAGCAGACGTTTCTGGATTGAGATGGACTGCATCGTTGCCCGTCCGGACACGGGCCGGACGACCTGGCCTTCGTTTAGTAGTAACATCGATGTCCGTCAAAAGTGCTTTCACATTTTGCAACTGCGCTATCTCGGCATCAATCGCAAGGACAATATCGTTTGTATTCACGAACCCTCCAGTCTTGAGCATAGCGTATGAATCCGACCTGCGTGATCAATCGGGCATGACGGCATTGTCGACGAAAAGACGTTTCCCGTACCACTGGTAATTGGTTCAGGTCGCGCCATAACGCCTCGAAATATGAACGCAGCCAGACAGTTATCGTATGGAACTTCTCCACTCCTCATTCTCATAAGCAACGAGTTACCAACTCGAGCGAACCTTATGGAGGTTCCCAGCCATCAATGTTGCTCGGGGACAACAACGATGGGAACCGCCGAGTCAATCATTCGTATTTCGGCGGATGAACTCAACCTTCGAAAATCCGCG
Source organism: Edaphobacter sp. FHG110511_03 (assembly GCF_059115365.1). NCBI lineage: Bacteria > Pseudomonadati > Acidobacteriota > Terriglobia > Terriglobales > Acidobacteriaceae > Edaphobacter > Edaphobacter sp. FHG110511_03. Next base: position 62,442 of record NZ_JBZYWL010000013.1, on the reverse strand, counting down.
TAACCATATTGAATCCCGGTTCTATTTGACGAATGGAGTGCTTTCAGACGACATCAACCCAAAAGAGCGAGTTTGCAGAGCCGTAGTGCCAGAAACGCCATTCGGCCGAGTGGGACCGGCTGATGATCTCGGAAGCGTTCGTTTTTTGGCATTGGACAAGGCTCGTTGGATCACCGGGAGAGATCATAAGAGTATCAATGCAGTGAGGCACGTACTAAGAGATAGCTCAGGTCAGGGAAATTGCGGTCCATTACGGGGACGGCGATCAAGCCCATAAAGTCACGTCTATCATGATTTCGAAGCAGCTTACAGAACACCAATGACCAACCCTTTAGAGATCGACGGGATTTATTGCAAATAATTGCACGTACGCCGTACTCGCACCGCACGATTCAATTGGACTAATATGCTCCCAATCCGCTTGTACCGAGCAGAAGCCGCCCATGACGGCCACGGAGCGCGCCTAAGCTAGGCGCGGCAGCACCATCCGTAGAAACCGATGGGAGGAAATGGGATGACGGAATTACTCGGACAGATTTGGCAGATCATCGATGCTATTCCAACTCTGGCATGGTCTGCAGATTCAAGTGGCGCAGCTGATTTCTTTAATATGCGTTGGCTCGAATACACCGGACTTACCATGGAGCAAGCTTTAGACTCGGGCTGGAAAGTTGCGGTTCACCCGGATGACCTTCCTAACATGCTGAAGACCTTCCAGAATGCGGTCGATTCGGGCATCCCGTTCGAAGTCGATGGGCGCTTTCGTCGCAATGATGGCCAATTCCGATGGTTTCTCTTCCGCGGCAGTCCGATGTGCGACGATTCTGGCCATATCGTCAAATGGTACGGTGTCAATATCGACCTTGAAGACCGTAAAAGAGCAGAGCAAACCCTTAAGCGAAGTGAAGCTTACCTAAGCGAAGCTCAAAAATTAAGCCATACAGGTAGCTTCACTTGGAATATTTCGAGTGGCGTTATCTATTGGTCTCAAGAAACATACCGAATATTTGAATGCGACCCGACAACTACTGTTGATCCTGAATTCATCTTGCAGCGAACTCACCCTCACGACAGAATATTCGTGCAACAGTTGATCGAACGAGTGACTACAGAAAGACAAGGATTTGATTATGAGCAACGATTGTTGTTGTCGGATGGATCCATCAAGTATCTGCGGGTAAGAGGACGTCCGTCAGAGGAGACGACTGGCCCCTTGGAGTTTGTGGGCTCGGTCTCGGATATCACCGAAACGAAGCACGCGGAGATGGAACTGAGGCGGAACGAGCGATCCCTGATGGACGCACAGCGTTTGACTCATACAGGCAGTTGGGTTTGGAATCTTAAGTCTCAAAAATTCGACTATTTGTCACCTGAGCATTTCCGCATCTTTGGCTTCGAACCGGGGCCAGTTATACCTTCGAATGAAGAAGTTCTCAGCCTAATCCACCCAGACGATTTGGACAGGGTGTACAAAGTTTTTACAAGCGCTGTTTTCCGCCAAGGGGAAGAGTACTCCATGGAGTGCAGAATCATCACTCCAGATGGGGCAATCAAGTACCTATTACAAATAGGCCATCCAATAGCCAATTCATCTGGCGAACTCTCAGAATTGATCGGTACCACGACAGATGTCACCAAGGACCGTGTGGCAACAGCGGCTCTGGAGGCGGCATTCGAAGAAATAAAGATACTAAAGGAGCAGCTTTACAAAGAAAACCTTGCACTACGCGACGAAGTTGATCGAATCTCCATGTTTGAGGATATCGTGGGCAATTCGCCAGCGTTGCAAGCCGTGCTCTCACGTGTGATCAAAGTAGCCCCAACCGATTCCACCGTACTCATCACTGGTGAAACGGGGACAGGTAAGGAATTGATCGCCCGTGCGGTACACAAGCGATCCCAACGCTCACAGCGCGCTTTCGTCAGCGTAAACTGTGCCGCATTGGCGTCATCTCTCCTTTCTTCCGAACTATTTGGCCATGAGAAGGGTGCGTTCACAGGCGCGATACAACGTCGCATGGGACGTTTTGAGCTGGCCGATGGTGGAACTATCTTTTTAGACGAAGTTGGGGAATTGCCGCTCGATACTCAGGTTGCACTGCTTAGGGTCCTCCAAGAGCGGGAGTTTGAACGCGTTGGTGGTACGCATCCCATAAAGGTGGACGTTCGGGTAATTGCGGCAACCAATCGTAACCTGGATTCAGCCAAGGCAACGGGGACTTTTCGATCGGACCTCTTCTATCGGCTAAACGTATTCCCAATCGAGGTTCCTCCTTTAAGGCAGAGGAAAGACGATGTGTTGATCTTGCTGGAATACTTCGTGCATCAGTTCGCGAGAAAGGTCGGGAAGCACTTTGGACGAATAGACAGACGGACCCTCGAACTTTTCCGAGAATATGATTGGCCAGGAAATATTCGAGAGCTGCAGAATGTTGTAGAAAGATCGGTAATTTTGAGTTCAGACGATGTGTTTTGTGTCGACGAGGCGTGGCTCCTCTCGAAAACAACGATGGCTCCGAAATGCGAACCTGAGCGCGCTGATGAATACACAAATGATGAACGCAAAATCATCGAAGTTGCGCTCACTAAAAGTCGCGGCAAGGTTGGTGGCCGCAATGGCGCTGCAGCCCAGCTTCAAGTTCCAGCCTCAACTTTGGAATCGAGAATCAAGAAATTGAGGATCAACAAAAAGAGGTATAAGCTCCTGTAAAAGGAGCCGTCAAATTTCAGGCGTTGCCGTCATTCAATTTTAATGATGGCTTCTTCAGCTTATTTCCTTATGGGCTGCCAAATCCCACGCTGATCTGGGCAAGCTCCGGTTTGTCCGCGGCGGCTTTTACGGCGTGCGCATCTACAGATCCTTGCTTGCTGCGCTCCGTGCACAACTTCACAGCTTAGGGCGACCGCTGGCAGTTGCGTAGATTTGCCGAAGCACCTAGGTCCATCAACAAGTTAAGTTTTAGCGATGACCTCCGCAAAACAGAGAACCAATCTACGGACCACCCCCTCCAGTCGAAAGTTTCGGGATCATTCGCTCGCATAGCCAACACCACTTATCAACCAGCTATCATCAGAAAAGAGCGATGATCCAAGAATCCTTCCACCCCTACGACGATCTCTTTCTTCGACTCGAGCGCTACCTTCCCTCGGCGAGTGATGGCGCGCACGATCTCTCCCATCTCCAACGCGTATGGCGGAACGCCAACGCCATTCAGAAAGAAGAAGGCGGTGATCTTGAGATCCTTGCTGCCGCGGTGCTCTTGCACGACTGTGTCCAGGTACCAAAGGACTCACTTTTGCGGACCCGAGCCGCAGCCCTTGCTGCAGATCAGGCCCGCATCGCCCTGGCCCTCCTTCAATGGGAACCGAGTCGGATCGATGTCGTTGCAGGCGCAATTGAGAGCCATAGTTATTCAGCGGGAAAAGCACCAACCAGTCTCGAAGGGTGCATCCTTCAAGATTCCGATCGGCTAGATGCGATCGGATATTTGGGGATTGCGCGCTGCTTTTATACGGCTGGCCGAATGGGCTCGGTCCTTTATGACCCGCTCGAACCGAAAGCTACGATCCGAGGGTTGGACGACCGTCAGTTCGCACTCGATCACTTCCCCAATAAGTTGCTCAAGCTCTCCGAAAACTTCCGGACGTCCGCAGGAAGACGCCTCGCAACGGAACGGCAACAGACTCTCGAAGTCTTCTATAGCGGCATACTTGCTGAGATCGCAGGCTAGGAGCGCCGGTTCGGTGCCTCTACGAAGAGGCGCCTTGCGGTCTCGTGAAGAATTCGGAGTCCTAGGCTGAGCGTACGGCACCTTCACACTCCACAAACGCGAGGCGTGCGTTGCAAGGTTAGGAACACGTGATCTATGTTCAGGCTATTGTCCTCATGGTCGAGATCGTGGCCGACAGCAGCGATCCAAAAGCCGGAGAGTTCTATGCAGCGCTTGACATGCCTTTCGCGACTCTCATGGGACAGGGTTGCGCAGCCACGCAGGTTGGCCGTTTCGACCGACGAGCAATTGAATCGGACTGGAATCGCGTCTGTATATACTCTAGTTGCATCGCTTCCGGACGGGGCTGGACTCAGCGGCCAACGAATCTCTCAATAGGAGTCATTTAACGATTGGGGGTTGTGCAGTGACGACAGAAAAAACTTCATCCGGAAATAGTGCTCTAACACACATCGACAATGGTTCCTACGAGCTTAAAAAAGCTATCCCCGGTTATTCCTACGGGGAGTCAGGTTTGGGGCAGTCGCCCGTATCCCTATTAGAATTGGACACCCTTAGGATCAGTGTCGGCTCACATCAGAAGATGAGCAGTTCCTTCGTCTTGCTGGAGAGGTGCTAGCTGACCAGACGGAAAAAATTGTGAACCATTGGCGCAGCGAGATTATCGCAAGCATTCCCCATCTTGCTAGACATTCTCGGACGCCTGAAGGAGAGCCGATACCTGAATACCTGAGAAAGAGTAATCTTCGCTTTCAACAGTGGATCGTTGATACCTGCACGCGGCCTTATGACCTTGATTGGCTCAATTACCAACACGAAATTGCTCTTCGTCACACGAGTCTCAAAAAAAATCAGACTGACCAAGTGAATTCAACTCCCTATGTGCCTTTGAGCGATATTGTGGCTTTCGTCTCGGTAATGAATGAGACCATCAAGCCTTACTTAGCCTTCAAAGGTCACTCCATCGAAGTTGTGGAGAAGATGCACCTTGCATGGTGCAAGTCGATGCAGCTACAGATGGCTCTTTGGGTCAGGACATACATGAATTCAAGCCGCACATTGAGTGAGGGCTAGGCGTCCAACAAGTTTTACACTTTGAGCTTTTGAAGATGAACCGAAGAGGGTGCAGGGAGAAACCGAAGCGGTGTCTTCCTGCGCGATTTTTGCAAGCAAACGAGGACGAGAGGCGGCAGGTTCGCCGCCCTCGCTGAACGGAGACTTAGGCTGCTTTCTTTGCGGTCTTGGTGGCTGGCTGTGCCGTCTTCTTGGCCTTCTCTTTGGCCGCGAACTCCTGCTGTACCTTCGTCGTGATGGCATCGGTATCGACTTTGTAGGTCACGGCTGCTTCCTTGAGGATGGTGGTGGGATTGCCGCGTGAAGCTGCCAGCAGGATGCTGGTTTCTACCAAGAGCCGGGAAAGCGTTCCTTCATCGGCACGGCGTACAAAGGCCGTGAAGGTCTTCTTCAAGCCGCCATCGTCTCGCTTCTGCCGGATGCCGTGCTGCCGCGCCAGCATCTCGACACGGCCCTCATCCATGAGGAATAACAGCCGCTCGATGACTGAAAGCAGGTCACGCTTCATCAGGCGCACCGGGACAGCAGAGCCGATGGCTGTAAGGACACGCAGCCCAACGGTATTCGCGATGGCCTGTTCCTTGCGCTGCTTCTCCTGTTCGGCCTTCCACTTGGCATCGTCACGGTTGGGGGCTTGCTTCGGATGATGCACCGGGCAAGAGAGATTGGCGCACACCTTATGGATGGTGCCGATGTCGGTTCCCTCGGTGATGATGGCCTCAGTGGTGTACCTGCACTCCTTGAACTCGGGACGCTTGGCTTCGTCTTTGGACTTGGGCCTGTCATCCCGAATCGCGGTGTACTTGTTGCGCGGCAACACCGGGCTACCTTCCTTCTGTGCGCCGAATCCCGTACTGATCTGCACCAACTCCGGCTTGGCGGCGATGCTCTTCGCAACGTGCGCGTCCACCTTCGACTGATAGCAGGTTGGATCGGTGCATTGGTCGCCCTGTCTGCCGAGGTCATCACCAAAGAGCAGCTTGTTATGTCCTGTGCGCTTGGGACAATCGGCGCAACTTCCGGCGGTCGGCACAAGGTGCGCGTCCCGCTTGTTGAAGGGTGCATCTTTGAGCAATAGCAGAATGTTCGAATCAATCCAGAATTGCAGGTTGCGGACTGGCAGCAGTATCCGCGCTGGTTTGTCGTCGCTAGATGTGTACATCTCTTTGAAGCAAGCCTTGAGTCCTGCGTGTTGCTGGTCGGGTGGAGCTTTGCCAGTAAGAGGGCGTGGCCGACGCCGATATGGTTCTGATAGAACGCTGCGGCAACCTCATCGCACAATTCGGTGAGTTTGAGCCGGGTGGTGATGTAGGCGGGTGTCTTCCCTACTTTGGCAGCGATTTGCTCGACGGTATAGATCGGTTCCGTCAGCAGGAGGAGGCGCTTGTAGCCTTCCGCTTCCTCCATCGGGTGAACGTCGCGGCGTTGAAGATTCTCAACAAGCTGTGCCTCCAAGACTTCGACATCGCTCATCTCGCGGACAAGTGTGGGAATGGTTTCCTTCCCGGCGAGAAGCGAGGCACGATACCGCCGTGCACCGAAGACGATTTCCAGCCTCTCTTCCTTGGGACGGGCAAGGATGGCTTGAAAGACGCCAGACTTGCGGATCGTTTCAGCAAGCTCGTTGAGGTCATCCTCTGCGAAGTGCTGGCGCGGATTGGTGGACGACTCCATCAGGAGCGAGAGCGGAATCTCCTGCGGTGCTGCGTTGGGCTTGATAGCTGTGGTCTGCATCACGATGTGCTCCTTTCGAGCGGTTGAAGGTGAGGTCACGGAGCGGCACACGTCGGGCATGGTTCCGCTCCAAGAGAGAGTGGACTAGCCGAGAATGCACTTTTCCGAGAAGACTTCCGCGAACCCCTGCAAGCGCAAGTTCTTGTCCCACGTCTTGGCGAAGCGCTCATGCTCTGCGTGAAGCGCAACGAGAAACACGTAGTTCCCGCGAATGATGTTGCGGCTCCATTGCTCGACGGCCACGTAGTCATTGCGCCAGTAGTACGGATTCAGGTGTGCGCCTCCCGCGAAGCCAAGCTCGAAGCACATCTCCGGGTCACGCATGGCGTCGCCATTCTGGAGGCCGTAGTGACACACGGAGAGCGAAGGCAAACCACACGGCCCGGACTCATCGACGGCCTCGATGACAAGCTCTATATAGGGCGGGTTCTCGATTTTGAGATAGAGGTTGTGCCGCCAACCTCCCGCTTTGTGCAAGATGTCGAGGATGGTCTTCATGCTGCCACCTCCGCAGGCTGTGTGCCGATGGCGGGTGAGCTGTCTTCGGCCTCGACGGGAGGCTCCAGCGCGGAGAGAATCAGGCTGGCGGTCTGCTGGATGACTTCCAAGCTCTCGGCCAACAAAGAGGCGTTGCCCTGATAAAGCTGGATGTAATCGGCGGAGGCGTTTTCGTTCTTGAGTCCAACTGCTTTCCCTACGACGAAGGCCACGGCCTCGGCCTCCAACTCACGCACGGTCTTGGTGGTGGCGGTGCGCCGTTCTGCCTTGTGCAGGAGTTCATGCGCTGTTTCGTGCACCAGCGTTGAAAACTCTTCGGCCTTAGACTGACCGGGCAGGATGGCGATGCGTCCGCCGTAGCTCATGCCAAGCGCGGGGGCGATGTTGGCGTTATAGAGAAGCGCGATGCCTTTGCTCTTCACAAAAGCGGCTAGACGATGGATGTTCTCGCCGGGGTCGCCGCTTACCTCGTGCATGGATGGAAGCTCTACGCCGTTGGTCTGGGAGACGTCGAAGACATACGCATTACGGAAGCCAAGCAAAACCCGCGTGTTTTGTTTGGTGATGTCCTTCTCGGCCTCCTCATCCTTCTTGCGGCGAACGCCAATGATGGGAGCAAGGATGCGGATGCCTTTCGCTCCTGCGTTGACGCTGCGGCCCATGTTCTTCCACCTCCAGAACCCGGTAACGCGGGTTGCCGTGGGCATCTGCCGGGCAATCTCCAGCACATTCCCAAAGCTGTAGTTATGGAAGCGGCTCATGGCTGTGAGGTAGTTGGTGAGGGCGTCGGACTTTCCGGCTTCAAGCTGCTCAATGAGTAGCTTGATGTTGGCCGCGATAAGTTCCTGTTTGGTGGCGGGCTTCTTGCCGTCGATGGTGGTGATGTTGGCGGTGGTGGCGGTGCTGCTCATGGTGTGTCTCTCCTTGGCTTTTGCCTTTGCTTTTCATGCCGTGCGCGGCATGTACCTACATGCCGAACGCCTCCTGGCGAAGGCGGGGGTAGCAAGTGCAAGGAGAGGGGAATCACCCACCCGGAGCGGAGCGAAGGGCAAGGGGCTGCACAAGCGGAGCGCGGAAGCCTGGGGAGACTCCTTGCGCGCGCGAGGGGCGGAGCCCCTTCCATGTCTTTTGTCAATGGTTAGGCGCAGGGGGCGTCAGCCCCTGCATCCGTAGAGGTGTGTTCTTCTCGAATTCCTATGGACTGGGGAACCGGGCAACATTCAGCGACAGTCGCTCAAACTTCCATACGCGGGTTGGATACCGCACGAAGGTGTGTCGTCGCAGGCTTGCCTCGGACTTAGCGCGGGCGTCGGAAGGTACTCCGGCCCAAGGGGCTCTCGAGGATCACCATGACCGGTTGCCCGGCTCCCCACTCCATAGGCTGAACTAACTCCTTTCTGCCGTGGGCCTGATATCTTTCTTGCATGGTCGCGTTGTTACTTACCCTTGCGTTCGTTGGGCAAACCGCTCCATCGACGCCGTGCGATCTGCGCGTGCAGGTTGTCGACAACGCAACTGGCAAGCCTCTTCCCAAGATCGCCATCAATCTGAGACTTGGTCTTGAAAATCGACGAACGGTGCAGCAGGAAACCGATTCCCAAGGATCCACTTGCTTTACAGTCGCAGCCTTGGCGCATCCCGTAACTTCAGTTGACGCATTTTCGACCCATTACCTCAGTGTTGCCGCAGACCCGCAGATCACCCATCTTCCGGAAAGCGTAACAATCCGGATGCGTCACCTGAGCTGGTTAGAATCTCTTCGCTATATATTCCAAGGCGACTAGGTTGTGAGAGCTGCCGTACTGCATCAGCTGGCTAATGACCTCATCTCCTGACCGATGGCCCATATGAAACCGGCAAGCTCTCTCGCGATCGCAGCAACGACAACAGTTGGCTTCTTACCTCTGGCAACCATAGAACGATAGCGGGTACACAGCCTGGTCTGTGCCTTCCAAGCGATATCTCGGACGTTCTTGGGCAGGCGTACTAGGATCTCGGCTTTTTCCTTCGCAACGCGAGCCGGATACTGATAGCTCCATGCTGCTTCAATCAGCATCCGCCGAGCCTCACGGTTGCCAGTCTTGGTGATGCCTCCGCGACGGATCGTCCCGCCGCTGGAGTGCTCAGAAGGAACGAGACCGAGATAACCCATCAACAGGCGCGGGGACTCGAAACGGCTGAGGTCGCCGGTAGAAGCGATGAAAGTAGCTGCGGAGATCATGTCTATGCCACGCAGTCCCCGCAACGCCTGAACAAGCGGTCCGAGGGACCAGCTTCCGACCATCGCAGAGATCCTCTCGATCAGGGCATCTCTTCTCTGTTGCGCGGTCCACACCGTATCCAAGTAGTCCTGAAATACGATGCCGTGGGCGTACTCCTGGAAGGTCTGCCCTGCAAGCCAACTGCGATGGCGTTGTGTCCAGTGCTTCCCGGTCGGGTAGCTGCGGCCATGCCGAAGCAGGAAGGCTAGCAACTGCTGGCGTGCACGCATCAGGTGCATCGATGCATCCACTCTCGCTCTGACCAGATCACGAAGCGCCTCGTGAGTAGTGTCTGGAACCCAGACTGGTGTCAGGTCCCCGGAGCGGTGCAGGATGGCCAGCTTCTCTGAATCGCGCCGGTCGGTCTTGATCCGTTCCCCTGGCTTGCGCGGGATCATCGACGGCGCGGCTACTGTGCACTTGTGTCCAAGTCGCCACGGGCCAACCTGGTCCGTCTGTGGATACTGCTGGAGCGATTCAGCCTTTACCCATCCGAAGCGCTGGTTCGCCGGGTCCTTCGCCTCGGCGTTAACAAAGGAGAGGTCTGTGGCATGAGGAACTTCCTCGAAGAACCAGCTCTTCGACGGATCGTCCTTGCCCACAGTAAAAGTAAGATCGTTGGGAAAAAGTAGCGCGTAGCGCAGATTCCATCCCCAGAGCCAGCTATTATCGCCGTCCCCTTTCAAAAACTCACGGGCACTCCGGTCGGGAAAGCCGATCTCCCATAACTGCTTTCCGAAGCGCACCGGTTTCCACTCCAGCTTGCCCAGATCAACTTTCCTGCCCGGCTCGACAGTTACATATGTCTTCTCGAACTCACCCAAAACACCATCGGCATAGGCATGTAACGTATACTTGCCCGGACGGATCTTAGAGATGGTGAATTTCCCATCCTTCGAGCCGTCCGCGATGAACTGGTAGAAGCGTGCTTCGTGAATCCAACTTCCAGCTCCTCCCGTTGTGCGCGGGCCAAAGACACGAGCGCCCATTCCTTTGTCAGCAGATCTCGCAACTACGCCGGAAGCCATCCTCATAGGTGGGAGTTCCCTGAGTGGCTCATCGGGGCAAGAGAGGATTACGGTCAAATGCTGAAGCTTCGTCGAGGATCCTTTCGGCGCCATGGGGTCATTCAGCACGATGCGTCCACTAACAGTGCCGCGCTCCGCCAGTGGCGGGTAGTCCACGCCTTTAACCCAGTCATAGGGCCACTTCGAGTTCTCCTTCTTTGCCTGCGCCAGTGCGTCCTCCCACAGCGCGTTTGCGTTTTCGTACCAGCTGGCAGGGACTCTTGGATTGCCTTCTGTCGCTTTCAGTTTGTCGAGCGCTGCCACCGAAGCCGCCTTGGGATGCTCCAGATGATTTACGTAAACAAAGATCGGCCCAATCACCTTGGTCCACTCTTCACCAGCCGAGATGTTGGCTCGGGTTCCGCTGGCGTAATGCCCGCTGTGCCAGTAGTCGAGAATGATAGGCGGCGGATTGTTGTCCGCACCGAAGTGCGCATCGAGATCTAGACGACTTGCGCCGCCGCTCAGATATTCAACTGTAGGATTGATGAACCATACCCCATAGTGCGTCTGCGTACTAGACCAGCCATACGCCGGAGTGTGGTATTGCTCACCGGAGTAGCTGTACTTGTGCTCGACAGAGTTCTTGTAGATCCCCTTGTCCATGATGCGTTGCTCTTTGGCATGCACCACGACACCCGTACCCCAATCGATAGGTCTAGCCTCAAGCATATTGCGGTCTCTGTCGACCGTGATCCAGTCGAAACTCCGGTCCAGATAGTCGATGAAGCGGTCTTCCGCGCCGGTACCCGTCGCGGGGTAGCTGGCGGGATGGCTGAAGATCGAATAGGTATAGATGCCATGATCGCCGCGGCCCAGAGAATAGCGCAGTTCGATGTCGCAGGTTGTGCCGCCACCGGGGGCGCCTGCCGTGAAAGTGAATGTGCCTCGGCCTACTCCCTTGATCGAGACTTCCGCACGCTCGCCCTTGTTATTTGCAGGATCGATCGTAACGGAGTTCGTCACCTGTGGCGCTCCCTGTGGAGTGTGCTCCCATACGCCGCGGCTTCCGGTGTCGAACCCGTTATAGACCAGCGAGGTGAGAAACCCATTTTCTTTGCTGATCGTGGCCTTCACGATGCTATTCTCCAACGTCCAGGATTTGCCGTTGTCCGTTAACGTCACGTGCGCCCCCGCAGTCGTTGCGGATGCGGAAAAGCATGTGTGAGCGATGCCTACTGCACCAACAAGCACAACCGATCGGATCAAAAAATGCAGACGAAGCATCTTCATAACAATCTCCAAGTGAACGAGGGGCCAACGTAAGGTCTGACGAAGGTTGTCGGGCTGAGGTTTCACTTCACTCTCAGCAAAGTTCGAGAGATCACCGCCCTTTGGGCAAGTGGCTAGTTCGTCAGACAGCAGCTGAGAGCGTGGCTCAGTTTATTTGCACAGCGAGGTGGAGTCGAACGCCTTCGCTCGTTTCGGCAAAGAGAGTTCCTGAGCCTTGGCTACCGAGGGCAACGACTCTGGTTTCGCTAGAAGTGATCGATCGAACGTCCTACTATTGATAAACTCGAAGCGTTTTTTTCTTATAGGGGGAATGAATAAAATAGCACGACAGTGTGCCAAGTCTTCCAGATCTCATCTCCATCAGATCTGGAAGAGGAAGACATAAGTGGGGGGCGGCCGCCCCCACTTACATGTCTAGAATGTGATGCGGCCGGACAACTGGAACCTTCGGTTGCCGCCCGCGCTAGTAAGTTTTCCGAAAGAGGTCGATCCAGGATTTGTTGCGTCCGCAACTGACCACGTTTGATTCTGCCCCATTGAGAAGCTGACCTTGTTCGTGACGTTGAGGCAGTCGGCACGAAAGACGAATTTGACCCTCTCCGTCCCAAGATCAAAAGAACGTTGCAGCGACGCATCGAGGTTATAGCGACTGGGGTTCCTTATCCCTAAGAAGCGCGGAGCCGTACCGATTTTCGTGACCGGCACTGCACCAGTCTTTGCCCCAGAAGGGAGGGCAAAGCTGTTTGGTAGTGAGAAAGCGGTTCCATCCAGATAGGACGTCTGCGAATAATTCTTGTACGTTGTTCCCGCACCCGCCCAGTCGCCATTCTTACCAATCGTGTCCTTGCGGCCTTGTACAAGATCTGGCATGCACTGTCCTGTTGACGGGAATGTACATCCGGAACCGATGATGTAGATCGGGGAACCCGAGGTGAAGCTGAATATCTCAGAAAACTGCCAGTCGCTTGCGAGATCGCGAACAAGCCAGTTATCGCCCCCGATCTTGTTTTTGCCAAATGGGGACCTGAACACTCCATAGAGGTTCATGTTGTGAGTGATATCCGTTGCGACGACATCGCGGTCGGCACGATTATTGCCCGGAATCGCTAGACCTGTTGACGAAGCCGAAGCTGGTACAGGGAATGCACTCCGAGTCGTTCCATCATCTCCGATGTTTCGTGACCAGGTGTAGTTCATCGTAAAGTTCATGCCCTTGTATTGGCGCTGTTTCACGGTGACCTGAAGCGCGTTGTAACTGATGTTGCCAATGTTGGCGAAGGATGAACTGGGAGCGCTCGAGTATTGCGGGAACGGCTGCAACATACGACCGATCGTCGGCCTGGTATTGATGGCAGCAGCCGCAGCATACCCAGGATAAGGCACAGTGACACTCGCATCCGCCTTTTGCGCAATTGCGATGTTAGCCGGAGTTGCCTGAGCGGTCAGGATATTTGTGGCTCCGTCACTTGCCAAGGTTGATCCCAATGTCGCGACGTACTTAGGATCCAACTGTCCTGACCAAACACCCGGGACCAGAGCGCCGTCTACGAAGTGGGACTGGCTTCCCGAATAGTTGATGGTCAAGGTCAGATCCTTGGTGAGTGCCCGCTGCACCCCGAAGTTATAGAAGACGAACTCAGGAGCACGACTTGCCAGATACGGGTCAACGTAAGGAGGTGCAGAGCCCGGAGTCACATATTTTCCACTCGCGTTCACATAGTTGCCAGTACTTAAGGTTAGAGCGGATGCGTTCGGCGAAGACGGTGCTGGAATGGAGTATCCCGGTCCGCCGAAGTTCGTGTTTGCAAGGCCTGCAGTCTGGAACTGCGAGCTATTGTTCAAGTAGTACGACGGGCCTGCGTCGACACCAGTGTTTACTGCAGCGGGCAGAACAATGTTAGAACCGAAGCCGAGAAGGCTGGGACCGCCTGAACCGCGCCCTCCTACGCCACCGGCGTGGGAGTAAGCGACAGCAAAGCCAGCCTTGAAGACAGTGTTTTCGTCGGGAGCATATTCAATGCCAAGCCGTGGCCCAAAGTTCTTCATGTAAGTGTCGGCCGGAGTGTGGCATTGGCAACTGATATCCGCTCCCCGAAAACCAGCAAATTGAAGCTGCCCTGGACTGCCGGTGAGTGGGTTGGTCGCCGTCGGATTGAAGAAACTAAAGCGGTCCTGCACTTCTTGATAAGGGGGAAGGTAGTCCCAGCGCAGGCCGACATTCAGGGTCAGCTTTGGCGTGATCCGCCAATCGTCTTGGATGTAGGGTGAGATCGGATGGAACCGGCTCCCAGTTTCACTGACCAAAGGCACACTAGTCGAACCGCTGTTAACGGCTCCAAGAAGGAAACTCGCATAGGCAAATCCGGTTGGAGCGCCCGCCGTCCCCACGTTCAGCGTGTTGCCAACAAAGTTGGCAGTGGAGATCGGAGAGAACGACTGCGTATAGATTCCCGAAGGACTGGTCTGCGATGTGGCATTACTTTGCAGCCACTGTGTCATAAATCCGATCGTGACATTGTGCTTCCCTTTTGTCCAAACAAAGTTATCGACGAGGGTGTAGGCATTGGGAACGGTGAGATAAGAACGCGAACCATCTACCCAGGGAGAGATCGCCGTTGAGAATCCCGCAGACGTTGCGAAGGATGACCCCGGGAAATTTCCCGAAGCTTGACCCGCCGGTAACCCTGCAATGCCAACGTCTGGTCCGCCCCGGTAGGGCGCGAGGTTATCAGTTGGCGCATTCACAGGCATCGGAAACCGCGTGAAGCCGTACGTGACCTGATTTACCATCCTCGGGGTTAGAGTCCAGCTATGCTCCGCCAAGATGAAGGTCGGGGAGATCGCCGAGTTCGTCGAACCGGTATACGGCATTGGGAGGTTGGCCCCGTATCCTGCCGTTTGGCGTGTACCGTGAATGTATGCAAACGACAAACGCTGCGAAGGGGTCACATCATAAGTGAACTTCATCACATACTCGTGGTTGTCGTAACCAGAGATTCCGCCGGTGATGAAGTTGTTCACGATACCAGGAAGGTTCGGATCTGGCATGAACTTTTGTTGATACTGCGAGATCGTAGAAATGTAGCCCTGTGGGATCACATTCGCAGTTGGAATACCATTCTTGAGTTCGCGGAACGCCTGACGAGTGCAGGTTGAACCGGCGCACGAGGTCGTGAGTGGATTGTAGATGTATGTACCGCTTCCCAGTTCCGTGAAATCGCCGGCTTTCATGAGGGCCGTTGGAACAGTAAAGATCGAGGGATTTACACCCTGCCGTCCGTGAAATCGGTCATAGTTGAAGAAAAAGAATGCCTTTTTCATAAATGGGATTGGACCTCCCACAGATGCTGAAATCTCTACTTGGCGCTCGATATTTTTGCCTGCGGGGACCTGCGTCGCTTTATCGTTCACGATCTGGGTCTTCGTCAATTGATTACCAGGAAATCCCCATGTATCGAATACCGTATTCCTGACGACTGAAACCAGTTGGCCATGATAAGCGCTTCCGCCCGTCTTGATGGCAAAATTGATCGCACCCGCACCTTGATATTCCGCCGAAGGCGCACTGGAGACGATGTGGAGTTGTTCCACCGATTCGACGGGAACAGCATTGCTGACGACACGATTGTCGCCCTGCTGATTGATGGTCGTCGTTGGAACACCATCGATGTAAACCTCCGCGAGATAATCACCCGTGCCGGAGAAGATCGGCGCACGGGCTCCGGATTGTGCACCTGGAGCGAGTGTTGCGAAGGCGGTGGGATCGCGCTGTTGATTATTCATTACGAGCGGTAAGGACTCATAGGTCTCATTCGTAATGACAGCGCCCACAGTCGGACTGGTGGTCTGCAAGAGTGGAGGAGCATCGCTCACCGTGATGACCTCGGACGTACTACCGAGTCGCAATGTCAGGTTGAGGCCTGTCACAGTAAGGCCGTTCACTTCAATATTCTCTTGCGTGAGCTTCTGGAATCCTTGCGCCACAACCGTCACGGAATAGATGCCCGGGATGAGCGGAGTCACGCTATAGAGCCCCGCTCCGGAGCTCTTTCGAATAGTGGAGGTGCCATTCGCCCGGTTAGTTGCCGTCACCATTGCATCGGGAATAACCGCCCCGGAAGAATCTAAGATGGTCCCCTCCAGAGCTCCCTGGCCGGTAGTCTGTCCGGGAGAGGCGACGCAGCAGAACAAAAGCGAAAATAAGAGGAGAATTTTAGACTGACTTAGTACCGTATCTTCGACATGCTTTGACGCCACTTATGCCTCCGAATCACACTGCACCCGAAACATGACCTCTGGACACGGCTCGTTCTTCGAGCTGACGTCGTCAGGTTTGCTTCTGTACTTGTTTGCTTGCGAAGAGAAGTCTAGGGAATCGAAGATACGATTGTGATCTGACTAAAGTCAGATTGTGAAAAGTTTTCTTATTGAATCTCACAGACGAACATACCCTCGTCGTAGTGCGGCCAGCACGGCCTGAGTACGGTCTTTGACGCCAAAATGGGAGAGGATCACCCCGACATGGCATTTGACTGTACCCTCTGTGATACTAAGCTTCATGGCTATATCGCGGTTGCTCATACCCTCTGCCATCAGTGTCAGAACTTCTCTTTCTCGCGAACTTAGATCGACTACCGGCCGCTCACTGACCGTACGAGATACTTCCGGCGGGACATAGGTCTTTCCAGCGTGGACTCGGCGGATCCCCTGAATCAGTCGATCGTAGTTCATCCCCTTGATGATGTAGGCGGCGGCTCCGGCCTCCATGGCCTGATGGATATCCTCATCTCCCTCATACGTGGTGAGCACCAAAATTCGTGGTTTTTTAAGGCGATTTTGCAATACTCGAATGGCGTCCAGACCGCTGATTCCCCCGGGCAAGCGAAGATCCATCAGGACAACATCAGGACACTCCCGATCGAAGCTGTCGAGGGCCTCTCTGGCATTTCCGTGTTGACCAACCACCTCCATATCAGGTTGCGAACTGATAATTGCGCTGATTCCGGCGCGAACTACAGGGTGATCGTCAACCACCATAATCTGAATACGATCGTCCATCCTCGTCGCTGCTCCCTTCTAGCTGCACACCATCGCCGACGTTAGGTGTAAGAACAGTTCCACCGAAGTTCCGGAATCGGCAGATGATTCGATTTTCCAGACTCCGCCAGCTTTATTCATCCGCTCGTCAATGCTTGAAAGTCCGAAATGTAACCCAAGCCCATTGCGGGCTGCAGCATCAAACCCGACCCCGTCATCCACAATCGTGATTGTTAGCTTGCCCGGGCTTATTCCAACTCTCATTGTTATGTGTCTTGCGCGAGCGTGCGATATGGCATTCAGCAAAGCCTCACGTGAAGCCATAACGATCTCATGTTGGATCCGGGGTTGCAATCTCCGAGATAGCCCCGTATGTTCGAAGAGAACTTGCGCTGTGCTCTTCGGTCTCAGCAGCTTTATTTGCTCTGCAAGAGCATCTTCCAACGTGTTCTGTTGCTCAGGGTTTCGCAAGTCCCAAATCGCTCCACGGGCGTCATGAATCGTTTGAGCAATTTGTTCGCGGGCATACTGCAACACAGGAAACCATGGCTCAGCATCAAAAATTTCTTTCTTCAAGACCTGCTGTTCCTGGCTGCTCGCCACAGCCTCAAGAAGTGAAGAAACTCCAATGCATCCTTGGAGAAGGGTGTCGTGCATCTCACGCGCGACCCTACTGCGCTCTTCCGCCACAGCCTGGAATCGCAACGCTACCTGGCGAATTTGAAATTGATAGTAGAGCCACGCGATCAGACTGATGGCAAGCAAACATGTTGCGATGAACCAAGGATGACGATAAAAAGCGCTCTGCTGAACAATTTCCAGGTCTGCATAGGAAGCCCCATTCTCTCCCGGCCAACTCCCTTCGACCTGAAATTTGTACTCTCCGGGTGGCAACTTGCTATAGATAGAGGATGCGTTAGGCTCTAGGTCTACCCAACCTCTGTCGAAGCCTCCAAGGCGCCTTCGCAAACGAAGGTCCGTGCGTGCGCTCAATAGAATTGGCGATGCCTGAATCTCCAGATTGCGAACCGATGGCCCCAAAACAAGAGGACCTTGGTCATTCTCTTTCAATTTTCCATCGATAAGAATCTTCTCGATCATGACCGGAGGCAGTGGTACCTTTTGTGAGATCGAAGAAGGCAGAATGTGGACGAGGCCCAAATCAGTCGCGAACCATGCACCCCCAGCATGGTCGGGTACTCCCGTCGCAGGGAGTCCCGCAAACATCTGAGCACCTGTTTCTTTCGCTAACGCGAAAATTTCAGGTGGATTATCGAGACGAAAGTTCGGAATGGATTGTGTAGAGAGGTCAGCCTGCTTCGCAGCACGTACGATCTCATCCCGTTTTGCCCGGTAAACCAAAGTAGGTTCTGCAACGAGTACTCGGCCTCGTGCGTCCTGAATCACCGATATTGCAGCACTGCTCGCTGACGATCCGTGCGGAAGCAAGAGATGTCTCAGCCGCCCTTCAACACTCGCATAGAGACCTGATTCAGCGCCGATCCACAAGAGATGATCAGATGTAGTCAATAGCGACCATATAAGACGCTTCCCTAGGGCAGCCGAAGTCGTATTCGACCGATACTCACCGTCCCTGAGCAGAAACAGACCTCGCGAGGTTCCTACCCAGAGTCCGCCATCAGGAGCATTCGCCATACTCAGTACTGCATCGTGGGGAGCGCCTATTGCCGTCTGGTAGCTCGTCACTTTGCCATGGTCCCACTTCGCTACGCCACTGTCCGTAGAGATCCATACAGCACCGTCAGGAGAATCGAGAAACCCCGTCACAAAACCTGTCCCTAGTTCTGAAGAGTAGTTCTGTACGCGCATTCCACGGATGAAACGGTATGCCCCGTGTCCCATGGTGCCTAGCCATACAGCCCCTGTGCGGTCACGAAAGAAAGCGCGGACGCGCAGTCTGCCGATGGCTGGAAATTGCATCACATGTGAATTGCCATTTGCAACGCGAATTAATCGACCGCAACTTAGAAAAATAGACTGGTCGTTATCAATAAAGACGGAAGCAAATTCAGATGCAGATGCAGCTCTGATTCTTTGCAGGGCCACGCCTGTATTGCTGAATCGCTTGAGTCCCGATTGAGTGCCAACCCAAAGATCTCCCCCCGCATCGCTGGCAAACGCGAGGACTATCCGACTTGACTGTGGATCGTCATCGCTTTTTTTGAACGAATGTTCGCTGCCATCCCGAATAATGAGACCTTCTCCAACCGTACCAATCCATAGGCGGTGTTGGGAATCTAGATGCAAGGCACGGATATTCCAGGGGAGATCCTGTAACTCACGCACAGCGCCATGAGGAAGACGCTGCAGCATACCATAGGGGGTACCAATCCAGAGGATTCCCGAAGCATCTAGGACCAAGCTGCGGATTCTGATGCCGCTCTTCTGTGGAGGAAGAGGAACGTCAGTGTAGGTCTTTCCGTCGTAGTGGATGAGGCGGTGTCCCGCGAACCAGAGGCCGGAACGTGCATCCGCCGTGATCGCGAGGACACTGGGGTCACCAAGGTGAAGAACGCGGACAAAATGATCGTTGGCATAGCGGTAGATGCCATGGTCGGTTCCGGCCCAGATAGCTCCTCCTGTGTCTTGATAGACAACACGGATAGACAACGTTCCAAGTCCGCTCTCAGATCCATACACTCGGGCTTTTCCAAGCGACAGATGCGTAATTCCGCCACCAAAGGATCCCACCCAGAGGCTGCCATCTTTCGCTGCGAGCAGTGAAGAGACGCCGAACTCATGAAGCAAGGAAGAGAGATTTCCTCCGTAGTCGACAAACCTAAAGCCATCGAATCGTACTAAGCCATGCGGAGTACCTAGCCACAGATAATTGTCGGCCGTCTGGACAACAGCCTGAATTTCCTGGTCGGGCAGTCCGTCCGCGATCCCCCACACGTGGCTTGTGAGCCCTTCCCTGTCTGCTTGTGCGGAACAATAGATTCCCTGGCTGATTAGGACAATGACCCAAAAAACCAGGCATTTCACTCGCGTGCATCGCATGCCGGTCCTATTCGTCGCTGAAATGCTTGAACCCATGAATCTTCGATCCGAAGCGAACGCTTCGCTGTTTATCTACTTCGAGTAAACCTCGACTTCGACGATACCCAGAATCGGCTTGCCCTGCTTGGACTTTGGTTCCACTTGGTCGATCTTCCCATTCACTTCAACCAAGGAATGCTTCTCTTCAACGTTGAATGGCGGGGCAGTCAATTGAATTTTAAGTTTAGTTCCCTCTCCGGTCGATGTCAGAGGCAATGTGACGTACCCTAGGCTTGTCGACGTTGTTCCTTCAAAAATAGTGGCCCCATCCAAGGTGACACGGAGTGGATAGCGACGAAGGCGGAACGAAGACAATTTGAATTCAAGTTCTTTCGGCACAGCCGGGCGCGCTAATGTGTATTCAATCCAAGCGGTTTCTAGTGATCCCTCTACCGTGCGGCTATCGGGTATCGCATGACGGATAGGTAGACCATCTGAGTCAATATCCGTTCGCAATACAGACGCATTGGTCCAAGCAGTCGTTTCGTTATCATCGTACGACTTCGGAGCATCCCCGGAGTTCGCTCCTGCGACCGCAGAGATAATGTCGATCGGGACGCGCGTTCGCGCAAACGATGGCGTAGAGGGTGTCTCCCCACGTTGCAAGTTCACTGGTAACCCGGCGGCGGAATCAAATGTAGAAAGCTCGCCATTCTGGACAGGTAGCGATTTTAGAGTGATCTGCGTCTCCTGCAGGCCGTCTGCCTTCGCCGTCAGAGTGATCTGACCAGCGTTCGTGGTACTGCGGAGAGAGATGCGATTAATACCACCTTCGACTGGCAGGTCTTTTGAAAGGATGTAGTTATCGTCATGTACAAACGGAGCAACTGGTGTCGCAGAGAGACCATGATTGTCCGTCGGAGTTGTATTGACGCCCACTAGATTTTTGGAGCCCTGTGCAATTCCGCCACGCCACTCTGCCGGTCCGCTCAAACTGAAGTGAATCAAATCCAGCGCTGTTGGAACACGACGACCCAGCGAATCTATCACTTCGACATCGATCAGCGCGATGTCTGATCCATCGGCATGTAACCCGCCTGGGGCTATGTGAGGTGTCAACCGGATCCTAGCCGGTGCGCCAGCAGTCTCAAGCATCGCCTCTGCAACCAGATGCCGCTCCGCATCGTACCCAATTGCCTCAAGCGTTCCGGCTTGATACGCCACCTCGGGAAAGGTAAAGAGGAAGTCGTGCGTCGGATATTTTTTTCCAAGCGACCTGCCGTTTAACTTCAACTCGACGGATGCAGTATTCGCCACCACATAGAGTGTGCGAACGGCACCCGCGGAGTAGTTCCAATGCCCCAGGATGTGCAGTCGGGGATGCTCCGGGTCGACCCATCCATCCCACATAACCTGATGAGCAAAGAATGCGTCCTTCGGTATGCGCATTGCGTCTACTTCGCCCGAACGACGATAGTTGTTATCACCACGGAAGTGTGAATTTTCATCAATCCAACTGATGTTGACGCCACCGGCCGAAACGCGCTTGCCTGTGCCGGGCCGTATGCGGAAGTAGTCATCCCATCGGAATATATCCTCAAGAGTGAAGCTTTCTTGATTGCGATTGTAGAGCGGAAAATCTTTGTGGAATGGGGGCGTCTGCTCGTTCCAGAACTTGCGAGCGCCTTCGTCTCGGTTGTATTCATGCGCCCACAATGGCTTGTAGCTGGATTTATCGATGTAGAGCATCTCGCCGCCGTACTCGGCTGTGTGAGAGGCGAGCATCTCGCGTGCGCCAATCGCCCGTCCGCCATGCGGATCGAATTCATTGCGTATCGAGAGCACGTCTCTCATGTGCTCTTCACTTATGCCCTTGTTCCCCGATTCGTAAAAGATAATGGATGGGTTGTTCCGGTTGTACACGATGCCGTCGCGCATCAACTCGACACGTGCCTGCCATTGGCGTCCTTTAGAATCACCTTCGGCATCGCCGGCCGGCATGGAGACGAGCAAGCCCACGCGGTCGGTCGATTGGATGTCCTGCTTCGCAGGTGTAACGTGCATCCAACGCACCAGATTGGCGTTGTCTGCGACCATCAGGCCATTCGAAAAATCAGAGATCCAAGGCGGGACATCCGTACCAAGTCCAGGCCATTCATTGGTGCTGCGTGCGGCGTAGCCGTGGATTTGCAGAACCCTGCCGTTGAGATAGAACATGCCGTCGTGAAACGCTGTTTGGCGAAAACCGGTCTTCGTCATGACCTGATCTCCCGGTTTACCGTCCACAACAATGGTTGTCTTAACCTCGTACAGATATCCATAGCCCCAACTCCAGAAATGAAGATTGTGACCTATGGCCTGCGTGGAGAGGGTTTGCATGGCATGTGGCGCCAAACGCGCTAATTCGGAAGTAGTTTTAGCAGCCTCTTTTCCGTCGGGACCGGTCACCAACGCTTGGAGGCGGACGGCAACTGTCTTCTCGGTGTCATTTCGCACCTGCGACTCTACATGAATCGTCGCGGCGTGCTCGCTGATATGGAAGTCGTCCGCCCAGATATATTGCCCCGTCGTCCCGAATGAGGAAAAGAGAGGCAGTGTTTGATATACGGCAGGCTTAATGTGCAGCCAGACTCTCTTATTGATGCCCCCAAAGTTGGAATAGAAATTGCCATTGTTCCATTGCACGGTGGCACCACTTACCTTCTCCCGGTAGTCCCAGCGATTGTCGCTACGCACCGCCAGTACGTTCTCACCCTGCAGAAGATGGGGTGTCAGGTCGAACCCGAAAGCCATCACACCGTTCTCGCTAACTCCGAGCCGATGACCATTCAAAAAAACTTCTGCTGCCTGTCGGACCCCCTCAAACTCGACAAAAACCTTTTCGCCCGGGGAAGTTTTCGGGAGATGAAAGTGCTTGCGATACCAGGCGATTCCGATAGGCTGGTCGTGTATCGACACGCGATAAGCGAAATCTTCGTTCCAGGCTCGCGGAAGCGTGACCTTGCTCCAGTCCCCATCGTCGTAAACCGCTTGCGCGGCCTGTTCGACATCGCCGGCATGCAAAAGCCAGCCATTATCGAAGTTGTAACGTGATGGCTCAGCAAATGCGGAAAGACAAAAAGATAGCAACAGCGTAAGGACGAAGGCTCTACAGCGCATGATTGAATATGCTCTCAGGATTGTTTGGTTGAGCAGAGATTCTCCGCATGATTCCGGTCCAATCTTCCTGTTCTATCGTAGGCGACGGAGTCTGTCATCCGACGAAAGTAAGAGCGTTATCGCATTCTCTCAATAACGTAGCTGCTTGAGCATTTCCGCCCCTCCAACCATCCAACTGGCGCCATTCGATACAGCTGACCAACCGGTCCACGAGGCTGAGCATAGGATGTTCTTCTCGCGCGTCCCAAATGCTGCTCGATGCACTTTGGAGAAGCAACTCAGTCGGTGATCACATGCCGACCTCCGGGTCGGCCGCTTCTATGAACCGCCAATCTTCTATGAACTGTCGGATATAACGTGGCGACGGGGTCGCTGCGAGCAGAGTTGACGTCAGTATGGTCAGGAGAGTAGTGAGGATGTAGATGCTGCGCACGAATGCTCCTTGAAAGAGTGGTTGGAGATGCAGGAGACCAAGCAAGAACGCTTTCGCATCCTGGACTGCAGGCGATGCAATCATCTGCCGGTGAACTCCCGAGAGATCGTCGTAAGAGCATCCTGCGAGTCGGTCCGGAATGGAGCCGCGGGAAGTCCCGCACCGTTGACCAGGTTCGCCCCTTGCGGGTAGTTGTCCCATGCATAGCGAACGAAAACGGGGCTAGGCACCTGATCGCTGTGGACTACGACTGTTTTACCATGTACGGTTGCCGTGGCATCCATGTACCTGCCATCCGCGCCTGCGATCTGGAACCACTGGAGTGGCCCGTCTTTACCGGTGAGTCCCTCCGCATGTTTAAACGTAACGACGATGTTCGACCCTTCAACCTTGTTACCGCTGTAGACGGGCCCCGAGAACTCGACCTTCCTGCCATAGACGTTAGCTAGCGCGATACGGCTGAGCCGATCCCCTACGGGCTCCTTGTTCTTCGGATGTACATTCGTCGGATCACCCACGTCGAGCGTCACGGCCATGCCGGTCTGGGGCAGAGCCAACAGCGCTGCCTGGCCTTCGCGCACCATCGGGTTGTTGCTGGTGTTCTTCAAAGGCGGAAGCTGCACGCAGTAGAAGGGGAAATCACCCTCGCCCCATTCGGCGCGCCAGTCCTTCACCAAGGTTTCCATCACATGCGGATAGAGCGCAACACCGGCCTTGCCGCCCACGATCGATTCGCCCTGATACCAGATGACGCCACGCATCGCGAACGGGAGGATAGGATGCAGCATGCCGTTGTATAGCACGGTGGGCTGGTGTTGATCCTGCACCGGATCGCGAAGTGGCCCCGGCTTCCTTGGCCGCGAGTTGATCGTCTGCGGAGCGAGGGGCGCCTGATCCGTGGTTGCCCCGGGATGTGTCTTGTAGAAGTTATAAAGATCGTCGAAGTGCATGAGCATCGGCTTGATCTTGGGATCAGCTGTAAGGGCTTGCCGTGAGATCCATGATTCAGCCGTGCTTGCCCCGAAGGCGACAACGACCATTCCTACCGGCTGCTTGAGCGCATGGTTCAAGTCGCGCCCGAAAAGGTACGCCACCGCCGAGAATGCAGGCGCGTTCTCAGGCGTCGCAATTTTCCACTCACCCTGAATCTCGTTCTGCGGTTCATAACTCTTCTTGGTTATTGCCATGAAGATTCGCAACTGCGGATAGTTTGCCGCGGCTATCTCTTTGTCTTCATCCAGCATTCCCGCGAACGATGCGGCTTTGGCTGAGACTGTGAACGCCATATTCGACTGCCCGGAACCGATCCAGTCCTCCCCGATCAGCACGTCGTTAGCTGTGACCGTGTTTTTGCCAGCGATTGTCATGACAAAGGGGCCACCCGATTTTAGTTTTCCCAACTTCACCATCCATCTGCCGTCTGTATCAGCAGTCGTGGAGCGCTTGCGTTTGCCGAGCGT
The DNA here is from genome assembly GCF_059115365.1 of Edaphobacter sp. FHG110511_03. Taxonomy (NCBI): domain Bacteria; kingdom Pseudomonadati; phylum Acidobacteriota; class Terriglobia; order Terriglobales; family Acidobacteriaceae; genus Edaphobacter; species Edaphobacter sp. FHG110511_03. The sequence goes on along the minus strand of NZ_JBZYWL010000013.1, from coordinate 37,755 downwards.
CACTGTCACTTTTTCGCCAGGATCAGCCGTGCCCCACACCGGCAGGGGCACACCGCTCTGCATTACGGCGTGATCACTGAAGAGTGCGTTGGGTTTTACGTCAGCGAAGGCCGTCGCAGTAAAGACGACCAGGGCAGCAAATCCTTGCGCGATCCTCATAGAGAGTCTCTTTTCCTTTGCTTTCCAATAAAGAAACAATTTCTATTCGAAAGGAACATAACGAATAGACAGCGATGCAGTCAACCGCTGCTTTGGGTTTTTGCGCTAATAGGGAAAAAGGTTCTCTGTGTTTTAAGTGATGTAGACACGACACTTCGCCCGGAAGACCTTTTTATAACTCCTTGTTTTGAGTTTTCCTTTGCCGGCAATTCAACTCTTTGTTTCCAATCTGAAATTATTCTTGACTTGCAAGGCAGTGCTCGGATATGAATGTGGGCGCGAAAAAAGACCGCCTCTCCCTTCAAAGCGCGGCGACCAATCAACAATTTCGGAGTCCTTGTGCGAAGCTTCCCCAAGTTGTATCCCACCCTGTTTTTAGTCCTTTCTTTGCTTTCGACTACCTCGCTTGTGGCTCAATTGAGCGGACGGGGCACGATCCAAGGCACGATATCCGATCCGACGGGAGCCGTCGTTCCGTCCGCGCAAATCACAGCTGTTCTCGAGACTACCGGCGAAACGACGAACCAGAAGTCGACTGCGGCGGGCTTCTACTCCATGCCTCAACTGAAGCCAGGCATCTACACCCTTACCGTGACAGCTCCGGGCTTCCAACTCTACACTCAGAAGAACATCTCCCTTGATGCTTTGCAGGTTTTTGGCCTCAACATCACGCTGCACATCGGCACAAGCACGGACACCGTCACCATCACAGCTACGCCGCCTCCGTTGAACACGACTAACGCCACGCTTGGTACCACGATGGAAAACGAAACGTATCAGGCTCTTCCGCTGAATATGGGCGGGGCTCCGCGCGATCCTACCGCCTTCGTCTATCTCACGCCCGGCGTTGTCAGCGACGGCCACTATGGCCAGTACAACGGCGGCCAAAGCTACCATAACGAAACTTATGTCGAAGGTCTCGCTATTACCGACCCTGCCGTCCAGGGCAATAATGCCAGCGTCAACCGCGGAGCTTCGGTGGACGCCGTGGACCAGTTTCAGGTGCAAACTGCGGGAGCATCTGCCCAGTACCAAGGGCAGGGTTTCGCTAACTATACCTTGAAGTCGGGGACTAATAAGTTCCATGGGCGAGCCTTTGAGTTCTTCCGCAACACGGTGCTGGACACCTGGGGATGGGCTCCAAAGAACCAGATCAATCCGGTTACAGGAACTGCCATCAAACCCGTGGAACGCCAGAACGAATTCGGAGGAACTTTCGGCGGTCCGATCCTACGCAACAAGCTCTTCTTCTTCTTTTCATACGACGCCCAGCGGTATCTACGAGGCTCCAACCCCAGTCTGGTCTCGGTTCCAACGGAGGCGGAGCGTAACGGCGACTTCACTGCTCTGGCTCCCATCTATGACCCCACCACAACGGTGTGCTCCGAACGAACCTGCACGCGGCAGCAGTTCAGCTATAACGGGCAACCCAATGTTATCCCGCCCTCACGTTTTACTCAGGTTGCCAAGTTTTATCAGCAGTTCATTCCAAAACCGACAAACGGCAACCTTGTAAACAATTATTTGGGCGGATTCAACACCGGTTTCAACTACATCAAATACAGCAACAAGCTCGACTGGGACGTTTCCAACCGCAACCGGATCAGCTTCCTCGTAATGTACGGCAACCGCGCCGCGAATCCCGCCTGTTGTGATTCCAGCGGTCTGCCCCAACCTTTCACAGCGACAGTGGGCAACACCCAGTATCAGCTGCTAGGGATTATCGAAGACACCTACTCGATCACGGATCACTGGATTAATCAGTTGAAGTACGGCATCAGCCGTGGCGGCGGCGTTTCCACGAATCCCGGCGAGGGGCCCCAATGGGCCGCCAGTGGATCCGGCATCGCCAATCTTCCCTCCGGCCAGGCCTCGGATGCTGCTCCGCGCTTCGGATTCAATGGAACCAATGCACCTGCATCTCTGGGCGGGACCGCAAACTCTAACAATCAAGGCAACTCTGAGTACGGAACCACGTATCTGCTTTACGAATCCATGCAATACATCAAGGGCAGGCACTCAATGAGTTGGGGAGGCCAGTACCAGTGGCTTAATGACAATGACACCTCCCTGACCGGGGGAACCTACCTCAACCTCAACTTCTCCAACAACGAGACCGCGACCTTTAAATCCGGGACTACGCTGAATACAGCTACGGGCGCTTCCTACGCCAGCTTTCTGATCGGCGCCGTCGATGGCGGAAGCATCTCGGATTCCCGTCAGGCGATCACCACCGGGGCACGTTACTACACCTTTTCCCCATTCTTTCAAGACGACTTCCGGGTCTCCAAGAAACTTACACTCAATCTCGGGCTCCGCTGGGACCTCTATTCACCCTTCCGCGAGGTTCAGAATCGTCTCTCGTTTATTGATCCCACGGCCATCAACCCGATAACTGGAACTCCAGGCGCACTCAACTTCGCCGGTACTGGTCCTGGAACCTGCAACTGCACTAGCCCGGTTCGACCCTGGTACAAGAACTTCGGTCCCCATCTCGGGTTTGCCTATTCGGTCGATGAAAAGACAGTGGTTCGCGGAGCCTTCAGCATTGCCTATACTCATGCCGGCGGCGTGGGTGGACGCGGCGGCGGTCGTCAAGGCACCGGACAGCTCGGCTTTTCAGGCGGCCTGTCCATTGCAACACCGGACGGCGGCCTTACGCCGGGCCTCTATTTGACATCGGCCAACGGCTATGCGATGCCGTCGTATGCGTTAGCCACTCCCTCAGCGGCCTTCGGCACCGGCTACACGACCACAACCGGTTATACCGGCGCCCCCAACGGCGTCAGTTATGCCGATCCGTATTACAGCCGGCGCGCCCCTTACTACGAGAACTTCAACTTTGGCATCCAGCGCCAGATCTTCAAGCAGGGTGTCATCAACGTTGACTACTCAGGCAGCAATGGACGCTTCCTGGCTACGGGGATCGGAAACGGATACAAGTCCAATCAGCTTGACCCTCAGTACTATTCCCTGGCCAGCACGCTTAACCTGCCGGCCACCCCGGCCAACGTCGTTGCCGTGCAAAAGGCCTTTCCCGGATTCAAGCTGCCCTATCCCAACTACTCGCCATCCGCAACGATTGGACAGTCACTGCGGCCCTTTCCGCAGTACAACGGGTGGTCGGATGTCTGGGGGGATGTTGGTATGTCCAACTATAACTCGCTGCAGATCTCGTTCGTTCAGAAGTCTCTGCATGGACTTACCTACACCATCAACTACACCTACTCCAAGCTGTATGACAATACGGGCACCGGGCGCACAGCTTACGGATACAACTCTCTTCGAGAATGGTCTTTGTCGACGACCGATCAGCCGTCCAACCTCTCCGCGTATGCGGTCTGGGAAGAACCCTTCGGTAAGGGCAACGGCAATCGCTTCCTTAATGCGCTTATCAAGAACTACGCGATCTCGGGAATTTACCGCTATACCTCCGGATATCCGATCGTTCCGACGACTACCGGCTGCGTGCAACCTTTCTCGGGAACCTGCATGCCGAGCCTCAATCCGAACTTCTCGGGTTCTGCCCGTATCAACGGCGGTTACGGGGCTTCTCTCTATAACGTCGCCACAACCACCCGTTACTTCGAACCAACCGCTTTTCTCACGGCCGGTTCCGGTACCGGCATGACAGATGGAGTGACGGGCAAATCCTCAGGAAGCTATCCTGCATACACTCTCGGCAACTCGCCGCGCACGTATCCCTATGGCCTTCGCGCATCCGGTGGCGACGATACGGATGTTAGCCTGCGCCGGAAGTTTGACATCACCGAGAGGTTGAGCTGCACATTCCAAGCCGACATCTTTAATCTCACCAACAACGTCCGTTTCTCCGCGCCCAACTCGGTCGTAGGCAATGCCAACTTCGGCCTAATCTCCGGCGTGTCCAACTCCTCGCGTGATATTCAGTTCGCGGGTAGAATCGATTTCTAGATCTGTCTTTACTCTTGCTACGATAGTGAACGGAGCGACTGCAGCGCCTCTCCAAGAGAGAATCAAGATAGCGTTTGCTCCAAGCTGTTCGCCTGCACTCTCGGCTTTAGTGCGCGCAAAGTCGGGTTATCGGCAAGTTCGGTGGTAGTCTCCCAAAACCCCCGTTTTGCGGGAAGAACACTTTGAGAGAGGACAGCATGAAAACGACCTACATGGAAGCCCGGCTTTAATACTTTCTATTTCGATTCACTTCGAATCCATCCCCCGTACGACTGGACGTATCGAGGAGATGTGGTTTTGGCGGAGCTAGTCGCAACGTTCCCCGAGTTCGAATGGAGAACGCGATCGGTGCCCTCCCCCAGGATCGTTCTGAAAACTCCAACACGCAGATCCATGGAGGAACATGGTTCGGCATCACGCAGACCTACGTCATCTATCCACAGCGGTCAGGCGACTTCCACATTCCGCCCGCACAGCTCACTGAGCCGTATGCCGTCGCCCCGCCAAAGAGCACTCTCTGCCTGACCTTTTCTCGGCCGCTCGCGAGATCGAAGTGATAGGAAGATGTACTGGAAGTCGATGGCTGTTCCCTGCCCCGTTCGTACATCGATCCACTGTGGCTCTCACTGCATCTGTGGAACAGTCTTGGCGCGTCACTCGCCGATCCCAGTAGTTCTTCTAAGTTGCGGAGGAGAGAAAGCATCTAAACGATCACTCCTAGATTAGCTATTCTGGCTCCTTTAATGAAGGCCTGATGTCGAACCTATTGTTAGCAGCTGGCTTCGTAGCAGGGGGTGAGTCTGTTGTTGTAGACAATGGCCCAGTTCTTCCGGGTATATATCCAAAAGGGATAGGCGCCGAGAGCGTCTGCATTACCGGGGTCGAGTGGGCTAAAGAGGCCGAAGGTATTGGTGTAGTCGTGTGAATTTCCAACGCAACCTTCGTTCTGATAAGAGGTGTAGACCGGGGCATAGGTGCCCCATTGATACTCATATGGAAAATTGGGTGGGGGCTGATTGTTTGGGTCCCGCGTGTCCGTATTAGGCAGGCCATTGGGATACCAGAGGAAAGAGCGGTATTGCTTGAAGTAGCTACGAAGATCGCAATCTGTTCCGGCGCCGTTGTCAGCGTTTTCGATGACATTGTGCGTATCGCCTGTGTAGGGCATGTACTGGACGACGTTGTTGGCTTGGAAGAGCTTGGTATAGAGCTCTCTCTGGTACAGGCGATCGAAGGCTGCTAACAGCCTGCCCGCGGAATTGCCATCCCAAGAGACTTGTCCTGCATTCAGCGGGGCTCCCAGCGCCTTGAGACGCCCCCAGTCAGTGACGAACGCGATCGAACTCGCCGCCGACGGATACGAGCGTTGCAGAGAACTCGTTGGCAGCGGTGGCTGCCAGTTGAGAAGCCGTAATCTCCTCGTTTTCGATCGCTTTGAGCGGGCTGCCTGTAGGAGTGTTGGTATGAGAGCCACTTTCGGAGGCGATAACGGTGCCGAGAGAGATCGCAGCACGAACGGCATTGGTCACCGGGCCCACTCCACCTCCCCCAGGGATGATGCCCAAGAGTGAGCTTTCAACGGTGAGTACCGAATTGAGAATATCGATCCAGGATGCTGGTTTTGCGGGTGTGCTGAGAGAGACGTTGAGATTCTGGAGAACTTTATTTGAATCTTCCTGCAGAAGGAGAGATATGTTGGCCTGCTGATCCTGATAGAGCGAGACGACGTTATTCTGGAAGTTTCGAACGAGGGCGACGTATTGAAATTCGGTGGAAAGCTGTTCCACCATGGCGTCGAAGTCGGTCTGGCTGGAGTTCGGGACTTTCGAGGAATCGTACTTGAGGTTCTGTATCTGCGACAGCCAGATGGTGGGAGAGATGTTGAGGTTGACATACGCGGAACGGATATCGGAACAGCAGAGTTGGAGGCTGATCCAATTGTCAAAGGCTAAAGGCTCATAAAAGTGTTGCTTTGCAAGTTATTTCGCGTAAATATTTGCACGCTATTTGGCGTATATCGAGCGCATGCAAACGGGGCTGCCCAGTGCCGAAGGTTCGGGCTGGTGGCTCTTGCGCGCAAAATTCCGCGAATTGAGTGCAGCGTGACAGATACATTGCGGACTCGCTCCTCACGTCCCGCAGAAAGTATGACTCACATACTCGTCAGGGCTAGCTGGCGTGGCATAGCGCAGCAACTCCGACCTATCCTTGTATGGGCGCGATACCACATTCACAATCTCCTCGAACGGCTGGAAGTCTTGTCCCTCAGTGGCGGCGCTGAGGGCCTCCTCCACCAAGTGGTTGCGCGGGATGAATGCCGGACTTGCCATCCGCATTATCTCCGTGCGTGATTGCGGTGCAATGGACTCTTCCTCAAGACGGTGGCGCCACCCAGCAGCCCATGAGTCATATGCGACAGGGTTATCGAACAGCTTACTCACCTCCCTGTCCCCTAGCGGGTCTGCTGCTGCATCGCACAGTCGTCGGAAGGTCAACGTGAAGTCGGCGTGGTTGGACGCCATACGTTCCAACAGATCTTCGACCAATGCGGCATCGCCTTGACGTTCTGTCAGAAGACCTAGTTTACGGCGAAGACCGGCACTTCGAGCCGCCTCGTATTGAGGATCAAAGGCTGAGAGCGCCTCTTTAGCCGACTCTAGTGCGGCTTCGTCGTCGCCTACCTCTTCCGCCATAACCGGTAGCAGCGCTTCGGCCAGACGTGTCAGATTCCAGAGCATGGCACGAGGTTGGTTCGCATAGGCATAGCGTCCCTGATGGTCGATGGAGCTGAAGACAGTAGCAGGATCGTATGCCTCCATGAAGGCACAGGGACCATAGTCGATCGTCTCTCCCGAGATGGAGGTGTTATCTGTGTTCATGACGCCGTGGATGAAGCCGAGGAGCATCCATTGTGCAACCAGGTTTGATTGCCGGGCGATCACGCCGTCCAGCAGGGCCCGGTAGGGTTGTTTAGCCTGCGATGCTCCTGGATAGTGCCGGGCGATCGCATAGTCTGCCAGCTGTCGCGTTCCTTCTGTGTCGCCTTTTGCAGCGAAGTACTGGAAGGTTCCTACGCGGAGATGGCTCGCCGCTACCCTGGTCAACACAGCTCCAGGCAAGATCGTTTCGCGATACACGCGCTCCCCTGTCGTGACGGCAGCGAGAGCCCGAGTGCTTGGCACACCCAACGCCGCCATGGCCTCGCTGACGATATACTCGCGCAAAACCGGACCGAGCACGGCTCGCCCGTCGCCGCCACGAGAGAAGGGTGTCCGACCAGATCCCTTGAGTTGGATATCGTAGCGCACACCGTTAACCGCAATTACCTCGCCTAACAGGTTGGCACGGCCATCGCCGAGCTGAGGTACAAAATGCCCGAACTGATGTCCGGCGTAGGCCATCGCCAGGGGCTCGGAGCCCTCGGCGACACGATTACCAGCCAGAATCTCGACTCCCTGCCTACTCTTCAGGGCATCCGGATCCAATCCCAGATACCGGGCCAGTTCCACATTGATCTTCACAAGACTCGGGACAGCTACCAGCGTTGGATTCACGCGTGCATAGAAGCGTTCCGGCAAACGCGCATAGGTATTTAGGAAGTTGAAACGAACTGCGAGGGGGTCGGAGTCAGAGACTGCGGAGCCTCCAATCTCGGGAACATCCTGTGAACTCATAGTTACTTGGATGTTGGCACGGGCTTTAAGTTCCGCGCAAGGTATCGACCGAACGGTACTCAGAAAATGCGACGCCGGCTGCGATTCGAAGTGGATCTTGCGCTGTTCGAGTTTGGCGAAGGGCCATAGATCTAAACACATGGAACGAAGAATTATTCCCTCATGCCAGAGACTGCACACGCGATGACACGCACGACGGGTAGGAAGATAGAGCAACAGCAATAGGCTTCCCCCATGGATACGCTATCGTTTAGGAAACCATTCCAACTCATTGATTCTAGGCCTGTATGGTTGATTTGTAGCTGCAAAGTAGGAATGTCCGGTTTCTGCAAGGTTGAAATGTCCTAACTACCTTCCGATACATATCGGCGGCGGGAGATTGGGATTTTGACGATGAGCGGAAACGAATTGCCTTATTTCAACTGCCTCACATCGAAACCAAGCTCCGACGCGGTGATGCGTCCGGTCCAACAACCTCGCCCCGAGTTCCTCTTCGAGAGCGCGCACTCGCTGGCTCAGAGGCGGCTGTGCGATATGCAGTTTGCGCGCCGCTCTGGTGAAGCTCAGTTCTTCAGCGACAGCGACAAAGTAGCGCAGGTGGCGAAGTTCCATATTCAGTAGATATCACAAACAGACCAAATAAATATTTTACATATGACCGGGTGGGTCCCAACAATGGAAACCATGGTGTCCCGTATAGCGGAAGCGGCAGCGGCGGCCGAGAGCGCCGTAGAGATCCGTCATGACGATCCACCTGTCTGGATAGTCATGCTGGCAGGGGCTTGCGCATTCCTGACTCTGTACGCAACCCAGCCGATCTTGCCGCTACTCGCACCAATCCGTGGGCGTATGGCAGCCGGGGACTGGAAGCATTACGGGACTCGGGCAGCCCGAACAGGTTAATACGGTTCTGATTACTGATGGCGTTCTCCAGACGTTGGGTGTGCCTGCCGCCGCAGGGCAATGGCTGACCGTTGCGGACCAGGACCCGCGTGGAACCGGGAAGCTCGCAGGTACACTCTCGGGTCCTTCTTGATATCGTTGTGTCGTCGTTGGAGTGAAGAGATTGTGTCCTCTCCACTCGATCTCTAATCGTCGGAGGGCTTGACCGAAATGAAGAGAAAGGACTCCTTCGGGCGTCGCGAATTTCTGAAGAGCACGGCGGCCATCGTCGGCACGGCTGCACAGATGGGCGCATGGTCTTCGGCGGCTGAGGCGGAGTTACAGCCATCGGCAACGATTGCCACTGCAGTCAAGTCCTCAACTGCGTCTCAGGCGATCGACTTTCCGCGCACGTTCACCGGCGAGCACCTGAAGACCATCGCCTTTCCCCTCGGAGGCGTTGCGGCAGGCAGCCTGAGCCTGGGCGGCCGTGGGCAGCTTCGTGACTGGGAGATCTTCAACCGCCCGAACAAGGGCTTCGCACCATCGTATTGTTTTCCGTCGATACGGGTGCAGTACGGCAAGCAGAAGCCAATCGCTCGCGTCCTCGAAGGACGCATCCTGCCACCGTATGACGGGCAGGACGGACTCGGCTCGAATAACGCGCCGGGGCTCGCTCGACTCGCCGAGGCTGAGTTCATCGGTGCCTATCCGCTTGCTCGAATCCGGTTCCACGATACGCGGCTTCCCGTGCAGGTGGAGCTTGAGGCCTTCAGCCCGTTTATCCCGCACGACCCCGACGGCTCAGGTCTTCCTGTTGCCATCCTGCGGTATCGCGTGCACAATCCGCGGCCGACAACAGCTGAGGTCAGCATCGCTTTCTCCATCGATAACCCGGTGAAGCCCGAGCAGACAGACCGTGCCAACCCCAAAGCGGACACTCGCGCCAACGAACACCGTGCATCGGAGACGCTCGAGGGAATCTCGATGAGCAATCCGGCACTGGCAGCGGACGATCCGATGCGAGGCACTTTTGTGCTGGCCGCGTTGCGCGACTCCGCGGCACGCAACACGAACTGGCGAGGATGGCCGAAGGCCCGCTGGTGGAACGCGCCGATGTTCTTCTGGGACGCCTTTTCCCTCCACGGGGCGCTGACGAACGAGCCTGCAGACTTCGGCACGGTGGGCGCGATTTGTATGCAGCGGTCCATCGCCCCCTACTCGACCGCCACATTCGCCTTTATCCTGGCGTGGCATTTTCCTCATCGCACGCCGGACTGGTGCGGCTGGACAGCGCCCAAAGGAGAAGGCAGTACGGTCATCGGCAACCACTACTGCTCGCGCTTCAAAGATGCATGGGACGCGGCGCAGTACGCAGCCGACCACCTCGATCGGCTGGAGTCGCGCACGCGAGCCTTCGCTCAGGCATTCGCCGAGAGTACGCTGCCAGCCGCTGTGAAGGATGCCGCCAGCGCGAACCTCTCGACGCTGGCCACCACCGTCTGCTTCCGCACTGCTGACGGTGAGTTTCACGGCTTCGAAGGAGCGAGCGACCACCTGGGCTGCTGCTTCGGAAACTGCACGCATGTGTGGAACTACGAGACAGCAACGGCACATCTGTTTCCTTCCTACGCGCGGTCGCTGCGCCGCGCCGCGTTTGGCTACAGCATGGACGAAGAGGGTGGCATGCGCTTTCGGCAACTGCTGCCCGATGGAAAAGAGCGCTTCAATACTGCTGCCGCCGATGGACAGATGGGCCAGATCCTGCACGCATACATGGACTGGAAGCTCTCCGGTGACACGCAATGGCTGAAAGCGATGTGGCCACGCATCAGGAAGGCCATTGAATTTGCATGGATAAGAAACGGCTGGGACCCCGGACGCACAGGAGTCCTCACCGGTGTGCAGCACAACACCTACGACATCGAATTCTTCGGCCCCAATCCATTCTGCAGCGTCTATTATCTCGGCGCATTGCATGCCACCGAGGAGATGGCCCACGCACTGGGTGATGACGCCGCGGCCTCGCTCTATCGCCCGATCTTCGAAAAGGGCAGGCGCTGGGTTGATGAGCATCTCTTTCAAGGCGAGTTCTATATCCAGCAGATACGCGGCTACGGAACCGATGAGATTGCATCGCAGCTCCGCGCGGGCATGGGAGGCGAGGACACGAAAGACCCTCAGTTCCAGGTTGGGTCCGGCTGTCTGGCCGACCAGCTTATCGGCCAGTACCTCGCGGCTGTCGCGGGCCTGGATACTCTCGTCTCCCCACTCAACATCCGCACGACGATGGAGTCCATCTACCGCTACAACTACAAGTCGACGCTTGTCGACCATGAGTGCGTGCAGCGGACCTATGCGCTCAACGAGGAGGGCGCGGTGATGGTCTGCGACTACGGCAAAGGCGAGCGCCCGCGTGTTCCGTTCCCCTACTTCGCGGAAGCATGGACCGGCACGGAGTATCTCGTAGCGTCGCTGCTATTCTACGTCGGCATGATCGAAGAAGGCATTCATGTCGTGAGCACTGCGCGTGCCCGCTACGACGGCAGGAAGCGCAACCCATGGGATGAGGAGGAGTGCGGACACCATTATGCGCGCGCGATGTCGTCGTGGTCGACAATCGTGATGCTGAGCGGCTTTCATTACGCAGGCGATCGTGCGGCCCTCACGATAATGCCCCGACTGCCAGCACGCCCCTTTCGTAGTTTCTGGTCGACAGGCACGGGATGGGGAACATTTTCGCTGGAAGGACAAGCGAACGGCATGATGCTCAAAATCCACGTCATCTCCGGCAAGCTTCCCTGCGGCTCGTGCATTGTCGCTGGACCGGCAGCGCAAGCCTGGCTACGTTTCGGCACCAAGACCTATCCGCTTCGCGTAGAGCAGGAAGATCAAAGGATCGAGCTGCGTTTTCCTGAGACGCTTACGATCCCTGAAGGGATGCGGATCGAGATCGAGGTAAAGGCATGAGCGGCGAACACGAAATGGCGATCGTCATCGTGGGGGGCTTCCTCGCCGCAGGTAAGACGACCCTGATCCTCTCTGCGGCGCAGGAACTGAGCAAGCGCGGCCTGCGCGTCGCGGCCCTCTTCAACGATCAGGGGCATGATCTCGTCGACAGCCGCTATGCGTCGAGCGTCGGCGTTCGCTCGGGTGAGATCGTCGGCGGCTGCTTCTGCTGCCGGCTCTTCGACCTTGTGGAGCAGATCGAGAAGCTCAAGGAGTTCTCGCCGAACGTCATCTTCGCTGAGCCGGTGGGAAGCTGCACGGATCTTGCTGCTACCGTCATTCGGCCGTTGCGCGAGCTTCGCTGGGAGAAGAACTTCGGCTTTCGGCTCGCGCCGCTGTCTGTGCTCGTCGATCCGGAGCGCGCTCGGGAGCTGCTCGCTGACGACGGTGATCCCTCGATGCGCTTCCTCTTCGAGAAGCAGATTCAGGAGGCCGATGTCGTCTGTTTTACCAAGTCGGATGTGTCCGCGTCGTATCCCGAGGTGAATGCGGCCCACGTGCGTCAGATCAGCGCGCGGACCGGACAGGGCATGGCAGCATGGCTGGATGAGGTGCTCGGCGGTGCGATGGCTGGAGGCGAGCGGGGGCTGACGATCGACTACGAGCACTATGCAAAGGCCGAGGCGGCGCTAGCATGGTTGAATCTGCGCTCGGAACTGAGGTTACATGAGGCCCGGTCACCGGCAATGTTGCTCGGGCCTTTCTTGGATGCTGTAGCGGAAGCGTTGCATGATGCGGATATGCCTGTTGCGCACCTGAAAGCAATCGTCAGCGGGCCGACGGGCTTCGTGAAAGCCGCCATCGCCGCCCACGGACAGGAGCCGGAGCTCGAAGGCAACCTCGATGCTTCGCCTGCAAATGAGTTCGAACTGCTGTTGAACCTGCGCGTGGTGGGAGAGCCCGAAAAGGTGCAGGCTTTGGTACAGGAAAAGCTCCGACCCCTCAAGGAGGAGATCACGGTGATGCACCTCGATTGTTTTCGCCCCGGTGCACCTGTACCGGAACGCCGACTCCCTGTCTGAGATCGCACTGTCAAGTGATGCCAGCAGGACTTAGCGTTCGCTTTGACGAATGCATTATCAAGTGATGACTTATTTAGCTGTGAGGGAATGAGATTTATTTATGATATGGCATATGAGACGATTCAGCGGAATTACAGTTCATTCAGTGCTGCAATTGTCGGCATCGGCCGGACCTCACCCGAGAGCAATCACACTTGGGCAGATAAGAATGGACTCACTTTTCCCTTGCTTTCTGATCCGGATCACGCGAGCGCGAAAGCCTACGGTGTTCAAGCGGATGGCTCAAACAGTACCACAGGTGGGTGGCTGTACGAAGTCATTGTCGCGCCGAGTGGAAAGGTGAAATTACCTCGCATTCTGACGAACGATATCGATGAGGAGAGCGCTCATTTGTTAGCGTCCTTGCAGTACTTCAGGGATCATCCAGAACATACCGCCAGGCGGTAAATTCTGCCTTTATCGGATCAATCGGAAGTAGCTTCAGCCCGCTATTTCGATAAGGTGTTCCTTAAATCATGATTTCGAGATGACGGCTGGCAGGAAGAGCGGTTGAGGACTTTACGCTTAGCGTTTAAAGGCTCTCAGCGGCGATCCTCCGGCTGCCATGCCCAGACGGGCAACGGTCCCTTCACCACGCGGGGTGCAGCTCCGGGAGGAGTCGTTACACTCGCAACATTTTCTTTGAGAGATGCATAAGCCTGCTGGACCTCCGGGGGAAAGGTCATGATCTCCTCCGTCAGCGTCGCCTGCAGTCGCTGAACGATCTCTGGATACTTCTTCGCTACGTCATAGGCTTCAAAGGGATCTGCATCGAGGTTGTAGAGCTCTGGTTTTGCCAGGAGGTAATTCCCTTTCGATCCAGGGCGATCATTGATGTAGATCTGGCCATCGCTTTGAGCGACACGAAGCTTCCAGGCATTCATCCGAATACAATGAACGGTCGTATTTCCTACGGGAGTAAAGTAGATCACCGCCTTGGCTGGAGCAGTTTCACGCCGCAGGAATACAGCCGATGCATCAAAGCCATCCAGCGGAAGCCGCGGGGGTTTTAGCCCACACCATGCTGAAAGCGTAGGCAGGATGTTCAGGTGGCTTATCCACTCCTGACAGATTATCGGCGATGGAACCTGACCGGGCCAGCGGATGAGAAAAGGTACACGCACTCCGCCTTCGAAGGTGGAGCCTTTACGTCCACGCGTCTTTCCCGGTGAGCCCTGAAACCAGGGTCCATGATCGCTGGTAAAGATCACGATTGTGTCTTTCGTCTTGCCATTTTTCTCAAGTGAGTCGAGCAGCCTCCCCACACTCCAATCGATCTCTTCGATGGAATCGCCAACATCCCCGAACTGCGATCTGCCTTTGAACGCTTTGGAGCCGCGTGCTGGATCGTGGGGATAAGAATAGGCGCAGTAAAGAAAGAAGGGTTGATCGCCCGCTTTCTCCAGAATTTTGACTGCCTCCTCCGTATAGCGGGGAGTAAGTTCGTCCCGGTCAGTATCGGCCTCCAGAACAGTGGTGTTCCCGATCAGCGGCAACGGTTGCATATCATCGCTATAGGGAACCCCAAAGAAGGTGTCGAACCCACGGTCGACCGGAGTGTAGCCTGGTTCGTCTCCCAGATGCCACTTCCCGATCGCGTGAGTACGATAGCCGGCATCTTTAAAGAGATTTGCGAGAGTCTGCTCTTCTTTCGCCATTGCTACAGCGGCGTGAGGAAACAGCGCACCCGGTGTATGGCTCCGTGGTGCGTATCGTCCCGTCAGGAGAGCGGCACGCGATGCACTGCAGATGGGATGAGCAGAGTTATAGTGCATGCAGCGCGTCCCCTCTGCGGCAAGACGATCCAGATTTGGCGTCGGAACGGAAGAGCCATAACAGCCCAGGTCTCCGTAGCCGAGGTCATCGCAGATCATCAAGAGAACATTCGGCCGTGACGGCGTCGCGCGCTGCTTCTGATTGCGTGCTGTTGACTCCGTTTGCCCGGGGACGCTGATAATCCCAGGCGTAAGAATGGAGGCAGTCATGGTCTTCAGAAACATTCGACGGTCTTTACTCATCATTCCTCAAGAAAGTTATAGGATGTTTGGCACCCCCGAATATCGTGCGGGACTATGCCTTCGATCTGCTAGAAGGTGACCTTAGCCGCGAACTGATATTGCCGTGCCGCAGAGCCCGCAGCTGTCGAGGTACTGATGCCGAAATTGCCGGCGCCCGTCGCCACGATGTTTCCGTTCGCGTCTGGAGTTCCATAACTATTGATGGTGCCTCCCGGTTGCGCGAAGTTAGGCGTATTGGATATATTGAAGCATTCAGCGCGAAGCTGCAACGCCAGCATCTCGTGAATTGGAACCGTCTTGAAGAGCGACAGATCCGCACGTCGCTGATGGGGACCATAGACAATATTCCGACCTACGTTTCCGGCTGTGCCGATGGGTTGTCTTGAGAACGCTGCCGGGTTGAGATAACCATTTGTAGCGCTACGGCTCGACGAGTAGAGGGATACGCCGGACACACGATTCGGCCTGTCTGAAGTAACGGTGGGCAGATTGATGTAGGCACGCCCGTTTTGCGTCACACTGCTTGTAATCGCAAACGGGGTTCCCGTCTGCCAGAAGACCAGAGCGTTCACCTGCCAGCCGCCCAGCATCGATGTCGCGAGATGGTTGCGGCTCTTGAATGGAATGGCATAGTTTGCGGTCATGGCGATGCGATGCCGCACATCAAGGGTGGAGTTTCCGTAATCGTAGCGGCTTACAATCGCAGGTTGCAATCCATAACCGCCATCGCCCTCCGTGCCCTGGTTGTTCGTATTATCGATGGCGTGCGCGAGAGTGTAATTCGCGTTGAGAGTCAGGCCGTGGTTCAGCCGTCGCTCAAAGCTTGTCTGAAGCGAGTGGTAAGACGAAATAGCGAAGCTGCCAAAGTATTGAATCGTGTTGACGTTTGGAAGCTGTGCTGCATAGCGCAAGGCAGGCACAGTGACACTTCCACTGGGAGCCGGCAAATTATAGTTCGGGATCTGTGTATTCAGATGGCGGCCTAGCTCCCCCACATAGCCAATGGTTATGACATTGCCACTGAAATCGCGCTGCAGCAGCAGATTGAACTGTTCTACGTAAGCATTTTTATAGTTGTATGGCTTGGCCCACACCGCACCACTTAGAGCCGTTGTAGAAACTGACGGAGGAAACGCAACGACGCCTGCGGAGACAGGAGTGGTTGATGTCAGTGTGCCCGTCGCAAAGGCGTAGGGAGGATTCTGCAGGTAAAAAGCATTTTGCACATCGTTGGCGTAGAAGCTCAATCCAAAGCCACCACGAAGAACCGTATTAGGAGTGACGGTATAAGCGAAGCCGAAGCGTGGCGCAAAGTTCGTGTGATTCGTCTTCACCCCACCTGTACTGTTGATCGTCAGCGTAGCCGTATTGAGATCAAAGTTGCTGAAGTAGCCATCCTTCTCGTTGGGCGCGGTGAAGAGGTCATAGCGCAGGCCAAGATTGAGAGTCAGATTCGGACGAGCTCGCCAGTCGTCCTGAATAAATGCACTCTCCTCCCACGTGCGCACGTGCGGACGGCGTGTGAGTCCCTGACGCTGGTAGTTGAAAGGCTGGCCGTGAAAGAAGTTCGTTATGGCAGCGATCGGTGTGGCGCCATTGAAGCTGATCGCAGGCTTGCCATAGTTCTGCTGCAGGTTGCTGACCAACCTGCGGATGAGTGCATCGCCAACTTTAACGGTATGGGTCCCGTGAACCCAAGTGACGGTGCCTGCATATTGATAGGCGCTCTCGTTGAGCAGAATCGGCAAGAATGTGGCATCGCCGAGTCCTGTCCAGCCTCCACCAGGATTGACCGGGGCCAGACCATCGCACCCAATGCAACCGTTTGCATTCGGGATGTTATATTCGCCGCCCGTATTAAAACTCTGCCCGGCGTTGAGCTGGTTCACGTGATCGAGAAAAAGCGTGTAGCCTGTGCGCAGATCTAGAAGAAGGTTGGGGGTAAACGTATGGATGTAGCCGAGTTGCCCATTATGCGTTGTGATCTCGGAGAGACCGGGATAAGTACCGGCCTGGCCACCGGGACCGATGTTCCCCACCGAAGGAAGCTGACCTGGAACAAAGGTATTCACCTTGTTGTAGGAATAACGACCAAAGAGAGTATCCCGGTCGGTGAAGTGGTGATCGATGCGCAAATCGCCTAACGTGGTGTTCTGGGTTCGAGCCGGGTTATAGAGGTAATTATTGGTCGGGACAGTAGTGCCTGATATGAAGTTGGACCCGAGCTGATTCGGCTTTGGATACAGCTTGAAATAGGCCAATGCGGTTGGATCCACGCTGGAAAGGACCGGGCCGCCAACATCTGAAAGATCTCCCGGGTGATCGATCTGGTAGGCCGTGGGGACGGTGGAAGTATAGACGGTTCCTGTGGCATCGACCTGACGGAACTCTTCGAGATCAGCGAAGAAGAACGTCTTATTCCTTAGAATAGGTCCACCAATGCTGCCGCCAAACTGGTTCTGTCGCAATTCAGGCTTGTGAGGGAGAACGCTGGTCCGGGCAAAGTAGTTGCGCGCGTCCGTAACGTCGTTACGGAAGAACTCATAAAGGGAACCGTGGAACTGGTTGGTTCCCGACTTAGTGAGAATCGTGATGGCAGCACCGGCTGTACGGCCCACTTCTGCGGTGTAGGTGTTGGTGTCCACCTTCACCGTCTGAATAGCCTCAACCGATGGCCGCAGCAAAATCAGTCCCTTAAAGCGTTCATTATTGTCCAGGCCGTCGATCAGGTTATTGTTCACCAGTTCGTACTGGCCGTTTGCCGAAACCGAACTCGATTGCCGGCGGTCGTCCGGCCGGGTGCCGCTGGTCAGCGAGTTAGGAGCTCCCGCATTTACGCCCGGAGCGACCTGCACCAGACCGTAGATGTTTCGGCCGTTTAGTGGAATATCAGCAACGGCCTTGGAATCGATCGTCGAGCCGACGTTTGTACTATCGGTCTGAAGAGCGGAAGGCTGAGATATGACTTCAATGGTTTCATTGCTTCCGCCGATGCTCAGGGCAGCATCGACTCGAGCACGGTCACCGGCCACCAGACTGAGGGAGGGATTACTGAAGGTCTTAAACCCCTGAGCCGTGACAGAGAGAGAGTAGTTTCCGGGCTGAAGCTGCGTCAAGGCATAAGCGCCATTGTCGCCCGACGTTGTCTCTCGAACGATGTGGGTTCCAGTATTTTCGATATGGACCTTTGCGCCCGGAACAGCTGCACCACTGGAGTCTGTCACTGTTCCCAGAACATCACCCGTAGATACCTGAGCACTCAAGAAACTGCATGTGCTGGCCGTCAGGATCGCGAGCAACGCAACTCCATAAAAAAACCGGTTGGCCCGTCTCAGCATGGCAACACCGGGCCTCGCGGAACTTAGCGCAGCGTTCAATCTCACCTGGAACCTCCAAAGAGTCTGCAATGGTCAATCCTCGCCCCGTTGATTCGTGTCGAAGGTCGGTGCGGAAGATCGACGGATGGAAAAGTTCAGATAATCCTTATGAATTTGTCCGACGTTTGAAAATGGGAAGCAAAAGAAAAAGGCGCTTTTTCCCCGGGGAGGTCATCTAACCTCTTGTCAAGGAACCGGTTATCCCTTCTAAGAATTGCCAAAACGACATTTCTTTTCCCGGGGAAATGGTCTCTGGACGGTTCAACATCACAACCGATATGCTTCCTAACAGTTACAAAATGGTCTTGAGGCCACAAGGAATGCTCAGAAGCGATGAATAAGAGACCATGGCCGACCTCACGAGGACATTCCAGATTGCCAACGAGCAACCTGCTTGAACGATAAGAGATGCCTTCCCCTTTGAGTGAACCAGACGCTGCAATGCCGCCCGTCGAACATCGAGAGACGATGCGGCGGCTTCTGGAGAGTCAAACCTTCGCGGCGACCCCACGGCTTCGCGCTGTGCTTGCCTATCTTCTTCGAATGCTGGAAGAGGGAAAAAGCGATGACATCACAGAACAGAGTATTGGTCAGGTTGTGTTCCATAAGCCGGCAGGCTACAACGCCAGCGAGGACAACATCGTCAGAGTTACCGTTCGGCACCTGAGAACTCGCCTGGAGGAGTACTACTCCTCGGAGGGAGTAGCCGATCCGGTCGCCCTGGTGATCCCCAAGGGAAAGTACATTCCCGCCTTCGTTCCTCGTGAACTTGCTCCCCTTCAGCTCCCCGCCGCTACGACACTCATCCCCGATCTACAGCCCAAGCCTCCCTTGAGAGACATTGAAACCGAAGTGTCTCCCTTAAAAAAGCTAAGGATCCGCTCCTGGCAATGGCTTGCAGCCGCATTCCTTCTCATCTCAGGATTTGTGATTGGTTATCAATACCGGTCTTATCGCAATCTCTCGGCCCGCCCCAGTGGCATCATAGGAGATCTTTTCCGGCCCGGGGCCGACGTCTCCCTGGTCACGGTCGATGCGAATCTCCAGGCTTACCGTCAGATCTTCGGGATGCAGGTTAGTCTTGAGGACTATATTCACCGCACTTACACCAAAAAGCTCCTCGATAGTACAGATCCACGTCTCGCCAACGCGCAGCAATTCTCAAGCGGCACCAATGAGACCAACGTCTCCTCTGCCATCATTGCGGCCTACATGAGGCAGGCGCTCGATGGCCGACGGCTTGTGATTAAGCACCCGCACGATGTCTCTGTTCGCGACTTTCAGAATCAAGGAAATGTCATCCTGCTTGGAGGCCCATGGAGCGATCCATGGGGACAGCTTTTTGAGAGCCGTTTCAACTTTCGAATCGTGCCCCAGCAAAACGATCCATCGACTCCAGAGGTCCATAATCTCCATCCCACCACGGGCGAGGCTGTCATTTATCGCCCTCATATGGATGGAAACCTGAGCGTAAACTACGTTCGCATCGCAATCCTGCCGAACCTCGACCATACCGGCCACGTGATTCTTCTGAGTGCGACCAGTGCCGAGTCGCTTGAGGCTGCCGGGAACTATCTGTTATCCAATGAATCGAAGCGCCAGCTTCTCGCAAGGATTCATGTCTCTTCAGTCGAAGCTCTGCCTCCCATTGAGTTTTTACTCGAAGCCCGCGGCCTAAATGCGGCACCCGAGAGCCATCACATTCTGTCCGTTCGGACCATCCGATAAAACCGGAAGAATCTTCCTTGCTGTCCTGCACACCGGTCCTGGACACTAGCACCGCTTTAAACGTCGGGAGCAATAATCCCGTTTCTCGTGTTCGCTTAGAGATGACCATTCGCGAGCTCCGCTTGAAACGATGTCTCCGCACGGGCACTGATTAATTCCAGTCCCAAGCCCATACCAACTTCGGTTTCAAGATGCTTGGGGCGACTGATGTGGGATGGAGTCATGCCTACTCCGGGGTGATTACCATCTCCTTCTGTTGAATCTTCGCCAGAAAGTCCTCGCCTACCTGAATGTGCTCCTCCACCAGCCGTGAAGGCGTATGCGCCAGCCACTCCGCCAGCGAAATATCCTCGTAGAACGGCGTCGGGAAGACCTCGATAAACGTGAGATCCTCGTCCCCCGTATTCTCGATATAGTGTGGCATCGAGATGTCGATGTACCCCACATCGCCTCCTTCGAAGTCCATCGTGCGCGCCAGTCCACCTGCCGCAAAGACCGTCATCCGGCCCTTGCCCTTTACGTAGTATTGCCATTCGTCCGAGTTCGGATGCCAGTGCAGCTCCCGCAGGCCGCCCGGCTTCAGCGTCACGATCGCCGACGCGATGTCAGTCGCAGGGAAGTTTTTGCGATCAACGATCTTTACCTCGCCCCCCTTGGACACCTTGCTCGGCCGCATCTTGCCCGGAAGGAACGCAAACGAATTCGGCACCGCTCCCGTCACCGCCTCAACCTGACGCTTCTCTTCGGCGAGCGGACGCGGCAATTCCCGCTGAAAGATGAACAGCTCCCTCTTCGGCACTTTGTCGAATGTGGACTCCGGCACATCGAAGTTCTTCGCCAGCACCTCCTTCGGCGTATGGTGCAGCCAATCGGTCAACAGAAACGTTCCGAACTCGTTGAAGTTGCCATCCTTGAACACCAGCAGAAACTTGCATCCATCCTCCCCCAGGCCCTGGATCGAATGAGGAATGCCTCCGGGGAACAGCCACAGGTCGCCTTCATGCACATCGTCCACGAAGGCCCGTCCCTGCTGGTCAACTGCCGTGATGCGCGCTGAACCGTACAGCATCAACGCCCACTCCGACGCAACATGCCAGTGCAGTTCGCGGATGCCGCCGGAGATCAGTCGCATCTCCACCCCGGCCATCGTTTTCGAAATCGGCAGGTCACGTACCGTCACCTGTCGCGTCCACCCGCCGCCCTCGACCCGCTTATGCGCCAGCGAAAACGAATACTTGAACGGAGGCTGGCCTCCTGAGTCAGTCTCTGGCGGCCACGCCGAATCCTGGTTCTGGCCATCCAGAACCGCGTTATTTTTCGGTCCTGGCTGGCTTTCATTGACCCCGGTATGCGGGTCCGTGGGATAAATCTTGCTCTGCTGACCCTGAGCCTGCACCCCCGCTGCTGCGACCAGAACGGCCGACCCGGCCTCCAGAAATCTACGTCTGCTTAACTTGGATTGGTCATTTCCGTCTGACATGTTTGTTCCTCTCTTTTAAAAGCTCGAAACCCTTGCTATATGAAAATACGACACTCGAACCGATACTCCGCAAAACAAGCCCTATGCGGGACACTTAAAGAAACGGAACGCACCATACGCCAAGGCGAATTCAGTTCACCTAAGCGCACGGAACCTTCCCGTGAGCTGCCACCAAGCCGGTTGAGGACGGTTTCCTCAATGATCAGGCCGGCTCCGGACAGAAAGCCACAATCTCCGCGAGCAGTTTCTCAGTGAAATGAGTCCCACGCCGGCTACAGCGATCGTGGTCAATGCGAGACCGGCCCACGCTAGAAGTCTCTCGTCAACCCCTGGAACGTGTTGGCAATAACGAATCAGAGCGGAAGCGAGCGCCGCACTGGGAAAGGTGTAAGCCCATCAGGCGGCCGATACAGAAGTGCTCGCACCGCAAGCTGCCACAAGCGCAGCACAAGCAGGGCGAAAAACAGTGGCGTGAACAAGATGAACCGATAGACCGCGTCCACGCGGCCTGTAAGTTGAAGCCAGGACAGACACCCCGACCGCGGGCGAGGCGACAAAGATCGCTAGGCTCGGGGCGAGACGCTGCAGCGACTTGTCCTCACCGAGGATCAGCCGGTGAAGCAACAGCGGCAGGAAGGCGACCCAGGAAAGAAGTCCAACGGCCTCCAACTCTGCGCGTTCTTTTCTGCAGCATCGGCTAGCACTTTAGCCCCGTCCTGAACCCGCGTGCGGATTGCCAGTGGCCATCCGATTCCGCTGCAAGGTGAACCACACCCTGGCTCCTGAAAAACATGGAGCTACGACAGATCACGGATGATGGGCGAGGGAATCAGCCCGGTCGCGGGCACGCGCCGCCTGATCCTCCTGACCGGTGGCGGCGTACATCGCCGCAAGCACCTGCCAGCGCCCCGCCACGTTGGGCGTTTGTTGTACGGCACGCCTCTCCGCCGAAATCGCGGAGGCCCAGTTGGAGAGCCTGATCCACGCGGCAGCCTCCAGGTCAGCGAGCTCTGCGCGATCGGCCGCCCGATCAGGAGTATCGGGGAGAAGACGGGAGGCATCGCTCACTGTTCGAAGAGCCGCCTTCTCCTCTCCGGCAAGAAGTTCAGCCCGCGCGAGCGAGGCTTCAATCGGCACACTGGGCTGGTCTTCGAGCGAGAGAGCGCGGCGAAAGGCGTGGACTGCCTGCGGATACTCTCTCTGCCTCGCATTCACAAGACCAAGCTGGTACCACGCAGCATCGGATGGATGCAGGGCAAGAGCATGGTGAAAACTCTGCTCAGCCGCGCTTAGATCATTGCGCGACGCCTGCAGCTCTCCATCGAGAAGAACAAGGGAGTCGTCTCCCTGGAAGAGACTCTGCGCCCGCTCAAGCGCCTGCTGCGCCTCCTGATTGCGACCCAGAACGAAGAGGATGACAGCCGCGTTCGCCAGCTGTTGGTATTCCCCGATGCGCGAATGTTGGATGGAGGACATAAGGGACTGACGCTGGCAATCGATGCGCAGGGCATCAAGCCTCTCGGGCTGCAATGCGTTGTTGCGAACGAAGACGACAGCGGTCGTATCGAGGTAGACGGGAGTCCAGTAATGACTGGCACAGTCCTCGCGCAACGGAACGGATTGAATGCCGTAGAAACGGGCAAGCGGCAGGATGATGCTTCGAATGTGCCACGTATCGGCAGCTTTGCTCCATTCGTCGGAGTCGAGCGGAAGCGCGGCGAGGTGAAGTTGCTCCGCGACGATGCGGTCGCCAAACGGGAGATAACGCCCGTCTGCAAAGTCACGATAATGTGGGCCAAGGCGACTGACAACATAACTACTGAGATTGAACGAAGCAAATAGCTCCGTCGGCAGGTGATGCTGCTCGATGAAGGCAGCAGCCTGCTCGGGCAACCACCACGAGGCTCCACGCCCGAAGACCGTGATCTGATCTTCATGAAGGTAGGACCGGTCGCTGACAATGTTGACGCAGCGTACGGTGACAAGAATCAAACCTGCTAGAGCAACTCCCCACGGAAGAGCCTTCCATCGATTTGTCTGCGTAATACGTTGGAAAAGACCGTATGCGTTCGCGAAGGCGTCACCTGCGATAAGACAAGCCAGTGATAAAAACACGCCCTGACTGCGGGAAGAGACGAGGCAAGCTACCACTCCGATAGAGAGAAACACCGCGAGTCCAACGCGCCTTTGACGTATAAGAAACGGCAGAGAAACAGCCGCCAGCACAATCATCCACCAGATAGCACTGAGGGAGTCGAACGGGTTCAGAGTTGCCGATGAGAGATCGCGGTACAGCGGATTGAGTTCGCGAATAACTCCTGCCTGAAACACGGAAGGATGCTCCTGTGCGGCGACGGCTCCATACATCCTCCATCCCCACGGATTAATAAAAGTGGCGAGCACGGAGGCGAACATCCACGGCGCGGCATCTCGGATGCGGCGAAGGATCTCCGGACGTTCATCGCGAACCAGCAGAAAATCCGTCGCCTCGGAGACGAGATAACCGAGCATGAGCGCAAGACCAGCGATAGAACCCTGATGCAGATTGACCCACAGCACCATAATCACCGGCAGCAGCCACAAACGGCGACTCGACCCGCTCTTATACGCAAGGAGCAGGCGCGCTGTTGCCGCCGCGAGAACGACGGTAAAGAGACCCGAACGGGGAAGCATCTGTTGCGCGAGCGCAGGCATCGCGACCAGAAGCAACACGAGCACCGCTGTCTGACTCCGAAACACAAGGATCGCCACGGTGATGAGCAGAGCTGCGTCGCAAAAGAGAGAGATGGCGGCATATCCTCCCATACCAAAGAGGCCGCGGAAGATGAGACCGGAGAGTGACGGATAAATCCACGGTGCTCCTGGGACCGTATAAGAGAGCGTGTCCACCGAGGACAAGGGATGATTGGAGTTCGCCATCTGCCATCCAAGGTCGAAGTCCGCGACGGTGCGCAGCCCGGCGATAGTGGCGTAAAGGAAGACGAGCAGGAGGAGTTTGGGGCCTCTGAACACATGCACCAGCATGTCTTCACAGATGATGATGGAGGCTACAGGTTGCCGCGAGTCTTGCTAAACCTGGCATTTTCTCGAGAGCGAAGATGAAGTCCTTTGTATTGAGCGCACTGCTCAGGATGGAGTAAAGTCCCGGACGGCGTGCGCTGAAAGAGCGTCGCGACGAAGAGTTCTGCATTACCTCGCAGAACGTGTCCCGGTACTGATCTCGCTTCGCGGACGAAAGTTCCAGGCGAAATTAGATATTTCTCAGTAGATATCGTCGAGGCCGAATAGTTATCCCTCATTCAACCAGACGCCTAAATGTGTGGAATCGGAGACAGTGATTCATATGAGTTTCACTACGAATTGAAGTTGGCGAATGTTTTCGCATGCGCATCCAAGATGCATGACCATACCTAAAACATCTTCCCTCAAGCAGAGCACGCGGCGTTCATCGAATCGATGGAATGCTTGCCGGTGGTGAAAGTACCGGAGGGGTCCCGAGTGGACCTACGAACTGTGCACGGCCGGCGGTAACACTCACGAGCTTGATCGAGCTGAAGCCGTATGGAAGATGACTGTCACAATGGCGACGGCGAGCAAGACAATCGTGGGAATACTTACCAGAGAGACGAACGCCAAGGAGAATGGCGATTCCGCTGAGGATTTCGGTACCAATGGTGAGCCATGCTCTGGGGCAGGGTCACATTTGGAGCGTAAAATCAATCATCCAGACAGTCGTGCGGTTCCGTTTGTGCCCCGCAAGGAGGTGTCATTATGGCTGAGTCGGCTCTCTTCCAACCGATCCGTATTCGTAACCTCGATCTGCCCAATAGGATCGTGATCGCACCTATGGATCAATACTCAGCCGAGGACGGGTGCATGAACGACTGGCACCTTATCCACCTCGGCCACCTCGCCTTGTCGGGAGCGGCTCTATTGACGATCGAAGCAACTGCAGTTCTTCCCGAAGGGCGCATAACCTATGCCGACGTCGGACTGTGGAACGACGAAACCGAAGCCGCGATATCTCGCACGTTAAAGAGCATTCGCCGCTGGTCCGACATTCCGATCGCGATTCAGTTGAGTCATGCTGGTCGCAAGGCTTCGACCGAGGTCCCATGGAAGGGTGGCGTTCAGTTCTCCCCGGATCATCCGCTCGGGTGGCAAACGGTGGCACCGTCCGCAATACCTTTTGCTGAGGGCCAGGTCGCTCCAGTCGCACTTCACCGGAATGGACTTCGACGGGTGCGCGATGCATTCGCCGCATCAGCCGCCCGCGTGGCGAACCTCGGGATCGACTTGATCCAACTCCATGTCGCTCATGGCTATCTGATGCACCAGTTCCTGTCGCCGCTCTCCAATCGGCGAGACGATGAATATGGCGGTTCCCTGGAGAACCGGATGCGGTTCCCGCTCCAGATCTTTGATGCGGTGCGCGGCGCATTCCCTGCCGACAAGCCGATTTCCGTGCGAGTATCTGCGACAGACTGGGTGGAAGGCGGCTGGGATATTGAGCAGACGATCGCCTTTGCTGAAAAGTTAGAGGAGCACGGCTGCGATGCCATCCACGTCTCGAGCGGTGGCTTGCATCCTACACAGAACATCCCAGTTGGGCCGAGCTATCAGGTACCGCTTGCTCGCGCGGTCAAATCCAGAGTCCGGATGCCTGTAGTCGCCGTCGGACTGATCAGCGGGTTTGAACAAGCTGAGGCGATCGTGGCAACTGGCGATGCCGACATGATCGCGTTAGCGCGCGCGATCTTATACGACCCGCACTGGCCATGGCACGCCGCTGCGAAGCTAGGCGGGCAAATTCGCGCGCCCAAGCAATATCTTCGCTCCCAACCACAGCGGTTCAAAGATTTGTTTCAAAAATGAGTAGCATACCCCGAGTGGCATGATGAGCGACTCCCGGCCGGATTTCCATTGCATTTGTACATTCACTCTGTCTGGTTCCAGATCGCAGTTCTCGCCGTCTTTTGTTACTCGCTGCAGAGATCGACCTAGCTTGGAAATCGCCCTTCACCGTGATCATATCGTGCGCTGTTCCGGAGCGCCCTGGTCACAACTGGAGACATAGGTCGATCTTGCATCCGTGTGATGGCTTCCGATGGCGCGCAAGTCTCTTATAGGGCTTGTGTCGCCTCAGATTATCTTCGCGACGCTTTCCGATGGCAGTTCAGCGAAACTGTCGTCCCGCAGGATGGCCTGCAGTATCTCCAATCCAGTGACCAGCCGTGGCCCTGGTCTTGAAAAGTAAGCTGTACCGTCCACTGCATATACTCGCCGGTGCCTAACGGCTGATACGTTCTCCCAATCCTTTGGGAAGCAGGCGTTCCTATACTGTGCTATCGCCTCTTCGAGATGGAAGCCGCACGGCATGACAACCACCACCTCAGGATCGGACTCCAGGACCTGTTCCCATGAGATATTGGTGCTTCTCTCCCCTGGAGTCGCCAGTAGAGCATCCCCGCCGGCAATTGCCACCATTTCAGGTATCCAATGGCCCCCCTGGAAGAGAGGAGAGAGCCATTCGAGACAAAGTACCCGTGGCGGCGGCTTTACCTGCCTGACGTTGCTCCTGACGCGTTCGATTCGCCGTCGGAGTCCGTCGATAAGATCTCTCGCTTCGGATTGGCAGCCGATTGTCCCACCAATGGTCTCGATACTCTGAAGGACCTGCTCAAGCGTGTGGGGCGATAAGGAGATTATATGCGGCCGGGAAGGCAGTTCGCTTATAGCCTTTGCCAAATCGGACTCGCTGATCGCGCAGACGTGACAAAGATTCTGGGTGACAACTACGTCCGGATGGATCGCCTTCAATTTTGGCAGATCTACGAAATAAAGACTCCCGCCTGCGACTGCCTGCCTTCTGACGGCCTCATCGATTTCTTGCGGCGTAAGGTCACCATGGATCAAGGTATCCACAATAATGGCCTTCTGCCTTGCCTCCGGAGGATAGTCGC
This sequence comes from Edaphobacter sp. FHG110511_03, assembly GCF_059115365.1. Taxonomy (NCBI): domain Bacteria; kingdom Pseudomonadati; phylum Acidobacteriota; class Terriglobia; order Terriglobales; family Acidobacteriaceae; genus Edaphobacter; species Edaphobacter sp. FHG110511_03. The sequence continues at coordinate 10,471 of NZ_JBZYWL010000013.1, read as the reverse complement.
ACTCGAAGGTCACGCCCGAGACGCTTTCGCCCATTCCGAGAGCATAGAGAATCTCCGTGGCTGATGGGAGAAAGGAGCATATCTGCATGGCAGTCCCAGAATATATGAAAGCTGGAGGATGCAGCCTTCTGGGAGACCACGGATGATGAACTCATGTGCGTGCAGAGCCGGAGAAAGTCTTTCTTCAGTCCAGTTCTTCCCTTGATGCCAGGATGGCACGCAGTTTGGATATGCTTGGGAGAAGGCGTTACGCAACAAGACCATGAGCCTTCACCCAACCGATATCCATCCCAGTCCGGAGCAGCAACGCGCACGGGAACTGTTCCTCAAGCAGGAAGGCCTCCGCATCGATGCGTACGCAGGTTCGGGCAAGACCACGACTCTCCGCCTGCTCGCGTCGAGTACGAACGGGCGCGGACTCTATCTGGCATTCAATCGAAGCATTGCAGAGAATGCCCGTGGAAAGTTCCCAGCACAGGTAGCTTGCGCGACCAGTCATTCCCTCGCTTTCCGCGCCATAGCCCGGAGCTTCGGATATCCGGCGTGGAAGCTGACAGGGACTCTCACTCCAAATACGGTGGTGGAAGCGTTCCGAATGCCGGAGAACTTGACCTTCCATTCGGGACTGACGCTTTCGAAGTGGTCGTATTGCTCCGTACTGCTCGACGCGGTGAAGCGTTTCCTGCTGAGTAATGATGAACATCCGCTGCAGGCGCATATTCCACGCTACGGTTGTCTTGAAGCGCTCGATGCCGAGGGCTTCGCTCAGTTCACCGGCCAGTCCATCTCACACATGCAGGCTTTGTGGGATGCCATGCGCCACAAGACCGCCGGTCTTCCGCTTGGTCACGATGGCTACCTGAAGCTTTGGGCACTCTCTCAACCGAAAGCGCGGGTCGATTACATCCTCGTCGACGAAGCACAGGACCTGAATCCTGTTCTGCTTGGCGTCCTGAAGCGGATGGACTGTCCTGTCGTGTATGTCGGAGACCCCTATCAACAGATCTATGAATGGCGGGGCGCGGTGAACGCAATGGCTCAGGTGTCGACACCTCACCATGTTCTCCTTTCCCAGTCGTACCGGTTCGGCCCCGCAATTGCCACTGCTGCAACTGCGATTCTTCGTTCACTTGGAGCGAAGCATCCGGTGCGAGGACTGGAAGCGATCCAGTCCCATCTCGCTGTGGTCCATCCTCAGATCATTCTGTCCCGCACCAACGCCGGCGTTATTGGGAATATTCTAAAGTGCCTCTCCAGCAGGATGCCCTGTCATGTTCTTGGCCGAACCCGTGGCCTGGAGATGTTGTTGACTGATGTTCGTCGCGTAAAACAGGGACAAGCGGGACAATCCCCTGAATTACTGGGCTTCGCTACCTGGAAGGACGTTATGTCGTTCAGCACCCGCACCGAGGGGGAATACCTCCGTGGTCTGGTCAACCTCGTCCAGGAGTACGGGGAAGAAACGATGCTCAGGGCGATCGCCGGCTGTGTTCCCAACGAGGGGATGCCCGGGTCATCTGCTCAACGACACATAAAGCCAAAGGCAGAGAGTGGGGGTACGTCGAAATCGATCCCGATTTCCTCTCCGCGCGTCCACCATCAACACGTTCCGATCAGCAGGAATCCGTCGCGGCGGAGCTGCGACTCCTCTATGTTGCCGTGACGCGCGCAAAGTATGCAGTCGACCTACCGCAGAGACTACTCAGGCGTTTCGGACTGAACCGAACGACGAGTGAGGTCGTCGGCGCTCCATCTGTGGCGGCCGAGGCCATCGTCGACAACGGTCCCACCTCGGAAGATCCACGCCTGTCCGGTGTAGTGTCTCCTTATCATTCGCCTGCTAAGGGAGAGTCGCGAGACATGGCATCGCTGCGGCGCAACTTCGGCTGAACGTGCCGCTACTCACCTGCTAGGGGAGGCTGAGGGCGGCAGTGAAGCTGTCGGACTTGTCGTCAAAGGGAGGAACTAGGGCTCTCCAATCTCATGGATTCTGGGGTTCTGGACGATGATCAAAACCTTACCCTGCGCCGCCCAGGCAGAGGTTGTTGAGGCGAGAAGGAGGGAGGCGAGGAGCAGTCGTTTGGCCATAACAATTCCTGAGGGCCGACTTCAGAAGATGAGACGAGTGTGGTGCGAAAACTATCTGAAAAGAGTGAGGAGATCGGCGCCTTATTAATCTATTACGACAAATGGCTTTAGGACCGGTGGCGGCGTTATAGAACGCCGGAAACTCACGCTGAGCATTCAGATCCACAGCCGACTCTGAACCGCATCTCCGGTTTAAATACTACGTGGATCGTCAGTGTTGTAACGTCGCAAATCGACTGGCAGACCCGGAAAGATCTTCCCAAGCGCGCGCAAGGGGAAGTGAACACTCATACAGTGAGATCTCAATTGGCGATAACAGACGGGACGAGGCTGCTCCGCTAAATGGAGTGAATGACGTCAAACGGGAAATTTTCGGGATTTGAGTGCAGCCCGACATCTGCTGAGGGTAAATCCTCAGGACGACGATTGAGCTTAGCGACATTCACACAGGTCATGACCCTTACGCGGTGTAGGGCCCAAAAGTACCGCTCGGCGTGTCGCTCTCATCCTTATTCGAGAGCACAAAGATGTTGTAGGTCGAGCCACCCGGTGCGACGCGCACCACAATGTGCCCAGCGCGGGAGAGCATCTTCTCAGTGCCCTTATTCGCAAGACGATTGTTTTCATTTAGAAATGTGGCAAACACATCGCGTGGACCGGGGTAGAGGTTCTTCGACATCAGTGTCTGCATCGTGTTCACGGTCGGATGAGCTGAATCCCACGCCTCAATGATGAAGACGCGCGGTTGCAGCGCACGCACCCACTCTGGACCATCCGCATCGTAGTAACCGTGGTGATTCAGCAATGCGACAGAGACCTTCCCGCACACTTTTGCGACGGCCGTCTCAATGTTCCACCATGCGGGCAGACCGGTGGGCACACCATTGGGCAAGTCTCCACCGGTGTAGTAGGCGAAGTTGCCATAGCGCACACGGATCGCAGCCGAGCAACAGTTCTCCGATGGGTACTCCGTCTTCCTGAGAGTCGCGATATCTGGAAATGTCTTCCGCGTGGCGGTGCCTTCACCTGTCCACACCTCGCCATTCGCGGCAAGGTTGCGCACTTCAAAGCCTGGATACTTCTTCGCATCATGTCGGAGCGCGAACTGCTCATTCACACCTGGTTGAAATTTCTCAACGGCTGCGCCTTTGCTCTTCAGAAACGCCTGGTAGTTTTCCTGCGGACCAGCGTTATAACCTTCCACCCCAGCGGCGGGATAACTGAATGTAGGATCACGATCGACGAAGCGGGATATCGGCACAATAGCGTCTACGTCGGATACGCCACTTGGAACAAAGCCTTGCCGATTTTTCACGACATCAGGGGGCAGGGCTCCCATGTGATCATCATGATGGTGCGTCAGCATGAACGCGTCGATTTGATTGGGCAGCCCTGCCGTCTTGAGATGTCGCTTCGCATATCGCCCGATCCACTCGCCAGGGCGACGCTCTTCTGACGGAAGCGTGGATACCAGATATGGAGTGTGCGCGTAGAGTGCCCCAGCATCCACCAACAGCGTTGTACCGTCAGGCTGGATCATCAGTGTGCTATTACCGCGATTGGTCGCTATGTGGTGAATGTCGAGCGTACCTGGAATCCACGGCGTGAATGGCTGCGGGTCGGCTGCAAGTGCAAGCGTGCTTCGCAGACATGCAGAGGCACTGGCAGCGAAGGAGCAGGCGAGGAAGCGTCGACGATTGAGCATTTGACTTTCTATCACACAGGTAAGCTTCACCGGACCGCTCTCAGCATTATCTCCTTAGACGCAGTCTTCCCTCAAGCGAACGCAGCTGGCTCAGCCGTTGGGCATCCGCTGGAGCGAGCTACCAAGACCGCAAAAGGCTAGGCAAAGCGGCAGAGTGGGTGTTCTCGGTGCGTTTCTCACTATCAGCATCTCTCATTCAGAGTGATGCGATCCGACACCTTTGCCCAAGACAGCTTGCCGTCTCTGGCAAAATCTTGGGTGGAGTTCCAGGCTTTCGCTTCGGCATCTCGCGCCGGACTGCGAGACGACAAATAACGATGCAATCTCTACGTGTTGCTTTGGGAGTTATGTGGCGTAAAGATTTGAGCGATAAGTGGCGTAAGAGGCACCCACAGAAACTGGCATTCAGTAGGACCTGCACAAAACAGCAGGATCGAGTTCCTCTACGGAATGAGGCACTTGCCGAATGCCCACTAAAAAACGCCAGGGCGGCGCAACAGAAGCTTACTTGGTGCATTTGAGCCCATCTGCGCCACATAACTCCCTAAGATTTACGCCAATTTCCGATCCAAGCTACAGGTTGTGTCACTACAGTTAGGCCGAAGCGCCGCCATCCACCCTCAAACTCGCGCCTGTGATAAAACTGGCGTCAGGGCCCGCGAGGAAGGCGACCAGCGCCGCCACTTCGCTGACGTCCCCAAAACGCTGCAAGGCAACGCCGGCTTTTATTTTGTCGGCTAGAGGGCCAATTGCCGTCATCAGCAGTTCGGTTGCGATGCGACCGGGCTGGACGTTATTGACGGTGATACCACGCGTGCCGAGATCGCGCGCGAGGCCCCGCGTTAGGCTCGCCACTGCTCCTTTGGTCATCGCGTAAACGGCATGGTCGGCGACCGGCATGTAGTCACTACTTATACTGCCGACGTTGATGATACGGGCGCCGGCGGACATGTGGCGCAACGCCTCCTGGGTCATCAGGAACAGCCCCCGAACATTGACGGCCAGCATGCGGTCGAGCTTATCCAGCGGATAGGACTCCACAGCACCCGAAAGCTGTAGTGCCGCATTGTTTACCAGAATATCGATCCGGCCGAATGCGTCCAAAGTTTCCCGTATCGTGGCCGCCACGTCCGCCGGCTCTGCAACATCGCTGCAAACCGCCCGTGCGCGACCGCCACCTGCGCTAATTGAATCCACTAGCGCGCAGGCATTGTCGTGCGATTGGACATAAGTGAAAGCGACCGCAGCTCCGTGGCGGCTCAGCCTCTCGCAGATGGAGGCGCCTATCCCCCTCGCGCCGCCAGTGACAAGAGCAACCTTGCCATCCAAGGTCATTGTCGTCATTTTAACCTCCTTCAAACCACAGCACCAAATGCCGGCACCGAAAGATTGTTGGCACACAGGTGTGCCACATCTAATGAAATAAACCCCAATACCTCAATTAAATTCCCGCCTTAAGACGTGGTGTGAGTATCAACTTGTACTTGAAACATTTCACGCATGATAATGTCGTTTCAGCCGAGGACGATCGGCCCAAATGGGCGGGTTTCGTTAGCCATGACAGATTTGAGATTGATCTCCCCGGTCCAAGAACTCGTCGAGATGGGTGGTTGATGAGAGGGCGATTTGCACTAACTGGGGAGTCTTCCCGCGCAACTTCTCTACTGGCCAGCCCTACCGCGGCATCAACGTCATGCTGCTATGGGGCACCGAATACAGCTCGCCTTTTTGGTTGACCTACAAGCAGGCCCACGAACTGGGTGGGAGCGTGCGCAAGGATGAGCGCAGCGAGCGCATCGTCTTCTACAAGCAGTTGCAGAGCCGTGAAGAGACCGAACAGCCCAACGAAGAGAACACCGACAGCAAGCGGCAGCCCTTCATGCTGACCTACTACAACGTCTTCAATGTGGAGCAGTGCGACGGGCTCAATGTACCGATGATTGAGGATCCGGAGCTTGCCTCAGTCGGCTTGGACAAGGCTTGCGAAGACCTCGTCAACAACTGGAGCGGACGGCCCGCGATCCGTACAGAGGTCAAAACCGAAAGCCGTGCTTATTACCGACCCGAAACCGACTCCATCCATCTTCCTGCCCGTTTCCGTTTCGTCGATACTGCTCACTACTACAAGACGCTCTTTCATGAACTGATTCACAGCACTGGCCATGAGAGCCGGCTGGCCCGGACCTTCGGCAAGCATTTTGGGGATGAGCTTTACAACAAGGAAGAGCTCATCGCGGAGACTGGGTCCGCTTTCCTTTGTGCCATGGCTGGAATTGAGACGGAGCATACCGAACGGAACACCTCCGCATACCTTCAACACTGGATCAGTGCTTTGAAACAGGACAACAAACTGGTTGTCGAAGCTGCGGCAAGCGCTCAGCGGGCCGTCGACATAATCACGGGACCCCTTCGAACCTGCCGGAAGTAATGTTGAACCGGAGCGGTCTGCGACTCTCACTGCACAAGAAATTCATATGCAAGGCGATTCGCTAGTCGCATGCGTTCAATGGTTTACAACCTCAAGGCATCCCTATATGTGATTCGCTTACAGGTCGTGCCTCATACAGAGGAGCGGCAGATTATGGAGCAAACGAGAGATAAGAGTGAGAAAACCGTACGTACCTATATACGTAAGGATACGTAAGGGCAACCTCTTCCGCGATAACGTGGCCGCGCCCTCGGATTTTGAGGGAGATATTGTCATAAACGGCTGCACCGAAGCCGCACGAGAGCTAATCGGGACAGTCTTCGACTCACGCGCCGGATTCGCTCTCGGGCAGCACGAGCAACATAAAGACGATACCGATGGAGGCGAACATACGAAATGCCTCTTCCTGGCCGTTCCAGAGCTTCGATTGCCACATCAGGAACCACTCGCCGCCTACACTGATAAAGGCGAAGAACCACAGCAACAACCCGAGGGTGAGAGCGAGGGTTGAGAAACACTTGGCGGCGTTGAAGGCTGCCGCCGGTTTGCGAATTACCCGCAGGAGTTGAACGACTCCGATCCACGACAGCACCGTGACGACTGCTTCCCACGCGATAATTCCGTCATAGAATATCATTTGGACGAGGGGTGAATGGATCGCCCTCCACATGCCATGATTGCCTGGAAAGGTTGTATCCATCAGCAGAACGTGGTGCACGAATTGATAGTTCGATCCATAGTCGCTCAGGTTGTTGAAGACGACCAGCGTGTAAAAGAAGGCAACGGCGGCGACTAGTGCAACTTTCGCGAGACGCAGCGTCATCTCTGCTGTTCCGTCGCGAAGGTTTTGAAGTAGGCGGTCAACGCAGAGAGAGTCGCTTTGTCATACATCGGGAAGCCCGGCATGTGAGCGAAGGCATTCACCGATCTGGGGTTCCTGATGTAATTGGCGAATTTCTTGGGGTCTGCCATCGCGGTGTGACCAATCGTAGTCCATGGTATACCGGCCTTGTGGCCACCACAGGCTCCTTCGTTGTGGCAACGGAGGCAATTACCCCGGGCGATGCGATAACCCGATATTTCGGGCGAATTCAGGGGAAAGCTCTTGGCCGGGTGAATGGCGCTGAAGACCGCAGTCTCATTCAGGAAGCGCAGTTCGACGACGCCGTTGGGAATCTGCGACATCTCTGAATATGCAAGGACCCGATAACGGGGAGCGAACGACGCATGTGAGATTAAGTATGGACCGTAGGTTCCACCGTCACTGTTTCGCTCCTGTGCGTTCAGCTTTTTCCCGTTGATACGCAGGACAAGGATGGGATGGTGTGTCGCACGATACTCAAAGGTATAGTGAGCTTCGTACTGATCGTCGCAGATGGCAGCAACAAGGGTATTTTGCTGGGGTATGTTCAACATCCGCAGAATATCGTCGAGATAGATGCCGGTTATCTCCGCCTTCCCTTTGAAATTGGAGTCGTCTTCAACCGTGAAGGTGGCTTGAGGAAGTTTAAGAAGGTCAGAGTAGGCGACGTAGCGCTGAGATCCCGGAGGCAATTCGGACAAGTTAAAATTGATCCTCCGGCGTTCCAGATCGGCTATGAGCCTGACCAGATCGGCGAGATTGCGGCCCAGCCTGTCCATTCTCCACACGACCAGGGTGTCTCCTTCACGCAGGCTCTTGAGGCAGCCTTCAAGTTGCGGCCTGCTAGTGTTCTTGCCGCTAGCCTGCTCTTCGTAAACTTCTCGGCATTTTGCCCGCTTGAGTGCGTCCTTCTGCAGATCGAGGGTTTGGTCGTCGGTCGAGACGCGGGCGTAGACGATACGCGTGTCCCGAATCTTATCAAGGCTTAGGTATACAGGACACAGTTTCCCGGACAAGTTGTGAGACACTCTTGACCAGCGAAACAGGCCGCAATTGGGATAGGCTGGTGTTGTCTGAAAACCTCCGTATTCGCTACACTCCCGAACGATGCCTCGTCGCGAACTGCTGACCTCCTCAGAGCGCCTTCAGTTGTTGGCTTTCCCGGAAGACGAGGGAGAGCTGATTCGCCTATACACGCTGACAAAGGCGGATCTGGCTTTTGTCCGGCAACATCGCGGGGATCACACATGGCATACCAATAAACGGGTAGCCAAGGGTGGCTTCAAGCCTCTCCGGAACTCTAAAAATGCCTCCAGCGGTCCTTAGCGTACATAAATTTCCTTTTCTTGAGGTACCCCGCGCGCCCGCTAAAAGGTGCACTCACTGAGAGTCTATGGATTCAACGGCAGAAAAAGAGTATGCGGACAGCTCTTCGGGAGGCATCTAAACACATCAGTGCCTACGAAGAAGAAGCCGCCGGTGATGACAGAGTGCGAGGTGAAGGTGCGTGGGCGTTGGTTCCCATGTACCCTCTACGAAGCCCTCACAGAACGCGATCAGATCATGCGCTGCAAATATTGCCGTGGCCCAGTGCAAGCGCTCAAAGAATCCAGCAACGGAGCCCGAGCCCACATCGAACACCTGCAAAGACACACCGGCTGCCGGTTCCCGATTAGTACGTTCAGCGGAGTCGAATCGGAACATCCCCTCGCGTTGAAATAATGCGAAGCGCCATAGATATAGTTGCTATCGGTGACTACGCTAAACGCGCCTATTGTCACCTTCGGATCGCTGACGAGAAGCCGACTTTCTATGAGCAGGCCCGTATGGAACGGGTTGCGGCTGATGTTTAAACTTTGGGCGTGGATACTGTTTGGTTGGATCCATTCGATCTGGGTTAGTGAACAACTCCGGGAATTGGGCCACGATGTGCTCGTTGCGAACGTTCGCGAACTACGCGCGATCTCGCACAGTGATCGGAAGAGTGATCAAGTGGACGTAGAGAAGCTGGCCCGCTATGCCCGACTCGATCCTGAGATCCTGCGTCCGATCTCGCATCGCACGGTCGCCCAACAAGAGACCCTTACTCTTATCCGTGCCCGGCACCTGTTGGTCCGCCTTCGCACGGCGGCAGTGAACGCTGTACGTAAATATCCAAATGCACATGGCATGAGGTTATTGTTGAGCGAGTATAGTCTCGGACTGATCTCTAAATCTTATCTTTGTATTTCAGTGAGGGTGCCACCACGATGCCATTTCAAGATTTTCGTGAATTTCTAGATGCCTTGCGAAACGCCGGCGAGCTTCTCGAACTGGATCGCCCCATCTCTCCGGAGCTGGAGGTCGCGAAAGCGATGCGGAAGAGTGCGTCCGTGTCCGGTCCGGCACTGATCTTCAAGAATAATGGGACCAAGTTCGGCTTGGTGGGCGGCGTCTACAACACGCGCGCGAAATCGCTGATAGCCCTGCAGACTACGGAAAAGGACGCTTTTGACAGGGTTCTGCACGGAATGTCGACTCGCATCGCGCCCGTTGTTGTGGCAGATGGCCCGGTCCATGAAAACATCCTTACCGGCGACGCGATCGATACTTCCAAGTTGCCAATTTGCAAATACAGCCCTGATGATGGCGGACGTTACATCACTGCTGGCATCGTTGTCAGCAAGGATCCTGAAACGGGGATTCCGGACATTGGACATTACCGCTTCGAAGTGGTGGACAAGCAGACACTGACCTTTCTCGCTCTTCCCAACCATCGTTTTGGCCGCAACCTCGCGAAAGCGCGTCGCATGGGGCAAACGATCTTTCATGCTGCGCTGGTGATAGGCGTGGATCCGGTGATGGCCTATACCTGTCCGATCCAGGTTCCCGACGGGACCAACGACTTTGAAGTGGTGGGCGGCATGCGGGGTGCGGCTCTGGAACTTGTGCATTGCAAAACCATCGATGTCGACGTACCCGCACGCGCCGAACTGGTATTCGAGCTAGAGGTCGATTTTACGCAGGAGGCCTTTGAGGGGCCGCTCGGAGAGTTCACCGGGTATTACACTCCAGGTTCAAAGAAGCCGATCGCACGGGTCAAGGCGATCACACATCGAAATGATGCGTATTTCCAGGCTCTCCTTACCGGAGTTCCGCCGACTGAAAATCATTTCCTCAAGCAACTGCCTTACGAGGCATCGTACTTTGCCATGCTGAGGGCGCAGCATCCAACACTTACGAACGTTGCAATTCCAGCTTCTGGCGGGGTCGCATTCTATATTGTCCTGGCTATGAAGCAACGCTATGCGGGTGTCGTTTTGCTAATTATTTGGCGAACTTCTGTGCTAATTATGTGGCACACTTCTGCGTGTGGACGCGCTCTCCGCAATCCCGCAATCGTCTCGCA
>NZ_JBZYWL010000012.1:0-67147 GCF_059115365.1 Edaphobacter sp. FHG110511_03 | reverse complement strand
CGCAGCGTGACAACAATGCGCATCTCCGTCTGGACGAGACAATGGGTTATTCCCGACGTAACCGTACAAATTAAGGCTCTGCGGATTTTCAAGATCGGAGTATGGCACGGCCTCTGGCTTGTCAGCCGTGGAATAAATCATCTGGTCCCGTGTTCTTACATAGATAGAGATATAGCGACCACCTAAAGGTGACCTCTCGTCTGAATACCAACTTAATCCAAAACCAACGGAGAAATGCAGTGGACTTTAATACGAATAATGATTCTCAAGGCATTATGAGGTCGACTACACACTCAGCACGCCATAATAACCAGCCAGGCGCATTCAATAAGAATCGCATTTTTCTTGTAAGCGTACTTGCTATTTTCACAGCCGGTGTAGCCGCATCCCTTCGCGCGGACATAGCCGCCGATCTGCAGCGCATATTTTTTGATCCCATCAGCCGAGATCACTCAGCCGAAATGATCGGATCAATCCTAGGCGTGCCGTTTCTTGGCTTTGCCTTCACAATTGCGATTGGAAGTCCACTGCTCGACATTATTGGGATGTCAGTGCTTCTCCAGTTGGCTGGAGTCTGCTTTATTCTCGGAACCTTGATGATCGTATTCGCGTCGGGTATCGCGAGCGGCCACTCTGCCTACAAGGTGATATGGATCGGGGCCACAATTTCCGGAGTAGCGTGGGGTTTGGTCGAAACCGTAACTAACCCACTAATTGCTACCCTCTACCCCGAAGATAAGACCACCAAATTGAATCATCTGCACGCCTGGTGGCCGGGGGGACTAATTGCAGGAGGATTACTCGGCTACGGTCTCAGTCGTCTGGGCATAGGATGGCAAATCAAGCTTGCGATCACCCTCATCCCGTCCATTACGTTTCTGGCAATGTGCTTTGGCATGAGGTTTCCGCCGACTGAACGCGCGGCATCAGGCGTGTCCACCCGCGATATGTTCCGGCAAACGCTGAAACCGATGTTCTTGATTCTCTTCTGTTCGATGTTCCTCACTGCCGCTTCGGAACTTGCACCCGGTCAATGGGTCGATCTTGCGCTAACGCGTACCGTCCACATGCAAGGGATTCTCCTCTTAGTTTACGTGAGCGGAATTATGTTTATAGCTAGGAACTTTGCCGGACCCTTGGTACGCAAACTGTCCGCTATTGGATTGATGTGGCTCTCGTGCCTGCTGGCATCTCTAGGGCTGTTGTCCTTGAGCTTTGCGAATTCTCCAATAACTGGTGTGCTTGCTGCGACTGTATGGGGTGTGGGTGTTTGCTTCATGTGGCCAACCATGTTGGGAACTGCTTCGGAGAGGTTTCCCCGAGGAGGAGCTCTTCTAATCGGGCTGATGGGAACTGCTGGAACTCTATCTACTAACTTCGTGTTGCCTGCGATGGGCCGCATCTTCGACAGCAAAAAAGTTGAAATTGCAGGCGGAGCAGAAGCGTTTAAAGCGCTGAACGGCGATAAACTAGAGCAGGTGCTCGGGTTGGCCGCGCAAGCTTCATTCCGAGCGGTGGCCATACTCCCGGCCATCCTGCTTATCGTTTTCGGCACGATAGTGCTCTATGACCGCTCAAATGGCGGATTCAAGCGTACAAAAATTTAACGTTAGATCAAGTGGTTCTGGTGCAAGGCAAAGAACCCGACAACGAATCAGAGCTCGACCACTTCGGGCAAGGACTTCAACAAGCCACAATGACGGATGGTTGTCCCTTGCTAAAACTCTCATCATGAGTTTCTGTAGAACGCTCTCCCAAACCACGATGATCGCTCTTGTGTTAGTGGGATCCGCACCAGCTGAAAGTCCACTTCCAGTGGAAGTCCGGTCCGCTAAGACTGTCTACTTGGTGAATGAAACAGGAAATGAGAAGGTTCTTGCTACGACGACTGATCAATTCGCGAGCTGGGGTCGGTTTGCGATTTCAAAGTTTAAAGATGATGCTGATCTTGTCGTTGAGTTACCCATAAAAACGGTATGGATAAATGGGGCAATCTGGGCATCATGGAAATGGACATGTTTGTGAAGGGACAAGAGGAGCCAGCATTCATCGCGAAGGACGCGTTGAAATTGATCACGGATCCGCAGCACCCGACCAACGCGTACATCAATGATTTTCGCAAGCGCCTGGAGGCTAGGAAGTGAGAATCGCCCTACAAGGAGGCCGAAACGAGCAAACCCGCTACCGTTCCAGCTCCCAGAGGCCGGACTGCCCTTGAATCTTCGCTGCCTTGCTTTTGGTTTCCGGAAATGACCGCCTCCAGCTCCGCTCCAAGCGCCCGATCGAAGGCCTTTCGAGCGATGGGCCTCTCCACCGGCGACCATTTCAAGTCTCGTATCGCGATGCCGGCGCCTGAGGCTGCCCGATTGGGTATATTCCGGTCCTCCAATGGAGCATTGGATCTCCGTCCGGAGGGATCGAGGACCTCATTCGGGATAGTTCGATGGCAGATCCGATGAGCACGTGAGAAGTGATTCAGGTGTTGATGTGCTTGCAAGCGCGTGGAAGGACGTCCTCTGATTTGAGAATCGCCACGCCTACGTCGTGTACATTGCCTGGGGCTTCGGTTAGACAGAGGCAGCCCAGGTCAATGGGCGACACAATAACATTTTCATTGCCAGTAGATATCGCTCAGAGCGATCATAAGTGCGCTTCTGCAGCTTGCGGAGAAGATTCTCGACCTGCGAGGTATTTGCCGCCGTTGGCGGCGATATCTCTCTCGCCCTTCCTTTGCCTCCGAGTGTGGCGTGAAGTAATTAGCAAATACCTCAGAAATCTATCCTGGGAAATCACGTCACGTCTACTATATACGGTGCCATGTCTCAACTCGGCTCAGCTGGCATCGCTACTATCATCTCTCGCAAGGAAGTCGCGTCGAGCGCTAACAGATCACACGCTTGACTCGCCGCCATCCACGAATAGCTCAATGCCCCGGTGAACCGACCATCTTCTGACGCCACGAATAAGGCAGATTTCGCTATGTCTTCAGGACGGCCCATTTCATTGGCAGGCACGATGGCGACGATATCGCACTTCAACTTTTCTACGACCTCCTCCGGAAGATTGGTGGATTGCCAGATTGGAGTGTCGATCGGACCCGGGCTGATTACATTGACACGTATCTTGCGCTCCTTGAGATCCATTGTCCATGTACGCGCAAAAGAACGGATAGCAGCTTTTGTCGCTATAAGTCGTGAAACCGGGAGTGCCAGCCTGTGATGCGTCGGACCCACACAGAAGAACGACACCGCGGTTTGGCATCAACGGTAGCGCCTTCTGAACAGTGAACAGCAATCCACGTAGGTGAATTTTATTAATTCAAACTTTGTCTCGTCGATCATCGGAGTAGTCAGGCAAGCTCGTAAATATCACAACTTGCAGCGGCAACACCACGACTATCTGTCTTCGACCGACCCGCTGGAGTGCTCGCAATCTGCCATATGGTCCAAGACTATATCGACTCAAAGTCTTTTGCGGTTGCAGATGCAATTCATCACTGGCGCTTTTGGAGTCACGTTCGGGTACAGACCAGTTTGGCCAATTTACTCAGTTTCACTAAACCACTGGTAAAAACGTGCTTGGATTCGTGAAAGGCCTGCGGTCATGAGATTTGAGATAACACCCTTTTTGGCCCACATCATGCTTCTGGACTCATTAGCAACTAGGTCTACAAGGGCTGACTTTGTCGTTGCGAGGAGTGGGCCTTGGCTTCGGATTGCCATGGTCGTGGTGTCTTCTTAACTCTCAATCGACGATCTTTGGGAGAGACCATGGCAAGGTGCACCTAGTATTTGTATTACCGAGGCGCAGTCACAAGTGTTCCGGAAACGAATGCGAGTGTGGCCCCAGCGGAAAGCGTGGCGCTGTAGGCGTCGTCTGAGGCGAGTGTGGCCTGCAAGAGTTGGGTCTGGGCGGCTACGACGGCTGTAATGGTTCCTACATCATGCTTGTAGGTGTAGGCATCGAGAGCAGCATCGTAGGAGATCTGCGAGGCGTCCTGCAGGGTGCGGGCAGCTTCATCGGCGGCGAGACTGGTCTCCAGCGCGTTTTGTGCGCCTACGATCTCACGAATTGCCACGATTCGTGTCTGGTCCACTATTGCCGCGGCCTTGACAGAGGGCAGTCGGCGGAAACGGTATCGAAAAACGCAGTGTGCCAAGCCTCCACGAACTTGCCGAGAAGGTGACTCTTCGGGCACAACGAGCGAGATCGCTTCCGGTTTGCCCGTTAGCCACCCCGAACCGGACGATTGAAGCTCCTCTCGTTCACTCGAGAGCTCGCTGAGTGCATTGGCGATTCATGTCCCCTTGCGTCTAACCACCGCGTCAACTAAAGTCTGCATGGCAGGTACAGTTCGAATGACCTCTCGCGTTACCCGTATTGCGTACACACTCGGCGCCATTTTCCTAGCTTGTGTAGCGGCGATGACCTCTTCCGCCCAAGGCCAGCCCAGCATGTCTGTACCTATAGTGTTCGTGCACGGCAACGGCGACGACGCTTCCAAGTGGATCGGTATTATCTGGCTCTTCGAGTCCAACGGTTACCCCACCGACAAGCTCTTCTCCGTGCGCTTCTCACATCCCAGCGCCCGCACGAATGACATCGTCGAAGAGTTAAATCGCTCTTCCACTACCGACGAGACCGCGGAGCTCAGCGCGTTCGTCACCCGCGTCCTCATCGAAACCCACAGCTCGAAGGTGGCTCTCATCGGGAGCAGTCGTGGCGGGATGACTATTCGTAACTACCTCCGCCACGGAGGCAGCAACAACGTTGCCTTCGCGATCACATGTGGAACGCCGAATCATGGAGTTATGGCGCTCGACGCTAATCTCGACGGCGAGTTCAACGGGAAGGGGCACTACCTCCAGTCGCTCAATCATGCCTATGGCTATGGCTCCGAGGTGCCCCCCGGCGTCAAAATGATGACGCTTCGCAGTGACAAGCTGGACAAGTATGCTCAGCCGAACGGCATCGCCTTCGGCAAGGCACAAACCGCTACCGGCATTACCTACGAAGGTCCCGCGCTCGCCGGAGCCACAAATATCGTCCTCCCCAACCTCGACCACCGCGAACTAGCCTTCGCCCCATCCGCTTTCGCAGCAATGTACAAGTTCATTACCGGCGCGGCACCCACGACCACGCTGGTTACACCGGTCTCTTCTCCAACTCTCTCGGGTCTTATCACCGGTTTTGAGAACGGCGCTTTTACCAATCTTCCACTCTCGGGCGTCCATCTTCGCATCTACCCGGTCAACTCCACCGAATCCACCACGCCAGCCTACGAAGTTGTCACTCGAAGTGATGGAAGATGGGGTCCATTCCAGGCCTCGTCCACACAGGAGTACGACTTCGACCTTGAATTTCAGGGCCGTCATATCCGCCTCTATAAGGCCCCGATCCCACGCTCAACGACTCTGCTCAATCTGCGTTTTTTGCCCGTCCCAACGGAGCCGAAGACTACCGGTCAGGCCACTCTTTCTGTGCCCACGCATGGCAGTCAACTTCTTATCGCCCGTCCACAGGGCTACTTCTCCCGCGAACGCGATCCCGTCCTGATTGACAACAAAATCGCTGACGACGAACCCACTGGACTCCCCATAAACGATTCCTTTCTCGCTGATCTTCCCACATCGACCGCCCAAATCACTTCGGTCGTCCTGCGCAAAGAAACTATTGCGGCCCGGCCTTCCACCGACCTCGCCACTGATCTCCCAGTCGTTGACTTTCTCTGGTGATCAGAGCAATGCGCTCATCGAGTGTTTGAAGGGGACACCTCATGAAACGGAATTTATGTACGCTAACGACGGCTGCTGACCAGTGATCCCTTGAAACGGGGGTTATAGGCAACTTCGCAATCTGGGTCCGCACCGCCCTTGAACTTGCCGGAAACTCGACTTTGAAGGCACTACTCGGCTTGTCGGTAAACACAAGAGCGTTTACCGTTACCTATCTGTTTTGCGTACACAGTCTCTTGTAGACGACTTTCCAACGACAAACAAGAACGCCACTGGCGAGAGCATCAGGGAGACCCACATGAGCAGCCGGAAGCAGTCCATGTAGCTGAGGAGGCTGGCCTGCTGGTTGATCTCATCATGGATCAATCCAAGCGCTCGAGTTATCGCATGGTTACTGGAATCTCCGGCAAAACTCCGAAAGAACGAGATATCGGTCTGCACCTCCGCGGATAGAGCCGTCGAAGATCCGCTCAAGTTTTGGACCAAGTACGTTCTGTGTACTTGAACTCCTCGCACCAGCATCGTGTTAACGACAGAGATGCCGATTGCAGAACCAAGATTTCGAAACAGCCCATACAGCGATGCGGCCGCATCGTTCTTGCCCGATTTAAGCCGTGAGAATGCCTGCACGCTAATAGGCGTCAGGAAGAGCGCCACTCCTGAGCTCTCAAGGATGCGGAGCTTCACGATGGTTGCGTAATCCACTTGCAGCGAGATGCTGCTCAAGCGATGGAACGCAAACGTGGTAATCAGCAATCCGCTAATGATCAACAGGCGATGATCAACACGCTCCATCAACCAAGTTGTAAGGGGTAGGAGCAGCAGCAGAACAAACGACCCCGGAGAGAGCACCATACCGCTGTCCGTGGCGCTGTAGCCGAGCATACTATGAGTGAACTCGGGAAGAAGTGCTGTACTTGCATATCGTGCGAAGTAGGTGAAGAAGATCATCCCGCTCGCCAGCGTGAAGTTGCGGTTTGCGAGCAGTCGGAGTTGCAATACCGGATGCTTTGCGCGGAACAGTTCGTGAAAAACAAGTAATATCAGAGCGACAAACGACACAAGCGCCGCCGTCCCTATCGCGGGAGAGGCGAACCAGTCTGAGCGTTCTCCACGATCCAGCACGTACTCCAAACACCCAAGTCCGAGTGCGATGCCAAGAAGTCCTATGTAGTCCACAGGGGCATTCTTTGTGTGGTCTTGCGGTGTCTTTGGCTGCAGAGCACGATTCAGAAAATAGGCCACAATGCCGCAAGGGATGTTCAGGAAGAAGATCCATCGCCACCCCCAATTGTCGCTAAGCCAGCCTCCTAACACAGGACCCAGCGTGGGAGCCAGCACAATGACTACGGAGTAGAGCGTAAACGCAGAAGCAATGCGTTCCTTTGGGAAAATGTCTGCCAGAATTGCCTGCGTGGTAGGCTGCAGACCTCCTCCGCCGAGACCCTGCAGAACACGAAAGAAGATCAGAATCGGCAGGCTTGGCGCGATGCCGCAGAACAGCGAACTGACGGTGAAAAGAAAAATCGAGATCAGGTAGAACCGTTTTCGTCCGATCCTGCCAGAGATCCAGCCGCTGATTGGAAGCACGACCGCGTTTGCTACCAGATAGGAGGTAAGTACCCAGACCGCTTCGTCCAAAGAGGAAGAAAGATTTCCTGCGATGTATGGTAACGCGACGTTTGCAATGGATGTGTCCAGCACTTCCATGAACGGCGCGATGATCGCGGCACCAGCGATCAGCCAGATGTTGTGTTTGGTTGAGATGACGTCCTGCCTTCGTATACTGGAGGCTAGAACGGCAGGATAGCGACATGAAGACAGAAACTATCGACTTACGGACAGACAAAGCAGTTGAAGCCTGCATACGTATCAATCGGCCTGTTTCAGCGTTGGCCTATGACTATGCTGCCAACGATCGTGTCCCCGTTCATGAGCACACTAAAGACCAGCTTATTTACGCAATTGAAGGCACGATGACCCTCGCTACTCGGGAGGGCAAATGGGTATTGCTTCCAACTCGTGCGCTCTGGGTGCCTGCGAAGACAAGACACTCGATTCGGATGAAGGGCCCAGTCCGCATGCGCACGATCTTTTTTGATCACACGGTTACGCCGCCATCGGCCACCTGCGCTGTCATCAGCGTGTCCCCATTGCTGCGAGAACTCATTATCAGCATGCTGCAAGAGCCGCCCGCGTATTCAACCAACAGTCGAGGGGGGCAGATTGCAGCACTCATCTGCAGCGAGTTGCATCTGTGGCAGACACTTCCGCTGTCTCTTCCCTGGCCGAGGGAGCCGAGACTTCGCAAAGTCTGCGACGCCATGCAGAGAAAACCGATGTTGAGCGGGGACATGGAATATTGGGCGTCGCGGATGTCCATGAGCAGCCGAACACTCGCACGGCTTTTCCGGGCAGAGACGGGCATGAGCTTCGGTGAGTGGAAGTCGCAGCTTCTCCTTCTGGAGGCTCAGATTCGGTTAGCCCAAGGGCAGTCGAGTTCGCGGATTGCGAACGCATTAGGGTATGCAAGCCATGCCGCCTTTTCCGCAATGTTCCGCAAAGTGATGGGCATCTCACCATCAGAACACCTAGCAAATACCATCTCGCGGCCGCAGCGTACCGGCCAATACGAACAGCTTGGCCTACGAGACGCGGATTAGTCCTGATATGTCGGCTTAGCGGAAGTGACCTGCTACCGTACCGGAGACCAGCTGCCGAAAAACGGGGATTCGGCAAGTTCGCATTCTGGTCCGCATCCCTCGAACTTGCCGGAAATCGGACTTTT
This sequence comes from Edaphobacter sp. FHG110511_03, assembly GCF_059115365.1. Classification (NCBI taxonomy): domain Bacteria; kingdom Pseudomonadati; phylum Acidobacteriota; class Terriglobia; order Terriglobales; family Acidobacteriaceae; genus Edaphobacter; species Edaphobacter sp. FHG110511_03. The sequence goes on along the minus strand of NZ_JBZYWL010000012.1, from coordinate 58,624 downwards.
AGACAACTGACGAGAAGTGCGTTTATCGTTACTAATCCTCTCGAGGCGCAAGATCGTAGGTGGAGTGTATTGCCCTGGCCTCGTCATGCCACGTGGAGCAGCAAGATCACGGGCTAATCGCTGCTAGGTTCGTCCCCACAAGTAGACTTGTAAGGCTCTAGACCGTCGTCGGATCTTACGGCTTTGTAATCTTATTCTCGAGGTGACGCTGCGCGTCGTACTGTTGCCGCTGACCTTGTTGCGACGCAAGATCCGGAACTTTCATCTGACGGCGAAGGGAATCTGGAATGAGAGTACTGTTATACGGGTCCTGTGTCGTAACTTTGCCATCAGGCGTTAGAAACTGAGTTCCATAAATCTGGGGCTGTTTTATGGATTGGAGGTAGCGATCCAGCGTAGCGGCTGCGATCCACGTCGCATCGCTGTATCCCCTCCGAATCGCTACTACTGCAAGGGTATGTGCCAAAAGAAAGTCGTCCGGACCCGAGCCATGCTGGAAGATGAAAGCCGCCCACGTGAAATCTTCACCAGAGTGAAGGTTTCCCTCGTTGAGCAGTTTCATCGTTTCGGCGCGGCGAATCGCGTCAGACTTGCTGACCGAAGCCCAATCGATGTTCGGGTATGACTGCCGGACTCGCTGGTCCTCAGCGAAGATTTTTCTCATTTCTGGATTCGAAGGTGCGTCGTCGTCCGGAGAATACCGTTCTCCAACGCGCCAATCATCGGAAACCGAGACAATTCCTGAAACTCGTTTGAGCTTCAAAGGTGCTAATGGAACGTCTTCCAGTTGGAGCTCCGCATCAGTGTCGTCTTTGACGGTCAGCAGATATTTGGTTGTGTCGCTAGCGTCTTTGGGGTTCTGAACAGTAAAAGATAGGGTATTTGCTCTCCATTGGGAGGCTAGGATCGCCTCAACTTCGGTAGGCCCTTCAATGTTTGAAAAGGACACAGCATCCTCAGTTTGGAAGTGTGTTGGACGGGCCAGTGTGCCCCTAACGACTCCTGATTGTCCATTGGGCGGATTGAGGGAGAGCACCAGAAATGTACGTTTACCGAGTTGCAGCGTCCACTGACCTGTAGTGCTCTGGAGAGTCTGGGCGACGTTCGCAAGGGGGCTTACTGCCAAAGCGATTGATGCAAGCAATAGCGAAGCTCGGTAGGTACGTATCATGCTCACGAAAATACAGGAGGGGTGCGGGACAGGCTAGACCGAACGCGAAAGTCTGAACGGCCCAGCGCTAAGGCGTCGAGACCTGCCAGAACATAGGCACATGTAAACGCACATCTCGTTAGTAGTAGTTTCAGATTAGTGCCAACTCGCAAATGCACTCATCTAGCGCGTTGAGATGAATAACGAAAAGTCGGCTTATCGTCAGCAACCCGGACTTGCGGCTGGCGTGAAACGGAGTTTTCACCAAGTTCGAGTTAGGTGAACTTGCTCAAAACGGACTTTCGAGGAATCAGCCCCCGCCTTCGATTACAGGTGCCATACAGGAGCTACAAAGCTTTGCTTTTGGTGTTCTCAGAGGCTTACCGCATTTTTTGCAGGGACTGCCGTATAGGGAGAGCCGGTGGTGATAAATAGCGTTCGGATTGGTCTCTTTGTATCCGGTGACCCGCTCGTACTCAGCCATCACTGGAACGAGTGAATCTCTGAGGCTTACTCCCTTCGCTCTGGACGAAGTGACCCGTAGGTACTCTTGCTCATCGAGCATCGGCATATCTGCCCTACACCTCCAGCACCAGAGCATTCTCATGAGCCTAGTGTAAGGGCTCCGTCAAGCTCCTCGGAAACGGGGTTTTCGGAAAGTTCGCAATCTGGGTCAGCACCGCCCTTGAACTTGCCGATAGCCCGACTTTGCGGGAGGAAGTAGCGTCACCGCCGAATCTTACCCGTCAACTAGAATCGCAGAACGGCATCTGTCAAGAAAGGCGAACGATGCGAACTGCACGACTTGCGTCTATCATTCTGGTGGCACTGATAGCGGGCTTATACGTGCTGGTCTGCGGAGTTCTATTTGTGTACCAACGGTCGCTGATCTATTTCCCTCAGCCGAGATCCGCTCGCGATGCGACCACCCTAATGTCGTTTCCAGTGGGGTCTGAAACCTTACACGTCTCTGTGCGTCCCCACCCCGGTCCGAAGGCTCTTATCTATTTCGGGGGCAATGCGGAAGATGTGTCACTAGACATTCCGGATCTAGGAAGAGCTTTTCCGGAGAGTGCCATCTACGCACTTCACTATCCGGGTTACGGAGGAAGCTCCGGTAGCCCCTCACAGAGAGCCATTTTTACAGATGCTCTAAGGCTCTTTGAGAGCATTCATGCTGAGCATTCAGACGTGACAGTGGTCGGGCGAAGCCTTGGATCAGGGGTTGCCGTTTGGTTGGCCAGCCAAAAACCTGTGACTCGTCTCGTCCTGATCACACCATTCGACACCCTCGCAGACGCTGCCGAAAACCAGTTCCCATTCCTACCTGTTCGTTGGCTACTGCGCGATAAGTTCGAGTCTCGTAGATACGCTCCACTAGTGACAGCACCAACTCGGATCATCGTTGCAGAGCATGATGAGATCGTCCCACGTTCGAGTTCCGATGCTTTATCCAAACGGTTTAGGGAGGGCATCGTCTCCTTCGCGGTCCTACCCGGCGTTGGCCACAATACTGTTCAAACAAACTCACAGTACTGGACTCTTCTGGGCAGCCGGTGACATTGACGCGATGTCATTCCCCAAAAACGTGGTTTTGACCAACTACGGCACAGTTTCCCAAAAGCCGACTTTCGGGCAAGCCCGTGTGTACCCCTTGGCGAAACTAACGGAGAGCGCTACTGGCTACTTACAATGATCCTCCTTCGATTGAGTGCTTCCGAACTTCCCGCCGTGATTGACGGTTTCGAGCACCTTGTCTTGCTCCGAAGTTGAAACTACGCAAGTAGCGCTTCTCATGGAATCACTGACAATCGCCGGGTTGATCTTGTCATGGGTCATGGCCCCGAAGTTAGGTCCACCGTGAAATTGCGTCCCAAACACCTGAGGCTGCCAAATCGATAGAAGGTACCGATCCAGAGTGGCTGCGGAAAGCCACCGGGCCTCTTTGCTGCCTAGTGAAACCGCAACCATCGCGAGCGCATGAGCCATCAAGTACTCATCGGGATTTTGGCCATGCTGAAAAATCATTGCCGCATGAAAGTAGTCATTCCCGGTGCGAACTCCGCCAGCGGAGAGCATCTGACGTAGATCGTTCCTCCGCTGTTCATCGTCTTTCGTTAGTTTCGCCCATTCGATGTGATCGCCGTCTCTAGCCTTCTGATCACGGTGAACATTTCGGTCAATGTTGCATTGTCAGAGACAGACGTGGGCGAGTTGTTGGTCGAGCTGGCTTGAGCCTGGAGGCAGGATGGGACTAGGGATAGGAGCAGTACAAGGGTAAGGCGCATAGCGGCACAAGTATACCGGGATGACAGTGACGGCGTGCGCTAAAAAGGCTCGTTTCCCTAGAACGGGGGCTTTCGGCAACTACAAGGAACTGCTGGATGAACGCATTCTCGTCTAAAGTGGTGATAGACCGCCAACTCACTCGTTTACGGCGCGCATTTCACTTGGACGAATAGTCGGCTTCTCGGACTTGAAAACGGGGCGGACTTAAAGTGCACGGCCCTCCGCTCGGCGGAGGACCGTGTTCAATCTGTAACAAAATTACTTCACAGGGGCGATAGCATCTTTAGCTGCCTTGGCAACGCGAAACTTCACCGTCGTTTTTGCTTTGATCTTGATCGACTCCCCTGTCTGAGGATTGCGGCCGATTCGAGCCTCACGCTGAGCTTTGACCGGATAATGAGGCCCCGGCAGACGAAAGGGCCGGATACAGATAGGCCGAACCTAAACCACCGCGTCACATCTTGACTCTACATGTTTGGTGTGGTCACCCCAATATGAGAGTCATACAGTCGGAATGTCATTCGCGATCTCTTATACATGCTTCATCCAGAGCTCTTGCTCGGAATATTTAGTGATGCTAGGTGTTCTATAAAGACAAGCGCTATTTTCAAGCACGATGTCCATTTAGCTAGACAAGGCTCTTAACATGATTGTTGCTGTATTGATGAAAATCAGAAAAGAACTAACTGGTAACACTTTCAGAATCGAAGATGCGACAAGACAAGCAGAGTGCATTTGACAGTCTTTTCAGTTTTGAGTCTGCAGGAGGTTTTGCGCCTGCGATCGAGAACCTCTATCGTGCTGGCCTTCCCCTAGTGACGAATATCTCTGAATACTGGCAAGAATGGCGCGGTGGTGTACCTTCCCATCTGAATCCGTCGAGTGGAGAGAGTCATTCGGACAGGAAGTAATGACAAAGGGAGTCACCTTTAATAGTGCGAAAGCGAAATGTACCGACGAATCCGGATACGAAGGAAAATCAGCAGCCCATGCGAAGCCGCCTGGAGAATTACTTTCATTTTGCAGAACTGTCCGCCACGTGGCGGACAGAGATGTTGGCCGGGCTGACGACGTTCATCACGATGGCTTACATCATCTTCGTTAACCCGGCGATTCTTTCGCAGACCGGGATGCCATTAGCGGCGGTGACGACTTCGACTTGCTTATGCGCGGCGTTCGGGTCGATCATGATGGGTGCGCTGGCGAACTATCCGCTGGCGCTGGCCCCGGGCATGGGGCTGAACGCCTACTTCACGTATACGGTCGTGAAGGGCATGGGCGTGCAGTGGCAGACGGCGCTGGGCGCGGTGTTTCTTTCGGGCGTGATCTTTCTGATGCTGACGTTTGGAGGCATCCGGCAGAAGCTCGTGGGGGCGATTCCGTATCAACTGCATGCGTCGGTTGCGGGCGGCATCGGGTTGTTTATCGCGTTCATCGGGCTGCGGAACTCGGGGATCATTGTGCCGAGCGCGGGGACTACGGTGACGTTAGGAAATATGCATTCGCCGGCGGTGTTGTTGGCAATGTTTGGGATACTTCTGATTGCGGTGCTGCAGGCGTATCGCGTAAAGGCGTCTATGCTGATTGGCGTGCTGGCGACGCTGGCACTGGGGATTGCGTGTCACCAGGTGAAGTGGCAGCCTTCGACGTTCAATCCGATGGCGATCCGACAGACGGCGTTTCATCTTGATATTCGCGGCACGCTGAAGATGAATGCGCTGGAGATTATTTTCGTGTTCCTGTTCGTCGATCTGTTCGACAATATTGGGACGCTCGTGGCGGTGACGGAACGGGCGGGGTTAATCAGGGAAGACCATACGATTCCGCGGCTGGACAAGATTTTCTTTGCGGATGCGACCTCGACGGTGGTGGGATCGCTGGCGGGGACGAGCACGGTAACCAGCTATATTGAGAGCTCGGCCGGCGTGGCGGCGTGGCGGCGGGCGGGCGCACGGGTGTGACGGCGATTATGACCGGGTTGCTGTTTTTGACGGCAATCTTTGTGGCGCCGGTGGTTGGCGCGATTCCGGACTTTGCCACGGCGCCGGCATTGATTCTAGTGGGTGCGCTGATGTTCGCGGGCGCGGCCAGAATTGACTGGGAGGAACCGCGGGTGGCGATCCCGTCGTTCTTGACGCTCATTACGATTCCTCTGACGTACTCGATCGCTACGGGTCTGTCGTTTGGAATCATCAGCTTCGCGGCGCTGGAATTGGCGACCGGCCGCGGACGGCGGCAGCATTGGATGATTTATCTGCTGGCGTTGCTGTTCCTATCGCGATTTGCGTATCTTCATGCAGAATAAGCTGGAGAGGAGAACAGAATGTGTGGAAATCGCAACGAACAAAGGGACTGAGAGCGTCCTAATCTTCGTCGCAAGTTGAATAAGGGGTCCCGTCAGAAGACGGACGATAGATCACGCTAAGGGTGGCTTGGTGTTCGCAGCGACCTGAATCTGCCAGGTGCCGGCCTCTTGCCTTTCCATTGGTAGTCTCCGGTGAGGTTGATGTGCTCCCAGCCGAGTGGTGAGAGGTACTTGAGCAGCGCGTGATCGACGGTTTAGCCTCGGAGCTCTGAGGCTTGATATGCCCTGTATCTATATAGACAGTGTTCCAAAGTGCGATTGCGGCCGTGCCGAGCGTGAGACCGCTTGCCCTGTAGCGTTGCTGCTCGAAGCTGCGGTCTCGGATTTCACCCAAGCGGCAGAGAAAGACTGCTCATGCGAGCGCGTTCCGAGCGTCGCCTTTATTGAGGCCCGCGTGAACGCGGCGGCGAAAGTCGACGCTCTGCAGCCAGGAGAGAATGAATAAAGTTCGTTCGATGCGCCAGTTCAGGCAACGCGACAACGAGGCCGTTCTGGCGAGGATAGCTGCCAAGCTTGCGAAGCATGAGCGAAGCCGTAACGGTGCCCTGCTTGATCGAAGTGGCCAGACGAAGGATCTCGTTCCAATGCGTGCGAATTGCCTTGAAATTGATGGTCCTGCCTGTCATGGGTGCCAGTGTTTGGTACTTGATTTTGCTGTTCGACAGTGTAACGCTGTCCAGCGATCCCTCTTTGACTGAACCAGAATATCAATGACCACTCCGTTTTGGTCCACGGCTCGCCACAAATAATGTTGAACGCCATTCATCTGGATGAAGACTTCGTCCAAGTGCCACTTGGATCTGTTGCGCTCGGCAACCCGATCGGCTTTTACCTCACAGAAGGCCACGCCTGCGAACTGGACGAGGCCGATGTGCTGCTGCCTCAACTCGAAGCCAGAACTGTGATCGCCGACAACGGCTTCGGTGCCGACAAGCGGATCCTGGAGCCCTTACAGCAAGCCGGAAAAAGGCCGTCATTCCGCCCAAGGCAAATCGAAAAGTGCAGCGTGAGTACGATAAGGAACTCTAAAGCGCGCCACCTGATTGAAAACTTCTTCGCCACACTCATGCTCCGCAATCTCGCAGACACTCTTAAGTGAAGTTCCTGACAGGCTCTAGAGTTCAAGCTCTGCTATAGGGATTGGCCCAGGATCATGTACGAACTGGGAATTGCGGTTGCGCCATGCATCATTCTTCACTGGGTCGTGCGCTATTCGATTGAACTGACTTACCGTCCAAATCCCACACGACCTGCGCATCTTTTGCAACAGAGCCGTATGCCTTGAAAAGGCGGTTCGGCTTCTTTCCGAGGCGCAGAAGAGCTAGGCAAGTCGCCCAATTGTTGGAGGGAAGCTCAAGAAAGACGCGAGGGAATAAACAAGGACTTGCGGTGTTTTATTAGTGGCTCCTAAAGAGAATGGAGGTTACGCGTCATGGCTCTTAATATCTGTACCGTTGGGGACCCTGTCTTACGACAGACCGCGCGCACGCTGTCCGCTGAAGAAATCTTGAGTCCAACGATCCAGAATCGCATTAAGAATATGAGGGAGACGATATGGCGTGCTCATGGAGTGGGTTTGGCAAGTTCCGCAGGTTGCGGAATCCCTGCAACTGGCAGTCCTCGAAGACAGGCAGGCGTTTCATAAGAAGCTGACTGAAGCCGAGGTGAAAGAGTGGCAGAGTACCGTCTACGACTATCGCGTCCTTATTAACCCTCGGATCGAGCTCCTCTCGTCCTCCTCCGAAGTCTCAGAATACGAAGGCTGCCTCAGTAGCAAGCGTCGATTTATCTGAGCCGACAGTTCAATATCGCCATCATTCCGGAATAGCTCTCCATCTCAGGCCTACCTGCCTCTCCTCAACATAGCGCCATTAAGTTCACGGTGCCTACATCTGAATACTAAGGTGGATCGCAGATAGTTCCTATGCTTGAGCGACTACAAAACTCTATTGATCATGCAAACCGGATTCCTCCCAGGGACGTAATCTCCAATATTCTGTCACTTCTCAGTCCCTCCTCCTGCGCGTCTGCGAGACTTCTTACAGGGGGTGACTGGTGGGTTGATTTCCCTCCTACTGATGGGCCGACATTTTTAGCGGCAGAACGTGGGTCATGCTGGCTGTTAGTCGAAGGAGTTCGTGAACCGATTCGCGCCAAAACAGGTGACTGCTACTTAATAAAAGGTAGACATGCGTATCGCGTCGCCAGTGACCTTTCACTAGAGGCAATCAACGCACGAGTAGTGTGGGAGCGGTCGCCTGAGAGAAGCATATTTCATGGTACCGTTCATGACACGGTAATCATCGGCGGACACTTCAACTTTGATTCGCTGCAGTCTTCGATTTTGCTGGACGCACTGCCAGTGGTAATCGTGATTCCCTCAAAGTCCAATTGTGCCGCTGTCATTCCGTGGTTGTTGGACCGATTGATCAAAGAACTGATAGTTCACAACCACGGTAGTGTTCTGATCATCGATCATATCGCCCACATGCTTTTGGTAGAGATATTGCGGGCTCATTTAGCGTCTGCTGAAGATTTCCCCGTGGGCTGGTTGTGCGGACTGGCTGATCCCAAGATCGCGATTGTTCTCAATCTTATGCACCGGGATCCGGGTTATAGATGGACATTGAAAGACTTTACGCAAGCAGTGGGCATGTCACGGTCGGCGTTTTTATCGCTTTTCAAAAAGAGAGTCGGAACGGGGCCTCTCAACTACCTGTTATGGTGGCGGATGCGGCTAGCTGCCAAGCGCCTGCTTGCAGGGAAAGAATCTGTCTCCACGATTGCTTTGTCGTTGGGCTATCAATCGGAAAGCGCCTTCGGTAATGCATTTAAGCGAGTGACAGGGCAGTCTCCTAGAAGTTTTGCGGCGGCAGATTTTGATGGAAACTTTCGAGACGGACTTCCCGTTGCCTAATATCTCTGGTCTGAGTCGGACCACATCCCGCTGAACATCTCTTTGACCTTTCGGCGTCCCGTTACGATTCTCTTATCTTGGATAATTTGGCCCTAAAACGGCATCGTCAACTTAAGGCAGAGTCTGTAGTTTGTGGAATTATTTGTCGTGGATTTTGAGGCGATATTTGTCGTAGGCTGTGACCGTGCAGACGTTGGCAGCGCTGTCCGAGATCGAACGCAAGCTCGCTCTCGAGCGATTGCGGCTCTTTGAGCCGCAATCGCAGAACGGACGGGAGCTCCGTTCCGTATCTGAGGGCTCGGGTGTTTCTTTCCGCACACTGCAGCGATGGGTTGCGAATTACAAGCGCGGGGGATTGGCTGGGCTCGTCCGAAAGGAGCGCACCGATGTCGGTGAACGACGTACCACTTCTCATCGATTGCCTGTGGCATATCCTCCCAAGATAGCCCCGGTTTCGTCGTGAATGCTCTTGGTTATATACCGCCTGGCCACACTCCTGTCCGCCGCCTGAGACTGTCCCGGTTCCATTGAACCCATTGCCGCTGATTGTGATGCCGCCGTTTGTCCCATTCTTTACGGAGTCTGCTTGCTGCTTCAGGAAAGCTGACCATTGGTCATCATCAAAGTGCGTACAGGTGGACGGTCCTGTAGCGCAAAGCCACACTTCATGGCCATCAGGATCGATATCACGAAGAGGATTATTACCCGCGTAGGACTATAGGATCAGGGTTTGCGGGTCATTCAACTCCGCGTGAGGTATAGCCGCTGGATTTTCGCTCCAATCGGGCGATATGAATCGTCCCATCGTACTCGTCATACTTCCCTCTAGCCTGTAGTTTTCAGAATTATTTGGCGTAGAGTTTCAGAGCTATTTGGCGCAAGACACTGGCTTCAAAGGGTTGAACTTCGTGTCAAAGCAACTCTTACTAGTCCGAGGCTTAAAAGGCATAAAGACCTTCAACTCATTTCACATGAGTCGGTTGACGCGGAGCCTGGCGAAGAAGTTGGCTCCATGTACGCCACTTAATCCCGAAATACTACGCCAAATAATTCCGAAACTCGGCGCCATTTAAAGTCGAAAGCTACACTCACACTGTGCAGCGATGTTCTTCGCAACATCTCCATGCCGCATCAACCACACTTGCAGTCCTGCTACATCAGCCTTGCTCAGGTCCGCTTCCTTTACCCCAGCATCTTTAACCTGCTTGACAATGCTGGTCTGCGCTTTCGCTAGGACCTTGCCCAGACTTAGACGTGCACCCAACTAAACAGATCAACGCCGCCATCGCTACGTATATATGCTTCATCTCTGCCCTCCGTTTCTGTTTGCCACCGTTCGATCCTCTGGAAATAAAGGAACGCGCTTCATTGGAACCGGCTTCACTACAAAATTCAAGATCGTTTGCTCATGTGCTTCAGGATGCTGTTCACGCCATAGAACGCGAAGCAGCTCCGGTCTTTCCTTCCGAAGCACCTGCGTTCGGGTCACCATAGCATGATGACCCAGGCAGAGCGTAATCATCAGATCGGGGTTATGGTTTCCCAGTGCGCGATGGTGTACGGCCAATGACCGCTTGCCGCGCTTGAGGCTCGGACAACCAGGGATTCGACATAGATGACCATCTCGAGCAAGAACAGTCTCACGATAGCCTCCGAAGTATTCTTCGTCTTGCCTCTTCAGGGTGTAGCAAGTCGCGCAGAGTCCCAAGGCGAGAATCTTCTCGCACCCACAGGGACAACAGATTGCACGTTGAATAGGCTTCTTCTTCATCGTTCACATGACCCAAGGACGTCGGGATTCAACTGCCTCAACCTCAACCATCCAACCGTGGACCTGGAACAATGCTCCGTCATCGCAGCGCACAGTGAAAGTTGAATCAAGATCGCACGTCCCAGTGATCGGGTCGAAGTCTTCACCGCCGATAACTTCTCCCTCAACGTCGAACCCACCCCCAGTGCAAATTACTCGCATCACTTCCCTCCCCTCAGCCTGATTGATGTTCTTTTCGACTTCTTCGCTTTCGCAGTAACTTTTAGCTTCACCGGTCCCGGCCTAACGATGCGGTCAATGGTGGACTTCGACACATTAAACATCGCTCCGAGTTCGTGTTTCGAATACTGATTACCGTCCCACAGTGAGCGAATCTTATTCATCTGGTCCTTCGCCAGCTTTGGCTTCCGTCCACCCAGCCGCCCGCGGGCTTTAGCGGCGGACAACCCGGCCATAGTCCGCTCTCGGATCAGTTCCCTCTCAAACTCGGCCAGCGATGCGAAGACGTGAAAGATCAAACGTCCTGCGGCATGGCTCGTATCGAACTTTTCTTTCAGAGAGACGAAAGCGACCTTGCGCCGCTGAAGAGTATTCACAATCTCTAAAAAATGGGCTAACGATCTCCCTAGACGGTCAAGACGCCACACCACTAGCGTGTCTCCCTCATCCAGCCGGTCAAGGCACCGAGTCAGCTCAGGCCGATCGACATTCCGCCCACTGATCTTCTCCTCGTAGATCCTTTTGCAACCGGCTTTCTTCAGCTCCGTGAGCTGGGCCGCGTTTGTCTGGTCGTCCGTCGAAACGCGAGCGTATCCAATAATCATGCAAAAAAGATATCACAAACAGTGTCATAATCTCTTTGTTTTTGACGTTAGTTGTGATATGATTTGAGAGAATTCTGAACTCGCATCAAAAGCCGGCTCGCAAACGTTCCATAAACCGTCGTTTCTGAAGCCTATCGTTGGTCGATAAGTGAGTTGGCGATTTATCACAAGCCGACATCACACAACTGTTAGTTTGACTAAGGAGAGCGCGCTTGCATCCCCAGACAACATGCAGCTAGATCGCAGGCCCTCCAACAAACGTGCCGCGACCCTTCTCGCGAATGATGTAACCTTCCACGCGAAGTTCGTAAAGAGCCTGTCTCACTGTCAGGCGGCTGACTTTAAATGCGGCCCCAAGCTGCGTCTCCGACGGAATCAGATCGCCGGTGGAAAGGTCACCGTGTTCAATGCGATCCAATACGAGATCCTTGATCTGCCGATACAGGGGAACGAAGCTCTGGCGATCGAGCCTGCAATCCGTAATCGCTAATCTCATCGGCTGATTTTCACTGTGCACCAAGATCTCCTTTTTTCAGAGTATGCCTTTCGCGTTAGCTTTTCGACGCGGTTCTGCTAGTCCCCACGCAAGGCGATGATGGGGTTAATCTTCGCTGCGCGCATTGCGGGAAGAGCGGATGCAGAGAGCGCAAACGACAACATGGCGACGGCAGAGAGCGTCAGCACCAAGGGATCGAAGGGGCTGACTCCAAAGAGAAATGTACGCAGCAGGTGGGATACAGCGGTTGAGGTCAGCAGGCCTAGGAAACATCCAAGGGCACCGAGTTTCACGGCCGAGGTAAGAACGAGGTGGAGGATCCCCTTGCGCTGGCAGCCGAGCGCCATACGTATCGCCAGCTCCTGTTCGCGCAAGGCGACCGAGAATGCTATGACGCTGTAAATCCCCAGCACGGCCAGCAACAAGGCAATCATCGCGAAGGAGGAGATCAGCACGGTGTTGAACAGGCGTGGAGCTTCGCTCTCTGAGATCACACTCTCCATCGTCTGCATGTCGACCAGGGGAAGTTGAGGATCGATCTTTCGGACGGCGGCCAGAAGCGGGTTCTCCAGCTGCTCCGGAGGAGTCCCCGTGTGCAGGACGATACAGCCGTAGGTACCGGTCAGTTCGCCGGCCGGCGCAAACGCTCCTTCCGAGATGGCTTGCTGAGTTGCAGGCTGATAGAACTGTTCTGCTGTCTCTCCATCGGCCGATCCCAGTTTGACGTCATCCACGACGCCCACGACGGTCAGCCAGGGAGTCGGTGTCTCCGGCATCCCGCGACGCAGTCTTTTTCCCAGAGGGTTCTCGCCCGGCCAGTAGTGCTCGGCCAGCTTCCGATTCACGATCGCGACGAGTTGGGAGTCTGCCTTGTCCGACTCCGTAAACACCCGTCCTCGCAGCAAGCGGATGCCGAGCGCCTGGAAGGGATCGCCCTGCATCAGCGATACCGTCGCCATATTCAGCTCCGCGTCTTTGCGAGGGATAACGCCCTCCACGGAGATTGCGATTCCTCCGTTATTCCCCGAGCCGGGACGTGAGGAAGTTATGCCTGCGGCTCTGACTCCGGGCAGTTGCCGCAGACTGCGCAGCAGGTCGTTCGTCACGTTGTCGACCCCGGACTGTGTCGCATACCGCTCCTTGGGAAGAACATAGTATGCGGTGAGTGTGTGATCCACCCGAAAGCCTGGATCGACCTGACGCATCTTTTCGAAGCTGCGCAGGAGAAGCCCGGAGGCCGTCAACAAGACCAGGGCCACTGCGATCTCCGCGATGACGAGCGCGGAACGCAGTCTTCCGTGTCCACTCCCCGCGGTGCCGGTTCTTCCACCCTCCTTCAGGGTGTCGTTGACGCTGGTCCGTATGGCAGCGAATGCAGGCGCCAGGCCGCAGACCAGACCCGTCAAGATCGCCAGTGCGAGAGCAAAGCCCACCACGGGCCAATCCAGCGAGATTTCACGGATCCTCGGCAAGGTCTCCGGCAGGAGGCTGATGCCGATCCGAATGCAGGCGGCAGCGAAGGCCAATCCGATGAGGCCTCCCGCAATGCTCAGCACCAGGCTTTCCACCAGCGCCTGCCGCAACAGCATCCCGGTACTCGCCCCCAGGGCAAGGCGGACGGCGATCTCTCTTCTTCTCCGGATCGAGCGCACCAGAAGAAGACCGGCCAGATTTGCACATGCGATCAGCAAAACCGTCGCGACCGCGATCAGCAACGTGCGCACCAGGGGACGGGCCTGCGTCACGGTGTCTTCATGCAGGAGTGTCACCTGCGATTGAATTCGCAGGCTCCGCATAAATCCCGGGTAGTTCCTCATCGTCTCTTCGGCGACAAGCTGGGCATCTCTCTGGGCCTGTGCCGGTGTAACGCCAGGTTTGAGACGGCCCACCATGCGAAAGTTCCACGATGCCGCGTAGCCCGCCGTGAACTCTTCCGGGCGCAGGCTCAGCGGAATCCAAAGTTCACTGCTGTTTAAATGCCCCGGCACCAGGGGAAATTCAAAATCGCGAGGCATGATGCCAATCACAAGATAGGGTTGGCGATCCAGAAGGATCTTCGTTCCAAGAATCTTCTCATCTCCATGAAAGCGGTTGCGCCACATGGCATAACTCAAGACGACGACCGGCTGATGCTGCTCGTCTTCCTGCTGGGTGAACCAGCGGCCCATCAGCGGGGCCGTAGCCAGTGTCGAAAAGATCTCTCCACTCATTCTCGTCGCAAAGATGTGCACGGGATCGCCGTCGCCGGACAACTCGCGACCGATTCGCTGATAGCCACCGAGGTGGAGAAAGCTGTGCGTGTCCCGCATGTAGTTGCGGACGTCCGGCGGGGTGACGGTAGGCCGGGTCCAATGCGATCCGACGAGGTCATCGCCAAGGATGACGAGGCGATCGGGATCGGCGAACGGAAGCGGACGCAGCAGAACTCCCTCGACGATCGAAAAGACGGCTGTCGTCGCGCCAATTCCGAATGCCAGCATCAGAATCGCCGTGAGCGTGAAGCCCGGGGACTTCCGCAGCTGGCGTAGGGTGTACCGAATGTCCATCACAATGGAGGTCAGCCCTTGGAAGGCTCGTTCGTCGCGGTGCAGTTGCTTCACCTTTTCCACTCCTCCATAGGCGCGGCGGGCAGCGCGGCGGGCCTCCTTCAGAGTCATCCCCTGCCCCATAAAGTCGTCTTCCAGCAACTGGAGATGAGCCGCGATCTCCCGGTCCAGCTCGGCCTCTGCCCTGGAGTTGGTGAAAAGGCTAAGGAACCTGAGAAAAATTCGCCTTAGATCCTTCATTTTCAGAACTCCTCGACGAGAAGCTTTTCGACTAGGCCCGCCATCCTTCTCCATCGCTGAGTCTCTTCTCCAAGCGCCTTCTGGCCGGTGCGGGTGATGGCGTAATACTTGGCTTCCCGGTTGTTCTCCGTCTTCCCCCAGGTTCCTTTGATCCACCCGTACTGCTCGAGACGCACCAGCGCCGGATAGAGCGTGCCCTGGTTGAGGTTGAGAAGGCTGCCTGAGACCTGCTCCAGGCGGCTTGCAATCTGATACGCATGCTGTGATCCCATGCTAGCAAGCGTGCGAAGGACAATGAGATCCAAGGTTCCCTGAAGAAGTTGAATCGACTCGTTTTCTCTACTTGGCATTCAAGTATTACCTCTGGATGAGAGTCGGCCTTCCAGCACTTGTTTGTCAAGTGAAATGTTGATGCCGTAGCCGCGAACCATAACTTTCCAGCTGCGTCACTTGGCGGTATGGCTATAGAGACAACCCTTTATTTGATTCGCTGGTTTGGCTTCAGGTTAGTTTGGCGATACTAGGCAACTCACTGATAGAGTTTGTTTCGATAAGCGCATTGGGGATTTGGCGGGAACCGTCGACGAAGCAACTTGGCCGTTTGTACTACCCTTGACATTCGACAGGACGGCGCGTAAAGCTATTGTCGAGTATCGAGAGAAGAAGATGCCGCAATCAACCGATCTTTTGCAAGGAACACTGGATCTACTGATCCTTCAGACGCTCGCGCTTGAGCCAATGCACGGATGGGGCGTCGCGCAGCGTATCCAACAGCTATCGAGAGACGTCTTGCAGATCGGGCAGGGTTCGCTTTATCCAGCGCTCTATCGCCTTGAGTACAAGGGATGGATACGATCGGAATGGCAGATCACGGAGAACCATCGACGGGCGAAGTATTACCGCCTGACCCAGACAGGCAAGAAGCAACTCGCAACAGAGTTGGCTACCTGGGATCGCTTGTCCTCGGCAATGGCGTCTGTCCTTGGGCGAGCTACTGAGGCGTCCTCATGATCTCTGAACTCCTGACGCGGCTTCGCTTCCTGATTTTTCGCAAAAGGCGCAGCGAACTCGATGAAGAGATCGGATTTCATCTCGAACACGCAATCACAACCAGAATTGCGGCTGGAATGGACCCGGCCGAAGCGCGCCGTCAGGCGCTGATTGAATTTGGCGGGATCGAGCCCACGCGGGAACAGTGCAATCGGCAGCGTCCCGGGTGGTGGATCGGAACCGTAATGCAGGACGTTCATTACGCGTTTCGTGGCTTTGGCCGCAATCCGCTGTTTACCATCAGTGTCCTGATCACTCTCGCACTTGGCATTGGAGCGACGACTGCGGTCTTTAGCGTTGTAGACCGCATCTTGTTCCGCCCTTTGCCGTATCCGAACCCAAGCCGAATCGTTTCGGTGGGATTCGTGCACTCGCTGGAACAGCAAGAGTTCGTGATGGGTCGCTTCTACGTGGAATGGCAGAAGAATCAAACACCCTTTTCGACCATCGCGGCGCAGAGCACGATGGTGCACAATTGCGACCTGGTTGAAAACGATCCGGAGCAACTGGGCTGCATCTCATTCCAGGCGAGCTTTCTTCCATTGTTCGGAATCTCCCCGGTGCTTGGCCGCAACTTTTTGCCGGAGGAAGATCGTCCCAACGGACCTCCCGTGGTGATGATTTCTTACGGGCTGTGGAAGGGGCATTACAGCGGCGACCCGCACATCCTGGACCGTATGATCAATGTGGATGGCAATCCGGTCCGAGTTGTGGGTGTCCTGCCCAAGGATTTTCAGTTTCCTACTCTGGAAGCAGCAGATATCGTCTCTCCTTTTGCTCTCGATCCCGCAGTTCAGCAGAAGGTAAATGGGGGTTTCGGGTACCCAGAACGCGTATTTGCGCGGCTCAAGCCCGGGGTCAGCGTGGCGCAGGCATACTCCCAGATGCGGCCTTTGTTCGACGACGACCTCAAATGGTTTCCTCCTTCGGCGAAAAGTGAAACTCATCTCAGCATCCGGACGCTGCGCGATCGCGAGACGCAGGAGGCGCGACCTGTTGCCTGGGTTCTCTTTGGGTTTGTCCTTGCGGTTTTGCTGATTGCGTGCGCGAACGTAGCCGGTTTGATGATGGCACGTGGAGTGGGGAGGCAGCGCGAGCTTGCGGTTCGTGCGGCGATCGGCGCTAGCAGGGGCAGGCTCATTCGCCAAGCGCTGACGGAAGCACTGCTACTTTCATTCGCGGGCGGACTCGCCGGACTTGGGATGGCGCAAGCACTGGTCATGGTATTTGTTCGGCTCGCTCCGACCGGAATTCCATTTATCAGCAAGACCCACCTAGATCTGCGTATCGCGGTGTTTGCGGCTCTGGTCTCATGCCTTTGCGGAGTGGCCTTCGGTCTCGCCGCCGCGCTCGAAAAGCCGGGGTTGGCCGCGCTCACCTCTAAGGCATCCTTGTCACGCAGTCATGCTTTTCTACGGCGCAGCCTGGTCACTGCGCAGATCGCCGTCAGCGTCATTTTGTTGTCGGGTGCGGTCCTGTTGCTGCGTAGTTTTACAAGAATTGAAGAGCAGAATCTCGGAATTGACACGGGCGGGGTATTCACTGTGAAGGTGGCACTTCCCTGGTGGCGCTATAACACCAATCAGAAGGTCATGGACTACTACCTTCGTCTTGAATCATCGCTGCGGCGGCTACCCGGCACACGTGCGGTGGCAATGGCTGATTCGATTCCGCCGGGAGGGTCGCTGGGCTTTCGGTACTCCGATCTCCACGTACAGGGAAAGCCACCGATCCCTCCAGGGACCGGTGGAACTGCTGTGGGCCGATCCGTCACGCCCGATTATTTTCGCGTACTCAACATTCCAATTATGCGCGGACGGAATTTTATGGAACAGGAGCGTACCGGCACCGAGCGCGAAGTGATTCTTAGCCGGTTATTGGCCGAGCGCCTGTTCCCCGGTGAGGATTCCATTGGAAAACGACTCCTTCCGGGCGCGCATATCAGCAGCGGCGCAGCAGCCATGGTCGTTGGCGTGGCAGACAACGTCAAAAACAATGGACTCACAGCACAAAGCGATCCGGAAATGTACACGCTCCGCCGCAGCGTATCCGACGACTGGGGCGGAGACAGATTGATTGTCGTCATCGATTCTGTGATGCCGGCTTCAACGATTGGACCATGGGTCAGGTCGGAGGTTGCTTCGATTGATCGCACCATTCCGGTTGTAATGGAGCCTCTGAATCAAACCATTGGCCGGATGGCGGACCGCCCGCGTTTTGAAACGACACTCCTCGGAGTCTTTGCGCTGACGGGTTTGGTGCTAGCAGTTGTCGGCCTTTATGGCCTCATTGCGTTTATGACGACGCAGCGGACACAGGAAATCGGCGTGCGTATGGCTCTCGGAGCCACGCGAGCCGATATCCTGCGCTTGATCGCAAATGACGGATTGCGCATGTTGCTGGTGGGCTTGGCGGTAGGGCTCGGTACTGCGCTGGCGGTATCGCGCACGCTTAAGACGTTGTTGTTCCAGATCAGCGTCTATGACCCGGTGACGTACATCGTTGTTCCGCTGCTTCTGTCCCTCGTAGCTATCGTTGCAATCCTTATCCCCGCTCGCGCTGGAACGCGCGTGGAGCCAGCAGTGACCTTGCGCGCCGAATAGTGGTTTGATTGTGTACCAAGTAGATCAGTGACTAACGTCGAATGGTGCTAACAAGTTGATGCACTCATCGAGCCTCGACCAATGGATCTTATTTATGACATGGCATATGAGACGATCTAGAGAAATTCGTAAACCGTCGTTTGTGACATCTAGGAGTCCTCACGATCGACAACTCCGGCAACATGGCCTTCGCAGACGGCATTCAGGCTATTCCCGCTTTTGACTTTGATTGATCTTGGGTCAGGCACGAATGTAACGTGGTCGAATGTGGCCATCTTCTTAAGCAAGGCAAGCTTTATCATGTAGTTATAGAGTTTGTTTCCATCTGAGCGGATGTGAGCAGCCACGTTTTGCTTTTTCACGACGATCGCATGAGCTGCGATGTCGTGGTGGTCGCCCAAGAGCTCAAGAGCGATTTCCGCGAATTCAGTGCGTTGGTTGGCGCTCAATTGAACCCACTTTCTCTCTTTACCTGGCGGCCAGTGGTACTTCTCATACATCCGCCTTATTGCTCGATCCACGAAATGGTCTTTTCCGGGCGGAACACACAAAGCGGTGATTGTGAGGTACCGACTCGATCCTCCAGCGAGGTAGGGGGCGTCGAACTTCCACCCTAAATCGCCGCTTTCATCCAAGTAGATCGACACTTCTTCGACAGACATGACTCTCGCAAAGGAAAAGCCCCCCAATGCTGGAGGGCTTCTAAGATATTTCGGGTGGCCCCTGAGGCCGACGCGTTTACACCGCGCTTACGATACCCTTTTTGGGGGCTTCGCGGATTACTCAGGACTTACCCACCCACTCCATTAGAGTAAGCGGTCGCGGAAAGAGATGCAAGCATCTCCTCACCGAGGACGTACGATTCGAGGTTCAAGGGCTCCCAAGTTATATCGACAGAGTTCCAATTAGAATGAGTTTCTTATACCGCGCTACATGCCGAATCCGTGGAGCCTCATGCGTTTTATGAACAGAAATCGATGGGGCAGGCAGTCGAAAATCAACGGCGGGTGTCTTTGTGACGTCGTGGCTGAGGCGCTGCTCCAGTGCCCCGGCGTCGTTAGTGTAGGGGGGTGTCGTTTATCTAATCGTTCGTCGTATTTTGATCACGCAATTGTCGTTACTTTGTGGGGCCCAGAAATCAGCAAACGCCTTCAGACCGCGAGTCTGCTAAGCCGGTCCCTTTCGCAAAGAAGTAAACACCTTAAAGAGGCTGAATGTCGGCTGCCTGCCATCCCTTGGGCCCTTTAATCACATTGAACTGCACAGCCTGCCCCTCTTGGAGGCTCTTGAAGCCGCTCGTGGTGATTGCGGAGTAATGTGCGAAAACGTCTTCGCCGTTTTGACGGCTGATGAAGCCAAACCCCTTGGCATCGTTAAACCACTTCACTGTTCCTTGTTCCATCGTGTTTTCCTCGGTTCTCATCTGTTGCCATGCTCAGTCAAATTGGGGTTCGGGTCGCATCATTGCTAAAAACCAAACTTGTTCCCGTGCAAGGTGTTTGCATATTAGCACCCCGCTCGTCAAATTGTGGCGTCCCCAAAATTCGCGAGAAGTCGCGGTCTCCAGTAAAGTCTCAGGTTGTCGTTCACCGCGATCTCAATGTCTTGCTCCGACTCCAGATAACGTTCGGTGGTCTGGATCGAGGAGTGGCCGAGAAGGAACTTGATCTGCTCGAGATCGCCGCCATTCTTGCAGGAGAGCTACGCGCAGAGAATCACAGGCTCTTCATCCTGGAGTTCTGCGGAGATGATTAGTGTGCTCAGTCGTCCAATCATCTCTTCCGCCGTATAGCCGAAGATACATTCAGCGCCCTTATTCCAACTGTCACAACTCCGTTCAAATCTTGGCTGAGAATCGAATCCTCGGAAGACTTGACGATGGCTGCCAACCGAAGGGGAAGCCTCATCGGCGCGTTTCTTCTCTGTAATGTCAGTGGTGAAACATCGGGTGTGCGCAAACTTTCCGTCGTGTATGGAAACATTTGAATCAATCCGAACACGGCTTCTACCCATCCCTTAGTTCATCTATGGGCACTCGAGTAGTTTCAGCAAGTTGTCCGGCTGGACGCCGTCCGCTGTCGTCTTCAGGTATTTGCGCCCGTTGTGGGTTGCGATGATGACATCAGCTCTCTTGCCACCACCCATCGTCCAGAACTCCCACTTTCCTAGCTCTATGCCATCTATCGCTCGGTCCAGAGTCATCTTCCATCTGGTACCGTCGTCGTTCGTCCCTCCCACGTGACTAATCCGTTCGTGCGGGTCGTAGCGCGGAGTCTTGTTTATGCAAGTTATCGGCACACTCATCGCCATTAGCTTTCCTCGCTCCTGATGAAAAACCGGAGCGGCGCAATGGTAGCCAACGGAATCGGGTGAGAGCACTACCACTTATGGAGTGGGGATGGGCCAAATCTTGGAACAATCACTAATAAAGCCATCTGTCCCATGTAAATTTATACTGACAGTAATTCCGGCAATTAAACGCTCTAACAACGTCAACTATTATCCTATTGCAAACAAACGGGTTACTCCCATTACTACAATTAGGAGTTTATTGATCTCGCCTTTGGCCCCGGTCTCGGACGAGGCGACGTACTCTACAAAAGGAGCACTCCCAGGGAAAGAAACCAAGACGGCTGAAGACTTTCTTTTCCCAAAAACCTCGTCGCTCCAACCGACGCATTTCAGCAGAACACTTACAATTTCGCACGACCCCGAAAATAGCTCGTGCCAAACGACTTAGTCAAGCACGGGTAGTACACGACACAGCTTATTTAGTAGCCTGTGCAGGCTCCTCGCAACACCCTCGGCCGACGTCGCTCGGATGACGGGTTGTATCTCCAATGATTAAGACGGCGATAGAAGGACTGGCGCTTGAGAGACCGCCTCTCCCGGTCAGGTCAATTTGCCGGCAGGTGCGGGCCTTCGCAGAAGCAACTGGCGAGCCAATACCCGCATATGGAACTGTCTATGATCTCGTGCGGAAGTTCCAAGCGGCCTGCTCACTCTTGCACATCAAAGCACAAAGGCTTACAGCGAAGGCTACGACCTGGTGCATCGGCGAGAAGCGGCTCGATCAAACACCATCTGGCAGGCAGACCATGCACAATTCGGCATCCTTCTGGTTCGGGAAGACGGGCAGACTTCGCGACCTTGGCTGACCATCGTAATCGACGAGTACAGCCGCGCTATTGCGAAAAGAAAGCCCAGACCGAATAGTCTGGGCTTTCTTGGTCTATTCTTCGCGGCTGTCGTTATGGCTTGGACAGTTGCAAGCCCATTGAAAACGTCGTCGCTCTCATTGAGCCCCGTCTCCGAGTCCTTGTCTGTTATCAGGCCTTCAGCTCGAGGATCACAGTTCCTTATCGTGCGACTCTTCAGAGTATATGAAAAGGTCTCTACTGCCTCATCTGAGGTTGAACTTTAGCTCCATCCGTAACGGCATCGCCCGGGCTCAGGACGACGGTATCTCCGGCTTCGAGACCTCCGACAACTTCAGTCTCCGTTCCCAAGTCTCGTCCAAGGGCGATGGAACGGAAGCGAGCTACGTTATTTGAATCAACGACTATCGCTTGCGGTCCGGCCATCCGGATCACCAGCGCATTGGCCGGCAGCAGGACGGGAGCTCCTGCCCCAGGGGGCAGGTCAAAACTAACGGTTGCATACATACCCGGCAGGATTCGACCGTCATTCTTCAGGTCTACTTCAACGAGAAGCGTGCGGGTGTTGGTGTCGATGCTTTGGCTGGTGCGTTCGACCTTGCCGGTGTAGATCCTGCCAGGAAGTTCGCGAAAAGCAACGCTGGCGAGATGCCCCTTCACAATGCCGACGGCGCTCGATTGCGGAACGTTGGTGAAGACACGCACCACGGAAGCCTGCCCGATGGTAAACATCTCGGTCACGCTGTTTTGGCTCCCTGAGCTGATCAACGATCCCCGGTCGATGCCGCGCGAAAGGATGACTCCATCGAACGGCGCTACGACGCGAGCAAAGGAGGCTTGTTCCGAGAGGGAGCGGACATTGGCCTCGCCAGCCGAGATGTTTGCATTAGCTGCGGCGACGTTGGCGATATCGGCGTTTGCCTGCGCGAGACGCTGATCGGCATCCTGTCGAGCGACAACGCCTTCTTTCTGGAGGCTCTGCCAGCGCTCATTGGTAACCTTTGAAAGCTTCGCATTCGCCTCGGCCTGTTGCAGCTGCGCCTTTGTCTGAAGCAGGCTTGCTCTAGCCTGCATGAGCGCCTGTGCAGTCTGTGGGTCGTCGATCTCTGCCAGGAGCTGGCCCTTACGGACGTGGTCTCCGATGTCTGCATATCGGGCCTTTACGTAGCCAGAGGTACGCGCATAGATCGGCGTCTGGTCAAAGGCCTGTACCGTTGCAGGAAGTTCAATGTGACCTCCCGCCTCGCCCTGCTTGAGCTTCGTCACCAGGACCGTCGGAGGTCCTGCGGCGGTTCTGGCCTCAGCCTCAAGAGCATCACGGTGATGCAGCTTCGGGATCAGAAAGACGATCCCCAGGACGAGGAGGAACAAAAAGAACGCGGCAACGCTTATATAAGGGGCGCGGCTGGAGCGAACGGAATCGGCCTTGGTGATTTGAGTCATCTTCTTTCTCTCTGGGGGGTGCCTTCTACTCTGACACCTCTTCCATCTGAATCACAGTTGGTTCCTTGCTGCGAAGTCGGCTATAAATCAACGGCACAATCAAGAGCGTTGTGAAGGTCGCGACAATCAGGCCGCCGATGACAGCGCGGCCTAGAGGAGCGTTCTGCTCTCCGCCCTCGCCCAGGCCCAGTGACATGGGCAGCATGCCGATGATCATGGCCAGTGCGGTCATCAGGACTGGGCGCAGACGAGTGGCTCCCGCCGACGATGCGGCCTCGATCGCGCTGAGGCCCGCGGCACGCTGATCGTTGGCGAAGGTGACCATCAGGATTGAGTTCGCAGTCGCGACTCCGACCGTCATGATGGCTCCCATCAACGATGGAACGCTAAAGGTGGTGCCACTCAGAAACAGCATCCAGAGAATGCCGCATGCGGCTCCAGGCAACGCCGTAAGAATAATGAACGGGTCCAGCCAGCTCTGGAAGTTCACCACCATCAGTAGGTAGACGAGCAACACGGCGAAGATCATTCCCAGGCCCAGGCCGGTGAAGGATTCGCGCATACTCTTCACCTGTCCGCGCATCGTAATCGTCGTTCCCGGGGGAAGCTCCTTGCGATACTTGTCGATGACCTTGTCGATATCCCGCGCCACGCCGCCCAGGTCGCGGCGATGGGCATCGGCGAAGACGTCGAAGACCGGCTGCACGTCGTAGTGATTCGTAACTGCCGGGCTGAAGTTGCGATCGACGTGCGCGAGATTGCTCAGCATCTGCGGTCCTGGCGCGACACTCAAAACGGGGGCGGCCGCAGCGGGGTCCGTGGCAACCCCACGCGCGTTTCCTGTCGTCACAGGGATGCTGTTCAGTTTTTCGATGGAGTCCATCTGGTACTGCGGGGTCTGCACTACCACTGAGTAGTTGACGCCGTTCTGCGGGTTCAGCCAGTAGTTAGGAGAGGCCTGTCCGCTGCCCGCGAGTGCATAGAGCATGCTGTTGGCGACTCCACCGGCCGTCAGTCCGATCGTCTGAGCGCGGCTGCGGTCGATGTTCACCAGGAACTCGGGAGCATAGACCACCTGGTTGATGTGCACGTCGGTCGTTCCGGGAATCGCGGCCACCTCACGCCGGATCCTCTTGGCGACCTCGTAGTTCGAGTAGAAGGCTCGACCGCTGATCTGGATATCAATGGGAGCAGGCAGGCCGAAGTTCAGAATCTGGTTCACGATGTCGGAGGCCTGGAAGTAAAACGTCACATCGGGAAACTTCTTCTGCAAGACCTCACGCAGGCGGATGCGGTAGTCCATCGTAGGATGATGGCCTTCCTTGAGCGCGACCAGGACCTCGCCATCCTGCACATCGGTCAGGCTACCGTCACCGAAGGCGAGATTGAAGCTGCCATTCGGAATCCCGATGTCGTCGAGGATGAGGTCGAGTTCCTTCGCCGGGATCACGTCGCGAATTGTCGCGTCGACCTCACTAAAGATGCGCTCCACCTCTTCGATACGGGTTCCAGGAGCAGCCCGGACGTGCAGCCGGAAGGTTCCGGCATCGACTGTGGGAAAGAAGTCCTGCCCGATGAATGGCAGCAGGCAGGCGGAGAAGGCGATGAACAGAGCGAAGCATCCCAGCGAAAAGGCCGTGTGGCCAAGAACCCAGTCGAGCACACCGTGATAGCGCGCGCGAAAACGTTCGAAGGCATCGTTGAAGCGGAAGTGAATGCGCCAGATCCAGTGCGCCTTTGCGGCAACAGAGCCGTGCTCTGCGCCCGGCTCGTGCTCCTGATACATCTCCACCTCACTGGCCAGAAGAAACTTGACCATCGTGGGGACCAGGGTTCGCGAGAGCAGATACGAGGCGAGCATGGCGAAGACCACGGCCATGCCGAGCGGAGTGAAGAGGCTTTTCGCCGCCCCCGAAAGGAAGACCACCGGGACGAAGACAATGCAGATGGCGAGCGTCGAAACAAAAGCAGGTACGGCAATCTGAGCAGCCCCATCCAGAATCGCAGATTCGATCTCTTTTCCTTGCCCCAGATTGCGGTGGATGTTCTCGATCTCGACGGTCGCGTCGTCGACGAGGATGCCTACCGCGAGCCCGAGGCCGCCAAGTGTCATCGTGTTCAGCGTTTGGCCAAGGAACTTCAACACGATGATCGAGGTCAGGATCGAGAGAGGGATCGAGATCGCGACGATCAGGGTGCTGCGCCAGCTTCCGAGGAACAGCAGGATCATCAACGCCGTCAGGCTGGCGGCAATGATCGCCTCGCGGACGACTCCCTGCAGCGCGGCCCGCACAAAGAGGGACTGATCGAATCGCAGGTCGATCTTCAGATCGCGGGACAGGCCCGCCTGAATCACCGGCAGCCGTTTGCGCACTCGCTTGACGATGTCAAGCGTCGAGGCCGAAGCCGCCTTCAGGATCGTCAACAAAACGGCTCGCTGACCGTTGACGCGAACGATGTTCTGCTGGATCGCGAAGCCCTCGTGGACGTGGCCGATATCGCGGATGTACACCATCGCACCGTTCACGCTCTTGATGGGCAGGTCGTTCAGTTGGTCGAGAACCTGGGGACTCGCGTTGGTGCGGACGATATAGTCCGTCGTTCCCACCTTTGCCGTTCCAGCAGGAAGAATGAGATTCTGCGCAGTCAGCGCGTTGACGACGTCGGTCGGAGATAGACCCTTGGAGTAGAGTTGGCCCAGATCGAGGTCGACCATGATCTGGCGCGCCTTACCTCCATATGGCGCGGGAACCTGCGCGCCCTGTACCGTCGCCAGTTGGGTGCGCACGAACTGAAGCCCGAGATCGTAGAGGTCAGACTCCGACAGTTTGTCGCTGGACATTACCGCCTGCAGAATCGGCACGTTGGATGCGCTGAACTGGAGAATGAACGGCGGAGTCGTTCCCGGAGGAAGAATGCGCAGGATGGTCTGGTTCACCGCTGTCACCTGCGCGACCGCGGCTTCGATCTTGGTCCCAGGCTGAAAGAAGATCTTGATGACCGAGATGCCGCTCACGGACTGCGATTCGATGTGCTCGATATCGTTGACCGCCGTCGTCATCGAGCGCTCACTGATCGTCGTGAAGCGCTTTTCCATCTCGTCGGGGCTGGTGCCGGAGTAGCTCCACACCACGGTCACGACAGGAATGTCGATGGTGGGGAAGATGTCCGTGCTCATCGTCTCGATGCTCACGATACCCAGGACCAGAATCAGCACTGCCATGACGACAAACGTGTAAGGTCGCCGGAGTGCCAGCCGAACAATCCACATAGCAGATGATCCTTCTTCGGTTCAGTGACCTAAATTCTATGCCGGGGAAGCAGAACCATTGTGTCACGAGAAGCTCCGATCATCGGATCACTGTGCGTTTAACGGCCACGACCAGGGCCTAAACCCCGATCGAAGATTCCGGAGGGGCAAGCCGGGATTCTGAGCGGATGCTTCTCTGGTGGCGGAACGGAGCAAACCTTGGATTGTGTCCTGCGTCTGCTCCACCGCTCAACGGCTCGACGCCATTCGCTTGTTGCAGAATGTGTTGCAGAAAGCATCTATGCACTGAAAGCAGAAATCGGGGGCCTCAAGTCAAACCGAGTTTCGGTTCCCCAATGCATCGGCTCTCACTTTGTTTGTTTGTGACATAGCTTATGGAGCGATTTAGAGCGATTCACAAACCGTCGTTTTTGATGGGCTCTCATTGAGCCGACTGGTCGGCTGGGTCTTCATCTTTGGCGGATGTGTTGGGAGCGCGCTCTACTTGGCGCTAATCCCTGTAGACCTGTTCCATTCCCGATGATCGAAAGAGGATTGAATGGAGCCGAAGTCCCTCAAAACGGATTACCGGCAACGTCGGGCGAAGTTGCCGAAAAATAGGATGAGCAGGTCGTTCCGATCGGAGAGACTGTTCGCCATTAAAGACGGCGCAACACCCTATCTTTGAAGTTCCACACAGCAACTCGAAGGTCGAGATGACGATTGGTATCGACCTTGGAGATGTCTGGAGCCATTACTGCACGGTCAACCAAGATGGTGAAGTCGTAGGCCGAGGGAGATTTCGAACACCCCCCGCAGGAGTGGACAAGTGGTTCACCGACCTTTGTTTGTGCTCTGAATCGACCGCCGGATCGCGTTATGTCACTTCTCCGGATTGACTTCTATCGATGCCACCTGTTCCAGCACAAGGCGATATTCATAGACCGGTGCAGGACTCCAAAATCCATAGAGGCCAATCATCTTCCCGGAAGCATCCAAAACTATTCCCAGTTGAACCCTCGCTTCCTCGGGAAATCTTCGAAGGATCTCGGGGAAGTAGTGCGTGGACCTCCCCGAGACCAAAGCACACCAAGCTGAGGTACTTGGTGGAGCGCCCAGCACTGCGAGTGTAGCGCTCAATCGGAAGTCGGGCCGTGACTCCCTGAATCTGTGATGTCAGATTTACAGACTTGGTGGGCCGCCTGCCATGTTGCATCATTTGACGCTCTCCTTATGCCTTGGTGATCCCGCATGCCGGGTGCTATGCAGGCAGAATCCCACAATGCATTCTCGTAAAGTGGACCGCAACCTTCTCTCGTATTCGTCTACTAATTGAGAGGTATTCGCATGTCGGACCCCCTTGTCACCTATGTAAACGATCACCTTGGTGGTGCCCGTATAGCTCTTCAACTCCTCGAAGCGATGCGGGATCAACATGATGATCAAAACTTTCGAGATCTTGCCTCAGTGTTGTTGCCGGCGATTCGAGACGATGATCACGTTCTCGGTGCCATCGCAGAAAGGATCGGTCCAGGCCCAAGCCCTATCAAAGAAGTGGGCGGATGGATTCTTGAAAAAGCAGGACGACTAAAACTTGGTCATACCGGTTCAACTGATTTCGCGATGTTCGAGTCACTCGAATTGCTCGTGCTGGGCATACACGGAAAACTGTGCCTCTGGAAAGCACTTCTGGTGGTTTCTAGGACGGACTCTCGGCTGGAAGGTTTCGATTTCGAGGCGCTAAGCTGTAGGGCTCAACAACAATACGATCGGGTTGAGAAAAATCGACTCCATCTCGCACAAACGGTCTTTCTCAAACGAACGTGAATCGTTAATACACCAAACAAGGTGATTCAGGGAATTCCTGTTTGGCTCGAGGACTAAGCGTTGGCACTTGCATTTCTATTATGGGCCTCGGAGAGGCCTCCCCGGCATTCCCCGAGACCCTTGAGACGGAGCGCACGCTCTTGACTTGAGGCGCTCGAGGCGGGCCTTGCGCAGACACCACCAGTTATTAGGATGTCCGTTTAGCAAATTTGGTGGTCGTTGCTGGATTCCGCCTGCGATGTTGCAGACGGTATGAAGTCTCATGCACCAACCAATTGTGAGGGTTCGCCTCACAGGCAACAGGCGACCGACAGAGCTGGTTTTCTTATTCACCCGGAGTAAGTGAAGGACACGGTAATTCTGTTTGCGTCTTGACGCGACCCGATTCCTTAACCGAGCCCTATAGCATTCGATCGAGACGAGCTGGCGGAAGCGGTTGAATCATTGAAAGGGACGCTGGAGGAGTAGCGTCGCAGCCCTGCGGACATCAGCGAGCATCCAACCGTTACAGGAGGGTTTTGAAATGCCTACGAACCCTATAGAGACAGCCAAGCTCTCCCTCGCCAGATCCCTTGTCGAACTGGCATGGGATGCGGGGAGCATCCCCCAGACCTTCGACGTTGATTACAAAGGCACAGACTGGGAGGTCGCCGTAAGAATTAAGGGGATAGAAGTCAACGACCATCTCGGTGGGCTGGAAACGGATTTTACCCATGAACTTCCGGAGTGAAGCGATGGCCCATTAGCAGAAATCAGATCATATGTGTGGTCGCTATTATTGACGCTTGGACAAACGGAAGATCGCCGAGGCCTTTCCTCGCGCGTGCGGAAAAGTGCGGCAGACTATCACTTGCTGTTCAGCAGCGTTTAGGCGAAATAAAAGCGAGAGTCATCCATAAATCAAAACTGGTTTATTTCGTATAGTTTGTATACTTCTCCGATGCCCTTGGCCTTTCTTCATGACTCTTTCGCTTCTGCTTTGTTCGTCTAGGTTTTGGTCGTCGGAGTCGCGGTTTTCCTGTTTCTTCTGACCAGCTCACATCCATAAATCACGCATAGATCTTCTGTGACAACGTCAACTTCCTCAACTTCCATCGCCACCTCCTAAGTTTTGGAGGATTTCCGCTATTTCTTAATTTTCTACCTTGGATGAATCTGCATCGCAGCTTCTCAGTGAAAAGGAAAGACGGACGCGAAGCCAAGTTGCCGAAAACCGGACTTTACGGGCAGTTCGACGACGCGTTCGGAAGTAGCCGAAGTCCTAATTTTCGGGGGCTGGCGCGTTAGTGTCCAGACCGCGAGAATTTCCATCTGAGCCACACGTAGCGAAATAGCCCCAGAACCATTGACATGGTTCCTCCTAGGAACACACCGCTTACAACGATGGTCAGAGAGGCGATGAACCAACCACCCATGTCCTCCGCTACCGTCGGTGTTAAAGTCTGCATCTAAACATTGATTGCGCTTGATTTGGAGTTTCAGCGAATGAGTGATCCCCTATGCACCGATCCCAGCTACGAAGATTTTGAGCACGAAGAACGGGAACTTGAAAACAGCGGCCTCTGCTCTGAACTGACGCGAAGACGTTTCATGCAGACTGCCGGAGCTTTATCGGCCGCCGTGGCTGTCGGTCTGCCTGAGATGGCAATTGCAGAAGTCCCCGATACAGCGAGACCGATCACATTGACGGTGAACGGCAAGGCGCAAGCTCTTTCACTGGATACGCGGACGACATTGCTGGACGCTCTGCGAGAGCATCTGGATCTGACCGGCAGCAAGAAGGGTTGTGACCACGGACAGTGTGGCGCTTGCACGGTCCTCGTTGATGACCGCCGAGTGAACTCCTGTCTGATCCTGGCATTCGCTGCCGAGGGATCAAAGATTACGACCATCGAAGGGCTGGCGAAGAAATCCGATCCACAGGACGTGAGCGAGCTTCATCCAATGCAGGCAGCTTTTCTTGAACATGATGGGTACCAGTGCGGATATTGCACACCCGGGCAGATCTGCTCGGCGGTTGCAGCAATTGAAGAGCACAAGCGGGGGACTCTCTCGATTGTGAGCCTGCATACAGGCAAGACAGACAGGCCAGAGATGACTGACGACGAGATCAGGGAGCGGATGAGCGGCAACATCTGCCGCTGCGGAGCCTATCCCAACATCGTCGCTGCAGTGCGGGCGGTAGCTAGAGGAGTATCGGCATGAACACCTTTAATTATGAGCGGGCGACTACGTCCAGGGAGGCCGTACACGCGGGCGCGGCGCGTGGGGCGAAGTTTCTGGCTGGCGGAACAAACCTCGTGGACCTGATGAAATATCGGGTCGAGGCGCCGACGGTGCTCGTGGATATAAACCGTCTCAATCTAAAACAGGTGACTCAGGATCCGGATGGTGGTGTAACGATCGGGGCATTGGTGCGGAACTCAGATCTGGCAGACCATCCAACGATCAAAGAGAAGTATCCGCTGCTCTCTCAAGCGCTGCTAAGCGGCGCGTCTCCACAGCTACGGAATATGGCCACGACAGGCGGAAATCTATTGCAACGGACGCGTTGCTATTACTTCACGGATGTCGAATTTCCTGCCTGCAATAAACGTAATCCCGGCTCGGGCTGCGCAGCTGTACACGGATATAACCGGATTCACGCGATCTTAGGGCAGACCGACAAGGGAGCAACCAGTGGTGAAAGTTGCATCGCTACCCATCCGTCGGATATGTGTGTCGCGATGGCCGCGCTCACTGCGAAGATTGAGGTAGAAGGGCCAAAGGGAAAACGGACGATCCCGTTTGCGGACTTCCATCGGCTGCCGGGCAGCACACCTTGGGTCGAGACAGCATTACGGCCGGATGAGCTGATCATAGCTGTGAGCCTGCCTCCCTCAAAGTTCGCAAAGAACGCTTACTACTTGAAGGTTCGCGATCGGAACAGTTATGCGTTCGCCCTAATCTCTGTCGCAGCCGGACTTGAGGTCAACGGGAATATCGTCACTTCCTCCGGAATTGCGCTTGGTGGGGTGGCTCTCAAGCCATGGCGTCAGATGGAGGCAGAGCAGGCTCTTGCGGGTAAACCGCCTACCCCGGAGAACTTCAAACACGTAGCGGAAATCCTGCTGCACGGGGCAAAGGGCTACGAGCACAACAAGTTCAAGATCGAGCTAGCAAAGCTAAGTGTGGTGCGCGCATTGACTCTTGCATCGCAAGCTACAGCGGGAGGGCCGCAGGCATAATGCAGACCACGGAAACGAATCCAAAACCAGTTAAAGAACTTGGACATCGCTATGAAGGGTTCGCGAAGGTTACAGGCAAGGCGAAGTACGCCGCCGAGTTCTCCCAGCCATTCTCGAAGCGAGACATGGTTTATGCCTTTATCGTTCAAGCCACCATTCCAAGCGGGACCATTGTGTCGATCGACCGCATCTCGGCTGATAGAGCACCTGGAGTGGTTGCGATCCTGACTCCTTTCAACGCGCCAAAGCTTAGCCAGGCGCCTCCGCAACCTCCCGCGCGAAGAAACCTCAGCCTTCTTCAGGACACGAGTGTCTCGTACAACGGGCAACCTATCGCACTGGTCGTAGCAAATTCCCTGAACGAGGCGAAGGCTGCTGCTGCAATGTTGAAGGTGAAGTACGTACCCAAACCTCCTCAGCTGAGCTTTATGGAACGGCGCGGGGATGCTCGATGGCCAAAGAATCCGGGTAAAGAACCTGCAGGAAATCATCGCGGAGATCTGCAGGCAGCATTCGCTCAATCCTCTGTCACCATCGAGAACACCTATGTAACTCCCATTCAGCACCACAATCCGATGGAAACTCATGCCACGATCGCTTGGTGGGAGGGCGAGAAGCTCAACGTTTACGATGCAACGCAATACATCTCAGGGGTTCGCATGTCCCTAGCGAAGTCGCTCAATATACCGCTGGACTACGTACGTGTTGTGAATCCGGTGGTTGGCGGCGGCTTTGGATCGAAGGGGTCGATGTGGTCGCATGTACCTCTTTGCGCCATGGCATCGAAGGTCACAGGCAAACCGGTAAAGCTAGTGCTTGAACGCGGGCAGATGTTTGGTCCAGTGGGCGGCCGGCCCGCGACGGTGAATACAATCAAGCTTGGTGCAGGCGCGGATGGCAAGTTGCTGGCGATGCAACACGACGTCGTGATGAATGGTTCAGTCATGGAGGATTTCGTGGAGCATGCAGAAGGGCCTACAAAGACTCTTTACATGAGTGAGGCTAACTCGGTTAGCGCAAGGATCGTTGAGGTGAATCTCGGGGTCTCGACGTTCATGCGTGCGCCAGGAGAAGCTCCCGGAACCGCAGTGCTCGAAGTCGCAATGGATGAGCTGGCCGAGAAGTTGAAGATGGATCCCGTAAAGCTGCGTCTGGTGAACTACGCCGAAAAAGACCCAAGTCACGACCGGCCCTGGACAGATAAGCATCTGCGGGACTGTTACGCCCAGGCGGCTGAAAGGTTTGGATGGTCAAAGCGAAGCGCTAAACCGGGGACGACGGTCGAGGGCAATGCGCTGATTGGATATGGGATGGCAACGGCGACCTATCCTGCTAATCGGAGTGCGGCTCAGGCGGTCGTCCGTATGCTGCCTGGTGGAAAGATGTTTGTTGGCTCAGGCACGCAGGATCTGGGAACGGGAACGTATACCATCATGGCGCAGCAAGCTGCGGCGGGCTTGGGAATAGACCCCAAATCGGTCGAAGTGAAGCTTGGTGACTCGACCTTACCTAAGGCCCCTGTATCAGGAGGCTCTCAATCGTCTGCGTCCGTACTGCCTGCTATCCAGGATGCCACGACGCAGTTGAAGTTGAAGCTTGCGGATCTGGCGATTGCAGACACTGGATCGCCATTACATGGCCTGAAGACGATCGACATCGATGCGCAGGACGGTATGCTGATCAATAAGAACAATCATTCGCAATCGGAAAGCCTTGTTGATCTGATCGCTAGAAACGGAGGCAAACCGGTTGAGGCAATGGGGTCGGCAGAGCCTTCCGAATCGAAGGATTCCATGAGCTCGAGTTCCTGGGGTGCGGTCTTTGTTGAGGTAGCCGTGGACAAAGATACGCACATGGTAAAGGTTCGGCGCGTAGTCGCGACATACGATATTGGCGCGCTTCTAAACCGTAAGACTGGTATTAATCAGCTGATGGGTGGAATAGTTTGGGGTATTTCATTTGCACTGCATGAGCAGGCGCATATCGACCCGGTGTACGGGCATGTTGTGAACCAGTCCTTGGCGGAGTACCACGTCCCGGTAAATGCGGATATCGGAACGATCGACGTTACGGTACTCAATATTTCAGACGTGAAATTCAATCCTTTAGGATCACGGGGCATAGGTGAGATTGGTATTACCGGGACCGCCGCTGCGGTTGCGAATGCAATTTACAACGCGACGGGGAAACGCGTCCGGGAATACCCGATTACCCCAGACAAAATTATGATGGCGTGAAAGTCACACGCCCGATGCTGCTTCTCGGTTCGATCCGGGGAACATCGTTTCAGCTCGCTCGACGATCTCAACGAGTCCTCGTGTAGCTTGGATCGCAAAGTGGCGTAAATGTTTGAGCACTATTTGGGGCTTACCGGTACCAAGCGGCACCTAGAAGCTGGAATTTCCATCGCGTCTTCCGATTTGGTAGAGACCGATTTCCCGGTAAATCGGGGTCGTTCATAAAGACAACCTGCGCCCAAGCCTCTTTGCGGTGAGAGGACAGCCCGCAGCGCTGAGATGCCGCTTACGCCATTTATCGCTCAAATATTTACGCCAGATGACTCTCAAAACAACAGCGAGGTGTCAGAGGCAGAAGATCGGTACTTTCAGGAACTATAAAGACCCTTCGCCGCTTGAACCATGCCCTACATCACGGAGTCAGGTGTGAGCAATTTGCAAATCACAGCTGGACGTGAAGTCCTGCTGCAAATGCTTCGAGTAGATTCCAGCCCTCTTCCCAGTCTCCATCGCCTGGCTCCGTGGAAATGTGCCGCGCGGCCCGACAGAGACGAACCCCGCCTTCCACCCTTTTGCCAGCCCGGTGGCCACCTCGATTGGGCAATACGGATCATCCGTGCTCGCAATGACCAGCGCAGGGTAAGGCAACGGCGACTCTGGAATCTGACTGAACGACGGAGAGGGAAAACCGTCGCGTTTGAAGTTTGGAGGCGCCACGAGGAACGCTCCGGCGATCGACTGGTCCGGGCGATGACGATGCGCCCAACAGACGCTTAGCAAGCAGCCCATGCTGTGAGCCACGAGAATCGGAGGAGCTGGACACATGTCCACTGCCCTATTCAGCGCTGCCATCCAGTCGTCGAGCTCAGGAGCGGTCCAGCTGTCAGGCTCCAGTCGCAATGCATCTGGCCTTCGCGTCTGCCAGCAACTTTGCCAATGCTGGGGTCCGGAGTCGTTGCGCCCCGGAAGAATCAAAAGAGGACTACGCACTGTTCATGTCTCCGATGAATGCCGATCGTTGGATAGGCCGTAGTGGCTGTCTTTACGTTGATTGGGTTCCGGGAAGTATGTTGCGAAACCGCAATGCGTCTAGTCCCTGCGGCGACCACTCTCCATCTGCTGAAAAACCCTTGCATCAGGCGGGCTAGGATCAAGATGAGTGGGGCTGCGATCCCGATCGTCCTCGCTGTGGGGCAAACCGCAATAATCAGGGTGCTCAAAGCCATGAGCAACACGGTAGCGGTAAGCGCCGCCCGGCGCCCAACTCTATCTGCATATCCGCCAAATATAGCAGCCCCTAAGGGGCGCGCGAGGAAACCGACCCCAAACGTCAAGAACGTGGCCATGAGTGAAGCAAATTCACTTTTCTCTGGGAAGAAGGCGTGAGAGATCTGTACGGCAAACGTAGCGAAGACAATAAAGTCGTACCATTCCATCATATTGCCGTTGCATGCGGCAGCAACTGCACGGTTCTTGCTTGAAACGGTCCAAAGAGAAAGCGACATGCAGGAGGAACACGGCAGCGTGTTTCTTATTCCAAGACTTGAACTGTAGCTTTCGACTTTAAATGGCGACGAGTTTCGGAATTATTTGGTGTAGTATTTCGGGATTAAGTGGCGTACATGGAGCCAACTTCTTCGCTCAAACCCTGCAAAAATGTCCATGTTCGACAGCGCAAATCCGTTTTCCATGCGTAAGGAGCGACTGGAAAATGCATAATACTTTTTCACTTTCCTTGTTGCGCTTCAGGTCATGGCAGCTGTTCCTGCGTGGAATTTCGTCCGAATGGCAGTTACCGTTTAGAGAGGAACCCGCATAAAATTACAACTGTGAAGTGTGTGGCTTCAAATGACATATCTCGGGACGAACTGCTTGATCGTCAGATGGAGCAGTTCTTTCACGTCACCACAGACGCAATACTATTCCTCGACCGCGACTATAACTTCACCTTCCTGAACCGCCACGCAATCGAAATACTGGCGCCAGCCGGTACGGACTTTGTCGGTCGCAACATGTACGAGCTCTTCCCCGCCGCCCTTGATCAAGGGGCTCCTTTCGCTGACGCCTATCGTAATTCAATGGAGCGCGGCATTTCTTCCGACTTCGAAGCTTTCTACGGTGCGCCGCTTAATCGGTGGTTCCGCATTCAGAGCCACGCGGTAGAAAACGGCATGATGATTGTCTTCCGCGACGTCACCCAGCAACACCACGATCGCGAAGCCCTCCAGCGCAAGACTGAAGAGGCCGAACGTCAGCACGCCGAGCTGCTCACCATCTACGGCACAGCTCCCATAGGCCTCGCGCTCTTCGATCTCGACGACTATCACTATCTTCGACTGAACAATCGCCAGGCTGCTTTCTTCGGTCTCAAACCCGAAGATATTGTCGGCAAGACGCTTACGCAGATGGCCCCGATCGAAGGGCTCCGCCAACTTTTCGATCAGGTCGCGGGCGGCGAGCCCGTTATCAACTATCCGCTCGAGGGTACACTCGTCACGGACCCCTCCAACTACCGCTACTGGACCGTCAGCTATTTCCCCGTCTACGGCTCCGATGGCGAGGTACAAGCCATTACTGCGGCATCACAGGAGATCACCGCGCAAAAGAAGGCCGAGCAAGCCCTTATACAGAGCGAAAAGCTTGCCGTGGTAGGACGCCTCGCCAGTTCGATCGCGCACGAGATCAATAATCCCCTCGAAGCAGTCACCAACCTACTCTATCTCGCACGCCGCGCCGAAACTCTCAAAGAAGCACAGAGCTATATGGAACTGGCGGAAGTCGAGCTTCGCCGCGTCTCCGCTATCACCACCAACACGCTGCGCTTCCACAAGCAATCCAGCGGGCCGCAGGAGGTTGATCTCAATAGCCTCGTCGCCGAGGTCCTCTCGATCTACCAGGCTCGCATCACGAACGCGAAGGTCGTCGTGGACAAACGCTTATCCGTCAAAAGAAAGCTCTTGTGTTTCGACGGCGAGATCCGTCAGGTCATCTCTAACCTCGTAAGTAACGCACTTGACGCTGTCGTCGACGGTGGTCGCCTCCAGTTACGCAGCCGAGAATCCACTCAGCAGGCGACCGGTAAGCGTGGCATCACCATCCCTCTCACGAGCAGCAATGAGGAGTCTGTCTTGGGAAGTAACGAATAGATATTTTTTCCGCGCTATAGTCCCGGATGTTGAGACAGACATCCGAAGAGAGAGATTGGACGTCCGCCTTAATCATTGGCTTCTATCGAGGCAAAGACCTCATCTATGCAGCCCGCGTTCGTGCCGGTTACTCTGTCGAATCGGTTTGGATGACTGAGAGATTCTGACCCTCGTTCAGACTGATGGGGAAGGACTTGGTTTGTCCTGGCTCCTCTTCAATCGCCTGAATGGGCACTGAATAGCGTTCAGCCGCAATAATCCCTATCTTTTCAGGTTCAGATGTCAACCTATCTTTACTCTCAAACCTCCGCACGACCCCGCGAAAGCCGGTAACCACTCCGACCATCGAACAGGAGACTACATAAGGCTCGTGCCCTTCGTCGAGCCGAATATTGAGCAGAAAATCGGGGATGAATTCGGCGTGATCGAGCATTGACAGTCTCCTACCAAATTTGGATGCGAACCGCGAGTCGTGAGTGCGGCGTTTGTCATTCCAACCCCGGATGGATCGTGATCTCCGATCGAAATCTACTGCTGTTTGTGCCTCAGCGCCTGCGACATGAACGTCGGAGGCATCCAAGAACATGAGACACAATCTCAGGTGAGGCAAACTCATGGCCGATCAAAAGAAATGCGCGCATCCTTCCTGCACCTGCACAACGACGGAGAAATACTGCAGCACTTACTGTGAAGCGAACAAAGATACAGTCGAATTAGCCTGCAACTGTGGCCATCCTGCCTGCAAAGGAGACATCTCCTAGCTCGTGGGAGCTTAGGTCGCGGGCTCGTCAACTTTCGTCCCGCGACCGGAGTTCTCAGTGATCACAAATTACATTTCTTTATGCCGTTACACGCTCAGTCGGACACCGCCATCTAATCTTTAGGAGGCCCGCCATGGATTCTGACCTGGGATCAGGCGTCAAAACTGCAACGTGTCCCATCTGCGATGGAAAGATTGAAATACCGGCTCGTGCTGTCGATGCCGAAGGCAACTACTCGATTCAATGCATGAAATGCAAAATTCCTGTTAGTGGTGAGGTCCATCCCGACCCTGGAACCCTCTGAGAAATTCCGGTTTTTCTTTTACATTTCGTATAGTGTTTTCGGAGTTCTCGTTCGCCTGGTCAACTCGCCATCGTCCCTCGCCAAGCGGGTTCATTTTTAGAAAACGCTCGCATCACTTCCTTCTGCCAGTTGATCGCGTGACAAATGGCGCAGTCCTGAAAGTGGTTTCTGATTTCCTTTTCAAGTACGCTCACTTGGTAATGGGCACTCAACCGATTCGAAGTAGAAGGGGATTCAATTTCCACGTCGCCAAGCTGGCGATACGCTTCCAACAACCTAAGGCCTAACGCATCCAAATTTGGGCACCGCAAATCATCCATCTCAATACCTCTCGCAAAGATCTCTGCATGCTGTCGTCTGCTCTCCTGTCCTACCTGTATTTAACCGAAGACCAGCTTCGCCAAAGGATGGAGATATGACGATTTCTTATGATGCAGCACGACCGTGGTGTGGATGCCAAGCCCTCATACTATGTCGCCTGGATGCCACAGATATCAAGCCGGTTAAGACGAAAATATCCGTGTGATGTCCCAAATCCATTCAGGCTATTGAACGGCGCTTACCGATCACGGTATCCCGGTCCGACGCAAGGTGAATTGTGCAACAAGGAGGTGTCGGTCTAGTTGGAATAGCACGCGAGAACGGTCGAGCGTAGGACGTAGGATCAGAGGCGAAGTGAAAGTTGCTAAGAACGTTTTGTAAAGATGCCCACCTGGATCCTAAGAAAGGAATTCTATTGATTTTCTGCATCGCTAAGCAGCTTTAGAGAGCGGCCGCCGACGATGATCTTATCGGCCAGTTCAGCAGTGCCGAATGGATCCTCGGCGTTCTCCGTATCAATGGCCAGACACCAGGGTTTTCCGGAAGGAGAAGGTGGAAGCGTGAATTCAACTCCATCTTGAGCCGCGTTTACAACGAGGAAGAATGTGTCGTCGACGATGGGATGGCCCTCTTCGTCGATGACTTGTAGCGTTTGACCGTTGAGCAATATCGCGATGGAACGACTCCAGGCAGTATTCCAGACCTCATCCGAAACTTGATTCCCGTCTGCGTTGAACCAGGCGATGTCTTGAATAATTGTGTTCTCTCCTTTTCTCCGGATTTCGCGATCCTGAAAGAATTTGCGACGGTGAAGGTTCGGATGCTCAAGGCGAAAGTGGATCAGCTTGCCGGTGAAGTCGAGCATGCGTTCGCGATAACCATCAAGGTTCCAGTCATGCCATGTGAGTTCGTTGTCTTGGCAGTAGCAGTTGTTGTTGCCTTGCTGAGAACGGGCTATGTCATCGCCCCCGTTCAGCATCGGTACTCCCTGGGAGAGCATCAGAGTTGCAAGAAAGTTCCTCATCTGACGCTCCCGCATCCGATTTATGGTTTCGTCGTCTGTGGGGCCTTCGACGCCCATGTTCCAGGAATCGTTCTGATCGGTGCCGTCCCTGTTGTCATCTTTGTTTGCTTCATTGTGTTTTCCGTTGTAGCTAACCAGATCACACAAGGTGAAGCCGTCGTGGGCTGTGATGAAGTTAATACTGGCATAGGGTTTGCGGCCGTCGAATTGATACAAGTCGCTGGATCCAGTTAGTCGGTTACCAAAATCAGAGAGCTGGCCAGGGTCGCCTTTCCAAAAGCGCCGTACAGTATCACGATATCTGCCATTCCACTCGGCCCAAAGAACGGGGAATTGGCCAACCTGATAGCCCCCGTCGCCCACATCCCAGGGCTCGGCGATCAGTTTCACATCCGCTAGGGTCGGATCTTGATGAATCGTATCGAAGAAGGAAGACAATTTACTGACATCATGCAACTCACGGGCAAGGGTGGCGGCTAGGTCAAAGCGGAAGCCATCAACGTGCATCTCTGTAACCCAGTAGCGCAAAGAATCCATGATCATCTTGAGGACTTGCGGATTGCGAACGTTGAGCGTGTTCCCAGTACCTGTGTAGTCCATGTAGAAACGGGGATTGTCTTGAACCGATCTGTAATAGGTGCTATTGCAGACGCCCTTCCAGCTCAGCACTGGACCCATGTGGTTCCCTTCGCAGGTGTGGTTGTAGACCACGTCCAGGATGACCTCTATTCCTGCCGCGTGAAACGCCTTCACCATTTTCTTAAACTCGTTGACCTGACCGCCTTCATCTCCGGAAGAGCTGTATCGGGACATTGGGGCGAAATATCCCAGGGTGTTATACCCCCAGTAGTCCACGAGACCCTTATCAATCAAATGCCCTTCATCGATAAAATGATGAACAGGCAACAGTTCGACGGCTGTCACCCCGAGCTTTTTGAAGTAGTCGATACTCGATTGATGGGCGAGCCCCGCATAGGTACCGCGGATCTCCTCTGGGACGATCGGATTTCGCACGCTAAAACCCTTTACATGGACCTCATAGATAATTGAGTCAGCAAGAGGTGTTTCCGGTGGACAGTCATCTTCCCAATCGAACTTGGTGTCGACTACTACACTTCGAGGAACCCCGTTCGCGCTGTCTTGGGTGTCCATCTTCAGGTCGTCACCGGAGGGGAGATCGTATGGGAAAATAGGTGCCTTCCAGTCAACCTTGCCGGCAATGGCTTTAGCGTAAGGGTCAACAAGGAGTTTGTTGTAGTTGAATCGATGTCCCTTCTCCGGTTCCCACGGGCCTTCGATTCGATACCCGTAGAGTTGGCCTGGTCTCACGTCTCGTACAAACCCATGCCAAACGAACGCTGTCCGCTCGCGAAGAGAAATACAGTCAACCTGATTGCCATCCCTATCGAATAGACACAGGTCGACCCGTGTCGCATCCTGAG
Source organism: Edaphobacter sp. FHG110511_03 (assembly GCF_059115365.1). Taxonomy (NCBI): domain Bacteria; kingdom Pseudomonadati; phylum Acidobacteriota; class Terriglobia; order Terriglobales; family Acidobacteriaceae; genus Edaphobacter; species Edaphobacter sp. FHG110511_03. The sequence continues at coordinate 18,233 of NZ_JBZYWL010000012.1, read as the reverse complement.
AGAAGATCGCGAAATTGGTCCCTTTACTTAAAGCGGTGGCGCCTAGAGGATAGGGGCGTCCAGGAAGAAGGGTACGGTTCATAGTTTCTAGGATGCCATTCTTCAAGAAGATCGCTTGTCTCGTCCCGAGTTGTTCGGGGTTGTCAGCGTGGGGGCCTGAGGGGCCCTATCATTTGTGCAGACAACCCCTTCATGCAGTTGAAAGCGAGCTTGAAGGAAATCTATAGCTTCTTCTTCAGGTCATATGCCATATTTTTGTGTGCGGCGACCATAGTTTTTCCCTTTACCACTGCTGCGCGGAATTTGGGATCTTTGGTGTTCTTTGCTTCATCGGTAAATAGATCGAGGGCCTTCGAATGATCGGACACCATGAGATCCATGTATTCCTTATCAAAATCAGCACCTGACAGGCCATTGAGCTTCGCGTAGTCCGATTTGTGATCATCGTCTAGATCGGTAGGCGCGCTGAGACCCCACGACTGGGCAAATGGCTTCATGCTCGCGCTCATCTTCTTATGCTCCGTGACCATCTTTGCTGCGAATGCCTTTACAGCGGGGTTGGTTGCCTTCTGTTCCGCGAGCTCGCTCAGTTTGATTTCGTTGACGTCGGATTGTGCCGCCGTGGCAAGAAACTTCTTATCGTCATCTGACGGCGATTGTGCTTTGGCCGTGATCGTCATTAACGATCCCAGGACGACGGCGATTGAAGCGATTCTTCTCAGGTTTTTCATATCGGATACTCCATGGGGCGCTATGTCTTCGCTGGATAGATGCGGGCACCGATTAATACGAGTGCCCGTGGGTGAGCTTGGTTGCTCAGCCCAACAAACGCGATGCTTCCCGTGGATCGCGAGCTCTCCTGCATAGCAGAAGCAGCAAAAATACTGATGAAAACGCCCGTCCGACCACTGCAAGGGGGTCGATAAGCTTACAAGACTCCATTCCCTTGTCCGACGACGCGGCGGTCCTGTGCTCCCGACGTAAGTCTTGTGGTTTAGCAGGACTGGATTTGGACTTCACTGGCTACGTCCTCTTAGGAGTAGGCCGGGATTGGCGCCTTGCATATTTCAGCGGAATGGAGCCAAGTTATCGATCATCCGGCTCAAGCGGTATTGCGTCGGGGTCGATTGGCGGATCATCTGGAATATTGGGATCGCGCTTGTCTTGAGGCGGCTCTGGAACGAGCGGTAGATTGTCTATAAGAGGGGTTATAGGGAATCGGCGGCAAACCAGACATGATCGTTTCCTCGTATGCGGAGTAGGACGCTGTTTTTGAAGGCTGTGGCATCCTCCAGCGCATCCTTATAAAAGAAAGGCAACTAAGTGGTGAGCTTCGCAATCTCATCGAGCGGACCACCTATACCCAGAGGAGACATATGAGCGTAGAAATAATGCAGGAACCTCTCCCGAACTAAAAGATGCCCTTTCAAGCCACCTAGAAGAGGCGAAGGGGCAGGTCGCCCGCTTGGAGAAGATCGGGGAGATTGTCGGCAAGAAAATGACAGGTGAGGCTTGTATCGGCATGAAAGGTGTTTTAGAGGAAGGATCAGAGGTGCTTCAAGACACGGAGAAGGGAATCGTGCGAGATGCGCGCTGATCTCTGCATGCCAACGAGTTGAGCACTATGGTAGTTCGGACTAGAGCGGCTTCCCTTCACAAGGCGCCTTCGATATTTAAAGGTCAACCAATGGAGTCCGCTTCCGAGGAGTGGGTTGATGACCCTCCGTAATCCTTAATTTTGGCATCCAAGATGTGAATCTGGTCGCACCCATTTCATTGGATTGAATGCACCCAGCAGTTCTGCTGTGGGTGATACCGGATCGCTATTTGCCACAATCAAAGGGGTGTTTATGCTATTAATTCTTCTCATTGTCGTACTGGCAATTGTTGCAGGCGGCGGCGGATATTATATGGGGCCGGGCGTTGGCTATTATGGCGGCGGAGGGTTGAGTATCATCCTCGGTCTGATCGCTGTCTATCTTCTCTATGGCAGGGGACGGACTCGGATCTAGCTTGTCTGGTAAGGGAGGCGAGCAACCCAACGCCTCCCTAGCCCTTCTTCAGGATCGCTTTTGACGGAGGGAACTTCCTTACCCAGTCTTCTTGCCGCTTTTGTCTTACCGATCGCTTGATCCCCAGGCGAAGTAGTTGCCTTTTGTGCATCATCCTGCTTCCCTGTTCCTCTCTCCGTCAATCTTGCCGTTGATATCACCGACAGAGAGACCCTTACCCTAGCGATCTGCGAATCTACCGTATGCAGCCCAAAAGATGAATTCCATTGGCCTCGCATGTCGCTACCGCCTTCTAGACCATCTCCCAAGCTCGCGACGGAAGCATGGTATAGCCACTGCGTGCCCCCAATCGTTACCGACCTGAATGTCCAGGCCGTCCAAAAGATTGAGGGGCGCTTGAGCAACAGCAGCAGCGGTCCCGGTCCGAGGGTGCCTGACGATAGAAAGCGCGTCCCTCCGAATCCGTGTAGAAACGATGCAATCGTTCGGAAGCCCTGCTCTGTGAAGGCCAGCGGAGATTTGCTAAAAACCCACCGGAGACTCGGTCCAGCCATGAAGAAGCAGGATCGGTTTGCCGTTTGGCGGCACATCATTGAGGTATGCGATCTCTATCTCGTCGGTGCGGATCGTTTTCATATCGACAAATGAGATGCGACTGCTCCACGTGCGTGTGTCCAGGATGCATCAAAACTCCATAGAAGACTACGCCATTTCTCATAAAAGTAAGAGGAATCTCTCATGAAGTCGCTCGCGAACCCTACCATACTAAAGCCCATTGAGGATGACGATCTCATTCAGGTCATCATCGAAACACCTGCACAGAGCCGGAACAAGTTTGCGTTTGATCCCAAACAGTCCGTCTTCGCCTTGAAGAAAGTTTTACCCGCAGGCATGGTGTTTCCTTACGATTTCGGCTTCTTGCCTCAAACCTTAGCCCCGGATGGCGATCCCATCGACGTCCTTCTTCTAATGGACCAACCCGCTTTTCCCGGTGTGGCTGTGAGAGCCCGACTGATCGGAGTTATAGAAGGCGAGCAACTCGACGGCAAGAAAAAGATTCGGAATGACAGGCTTGTCGCCGTTGCCGAAGCAACGCATATGTATGCGGCAATCCGGAAGCTGTCGGATCTTCCCAACAAATGGGTCAAAGAGCTCCAGATCTTCTTCGTCAACTATCACAATCTCGAAGGCAAGGAGTATCGCCTCCTAGGATGTCGAGGAACCAAGCAGGCAATGCGTTTGATCAAACAGGCTAAGAAAGCTGCATAGCCGATATGGGCGAGATTCTGTTTAGGTTTTTGATCGGCGGCGCCGTTGTCAGTCTCTTCGCTGTATTGGGAGAGGTTCTGCGTCCGAAGAGCTTTGCCGGACTCTTTGGCGCTGCCCCATCTATTGCTCTCGCGACGCTTGGGCTAATGGTCCATCAGCACGGTAATGCGTATGCTGCACTGGAATCGCGATCCATGATCGTAGGTGCGTGCGCCTTTTTCATCTACGCGGCCGCATCGAGTTTTGTTTTGCGACGGCTGCCTTTATCAACGCTAATGACGACGTTGGCTTTGCTGCCAATTTGGTTTCTCGGCACACTCGGTCTATACAGGCTATTGAAGTAAGGATATATCTGTGATTTCTGGCCACTTAGCAGCGTTGAAACAAACGAAGCCTCACCAGTATGCAATCAGGTTTCTAATCGGTGGCCTTTGTACGGTTATCGCTGGCCTCATAGGGAAACGATTCGGTCCCGTCATTGGAGGGCTATTTCTTGCATTTCCGGCGATCTTTCCTGCCGGAGCCAGTTTGATTGAAAGTCATGAGAAGGAAAAGAAGGCGAAGATCGGAGCTGACGGTGCTGCCCGTGGACGCCTGGCCGCAAGCATGGATTCGGCAGGCGCAGCTCTCGGCGCCCTTGGCTTGATGGGATTTGCTGCCGCTTCGTGGTGGTTATTGAAGGCTTATGACGCAACCTTCGCAATAGCCGTCGCAACACTAGCTTGGTTGTTACTGGCACTCCTCCTTTGGAACCTAAGACGATATCGAATCTTTCGGGCATTCTGATGCGGTATCGAGGCATTAGTAAATTAAGGTCCGCACTCCTGGTGCCGACCTCAACTTATTTGGCTTCTGGGTTTCAGAAGGGATTTCCGCCTGCGTGCTCTGTTTATGCGACGGCCTTTTCTACCCATGGGTCAATGACGATCTTTGTGACACGGTCCTTCTTGTCGCGCCACACTTTGTACATCTCCGGGGCTTCGTCGAGAGTAATTCGATGGGAGATGATGTAACTAGGATCGATCTGCCCTTTCTCGATCCTTTCTAGAAGGGGTTTCATATAATTATGCATGTTGGTTTGGCCCATCTTCATTGTGATTCCCTTTCCAAAAGCTGCGCCAAAGGGGACTTTGTCCAGCAAGCCTCCATACACTCCCGGAATTGAAACCGTTCCTCCTTTTCGCACAGCCTGAATAGCCTGCCTTAGAACGGCTGGTCTGTCAGTCTCCAAGAGAAGTGCATTTTTGACGACGTCGTAGACGCCCTGCAGTTCCGTCGAATGAGCTTCTAGGCCCACAGCATCGATACAGGCAGCCGGCCCTACTCCGCCCGTCAAATCCTTTAACGCGACAAGCACACTGACATCATCCTCTGAGTAGTCGACTGTTATTGCGCCTAAGGATCGAGCCAATTCGAGTCGTTCCGGGATTCGATCGATGGCGATGACACGAGAGGCGCCCAGCATCATCGCACTGGCAATCGCAAACTGGCCTACCGGTCCGCAGCCCCATACAGCGACGGTGTCGCCTTCCTCAATTTGAGCGTTCTCTGCAGCCATATAGCCAGTTGGGAAGATATCAGATAGAAAGAGCACCTTTTCATCAGGCAGGTCACTCTCTATCTTCAAGGGACCCACATTTGCAAACGGCACACGCACATACTGCGCTTGACCTCCGGCATATCCGCCCATCATGTGCGAGTAACCAAACAATCCAGACCCCGAGTATCCATAAGCAGCTTCCATGAGATGAGCGTTAGGATTTGTGTTGTCACAGGCCGACCACAGCTTGTTTTTACAGAATTCGCAGCTGCCGCAGGCGATCGTGAATGGAACAACGACCCGGTCGCCTCGCTTCAGATTCGAAACCGCGCTTCCTACTTCTTCCACGATTCCCATAAACTCGTGACCAAGAATGTCGCCTGATTCCATCGTCGGGATGAAGCCGTCGAAGAGATGGAGATCAGATCCACAAATTGCGGTTTTCGTGACTTTAAGAACTGCATCATGGGGATTGAGAATCGTGGGGTCGGCCACATTCAATGTTTCTACTTTGCCGGTTCCCATCCAACAGAGTGCCTTCATATCTTGTCTCCTGAGTTTCGTTCGTTGTTAGCTTGCTACCCGATCCGTCGCGGGCGGTGCTGGAATCTTCTCGCCATACGCCGACTGCTTAAGGCTTCCGACAGACCCGCGAGGTCCATGAGGCTGGCCCTCAACGCGAGGAATCTCGCCGGTCTCCATAAGAGCTTTAAAGTGGCGAAGATTTTCAATCACTGCTTGCTTCGGATTTCGACCAACAACGGTTTCCCAAGCGCTTGCAAGTTTTCCCATCCGGAATTCTTGCAATACAGTAACCTGCGTACCGCGTTGGCCGGGAGCAGGTTCAAAAATCACCTCTCCAGCATTCTCTGACTCACCACCGATTGAGCGCCAAGCGAGGCGGTTTCCAGGTTCATCAGCCAAAACCTCAGAGTTCCACTCGATGGTGTTGTCACCTGACTTCATCGACCAGTGGGATGTCTTATCGCCGGTCCTAACCACGCTAACGATCTGTTCCTGCCACAGAGGAGCTTTCTCCACATCTCTCCACATCTCATACAAGATCTGAGCCTCGACTTGGATGCGAGCGGTCGCCCTGGCCCAGATCTTGCCATCCTTATCTTCTGGAGGCGCAAGGTACCTTCCATCGAGGATCACCGCGGCACTACCTGATCGCGGCAGTTGTTCTAAATTAAGCTTTTCACTCAAAGGCTTCGACATCGTATTCTCCTTGGAATTGCGTGAGGGATAGGAATGCGCTTATCCACGTTCTTCAAGAGGTTTCGCCATCTTCTCGTGCATGGCCGCTTTTAATACACCGGGTGTAACATTGGCAAGCATGCCTTCAAGCTTGGTTTTCGCTGAGGCTGCGTAGACGTGATCCTCGCCGGCGAACAAAGCATCCAGACCCTGACGAGCAACCTCTCGGGGCTGACTTTCGGACTTACCCTTCGACCCTACCTCTGTATTGTCCATACCCGCACGGTGGAAGAAATTAGTGTTGGTCGGCCCTGGCTGTAGCGCAGTAACGGAAACGCCCGTATCCTTAAGCTCGTATCGCAGACTATGAGCGAAAGACAAGACAAAGGCCGTGGTTGCGGCATACACCGCTTCCCGAGGTGCCACCATTTCTCCGGCAATGGACGCCGTAAACAATATCTTCCCTGCTCCACGGGCTACCATCTCCTTAACGACGTACTTCGAGAGCTGAACAGTCCCCACGCAATTCAGGTTCACCATGTTGAGCTCGGCCTCGAGCTCGGTCTCCGCAAACAGGCCACCCACTCCTACACCCCCATTGATACAACCGACATCTATATTGCGAGGACCGATTTCATCCCAGAGAAGCTTTACCCCCTCGGACGATGCCAGATCCGCGCGTACTACCGTGATATCAACACCGGTTTGTCTAAGCTCCGCTGCGGCGATATCGAGTTGCTCACTCGCTGAAGTAATGATGAGATCGTATCCTCGCACAGCAAGTTCATCGGCTAACGACCTGCCTATACCGCTCGACGCGCCAGTTACAAGTGCAAGACCTTTCGACATAGTAGATTCCTTATGTGTTTCTGAAGAGTGAGCGACCGATCTAAAGCTGTGTCTTCCAACGCCACAAAACACCAAGGTTTTCGATTCAACTGGTTTGAGCGCTGGTCGTTCGAATACTCGGCATGAGAATCCAATTGGCGTACTGTGCCCGGGATTTCTTGATGCCGCTGTTAAGAAGAGGGCAGCTTAGGTCCCATCGTATGTCTGCCGGTCGGCCTTGCTGTATCTCTTCGAGTGGGCATTTAACCCTGCCCCTGGGGATCTGCGTTCGGCGTACTTCACCTGTGATGCAACAAGAATGAAAGAAAGTAGCCTAATACAATATGGAAATTACATACCGTTTTGTCCCCGAACCAGGTGCGCATCACCTGGTGGGTCACCCTATCGGGACGTTTTGCAATTAGTAGCGAGAAGCAACAGCACCTCGTCAGACAGCGTCACATCGCATACATAGGTACTCTTTGCAGAGTGCTTGTCCCCGCAATGATTTGAGGCAAGCCGTTCGAATGCAGAATGTGCCCAATTGCACGGGAGCCTAAGGCGAGAACAACATGCTGAGGCCTCAACTGAGCCCTATCGCAGAACGAGGATATGATTGAGCCAATTTTCTCAGAAAGAGAATGGATTCCCACCTGGAGGTCAGCGGTACCTTGGCAGCCATCCGCCAAACCCATGCTCGTTATCGCGCCACATCCAGACGACGAGACCCTCTCCATCGGGGGACTCATAGCAACGCAAACTTCGAAAGGAGCACGGGTGCAAGTCGTCGCTGTAACCGACGGGGAAAAGGCTTACAACGATGGTATTGATATTTCTCTTCGTCGATCTGATGAACAAACCTTGGCTTTGAAGAGGCTGGGCGTATACGCCTCGCAAATCAAACGGCTCAAACTCACAGATAGTGGGGTTTCGGCTGAGGAAGAAAGATTGGTCGAACACCTCACGCCCTTAGTTTCTCGCGAGACTCACATCTTTGCGCCATGGACGGGAGATTTTCATCCTGACCATGAGGCATGTGGGCGAGCGGCTGCTGCGGTGGCAATGCAATCGGGAGCTGCACTAACCTTTTACTTCTTTTGGACTTGGCATCGAGGAACCCCACAACTTCTTAACGGTCTGCCCTTAATATCTGTTGCACTTAGCGTGAAAGCTCAACTAGCGAAGGCTGAGGCCTTAGATTTGCATCGATCACAAATGGAACATCCATCAGGGAAACCGATTCTTCCCGATGATCTATTGTGGCCAGCTAGAAAGCCGCTTGAGATATTTCTTCCCGCATGAACACACACACCACTAGCCGCGAATTCTTCGAAAGTCTTTATCTCCAAAGCGATGATCCATGGAGCTTCGCCTCCAGCGAGTATGAACTTCGAAGATATCAGGTAACGCTCCGAGCATTGGCGAACCGCAGATATCAGCGGGCGTTTGAGCCGGGATGTTCCATCGGTGTTCTCACTGAGCAGTTGGCAATGATTAGTGAACACGTTACTGCTATTGATATCTCATCGATTGCAGTCGAACAAGCAACTCGACGATGCAGCAAACTTTCCAATGTCTCCATTAAACAGGGGACCTTGCCGTCGGACGTCCCTTCGGAAACCTTTGACCTTATTATCTTTAGCGAGATCGGATACTACTTCGACGAGTTGCAATTAGAGGCGTTGGCAGACCAACTCATCGATCATATGCAAAGCGGATCGGTCTTCCTCGCAGTGCATTGGCTGGGCTCTTCACCCGACCATATTTTGAATGGATCGACGGTGCACAAAATCATTTCCTGCTCACAGAGACTGATTCATAAACACAACGAAGATCACCAAAAATTCCTCCTGGATAAGTGGGTGTGCAAATGACCTCGCCTACATGGCATGTTGCAGTTCTAATTTCGGCTCGAAACGAAGAGCTTTTGATCTGGAGATGTTTGAACTCAGTGTTGGATGCGTGCGCACTTCTCCCTCCTTCTGTTACGACCGACATTGTTGTGGCATGCGACAGCTCGACTGATCTGACTTTTGAGTTGGCAGAGTATATGCTCGTCGACTCGGGCATAGTCATAACTACCAACGCAGCAATGGTCGGGCATGTCCGCGCATTAGCTGCCAGAGTTGCTCTCGAGCGGTACTTGGGCCCGCTCGACCGGTGTTGGTTTGCCAATACGGATGCCGACTGTTGCGTGCCGAAGACCTGGCTGGTTGATCAGCTTGCTATCGCTGAGGACGGAATAGAAGCGATTGCAGGCATCGTTAGCGTAGATTCTTTTGAAGAGCATGGCGCCGGCACGGATATGCGTTTTCGCGACAGCTACGTCATCCACTCCGATGGATCTCACCCTCATGTACACGGGGCGAACATTGGTGTTCGAGCGGATACGTATCTTCAATTAGGTGGCTGGCGAGATCTAGAGACTGCAGAGGACCACGATCTTTGGAACCGTCTAGTACGATCTGCTTCGCGGCGGCATTCCACCGCACGTATTCACGTCGTCACAAGCGGCCGGCGTGTTGGTCGCGCGCCACACGGCTTCGCCGACGCTCTGGCCTCTCATGATGAGGTCAGAGCATGCTGAGCGCGGACAAGGCGAAAACTCTAAGCGCTCTGCTTCGAGACAGTCTCCCGTTGCCCGGGGCCGGGTCTACCGCAGAACGCCACAGGCGCTTGTTCGACATCGGGCGAACCGACCTCTCTCTGGCCCGACTGGCCGAAGCTCATTGGGATGCTGTGGCAATTCTTGCCGAAAGCGGTCGAGAGGCTAAGCCAGACTGCATGTATGGAGTATGGGCTTCTGAGAAGCCAGGCCAGCAACTCACTTTGAACAGTTCCGGGAATTCGTTTCAAGTGAGCGGACACAAGGCCTTTTGCAGTGGGGCAGGCCTCATTGATCGGGCATTGCTCACTGTAGGCGGAAGTGAGCATCGATTGGTCGATATCGATCTGCGTCTAAACGCTCATCTCATTCGGTTTGATGGTTCGGCATGGAAGACGATAGCCTTCGGTGACACGAGGACAGAAACCGCCGTGTTTGACGACGTGCCTATATCCAGAAGCGACTTGATCGGCGAGCCGAAATGGTATCTCGAGCGCCCCGGATTCTGGCACGGGGCATGCGGTCCTGCTGCATGCTGGGCGGGCGGTGCGGCTGGCCTCGTCGACTATGCCAGGCGGCAGCAGAGACAGGATCCTCATACCATGGCGCATCTCGGAGCGATGCACGCATCCATCTGGGCCCTCAAATCGTACCTAGATTCGGCAGGACATCAGATCGACCTTTGCCCACATAATCGAGAAGAAGGAATGCAGCGTGCTCTGACAGTTAGACACCTAGTGGAACAAGCCTGCACGGAGGTCATTCGACGGCTGGCGCGAGCCTATGGGCCGCACCCAATCGCAATGGACGAGGACGTCTCTCGCCGCTATCAAGAGCTAGATCTTTATCTGAGGCAATCGCACGCAGAACGCGATCTTGAAGCGCTGGGAAGAAGCATTATTGGACTCGTTGGTGCTAAGGCCGGAGATGGGTCAGAGGGTAAAGACTGAGTCAACACAAGACTAAGTAGAGCCGATCCGAACGCTGCCTACCCGGGAACCATCTATAACCTACCGTCCAATTCGGCGCATCATGCCGAATGCTCCATCTAAACTGCTAAGGGTCAGATTCTAAAGGCATTCGCATAAGACAGGTCGCGTGCTGTCTGATTGGACAACACTTTAGATTTCAGGGCCTACCACGATCACTAATGAACGCGGATCGCAAACTTCCCTTCCGCTTGGCAAGTGATCCCAGAGCCGGCATCACAAATGACATGAAATCTCGGAAGCATGCACAAACGCGCCCTTCACCAGTGCCTCTTGCGCTGCTAGTGATCGACGTTTTAACCACCTTTCAGTTTCCAGATGGGGATGCGATTTTGGAGGAGGCTCTCAAAATAAGGGATGCGTTAGTGAGGCTGAAAACGCGCGCGCGTGAGATGGGCATCCCGGTATTGTATGTGAACGACAACTTCGGCGACTGGCGTAGCGAAAAGGCGGTGTTGATGGGCCGCTGCCTGGAGGCCAAGGGTTCGCAGTTTGTACGGCCGCTGCTCCCAGACGGCGAAGATTACTTCGTGCTGAAGCCGATGCACTCCGCGTTCTACATGACGCCGTTACAGGTGCTCCTGGAGCATCTGCAGGTGGAGACGCTGATTCTGACCGGACTGACGTCCAACAGCTGCATCACCGTCACGGCGCATGACGCGAACATGCGCGGCTTCGACATATACATTCCATCGGATTGCTCGTGTGCGCGCAATGAAAAGGAACACGCTCAGGCCCTGAGACAGTTGGAGGCAATGGTTGGAGCGAACCTCAGGCGTTCGACTTCGCTCAGGTTGCCCAATCTCGTTCGTGCAGCGCAAATCTCGAAGCGGGCCGATGGGGCATGCTAGTTCCATTTCAATCGGAGTTAGTATGCATCGACGGCGAGAGAAGGTGTCGCTCGTGATCGGTATGTGACTATGCAGAACAATATCCCGGCTCTTACCAACGCGGAGATTGCGGATCGGCTCTCAACATTGGCGCAACTATTGTCGATGGAGAAGGCTAATCCCTACAAAATCAAGGCATACCGGCGTGCCTCAAATACGATTCGGGGCCTGGGAGAAAGCATCGACGAACTCGTCCGGAGTAGTGCGGATCTTACTGTGTACTCCGGCATCGGAGAGGCTATCAGCGCTGCCATCCGCGAGATTGTTCTGACCGGGACCCTCGGAAGTCTTGAGAAGTTGCGGGCTAATGCGAGCCCGGAACTTCTAAGTATCAGTAGCTATTCGAGGCTCGATCCCAAACGAGTCCTGCGCATCTTCAAGAAGCTTCAAATTTCATCGGTTGAAGCGTTACACCAAGCATTGGAGAACGGCCTTATTGAACAGACTTTCGGTTCGCGAATGGCTCAGCACGTCAGACAAGGACTCGTGCAAACGGGTGCCATTCTTCTGTATCACGCGCATGACTTGGTCTTGTCAATCGAGACATATCTACTCAAGCGTGCTGGCGCCACACGCGCCCAGGCAGTTGGCGACTATCGGCGTCGGGTGGAAGTGATTGAAGAACTTTCGTTTGTAGTGGAGACAGAGGATTTTGCCAAACTGACCGTCCAAATGGAGCGTTACGGGGGGCGAACGTCAATCGTGGAAACCGCGAAGGAGTCGGCGGTGTTTGCGCTCTCCTCTGGACCACTGTTGAGTATTGGCTTGGCTGAGGCGAGAAACTGGGGTCTTTCATTGATCCGGAACACAGGAAGCAAGGCTCATTTGAAGAAGCTCGTTGCAGTTAGTGGCAACCTGACTTCTCTTGCAGCCAACGGCTCATTTTCTACGGAACGATCCTTTTATGATAACTTCGATATCGCCTTCATCGAGCCCGAACTGCGAGATGGGCTAGAGGAAGTCAGCCAGGCCCGTCGAGGAACCCTTCCTACTCTCGTAACTGAAGGGGATATCCAAGGCGACCTTCATATGCACACTAAGGCAAGTGATGGATCAAATTCGATTGAGCAGATGGCAGCTGCAGCGAAAGACGCGGGATATACGTACATCGGCATCAGTGATCATTCGCAGAGCCTGAAGATCGCGGGCGGCGTATCAGAAGAGAAACTGTGGATACAGATTCGAAAGATCGACCAGCTCAATGAGCATCTCAATGGAATTCGTGTCCTCAAATCGGCCGAGGTCGATATCCTAGCGGACGGCGGACTCGACTATTCGGACGAACTGCTGTGCGAGTTGGATTACACCGTCTGTTCGATCCATTCTCGTTTCGCCTTTGGAAGGGAGAAACAGACCGAGCGGATCCTGCGCGCAATGGACAACCGATTTTTTACGATCCTCGGACACGCTACCGGCCGACTTCTCTTGAAGCGCCCTGGTTACGAGATCGACATGGAGCGTATCGCTGCCCACGCAAAGCAGGTTGGTTGTTTCTTTGAGATAAACTCAAGTCCAGACCGCTTGGACCTTTCGGCGGAAAACGCGAGAGTTGCAGCAGGACTCGGCATACTCATCGCCATATCCACCGATGCACACAGCATTCACGAATTTGGTACGATCCGCTACGGAATCGAACAGGCCAGGAGGGCCGGCCTCGAAAAAACTTCTGTATTAAATTGCCAACCTCTGGAAAAGCTAACCCAACTTTTCAAGAGATAGTTTCTGAGTATCAACTTTGAAACCCTCTGCGACGGTCCGAAAAGTTAAGGAATATCGCAGGGCATCCACCGGCGGAACGCTATGCTCCCATGTAATTCGCGCCTCACCTTCCAGGATGTAAATCGAGCGCGGCTCGAGCCTTTGAGACGCTCGGATCCAACCTGTTCCCTCCTCACGACGGAAGCGCAGAGTCGCGGGGGCCAGGAGCGAAACGCCGACGATGACACCAAACTGGGGCTTGTCCTTATGCCAGCCGATCCCGGCTCCCGGCGGATATTCATTAACTCCGCCTTGCTGAAATTCGTCGACCTTCCGACCCACAAATTTAGCCACTTTGTTCCGCAGGTCGGCAACAAAAGCCGGAAATCCATCCGTAACCTTCACGGCACGTCGTGCGTAATCGTATCGAAGCCCAAAAGAGGTGACGCGGCGATTGCCTAAATGGCCATGAAATTCGAACGGCTTCAGGTCAAGCGTGGCAAGAGACTTCACCAGAATGGCTTCGTCAGCTTCGCTGATGATGTCTTCTTCATACCGAAAGCCGTCAGGCAGGAGACCTCGCTGTTTAGAGACCAGTTCAGGAAACAGTGATCTTTCAGAAGTCATGGAACTTCGCTCCTTTATCCCCACCCCCCCTGGGCTGATCGCGAACACCGAGTCGCATCCACCAAAGCCTTTCGAGTGCTAGAGGTGCTCTTCAAAACAAACCCAACTGTGATGTCGGAATGGTTGTCTTCTTTGGCGTTTTGTCATCGAACACCGTCCGCCCTCCGACGGTAGAGGAGATCGTGCGCTCATGTCTGATCGCAACGTCGAATTCCGCTAGCGGTTCGCGCTCTTTCTCAACTTTATGGGTTAACCGATCTAAACGCCGGAAACCTTCAAGTTTCTCAGTATGGCCGAGGCGAGCCGCCTCAAGAGAGCGTCGCAGTACCCCGAGCGATTCATCGTAGGTCTTGAGTGGAACGGGAAACGGATGTCCGTCTTTGCCGCCGTGAGCGAACGAAAAGCGTGCTGGATCGGAGAAGCGCGCTGGTGCTCCATGAACGACCTCCGCAATCAACGCCAGGGATTGTAACGTTCGCGGCCCAAGCCCCTCAACAAGGAGTAACGAGGCAAAGTCGCGAAGATCTTGCTCGTGCGCAACGGCCAAAACTGCGCCTAATCGTTTCAGGTCCACATCCTTGGCTCGAACGTCATGGTGCAACGGCATGACGAGCTTACGGGCCTCATTCAAGGCACTCGTGACTGGTTCCTTCACAATCGTGAGCAACGCCCTCTGGGCCTTCACTGCGCGTACGTCAACGAGGTTGAGTATCTCGCCCTGTGGCTGGCCTACGATGGCTGTATGCGGGGCAGACACGAAATCGCGCACACTTGCCGAATGCCAGTGATATCGCCGCGCCATATGGTTGTCGGAATTCATCCCCTGTTGCACGACAGCCCACTCCCCCGACTGAGTTATTACGAAAGAATGCAGATAGAGTTGAAAGCCATCGGCAAGCGCGTTGTTGTCAATGCGCGCGGTTAATCGGCTTGTGCGTGCCAAAGTATCACCATCGAGCCCAGTCTTTAACGAAAATGCACGCAACTCTTCTGGTGTACGAACGGAGTGTCGACCACGGCCGCCGCATACCATCAAACCAAGTTCCGAGAAACGCGGATTAATTCCGCGCTTCAGCGCTCCGAGCACAGAGGTAGTAATTCCGGAGGAGTGCCAGTCCATACCCATCACGGCGCCATACGCCTGAAACCAGAACGGATCGCTCAATCGAGTAAGAAATTCGGATTGTCCATAGTTCAGGATGACCTGTTCGGCAATGGCAGTACCCAGCTCTGTCATTCGAGTTGCGAGCCAAGCAGGCACACGCCCGCCGTGAAGTGGAAGATCGGCTGTGCCTGAGCGCTTCATATCGTTGTTCAACTAGTATTTTCGCTCTTTATTCGCCTTAAATCAAGCTTACCGATCAGGCGAGAATTTGCGGATCCAACCGCCGCTGCACCCGTTCGCGCAGGCTCTTGGCATCAAAAGGAGCTCGTACCTTCATGTCGTTATCAAAGTAGACATAAACGTCACGCGCCGGAATCTTTTCGCACCGTTCCCCGCAAGCGAAGCGGCCACTCAGCGCATCGCCTCCTCTTGTCCAAGCGGCCACACGGTCGGCCCAGACATCGAGGGCTCTATCGTCGTAACCGCTCGCGTAGAGCTGCTCCGACCCATGTAGCCTGCAATAGACGAAGTCAGTGGTCACGTCCATCAATAATGGCCACTCCACTGTGTCCGCTACAACTGAGCCAATGCTATATAGCCGTAGCAGTTGGATGAACTCCGGAACAGCAAAACTTTCGTGCCGGATTTCGACGCAATGCCGGATCACTTGCTTTGTGGTTCCTCGTTCGATGGTTGTATGAGCCCGGCCACGCAACTTTGACCCATGCGCGGCAGCGAGCTGAGCTGCTTGCTTCATCGTTCGCGGTAGCATTTTGAAGAAAGTCTCTAAGTTCATTGGATCGAATACAAACCGCGGCGGAAACTGCCATAGTACCGGCCCCAGCTTTCTGCCCAGAAGCAGAACACCCTGTGCGAAAAAGTTCGCAAGAGCTTCTTCGACGTCTCGGAGTTTCTTCATGTGCGTGATGAACCGCGATCCCTTCACTGCGAATACAAAATCATCCGGCGTCTCTGCCGCCCATTGTGCGAAAGATTCCGGTCGCTGGAGGGAGTAATGCGTCCCGTTGATCTCAATCGAGTTGAAGTTCTTTGCGGCGAAGGCAAGCTCGCTGCGTTGTGTTAGTTTCGGTGGATAGAACACGCCCCGCCAACCAGCGTAGCGCCATCCTGAAATACCGATGCGCACTTTACCGGCCACTAGTACGGTGTCCTTCCACCCGTTGCGCCGAAGACTTCCCCAGTGACATAACTCGCATCATCGCTGGCCAGAAAGACGAACAGCTTGGCTAACTCGACCGGCTGTGCTGGCCGCTTGAAAACGGTATTTTCGCCAAACTTCTCAACCTTTTCGGGCGGCATCGTCGAGGGAATCAGCGGCGTCCATACCGGTCCTGGTGCAATGGCATTTACACGTACCCCCCGTTCCATCGCTAGTTTCGCGACCGATTTCGTCATACTAAGTACTGCTGCTTTCGTAGCAGCGTAAGCTACCAGATTCTCGCCCGGTTGATATGCCTGGATTGAAGTTGTGTTCAGAATAGAGGCACCCGGCTTCAGCTCTTTGAGCGCAGCCTGAGTGAGAGCGAATGTGCCGAAGATGTTGGTATCGAAGGTATGCTTTGCCTCGTCGAGCGGTACATCTTCTAGCTTGTCATGCGTCATCTGAAAACCCGCGTTATTCACTACAATGTCCAGTCGGCCAAGCTCTTTCAATGCAGTATTGACGAGTGCCTGCGAATATTCGGGCTTGCGAATGTCGCCAGGAAGCTTTACGGCTTTGCGCCCGGCCTTTTCTATGACAGCAACAACTTCTGCAGCGTCCGGCTCCTCCTCTGGCAAGTAGCTCAACAGCACATCCGCACCCTCTTTAGCGAATGCAATAGCAACCGCCCGCCCAATGCCTGAATCGGCTCCGGTGATGATTGCCGCACGGCCCTTCAGCCTACCCGTGCCTATGTAGCTCTCTTCGCCGTGGTCAGCAGGCGGATTGAGTTTTTTGACGGTTCCGGGATGAGTCTGTTCTTGTTTCGGAAAGGGCGGCTTTGGTCCTATTTCCCGCGGATCGATGCCCATGGCGATTCTCCCTTGCCATTCTGTGATGCACTAACAGCGAACCACGTTCAAGAATCCGTAGCCCGACCCTTATCCGGCCAGAGTCTGGATTGACTTGAATTATCTGGTCGATCTGGGTGTCAGTTTAGGGTGTTCTCGAAATGGTTCTGGCATCAAGGGTGGACGGTCGATCCATGGGTTGGAGAGCGGCGGAGGCGTAGCCATGACGATCACTTTCATTAGATGCCTGAGTAACAAATTCGCCGTGGTCACTGTACAACTCTTTTTTCCATTCCCATATCTCACCTCACGGAATCTATTCCACTTGATACAGGTGAAGCATGAGCGTAGGAACTCTAGAAGAACTCTTGGTAGATGAGTTAAAAGATCTCTATTCGGCGGAGAAGCAAATCGTTCGCGCCCTCCCTAAAATCATCAAAGCTGTTTCAACACCTGAGCTGAAACAAGGGCTGACAAATCACCTCGAAGAGACCAGGGGCCAGGTCGCTCGCCTTGAGAGGATCGGCGAACTGCTTGGCAAAAAGATGTCGGGCAAGACCTGTGTCGGCATGAAAGGCGTTCTTGAAGAAGGTTCTGAAGTACTGGAAGACACCGAAAAGGGCCTGGTGCGGGACGCTGCTCTCATTTCCGCCTGCCAGCGAGTAGAGCATTACGAGATGGCCGGGTACGGCTCGGCTCGCGAATTCGCGAAAGCACTTGGACAGAAGGAAGTAGCGGCCCTCCTCGATGAGACATTGGCGGAAGAGAAGAACGCGGACAAAACACTGACTGGCGCGTCAAAGAAGGTTAACAACCAGGCCAAGCAGGAGGGCTGAACAGCCGCCCTTAACACTCAAATGAGGAATCTAGATAATACGAGTCGACTTGAAGTCACTAAACTCGTGGCCGATAGCGGTCGCAGTCAACGGCAAGGCGATGCGTTTGGAAAGTTCGCTTCGGGTGCTTCGAATTGGCTTGGCTCTAAATGGGCCTTTGTCGGTGCAATTGTCATCATCCTCGTTTGGGCGCTAACTGGGCCTCTTTTCCATTACTCCGATACATGACAGTTGGTGAGTAATACCGGCACCACTATCATCACTTTTTTGATGGTTTCCATCATTCAGAACACTCAGAACCGTGATGCGCACGCCATCAACCTCAAGCTCGATGAGTTAATTTACGCGATCGACAACGCAAAGAACGAGATGATGGACATCGAGAAGCTCAGTGACGAAGAGCTTGACACAATCCACGAGAACTACACGCAGATGCGATCCGATTGCGATGAGGAACGCTCTTCGCTTCGCCTCGATAAGCAATAGAAAAATAGTTCGCGACAGCAGGAATAAATTGCATCCTACGACTGTGAGGCATTGACGTTCAGCTCTCTGGAGTTGAGTGCTCGTTGCCCAGTACTTAGTTGTTCCTCCATTCCGCGACTTTGTCGCATCCTTGTC
>NZ_JBZYWL010000011.1:0-104197 GCF_059115365.1 Edaphobacter sp. FHG110511_03 | reverse complement strand
GTCCTGCGCGGACGGCGGGAAGCGCTTTGTGCGAGTTCCCCCGGATGCCGAAAAGAATCAAGGCGGCGAGCTTCGGCTCGCCGCTGATTTTCACCCTACGGAGACCTTTCTTTATCGTCTGATTTCGTGGATAATAGATGGGGACGAGCGTGGCCTGACCGCTCCTCTCTTCCGTATTAAAATTCAGGATTCAGGTTGCAGGGACCTTACCCCTGCGTCGCGGCGTGTCGGAAGTATTTCGGCAAGCTGCTTGCCAGCCGAAGTGGCTGGCCACGTTAGAAGGAGAAAGAAATGCGCGAGATCATTACCCTCCAGTGCCCGGATTGCAAAAATCGGAACTATTCCACCACGAAGAACAAGAAGACGACCACGGGCCGCCTGGAGTTCTCAAAATTCTGTAACACCTGCCGCAAGCACACGGCACACAAAGAGACGAAGTAAGAGCAGTCTTTAGCCGTTGGCTGTTCGTCCAGAAGATGGACAAATCAGCCGAACCGGGGGAGTAAGCTCAACGGTTAAACTGTCGGTCTCCAAAACCGAACTTCTCGGTTCGAATCCGAGCTCCCCCGCCATCTTTCCCGTTCGACCGGGCTGGATGGCAAGCAGAAGAAGTTAGCAGTAAGAGAAGATTTGAGGCGGCATTATGGCCAAGACAGTAGCGGTAGCCGAGCAACAGACCAGCGCGGGGATGCAGCAGCTGAAGTCGCTGCCGGATCGCGTCAGCAGTTTCCTCAGAGACGTGCGCAGCGAGATGCGTAAGGTCGTCTGGCCTTCGCGCGCCGAGGTGCAGTCCACGACAGGGGTTGTTATCGCCACGGTCTTCATCTTCGCGGCGTACTTCTGGCTGGTAGATAACGTGATCGGGCGTGCGGTCGAGGCCGTGCTCGGAGCGGCAACGAAATAAACGATTCGCCGCATAACGGCAGAGACGTAGAGACAGAAACACGATGCGTGAAGAAGGCACAACCATGGCGGAAGAGCAGCAGAATCCGGAAGAGCAGAATCCTGACGCACTGAGCGCAGGGAACGCCTCGTCCTCCGAGCAGCCGGCCGATCAACTGGCCCCGCCGGTCAACGAGAACTTCAAGTGGTACATCATCCACGCTTATTCCGGTTTTGAGCGCAAGGTGCGGGAGTCCCTGGAGAGCCGTATCTCAGCTTTCGGGCTGCAGAACAAAATTGGCCGGATCATGATTCCGACCGAGCCGGTGACCGAGCTTCGCAACGGCAAGAAGTACACCATCGAGAGGGTATTTCTTCCTGGGTACGTTTTGATCGAGATGGATCTCGACAACGACCTGTGGCATGTGATCAAGAACACGCCGCGGGTGACGGGCTTCCTTGGAACGGGTGATAGCCCGGTTGCTCTCTCCGAGCAGGAGGTCAGCTCGATTATCTTCCGCTCCGACGTCTCCAAGGAGAAGCCAACGCTCAAGATCAAGTTCGACAAGGGCGAGCAGGTTCGGATCAACGAAGGGCCGTTCGCGAACTTTACCGGTGCGGTGGATGAGATCAACGAAGACAAGCAGACCCTCAAGGTGATGGTCAGCATCTTCGGCCGCTCCACGCCAGTCGAGATCGAATTCTCGAAGGTGGACAAGGTCGAGGAGTAGGTTTGTTCGACCGCTTGAGTCTGGCGGTCTGGAAGTGAGTTTTAGAAATATCAAATTAAGCGAGACGGCCGTGAGGCCGCCGCTGGAAGAGTAAGAGGATTTACGAATGGCACCGAAGAAGATTACAGGATACGTCAAGCTTCAGATCATGGCGGCCAAGGCGACGCCTGCTCCCCCGGTCGGCCCCGCGCTCGGTCAGGCGCAGGTCAACATCATGGAGTTCTGCAAGCAGTTCAACGAGCGCACGAGCAAGGACCCGGCTCTGGCTGGCCTCACCGTGCCGGTCGTGATCTCGGTCTATGCAGACCGTACCTTCAGCTTCGTGACCAAGACGCCTCCGGCTCCGGTGCTTCTGCTGAAGGCCGCCGGCATCGACAAGGGATCGGGCACTCCGAACAAGGAGAAGAAGGGCAAGGTCACCGAGAAGCAGATTCTCGAGATCGCCAAGCAGAAGATGCCCGACATGAACGCCGCTTCGGTCGAGGCTGCAGCGAAGACAATTCGCGGTACCGCCCGCTCGATGGGCATCGACGTCGTCGCCTAACTTTTAGTTTTCTTCTTTTCAGAAGACGCCTGCATAGAGCCTGAGAGGGCTTTGCAGGTGTTTTCCTTTTAACGGTGTATTTCAGCGGGCCCTGAGAAATCTAAGGTGGCGCGGACGAAATACAGGGATTTTTCGCTGCTCTCAGAATGACGAGGAAAAATTTGTCAGGATTTATTTCCTCGGCCTACATAGCGGTAGATGGCACAGAGCTCATCTCCCGTAGATCCATATTCGGTCTGCTGGGCGATGGCTTCGAGGTCGGCAGCATGGTCTTCGGGGCTCATGGGAACCGCATCCTGCCAAAGCAGCCTGAAGGCGGGATGGCGATTGAGGACGGCCCCGTGCTCGGCGTTTACATAGAGGATGTCCAAAGATCCGGGGCGATCGGCGAATGCGGTCTCGATGCGGCGGAGAAGCATTTTGAGGACCGGGTCTTCGAAAGGGTGAAAGAGGAAGATCAGGGTTGGAGTCGAAGGCAGGGAAAAGTTGAGCGCATCCTCCTCTACGATCTGGATTTGTGCGATGGCCGGGGCGGTGGGGTCGGAGGCGTGTTCGTGACGCCATAGGCGCGTGTTTCCGCGAGCGACGCCTGCCATGGCGGGATTGAGCTCGACGCCGATGACCTGGCGGAAGGGAAACTCGCTGGCAAGGAGAATGGCGCGACCCTTTCCTGCGCCGATGTCGAGAAAGGTGTAGTCGGTGATGTGATGCGGAGGCTCGGTCTGCTTCCAGCGCTCGACGAGCGAACGAAGGATGGAAGGCGCGACTGCGTAGTATGCGGTGACGTGTTCGTCATTGGGATGACCGGTAACGAGATCACGCGCGGGCACGAGGCCGCTTGTGTCGGTCCCGTGAATCTGGTCGAAGGGATGGATAGGAGTCGCGGTGGGCTTGAGAAGGTCGCGAGGGCGGATGGGCTGCACCTTTTGTTTGGAGAGTGTCGAAGACATGAGAGCCTAGCGGATTTGAATAAGGTTGCGGTTGCCGTCGAGACCGAGAATGCGACGTCCTTCAGGAGTGATCTGCTGCGGCGTCCATGGAGGCTGGTTGACGGGAACGACGGTGGTCTCGCCTGCCTCTTCCATTCCGGCGAGGCGGTTCTGAATCTGCGCTGTGAGTTGGGCTTCGGCATCCTCGGAAGGGTTGGTGAGCGTGAACTCGATATGGATGCGGTGCTTCTGTGGAACTCCCGGAATTCCCGCGCCTGGGGCGTCTGGGTTAGGGAAGACATGGATTGCGCGAACGAGGCCGAGATCGACGATGTTGCAGGGCAACGCAGGATCGTAGCAGTCGCGGAGCGCGTTAAGAATGTCAGATTCGGTGAGCATCGCTGACCTGATGATAGCTGCTCCATGTGCAGCTAGCGCATCGGTGCTAAAGTTGCGCCATGAAGATTCTTGGGAATGGTGAGCGTGGTTGCAAGAAGGTTCCGGAGGCATGGTTCTCGGGAGATGCGTGGATGGATGCCATCGTTGAGCCGAGTGGGTTGTCGCGATCGCAAGCCTTGTATGTGACCTACGCTCCGGGCGCGAGGACAGCGTGGCATACGCATCCGATACGGCAGGTGCTGCATGTCACCACAGGCATTGGATGGATTCAACTGGAGGGAGAGCCAGCGCAGAAGATTCGGTCGGGCGATGTAGTGGTGATCGAGGCGAATGAAAATCATTGGCACGGTGCCGATGCTGCTCACACCATGGTGCATCTGGCAATGCAGGAGTCAGATGAGACTGGAAAGAACGTGGTGTGGGGACGGCATGTGACGGATGAGGAGTACGCCGCCGCAGGTTGAGCGTGCGAAAGTGCGATTGTTTGATTTTCTGTTCCGTCTCTGTGATCAGAGATCACGGAGACGAACAGTTATCGAAACTTTTGTTAAAAAAATACCTTGATCTCGCCGAAGACCCGTTAACTCCTGAATCGTTCGAGGATGCTGCATCGTCTGCTCTAGAGACAGTTAATTATGCGCATCTTTCGAATTTTTTGTATCTTTTTCCTTTTTCTCTCATCGATTCATGCGCTGTGCCAGCAAGTCTCTGCACCTGAGCCACAGGCTGGAAGCATCATCGGCACCGTAACCGATTCGAATGGCGATATTGTTCCTGGTGCATCCGTCACGATCGACGGAGCGGACTCAGGAAATAGACCCGCGGTCGTTACGAATCAAGACGGATTCTTCACCTTGAAGGATGTTCCCTCGGCGACTTCCTTTCATGTCAAAGTAAGCGCAAAGGGTTTCGCCGACTGGACATCGTCTGCGGTGATTCTCAAACCTGGTCAGGACTTCGACCTTGCGAACATCAAAGTTACGATTGCTGTCGTCGAGACAACGGTAAGCGCGATCTCCGAAGAGGAGCTGGCTACGGAACAGGTCAAGGCTGCTGAGAAGCAGCGCGTTCTGGGCGTCATCCCAAATTTTTATGTGGTCTACGATCCCAGAACGGTCCCACTTACGACCAAGCTGAAGTTCCAGCTCGCGACGCGAACTACAACGGATGCGGTCACAATTGGAGGAGCGGCGTTTCTTGCCGGCGTCTATCAGGCATCGGATAATAGCGCCTTCGTCCAGGGAGCGAAGGGCTATGGCCAGCGCTTCGGGGCTGTGTACGCCAGTGGCGTCACCGACATCATGATCGGCGGCGCGATTCTTCCCTCGTTGCTGCACCAGGATCCGCGTTATTTCTATCAGGGTACGGGAACGAACAAGTCCCGTTTTATGCATGCGATCTCGGCTCCCTTCTGGTGCAAGAATGATAGCGGCCAGTACGGATTCAACTACTCCAGCATCGGGGGCGACCTGGCATCGGCCTCGTTGGCGAATATTTACTATCCGCCTGCCGACCGTGGAGCGAGTCAGACTCTCAGCAGTGTGGCCGTGGCTACGGGCGGGCGGATGGCCAATGCGCTGGCACAGGAGTTTATCCTGCCCCGGCTTACCCGCCATTCCAAGACTAAGGATTAGCTGAGGCGTCTGGAGTTACGTATCTCTCGGAGGCGAAAGCCAAAACCTGGCTTTAGTGTTTGCGTTCGACGAGATAGGAAGCGAGAGCCTTGAGTGAATCCGCGTCTTCGCCGAAGGGCTCGAGAGCGGCGAATGCGTCGGCGATCAGCTCCTCGGCGTCTTTGAGAGAGTGGTCCACGCCGAAGACAGCGGGCCAGGTGGCCTTGATGCTGGCGGTATCTTTTCCCGCAGTCTTTCCGAGCTCTTCAGAGCTCTGCGTCATGTCAAGGACGTCATCGACGATCTGAAAGGCAAGACCGGCTTTTTCGCCGAAGGTGCGGAGGCGAGTAATAGTGTCGGCGCGCTGCGCGAAGGTTTTGCGGATGCGCTCTCCCTCTTCACCAGGTCCGCTCCCTGAGCCCATCAGAGGTGTGTACCCGTAATAGAGCCCGAGGAGTCCACCTGAGAGGATGCTTGTGGTGATGAGGGCACCGGTTTTAGAGCGATGAATGGCTTCAACTAGTTCAGCGGTGGGGGGAACACCCTCGGACTCGATGTCTACGACCTGGCCCCCGATCATTCCGGGGGGTAGTTTGGTGTCGAGATCGCCGTAGTGGCCTATGCCGGTGCCGATGGAGAGGGATATTTCTTTGAGAATTTCGATTTTGCCCGCAGGCGAGCTTGGAAGTTGCGCGATTGTCTGGAAGGCGAGGGTCTGCAGGGCATCGCCGGCGAGGATAGCAATGGCTTCGCCGAAGACGACGTGGCAGGTGGGCTTGCCGCGGCGGAGGTCGTCGTTGTCGAGGGCGGGGAGGTCGTCGTGAATGAGGGAGTAGGTGTGGATCATCTCGACGGCCGCACCGAGTTCGGCGGCGCCTTCGGGAATCTCTCCGGTGCGGGAGGTCATGCGGGCTGCCTCCATCGCAAGGATGGGACGCAGGCGTTTGCCGCCGGCAAAGACAGAGTGACGCATGGCCCGGTGGATGGAATGAGGCAGCGTGTCGGGAGAAGGAAGCAGACGCTCGAGCGTTGCGTCGGTGAGCTCGACGCCGGAGCGAAGCAGATCTTGCACGGAGAGATTCATCTGGACTTGATGATAAATCAGCGCGCGGCGACGTTGATTCAGCAAGGTTCGGCCGGGGTACGGCTGCGCAGGATCAGAACGCCGAATATGAGAAGAGAGAGCAGAGATAGAACGTACCCGAGCTTTTGATCGGAAAGCATGGCGTATCTGATCTCGATATGAGCAGCCCCTCCGGGAAGCGGGATGGCGATGAGTCCGTCTTTACGTTTGAGGCGCGTCTCGACGAGTAAGTGATTCACGGTAACGCGCCATGCCGGATAGTCGCGCAGATTGAGGACGAGAGTTGTTGCGGTTGCAGGCGATAGGTCGAGGCGAAGGGGAGCCGGACCAGGGACAGATGATGGCGGTGCGGCCGTATCCGTGGCGGCAGCGAGCCAGTATCCGGGGTTGTCCTCGCTCAGAGAGTCATTGTCGGCGGTGATCGGGGTGTACTCATCCGTGGGATCGGTTCCGGGGTTGGAGGATCGAAAGACGGTGAGGCGCGCAGCGACGGTGTCTTCGGGGTAACAGCGCTGATGGAAGGCGTGATAGCTGGGAAGAACAAAGACGACAGCACAGAGGAGAGCCGTGATGCAGCTGCGAAGGCGGAACCGTATCAGAACGAGTGCGAGCGCGAATCCGAAGAGAGGACCGAGCACGGCCAGGAGACGCCATGGAAATTGCAGGAACTGAAGCTCAGGAAGATAGCGCCAGAGCGGCGCCGAAAGTGGGGTAAGCATGAAGGCGATCCCTGCCGTCAGGAAGGTGAGAACTAATTTGAAGTGCTCAGGGGCAATCGCGTCTTCGCCCAGCGACTGCTCTTTTCGTAAAGGCAGTGAAGAGGAGAGATCCAGGTCGTCCTTGCTATGCGAGCTGGCCAGCGTATCGGGTTTGCTTGAAGTGAGGTGGATCCAGAGGAGAACCGCAGCCGTGAGAGTCGTAAGGATAAGAGCGAGGATGGAAGCGGTGTGAAGAACGAGGTCGTGTTCGGGGTCGGTGGTGCGCTGGAAGAGAAAGTTGTCCCAGGGACGGAGGCCGGGGAGGATGGCGAAGTTGATCTGGACGAACCGACGCTCGTACGCGGCGGGAAGGAGGTAAAAGGCCGAGAGGCCGAGCCCAAGCAGGACGCCGCAGATGGAGTTCAAGGCGAGACGAATGGGCGATGACTTGGTGGTGGTCTTATCGAGAACGGGGATCCCCACGGTCGAGGAAAGGATCAGGCGGAAGAGAATGACGGCTGCCATCGCATAGCAGCCCATCACGGCTGCGGGGGCGTTGGTGAGCCAGAGCAGAGCGACCGGAATCGCTACTGCAGGAATGCTGATGTGTCGTCGAAGGACGGCGTGAAGCGCGAGGGGGAGCCAGATGGCGGCGAGCAGCTCGGCGTAGGCAGCGCGCTCGTATGCGGTGTAGAGGATGTAGGGATTCGTGAGATAGAGAGCTGCGGCCACAAGGGCGGCGTTAGGCGGGGCATAGCTGCGTACGGCGTAGTAGAGGGCGAATCCCGCGGCGGTGAGGACGATCCAGGTGTAGGCGATGGGAGTCCAGGTCCAGGGCATGACGAACCCGAGGAGGGCTCCAAGGAGCCAGGATAACGGTGGATAGAAGACGAAGCGGGGCTCGCCGGCGTTCCATGCCGGAGTGAAGGCCCAGTGGGGATGAAGTGTTCCATGGGCGAGCTGGCGTGCGACTTCGAACCAGTTGATGAGGTGGAAGTCGAAGTCGTGCCCGCAGGAGCAGCCGCGAACGACGAGCGGAACGATGGCAATGAACGCGGCTATCGGAAGAAAGATGTAAGGAGAGCGATAGCGCGGCATGAGATTCAGGGTAAAGCAGAGAGGGGAGCAGGGAAGGGATTCTTTGTCTCCCTGAGAATGACGATTTCAAAGGCTGTTTTTGATTTGTAGCGACCCGCTCTATTGGGGTTGGAGGGTCAGGGTGTGGCGAGTGGCGGCATTGACGGCAGCAGTGGTGAAGGGCATGGGGAAGGTTGTGCCGTTATACCAGGCAGGCCATTGATCCATGAACCAGGGACTGGTGAGAATGCCGGATTCACCGAGGACGAGGTTCAAGGTGGAGCGATCGAGATCGGCTAGATCGGCAGTGAAGCGTTCGGAGGGGCCGAAGGACCGGCCGACCTGTTTGATGGTGCTGGTATCTCCACTCAACGGCTTAATGCCCGTTCCTGTGGGTAGGTTAATGAGGGCGCGAAGGAAGGCGGAGTGGGAGAAGACGGGATGCTCGATGTCGATGGGATAGGCCTGGCCATGTTTCCATCGCGAAAGATCGTTGGGGGCATGAGCGTCGGCAAGGCCGCGCTGGACGGCGGCGGTGAGGAGTTCGTTCCAGTTGCTGTAGCCGGGCGGCAACCAGCGTTCGGGAGTATGCATGATGATCTGCTCGGCAGCGTAGGTTTTTTCGCCCCAGCTGTAGAGCTTCCAGAGGGGAAGGCTCTGGCCCTGGGTGTTCGAGTGTAGTTCGGAGCCGAGGCGTGGCTCGAGCAGGAGCTGCCAGAAGGCCTCGCGGGCGGCGTTGACGATGGGAGGTGCGGGCGAGTCGGCGTCGACCTGTCCGTTCCAGTTGCGGAGAAGGTCGGCGGCCTGATGCAGTCTTTTGTCTTTGCTCGTGGAGTGATCGATAGAGTAAGCGAGACGCTGTGCGATGTTGTGATCGAGGTCGGAGTAGATGTCAGTCTGGAGACTGAGCATGTCGGCGGCGGTAAGGTGGTCGCGATTGAGCAGCATCTTCCAGATGCGCTCGTTGCGGTAAGGCGCGGCCCAGTTCAAGGTAAGGGTATAGGGATAACCGTCGGGTGTGACGCGGGCATTGGCGGTGGCGAGAACTCCGTTTGGGGGATCGAAGGACTGAGGGAGCTGGACGAAGGGGATATAACCGGTCCAGTCGTAATGACCAGTTACCGCGTCGACCGGGACAGGGCTCAGGGGGCTGCCACCGGGTGACACGGCGGGCGTTTGCGTCGGCGATTGCGGGTTTGGCGTTACCGGTGCGGGCTGCGAAGCGCTGGCCGAGGGATTTCCGCGGATGGGGATCGCTCCGACGGCGTGATAGCCAATGTGGCCCTGATCGTCGGCATAGACGACGTTCTGAGACGGTCCTCCGAATTGGGAGAAGGCGGTGAGGAAGCTGGGCCAATCCGTGGCCGAGTCGATGTTGAGCAGGGGCGCGGAGAGTGTGGTGGGGTCGTAGATGGTCCAACGGAGCGAGAGAGGCCGTTTTTCAGAGGCAAGCAGAGGGGAGATGATGGGCGTGGGGACCCCGCTGTGCAAGGTGGAGGTGACATCGAGGTCGACGTCGGGGTTGTCGCGGACATGAATCAGCTCAGTCTGATGAAGGACGGAGTGCCAGGCTCCGTCGGCGGACTGGAACTCGGCGGAGGGACCGGAGCCACGGAGGTGCTCGATGTAGACGTCCTGAACGTCGGCGCCGAGGTTGGTGAAGCCCCACGCGATGTGGTCGTTATGGCCGACGATGATGAATGGGACCCCGGGGAGGGAGACTCCGGCGACGTGGAAGCTTCCGAAGGGCGCCGGAGCAGCGAGATCGGCCTGGTACCAGGTGTTCGGCACGCTGAGAGCCAGATGCATGTCGTTTGAAAGCAGCGGTTTCCCCGTAGCGGTACGAGAGCCGGAGATGGCCCAGTTATTGGAGCCGGCGGTGCAGGATTCACAAGCGGGGTGAAGAGCCTGGGTGAGGGAAAGAATGTCGGCCGGAGAAGCGCCCTGCGTGGGCCGGCGAAGCTGAGATTGCGATTCGTCAAGCGGAATGTCGGGAAGCTCCTGCGGGGCAGTCAGGTCGACGACGGGCTGCTCTGGAGGATGATCCCGCCAGGAGCCGACGGGGTAGAGATCGTCGAGCAGTTCTGGGGGCAGGCGGGCGGCGATGGCCTCACGGCTGAGCTTGGTGGGAAAGTTGTTGGTAAGGTCCTGAAACATGACGAGGCCGACGAGAAGGGAGTCGCGGGAGGTCCAGGCCGCGGGATTGTAGCGAAGGACACGGAATTCGAGGGGGAGATGTTCGTTCTGAATTGCGATTGAGGCATTGACGCCGCGGGCATAGGCCTCGAGGTAGTGAAGCTGTTCCTTAGGAATGGCAGAGACGGCACGGTCGGCGGTGGCGCGAAGCTGCAGGATTCGCTGGATGCGGTCGTGTTCGAGGAGTGTAGGGCCAAGGACCTGGGCGAGCTCACCGGAGGCATGCCGTCGGAGGAGGTCCATCTGGAAGAGACGGTCCTGAGCGGTAACGAAGCCCTGCGCGAAGACGAGGTCATCAAGCGAGGCGGCGCGGATATGAGGAACGCCGTGGGCATCACGCTGGACTGCGACGGGAGCCGAAAGGCCCTGGACGACGAGCGCGCCATCCGTCTGTGGAAGCGAGGCGATGAGCACATGGCGAACGTAGCTGCGGGCGGCGAAGAATGCGGTGAGGCCGACGATAAGCAGGATAGAGACAGCGATGGTGAAAAACCTGGAAAGTCGACCCCGCTGTCGGCGAGGTGAAGGGGAATCGCTGTGTCTTCTGCGCTGGATCAGGGTCGGCTCGTCATTGGGTTGCAAAGGACTCATCTTGTTAAGCACGAGTCTAAATGCTCGAGGAGGAGAGAGGTGGGTTGTAGCCCAGGTATGGGACAGATGGCGACAGCAGATGACGAATTTTGTTTTACTGGGTCGTACAAGACACGGATCAAAGGGAGGGCTCTTTGGAGTCGGCGATCAGTCTCCATGCAATCGAGAGAGTGGTGCTGCTGCTGTTGGCGATGGTGGCAGTGTTCGCGGTGATGGCGCACCGGCTAAAGGTGCCGTACCCGATTGTGCTGGTGCTGGCCGGTCTGGGGCTGAGCTTTGTGCCTCACATGCCCAGGATCCCGCTGAATCCGAACCTGGTCTTTGTGATCTTCCTGCCCCCGCTGCTGTATGCCGCCGCATGGGCCGTCTCGTGGAGGGATTTTCGACGGAACCTCCTGATCATTGCTCTGCTGGCAGTGGGACTCGTGGGCTTTACCGTATGGGGAGTCGCCGAGTTTTCTGACCGTTTCATCACGGCTCTGGATTGGAAGGCTGGCTTCCTGCTTGGCGCAGTGCTCTCCACGACCGATGCGATTGCAGCGACCTCGGTGGCAAAGTCGCTCGGATTGCCGCGCCAGATTGTGGACATTCTGGAGGGGGAGAGCCTTCTGAACGACGCGACCGGCTTGCTTGCGCTGGAGATCGGCCTGGGGCTCCTGGAGCGCGGCGACCTGCCAACGGTGGAGGAAGGAGCCATCAGGCTGCTGTATCTGATCTTTGGCGGTCTTGGAATCGGATTGGTGATCGGTGTTATCGTAGCGACCTTTGAACGCTTTATCGACAACGGCCCGATTGAGCTGGTTCTGAGTCTGATTGTTCCTTACGCGTCCTATCTTGCGGGTGAGGAGGCCAAGGCTTCGGGCGTGCTTGCTGTCGTGGCTTCGGGGCTTTACCTGAGCCGGCAGAGCGCGAGAATCTTTTCTCCTTCAGTACGGATTCAGGTAACAGGCGCGTGGCAGGCGATGACTTTTGTGCTGAATGGCATTGTCTTTGTCATGATCGGCTTGCAGATGCCGTATGTGCTGGCGGGCATCCACGGGGGCTTCAGCCAGTTGACCTTGATTGAATATGGCGTGATCTTCAGCGTGACCCTGATTGCGCTACGTCTTGTCTGGGTGACCCCGGCAGTGAAGTTTGCAAACCTGATCAAGAAGTGGCGGCATCCCAAAGACGAACCGATTACGCCACCCGAGAGCTTTGTGATCGGGTGGACGGGGATGCGGGGAGTTATCGCGCTGGCGGCTGCTGTCTCGGTTCCGGAGATCGTCAACGGGCGCGAGTTCGCGCAGCGAAACCTGATCGTATTCCTGACCTTCTCGGTCATTCTGGTGACGCTGGTTCTTCAGGGATTGACGCTGCCCTCTGTGATCCGCGCATTAGGCCTGACGAGGAAGAAGGGGATGGAGCCTGAGGAGCGGTGTGCGCGAGAACTGGCCATCAAGGATGCGATCGCATACCTGGAGAAGGGAAGGAGCCAGACCGAAGACGGTCTCGAGCACGCGTTCGACGACCTGATCGACCGATACGAGCATCGGCTGGCAGAGGTGAGCCAGGGAGAGGGACATGAGGCTTCGAAGACAGAGGTGTACCAGACGCTGAGCCGGGCTGCCAAAGCCGCGGCGCAGGTAGAGCGGCACACGATCATCCAGCTGCGCGATGAGGGGCGCATCAGCGATGACGTGCTGAGGAGACTGGAGCGCGAACTGGATCTGGAGGAGACGAAGTTCGAGCTCAACTCGTAGCAGAGGGAAGTGTTTCAGGATCGTCGTGTGGCGGAGGCGGCAAAAGAGGCATCATCGCCGCATAGCTGTTCGCGGTGCGAGGCTGTGTCAGGTGGATGATCACAGCCAGCAGAATAAGGGGAATGAGACAGAAGATGCTTCCTTCCGGACCCGTGGCTCCGCCGCTGAGTAGAGGCGAGCCCACTGGATGGGTCTGGAGGAGGCGATGGTCGAAGATGGCTCCGCTATCGGCGACACCGAAGAGGACGGACTGGCCGTAGTCCCATGCGGCGTGCATGCCGACGGCCCACCACAGAGACCCGGTTCGCCACAGGCTGAAGCAGAAGATCAGAGAGGCAACGCCCGCGCAGACGAGTCCCGCGGGGCTTTCGCCGGGGTTGGAGCCGTGGACTGCTCCAAAGCCGAACGAGACGATGAAGGCCGCGATCCAGAAGCCGACCGCACGAGGATCGGGAGTGCCTGGAAGATATCGCGCGAGATCGGAGAGGCCACGAGCCAGCGTGTACTGGAGATAGCCGCGGAAGAGATATTCCTCAAAGAGTCCGATGGCGAGGAAGCCGGGAACCCAGAGAAGAAGGTAGTGAAGAACCGCCGAACCGAAGAGCAGTCGGCGGTCGATAACGAGCAAGCCGGACTTCAGAAGGATTAAGACGAGCAGCGAAATCGCTATCAGTCCAAGGATCGTTCCGACGAGAAGGCGCATGATCTTTCGATCGCCTCCAAGGCCATAGACAGAGATGGGGCGCCGCTCGATCGTCGACATGATCCAGGTGACGAGTACGACGACTAGAAAAGCGGCTGCTTCGGAGATAAATACAGGGAACGGGCCGGGCGTGTGCTCCATTGCGTGCGATGGGACCAGATGGGTTGCGCGAAGGATGGACGTCAGGCCAAAGATAAACGTGAGGAAGAGAGCAAGTGCGATCAGCAAGCTCCATCCCGCGCGGAGCCCATGTGGGCCGATGAAGATGCGTGAAGGACTCGGTTCAGGAGACATGTCTGGAGCTTCGGGAACGATATCGGACAATAGGGGCCTCACGAGAGTGACCTGCTGCGTTTCAGAGAGGATATACGAGCCGTGCTTCGCAGCTTGGAGATCGAGAAAGGTGCGGATATTCTAAAGCTTCTTCGAGTGCGGTAGACAGGCGTTCGGACGATGGGGGCTTTGATCTTGGACTGCAGAATTTTTTTTCACGACAAATGTTTCGACGGGGCTTGCTCGGCTTCGGTGTTTACGCGGTTTCACCGGGAGTGCATTAAGACTGCCTCGGAGTTTTCGTATCACGGGTTGGTGCATCGCGCGGGTGCGCTGTTCGATGAGAGCGACTTTATCGAGGGCGAGAATGCAATCGTCGACTTCAAGTATTCGGCTTCGAAGAAGGTGACCTGGTGGTTCGATCATCATCTGAGCGCGTTTCTGACGCCAGAGGACCAGGCCGACTATGAGCGGGGACAGGCCGATGGCACGCAGTCGATGCGGAAGTTCTACGACCCGAGCTATACGTCGTGCACAGGGCTGATCCTCGACGTGGCGACGAACAAGTTCGGATTCAACGCGGAAGCGCTTGCGGAGTTGCGTTACTGGGCCGATATCGTGGACGGGGCGAAGTATGAGAGCGCGACGGCTGCTGTGGATATGGCCGCTCCTGCGATGAAGCTGACGATGGTGATCGAGAGCACTCAGGATGATTCCCTGGGGAAGAAACTGATCCCCTTGCTGACGGAGATGCCGTTGCAAGAGGTACTGGATCAGCCGTTTGTACAGGAGCTGCTGGGGCCATTGATGGAACGCCACCAGGCTGCGCTGAAGCTGATTGGGGAGCGCGCCTCCATGGAGCGGGGGGTAATTCAATTCGACATCACGGATTATCCGACCGAAGGCTACAACAAATTTATTCCCTATTACCT
Organism: Edaphobacter sp. FHG110511_03; assembly: GCF_059115365.1. NCBI lineage: Bacteria > Pseudomonadati > Acidobacteriota > Terriglobia > Terriglobales > Acidobacteriaceae > Edaphobacter > Edaphobacter sp. FHG110511_03. The sequence continues at coordinate 89,803 of NZ_JBZYWL010000011.1, read as the reverse complement.
GTTTCCCGGGGGGACGTACAATGTCGGCCTGAGCAAGTCGAGCTTCCGGACGAAGGTTGCGGTCGGGACGAATCCCTGGACGCCGCTACCGGCTGAGAAGCTGGCGAACCTGGCGGTGATCTGCGAGCGCTATGGCGGCGGCGGCCATGCGAGGGTTGGAGCAATCAGCTTTCCTCCGGACCGGGAAGAAGATGCGCGCAGGGCGGCCGGAGAGATTGTCTCCGAGCTCCAGGCAAGAGATATCGCCGGCTAGAGTTCCAAGCAACCGAAGGAGGGCGGCCTGACCTCAGATCAAACGGAGGTGTGCTATGAATCCTGTTCTTTGGGGTGGAGCGGTCGTTGTTCTGCTGATCGTGATTGCTACGGTGACGATGGGCAAGACAAAGTGGGGCCGATCGGAGCTGGACCAGAGACCGGCAGGGCAGCCTCGGAACCTGGGTCGAGTGAGCGGGGACGACGACTAGAAGAATGCATAAGAAATAAGAGGCGGTCAGTGTGAGAACAAAGGGACTCTCATGCCGACCGCCTCTTGATTTTGAACAGCGCTAAATCAGGGCTTCACTCGCGCGAAGATATTCAGCTTGCTGATGTCGTTGAAGATGACCATCGCGGCGAACACAAGGATGCAGACGAAGGCGACTTGGTACACACGTTCCTTGAGCTGCTGATTGAGGTCGCGACGCATGATGGATTCGACCAGGAGGAAGAGGATCATGCCACCATCAAGGATGGGAATAGGAAGCAGGTTGAAGATCCCGAGGTTCAGAGAGATGTAGGCCATCAGGCCGATGATCGGCATCCATCCCGGCATTGCGGCAGCCTGATGAATCTGCTGGCCGATTCCAATGGGGCCGGAGAGCGAGCGCACGGAGACCTGGCGGGTGAACATCCGCTTGAGGACCTCGACGATCAGCATGGAGCCCTTCTTGTTGTACTCCCACGAAGCCGCGACAGCCTTGCCGAAGGGAAGCCTCTCGACCTTCACCGGCGGCTGGACAGGACGGAAGCCGAGCCGGTAGTCCTTGGTTCCGTCGCCAACTTCCGCAAGCTGCGGCGTGATCTGGAGGGGAAGGCTTTGTCCGCTGCGAAGGATGGTCAGTGCAGCAGGCTTGCCAGCTTGATCCTGCAGATAGGCAAGCAGCGCAGGTACGGAGTGAAGTTGAAGGCCATCGATGGTGGTGATCTGGTCTCCTGACTTCAAACCAGCGTGCGCGGCAGGCATATTCGGCTCGAGAGAGTCGACCTGAACCGGGACGTTCTGCATCTTGGGGATGAGGCCCAGCCTGTCGAGGGAGAAATTATCCGCGCCCTCCTTGGCTTCGACGAAGAGCCTGGTGTTGACCCGCTGGCCGTCGTGGAGGTAAGAGAAGGCGACATTCTGGTTGATGTTAAGCAAGGATCGAATGGCGACCTGATCCCAGGTAGGGTTCTCTACGGTGTCGTAGTGGACGATGAGATCTCCGGAATGGATTCCCGTACGCGAGGCCGCGGTGTTGACCGGAATGTAGTCCGTGAGGGCGGGGCCAGAGATGTATTCCTGAACCTCGTTGTGCAGCATCGAGACGCCCGTCATCAGGCCGAGGGCCAGGATGAAGTTGGCAAAAGGCCCGGCGAGGGCTACAAGGACGCGCTGCCACCGGGGGTGCGCATTGAAGTCGCCGGGATCGGTAGGAGCTTCGCCGGGATTGTCTCCCGACATCTTGACGTAACCGCCAAGGGGAAGCAGGGAGAGGCGATAGTCGGTATCGCCGCGACGGAAGCCGAAGAGACGTTTGCCGAAGCCAATGGAGAAGGTCTCGACGCGGATGCCGCAGAGCTTGGCGACGGCAAAGTGGCCGAACTCGTGCACGAGCACCATGATGCCGAGCACGATACCTAATTGAATGATGGTGGACATGAAAGAGTAAGGACCTCGCTCGGAGAATCGTTGCGGCTTATCGAAGAACGCCTGAAAACTGGTGAGCGATTACATCACGGGCACGCGCTCGCGCCGTAAGATCGGCTTCGAGCACTTCTTGGATAGACGAAGGATGACGGCCTGAGGTTTGTTGCAGCACCTGCTCTATTGTACGCGGGATACCCAGGAAAGGAATGTGGCCCTGGAGGAAGGCGGCAACGGCGATTTCATCCGCCGCATTGAGGGCAATGCATGCCTCGCCTCCGGTTTCGGCAGCCTCATAGGCCAGCCGCAGGCAAGGGAAACGCTCAAGATCCGGGGCCGAGAAGTCCAACTGGCTCAACGCGGCGAGATCGAACGTGAGCCCGGAGGCGGGAGCAGCATCAACGCGCTCGGGGTAGGCCAAGGCGTAGAGAATGGGCAGGCGCATGTCAGTCACGGAGATCTGCGCGAGGATGCTGCCGTCAATGAACTCGACCATGGAATGGACGGTGGACTGCGGGTGGATTGTGACGCGGACCTGTGCCGGGGGAAGGGAGAAGAGGCGGCAGGCCTCGATGACCTCGAAACCCTTGTTCATCAACGTGGCGGAGTCGATGGTGATGCGCTGCCCCATCACCCAGGTGGGGTGTTTGAGGGCCTGGGCGGGAGTGATGTGCTCGAAGTCGGCGCGAGGCGTATTGCGGAAGGGACCACCGGAGGCTGTGAGCCAGATCTGCCGGACCTCACGGGCTTCTCCTCCACGCATGCACTGGTGGACAGCATTGTGCTCGGAGTCGATGGGGAGCAGAGCGACGTTATGCTCTTTGGCCGCAGCCATGATGAGCTCGCCCGCGGCGACGAGGCACTCCTTGTTGGCGAGGCCGATGGTCTTACCGGCCTTGATGGCGGCGTAGGTGGCGTCGAGTCCGGCGACGCCGACGATGGCGGAGACAACAAAGTCGACCTCAGGCAGGGTGGCTACATGAACGGTTCCGGCGGTGCCGTGGACGACCTCGACGTCGCTGATTCCTGCCGCCTTGAGTCGCTTCTCAAGTTCGGCGGCGAGTTCCTCGGTGGCGATAGAGATGACCTGCGGATGCCAGCGTACGCACTGGGCGAAAGCGGCCTCAAGATTTTGGCCCGCAGCCAATGCAATGGGCCGGTAACGGTCGGGGAAGGACTCGCAGATGGAGAGGGTTGAGGTGCCGATGGAGCCGGTGGAGCCGAGGATGGCGAGCTTTTTCACGGGTTCTATTTTCGCAGATGTGTCAGGGAGTGGCGATTAGAACCGGCCGAAGCCGAAGTAATCCTTGAGTAAAAGGGCAAACCACAACACAGGCGCGGCTACGAGGAGAGCGTCGATGCGGTCGAGAATGCCGCCGTGGCCGGGAAGCATGGTTCCGGAGTCTTTCACGCCCGCGCCGCGCTTGACAGCGGACTCCAGCAAATCGCCTAACTGGGCTGCGATGTTGAGAATGGCTGCAAGGACCAGGGTCTGCCAGGTGGGTTCAGTAATGTGCAGCATCAGGTTCCCACGCGCGGTCAGCGTATCGCTGATCCAGAGGACCAGAGAGGCGGCGAGGATGCTGCCGACGATGGAGGCGATCGATCCCTCCCACGTCTTGCCGGGGCTGATGCGAGGAGCGAGCTTATGACGGCCGAAAGCTTTGCCGATGTAAAGAGCCGCGATATCCCCAGACCAGACGCAGACCATCAGGAAGAGGACGAGCGCTGGGCCGTCCTCCTGCTTCCAAAGCATAGGGATGAGGGTGAGCGGGTAGGCGATCCAGAACAGGCCGAAGAGTCCCTGCGCGGTATCCGGAAGAACCTGGATCAGGGGAGCACGGAAACAATTCCAGGCAAAGAGAACCAGCGTAAGCGCACAGAGAACGGGGAGTTGCGCCTCGACAGGGAAATTGGTGAGGGTGACGACAAAGGCGAGCGCGGTGCCGAGTGCCATCCACCAGATGGGAATGCGCAGGTGGGCGTCGTGAGCTTCGGCGCCGACAGCGGCTAATTTGAGGTACTCATAGGCGGCCAGCTCAGCGACGAGCGCGGCGGCAAGGGCGATCATCCAGAGCTGGCCAAAGAAGAGCAGAGCAAAGACAGCGAGGATAAGAACAATGGCAGTAAGGATTCGCTTCATTGGAGGCTCACACAGTATATCTCTCGGAAAAATATAGAGACGAGACATTACTTGACATATAAAGATATATCTTGATACTGTTTCTCTCATGAGAGGTAAATTTATGCATTACGAACATTTCAGAGGTTTTCGCGAAGGAGAAGAATTTCGCGGAGAACAACATCAGCACCACCGGCAGCAGAGATTCTGCGGAAACTTTGGCGGATTTGGTCCAGGACGCCACGGATTCAGAGGACGCGGACGCGGCGAAGGCCGTATGTTCGGCTCGGGGGACCTGCGTTACGTCATTCTGCAGCTCATCTCGGAGAAGCCGAGCTATGGATACGAGATCATCAAGTCGATTCAGGAACGGCTGGGCGGAAACTATACCCCGAGCCCGGGAGTGGTTTACCCGATGCTGACGATGCTGGAGGAAATGGGCCACGCAAGCGTCGTCACCGAAGGCACGAGAAAGCTATACACGATTACCGAAGAGGGCGCGAAGGCGTTGGCCGAGAACAAGGCGACGGTGGATGCGCTGTTTACAAGGATCGAGAATCTCAAAGCGCAGTATGCCACCCAGCGTCCTCAGCAAATCGAGCGAGCAGTCGAAAACCTTCGTATGGCATTGCGGATGAAGATGGGATCGCTGACGACGGAGCAGATCCATGCGGTCACCGACATCATCGACGCCGCGGCCAAGCAGATCGAGAGAATCTAACGTGAACTCTTACCGATACAGGGTTACAGTCGAAAAACTGGCCGACGCGAAGGGCGAGTCCGTAACCGGGCATAGCCTCACGTTCTACGCGGCCAATCACGATGACATCCTGGAGATCGTCCGCCGACTTGAGGCGAAGCTGCCGTTTTCTGCAGGTACGACAGCTTCGCTTGGCGTTGGGTTGAAGCTCTTCAGCGAAGTTACTTTGGCGCACCGCGATAACCCTCTCTTTGCAGAGATTCGTCCTGCGCTGGGCAATTTTATTCAGCAGTTGAAGCAGCTACCGGCTAGCGGCGGCTGAGCTCGCGAGGGGGAGCCAGCTCGGTGGCGATCTCGCTTTCGAGCTCGGAGACCGGCTGCAGCGTGTCGATCTTCTCGTCGGAGTTGTCGTTCAGGCCTCCGAAACGGCGATCGCGGCGCTGGTAGTCGGCAATGGCTTCGAGCAGATGGGTGCCGCGGAAGTCGGGCCAGAGTCGGTCGGTGATATAGATCTCCGAGTAGGCGATCTGCCACAGCAGGAAGTTGGAGATACGCTGCTCGCCGGAGGTGCGGACGATCAGGTCGGGATCAGGCATGTGGGCGGTGTAGAGCGCGCGGGAGATCGTGGTCTCCTCGAGGGAGTCGAGAGCGCCGGCCCCAAGCAGATCTTCAACGGAGCAGCCTCGGGTGTGAGCCTCAGTGGTGAGGTCGGTGAGGATGCGGCGGACGGCGTCGACGATCTCGGAACGGGCACCGTAGTTTAGAGCCAGAGTGAGCGTGGTTCCTGTGTTTTTCGCGGTGGACTCCATGGCCCACTGCATGGTGTCCTGGACCTCTTGGGGAAGGTCGTAGGTGCGGCCGATGTAGGCCATGCGGACATTGTTATCGTTCATCCGCTTCACGTTGCCGATGAGGTAGTTCTTCAGCAGCTTCATCAAAAAGCTGACCTCGGCCTTGGGCCGGCGAAGATTATTTTCCAGTGAAAAGGCGTAGAGAGTCAGCCAGGGAAGATTAATCCGCGAGGCGGTCTCGACCACGTACTGGACGCTCTCAGCGCCCTGCTGATGTCCGAGGAAGCGTTTGAGCGCACGTTTGCCGGCCCAGCGGCCGTTGCCGTCCATAATGATGGCGATGTGCTGGGGGATACGGGAGGGATCGAGCTGCCGGTAGACACTCTGTTCCTCGGCAGAGAGCTCATGCACGCGGCTGGGGGAATTGGACGGCAAAAACAACCTCTCAAACCAAGACGCTAGCACACCGGAGTGGGCTGCGCAATGAACCAACAGTATGGTAGCGAGTGAGAGAGTTTATGCGATAAGGAGGAGGTGCCGCGCCTTTCCGTATTTCGGCCAAGCGCGGCACAGAGGTGAGGATCAGACAATGGCCCTTAAGCTGAGGGCTAGGCGGAGCGGCGACGGCCGGCCGCCAGCTCGCGGACGTGATTCAGGAAGATCGAACGCTGCAGCGCATCGAGTTGTGAGGTGTAAGCCGCGATTTCCGCAAGGAACGGATCGGCCATCAGGACAGCAGTCTCGTCGCGGTGCCGGGTGTTGGAATCGCGCAGCAGAGTGGAGATGTCCACCTGAAGGGCCTTGGCCAGGCGGTCGAGCGAGGAGAGGGTAGGCATCGCCTTCCCATTCTCAATTTTCGAGATGTACGTGCGCGGCACGTTCATGCGAGCCGCAAGCTGACGCTGCGACAGGTTGCGCACGTGACGAAGATCGCGTACCGCTGTGGCGACCTGAAGGCCGTCTGCAGGTGCCGGGGTTGCGGGAACGATGGAAAGCGGTGCCGGAATCGGCTCGGGTTCTTCAACCTCGAGCGATTTGTGGCAGCGGCGGCACAGTGCATTCACCGTGCGGAACTGTACCAGGCTGCAGTGGTCACAGCGTAGTACCTCACGCTGTTCGACGGGTGCCATCATGGTTGCCATAAGTTGTCTTGACGCGGGCGGGCCCAGAGCAAGGACCGCATCACATGTCCGATAACGGAGCAGGTGATGTGCCTAGAGTGACACTGGGGTTCCTGAGGAGTCAAGAGGAAAACCGACAATTCTTAGTAGAATGCCGGAAAAACCCGGAAGGGAACCAAAATAGTAACTTGGAAGAGATCCGGTTTGTATGGTGCAGGAGGAGAAGGAAGAAATGGGATTAGGACGGACGGAGGCACTTGAGCTTCTACAGGAATGGACGAAGGGCGAGTCGTTGCGGAAGCACGGCATGGCCGTTTCGGTGTGCACAGAGGCGTATGGCCGCAGAGAGGCCGAGAGGCTGGGGCTGAGCGGAGACGAGGCCGAGGCGTTTGCCGAACCCTACGCGTGTGCAGGGCTGCTGCACGATATGGATTATGAGCGCCATCCTTCTCTGGAGGAACATCCGTTTGTGGGAGTACGGCATCTGCGCGAGTTGGGCTGGTCCGAGCCGGTGCTGAACGCAATTCTGGCGCATGCGGATTACTCAGGCGTGCCGCGTGAATCTCACCTTGAGTGCGCTCTGTTTGCCTGTGACGAACTTGCGGGCTTTTTGACCGCGTGCGCGCTCGTGAAGCCGACGAAGTCGATCCACGATGTAGAGGTGGCAGGGGTGAAGAAGAAGATGAAGGACAAGGCCTTCGCGCGGGCGGTGAAGCGTGAGGATATTACGGGTGGGGCGGAGTTGCTGGGAGTTCCGCTGGAAGAGCATCTGGGGAATTGCCTGAAGGCGATGCAGGAGAGGGCGGAGGAGTTGGGGTTGGCGGGCACGGTGTGCGAATCTGCGAATTGACTGAGTGTTGTTTGTCCGATGCTTTACCGGTTCAAGCAGGGATCACGATATTCTGCGTCCTATGATTCGCACCGTCGCGGTTCAGGGTTACAGATCGCTACGCGACCTGGTACTGCCCCTGGGGCAGTTGACCGTAATTACGGGTGCCAACGGAAGTGGGAAATCCAGTGTTTATCGTTCGTTACATCTGCTCGCCGATGTAGCGCAAAATGCGGTGGTCGCTTCTCTCGCTCGTGAGGGTGGGCTGCCTTCTACATTTTGGGCAGGTCCCGAGACGATTTCACGCGATGTTCGTCAAGGGACATACGAAGTGGAGCCTCTTGCAAAACGCAAGGTGGCCAGTCTCAAGCTTGGCTTTGGAAGCGATACCTATGGATACAGCATCGATTTGGGATATCCTCCGCCACCTCCGCCTGCGACGATGTTTCAGCTGGACCCGTGTGTAAAACGGGAGTGTGTGTGGCACGGCTTGACCTATCGAAAGGCATCAGCGCTCGTAGATCGAAGGAATAATTTTGTCTGGCTTGCGACTACAAAAGACGAAGAGCCGGTGATGCTGACACAGCATCTTTCCGATACCGACAGCATGCTCGCCAGCATTGCCGATCCAGAGCGGGCGCCGGAGATGTTGGCAGTCCGGGAAGCCCTTCGCAGCTGGCGCTTTTACGATCATTTCCGCACCGACTCTGAATCCCCTGCAAGGACTGCCCAGATTGGCACTTTTACTCCAGTGCTCCATCACGATGGCAGCAACCTCGCTGCCGCGCTGCAGACGATTCTGGAGATTCGATCCGACGAAGCACTTGGCACCGCGATTGAAGATGCCTTTCCCGGTAGCCGGTTTTTTATCAAGGTGCAGGATGGGCGTTTTGAGTTGCAGCTGCAGCAGCACGGTTTGCTTCGGCCTCTCTCAGCTGCCGAGCTGTCGGATGGGACGCTGCGTTATCTGCTCTGGACCGCTGCACTGCTGACCCCGCGACCGCCGGAGCTGATGGTGCTCAACGAGCCGGAGACCAGTTTGCATCCGGAGCTGCTACCAGCACTGGGGAGGCTGATTCTCGCAGCGGCAGAGCAGACGCAGATCATAGTGGTGTCGCATTCTCAGGTGCTGATAGAGGCGCTCGCGACCGCGCCTTTATGCAAACACCTTCATCTGCTGAAAGAGTTTGGGGAAACCACGCTGGATGGCTCGACCCTGTTGAACGCGCCTAAATGGGTATGGCCGGCACGGTAGCTCAACATCACAAAATGGAGATAGCGCTGATCCGTCGAATGCCTTTGTCTTCGAAGGTTGTGTTTGCATCTTGGACCGAACCTGAAAGCCCTACCGCCCGGGTAGCATCTTCAATCACGATGCATTCAAATCCTGCGGCTGTCCCGTCGATGGCGGAGTAGCGTACGCAGAAGTCATAGGCCAGTCCACAAAGAAATAGCCGCTTCAGACCACGTTCGCGCAAATAACCCGCCAGACCGGTGGGGGTGGTGTGGTCGTCTTCGAGGAATGCGGAGTAGCTGTCGATGTGGCGGCGGAAGCCCTTGCGGACGATCATCTCGGCGTGCGGAAGATCGAGGCCGGGGTGGAAGTCGGCTCCTGGTGTGTCTTGGACGCAGTGATCGGGCCAAAGGGTCTGGGTGCCGTAGGCGACTTCGATGGTGGTGAAGGGCTGGGTGCCGGGATGGGTGGAGGCGAAGGAGATGTGGTTGGCGGGGTGCCAGTCCTGGGTGTGGATGACGTGCTCGAAGCGTTGGCCGAGACGGTTGATGAGAGGAATGACCTCATCGCCGCCTTTGACGGCGAGGGCTCCGCCGGGACAGAAATCATTCTGGACGTCGATGACGAGGAGGGCGTCGGTGGGACCCAGGTTCATGAGATCAAGTTTTGCACGGGAGGATTCTTAGTGCTCTAAAACAATAAATTTTCTGGACGATAGAACAAGCCTGGGGTCTAATCCGGTCATGCAAACACTTGGTCTTTCCAGCAATCCACAGCCTACCGATGGTCTGTTCAAAAGGCTCTTTTGGCCAGAGATTGCAAATCAATATGACGTTGATCTTGTCGGACAACAAGGCTTCTGGATTTGCATAGGGGTGTCAGCAATTTCGATGCTCGTACTTATTTTGAACGGGCAAGTTGGTTTCGCGCTGCTGATGGGTAGTGCATATTTTCTGGCGGCGATGGGGGTAAGAGAGCGCAGTGTTGCAGCGGCGGTACTCATCTTTCTTTGCTATCTGCTGGACCGCGTTGCTTCGATTGAATCTATGGTCTTGGGAATGGGCGGGGGCAGCAATCCCCTGATCGCCACGGTTGCGACCATGCTGTTGTTTGCTAATGTGCGCGCTACGATCTTGTCTCGACGCTGGCAGGCTCCGAATACACCAACCGAGGTGAGTGAACTACCAGAACGGTACACAAGCTCGCTCGGAGACAAGATTGCTAATGTATTGCCTGCGGTACTCTGGCCCCGGACTCGCTATATTTTTTATCCTCTGGCCTCAATTCTGGTGCTTTTATCCGTCTTAGGCGTGATTGGATTGCCCATGATGAAGCACAAGCAGGCCCAAATGGCTCCCCCGGCTCCCTCTGAGAAGGTTCTTACTGTAAGCCCATCTCGATAACGCAGATCGTTTGACGGCTCAAGTTCCCGAAACCTATTTCGGAGGAACGACTGTGTTCTGGATGGTCCTGATTTTGATATCGACCTGCTTGCAGGCTTTGTCTTTGCAGATTCCTGCGATCCAGACCTCGCCTGAGCCGAACATGGCTCCCTGATAGTTGACGAAGAGATCTTCATATTTCTGCTTTTGGATGGCGTCGGCGATGTGCGGTGTGACGATGTTGTCGTATTGGGCGATGAAGGCGGCTGGCGTGCGGATGTTGAGGACCTGCTTCGTGTGCGGATTGATGTCGATCGGGTAGCTGACGAGTGCGGCCACGGCTGAGGCGTCATGCTTCAGGATGCCCTGTTGTAATGCAGTCATGAGTTCACGGAACTTTGCCGGGTCGCCGACGTTCGTTGTAATCGATTGATCGACGGCGGTAGAGGCAGGCGCTGTCGTGGGAGTGGGGGGAGAGGGCTTGGACTCGACCGGAGCTTTCTGTGCCTCAGGCGCGGCTTGTGGTTTGGAGCAGGATGAGAGTGGCGCGAAAGCGATCAACAGGGTCGCGCATGCAAGATGTTTACACGGCATTCTTCTTCCTTTAGGGACAGAGTAACGTAAGAATGTCGAGACGTGAATACTGCTATGCGTTCGTCTTGACTAAGGTGCTATGCTGGCAGGTCTTTCGTGGAAGGTGCAATGGCTGAGGAAGCGAAGTTGGAGAGCAGTCTCGAGTCGAAGCTGGATGGGAAGGCGGCGCGGTTTACCGCGAACCGGGCTGCATTGATGACGCTGCTGGCGGCAATGCGCGAGCAGGAGGCCGAAATCCGCCAGGGCGGGGGCGCAAAGGCCGCCGAGGCACAGCGAGCCAAGGGCCGGCTGACGGTGCGTGAGCGGCTGGCGCTTCTGCTGGACGAGGGGACGGAGTTCCTGGAGCTGGGCCTGTGGGCCGCGCATGGAATGTACGAGGAGTTTGGCGGTGCTCCGGGGGCAGGTGTGGTAACAGGCCTAGGGAGGGTGAGCGGACGGTTGTGCATGATCGTCGCCAACGACGCAACCGTAAAGGCGGGGGCGTTCTTTCCCATGACGGCGAAGAAGGTTCTGCGCGCGCAGACCATTGCTTTAGAGAACCGCATTCCGACGCTCTACCTCGTCGACTCGGCGGGGGTATTTTTACCGCTGCAGGAGGATGTGTTTCCCGATCAGGACGACTTCGGTCGAGTCTTCCGCAACAACGCTGTGATGAGCGCGTTGGGGGTTCCGCAGATCACAGCGATCATGGGGATGTGCGTCGCGGGCGGAGCGTACCTTCCGGTGATGACCGATACGGTGCTGATGACTGAGGGCTCAGGCCTGTTTCTCGCTGGCCCATCGTTGGTGCAGGCGGCCATCGGTCAGAAGACGAGCGCCGAAGACCTGGGCGGGGCGTCGATGCACGCGGAGATCTCGGGCACGGTGGACTTCAAGGAGCCGAACGATCATCTCTGCATCGCGAGGTTGCGGTCGCTTGTCGGCAAAATCGGCGAACGGCCTGGAGCTCCGTTCAACATCATGCCTTATAACGAGACGAAGGATGCTCCGAAGTATGCAGCGGAAGAGATGTACGGGCTGATCGACCCCGATCCCGCAAAGGCGGCGACGAACGTTTATGACATGCGCGAAGTGATTGCGCGCATCGTCGATCGCTCGGAGTTCGATGAGTACAAGGAGGATTTTGGCAGGACCGTGTTGTGCGGATACGCTCGGATCGGTGGCCGGGCCGTAGGCATCGTCGCCAATCAGAAGGTCCATCAGCAACAGACGGTGGCGATGGGACCGCAGGCAGGGTCGAAGCGCACGGAGTTCGGAGGCGTCATCTACACCGAGAGCGCGCAGAAGGCGGCGCGGTTCATCATGGACTGCAACCAGAACCTCATCCCGCTGATCTTCATGCACGACGTGAACGGCTTCATGGTGGGCAAGGACGCGGAGTGGAGCGGGATCATCCGCGCAGGCGCGAAGATGGTGAGCGCCGTCAGCACCAGCGTGGTGCCGAAGATCACGGTCATCGTCGGTGGCAGCTTCGGCGCAGGCCACTATGCGATGTGCGGCAAGGCCTACGATCCGCGCTTCCTCTTCGCGTGGCCCACGGCGCGTTACGCTGTGATGAGTGGAGCCTCGGCAGCGAACACGCTGGTCGAGGTTCGCGTGAAGCAGATGGAGCGCGGCGGCAAGCATCTCTCTGAAGAGGAGAAGAAGGCGATCTACGAAGAGATCAAGACGACCTATGATTCACAGGCTGATCCACGCTACGGTGCAGCCAGAATGTGGGTGGATGCGATTATTGATCCAGCGAAGACGCGAGAAGTTTTAATGACCGCGCTCGAAGCTTGCGCGCTGAATTCCGAGGTGGCGAAGTTTAATCCCGGGGTTCTGCAGACCTAGGATCTGATGGAAGGGGTTTAGAACGTGGTAAAGATCATCGAATGTCCGCGCGACGCATGGCAGGGACTTCCCTTGCATATTCCTGCTGAGGTGAAGGCAGACTACTTGCGTGTGCTGATTGCAGCGGGCTTCAAACACATCGACGCGGTTAGCTTCGTGTCTGCTGCCGCGGTGCCGCAGATGGCGGATTCGGAGAAGGTGCTCGAATACCTCGATCCGCCCGACGATACCGAGATTATCGGCATTGTCGTCAACCCAAAGGGCGCTGAGCGGGCCATCAAGACGGATGCTGTGCGTACACTTGGCTTTCCTTACTCCATCTCGCCGGAGTTCCTGAAGCGCAATCAGAATCAGACACCGGAGGAGTCTCTGGAGGCGCTCGAGCAAGTGGGAGCGCTGGGCTACAAGGCAGGGCTTGAGGTCGTGGCCTATATCTCGATGGCCTTCGGGAATCCTTACGGCGACGCGTGGTCGATCGACGAGGTCGTCGATGCCTGCGATCTGCTGGTGGATTCGGGCGTGACGCAGATCTCGCTGGCCGATACGGTTGGGATGGCGACGCCAAAGCTGATCGCCGATGTGGTGAGCGACGTGATGGCAGTCCACGATGGCATAGAGGTCGGCGTTCATCTGCATGCCCGTTACGAGGGGGCGCGAGAGCTGGTGCGGGCGGCGTACAACGCCGGCTGTCGTCGGTTTGACGCCGCAATTGGCGGGCTGGGTGGGTGCCCGTTTGCTCAGGATGTTCTGGTGGGCAACCTTCCGACGGAGATGGTGTTGGAAGAGTTGCGAGCTCTTGGCGCGGAGCTTCCTTCGCTGGAGCCGCTGGAGAGTCTGCAGTCAGCCAGTGCGGAGATCGCACGCAAATATGGCACGAAGGTGCAGTAAAGATCGAGGGTGCAGTAGGATTCGATGCGGCAGGCATGAGGGGCGTATGAGTTACAAGACGATTCTGGTGACGGAAGAGAATGGCGTAAAGACGATCATGCTGAACCGTCCGGCGCGCCGCAACGCGATGACTCCGGAGATGCAGGATGAGCTGATCGCCGCCTTTGAAAAAGCGGCTACGGGGCATTGCAGGGTGATTGTTCTGACTGGCGCGGGAGAGGCTTTTTGTGCCGGATTGGATCTTGGCCACCTGCAGGCGATCGCGGATAAATCGCAGGCCGAACACGTAGCCGATGCCGAGCGTATTGCTCGCCTGTTTCGAATGCTGTACGAACTGCCTAAACCGACGATTGCGTTGGTGCAGGGGCCGGCCATTGCCGGCGGCACGGGGCTGGCCACCATCTGCGATTTCACCCTTGCCGCCCCGGGAGTGAAGTTCGGGTTCACGGAGGTGAAGATCGGCTTCGTTCCCGCTCTCGTCTCCGCCTTCCTTACGCTACAGATCGGAGAGAAACGAGCAAGAGACCTCCTGCTCAGCGGCCGGCTGTTCTCTTCGGAAGAGGCTGAGGGGATGGGATTGGTCAACGAGGTGGTGCACCCCGAAGAACTCGCGGACCGCGTCAAAGCTCTGGCTGAAAGACTGAAGGCCAATAGCCCTCAATCCATGGCTGCAACCAAACGCCTGATGGCGATGCAGAACCACGCATGGCTCGATGCGGCGATCGGTCATGCCATGACCGCGAATGCCGAGGCGCGGGCGATGCACGATTTCCGCGAGGGCATTGCCGCGTTCCTGGAAAAGCGCAGACCGGTCTGGGGCAAATAGAAGGCGTTCTTTCTATAGTTCTATAGACTGGAGTGATGAACGAAACGGAAAAGAAGTCAGTCGTGAGCGAGTCCCGGGTCCGGGTCCGGTATGCAGAGACGGATCAGATGGGCGTGGTCTATCACTCGAACTATCTCGTCTGGTTCGAGATCGGACGCGTGGACTTTATCCGGAGTCTGGGCATGAACTACCGTTCGATGGAGCAGGAGGACGGCCTCGGCATCGCAGTAGTCGATGTCACGGCGCGGTATAAGTGCCCTGCGCGCTATGACGACGAGTTGAAGATTGAAACGAGGTTGGCGGCTGCACGCGGCCCCGTAATCAAGTTTCAATATAGGGTGCTAAGAGATACAGACGACGTGCTCTTGTGCGAAGGTGAGACCGTGCATGTCGTCGTTGACAGGGAGATGAAAAAACGGTCGCTGCCAGAGAAATATGCAAGCCGTTTTGCTTCGGTGCTCATCTAACCCTTTAAATTTTGCGAATAGCTGCTGCGTGAAACGCACGGCGACGAGGTAGAAAACGATGAGCACTGCGAAGAAGGTTGCGCTGATCTCCGGCGCGAACAAAGGGATCGGTTTAGAAACGGCACGTCAGCTTGGGAAGCAGGGCATCACGGTAATTCTGGGCGCGCGCGATCTGGCCAAGGGCGAAGCTGCGGCAGCCGAGCTGAAGAAGGAGGGCGTCGATGCCATTCCTGTGAAGTTCGATGTTGCAGATGCGGCTGACATCAAAGCCGCGGCCGCCAGGATCGAAAAGGAGTTCGGGAAGCTCGATATTTTGATCAATAACGCAGGTGTCATGCTTGAGCCGATCGGCGGCAACAATACCAGCACCGTCTCTGATGAGACGCTCCGCAAGACCTTCGATACAAATTTCTTTTCTGTAGTCGCGGTCACAAATGCGCTTCTGCCGTTGTTGAAGAAAAGCGATGCCGGACGCATCGTCAACGTGTCGAGCATTCTGGGTTCGCTGACATTGCACGCAACCGAAGGCTCGCCCATCTATGAGGCGAAAGCGTTGGGATACGATGCCTCGAAGGCCGCGCAGAACGCCTTCACAATCCATCTGGCGCACGAGTTGAAGGGAACCAAGATCAAGGTCAACTCGGCGCATCCCGGCTGGGTGAAGACCGATATGGGAACCGATGCTGCCCCGATGGAGATCGTCGACGGCGCTAAAACAGAGGTCGAGCTGGCGACGCTTGGCCCCGACGGTCCTACAGGTGGCTTCTTCCACATGGGCGAAACGATCAGTTGGTAAGCAGGCCGCGCGGCTTTACGTTCTCGCGAATGAATTGAATTGTTTTCTCAAGCGGCGTTCCTGGCCCGAAGATGGCTGCGACGCCGCTTTCCTTCAATCGGGGAAAGTCCTCTTCAGGAATGGTTCCACCCAGCACGAGCAGGATGTCCTCCGCGTGCTCGGTGCGAAGCAGCTCCGCAATCCGAGGCACGATGGCATTGTGCGCTCCGGAGAGAATGGATAATCCGATGCAGTCCACATCTTCCTGGATCGCGGCGGAGACGATCTTCTCCGGCGTCTGCCGCAGTCCCGTGTAGATGACCTCCATGCCGGCATCGCGCAGAGCGCGGGCAATCACCTTGGCTCCGCGGTCGTGGCCATCGAGACCGGGCTTAGCGACAAGAACACGGATGGGAGGCTTGGTCATGCGAAGTGAGTATACGTCCCGGCGATCCTCCCCGTGAATTCATCTTCCTGCAGAGGTCTGCTTTGTCTCTGAGGCGGAAGGATGCAGTTGCTGACCTGCGGCAAGAAAGGGGATGGTCTGGCTCGAGTTCGCAAGATCCGCAACGGAAAGGTATACGAGACGAACGATTTTCGTCAGCTTGGGATAATTGATCCGGTCCCAGGTGTCGTTTTCGGTGTGATAGTCGGGGTGCAGACCGGTCTGGAACTCGACCTGAGGAATGTGCAGGGTGGCAAACCAGAAATGATCGCTGCGGGACCATAGCGAGTCTGGATCGACGACGTCCATCTTATAGTCGAGCTTCAGGTGTTCCTGTTGGTTTTCGCCGTCGATGAGCTGGCGCAGCCCAGGGTTGTAACGAGTTCCGAGCACGTTGACCATATTCGTGTTGCGATCGGACGGAGTTGGCCAGTTGGCGTCGTCCTCATTACGACCGATCATGTCGAGGTTCAACGTGGCCACAGTCTGGCTGAGTGGAACAACGGGATGAGTGACGTAGAAGTACGATCCGAGAAAGAAGCGCTCCTCTCCGTCATACGCGAGGAATAAAACGCTGCGCTTCGGATGAACCTTGGATCGAGTCATCGCTCGGGCGACGGCCAGGAGCCCTGCCACGCCCGAGGCATTATCGTCGGCGCCGCGATAGATGTGCCCATTGGAGATGCCCATATGGTCATGGTGAGCTGTCAGGATCACGGTCTGGGCCTTGAGCTTTGGATCGGAGCCTTCGAGAAGCCCGATGACATTGCGGCCTTTGTGTGTCTTGACATCGGTGTAGGACTTGGCGAGACAGGCTGAGCTCTTTGGAAGGTCGAAGGAGTTGGGATGGGCCGAAGTATCGAGCGCGGCCTGAAGGGCATCGGATGTCTTTCCGGAGGGAGCCAGAAGCTGATCGGCGACATCCCTTTCTACGAGAAAGACGGGGAGATCCCACATCTCACCGGCCAGCGCATAGGATGGTTCTCCCGTAGGGCGCGGTGAGGTTGGAGGAATCGGCTTCACGTCACGCGGAATTCGATCCTGGACGATAAGGATTCCCGATGCACCGCGCTTCCGCAATTCCTCAACCTTGTGCGAGTTGAAGCCATGATACGTATCCCAGGTTCCCATGAACTTTGAACTGGCATCGCCGGACTGGGGTTCGCGTGTGAAGACGAGAGCGATCTTGCCTTTCAGATCGATTCCGGCAAGATCGTCATAGTCGAACTCGGGAGCGCTGATTCCATAACCGGCAAAGACGATATTGCCGCAGACGGATGTTGGTCGCAGGCTCTGATGGGTGAGCTGGAAGTCCTGGTTGAGAGTGTAGTGACGCTCTTTGCCGTTGATGGTCGCGTTGAGGCGGGTGTGCTGTGCATCCTCTCTTCCGGAGAGGATATCCATGACCTGGAAGAAGGAGCCATTTTCTCCCATGGGTTTGAGGCCTAGGCGGAGGAACTCCGAGGCGATGTAGTCGGTCGCGATGTGGTCTTCCGGGCTGCCTGTGTTACGGCCGGCGAGGTCATCGGAGGCGAGGAAGTAAATGTCCGCCTTCAGGTCATCAGTCTTAATGAGATCTACGCTTCGGTTGGTCGTTGGAGTGGAGGTTTGGGCCGCAAGCGGAATCGTGAAGAGAAAGGTACAAAGAAGAGAACGCAGGCCCATGCGTCCTTTGTAGCACGGCTTTGCTCAGTGATTGCGGGTCGTCTGCCAGGCCTTCGCATACTTCCAGCTGGTGTAGGTGGAGTGATACAGGTGCAGCAGGAGGCCTTCGCGGCCGTCGAGGAAGCCGAAGCGGAAGATGAAGTTCCAGACCAGGGTGAAGAAGGGAAGGATGAAGATGTTGTAGAAGAAGCTCCACCCGGAGCGGCTGGTCTTGCCTTTATCTACGATGATCTGGGCGCCGAGGGTGCTGTAGCGATCCATATGCTCGATGTAGCTCTCGATGGTGGGGTAGGCGTGATGGATAAGATCGTGCTTTAGAGTATCCAGGATGCCGTCGAAGGCGATCGTCTCGTGAACGGGCCGCTCCGTGAACCGAGCGGCCGGCGCGAAGTTGGCGGAGTAGCGGCGGAAGAGTCGAAGCTTGGGATCGGGATAATAACCGCCGTATCGCATCCATCGGTTGAGGAATAGATTGCGGCGGCGGATCATGTATGCATCCGCTGGCGGCCTAGTCCGGAGCAACACGCGAATCTCCTGCTGCAGCTCGAGCGTCAACTCTTCGTCTGCGTCGAGCGAGAGGATCCAGGTTCCGGTGCACTTCTCGATCGCGGAGTTCTTCTGGCTTGCGAAGCCTTTCCAGGGTTCGAAGATCACCTTCGCGTCGAACTCGCGTGCGATCTCCAGAGTGCGATCTGTGGAACCGGAGTCGATGACGATGACCTCGTCTGCGAACTGCACGCTGGCAAGCGTGCGTGCAAGATTGGCTTCTTCGTTCAGGGTGATGATGGCGACAGACAGGGTCTGCCGAGTCGACTGCTCGGACTCAGACGGCTGTTCGACGGCCCTGTATGCGGGGTCATGTGCTGGTGAAGTCACCTGGATTTCCTGATCGAGAGGCAATATAGAGGGATTGTCCCATATTCTGCCAACTTGTCTACCCTAAAACCCGTCCAGAGGATACCTCTTTTGTGGAGGTTCGCAGATCACGGGAGCGTGATGGAGGCATCTCCGAGTTGCTCGCGCAGCAGACGTTCCGTGAGGGTCTTGAGGTCTTCCCCTGTCTTTGGCAGGATGAAGGAGCGTGTTTCGCCGGACCAATCGAGCTTGAAGCTGGTGGTCAGGGCAGAGATCCAGATCTGCCGGACCGGGGTGTTCGGGGTGAAGACGAACTTGCTGTTGTCGTGCTCGAAGACGACGTTCAGGACTCCGTTCTTCTCCTCGGTTTCAAAGGGAATCTCGTCGGCGTCGCTCTGTTCTTCGGCGAGGATGAGGGATTGCTTCAGGGCTTCAAGGGCCTGGTCGGATTCACGGCGAAAGGTCACTTCATCGAGCATGGAGACAGTGTAGCCGGTTGCCCCGGCAACTGCAGTGGATTCGCCGGTGCGATAAGATTGAAGGAAACATAAGCCGGAAGACAACGATTCCGGTGTTGCACGTCTTGGGAAGAACGGGATAGAAGGAGCTCTTTTTGCGCAGAATTCTATTGCCGTTAATCCTGTTGGCTGCAACGTCCGCAGCCGAGGGGCAGGACGGCTTCATCAACGATTTCGCTTCCAAGTGGGAGGCGCGTGCGACTAAAACACAGGCTGCTCAGCCGAAGTGGGCCGTTCCGATGTTCTCGCCCTTTCCGATCCTTGCCCAGGTCTTTCGCAGCGACTTCACACGTCAGCGAACGTCTGCGGGCGAGAGCGACTGGCATTTTGGGAGCGGCAAGGGTTTCAACCTGATCCCCTTTGCAAACACCCAGATCGATATTCTTGTTCCCGGGTACATCGTGCATGGCGGCGACCAGCAGGATGGCTTCGGCGATATGACGCTGCTGGGGAAGTATCGCTTCCTTGCACGTCCGGAGAAGCAGGGCAACTACATCCTGAGCGGTGCACTCTCGTGGCACATTCCGACGGGAAGCTACAAGAACGGCGCTCCGAGCGCGTCGTTCACACCGACGGTGGTGGGCGGCAAAGGCTTCGGCAAGCTGGCGCTCTTCAGCTCGCTGGGCGGTGGTCTGCCGGTTTCACAGGTGTCGACCAGCGGACGCACGATCCAGTGGAACTCGGTCGCTCAGTATAAGATTGGGCGCTATTTCACTCCAGAGCTGGAGGTAAATACCACCAGCTACTTCGGAGGGACACGGGACGGCAAGACGCAGACTTTTCTCTCGCCGGGAATCATCGTGGGCAAGCTTCCGATCCGATCGGAGGAGAAGAGCCGATTGGGGGTCACGGTCGGAGCCGGGTTCCAGATCGCGGCGACCAGCTTCCATACCTACAATCATGCGTTCTCGACGAGCATCCGGTTTGTCTTCTAGGGGTACTACCCCCGGTACCTGTTTTGTTGCAAAGTCTTCATAGGAAATAACTTAGCTTCGGACTAAGACTGCAAAGTCTTGATAATGAATAATTTTTCGGCAAAGTATTGAATCATAAGTGCTTGTTGGATTCGAAAGGCCCCAGATGTTCTGGGGCCTTTCTTATTTGCTGTTTCCAGTTTAACAGGGAAGGATGAACTGATCGGCAACTGGATGTTGTCTGGTTTGTGTGGTTTAGCGGAGGATTGGCTTGACAGGGCTTTTGCATTGTCGGGATGGATCACCTTAGCGGATAAAGCCGCTTTGAAATTCTGCAATTTGCGGTGCCCGTCGGTTTCGCTCAGGGCAAAGGCTATCGATTTGAAAATGAAAGAACAGGCAACGGCAAGAACAAAGGCTAAATCCAGGGATCTCTCCACTCCGGCGCGATGAAGCTACGCGCCTCCGGTCGAGATGACGTGTTGGTTGAGTGACGTGTTGGTTGATTTATTGGATAGATTCTAAGGCGCGATGCGCGCTCTCCGGCCTTGAACCGGCGCGTCCCCTTCGCCCTGAAAGAACGAAAGAGACGCATGCCTGTCGGAGGAACCGTTAGCTGGCAGCCTGGAGCACGGGGGCCATGCGGCCGGCGGCGCGGAGTGCATCGGTTACGTGGCTGCGGTGCAGGGTCTGGTGGAGGGCCAGGGTGAGAAAGCTGCGGCCGAAGGTGGAGTACTCCTGCTCTCGTCCCGGGGGCGGAGCCACGGTGGGTTTGTCCATATCAGCTTCGGTAAGGGAGGCGAGGATTTCGAGGTTTCTCTTGCGCAGTTGCTGATATTTTTTCTGGATCTCGGCAAACGATGGATACGCACTGGTGTCCTCCACCGGCTCCGAGTGTTCGCCAAAGAGCTTCTGCCAGTCAGGCAAGGGATTGGGTTCTCCGAAGAGGATTCCTGGAATCGTGCTTTCAATGAGGGTGAGGTGTCCCAGAACCCAGAGGGGGTGACAGCCGCCGTTGGAGGTTGGGAATCTTGTCGGGTCGTCGCTCATCTTGTCGATCGGGCCCATGACGGCCTTATCGGAAAGGGTGAGCGCAAATTGGATGGCGTCTTTCGTGTGCATGGTTTCTCCTTCGCCGAAGCTTGTACTTCTGCCCTCTATTACGGCTGCCGGGCGGAGAAGGATACGGGGCTTTGTTCTATGCAGGTGATTTGGGCTTGCCCATCCCAGAGTTGGGTTGTGCCTGCGGTATTTGTGGCGGCATCGGCGAAATACAGGGATTCCTCGGCTTCGCGGCTGCGCCGCTTCGCTCGGAATGACGTGTGTGCTCGGAGTGACGTTGTGCGCGGTGGCGTGCTCGAAATGATGTTGTGTGGTTGCTGGTGCTCAGAATGACCGGAGTGCGCGTTGCGTGCGTGATGGCTAAAAGGAATCGACGACCACGGAGGCTGCGGCGGCGAAGACCCAGGGGCAGTGCAGGTAGTCGACGACGCGCACGATGCGATCGTCTTCCATTTCGACATGGATGAACGAGTGCGCCTGCCACTGACCGTCGTGTTGACGAAGCGCAATGACGGCGGGCTGTCCATCGACGGTGCCAGACGCCATTCGCCACGGAGTCGTCATGCGTTCGTAGCGGCTGAAGTAGGGAGCCTCGGCAAGAGAGCCGGTGTACCGGTCGGCGACGCGGAGACGGGCATCGGTGGTGGCGAGATCCTGGATTCCCTTCCAGTCGCGTCGATTGAATCGCTCGGCGTAGAGATGGAGCAGGCGGGAGGTTTCAGGGTTGTGCGCGCGCGGCGCAACCGGTTGACGAGGCAGCGCCGCCAGCTTTGAGCGACCGCGACTGAGGGCGGCTTTGACCGCTCCTACGGTGGAGCCGATGAGCCCGGCAATCTCTTCGAGGGAGTAGTCGAAGACGTCTTTCAGCAGGACGCAGGCTCGTTCTTTGGGGGCGAGTGCGAGCACGAGGTATTCGACCGATTGAGGAGGAATGGGGCTGATGGGATCGGGGGGAAGATAGACGTCCGTCTGCGCGGAGGCGGATTCCGCCTGTTGGCGAACCTTGCGCCGACGCAGGAGATCGATGCACCGATTGTGTGCGATGCGGAAGAGCCAGGGGGTGAGATCGCGGGTGTCGTCGAAGGTATCGAGCTTGCGGTAGGCCTGGAAGAGGGTCTCCTGAACGATGTCTTCGCCGTCCATGACGGAGCCTGTCATGCGAGAGCAGTAGCGATGCAGCCGAGGCCGCAGGTGGGGGATGGTCTCGAGGAAGGCGATGTAACGCGCGTCGAAGGAGCCGAAGGGGCCGCGGGAGTCGAAGCCGGAATCATCCATATTGATCTTTACGCGGCTCACCGAGGTAAGGATACGGATGGGAGGGTTTTGTGTGGGATTATGCCTGCGGGATTTGTGGCGGGCCGGGCGAAATACAGGGATTCCTCGACTTCGCGGCTGCGCCGCTTCGCTCGGAATGACGTGTGTGTGGGGGGGAGACGGATTGCGGTTGGGCTTTCCATGCCGCAACCCGTGTCTGATGGAGATGATTTAGAAGGGGATATCGTCGTCGGTGATGCCCTGGTCCGCGTAGTCGGGTTGGGCTGCGGGGGTGCGCTGGTCGAAGCTGCTGGTGTTGGAGCGGGAGTAGCCGCCGCTGGAGCCGGCGCCTTCGCTGCGTCCCGGGCCACCACCGAGGAGGCTCAGCTCATTGACGAGGATTTCGGTGCGGTATTTCTTCTGTCCGGACTCCTTGTCGTCCCAGGAGCGGGTCTGAATCTTGCCCTCAACGAAGATCTGGGTACCTTTTTTGACGTAATCGCGGACGATTTCGGCGGTGCGATTGAAGGCTACGAGATTGTGCCATTCGGTCTTGTCCTGCCAGTTGCCTTGCTGGTCCTTGGCGCGGTCGGCGGTGGCGAGGGAAAAACTCGCGACGGTGGTTCCACCCGCGGTTGCGCGGATCTCAGGGTCTTTGCCTACGTTGCCGAGAAGAAAAACTTTATTAACGCCTTTTGCCATGCGGATACTCCGGTATTGTTCGGTTTCTTGAAGGTTGAGGATAGCAGATGGAGGAAGCAATCGCTGATGTGGGGAGGATTTGAGGACGGTATTCGCAAATGCTTATGCCACATACGCATAGCTTCCTAGATCGATGATAAGAGTTCCTCGCGGATTCGCCCGCATTTTTACTTCGTTGGACAACACTGCCTTTTTGGGGCAAGACTGATGGCGAAAGAAGGAGAAACACGATGAACAAGATCATCAAATCCACACTCTCGTTTGGCTTGGTTGTCTCAGCGGCGATCCTACCTGCAGCTTCGGCAGAAGCAGAGATCTATTCGAAGTCCAGGGATCTGGTGGTTATGGAGCCTCGCGATCTTCCGCAGCATGCGCAGGCGCCGGGCAACTCACTCTATCTTCACTCAGACAATGCAGGGAGCACGTATCTTTACATCGCGCAACACGATGGCACTCGCCTGTCCATCTTCGATGTTACGGATCCGGCCAGCATCAAGCTGGTAGCGAGCCACACGCTGGAGGCAAAAGGCACGTTCGATTTCGTTCGTCCTCTCGGGCGTCATGCGTTGGTGTCATTTCGCGATAGTCAGCAGGACGCTGTACTCGACCTGCGCAAGGCCGAGAGGCCTGTGCTTCGGATGATTCCGATGAAGACAGATCTTGGATCGGCTGAGAAGCTGGGAGAGAGCGGTCTTCTTGCCACAAGCCAAGAGCGCAAATACATTCCTGCGGTTGCGCGTAACTATCAGGTGATCGATCTCTCCACTTCTGATCCTTCTCACCTGACTACTGTCCCGGACGTGAAGCATCGGGTGGATAACAATTACACGGGCACCACGTTTTTACTTGGCAGCAATGGCCTGACGGTTGTCAGGCGACTCGGGGTCGAGAACGCCTACAAGGTGCTTCAGATGCAGATGAAGGGAAACTAAGTCCGCAGTACTGAAGCGAGACCCTTCTTTTGCGCGAGGCCGCATTGCCGATCATGGCGGCGGCCTTTCGCATTTCCTGGTTGAGGCACGGTGATGCGCCTAAGGAGAAGGTACTGCCTTAGCGGCGGCGGTCGCCGTAGAGCTTGGTGAGGGCGAGGATGAGGGTGAGGGCGCCGGTCGGGAGGCAGCCCATGGCGACCATGAGGGCGAGCCAGCCGGAGTTGGTGTGCGGGCCCTGATGGCCGATGCCGCCGAAGAAGATCTGGACTGCCAGCACGGCGGCGACGCCTGTTCCGAAGATCCAGAGGCCGGAGCGAAGAAGTTTGCGGGTATCAGGTTGCATGAGGCTGGACGTACCTGGGACTTGTTTGGGACTTGCGGGTTAGTGGATCGCTGATTGCATCCAGTAGACGATGACTCCGGTGATAGAGACGTAGAGCCAGATGGGCCAGGTATAACGCGCAAGCTTCTTGTGCGCCGGGAAGCGTCCGGTGAGGGAGAGGAAGAAGGTGATGAGGATCATGGGCAAAGCGATGATCGACAGCAGGATGTGCGAGGCAAGGAGCTTCCAGTAGAAGGGCCACCAGGCGCTGAGGCGGTTGAAGTGGGTTTCGCCGTGGAGGGTGAAGTTGACGAGGTAGGAGACGAGAAAGATGGACGAGAAGATAAAGGCGGTAAACATGGCCGCGCGATGCTGGGGAATCTGACGGGCGCGGATGAAGCGATAACCCGCAAGCAAGGCGAGGGTCGAGAGAGCATTGAGGATGGCGTTGACGAGGGGTAGGGAGCGGAGCTGGGTTCCGGCGACGTCGGTGGGGGCGTGGAAGTAGACCAGCCAGCAGATGAAGGCGCTAGCGGCGGCGCTAACCGCGATGATGGTGACGATGACGGAGGGTGGGGTGCGAAGGCTGGGAGAAGATGGGGTCGTGCGTACGTTCATCAGAAGAGCAGGCGTCCTTTCGCGTCGAGCATCAATGCGGCCATGAGAAGGGGGAGATAGATGACAGAGGCCTTGAGGAGGTCGCGCGCGTAGATGCGAGATTCCGGCGCCGTGGGGTTGCGGGTGATGCGCGCAAAGCGGATGGTGTACCAGAGGTAGGCCAGCGAGAGGACGGCGGCGATGACCTCATAGATGTGTCCGGTGACTCCGAGCCATGTGGGCCACATGCTTACGGGGACCATGAGGACGGCGTAGAAGAGGGACTGGATTACGGTCGAGCGGGCGGCGAAGACTTCATCGGGCTGGGTGGGGGTGAGGCGGATTCCAGCGGAGGCGTAGTCGTCGCGATGCATCCAGCCTATGGCCATGAAGTGAGGGAACTGCCAGACGAAGAGGATGGCGAAGAGGGCGACGGCGGGCCACTCGATGACGCCGCGCGCGGCGGTCCAGCCGATGAGCGGGGGAAGCGCGCCGGGAAAGGCTCCGATGAAGGTATTGACGACGGTAATGCGCTTTAGGGGAGTGTAGATTCCCACGTAGCCGACGGCGGTGATGAGAGTGAGGGTGCCGGTGAGGAGGTTGGTGACGTGTGCGAGATAGAGCGAGCCGAAGAAGATGGCGAAGAAGCCGAGAAGGAGTCCGTGGGCGAGGGAGATTCTTCCGGCGGCCATGGGACGGTTCGCGGTGCGGCGCATGAGGGCGTCGGTGCGGCGCTCGAGGGCCTGGTTGAGGGCGCTGGAGCCGCAGGTGACGATGGCGATTCCAGCCAATGCCTGGATGAGCCCGGCGTGGAAGGGACTGATTCCACTGGCGAGGGAGCCGAGATAGAAACCTGCGCCGGCGGTGATGACGACCATGACCGAGACGCGGAGCTTGAAGAGGGTGGCGTAGTCGGCGAGGAGGCCAGGTTCTGCCACCGCTTTCCGGGTGGAGATCGTCGCCGAGGTTGTTGCGGATTGCGCCACGATCCAAGGATACCGCTTTTGGTTGGGGGGTGGTGGAAGTGGGGACGATTAGCGTACGGATGGTTTAGGCCCCCTTCGGGACTCGCTCACGATGGCATATCTTCAAAAAACTCCGAAGGCATGCCCCAGGGGCTGAAGCCCCCTATGTTTTATGGCGGGTTAGAGTCCCAAGGCTGAAGCCTTGGGGTACCTAGAAGCAAAGGCCGTGGATGATGCCTCGGGTATTTGTAGCGGCATGAGCGAAATACATGGATTCCCGTTCGACTTCGCTCAGGGCAGGCTTCGACTCCGCTGCGCTTTCGCTCGGAATGACGTTTTTGTGGTGGCTGCGCTGCTTCGCTCGGAATGGCGAAGTGTAGTGAGGAGTTATGCGGTGTGGGGATGATTTAAGGGGCGGGACGCAGGGCGGCTAGAAGGGCTTCGGCCGTGGGCTGCGTGTTGAGGACGTCGGCTGCGGTGAGCCAGGCGCGGCGAAGCTGCGTGATTCCATAGCGGATTTGGTCAAGCTCGGCGATGGAGTGGGCGTCGGTATTGGCGACGATCCTGCAGCCGTGTTGTTTGGCCAGGCGGAGATGGAGGTCGTTGAGGTCAGCGCGTGCAGGGTTGGCGTTGTGTTCGACGGCGACGCCAAGCTGAGAGGCGCGTTTGAGGACAGTCTCGATATGGAGAGCGTAGGGATCGCGCTTGAGGACCTTGCGACCAGTAGGGTGGCCGAGGATGCGGACGTAGGGGTTTTCGAGGGCGCGGAGGATGCGCTCGGTCATCTGCTCGATGGGTTGGTCGAAGCGGCTATGGACGCTGGCGACGACGATGTCCATCTGGGCGAGGGTCTCGTCGGCGAGATCAAGCTCGCCTTCCGCTAGGATATCGACCTCGATGCCGGCGAGGACGCGGATGCTTCCACGCATCTCGGCGTCGATCTCGCGGATGCGCTGAACGTGGGCGACGGCGCGGCGGTCGTCCATGCCGTTGGTCATGGCGAGGTTTTTGGAGTGATCGGTGATGGCGATGTATTTGAGGCCTCGGGCCAGAGCGGCTTCAGCCATCTCGCGAATGGTGTTGCCGCCGTCGGTTTCGACGGTGTGCATGTGGAGATCGCCGCGAATATCGGTGAGGGTGATGAGCTCGGGTAGAGCTTTGGTAGCGGCGGCTTCGAGCTCTCCGGAGTTTTCACGAAGCTCAGGTGGGATGTAGTCGAGCTCGAGGGCGCGGTAGATGAGCTCCTCGGTGGCTGCAGCGACGATGGAATTATCTTCCACACGCACAAGGGCGTACTCGTTGAGAGTCATGCCGCGTTTGATTGCTCGCTGGCGCAGGGCAACGTTGTGCATCTTGGAGCCGGTGAAGTATTGCAGGGCTGCCCCATAGCTGGCGCGGGGAAGAAGGCGGACGTCGACCTGCAGATGATTCCGAAGGTTGAAGCTGACCTTGTTTTGCCCGCGGGCGATGAGCTTGTCGATGAGGGGAAGAGTGGCGACGTGTTCGACTGCGGCAGCGACGACGTCAGGCTCGCAGGCGGGGCCAGTGACGAGGAGGTCGAGATCGCCTACGGTCTCGCGTCCGCGACGCAGTGAGCCTGCGGGGGTGATCTCCTCGATGCCTGGGAATTGCCGTATGAGCTCGGAGATCCGTTCGGCGTGCTCGCGGGCCTGGTCGATGCGGAAGCGGCTGGAGTTTTTGCGGTAGTCCTCAATTCCCTTGAGGAGCTTGACCGTGAACTTTTCGCCCATGCGGGGGAGCTTGTTGAGGTGTCCTACCTTGGCGGCCTCTTCGAGGGCGTCTATGTCGCAGACGTTAAGCGAAGACCAGATGAGGGCGACGGTCTTTGGGCCCATGCCGGGGAGCCGTAGGAGCTCGAGCATAGAGGGACGATATTTTTTCAGCAGCTCGTCGCGCAGGGGCGTGGAGCCGGTGCTGAGGATGTCGACGATGTTAGAAGCCATGCCTTTGCCGATGCCGGCAATCGCCAACAGCTGTTTTGGATCTTCGGCGAGGGTTGCGAGCTGCGTGGTTTGCTGCTCGACGGCTTCGGCGGCGCGGCGGTAGGAACGAATGCGAAATGGATCGGCAGCATCGATCTCTAGAAGAGATGCCGTCTCATCGAGCACACGTGCAATCGAAATATTGTCCATGAAGATTTGACCCGGAGCCGACTGGCGCGCCGGACTCCTGAGTCAGTATGCAGCATACTGATCCTTCTTGGGATCACGAAGTGTTTTCTCTCGCCTAAACCTTACCGGGGAGTACGGCGAGCAGGCACGAACTTTTACTTACCTGTATGTTGTGTCAACTCGCGAGTTCCTTGAGGCGAAGGACCTGATCAGCCTGCGGACCCTTTGCCCCTTGAATAATGTCGAACTCGACTTCGTCTCCCTCTTTGAGGCTCTTATAGCCATCACGCTGGATCGAGGTGTAGTGAACGAAGACATCGGCTCCGCCATCCCGACCGAGGAAGCCGTATCCCTTTGCATTGTTGAACCACTTTACGGTGCCTTTGTACTGTGCCAAGACCCTTGCTCCTTGCAGTTAATTCGAACCGATGTGCCCGGTTGGCGCGGACACATCGGTTCAATAACTGAGACGCAAAAGGCAGGAACCGGGTTTTCTGTAAAAGGGTGAGAGCACGTGCAACTGCTGATGATTCACGAGTAACGATTCTGTTGTGTTGTCTGAATCAGAAACGTTTTTCGCGGCGCAAGCGATCGTAAAGCATGAGCCCGATCAATGTTTTACCGTCATGAATCTTGTTGGCCGATGCAAGAGCGAGTGCTTCGGAGAGGGGCATCCGAATGACGTCGATCTGCTCGTCGGCTTCGGGCTGTGCCTTGCCTTCCCGGATGTCTCTCGCGAGATAGATCTGCATCCACTCGCCGAGAAAACCGGGGCTGGCGAAGTATTTGGTCAGAAGCGTCCAACGTTTCGCCCGATACCCAGTCTCTTCAATCATCTCTCGTTTGGCTGCGGCCAGCGTGGTTTCGCCAGGCTCGACACGGCCGGCGGGAAGCTCGAGGAGGAATTGTTTAGCGGCGTGGCGGTACTGTCTCTCCAGGATGATGTCGGGATCCGATGATTTTTTTGATTCGTCGACAGCCAGGACCACGACCGAGCCGTTGTGGCGGATGACTTCGCGAATATTGTCGACGCCGGTCGGTTCAATGACTTCATCCCGATAGACAGAAAAGACTTTGCCCTTAAAGACAACCTTGGAGGAGAGCACGCGTGTCTTTGCTTCAGTCCGGCGGGGAGTGGGCTTTGCCTTGGCTGCGGCTGACTTTGAAGGACCCGCTCCTTTTCGCGGCCGGGAGGCGTTGGTCCCGGCATTTGCCACTTTCTTTGTGTTCTTTTGTCTGGCAGGCATATCGCTACGGTATCATCCTGCATCGGGAGATCCGGGATCGGCATCCAACCAAATGCAATAAAAAGAGACCATTAGGTTTCCGAGTTGCATCTGATAAAGGACATCAAGCAAAGTAATTCCAAAGAAGGTGTTTCGCGGATTCGGATCGAGTCTGCGGTTTTAAAAAAAAGACTCGAGGATGAAGGGCCGCAATGAACGTTGAGTGTTACCCGATTACGGTGTTGCCCCATATATCGCAGATCTACCGCGATTATCTGGGAATGGGAGACAACCCGGGGTCGCCGGTCTGCTCATGGTACGGCTCTGGCGATTCGGGAGGGCCGTTTGCAGGCGGGTGGATGAGGACGGAGCTTCCCGCGGTCGATTTGAACCCGCTGGCGGATGAGCTGCTTCGTCAGAACCGGATCTTCGATGCCGGTGCGGAGACCTTTGCCAATATTGAAAAGCTTCGCGCTGGAGCGCGTGCGGTGGTTACGGGACAGCAGGTCGTTCTTTTCGGCGGCCCGTTGCTTACGCTTCTGAAGGCTGCGACGGCGGTTTCCCGGGCCCGGGAGGCGACGCGCATTACCGGCGTCGAGCACGTGCCGATCTTCTGGATGGCGACGGAAGACCATGATCTGGCCGAGGTCGATCAAGCTGCGCTTCTGACCAAGACTGAAGTCGAGGTGCTGAAGGCCGGGCTGCGGGTTTCGTTGCCGGTTCCGGTTGGCGGCGTGGAATTGAATTCTGAGACCGCTCCTTTGCTGGAACAGGCGATAGAGCGCACCACCGAACTGCTTGAGTTCGCTCCGGTCACGGAGTGGATTCGGGAGTCGTATCTTTCGAGCGGGGCGACGCTGGCCAGCGCTTTTGGGCGGCTTATCGCTCGGATCTTTGCAGCGCAGGGATTGATTGTCGTCGATGCGGCGAGCCGTGAGTTTCATGCGATGGGCGCTTCCACGTTGCGCCGCGCGATTGAGAATGCCGAGGCGTTGCAGCAGGCTCTGCTGAATCGTACGGAAGAATTGACGAAGCACGGTTATCACGCGCAGGTGATGGTCTCTGAATCCTCTTCGCTGCTGTTTCTGATGGACGAGAAGACGCGCGAGCGGGTGGCCCTGCGCCGCGTGAAGGACGTTGGCGATTCCGAGGCGCAGTGGAGGGCTGGATCTCATATCTACTCCACGAGCGACCTGCTTAAGATTCTTGATCGGAGCCCGGAGCGTTTGAGCCCGAATGCGCTTCTGCGGCCCGTGTTTCAGGATACGGTGCTTCCGACGGCTGCTTATGTCGGCGGCCCAGCGGAGATTGCGTATTTCGCGCAGAGTGCGGTGCTTTACCAGGAGATTCTGGGCCGGGTTACGCCGGTTCTGCCTCGGTTGAGCGCAACCCTGATCGAACCGGCGATCGCGACGGTGATGGAGAAGGATGAGGTGCAGGTTCCCGACGCGATGACGACCGCGGCAGAACTTGCGCAGCGTCTTGGAGCGCGAGCCATGCCGATTCCGCTGAAGCGCAAGCTCGCTGCGGCAGGAAATGCGCTGGAGACGGAACTGGATGCCTTGACGGAGTATTTGCGGGGTATCGATGGCTCGCTTGGCACAACAGCTGAAACTTCCAGCTCGAAGATGCGCTACCAGATGGATCGTCTGCGGCGCATGGCAGCAACCTACGAGCTTCAGAAAGAGGCGTCGCTGAGCAAACACGCGGCGGCGATCACGTTGAATATCTTTCCGGATGGACATCCGCAGGAACGTCTTCTGGCGGGTGTCTGGTTTCTTGCGCGCTATGGCGATGGCCTGATTGATCGCCTGGTGCAGGTGGCAAACAACCAGTGTCCGGGCCATGTGATCGTGCGCCTGTAAATCCATTCCTTTCTGAACCAACCACTTTCCCTCAGGCTGCTGCGGTTTTCGATTCCCTTGACCGGAGCATAGAATGGCGCACGAGGAGTTTGCTATGGGCCTGAGTGATCAGCCATTCGAAGTGATGTGTCCCGATTGCGGGGCGATGCTGAAAGTCGATCCGGTCAGCCGCGCGATCATCGCGCACAAATCCGCGCCGAAGAAGAAGATGTTTGAAGATTTTGGCGAAGCGGCCAAGGCGTTGCGAGAGGCCGATGCCAGGCGCGATACGATCTTTCAGCAGTCGGTCGAGGCGCAGAAGAATAAAGAAGATGTGCTGGCAAAGAAGTTTGCCGAGGCGGTCAAGAAGGCGAAAGAGACTCCTATGGGCGAGAGGCCCCTGCGCGATTTCGACCTCGACTGAGCGGCGCTGAAGCGGCTGCGCGGTTAAACTGAATCATGCCACCGATTTTGAACGCGCAAGGGCTGTCGAAGAGTTTTGGTGCGACGCCGCTGTTTCGTGATATTGCCTTCACCGTCTCCGATGGAGACCGCATTGGACTGATTGGGCCAAATGGAGCAGGGAAGAGTACCCTGCTGAAGATTCTTGCCGGAGAAGAGGATGGAGATGCCGGCGATGTCGCGATTCGCAAGCGGGCGCGGATCGGGTATATCCACCAGGAGTCGACGTTCGCTCCGGGCAAGACGATTCGCGAGATTCTTGAAGCGGCGCTGGTGCGGGGAAATGTCGCCGAGGCGGAGCGAGAGGGAAAGCTTCGCGAGACCAGCGGACGGATCGGCCTGAGTGACGTAACGGTGGAAGCCGCAACGTTGAGCGGAGGCTGGCGGAAACGTCTGGCTGTGGCGGAAGCGATTGTGGCGGCGCCGGATGTGCTGCTGCTGGATGAGCCTACCAATCACCTTGATCTTGCCGGAATTGCCTGGCTCGAGGAGTTGCTGAACGAGGGGGACTTCGCTTCGGTGGTGGTCACGCATGACCGCTATTTTCTCGAAAATGTTGCTACGGAGATCGTCGAGCTGAACCGTGTTTACGCGGATGGCGTGCTGAGGGTTCAGGGGAGCTACTCGAAGTTTATCGAAACGAGGCAGGCTTATCTTGAGTCGCAGTCGCGCCTGGAAGAGTCGTTGCGCAATCGCGTGCGAACGGAGGTCGAATGGCTTCGCCGCGGTCCCAAGGCTCGGGCCACGAAGGCGAAGGCCCGCATCGATACGGCGAATCAGCTGATTGACCAGCTGAAGGAAGTCTCTTCGCGAGGGCAGAGCAGCACGGCGGCGATCGGCTTTGCCGGGACGGATCGGCAGACGAAACGGCTAGTAGAGCTGAATGATATAGCGATTGAATTGGGCGGCAGGACGATTGTGGAACATCTCAATTTTCTGATCGCCAACGGGACGCGCGTGGGGCTGGTTGGGCCGAACGGGAGCGGCAAGACGACGATTCTGCGGCTGCTTACGGGCGAGCTTGCTGCCTCTGCTGGTGAAGTTACGAAGGCAGGCTCGTTGCGGATCGTCTACTTCAGCCAGATGCGTGAGTTGCCTGAAGGTGTGACTCTGAGACGCGCGCTTGCGCCGGATTCAGACTCGGTCGTTTACCAAGGACGGGTGGTTCATGTGGCGAGCTATGCGCAGAAGTTCCTGTTTAGCGGCGATCAGCTAAGTCAGCCGGTGGAGCGTTTGAGCGGAGGCGAACGGGCCCGGGTGCTGATTGCGAGGCTGATGCTCGAGCCTGCGGATCTTCTGCTGCTCGACGAGCCGACGAACGATCTGGATATTGCGACGCTGGAGGTTCTGGAGGAGAGCCTGCTGGAGTACAAGGGCGCGCTGGTTCTGGTGACGCATGACCGCTACATGCTCGACCGGGTTTCGACCACAGTGCTGGGTCTGGATGGAAAGGGGAACACGGCAGTCTTCGCGGATTATCCGCAGTGGGAGCAATGGTTTCTAAGTCAGCAGAATGACCAGAGGCCGGAACGAGAGGCGCAGGATGCAACGGAAAAGCCTGCCTTGCCTGTAGAGACGGTAGCCGGTTCCACGAAGAAGAAGCTCTCGTATCTTGAGGCCCGTGAGTTTGCGACGATTGAGGAGCGTGTGGAGGTAGCGGATGCCCGGCTGGATGCAGCCCGGGATCGCGTGGGTGATCCTGAGGTCGCGATTGACGCGGCGAAGCTGACCGACGCCCTCGCAGAGATGGAGGCGGCGCAGGCTGAATCCGATGTCCTGTACGCGCGGTGGGCGGAGCTGACCGAGAAGGCTGGCTGAAACTGTTCGGAGATATGGGAGCCTGCTGTATGCTGCTCCCATTATGAAGAAGTTTGTGTGCGGCTTTCTTCTGGCGTCTCTCTACAGTTATGCCCAGCAACCGTCGGAGGGCAGGCATCCGGTGGTTCTGCATGCGGCACGTCTGCTTGACGTTGTGGGCGGAAAGATCATTAGCCCAGGCGAGGTTCTGGTCGAGGGCAACAGAATACTTGCCCTGGGCAGCACCGTAACGCGCCCTGCGGGAGCTGAGGTGATTGACCTTGGCGATAGGACCCTGATGCCGGGGTTGATTGATGCGCATGTTCACCTTTTCCTGCACCCTGGCGCGGAAGATCTGCAGACGGTAGAGGAGAGCGTTCCGGAGCGGACGCTGATTGCTGCCGATGCTGCAAAGCAGGATCTTTTTGCCGGCTTTACCGCCGAGCGCGATATGGGAACCGAAGGCGCGGGCTGCGCCGACGTCGCGGTTCGCGATGCGATCAACAAAGGCTTGATTCATGGGCCGAGAATGCGTGTGAGCTGCAATGCCGTGGATCTTCTTGGCGGGCACGAGGATGCGATTGGCTATAACCCTGCGCAGAAGGTTCTTTCCAATGCAGACTATGCGAACTCCGCCGAAGAGCTGGTGCGCGTGATTCGGGAGCAGCGAAAAGGCGGCGCTGACTTCACGAAGATCTATGAGACGGGCAAGGATTCGATGGAAGACGGGCAGTTTCGAACACCCTATCAATACACGACGGAGCAGCTCAGGGCAGCGGTTGCGGAGGCGGAGCGTACGGGCGGGGATAGAAACTCGGGACGAGGCATTGCGGTGCATGCGACGGGAGAGCCCGGGGCCGGATTTGCCGTGTCCGCGGGAGTGAGCTCAGTGGACCATGCCTATGTGTTGAGCGATGCCACCATGAAGGCGATGCATGAGAAGGAGATTTACGCCGTGCCGACATTCGCGATAGGGGAGTACTTTGCCGACCATGCGGCGACTCCAGAGCGCGCCGAAAGGCTGAAGGCGGAGCAGGCCCTGCATGCGGCGGAGTTCAAAAAACAGATGGCTGCGGGAGTTCCTTTCGCCGTAGGCAGCGATGTTGGACCGTTTCCGCATGGGACGCAGGCTAGGGAGATGGAACTGATGGTCCAGTTCGGTATGAAGCCTGTGGAGGTGCTGCGAGCAGATCTGCTGAACGGCGCGAAGCTTCTTGGATGGTCAGGGAAGATCGGTGAGCTTAAGCAAGACTACTTCGCCGATATCGTTGCGGTGCAGGGGAATCCGCTTGAAGATATAGGCGCGCTAAACAGAGTGCAGTTTGTGATGAAGGACGGCGTGGTCTATCGCCGTCCCTGAGTTTATTTCGGTGACCACTGCTCGTCCGCGGACGGACCATACAGCGCGGGTACAGGAATATCGTTGAGTCGCAGGTAGACGCCCAGTTGAGCCGTGTGATGAACCAGATGGTTGAAGCACATCTGGCGGAACGCCAATGAGCGAGGGCCATGCGAGATGATGTGTTCGCCGTAACTGAACTTCCAGGGAGCTGCGAGAGCTTCGTCGGAGGAGGCGGCGATGGCATCCCGACAGGCTTTGGCGCTCTCGTCGAACTGTTGAAGACAGGTATCGCGCGATGTGAATTCAAGCGGCGTCTTCGGCCGTTTCGGAGCGGCCATATCCATGCCGTCGTCGAGGATGATGTAGGAGCCGAAGAGGGGAAGCGTGGCGCAGTGCATGGCCAGCTTGCCGAGCTCCATGGACTTGCCGTGACACTTCCAGTCGTTTTTGCCCTCGGGCACGCGCTCGAGAGTGCGGCGGGTGTTGGAGATTTCGACGTCAAAGTCCTGAAGCAGAAGTTCCGAGATCTTCATGGTGGTTCCTTCCTGTCAAAAGCGCTGTCTGTTTTGCGAAGGAAGCCATGGTAAGACCCTGCCGACTCTCCTGTCAGCAGGGAAGATCGCGAAGAGATATTAAAGTCCGGTTACGTTGTAGCCGCAGTCTACGAAGGTAATCTCGCCGGTGATTCCGCTGGAGAGATCGCTTGCGAGGAAGAGCGCAGTGTTGCCCACCTCGGCGGTTTCGACGTTGCGGTGGAGCGGAGCGCGCTCCTCGACTGCGTTGAGGATTTTGGTGAAGTCGCTGATGCCTCGAGCGGCGAGAGTTTTGATGGGGCCGGCGGAGATGGCGTTGACGCGGATCTTTTTACTGCCCAGGTCGGCGGCGAGATAGCGGACGGCGGCCTCGAGCGCAGCTTTGGCGACGCCCATGACGTTGTAGTTGGGGAAGACCTTCTCGGAGCCGTAGTAGGTGAGGGTGAGGATGGAACCGCCTTCGGCCATGAGAGGAGCGGCGGCACGAGCGAGCGCGATGAGCGAGTAGGCGCTGACGTCGTGGGCGACGCGGAAGTCCTCGCGGGCGGTCTCGAGGACGGTGTTTTTGATATTCGGGGCGAAGCCGATGGAGTGGACGAGGATATCGAGCTTACCGTAGGCGGAGGCGAGCTGGGAGAAGACGGCGTCGATATCGGCGTCGATGGAGACATCGCATTTGAAGGTCTTGGCGGAGGGAAGCTCGGCGGCAAGCTCGTCGGCGTCGCGCTGAAGGCGTTCGT
Source organism: Edaphobacter sp. FHG110511_03 (assembly GCF_059115365.1). Lineage (NCBI taxonomy): Bacteria > Pseudomonadati > Acidobacteriota > Terriglobia > Terriglobales > Acidobacteriaceae > Edaphobacter > Edaphobacter sp. FHG110511_03. The sequence goes on along the minus strand of NZ_JBZYWL010000011.1, from coordinate 54,052 downwards.
TCTGATAACAGATGGCGAGGGTTGCACCGGCTTCCGAGAGCTTTTGGGCGATGGCCCAGGCGATGCTGCGCTTGTTGGCGAGGCCGAAGACGACGGCGACTTTGCCCTTGAGATCGATCATGTTTCCGGTATATCTCCTGTAATTCCCGTTGCTAAGGATAGCAGCGACGGAGCAGGAGAGGGAGTCTGGGCCGTGAAAGTGACGAAAGGGCAATAAGTTGGCAGGATGCCAGCCATGATCTGTGCAGAGGGTGCGGAGATGGTAGGGCACAAGCGCGCTATGGATAACAAATTCTATTGGATGATAACTGTTATTATTTTTTTCGGGTAGACTAATTCTCATGCGGCGGACCTCCTCAAGCTTTCGCAGACTTTGTGCCGAACATGGGATCGCGATGATCCATCAAAGCCATCGGCCGCAAGATCGAGGAAATTATCAAGGCGGATGAGCTGGTCGCCGCCAAGTAATCTCTTCCTCGAAGTCGAAATTTTTCACCCTCGAAGCGGTACGTTGCAGCCTGGATTCGGGCTGCAGCGCACCGCTTTATTTGCTTGTAAATAATTCAATACATTAGACTTACGATTTGCGCGACGTAGCTCTTCCATGCTAAGATCAGTCATGCGCTTCATTCGCGATTTAAGCCGTCGTGAAGCTACGGAATTGATTAACCGCCAACCCTAAGAGGAGTTATTGAACATGCTGCAAATTGGAGAGAAGTTTCCCGACTTCGAGCTTACTGCCACCGTTTCGACTGAGAAGGATGAGGCCAAGGCGTTCAAGACGATCACCGGCGACACCTACCCCAGCAAGTGGAAGCTCTACTTTTTCTGGCCCAAGGATTTCACGTTCGTCTGCCCGACGGAGATCGCAGCCTTCGGAAAGCTGAATAGCGAATTTGCTGATCGCGACTGCCAGGTTCTCGGCGCGAGCACGGACAATGAGTATGTTCACGCAGCGTGGCGCACTCATCATGCAGACCTGAAAGACCTTCCTTTCCCGATGCTGTCGGATATCAGGCGTGATCTTTCCGGTCAGCTTGGCATTCTGGATGAGAAGGCTGGCGTGGCGCAGCGCGCTACGTTCCTGGTGGATCCTGACAACATCATTCGCTTTATCTATGTGACGGATCTGTCGGTGGGACGCAATCCTCAGGAGGTTTTGAGGGTTCTCGACGCTCTGCAGACCGATGAACTGTGCCCCTGCAACTGGCAGAAGGGTGAAGCCACGTTGAACTAACCGCATCGATGCAAAATTTTCGGGCACGGATGCAGCTGGATCCGTGCCCGTTTTGCGGATGAGGAGGAGACAAGAGATGAGAATGGAAGATCTGATTGGTGGATTGCCACCTTACGCGAAGGACATGAAGCTGAACTACTCTTCGTTGGTCAAGCAGAATACGGAGTTGTCCTCGCAGCAGCTGTGGGGCACGGTCGTAGCTTCTGCCATAGCGACGAGAAATCCTGAGTTAACCGCAGCGACGATAGCAGAGGCTGAAGCTGCCGGGTTGACGCCGGATGCCCTGGATGCGGTAAAGGCAGCAGCGGCGATCATGGGGATGAACAATATCTACTATCGGTTTCATCACCTGACGACGAACGAGAAGTACGCGACGCTGCCAGCGCGATTGCGGATGAATGCCCTGCGGGGACATGGCGTCGACGCGGTGGACTTCGAGCTGTGGTGCCTGGTGGTAAGCGCCGTGAACGCGTGCGAGAAGTGCGTGGATTCGCATGAGCGCGTTCTTCGCGAGAAGGGTGCGAGCGAAGAGCTGATCAACGCAGCGATACGCGTGACGGCAGTGATTCATGCGATTGGAGTGGTCCTGGATTCAGAAAAAGCAGCCCCGACAGCCGTGGCTGCTGTTGCGTAAGAGAGAAGCGGAAGACAGGAAAGGCGCGGGCGTGCTCCGCGCCTTTTTCTTTTAGGGGATTCTTACTGCCGGGTTGCGGGTGGGGAGAGTTTTGGATTTCCTCCGGGATTCCACTGTGGCTTGAATTCGGAGTTGGCGAGCCAGCGAATGGGACCAAGCATCGAAGAGATGGCGTTGGTCATATGGGTAAAGTCGATGGTTCGAATCTCGTCGGAGGGCTTGTGGTAGTCGTGATGGAGCCCGAAGCTGGACACCGTATGGGCGATGATTCCCTGGCGCGCGAGCGCGTAGTTATCCGAGCGCTGGAAGAAGAGCTCCTTCGGACGAGGATCGTTGACGAGGTGGGCTCCGTGACGGACCAGCTCCGGGCCCAGGTCGGAACGGGTGAAACCGGTGAGCCAGAGGGTGCCAGAGGGGACGGAAGGATCGGGGCGGCCGATCATCTCGAACTCGAGGTTGGCGACGATCTGAGAGAGCGGTACTGGTGGATGGGCGAGGAAGGCGCGGTTTCCGAAGCCGCCAATCTCTTCGGAGCCAAAGAGCGCGAACACAATTGTGCGCCTGGGGTGTTTGCCGGTTGCGAGCAGGTGGGCAAGGGTGAGTACGGCCGTGGTTCCCGAGGCGTCATCGTCGGCACCGTTGTAGATCGAGTCGCCCTTTTTATTGGCCGCTACGCCAAGATGATCTAGATGCGCAGTGAGGAGGATGACTTGATCCGGGGCGGAGCTGCCACGGAGAATTCCGATTGCGTTCCAGGTCTCGGTACGCGGTGTGTTTTCGTAGTTCGCGAGACGTTGCTGCAGGGGCGGGGGGAGTGGATTGGGGACTGCTGCCTTTTGCACGTAGGTTCCATTGTCACCTCCAGGATCGAGGCCGAGGGACTGGAAATGCGAGGCGGCGAACAGCGCGGTGATATGTTCATCCCGCGTGGCGGAGCCTCGACCATGCAATTCATCGTCGGCGAGAAAATTCATATCGGAATGGATCTCCCTTTCGAGAGACGCGGATGCCATTTTTGTTTCTGTGGCGTCGAAAGAGTGGGCAGGTTTCTGTCCGGCGATCCAAAAAAAACAGAGAAGCGCTGCGGTGCAGAAGTGTCGGCGTTTATCTGCGGGCATGCGGGCGATTATAGATGAGGGTATTGTTGAATTTAGCGATACTTTAGAGGCGCAAGATTGAGGATGGGACAGGGCGTGTTCAGAGGAAGCTGGACGTTGATTCGAGCGGCGGCGATTCTAGCGGCTGCGATGGGTTCCATAGGCTGCGGCGGCAATTTTTTTGTTCCCCCAGATAACAGCGGTGGCGGCGGTGGTGGTGGTGGTGGTGGAACCGGCACTGGTCGAGTTTATGTAGCAAATGCGACGTCAGGCCCAAACACGACGACGGGTTCGATCGCAGGTTTTACGATTGGTACCGGAACGTTGACGGCGGTTCCGAACTCATCCATGGCAGTTTCCTATCAGCCACTGGCTGCCGTGGTCTCACCTAATAATTCATTTCTTTATGTGACGAGCGGGAGCGCCATCACTGGTTATGCGATCAACTCGGACGGCTCGCTGACTCCGCAGAGCAACGGTGTGGTTATTAACGTTGTGTCCCTGGCCGCATCTCCGGATGGGAAGTGGCTGTTCGGCCTGGATTTTTCGGGCGCTCTGGATAAGTTCCAGATTGATCCTTCCTCGGGTGGACTGAGTGCTCTGAAGCCAGACACCAGCTGTAACATATCGAACGGCGCAACCCCTCTTCCTCAGGATGTCAAGGTATCTCCCGTGGGCAACTTTGTCTTTTCGGCACTGGGAAGTGCAGGAGATTGTGTCTACTCGCTGAATACGGCAACGGGAGACACAAACTCTACCAGCTTTCTCTCCGTGAGCTCCTCGTCCAGCGACAACAGCCTCGCGGTCGATAGTGCGGGAACGACTCTGTACATCGCACGCTCTGGAACGAACGGTGGCGTTGCGGTGTACACGATCAGCGGGGGAGGAATTATCAATCCGATTGCAGGATCGCCGTTCGCGGCAGGGAACCGGCCATTTTCTGTTGTCTTAGACAAGACCGGCACGTATCTCTATGTGGCGAATCGTAATGACAACACGATCTCAGGCTATTCCATTGGTGCAAACAAGGCGCTGACGTTGTTGTCGGGATCTCCGTTCACAAGTGGACAGGCGGTCAACTCGCTGGGAATAGATCCAGGCGGAACCTATCTGCTGGCGGGAGCCAATGGCGGGAGCCCGGATCTTTCGATGTATAGCTTCGATGCGACAACGCCGGGCAAGCTGAATCTGGCGAAGAGTGTGGCCACCGATACGGATCCAACCAACGTTACGGCGATTGCCGTTACCCATTGATCGGGGTGTTTGAGGGGGTAACAGTCCGTTGATTTGCAGCTATGAGCGAGAATTGTTTCGTGAAGTGCCGCTAATATAAAGAGACGCTGTCCTGAGTGGCGCGGCGGAGTACGAGGGTTATCTTTTCATCATCCAGACAGATCGGTGAGTGGCGGCGAGGCATAACCGCGATGCTTTGCATCGTGCTTTTAGGTGGATGTCTTGCGCTTGCTCTAGGTGGATGTTCGAAGTTTCGTCCCGGACCGCCGATCCAATACGTCTACGTTACGGTGAAGCAGACCTTTCTGCGGGATCGTGTGGCGGCGGTCTCGAACCGCACTGGAACGGTACAGAACGGTGACAGGCTCGAGGTTCTTGAAAGAGGCCGGCGATTCTTAAGAGTTAAGACCGGCAAGGGCGAGCAAGGTTGGATTGACGAGAAGGCTGTTGCAACCCAGGAGATCTTCGACCAGTTTGAGGCGTTGAAGCGGGACCATAAGGATGGTCCTGTTATCGCGAACGGGGTTGTCCGCGACGATGTCTATCTGCATACCAAGCCTGGTCGCGATTCCGATCGCCTGTTTCGGCTGGTCGAGGGAGAAAAGCTGAAGCTGCTGCAGCGTGCGACGTTGCCGAAGCCGCTTCCTCCGGGGCAACAGATCGCAAGGCCACCGGTGGCTGCCCGGGCAGATGCTGTGAAACCGGTTTCCGGAGCGAAACCGCCGGCGACGGAAGAACCCGCCGCTCCCTTGATGGAAGACTGGTGGCTGGTTCGCGACTCCAAGGGCGATACGGGTTGGCTGTACAGCCGCATGATGGATGTGGATGTTCCGGATGCGATCATGCGCTACTCCGAAGGCCAGCGGATCGTGGGAGCTTATGTGCTGACCCGGGTCAACGATCCGGAGGCTCCCCAGGATGAGAAAGACGTTCCGGTGTATGTAACCGTGGCCAGTCCTTACAAGGCTGGACTTCCGTACGATTTCAATCAAGTGCGGGTCTTTACCTGGAATGTGAAGAAGCATCGCTATGAGACGGGCTTTCGGGAGAGAAACATCGAAGGATATCTCCCGGTTGAGATCAAGATGGCAAAAGACCCATACGGAACGGCTCCGACCTCGATGGCGGTGGCGCCGACGTTCAGCTATCGAGTGCTGTCAGACGAGGCCGGGCCGGTGATTCCGGATCCAATTACCGGAGCTATCGTTCCGGGAAAGACGAACCTGAAGACCTATCGGCTGGAGGGGAACCTTATTCGGCGGGTTGTGGATCCCACGGCAGCTCCGGCTGGGGATGCGCATCCGGAGCCGGTGACGGAAAAGAAGAAAAAGGCTGCGGCCTCCAAACGGCATGGACGGCGTTGAGCCCGTTTTGAGGCGAGCAAAGCATTGCGGGCTGGGAAGTTGGCGTGCCGGTCGTGATCCTGCAAAAAATACAGGGATTCCCATTCGCCTTCGCTCAGGGCAGGCTTTCGCTTCGCACAGAATGCCGAAGTGTGGCCAAGATTTGAGGACCGTTTGCAGTCTTTTTATCGGTAGAAGGCTCGAATGGCTTCCACTACGGTTTGCTGCTCGTCGTCACGAAGCTCCGGGTAGATTGGCAGCGCAAGCACTTCATCCGCGGCTTGTTCGCTGATGGGGAAGTCTCCCTGACGGTAGCCGAGGTTTGAGAGGCTGGTTTGCAGGTGGAGAGGGAGCGGGTAGTAGATCTCACTTCCAATCTGGCGTTCTGAGAGATGCTGGCGAAGCGAGTCGCGTCGCGGCGCGCGAATGACGTATTGGTGGAAGACGTGGGTGGCACGCGGATCGGTGATGGGCAGAACGATGCCTTCGCTGGTATTGGCTGCGATGAGGCCAGCCTGGGTGAATAGCTGGTCGTAGCGATGGGCGAGGTGGCGGCGTTGCTCGTTCCAGCGGGGAAGATAGCGCAGCTTGACCTCAAGGATTGCCGCCTGCAGCGAGTCCAGGCGAGAGTTCCAGCCCACTTCATCGTGGTAGTAACGACGGCGCATTCCATGGGCCCGCAGTACACGGGCGTGCTCGTTGAGCTCCGGGGAGGCGGTGGTGAGCAGGCCGGCATCTCCGAACGCGCTCAGATTTTTGGTGGGATAGAAGCTGAAGGAGGCCAGATCTCCAAGGCTGCCTGCGGGCTTGCCGCGCCAGGCGGCTCCGAAGGCCTGAGCGGCGTCTTCGATGAGAAGCAGGCCATGGCGTTGCTGCAGGTCGCCGAAGGCGTCCCAATTGGCGCACTGGCCGTAGAGATGGACTGGAAGAATGGCTTTGACCTTCGAACCGCGATGGGAGCGGATGACCTGCTCCACAGAGCTGGCAGAGAGGTTGAAGGTCGCGGGATCGATGTCCGCCAGCAGCGGCTGGGCGCCGCAGCGAAGGATGGAGCTGACAGAGGCGAAGAAGCTGAAAGGTGTGGTGATAACGGCATCGCCGGGGCCTATATTGGCTGCGGCGAGCGCCAGCCAGAGGGCGTCGGTTCCACTGGCGCAGCCGATGGCGTGCGGAGCCTGGCAGGCTAAAGCCGCTTTTTCTTCGAAAGATTCGACTGCGGGGCCGAGGATGAACTGTTGAGAGGCGCAGACCTGTTCGATTGCGGCCAGTACTTCATCCCGAAGGATGGAGTATTGCCGGGAAAAGTCGAGCATGGGAACGGGCTGAAGGGTTTCTGCTGGCACTGAAGCTATGGTAAATCCTTGTGTAAGAGAGAAGAGTCCCAGCGGGAGTTTGATGCGTCTAACGTTTTATGGAGTGGAAGCTGCATTGCTTGCGGTAACCCGCAAGTTGAAAAATGTGGTGGATGCTCGTATCGTGGAACCTCTTGGCTTCAGACTCAGCGAAACGGCTGTCTGGACGTTCGACTGAAGGGCATGAAGTTTGGCGGAATCTTTATTATTTTGGAAATCTACAAGCTAAGGAGATCGGCACCATGGACTCAAAGCCGGCACAGAATATTCAGGATACTTTTCTCAACACGGTCCGCAAGGACAAGAGCCCGATCACAATTTATCTTGTGAGCGGGGTCAAGCTGACTGGAAAGATCCGTTCATTCGATAAGTACTCCGTTCTGCTCGAAAACAACAGCCAGGAACAACTGATCTTCAAACATGCGATTTCTACTGTTGTAAGCGGTCGCATGGGTGGAGGGCATGGAGATGCGAAGGGAGATCTTCGCAGTTCAGCACCATCGCAGGCTGCAGTGGGAACTGCCGCAGTTCCTCCACCTGTCTCTGAGGTCGCTGGGGCATCACCAGCTCGTTGAATTCATCTTGCTGGCGATCTTAAAGACTTTTCATGAAAAGACTCGTGAGGGTGTCCAGATCGCTTCTGTGAAGACCTCGAAACCGAATCGCCGTACGCTTGCGGAGGCACAGAGCGCCTTAACGGAGTTAAGTCGTGCTTCCGCGGAGCGCGCGGTGCTGGTGGCGGTGGAGTTTACCGCTTCCCGGCGTCGGCTGACGGCCACGGCGGCTCAGGCTCGAAAGGCTGCGACTCTGCTGGCCGAAGCTGAGGCGGAGACTTCTAAGTCCGAATCTGAAGCTGACGACGGCGCAGCTTCGGGACTCAATACCGAGCCCATGGAGTTGGACTTCGATGTGTCTCTTGCGGAGTTTCAAGAGCTCACTCGAAGCGCTGGGGCGGAGATCGTCGCGACTCTGGTGCAACGCCGAGCCAAGCCCGACGCCGCAACGCTCATAGGCCAGGGCAAGCTGGAAGAGATCGCTGGGGTTGCGGCCTCGGTGAACGCCGATATCGTTCTCTTCGACCATGACCTGACTCCTTCGCAGATGCGGAATCTGGAGGCGAAGCTCGAGACACGGGTGATCGATCGAACCCAGCTGATTCTGGACATCTTCGCCCGCCACGCGAGGACGCGTGAAGGTCAGTTGCAGGTGGAGCTGGCGCAGCTGGAGTATCAGCTGCCGAGGCTGGCGGGCCGGGGAAAGGCGATGAGCCAACTTGGCGGCGGCATTGGTACTCGCGGCCCCGGTGAGACCCAGCTGGAGACAGACCGCCGCAAGATCGGTTTGCGCATTCATCACGTAAAGGAACAATTGGAGTCAGTCAGGCGTATCCGGCGGCAGCAGCGTCAGCGCCGGGAGGCGGTGCCGGTGCCGGTGGTGGCTCTGGTCGGATACACGAATGCGGGAAAAAGCACGCTTTTCAACGCTTTGACCGAGGCTGGTGTGCTGGAATCGTCACGGATGTTTGCCACGCTGGACCCGAAGCTGAAGCAATTGCAACTTCCATCACGCCGAAAGATCCTGCTCTCGGATACCGTGGGATTTATCCGCAATCTTCCGCACACCCTGGTGACGAGCTTTCGGGCGACCCTCGAAGAGGTACAACGTGCGGAGCTGTTGCTGCACGTTCGCGATGCCTCAAGCCCGATGCTGGAAGAGCAGAAGGTTGAAGTAGAGAAGGTGCTAAGCGAACTGGAGGTGGCCGGCAAGCCTGTTATTGAGGTGATGAACAAGGCCGATCTGGTTTCTCCGGAGGGGCAAGAGGCGCTGCGGCGTAAGGGACGTGTCTGGGTCTCGGGCCTTACGGGAGAGGGATTAGACGAGCTGCTTCTGGCGATTGACGATCACCTAGTTGTCGACCCTGTGATCGAGACGGATTTCAGGCTGCCTCAGTCGGAAGGAGCAATCCTTGCGGCTCTGGAAGCGGGCGCGGTTTTACGGGAAAAACGGTTCAAGGGAAATTTGGTGTATTTGGTTGTGAGAGGACCGGCCTCCCTGCTGAACCGCTACAGGAGGTTTCAGGTACAGCGGGCAGGTTGACTTTAGAGGGTGTTAATTAGCATAGGCCGCCTGATGGGGAGCGGAGGTGGTGTCCCCGATCACGCGACCTATGTGACCCAGAAAATAGGGTCCGGGTGGTGGTTAAAGTTTACGAGATTCAAAGAGAAAGTCAAAGCGAGATCGGCCGGAAATGAAAGGTCGATGAACGCCCATCCGTTCGTTTATCGCCATATCAAGGTTTGACACTCCACCGAACGCTTTGCTAAAACTAGTTGTACCGCAATCTGCATAACAGGCCCCAACCTGTAACGCTTCGAAGACAAAATATGCTTGCCTGAACGGCTTCATCAAGAAAAGACTCGGAGCGGTTGCGACCGAACCCCTACATGGACCAGATACTTAACGAACTCGGTGGACTTGTGCTCGGCGCTGTGCCGACCATGCTCCTCTTCATCCTTTTGGTGATCGCGTATGGGCTGCTAGTTCGCCGGCCGCTGGAGCGCATTCTGACGGAGCGCCACGCGCGCACGGCGGGTGCCATGGAGCAGGCCAAGGGTGCGATTGCAGCCGCCGAGGCGGAGACGGGTGCCTATGAAGAGAAGCTTCGCAAGGCGAAGGCTGAGCTCTTTGAAGCCCGCGAGCGCAGGATGAAGCAGTGGGCCGCAGAGCGCGAGACCGCTCTCGAGCAGGTGCGACAGGCTGCGCAGGAGCGCATCGGATCGGCGCGCCGGGAGGTTGAGCAGGGCGCGGTTGAGGCAAGAACCCAGATTGAGAGAACGAGTGCAGAGTTGAGCGCGAAAGTGATTGCCGCTGTTCTGCCTGCGAACGTTGCCGCTGCGGAGGTGGCACGGTGAAGAGCTTCGGAATTACATGGAAGGCTATTTTCCCTGGGCTGGCGCTCGCTGTTCTGCTGGCGGGGCCTGTACCGCATCTCCGAGCGGTGGAAGCTGCACCGGCTGCGGCGCAGAGCGGAAGTGAAGCCGCGCCGGAGGCTCCTCTTTCCGAGAAGCAGGAAGAAAACAGTGACGAAGAGGCCTTTCGGCACTCTGCCGCTGTGAAGTCGCTGGGTGCAAAGTTCGGCCTCGGTCCAGATCAGGCGGCTACGGTCTTTACGGTTGTGAATTTTGTCGTTCTCGCTCTTCTGGTGGGATGGTTTCTGCTGAAGACTCTGCCCAAGACGTTCCGCAACCGGAATGCGGCGCTTGAGAAGCACCTGGTCGAAGCGCGTGCGGCGAGCGAAGACGCGAAGAGCCGTCTCGGCAGCGTGGAAGCCCGGCTTAGCAAGCTGGACGAGCAGATTGCCGCCATGCGCGCACAGGCTGAGAAAGATGCCCTCGCCGATGAGCAGCGCATGAAGGCCTCCGTTGAGGAAGAGAAGCAGAAGATTCTGGCTTCGGCTGAGCAGGAGATCACAGCAGCCGCCGCGCAGGCCCGGCGACAGATTCAGCAATATGCTGCGGACCTGGCCATCGACCAGGCGGCGAAAAAGCTGGTGGTGACGGCTGAGACGGATCGTGTCCTCGTCCAGGAGTTTGCTCGCAGGCTGGGTTCGGATTTTGAGGGAGGGCGTAACTGATGTCAGTGATTGCACTCCGCTACGCCCATGCATTCGCCTCTGTCGTCGTTTCTCAGAAGGTGGATGCCGAGGCTGCCCAACAGCAGCTTGGCGATTTTCGCGCGACCTTTGAAGGAAGCCGTGAGCTTCGCGAGGTTCTGTCGGACCCGGCGATCGCCCGCGACCAGAAGCTGAAGGTGCTTGACGCCATTGCGGGCAGGATTGGTATGGTTCCGCAGGTCAGGAATTTTATCGCGGTCATCATGGACCACGACCGGCTGGCCGACCTGGGAGAGATTCTTGACGAGTATCATGCGGTAGCCGATGAGGAAGCGGGTTTGTCGGAGGCTGAGATCGTCAGCGCGCATGTTTTGAATGCCGAAGACAGGTCTGCACTGGAAGCGCAGGTGGCAAAGCTGGCCGGAGGCCGGATTCGCGCTACCTACAGCGAAGACGCGTCCCTGTTGGGCGGTGCGGTCGTTCGGATCGGATCGACGGTTTACGACGGTTCCATCCGCGCTCAGCTGGAGCGGTTGAAGCAGCGGCTGGTTAGCGCTTAGTAAGCTGAAATAAAAAAAGATTGATACGAAGGCGAGTAGAAGGAAGACATGGCACAGATCAACGCAGGTGAAATAACAGAGCTGCTTCGCCAGCAGATCGAGAACTACGAGCAGAAGATTCAGATCGACGAGGTGGGTACGATCATCTCGCTGGGCGATGGTATTGCGCGCGTTCACGGTCTCGACAAGGTCATGGCCGGCGAGCTGATCGATTTTCCCCACGGCATAGCCGGGCTGGCGATGAATCTCGACGAAGACCAGGTGGGCGCCGTACTTCTGGGCGATTACACGGTGCTGAAAGAGGGCGACCAGGTCAAGCGCACCGGGCGCATCATGTCGGTCCCGGTGGGCGAAGCGATGATTGGCCGCGTGGTGAACGCGCTTGGCCAACCCATCGACGACAAGGGCCCGATCGATACGGACAAGTTTCTTCCCGTCGAGCGGTTGGCGCCGGGCGTCATCTCTCGGCAGTCGGTTCGGGAGCCGATGGCGACCGGAATCAAGGCCATCGACACGATGATTCCGATCGGCCGCGGCCAGCGTGAGCTTCTGATCGGCGACCGCCAGACCGGCAAGACGGCAATCGCTCTCGACACGATCATTAACTCGGCGAAGAACGATCTGATCTGCATCTACTGCGCGATCGGTCAGAAGCGCTCATCGGTAGCCCAGGTCGTGCAGACGCTCGAAGAGAACGGCGCGATGGCCTACACCATCGTCGTCGCCGCGACTGCGTCTGAGCCTGCTCCGATGCAGTACCTGGCTCCGTTCGCTGCTACGGCGATCGGCGAGTACTTCCGCGACAACGGAAAGCACGCGCTGGTGATCTATGACGATCTCTCAAAGCACGCGGCATCGTATCGCGAGATCTCGTTGCTGCTTCGCCGTCCTCCGGGCCGCGAGGCATATCCCGGAGACGTCTTCTATCTCCACTCCAGGCTTCTCGAGCGCTCCTCGAAGCTTTCCGACCAACTTGGTGGCGGCAGTCTTACGGCGCTCCCGATCATTGAGACCCAGGCCGGCGACGTTTCGGCTTACATTCCGACCAACGTGATCTCGATTACGGACGGCCAGATCTTCCTTGAGACGGACCTGTTCAACTCCGGCGTTCGCCCGGCGGTCAACGTGGGTCTGTCGGTATCGCGCGTAGGTTTTGCGGCTGCGGTGAAGGCGACCAAGCAGGTGGGCTCGACCCTGAAGCTTGATCTCGCGCAGTATCGCGAACTGGCTGCCTTTGCCCAGTTTGGATCGGACCTTGATCCGGTGACCCAGCGCCAGCTGAATCGTGGCCAGAGGCTGACGGAGTTGCTGAAGCAGCCTCAGTTCCAGCCGCTTCCCTTCGAGAAGCAGGTTGCCATCATCTTTGCCGGAGTCAATGGCCTGCTGGATGACGTGAAGGTCTCGGATCTTCGCGCGTTCGAGGATGGACTTTATCCGTATCTCGAGTCCTCGGGATCGAATGTGCTGTCGGATATCGTCACCAAGAAGGCGATCGACGATGACATCAAGGGCCGCTTGATTGCGGGCATCAACGACTATAAGTCGACCTTCCTGGATCAGCGTAAGGATCAGCGCAAGGAGAAAGAGACGGCTCAGGCCAAGTAAACCATGGCAAACGTACTCGATCTACGGCGTCGCATCCGCAGCGTGAAGAACACGCGGCAGATTACGAAGGCCATGAAGATGGTCTCGGCTGCGAAACTACGCCGTGCGCAGGAGCGTGCATTACAGGCCCGACCTTATGCCCAGATGATCTCGAGCGTGCTCGAATCGCTGGTGCGGCGCTCGGATATGTACAGCGATGATGGAGATGTCCGGCACCCTCTTCTGGTGGAACGTGAAGAAAAGAATGTCCTGGTGGTAGTGATCGCCGGAGACAAGGGTTTTGCCGGCGCCTTCAATTCGAACATCACAAAGGCGGCACGGTCTTTTATTCTTGAGCGTCAGTCGCAGGGCCAGAACATCGATATCGAGCCAATCGGCAGGAAAGCTCGCGACCTGGTAGGGAAGAGATATCCTGCTGCGAACTACGAGAAGAAGGAAGAGCACTACGACAACGATCTGGCGACTCACTACGAGGTGATTCGTCACCGGGCAGCGCAGATTGAGACAACGGGCGATCATCCCGGACTTTTGAACAAGGTGGATATCCACGAGGTGAGCGAGATGGCTCACTCCATCGTGGATCGCTACACGCGGGCGGAGATCGATTCGGTTTACATCGTCTACAACGAGTTCAAATCGGTGATTGCGCAGAGAGTCGTGGTGGAGAAGCTGCTTCCGATCCGCAAGCTGGGATCGCACGAGATTACCGTTGCAGAGGAGATGACCGAGGAGCAGAGGGAAGCGGCTGCTCATGCGGCGAAGAGCTCCGGGGTGAGCCTTACAGTTCCCGAGGAGTCTGTAATCGAGTCGGAGGCCAAGAAGTTCGGCACCGCCGAGGTGGATTACATCTTCGATCAAACTCCGGAGAGGCTGTTCCGTCACCTGATGCCGAAGTACGTGACCACGCAGATCTTTCACGCCCTGCTGGAATCGGTAGCTGCCGAGCATGCGGCGCGCATGACGGCGATGGATTCCGCAACCAACAACGCCGGTGACATGATCGACGCGCTCTCGCTTGAGATGAATCGAGTGCGTCAGGCAGCGATTACGAAGGAAATTATTGAGATCGTGAGCGGAGCGGCCGCTCTGTAAGCAAAGAGGCAACCGCGGAAGAGAAAAGAGACCTATGGCAGAGAATATTGGAAAAGTCATTTCGATCAGCGGCCCGGCCGTTGATATTCAGTTCGAAGAGGGAAAGATGCCGGCCATCTACCAGGCTGTGCGCATCGTAAGCGACGGCTTCGACGTTCCCAATCCCATGGACGTGGTGGTCGAGGTGCAGCAGCACCTGGGCGAAGGCCGCGTGCGCTGCATCGCGATGGTGGCGACCGAGGGTATGGTGCGCGGCATGAAGGCAATCGATACCGGTGCTCCCATCATGGTTCCGGTAGGGCGTGAGACGCTCGGCCGGGTTTTGAATGTGCTAGGCCAGCCGGTGGACGAGCTGGGTCCGGTAGCAGCGAAGAAATATCTGCCGATTCACCGGCAGGCTCCGGCGTTCGATGAGCAGTCGACGTCTGAAGAGATGTTCGAGACCGGCATCAAGGTCGTCGACCTGATCCTGCCCTTCTTGAAGGGTGGAAAGATCGGCCTCTTCGGTGGTGCCGGCGTCGGCAAGACCGTCGTTATTCAAGAGCTGATCAACAATGTTGCCTCGAAGCACGGCGGTTATTCGGTGTTCGCCGGCGTTGGCGAGCGCACCCGCGAGGGCAATGACCTCTGGCACGAGTTCCAGGAGTCGGGCGTTATCGATCCCAAGGACTTCAACAAGTCCAAAGCGGCCTTGATCTATGGACAGATGACCGAGCCGCCAGGAGCCCGTTTGCGTGTGGCGCTGACCGGTCTGACCGTTGCCGAGAACTTCCGCGACGAGGAGGGCGCCGACACGCTGCTGTTCATCGACAATATCTTCCGGTTCACCCAGGCAGGTTCCGAGGTTTCGACGCTGTTGGGACGTATGCCTTCGGCCGTGGGATACCAGCCGAACCTCGCGACCGAGATGGGCCAGCTGCAGGAGCGCATCACCTCGACGAAGAAGGGTTCGGTCACCTCGGTGCAGGCGGTTTATGTTCCCGCTGACGACATCACGGACCCGGCTCCGGCGACGACCTTCGCTCATCTGGACGCGACAATGCTTCTTTCGCGTCCGCTTTCGGAGCTTGGAATCTATCCCGCCGTGGACCCGCTGACCTCGACTTCGCGTATTCTCTCGGCGCGTATCGTTGGCCAGGAGCACTACGACGTGGCGCAGGGCGTGAAGAAGATTCTGCAGCGCTATAAGGATCTGCAGGATATTATCGCCATTCTCGGAATGGACGAGCTCTCTGAAGAGGACCAGACGACCGTCAAGCGCGCTCGCAAGGTACAGCGCTTCCTCTCGCAGCCCTTCCATGTTGCCGAGATCTTTACCGGTATTCCTGGAGCTTACGTGAAGGTGGAAGACACGATCCGCTCGTTCAAGGAGATTATCGAAGGAAAGCACGACGATATTCCGGAGCAGGCCTTCTACCTGAAGGGCGGTATCGAAGACGTTCTGGCCGCAGCCGAGAAGATGAAGGCGACTGCGTAATCATTCTGGATACCCACCCGGATTCAAACGGGTGGGTCTTCAACAGATTTACCTTTGTTTCAGTGAATTTCTGGAAGCGTAGAGTTTAGACGAGCATGGCAGATACAAACCAATCCGGCCTCCTTACTGTCCGTCTGGTGACGTCGGACCGAGTACTGGTGGACACGACCGCGGAAGCGGTTGAGCTGCCATCGATGTCAGGTTACCTTGAAGCTCTGTATGGGCATGCACCGTTGCTGGCGGAGCTGGGAGCGGGAGAAGTGCGACTGCACGGCGGCGCCTCCGGGGATCAGATCTTCTTTGTGGCATGGGGCTTCGTCGAGGTTTTGCCGGAACGGGTGACGATTCTGGCGGAGAACGCCCTTCACCCCGAAGAGATCAATGTAGAGAGTGCGCGTACGGAGCTCGCGGCGGGCGAAAAGATGTGGCAGGAGGCGGGCGACGATGGCGAGAAGTATGACGAGGCCAACGCGCTGACTCGTCAGGCAGAGGAAAAGATCGCTTCGGCCGAAGGCCATCACTAAGTTTAGTTTTTTAGT
Organism: Edaphobacter sp. FHG110511_03; assembly: GCF_059115365.1. Taxonomy (NCBI): domain Bacteria; kingdom Pseudomonadati; phylum Acidobacteriota; class Terriglobia; order Terriglobales; family Acidobacteriaceae; genus Edaphobacter; species Edaphobacter sp. FHG110511_03. The sequence continues at coordinate 38,270 of NZ_JBZYWL010000011.1, read as the reverse complement.
TTCAAACGATAAGCCACCCTGGTCTTGGGGTGGCTCTTTTTTTCGTTTCCTGCGATAGACGTCAGGAGGCCTTCTTACGCTTCGGGGCAGTTGCCTTGGCTGCCACGGGAGTCTCTGCGACCGGGGCTTCTGCCTGTTGACGAAGGGCGTGGATGACGACTCGAAGCATCTCTTCCTCAGGGGCTGGCTTGCCGGTCCAGATTTCGAACTGGCGAGCTCCCTGCTGGACAAACATCTCCACCCCGGTGATGAAGGCGATGCCCTGTTGACGGGCAAGGCGGATCAATGGGGTTTCGAGCGGGTTATAGACCAGATCAAAGACCAGCCTGGTATTGAGGTCCTTTGCATCGAGGAGCGGGGCCGCCTTTTGGCCGGCCATACCAACCGGGGTGGCATTGATGATGACGTCGAAGGAGGATTTGGCCAACGCGTCTTTTTTGATGGACTTGGAGCCGGACTGCCGGGCGAGCTTTTGTGCCGCCTCGGCGGTGCGATTGAGGATGAAGACCTCTGCACCTTTATCGCGCAGGCCAAAGACAGCGGCGCGAGCGGCGCCTCCTGCACCCAACACCAGCACTTTGGCGTCCCGCAGAGACATCCGCTTCTCGAGAGGCCCTACGATGCCGGCGACATCGGTATTGAAGCCGTAGAGCTTGCCATCCTGAGCGCGCAGAACGGTGTTGCAGGCTCCAATCTTGGCCGAGAGGGGATCGGTGTGCTCCAGGTGCGCCATGATCTCCTGCTTGTGCGGCATGGTGACGCTGAGCCCCTGGATCGGAATTTCCTGGACAAGCTTGAGGAGATCGCTCACCTTGGCGGCCTGGAGCGCGAGGTAGACGGCATTGACCGTCTCCCGGCGAAAGGCCGTATTCATCATGATGGGCGAGAGCGAGCTTTTAATGGGGTTGCCGGCGACACCGTAGACTTTGGTGGCAGCGTCGACTTGATCGATTCGATAGGTCTCGATCAGGGTTCGTGCGGCAATCTGGCCCGGACCGGTCTCTTCTCCCTGGGTGGCTGCGGCAAAGGTGAATGCGGAGCCGGCACGCAGTCCAAGCACGCGGGAGATGATTCCAGCGTCGCCCATGCAGATGCCGATGATGTTGGAGTTCTCATTCATGCGCTCCAAAAAGCGCATCAGGGTGACGTTGTCGGTGAGTGTCTTGGCGGTGGGGACGATCTTGATGAAGTCCGGCTGGAACGGCGTGATGCGCTCGTAGATCTTGTCGAGATCCTTGGTCGCCGAGAAATCGTGATGACTGATGATCAGCGCGATCCCGGTCTCCCGTAGTTTCTGCAGCTCGCCCTTTTTTAGGGCTTCGGCGGATTCGAGCTCGAGGTCGGCGATATGGAAGCCGGCCCCAGAGGCTTTGGAGAGAATCTCCATCTCGGCGGCGAGAGGACCGGTGAACTTTCCGCCATTGGCCGTTCGTCGACAGGTGGCGATGCCGGTGGCAGCTGTGTTGTCGGAGAAGAACTGCTTGAACTTCGGCAGCGCGTTGAGGGGTTTGTCAAGATAATCCAGCCGGAATTCCAGAAAAGGAGTTTCTTTGACGACAGCGCTCGCTTTTTCTATCATTTCGGTCGCGGTCGATCCAATAATGGCGACGCAAACCTTGCCGATGCGGGTACGGAGAAGTTGTGTAGCTGCTGTGGGAGTAGGCACTTTCGCTCTCATGTCTGCAATCGCGGTATCTTACAGACCCTTGATCCCAGATGCAAATTTTGTTGAAAGAAAAGGTAGTTAGCCTTCGTGGCGTCAGTCCGATGCATTCCTTCTTTGAGAAGACGTGAACCAGAGGGAAAGGTCATCGCCACTTTCGATTTTAGAATAAAAGAATTATGGCGGAACTAGACATCCTGCAGATTCCGGAGTGGCAGAAGATTCTTTGGCTGCGTCATGGGTTCAGCGCTCGCGCGAATGGGATGTCGGTGGCCTATGGCGGTCAATCCTTGAACCTGGGTTGGACCAAAGAAGATGACCCGAGCGTAGTTCGAGAGAATCGCAGACTTCTAGTGGAGATGATCTCCAGAAACGATCTCGCACGAACGAAATGGAAGCTGGTAACTGCCCGGCAGGTGCACGAGAACCAGGTTGTCCGCATCGAGGCTGAAGATGCATTTGCGGGACGCCTGGAGACGCCGGAGGGCAAGGCGGTCCTGGAAGGAGATGGCTTGGTCACCGACAGGCCTGGGGTGCTGCTGGGGGCAGGCACGGCGGACTGTGTCCCGGTTCTGGTCGTCGATCCGCTCAGGCGGGCAGTAGGGGCGTTTCATGCGGGCTGGAGAGGGACAGCGGCACGGATCGCAGAGCATGGGGTTGAGACGATGCGGCGAGAGTATGGCTCGAGCCCGGAGGATCTGCTGGCAGCGATCGGCCCGAGTATCGGCGCGTGCTGCTATACCGTCGGTGAAGAGGTGAGAGAGACGTTTGAGGCCGAGTTCCCGTATGGGGCGGAGTTGTTTCATGCGAGCAAGGGGCCGGATGAAACAACTCCGGCTATGCGAGTCGATCTGTGGGAGGCGAACAGAAGGCAGTTGCTGGATGCAGGACTCTCATCAGAAAAGATTACGATCGTGGGAGAATGCACCGCCTGCACACGGGATCTCTCAGGAAAGCCCAGATATTTCTCGCATCGGGCCCAGGCGGGAAGGACCGGGCGGATGTTGAATGTCATTGGAATCGCCGAAGAGGATTCGTCATTCGGTCCCGTCACAATAAATTGAGACCATTTGGTTTCTTTATCATCATGAAAGAGAGCCATGAATAAGGGAGAAGAGACACGGCAGAAGATCATTGCAGCAGCGGCCCCTCTTTTTAACAAGCAGGGTTATGCCGGATGCGTGATCAAGGACATTATGGCCGCGACCGGACTCGAAAAGGGCGGCATCTATCGGCACTTCGAAAGTAAGGAGGAGATTGCCGCAGAGGCGTTTGACTATGCCTGGATGGTGTCCACCGCGCTTCGGCGTCAGGGCCTGGATGAGATTCCCGACCACGTCGACAGGCTGAAACATCACGTCGCTGGATTTGTTCATCGATCAAGCATTCCGGGTGGATGTCCCCTGTTGAATACCGGAGTGGATTCCGACAATGGAAATCCGATTCTGCGAGAGCGAGTCCGGAATGCCTTAAAGGGATGGCAGAAGATGTTGCGAACGATTCTGGCAGATGGAATTGCGGCTGGAACGGTTCGAGACGATGTTGATATTGAGAAGGTTTCGAGAGTGATCATCTCCGGGCTTGAAGGCGGGATGCTCATAAGTCGTATTGAAAAGAACGATCAGGCCCTTCAGGATGCGATGGAACACCTCGACGCTTATCTGGAAACACGCGTCCGGGCGCATGCGGCGAAGGGGAAAAGCCTACAGTCCTCAGCGCGATAGAATTCTCGCCGGTTTAATCGAATCCACAAGCGCCTCAATCGCATCACAACTGTGTTCCTAAAGAGACCAATCGGTCTCAATTCTTGAAGCAGAAGGGGCACAATGGGCGCGGTTCAAGTACTGCCTCAGCAGCAGGCTGCGAAAGTCGCTAAGGCGGTGAATCCATGGGTCGTCGCCCTGACAGTTACCCTGGCGACTTTCATGGAGCTGCTCGATACGTCCATTGCGAACGTATCGCTTCCTCACATCGCCGGTGGGCTGGGGCGCAGCTTCGACGAGGTTACCTGGATCCTTACGACGTACCTGGTGGCCAATGCCGTCGTTCTGCCGATGAGCGCTTGGCTGAGCCGTGTCTTCGGGCGCAAGAACTATTACATGGCGTGCGTGGCGCTGTTCACGCTGACCTCTTTTTTCTGCGGAATCGCACCCAGCCTTGGAGTGATGCTGCTGAGCCGTGTCTTGCAGGGGATCGGTGGGGGAGGGCTCGCTCCAGTGGAACAAGCCATCCTGGTCGACACCTTTCCCCCGGCGAAACGAGCTTCGGCCTTCGCGCTCTATACGGTGGCGATCGTGACGGCTCCGGCGATCGGTCCTGTCCTTGGCGGGTGGATTACGGACAACTACAACTGGCGCTGGGTCTTCCTGATCAACATTCCGATCGGGCTTCTGTCGCTCTATCTGACGAACCGGTTCGTCAGCGATCCCCCTGCGTTCAAAGAGGAGCGCGAGAGCGCCCGCAAGGGCGGAAGGTTGAAGATCGATGGGGTGGGGATCGGCCTGATCGCGCTGGGTTCGGCAGCGCTCGAGATCATGCTCGACCGAGGCCAGATCGATGACTGGTTCGGCAGCAGCTTCATCTGCTGGCTATTTGGGATAGCGCTGGTGTGTTTCGCCGTGGCGATCTATTGGGAGTTCAAAGTGGATGACCCGATCCTGGAGCTTCGCCTGTTGCGCTATCCGAATTTTGCGATTGCCTCGGTGTTCTACTTCACCTTTGGCTTCGGGCTGTTTGCGACGACGACGATGATTCCGCAGATGCTGCAATCGCTGTATGGCTATCGCGCTATCGATGCAGGGCTGGTGCTGGGGCCGGGAGCCTTTGTCATCACGCTGCTTGCTCCGGTAGGAGCAATCTTGGTGCAGCGTGGGATCGTAGGTTCTCGAACGCTGCTGACCTTCAGCCTGGTGACGGTTTCTGCTTCGATGATTTATTACAGTGGCCTGACTCTTCAAACGGACTATCGGCACTATGCGCTTGCGCGTGCATTTCAAGGATTGGGGTACGCTTTCTTCTTCGTCCCGTTGAGCATTTTGGCTTACTCTCAATTGAAACCGAATGAGAACAATCGCGCGTCGAGCCTAACCAACCTGTTCCGTAACTGGGGAGGAAGCTTCGGGATCTCCTTTGCAACGACGCTGAGCGAGCGGCGCCAGAGCTTTCATCAGAACGTGATGTCGGCGAATCTACCTGCTTCGGGCGCGTGGTTGCAGGATTCGATTCACAGGTCCACGAACTACCTGATGAGTCAGGGATTCTCCCACGCGGACGCAGTAAGAGCCTCTTACCTCCGTTACTACAATCAATTGACGGCGCAGACCAGCCTGCTTGGCTTTCTGGATGTCTTTCGCGCGATTGGCTGGGTGACCCTGGCGGTTACGCCGCTGGTCTTCTTCATCCAAAAATTCAAAGCCGGCGGCAAGCCCTCGGGAGGACACTGAGCTCGGATTACTCCGTCTCAGTGTCCGCACCGTGCATGGGCGAGCGTCCAGGGGGGCGACGCAGCAGCAGAGGCATCACGAAGAGGATGGCGATGATGGTCGTCGCCATGCCTCCAACAACGACGCGTGCCAGCGGTTGCTGTGCCTGTGCTCCGATTCCGTTGGAGACGGCGGCGGGAAGCAAGCCGAGCCCCGCTGCCATGCAGGCCATGACGACGGGACGCATCTCGTCGACGCAGCCATGCTCGAGGCCGGTTCCGTCGACGCTCTCGCGTTGAGCTCGGCGGACTCCCGACATAAAGACGACGGCTCCCAGCGTGGCTACGCCGATCAGGGATGTGAACCCTACCGCAGCCGAGATACTGAAGGCGGTATGAGTGAGGAAGAGAGACACCGTACCGCCTACGGCAGCGAAGGGAAGGGTGGCGATTACGATGAACGCATCCTTCCATGTGCCAAATTGCATGTAGAGCAGGATGACGATGATTGCCAGTGAGATGGGAATGATGATGGCAAGCCGTGCCTGCTCTTTGCGGAGGGAATCGAACTCACCGGCCCAGGTGTAATCGTAGCCAGTAGGCATCGGAACCTTCTGTTTCAGCTTCGCCTGGAGATCGGTGATTGTGGTCGCGAGATCCCGTCCGCGAACGGAGAATTTGATAGGGATATACCGTCGGCCTGCTTCGCGGAAGATCTGGAAGCTGCCTTGGCGAATGGAGACATCGGCGATCTGAGCCAGCGGAATACGGCTTCCGTCAGAGGTGGGAACAAGAATGGCCCGAATGGCCTCTGGCGTCGAGCGATTGTCCTCGGGATAGCGTACGGTAAGGTCGAAGCGTCGATCGCCCTGGATGACCTGGGTGACTGGAGCACCACCGACAGCGGCTTGTACCACGGCGTTGATATCTCCGGAGAGGATGCCGTAACGAGCCGCTCGTGCGCGATCGATCTGGATAACCAGCGATGGCTGACCGCCCACCTTGAAGACACCCACGTCGGCAACACCCGGAACGGTCTCCATGGTCTTTTCGATCTTGCTTGAGAGTGAGGTGAGCGTGTCGAGGTCGTCACCGAAGAGTTTGAGTGAGTTCTCTCCTTTGACGCCCGACATTGCCTCTTCGACGTTGTCCTGGATGGCCTGGGAGAAGTTGAGCTCGATGCCTGGGAAGCGCGAGAGACGCCGATTCATCTCGTCGATCAGCTTTGCCTTTGTGAGTCCCGGGCGCCACTCTTCCTGCGGCTTAAGCGCGGCGGAGATTTCGATGTTGTTGAAGGTGGAGACGTCGGTGCCGTCGTCAGGCCGTCCCATCTGCGAGACAGTTTGGGTTACCTCGGGAGATCTGGCGATCTCGGCGCGTAGTTGATCGGCGAGGTGGGCTGAGGTGTCGAAGGAGACATCCTGTGGAAGTGTGGCTCGAATCCAGAGGTTTCCTTCTTCGAGAGGAGGCATGAACTCACCGCCGACCAGCATGAAGCAGAGCACGCCGATGCCGAGCATCGCTGCGGCACCGATCCATACCAGACGCGGGAAGTGAAGCGCGTGGTGCAGGGCCTTTTCATAGGTGTTCTTGAGGCCGCGGCTTAGCCAGGTGTAGCCGTCGCCTACCTTCTGTTCAGCCGGTGCGGTCATGTACCCCAGCACTGGAGCAAAGATGAGCGCGAACAACAGAGCACCCATCAGGGCGAATCCATAGGTGACCGACATGGGCGAGAAGATCTGGCCGGCCACGCCCTGCATGGTGAAGAGTGGAATGAAGGCGATCAGAATGATCGCTGTCGAGAACAGCACGGGACGAGCGGCATCGGTGACACCCTCGACGATAAGGTCGCCAGTCTGCTCGCCCGGCAGCCGGCGTGTGAGCTTGCGGTAGATGCTTTCGAGCACGATGATCGACGAGTCGACCAGAATGCCGAAGTCGATGGCGCCGATGGAGATGAGATTTGCCGAGCGTCCGCTGAGCACCATCATGCCGAAGGCAAAGAGCACAGCGAAGGGAATGGTGACTGCGGCGATGAAGGTGATACGCAGATCGCCGAGCATGGAGAGCAGCACCAGCGTGACCAGCACAAGGCCGGTGAGGATGACCTCGCGAACCGTATGGGTGGTGCGGTTGATGAGATTCGTACGGTCGTAGATCGTGCTGATGTGCATGCCCGGAGGAAGGAGGCTACCCGTGTTGAGGCTGGCGATCTTTTCCTTGAGGGCCTTCAACGCTGGAAGAGACTTCTCTTCCTTCTGAAGGAGCACGATTCCGAGAACGATATCGTTCTCCTTATTGCGGCCGACCTCACCGAGACGAGGCTGGGAGCCTTCCCGGACTTTGCCGATGTCTCCTACCGTGATGGGGGCGCCGTTCTTTTCAGCGACTACGATGTGGGCGATGTCGTCGGTACTATGGACTTGTCCAAGGGCGCGAACGTTGACGTTCTGATTGCCGAGCTGAAGGTAGTTTCCTCCTGCGTTGGCATTCGAAGACTGAATGGCGTTGAGCACCTGCGGCAGCGTGACTCCATAGCTGAGCAGACGGTCCGGATCGGCTTCGACCTGATACTGGCGCGTGCTTCCGCCGAAGGTCGTGATATCGATGATTCCCGGAACCTGCTTAAGCTCGCGGCGTACCAGCCAATCCTGCGTGGCCTTCAGCTCATTGAGCGTGTAGCCACGGCCGGTGAGCTGGTAGCGGAAGATCTCGCCGATAGGCGACCACGGAGAGAGCTGTGGTTGCAGGGCATTGGGAAGCTGCAGCGTCTGGAGGCGGTTGAGGACCTCCTGACGGTCGCGGAAGTAGTCTGAGTCGAAGCTGAAGTAGAGCTTCACATCGGAGAGTCCGAAGATCGAGATAGAGCGGACCTGATCGAGGTGTGGCGTTCCGTTCAGTGTTGTTTCGACCGGGACCGTGACCTGCTGCTCCATCTCTTCTGCAGACCAGGATGGGTTCTGAGTGATGATCTCGACCAGCGGTGGCGAGGGATCGGGATAGGCCTCGATGTCCAGGCGCGACAGGGCGAAGCTTCCGGCAGCCAGCATCACTGCGAAGAGAATGAGGATGATGGCACGATAACGTATGAAGAGGCGAATCAGTCCTTGCACGCGTCACTCTCCATTCGTGGGACGGAGGAGTGCTCCGCCGACTGAGACGACTTTTTCGCCGTCGTTGAGTCCGGTAAGGACTTCGATGTTCTTGGTACTGCTGGACTCGAAGCTGCGGCCGATGGTGACGGGGCGCTGCTCATACTTGCCCGAGGCATTCACAACGAACACGGAAGTTTTTTCACCCTCGTGAAGAACAGCAGTGGACGGAAGAATGACGGCACTGCGGTCTGCGCCGGGAATACGAATGGTAGAAAACATCTCTGTCTTCAACGTGTGCTTCGGGTTTGGAAGAACCACACGCAGCTTGAGGGTATGCGTGTTGGGGTCGAGAGCATCGCCGATGTTGGCTATACGACCCGTCAAGGTGAGTCCCGGATAAGCGGGAACAAGGACCTGTACCTCTCGTCCCGGCTTCACGCTGGCAAGGTCGCGTTCGAAGACATCGCCGACGACCCAGATAGAGTCTATGTTCGCAATGGTTGCGATGGGAGTAGCGTTATCAAGCGAGCGTTCCATCTCCCCTGTTGCAGTTCCGATATCGAGAACCACACCGGAGATGGGAGAACGCAAAGAGATCTCATCCGAGGCACTGTCCTCGGAGAAGCCGAGTTCGCGAATGCGTTGACGTGCGCGGTCGAGTTCAGAATGGGCTGTCTCATCGGCCGCCTCGAGTTCGAAGTAGTCCGCCTGCGAAAGGACTTCATGGTCAAGAAGAAGCTTGCCGCGGGTCAGCGCACGGTCGGTACGCATGACTTCGATCTTTGCTTTCTGGAAGTCGGAACGGGCGGCCGCAATATCGCTGCTCTGAAGCTGCGCGATCACATCGCCCTTTTTCACCTCTTGGCCAGGAAGCACGCGGAGTCCCAGCATCCGTCCACTAAGCGGAGGGAAGATTCGTACGACGTGAGATGGATCGGCCTCAACGTGCGCGGGGATCTCGAGATAGTCGGTGCTGTGCTGGACATGAGCCACGGTCGTCTCGATTCCGGCATTGGCGGGCTGCGTGGCCTCGGCGGGTGGTGGTGCAGATGATTTGCACGCGGTGAGCGGCGCCGCAACGAGCGCGAGCAGGAGCAGGGATTCGGTTCGTATCTGGATCGTGTTCATGCGGTCCTTCATGGGAGGATGTCCGTAGCGGCGGCAAAGCTGAGCTGGTGGATGGCGAGCCAGACCTGCGCATTTGCGGCAAGGCTGCTGACTCGAATGGCGCGATAGTCACGCAGGGCGGAGAGGTAATCAAGCAGGGTCGAGTTGCCGTTGCGATAGCTGAACTGAAGATTGTCGCGAACGTGTCCGGCTTCGTCGAGATAGTGGCCGTTGTAGCGTTGAGCCAGCCGTTGCGCAGTATCGAATGCCATCCAGGCCTGGTCGACGTCGGTGACGACCTGATTGCGAGCAGCAGTTACTGCCAGGCGGCTGGATTCGACCTCGTAACGAGTTCTTTCCTTTTCGCCCTGATTGCGATCGAAGATGCGGACCGGTATAGCAACGCTGACGCCGAAGGAGTTGTCGACGCCGTTGCGGTCATATTCGGTTGAGAGCGTCGGGTCCGTGGTGCCGCCTGCGATCGCGAGTTTGGCGTTGGCTTCTGAGGCAGTGAGGGCCTGACGAACTGCGAGGTAGTCGGGCCGTGAAGCGAGACCCTTGTCCTCCGCCTCGCTCATGGTCAGAGGAACCTTAGGCGGATCCAGGGTGCCGGTGATGTCGAGAGTTTGGTTCGGCCTGTCCGCTCCGAAGAGAAGCTGAAGCTGTGCCGACGCCTGCTGAAGAGCCAGCTGGGCGTTGTCGGCATCGGTCTCGAACTGCACCTGCTGCAGGTCGATGCGCTCGAAGTCGGTAGGGGTGATGTCTCCGGCGTCGAGACGCGAACGGCTCAACTGAACTGTTCTGCGATAGTCGGAGAGATTCTCCTGTGCGACCGCGAGCGATGCCTTGGCGAGCAGCATATTGGTGAAGGCATCGCGGACAGCGAGCACGAGCTGGCGCTGCTGATCACGATAGAGGCTTTGCGTGGAATCGGCCGTGGCATTTGCCGAATCCAGCCGCCAGCGCCGCTTTTCTCCACGTTCGAACAGACGAGAGACGTTTGCCGAATAGAAGAATGGATTGCCGGAGGGAGCATTCGGGACTTCGGGCAGAGTTAATCCCTGTCCATAAAGGGTGAGGTTCGGATTCTGCCGCAGCCCTGCTGTAATCTTATTGGCTTCAACCGCTGAAACATGCTCGCGGGCTGATTGCAATAAGGGATTCGCCGCTAGGGCGCGAGCCTCCGCCTGCTGCAGCGTGAGCGGCGCAGCAAGCGGTGGAGTAGGAGGTGGCGTCTGTGCCACAAGTGCCGACGCCATAGAAAAAAATACGGCGCCGACAGCACGAAATGCTTTCGGGATCATGCCTACCTTCAGGTTGGAACGAGAGGGGCCGGTTTAAAGCGATTGCTTTCCGGAAAAACGACTTTAGCTAGACTGCGAGGGCAGCAGCCGAAGGAGGAGGGCGCACTCCTCTGGTTCGGAGAAATCCGTCCATAAGCCTGCGGCGAGGAATACGCAAGGTGAACCGCGACAGACGTGAAAAGAAAAGAGCAAAGCCGATCAGAAGCGATACGACAAGCATTCTGGCATCCAGAAGCGCGGCGGTATCGTGGGCCAGATGCAGCAAGGGCATCTCGCTGCGCCGGACTACATGCTCCACCTCTGTCTGGTTATCCATGGCGACCAGGTCGTCCGTCATGGATATGACTGGAAGTAGAAGAACCAGAAGAAGGGCAAGCGCAACGAGGGCGCTCCATGTGGGCTTCGTGTGACCGTGCCGCGCTGCCCGTATCCAGGTGAGGAAAAGGGCGAGGGAGAGGGACAGCCACAAAAAATTGAGAAGCAACTCCACGTTCAACCAAGTATAGAGCATTCGGCAAGGTTCGGCAGCTTCAGGCATTTTCTGACAGACAGGCAGAGTTCGTGGCCTCCGAATAGGGCGGCCACGATTTGTCTAGTGAAAGATTTTTAAATGAGTTACATCGCTGGCGGATGGTGGGGGTCTACTTTGTCATGGCTCTCCGTTTTCGGAGAGGATTTTATGCCTGAGGGATTCACGGAATCTCGAAGTTCTTTCGACGGCTTAAAAAAGGGAACTCGTTTTGCAGGAACGTCGACCTTCTCCCCGGTTTTGGGGTTGCGGCCTGTCCGTGCATTGCGCTGTCGTGTACGAAAGCTGCCGAATCCACGAATCTCAATTTTGTCACCGGCTTTTAATGCACCGATGACGGATTCAAAGAGGGTATCGACGATTACCTCACCATCGCGCCGGGTAAGGTCGCCGAGGGCGGTTACTTTGTCGACAAGATCAGCTTTGGTCATGAGCGGTCCTTTCAAATCAGGGAGGCCGAGCGGCTATATCCAAAGTGCCGGCATACTGGCTTGATTATAAATGGGATGCATCTCGAGCCCGAAAGGAAACCCAGCCTTTTGAACAAGAAGAGGAATAATCTTCAAACCCCGGCCCCCCGCTTAAAAGGGGAATATTAATTTGTCGCTCACGAAAAGGCTGAGGTGTTCAGAAGCTGGTTGACCCGGCCGTCCGGCTAAAACCCGATTGATCGGGACTTACTTCCACATGAAATAAAAGCCCGGGGTTCGGTTCAGCATCTGGCTCGGGTTTGGAAACAGGTCTTCTCCGTCATCCGTGAGGATGGTCAGTAGCCCGCGCTTGTTCTTCGAGGGCCGAACAATAGAGGGCTCGCCCTGGATACCGGCTTCGCGGGCGGTGTCCATCAGGGCTATGCGGAAGCCCCCGATCCGGTCGATCAGCCCAAGAGCCAGGGACTGCTCCCCCGTCCATACCTGTCCAGTAGCCAGCGGCCTGATCTTTTCGTCAGTCGTGCGGCGCCCTGCGGCGACGTCGTGGACAAACTGGGAGTACATATTGTCAACCAGGGACTGAAAGTAAGCCTGTTCCTTCGGGGTCAGATCCCGGCTTGGGTCGCCGGCGTCTTTCAACTCCCCGGCGGTGATGGTGATGTTCTTCAATTTGGCCCATTTGAGCAGATCGCCATAGTTCATCCATTCCATGATGACTCCGATCGACCCGACTACGGAGGCTTCGTTGGCGTAGATCCTGTCGCAGCCGCTCGCGATGTAGTAAGCGCCTGAGGCTCCCACGCTCTCTACCGAGGCGATGACCTTCTTATGCTTCTCCTTCCGGATGCGGAGGACCTCGTGATAGATCTCCTGCGAAGCGGCAGCTCCGCCGCCGGGCGAATTGATATGCAGAATAATGGCCTTTACGGACGAGTCATCCCCGAATTTTCGCAGCTGGGTGTCGACTGTCTCTGGAGAGAGAATGACGCCACTGATGTCGATCACAGCGATCTGATTCGTTGCCAGGCCGAGCCCTGAGCTGTTTCCGCCCTGGATCGAGCGCATCATGAACCAGAACATGCAACCCAGAACCAGACCTATTGCGGCGAAAGATCCACCAATGGTCGCGACATAAAACCATGGCGAGCGGTTGACGCGAGGAGCAGGCCGATATGCAGGTGGGTAGGGGGCAGGAGCATAGGAGTGCGAACCGGGAGCGGCGTATCCGCTGAATTGCGGAGGTGGTGGCGGTGGAGGTGGCTGCTGCGCAAAATCGTCCGGCATGTTGTGGAGTTTAGCAGGGAGTTCCTGAATCGTCTTGCCAGGAAATTCGTTGCGTCCCAGGGAGAAACGAGCCTAGCTAAGCCGCACAATTGAAACGGAACTGGGTGTTCAAACGTCAAATAATTGCAGTATGATGAACGGCGTTACCGTCTGACGTACTGAATCAACAGGACTCCCCCAGGAAGGTCGGCCCCGCGCGATGGCGCACCCTGAGCTAAGTATTGTTATTCCCGCTTTTAACGAGCGTGCACGGATCGAGCATGCGCTGGATCGTGTCATGTCGTGCGTAACAGAGCAGGGGTGGGATGCAGAGGTACTGGTCGTGGATGACGGCTCTACCGATGACACTGCAGCAATCGTGCAGCGCTGGATGGAGAGATATCCCCGGCTTCACCTGGTTCAGAATCCTGGGAATCGAGGCAAAGGGTACTCGGTCAGGAATGGGTTGCTGCAGGCTGCAGGAGAGATCGTGATGTTTACCGATGCCGATCTCTCGGCTCCCATGGAAGAGGCGGAGCGATTGTTTGCCGCGATTCACGAGGGAGCAGACGTAGCGATCGGGTCGCGCTGGCTTGACCGTAAACGTCAGACGATTCATCAGCCGCTCTACCGGCAGTTCTTCGGGCGTTGTTTCAATTGGATTACGCGCGTGATCATGGGACTTCCGTTCCGGGATACCCAGTGTGGATTCAAGGCATTCAGGCGCTCTGCCGCGCAGGTGATCTTCCGCCTGCAGACGATCGAGCGTTGGGGATTTGATCCGGAGATTCTGTTTATCGCGCAAAAGCTGGGCTACGAGATCCAGGAGGTTCCCGTGACCTGGGGGCACGACGAGCGCAGCCGCATGAGTTATTTGAAGGACGGCATGAAGATGCTCGAGGAGATGGCCGTGATCCGCCGTAATTCCATTGCGGGACGCTACGACAAGGCGATCGCGGAGATGCGGGATACTACCGCGATGGTGACCCGGCCGGTAAGGAGTCCCTCCAAGGTCAGCGTTCACCCCACTGCCCAGGACTCCGGCCTGATTAAATAATCAGACAATTGAACGAACTCACTCAGGCAAAAAACGAAGGATCAAAAGAAGGAGGAGCTCATCGCTCCTCCTTCTTTCTGCACTCACCTTTCTGCACTCCACGAAGGTGGGATATGCAGAGCATTCTTCTGTACACTAACTTCATTCTTCGAATGGATGGAAATGCGTATGCAGCGGCCCATGGGCTGTTTCGCGCTGCTCCTCTGATCCGCGATGTGTCTCGCTTCTTCTGGTCATTGTCTGATCTGTCGTACTTGTAGTCCTCACTGAATCGCCTTGAACGATAAGACGAATTAGCTAAGGAGCGTTATGCATTTGAAAGTGTCCCTGCATGGGATGAGTGTGTGCGCAGTCGTTGCAGGTTTAGCGCTTACCGGTTGCGGATCCGGTGTTTTCCCCGGCACTTCCTTTACTTCAGCAGGTTCGATTCCGACGGGGACAGGGTCCTCTCCGACGACGACTCCGCCTGCGACCGGAACCACGAATCCACCGGCGACAACGACTCCTCCGGCCACCGGAACCGCAGCAGGGAATCCTCCCGCTTCAACCGGCTCCGCCACAACACCTCCTACTACAACATCGCCTTCAACGGGAACTACGACTCCTCCAACAACCACGACTCCTCCGACAACGACTCCTCCGATAACGACTCCTCCGATAACGACCCCTCCGACAACTGGAGGAGGCACGACGCCGGTGGTTACGCCTCCTCCCGCAACGCTGTCCGGAACCGTGTATAGCGGGCAGAATCAGCCGGTGAGTGGAGCGAAGGTGTCACTCTATGCCGTGGGCGGTTCCGGCTACGGTGCGGGTGCGAAGACTCTTCTGAAAGGTTCAGGGTCGGTTCTTACTGACAGCCACGGTGGCTTCACCTTTGCGGGAGCTTATGTATGTCCTTCCGCGGACACAGAGGTCTACGTTGTTGCTTCGGGCGGCAACGCCGGCGCCGGCGCAAACTCCGGAGCCGTGCTGATGTCAGCGGCAGGGCTGTGTGGAAAGATCGCTTCTGCCCCGCTTGTTGTGAATGAGATCACAACCGTTGCCAGCGTCTATGCGCTGGCGCAGTTTATAACTCCGGGTAGCATCGCAGTGGGAACAAGCAGCACAAACCATACCGGCATCGTGAATGCCTTCCGGTCGGCAAGTAATCTCTACGACGGAGCGACGGGACGGCTGCATGCGAAGACTCCGGCAGGAAATGGTACCGTGCCCGAGAGCAAAATCAATTCTCTGGCAAATGTGCTGGCGGATTGCGTCGAGTCGGCGTCGGGTTCGGTGGCTTGCTCCAAGTTGTTTCAAGCCACAACGGTCGGAGGAGTCACTCCCAAAGACACTCTGGTCTCCATTCTGAATGTTGCTCTGCATCCGGGACTCAATCTTCGTTCCTTGACGTTGAGCGGTCCTTATCAGCCGTCGCTGGCCGGCGCTCCGAATGACTGGACATTGAGTGTTGAGTACACGGGCGGCGGCCTGAACCTCGGACAGTTAATCGCCGCCGATAGTGCGGGCAATATCTGGGTTCCCAACGCTGTGAACCCTGGAACCCTGAGCAAGTTCGGCCCGGCGGGTGAGCCTCTCTCCGGATCGTCGGGGTTCAAGGGAGGCGGGTTGAGTTATCCGCAGGCGGTGGCCGTGGATCAGGGCGGCAACGTGTGGGCTTCGAATATGGGCAACAACACCGTGAGCAAGCACAATGCAAGCGGCGTTGCGGTCTCAGGCTCCGGTTATACGGCGACTGAGTTGAAACTGCCTTATGCCCTGGCGATCGATGGTGACGGAAACGCGGTCACGGCGAACGGCAACAACACGGTGACGAAGCTGAGTTCGTCCGGCTCCCTGGCGGGGCAATTCCAGCAGGGCGGCCTCGATTTCCCTTATGCGATCACGGTCGATAAGGCAGAGAACATCTGGGTTGCAAACTATGGGTACGGCAACAGCGTCACCCGGTTCTCCAGCAGCGGGACGGCGGCAGCAGCGCACGGCTTCGCCGGAGGCGGGGTGACCGGTGCAGTTGGCGTTGCCATCGATGCGGGCGGAAACGCCTGGGTCGCCAGCTTCGACCGTCCGGTGGTCAGCAAGATCGGCTCGAACGGATCACCCCTTTCGGGATCGGGTTATGCGATTCCGGCCGGGGCTGCATCGATCGCGGTCGATGGAGACAATACGGTGTGGACGGCGAACTCGGATGGATCGGTCAGCCGGTTTTCCGAGGCTGGAGTGGCGATCTCTCCGGCGACCGGGTTTGTCTCGAACGGCGCGACAGCCGAGGTTGGAATCGCCATCGATCGTTCGGGGAATGTCTGGACCTCGGACAACTATGTGAACAGCGTCTTCGAATACATTGGCGCGGCTGCCCCGACGGTGGTACCTCTGCAGGTTGCGGTGAAGAATAATCTGTTGGGCAAAAGGCCTTAGTTGGAGCCGCAACATGGGAAAATAATCAGTGCGGCATGGTGGTCGCGCTGAGGTATTCGCACTTTGCTTCGATCTGTCTTTATTGCTCTCTCGCAGAACAGAACCCTTAGAAGTTTCGCCGAACGCTCCTCCATCGGACGGAAGATGTCGGGCCGGTTCGTGGCCGGAATGTCAGTGGACGAAGCACTCGGCGCCTGTGAGCGAATGAACCGCGAGGGCATCGCGGTCACGCTGGACGCATTAGGTGAGAGCGTGACGACCGAGGCTGAGGCGCGAGCCTCCGCAAATGTCTATCACCAGATGCTGGACGCGATCGCGGCTCGCGGTCTGAACGCAAACGTGAGCGTGAAGCTGTCGCAGATGGGCATGGACTTCGATCCTGCGCTCGCCGAGAGGATCGTCGGCGAGATGGTGGAACATGCCTCGCGGGTGAACTCCTTCGTGCGCATCGATATGGAAGGTAGTCCTTATACCGAGGCTACGATCGCGATGACGGAACGTCTGCAGACCCGGGGCGATGGCGGATCCCGCGTGGGAACCGTGCTGCAGGCCTATCTCTTCAGAACGGCCGCCGATGCAGACCGGCTGCTGGGGCAGGGAATTCGCATACGGCTGTGCAAGGGAGCCTACAAGGAGCCTGCCGAGATTGCGTTTCCTCTCAAGACCGATGTGGATGAGAACTACATCAAGGTGGCTGAACGCCTGATGACTTCAGGCGTGTTCTGCGGGATCGCGACGCATGACGAGGCGATCGTGGAGAAGCTGCTGGCGTTTGTGCGCGAGCGCGGCGTTCCGAAGAGCGCGTTCGAGTTCCAGATGCTGTATGGAATTCGGCGCGACCTACAGCGGCAACTGGTGAAGCAGGGCTTCGGCGTCCGAGTCTATGTTCCGTTCGGACCGGAGTGGTATCCGTACTTCATGCGACGGCTGGCGGAGCGTCCGGCGAATGTGTTCTTCCTGGTGAAGAACTTCCTGCGGAGCTAGGTCCACCCCATATGTATCTTTTTTGCGCAAAGTCTTCATTCATAAATATTTAGCTCTGGACTTGCGTCCGGATTCCATTGCAAAGTATTGAAAATAAAGGGCAAGATCGGAATGATTTTGCAAAGTCTTCATTCCATTGGTATTAGTGGGGATCTTTTTTGGTGTTTCTTACTTCTTGTTCGTTATTTCTTCCTGGTTAAAGGGTACCAATTAGAACGTATCTAATCGGCAGCGATTATCTCCTTTTTTATGAGTGAATTGCGCGGAAAGTGGGCTTGACATTGCCGGTGCCTGACCTAAAGACCTGATGCCTTCGGAACCCGGAGAATTTCTGGTCACTGCTCAAGAGGGGTCCGCCTCAAAACCTGTGAACTGCGCAAAGTCTCCCTGAGCATCCACGCGGCGGAAAGGTTAATCTGCGCAAAACATTCCAGGTTTCACCGTTGATAATGTTTTGGACATGCTGTTCCCGGATCACTGAGGGCAAGACGGAGTTTTGTGCGTGATTTATGAATGCTTTCTTGATGACAGCAAAGATGCCACTCAAGCTTATTCTTATGTCTGCGGAGGGTTCATTGCACGTGCATCAACATGGAAGAAGTTTCGTGTTGATTGGGATGCTCAGCTAAAGGCTGAGGGAATCGGATATTTCAAAACTAGTGAATATCGAATGTTAGAGGGGGAGTTCGCTCGCTTTCGTCTTCTGAAAGAGCCGTATGGCAGACAAGCTGCGGACGCTGTTAGGGATCGTTTAGTCTCCGTCGTGGCTAAGTATGAAGGCATCCATGGCATTGCTGTCGCGATTCCTGTACAGGTTTTTTCTTCCCTAAAAAACCATCCTTCAGCGGCGATATTAAGCAATTTGCAAATTTATGACGCGGCATTTCAGGAAGTTCTTAATCTAGCAGTTCTAAAGATTGATGTCGGATATGTTGCCTTTACTCATGATGATGGCCCCGATTTTGACCGTCTGCGGGCTATCTACAATGTATTCTGCAAAACCAACCACAGGTATAGGGCACCAAAGATGGGGGGATTTATCTCCTTGGACGACACGTTACATGGGCCACTTCAAATATCCGACATGTTGGCTAATTCAGTCATGCGTAACCACACTGAGATGCAGGTCGGGAAAAGTAACGGTCATTATTTCTCTTTGTGGGATAAGTCGGACTTGCGGGTTATGGATGAAAACGAGGCTTTTAAGATTTTGTCTCATGAGCTCAGAAGGCGAGGGCATGAAGTTCCAGTAGATCTAGTGCCCTACCTTCCAGAACTGATACCGGATAAATAAGGGGATCAATAACCTCTTAAGGTCAGTCAAGTATATTGTTGGTGAAATAAGTGCCTCCACTCTGAAATCATGGATTGGCATGGCAGCGCATTGGGTCACAGAGCAAAGGTCGCCGCGAACAAGGTTGCACTCGACCAGGCTTTCGCGCGTCTTGTTACATTGCTAAAGCAAATGCTATCCCGTTAAATCAGGTGCAACTGATACGCAGGAGGAGAACATCATGCCTCACTATGAGCGAATCAAGGACCGGATCGCCGGACCCTTCAGCACGAGTCTTATTCCGGAGCGCCTCAACGCTGGATGGCAAATGGTGTCCATTGAGTGGCGCCGAGAACTTCCAGAGTCAGAGACGGCTCGTGAATCTGATCGTGCAGAAGAAATTCCTTATGGGCTTCGGCTTTCCGACGATTGTATGCGCCTGGAAATTGACCCTTACGAAAATTCGGTTTTGATGCAGATGATGGACTTGCTGGTCCAGGACTTTTCCTATTCACGAATCGTTAGCGACCTCAATGAGAGAGGTCTGCGAACTCGGGACAATAACCCGTGGGATCGGGTGAGCTTACACAGAATGATGCCACGGCTGATTGAGGTTGGACCCCGACTCTTTGCCGACGACGAATGGAAGAGTTTACAAAAACACTCCCGATAGTTTGAAGATACTGCCAGACCCACAGTGGGTTATGCGGCACGATGTAATGGCGAGTCACCGCGTCTGAGGCGTTCAATGTTTTCCGCGACGACCTCCGCAATCATGCCGAACGAAGATTCCGTGACGCCTCCGATATGTGGCGTGGCGATAACATTCGACAGTGTCAGGATTGGATCGTCCGTGGGCAAGGGCTCCTTCCAGAACACATCAAGCCCTGCACCGGCAAGATGCCCCGAGTGGAGATGCGCGTACAACGCTTCTTCGTTGATCACTCCTCCACGCGCAACATTGATCACGTAGGAACCTGCTCTCAAGGAGCCGAGTTCGCGAGCGCCGAGCATCCCACGCATCTCCTGCGTATAGCGCATGCAGAGCACAAGAACGTCCGTCTGCGCGAAGGCCTTGTCGCGCTCCTCGACGGAGAAGCACTCGGATAAATGGAAGTCGGCAGTTTTCGCCGTACTCACCTGACGGCTGATTCCGATGAGGTTCACATCGAACGCACGCAGCCGCTTTGCAAGCGGCATGGCGATCGCGCCCAATCCGTAGAGGCAGACGGTGCGGCCCGCCAGGATCTTGCCCAGCGGAGCACCGAGGACGCCGGACCTTACGTGAGCCTGCGCCTTTGGCAGGTCGCGCAACAGCGAAAGGATGAGCAGCATCGCGTGTTCGGCGACCGACTCCGCGTTGCCGCCTGTAGCCGGTACATTGGCGACGAAGACTCCTTTGCGCCTGGCAGCCTCTACGTCCACTCCTTCGAGCCCCGCGCCCCACTGCTGCACGAGGCGAAACGTACCGGCGTCGATGGCCTCAGCCCCAATCCGTTGCATCTTAGGAATGACAACGTCGACATCTTCAAGGTGAGGCAGGATGTTTGGATCGGGGCACACGATGATCTCATCGTTGGCGTCTGGATCGAGTCTTTCACGCAGATACTGTTGCGCCTCGGGAAACGTATCTCCGCAAAACAGAATGCGCACTAAGCCACCTCCAGGGCCAGGGTCTGTTCACCAGCCTCAAGTGTGTCGGCACCATAAAGTTCGTCCCGTCCGCGGCTGCGGACCTCGTCGAGGGTCATCATGGTCGCGGAGACGCGGGCCATGAGCCGGCCACTTTCATCGGCGATGTCGCACTCATAAAAGCTCAGCGTGCGACCCTGCTTCACCGTTCGTGCCGTGGCACGCAATGTGCCGGAGAGCGCCGGACGCATGTAGCGAATGCTGCACTCAATGGTTGTTGCGGTCTGGTCATGGCCGATTGAGGCGAGATGAGCGATGCCGATGGCGGTATCGGCGATGGAGAAGATCGCGCCTCCGTGGGTGTAGCCGAAGACGTTATGCATTTGCGTCGAACACGCGAGGCTGACGACAGCCTCTCCCGCGGCTAAACTCTCGACTTTGAACCCGAGTGTCTTCCCATAAGGCATCATCGCCTCGTCCTTCCGCTGTAGTCGCTTGAGCATCTCCTGCATTTTTTACAATCCCCAGAGATCATTCGATCTCCACATCCAGAGTAGGGTTAATCTCTTGATACCGTCCAATATCTGAAATGGCCAGAGTTGATATTCTTTTTCATATATATGAAGAACGAGTTAGAACTGCGCCAGATGCGATACTTCCTCGCGGTTGCGGAGACGCTCCACTTCGGACGCGCCGCGAGTCAGCTGAGAATCGCTCAACCGAATCTCAGCCTGCAGATCAAGAAGATCGAGCAGGCCCTCGGACATGCACTCCTGACGCGAACAACCCGAGGCGTAGCGCTCACGCCCGCCGGGCAGTTTCTTGCCGCGCGAGCTGCAACACTCCGTGGCAGCTTCGATGACGCAATACGGACCGCGAGGCGCATCGGCAACGGAGAAGAAGGGACGCTCTCTGTCGGCTTCAGCGGGTCTGCGATGTATGGCCGCCTACCCTTTGTACTGGATCGCTTTCGAAGACAGTATCCCAAGGTGCAGGTTCAACTGCGGGAGATGTATGCGCATGAACAGCAACCCCTTCTGCTGGACGGAACGCTCGATGTCGGCTTCATCCGCGATGGTTCTCGCGTTCAAGGCTTGAAGATGTCTTCACTCTCGAAAGAACCCTTCGTGGCGGTTCTTCCGCAATCTCATCGTCTCGCCAAGGGAAGCGGCGCGATGTCTCCAGGTGCATTGCAGGATGATCCGTTCGTTCTCTTCTCCCCGCGCATAGCGCGACTGGCATTCGAGCGTACGCTGGCTGTCTGCACGGCGGGCGGCTTTACGCCGAACATTGCGCTGGAAGCTCCGCAGTGGGTCACCATCGTCAGCCTGGTCGCAGCAGGCATGGGGGTCTCGGTGGCGCCCGAGAGCGTGGCACGTCTCAACATCCCCGGGGCCGTCTTCCGCCGATTGCGTTCGCGAGGATCGTCTTCCATCGATCTCTGGACGGAGGCTGCGATCCGCAACCCTGCTGCCGGTCATCTGGTGAAGATCGCAAAGAACGAGTTTGGCCAGAACGTTTCCGCCGCGTCATTGGCTGAACCGGACAGCTAACCGCTCTTCTCGTCAGTAGAGTGTTCACTATCCAGAGTTACTTTGAAGATGCCTGCGGAGGGAACAGATTGAGAACGGTAATGTTGAAGATAAAGATCGGCCCTGAGGTACGAAGCTGGACGCCGAACTGGTCCTCATAGCGCACACCGTAAGCGAGATGATGTTTTATATCCGTATATTTCCACTCCGCTCCTACCGCGAAGGCACGATCAAGTTCGCCCCTAATCGCTGGATTGATGCTGCTGCCGGAGTCAGCCGAAAGTTTCTGCGATGCGTACCCGACGATGCCTGCATTCATCTGGTATTTGAAGAAGCGTCGTCCAAAGCCGTACTCCCCGGTGAAGATCGGACCTGGTTTTACATCGACGCCGGACTTGCTGTGATTGATCTCCCAGGTGGTGAGACCGGACGCATTCCAAAGCTTCTTTTTATCGAGATTCAGGGTCAACCCTGCCTGAATCTGGTGCTCCCAAAAACCCAGACCAGGGTTGAGCGCAAGGTCGGGGTCGAAATCACCGGTTGGTGCATAGAAGCTGTAGTTGACCGTGTAGTTGGCACGACCCTTGACCCAGCCGAGGTTGACAGGCTCAAAGAGGATGTCGGAGACACCGGCGGAGACGTCCGATACGTTGAAGATGTTTGAGTTGAATCGTGTATTGAGGACCGGAACCATGAAGGCCAGACCATAATGGGCACCGAGAACCTTCTTCTCAGTGGTGACGCTGTAAGCGGCTATAGCGCCGCCAACGGAGATGTCGGGACGAAGCGCTGTATTGCCGTTCGGCCCCTTGATCGTTTGAACTTGTTCAACCATGCCAAAGTTCGCAATGTAAACCCCAGGAGGGGCCGAGGAGCCGTTTTCAAGGCCGGTAAAGCCTCCGATATAGTGACCGATTTGCTGCGCGAAGATGGGGAACGAAAAGGCGGCTAAAAAAATCAGAACGAGGAATCGCTGAAGCGCGCGAAGGGCTGACTTCATGTAGGACTCCAAAAAACGAAGATTCAGACCTTAATTCAGACAGTTCAAACAAGCCCCGCAAGCGGACATGATTCTACTCCCTATCCGACCGCTGCGTCGGTCAAAACTCGTTCTTCTAAGTTGGCATCCGATAGGGCGACTTTCGGCAAGTGCTATCGAGAGCATACTGTCAGGGATGCATCGCTACCTGAACTCACGGAAAGAACCGACAGTGAGATTCCTTTGCTTATACGCGTTGTTTCTGCTCGTGAACGTTCTGGTCCTTGGCGCGGGAACGAAGGCGACAAAGAAAGTTCTACAGGAAGGTCCAAGCGACGCGCGTATCAACTACGAGGAGTTGGGACCTCCAAATGCAGCGGGGTGTCTAATCCTTCTGCATGGAGCCAGCGGCCCGGGTGGGTTCTACAAAGATCAAGCGACGTTCTTCGGTTCGCAGGGGTACCACGTCTTGATGCCTCATTACTTCGATGTGGCCCGCTCTACCAATGCCTCCGTTGAGAATTACAGGAAGTGGGCGGGGGTTGTTGCCACCTTTGCTGCTGAGTGCCGTAAAGTGCCTTCCACAGAGCGTGTGTTTCTGGTTGGATATTCGCTTGGCGCCTCCGTCGCTCTCGCGTTTGGCTCTCAGCGCGGGCCTGTTGATGCAATTGCAGACTGGTATGGCAGTTTGCCCGATACTTTCTTCGAACAGATCAAGGAGATGCCGCCTCTTTTGATTCTTCATGGAGAAAACGACACGAATATACCGATTGTGAACGCAAAGCAGCTCGTTAAGCTGTGCGACATGCTGCGGGTGCAATGCGACCATCACTTCTACCCTGACGAAAATCATGGGTTCTCTGAAAAAGCGATGGAGGACGCGGAACAACGAACGCTTGGCTTTTTTGCACGCTTCATGCCCCCGAAATGAGGGCCTGGCTTGAGTTCGCGCACAGATCTGGAGTAGCTCATTTATGCGGATCGACCCGTTCCGATTCATCCTTCTCAGGTGGGTCGATCCGCTTATTCGGCCTAGTTGGAGGCTTTTTGAGTTGCGGCGGGTTCGGCGAGGAGTTTTTCGACCAGTGTCGTGACCTCGTGCTGGAGGGCCTGGTGGGCGGGTGGGTTGGCGGGACCGGCGAATCCGGCGTGGACTTCGCGAACGCGACCGTCGCGGCCAAGGATAAAGGACGTGGGCCAGCAGTTGAGATTGTCGGCCTGGGTGATCTTCTCGGTAAGTTGATCGGGCGTTCCGGCCACGAGGACTGGGTAGGTGATGCCGTATCGCTTGATGAAGGCGCGCAGGCCGGCGGGATCGTGAAGCTGGTCCTCTTCTTCGAAGCTGAGATTTACGATCTCAAGTCCCTTGCCGTGGAATTGCTTGTAGAGGCTCTCGAGGAAGGGGGCTTCGTCGTGGCAGTTGGGGCACCAGGAACCGCCGATGGCGACGATGACGACCTTATCGCGAAACTCAGGATCGCTGTTTGAAACCTGCTTGCCGGCGAGATTGGGAAAGCTAAAGGTGAAGGGAGCGGAGGGGTCTTTGACGCGGGTCTGCTCGGTGGACTCGGTGGGGGCAGCGAGATTTTGTTTGCGAGCCTCTGTGGGGCGACGAGCGACGAGATCGGTGACCTTCGCCTTTTGAGCGTCGGAGGCGAGCAGGTTGGAGACGAGGAGGGTCGTGCCGGACGAGCCTTCAGCCTGCGGAACGACGGAGTAGAGGGCAGGGCCGTGGGCGTCGAAGTGGCTGAGAAGGTACTGATGTCCGTCCCAAGCGCCGTAGAGGGAGCCGGTGTCGCCGTCGATGCGCTGGATGACGGCGCGAACGGCGTTGTTGGGAGTGGGGTCGATACGGAGTTGCCACGCAGATTCGCCCTTGGAACTGGCGACGGCGATCTCCCAGTCACCGTGGATGTCGGGTCCAGCGGCGGTGGCGGAGGGTGCGGGGGCACGATGAAGGGTGATTGGAACTCGTGGAGTGGAGTGGGGGCCGGTGGCGGTTGAGCCGAAGGTTCCGGTGAGCTGATCGTCCGCTAGATTCGCCTCAAGAGTGCGGGCGAAGTAGTTGAAGTTCAGCAGGAGCTTGTTGTCCTGGAGGGATGCGGACGAGGCTGCGGCTTTTTCCGGTCCATTAAGAAGCGAGGCGTGGAGATTGGAAGTGGTCCCGGTGATCTGGAGGCGGAGGGGGACCTCGTGACCGCGGACGGTGGCGGTTCCCTCCCAGATGCCGTCGACCGGCGAGGTCGCGGCAGCGTGAAGGGCGATGGCGAACAGGAACTGGCCTGCGAGCAGAATGGGCGCGGCGAAGAGCTTCCCAGCAAAGACTTTCATGGAGGGCTCGATTCTCTTAGTTTTAGGTGGGGGTGATGCAGGGCAGCACTTTAAAAGTGCGAAACACGCCTCTGCGCTGGCCGGCTTAGGAGCGGCGACAGCGACAACAGAGAATGTGACGCGTGTTCATCTTTATTAAAGTAGGACGGGAGCGGCCTTGCGTCAATAGAAGAATTTCTGCAAGGGAACTGCAGGGAGATTATCTCTCCGGGGACTCTTCGGTCTTCCGGTTGGGCATGATGACGTGGTAGGACTCGACCGAGAAGAGTCCGGAGAGCGCGTCGCGCTCCTGGGGGGTAAAACGGCCGCGGTAGCTTTCGGAGTCAAGGAGAGCTTGGCGCTGCGGCTCGGGCATATCCCGAAGCTGGCGGAAGGTGCGGGCGACCTCGTGGCGACGATCGGGAGGGAGGCTGGCAAACTGCTTGACCGCTTCGCGAACCTGTTGACGCTGCGGCGGGCTGAGGCGAGCCATGGCTTCGTTGTGATCGAGCAGCCGCTGGCGTTGCTGGGGCGACATGCTGTTGAGCTGTGTGAGATGGTTGCGCAGCCGCTGCTGGGTTTCAGGGGGAAGGCTGCGGAAGCCGGGTTCACGCTCGAGCGCTTGTTGCTGCTGCTCAGGGGTAAGGTTGCTATGGCTTTGCATCCACTGCTTGAGATGGGGGCCGCTTCCGGGATGATTCATGCCCGGGGGGCGCTGCCACTCCACACGGGGAGGCGGGGGGGGAGCGCTCGGGCCGGCTTTCGGCGGCTGTGCATCCGCAGAAAGATGCAGGACAGCCAGCATCAGTCCCGCAAGCACTGAAGTGTAGGCACGGCGGGTTGGAGCGAGCAGAGGCATAAAACCAAGGTTTTTTAGCGGGTAAGTGAGACTGATAAAAGCTTACTTCGTCCTGCTCCTTTCAGCGAAAGTTTTGTGGCTACCAGTTTAGCTGTTAGCTGGAAGGAGGCACCCCGGCTTCGTCCGCAGAGCCGTCCTCCAGCAGGATCTGGTCCATGGTCTGGAGGGCCTGATCGTTTTTGTCGAGGATTTGCAGGTCTTCGACGATCGCAGAGGACTGGGGCTTCGTGATGTGGAGGTTGGAAAGGTCGGCGAAGGTTCCTCCTCCTATGAGCAAGGCGAGGGCAAAAGCTCCGGCGAGAACCGGACGAAATTGGCGGCCGGTGTTGAAGAGCAGGCGGGAGCGCATGCGCTCGAACCATCCGGCAGGAGCCTTGGCTTGTTCTTCACGAAGAAGAACGGCGAGCTTCTGATCGAAGTAGGGGGATGGATCGGGCGCTTCCCAGGTATCGAGCAGCGACATGGTCGCCTGAAGGGCTTCAAGCTCCTGTCGGCATTCGCTGCAGGAATCGATATGCGCGCGCGTGGTAGCGTTCGACGAGGCAGCTGGGTCAAGCAGTAGATCCGGAAGCGCGGATTGGCAGTCGTGGCAGTTCATGAGACTCTCTCCAATTCCTCTTATCTTTGCGGCACCGAAAGGATGGTGCGAATCAAGGTCCTCAAGGGACTAAATAAAACCTTTGAGCTTCCCGCGCAAGGTCTGGTAGGCGCGGAAGAGCAACGATTTGGTGGCGGATTCGCTCAGTTTGAGCACATCGCCGATCTGCTTGTAGTCCATTCCTTCGTATTTGTGCATGAGAACGGCCATCTGTTGACGTTCGGGCAGAGCAAGGACGTGTTCGCGGATGGCATTCATGCGTTCCCGGCGGAGCATGTTGGTCTCGGCACCCGGGGTGGAATCGGCGAGATCGGGAGTCATGCCGGTGTCGGAGTCCACCTCGTCGAGATAGACGGTCGAAGCGGCGCGTTCGTGCCGGGTGTCGCGTGCATGATTGACGCCCAGGTTGGTGGCGATGCGGTACAGCCAGGTGCTGAACCGGGCCTCGGCGCGGTAGGTCTCACGGGAGCGATAGACGCGAAGGAAGACTTCCTGGGCAAGCTCCTCGGCGACGGCCTGGTTGTGAACCATGCGGTACATAAAGTGAACGATCGGTTTCCTATACTTTTGAAGCAGGTAATCGAACGCGACCATATTTCCGGCGCGCAGCTCAAGCATGATGGCTGCATCGTCCATTTGAGCGAATTCACCTGGCAGGTGATGTTGCTCAGCCATTTCAAGCTTGGCCAGAAGGGGCGGGTTGACTGCGAGCGTCGCCATATCAGTGCTAACACCGTCTTCGTCGCCGGGTTGCGCTTCTGCCTGGGTTTGCGAGGGATCTTTTGGGGGGGCCGTGTCCGGAGGGTGCGGATTGTTCGTCAGGGGGCCGGAATGGGGAGGTTGAGCCATGCTGAAGCGGTTGTGGTGATTGTATCGTTTGGGGAACGAAGATGTTTCCCGTACTGAGGATGGGCAAGGGGTTGGGAGAGACCCGTCAAGATGGTATTCTTTCAGGTAGGGTCCTCGTCGGCTTACCTCGCCGTCCTGAGGGACATGGGGCGCATAACTCAGCGGTAGAGTGCCACCTTCACACGGTGGAAGTCGTAGGTTCGAATCCTGCTGCGCCCACCATAGAATCAACAACTTAGAGCAACCTGCGTGAGGGACTTGATGCCATTTGATGCCAAACTTTACCGGCTCGCATCAAATGTACCGGTTATACCGGCTCAAACCCCTACCCTGCCTGCTGCTGCTTTGTTGCCGTCGACGTGAGCATCGCGTAGACCGTTCCTACCATCTGCTGCACACTCTCAGGAAGTTCCTGCATGTACTCGTTTGCGGTGGTATCGGCTCGTGAGTGCCGCAGGTGCGATTGAACATTGCATCGTGTCAATCTTGGGCAGGAGTTTGTGATCGGCGGCTACACTCCTGGAACCCATGGCTTCGATGCCCTCGTGATCGGCTTCTACCGAGGCAAAGATTTGTACTATGCTGCGCGCGTGCGAGCCGGGTTTGTTCCCGCGATTCGCCGCGCTGTCTTTGAACAGATCAAGCATCTGAAGACGCAGACATGTCCCTTCGTAAATCTTCCTGAGAAGCAGGCCGGTCGCTGGGGACAGGGATTGACCGCCGAGAAGATGAAAGACTGCGTTTGGCTTAAGCCCGAGACTGTAGCTAATTTCGAATTTCTAGAGTGGACAGGAGCGGATCATTTGCGGCATACCCAGTTCACGGGGATGCGAGACGACAAAGATCCGAGAAAAGTTGTGAGGGAGACATAGACGATGTGCGGACGGTTTAAGCGGGGCTCAGACAAACAGCATGTTGCGGAAGTCTTCAAGGTAACGGCAGGATTGGATGAGTCAGTGTTCGACGACGGTGATGACCTGCGCCCTCAGTCGATGCAGCCAGTCATCTACTTGAACGATGACGGTGAGCGGCAACTAGAACTGATGCATTGGGCGTTCAAGCTACCGGATCGTCTTCTCTTCAATGCGCGCTCTGAAGGCATCGAGCGTTCAAAGTTCTGGAAGGACGCCTTCATGACTGGGCGCTGCATCCTCCCAGGGGATGCCATCTATGAATGGCAGGAAGTCGAGAACGGTAAGAAGCCGAAGTACGAGTTCACCATTCCAGGGCAGCAGCCTTTCGGAATGGCCGTAGTCTGGAAGTTATGGAAGAACCCGAAAACAGACCATTTGGAAAAGACGTTTGCAGTGCTCACGGGTGAACCGAACGAATTGATGGCCCCGATTCATGACCGCATGACGACTTTTCTAGAGCTACGGGATTACGAAGAGTATCTTTCGCCGACGGAGCGCCCTCCCGTACATCTACTGCGCATTCTTCCTGCCTCAAAAATGAAAGCGCGGCTCGTTGACGCAACACCGATCAGCAATCGGCAAGTGAATCTCTTTGACAGCCATTAGGCGACAAATCATTTGCAGACCTGCTGTCACACGGCTTTTCATCCTTGAGGACAAATTGAAAACGTGGCTGGCTTGAGTGGCCATCTGGTCATGCGCGTCACTTTCCTCTGAAGAGCTTGTCCAAGAATGAAATCACCACTGTTCTAAAGTCAGCATCCGTCAATTCAAGTCCGCCGAACCGGTAAAGCTCATAACCTTGCAGTCTCAGCGTTCTATCTTCGGATACCATCTGCGCATATAACCGCGGACTGGGACGACCGTCCTCTGAGTAGTGCTGTTGACCGTCGATTTCCATGACAATGCGGCGTCTACCGGGCAGTAGCAAAAGAAAATCCATTCTTTGTCGGCGCAGCGCACTCCCGTTGGGAAGTTCTCGAAGGGTGTAAGGATCGTAATGCAGGTAAACCTGCGGAATCAGGGCAGGTAGGTTTCCCTGTGACTTCGGTCGAAGATGCTCGAAATAGCTCTTGAAAAAATTACGTTCCGCCTCGGAGTCGAGCGATTGATAGAGGCGCTTATACAGATCTCGTTCGGCATCCTTGGAATCTGGATGCAGCCCGAGCCACCAATCAACCATTTCTGTCCATGCCAACCCATCTATCCCAATGGGGCGATCGTAGACCAAGCAAAACTCTTCGTTCCTCACGACGCGTAGATCGTTGTTGATCGCATCAGCCAACACGATTTCTGGCTTCGGACCAATCGCTGCAAAGATCAGATTTTTGCTCCGTCCCTCAACTCCTCCAGTCTTCACTAAGCGAAATACTGGATATCCAGACATCTCATCGACGGGACGAAGCTCAAAACCTTCACGCTGCAGAGGCCTATTTAGAACATCCGCGACAGCTCGTTGACTCTCACCACTACGGACTTCCGGATGAACGCATTCTTCGAGAAATCGTCTAAATCTATCCTCGGAAATATCTAGATAGTTGACTTCTTCCATAAAGCTCTTCCAAGAAAGATCCTCAGGATTATTAACCATGTGTTGAATAACGTAGTCCTGAAGGTTGAGGCTTTTAAAGTCAAATGTTGGAGGCCGCAGTTCCGTGAGCGGGAAAATGCGAGATGCAAATTGGACAACCCCAAGCCTGCCGGGGAGATTATCGATCTGATCTAATTCATCCACGATGTCGCGCCGACAAATCGCAGAAATGACACCGTCTCGTGAAGGTCGTGATAGCTCAAGCGCCTCCTCAAGTTCATACGAGGAACGCCATTTCTTCACCTTTTCAGCAGTTTCGATCAGCGCATCGTTGCAGAGGTTCCGGACAAGGCTATAGACATACCGCTCTTTTCCGGACCATGCGTCACCTCCATCTGGAGGCGTTAGACCGACCTGCACGCAACGCTCCTGCACGTCGTAGGCCTTCTCGGTGCTGAGCACTGAAGAGATTGCCTTCCTCAACCGCTCAAGATTGTCCATATACGCAGGGTCTCTCTGTTCTTCTTTTCTATAGTTGAACTTTTACACCACTTCAATCAGTCCACATGATGCTTGCTAGGACAGATTGTCGGCTCAGGCAGATAGAGGCGAAAAAAGTCTCGCCAAAACCGGAGAGAAACCTCTAATAGATTCGCCGCGTAAAGCCAACGATGTTCGGCTGCCTCTTCGCCGAGGTCAATCAGCAGATATCCCTTGCCGTCCTTGCCGAGTGGGGTTGAGCTCTCGACATAGCGAACAGGGCCGTCCCATGTCCCTTCGTCGAGTGCCGTGCGCGCTGTATCGAAACTGAACGGCCATGAGACGACGCGCATGGAATCAAAGCTCTGTTTATTCCGAACGTGCTTTGTTCCGTTTGCAATCTCACTCGTGAATCTCATCCATACGGAGTGCGCATACACCCAATCGGAGAAAGCAGTCAGCGAGCCCACTCCCAATCTCTGTCTCAGTTCTTTGCTCGCGTCAAGTTTCCCGTGCCATACCCAGTCTTTAAGATGATGTGCTGTGATGGCGCAGTGGAGAGCCAGCCGGGCAGAGGATGGCTCCTTCATGAAGTCGTCGAAATCGCGCACCAACATGGCGTAGAAATCGTGTGCCGTTACAACATCGAACATCATGCTCTCCGAGTCGTTCTTAGGTACGTGTTCTTATGGGTGAATACATACCTACCCACACGATTAGGCGTTACATAGTTCGCACGTCCTGTAATGCCCTACGAATGCGTCCCATTCAGGAATGCCGGTAAAGCCCGAATTGTCTAGATCGGCAAAATCACCGCGTTTAAGAAATGCGAAGTCAGATGGACGTTTGTCTGCAAAGGCCCTTAAGAGTGCCGTCCCCTCTGGGCAAGGCAACCCCTCATCCACTTCAAACAGACCTTCCAATACCGCATTCGGTACTGCTTCATGCATCTAGCACCGTCCACGCCCCCTGTTTCCTGCAGCTACGAATGCGTATTCAGGATTTCCGAGGAAAACCATCTGTTCCCATTTGATCTGTCCAAGAGTATTGTTTTTGATCACGATGATCTTGATGTTCAACTTGTATGCGGCAACGGTAATCAATTCGCCAAGAAGCATGCTTAGCCCACCGTCGCCAATAATGCAGTAAACCGGCCGGTCAGGAAACGCGACAGCCGCGGCAATCGCATACGGAAGGCCACAGGCCATCGTAGCGAGGTTTCCCGAGCAACTTTGTTTCTGCCCACGCAAGGCGGGTACGTAGCGTGCCCACCATGTCGTGATCGTTCCGGAGTCAGAGGTAACGATAGCGTTCGACGGGATCCGCTTGCCTAGCTCCCACCCTACAATCTGAGGTTTCATCGGTTTATCAGGTCGCGTCCCCCGCTCTTCCATGAGCTTCTGCCACTCTGCCTTCGCTTTTTGGGCTGTTTCAAGGAACCCCTTCTCCTGTTTTTCGAGCAATGGAAGCAATGCGCGAAGTGTGCTTTTTGTATCTCCCACCAGACCAACATCGGCAGGATGACGAAGACTGATGCGCTGCGGATCGATATCGATCTGTACACATTTGATTGATCCCGGCTCGGGTAGAAATTCGATATAGGGGAAAGATGTTCCAACCATCAAGAGGGTGTCGCACCCTTCAATCGCGTCTTGAGATGGTTCTGTTCCAAGGAGACCGATACCGCCAGTTGTATAGGGGCTGTCATCCGGCACAGCAGCTTTCCCCAGCAGAGCTTTAATGACCGGGGCACCGAGCGTCTCTGCAAGCTCCTCAAGTTCCGGAGTTGCATGCAAAGCGCCCTGACCAGCCAGGATTACGATCTTCTTCCCGCGATTGAGAATATCCGCTGCATGCTCCAACTCGCTCCGGGCCGGAAGCTGATCGAAGTAGGCTGGGACTGCCGAAGTGTGATGGATAGGGTTCCGCTCCGACCGTCCCTTCTTGATCTCCTGACGCTGGACGTCTACCGGGATTGTGATGTGTGCCACGCCACGGGAAGCCAGTGCTGTGCGGATTGCCAAATCGGCTACGCTCTCCATATGCGCTCCGCTCATGATTCGCTCGTTATAGACCGCTACGTCGATAAAGAGCTTATCCAGAGCAACGTCCTGTTGGGTAAGGGTGCCAATCAGATCGCTATGCTGCAATCCCGTAATCGCGACGACCGGCGCATGGTCCATTTTCGCGTCGTATAGACCATTCAGGAGATGGATTCCTCCCGGTCCGGAGGTCGCAATACACACACCCAACTTGCCTGTGAATTTCGCGTAGGCGCAGGCCATGAATGCGGCGGCCTCTTCATGTCGCACATGAATGAACCGTATCTGCTCTTTCTGCCTTCGAAGAGACTCGAAGACTCCATTGATGCCATCTCCCGGCAGACCGAATATGGTATCAACGCCCCAGGCAAGCAAGCGTTCTATGAGTATGTCCGACGCGTTACTCATCTTTATCTCCGACAGGTTTGTCCATTTGACTGGACACAAGTTATGACGCGTGTATGCTCAGTGGGGTTTGACCGCGGGACAAATGATCAAAATAGGGCCGTTTTCTGAGAGGACCTTGACAACAGACTGAACGCGTTCCGAATCATCCGCATCAAAAGCCGTGAGGGCGTGATGCGTTCGAAACAAATTGCGGAAGATCCATTGACTTTTGTAGTCATTCTCGACAACGGGGATGAAATCTTGTCGTCTCTCAAATCCTTTGCCCAATCGCAACACCTAGCTGCAAGTAGCTTTAAGGCGATCGGCGCACTGAGCGATGTCGAAGTCGGTTGGTTCAAC
This sequence comes from Edaphobacter sp. FHG110511_03, assembly GCF_059115365.1. Lineage (NCBI taxonomy): Bacteria > Pseudomonadati > Acidobacteriota > Terriglobia > Terriglobales > Acidobacteriaceae > Edaphobacter > Edaphobacter sp. FHG110511_03. The sequence goes on along the minus strand of NZ_JBZYWL010000011.1, from coordinate 5,255 downwards.
TGGGAAACAAAGAAGTATGAAACAGCGTTCAAGCTTCAGGAACAGGTCGAACTACTCTCGCTCATTGGCGATATCGCGCTCAAGAATGGCGAGCCGCAGGTTCACGCGCACCTTGTCATTGGACGCGAGGATGGTTCAGCTCACGGCGGTCACCTTTTGAGCGCGACTGTTCGCCCTACCTGCGAAATCGTCATTACCGAAAGCCCCGAGCATCTGAAAAAAGAGATTGACCCTGAATCTGGTATTGCGCTCATTCGCTTATGAGCAAGTGATTGTTGAATTACTTCACTAAGAATCTGAAATCGGAGAAGAGCATTATGGGAATCAAAGAGTTGATCGGATTGGAGACTAAGCCCAAGGTTCGATACGCGATTGTCGGACTCGGCGATATCGCGCAGGAAGACATGATGCCGGGAGTTGATCACACCGGAAACTCAGAAATCACTGCGCTCGTTACCTCAGATCCGGTGAAAGCCGGTGAACTCGGGAAGAAGTACGGCGTTCAAGCAGTCTTCAGTTACGAACAATTCCAGGAAGCCCTCGCCTCGGGGACATTTGATGCCATCTATTTGGCAACACCGAACTGGCGTCACGCAGAGTTTATTGTTCCCGCGCTGAAGGCCGGGATACACGTGCTCACCGAGAAACCGCTCGAAGTCTCAACGGCCAAGTCAAAGGAGATCTTGGACGTGGAGGCAGCATCGAACGCCAAACTCATGGTCGCCTACAGACTTCATTTCGAACCGGGGACGCTTGACACAATCGATAAAGTTCGATCAGGTCTACTCGGTGACGTTCATCTATTCGTATCAACTTTCTCGCAGTTGGTCGATCCTGACAATCATCGAGTGAAGAATGGAGAGTTAGCCGGTCCGGTCTTCGATATGGGACCTTATCCGGTCAATGCAGCACGTTATGTCTTCGAAGATGAGCCCACCGAAGTTGTCTCCGCAGTAGGCACAAAACATCCTCAATCCAACTTCCCACAGAACTTCTTCGACACCGTCGCAGTAACGCTGCGATTTCCAAACAACAAGCTTGCCCAATTCAACTTGTCCTATTTTGGTAATCCCTCGAACTCGCTCATCGCGGTTGGAACCGCGGGGACAATAGAACTCGATCCGGCTTATACCTTCGGCAAGGGACTAGCGCAGACCATCATCATCGGTGAGAAGAAGGAGGAGCAGACCTTCAAGAACACAGATCACTTCGGCGGCGAGCTGAAGTACTTTTCCGAATGCATCCTGAATGATGAGAGTCCAGAGCCGAATGGAGAAGAAGGGTTCGCCGACGTTCGCGTACTTGAGGGCATCATGGCGGCCCTTGAGAGCGGAAAGGCGATAGTGCTCCCTCCCTTTGAACGGTCACAGCGAATCGACACAGAGCGTCAGAAGATCTCTTTACGGGCTGTTTCCACACCAGAACTCATCAACGCAGTTAATCCAGGCAAAGGTGCGGAAAAGAAGCCAAAGAATTGACCGATGTTTGTCCATTGTCCCGTCCAGCTTGCCAACGATGCGGCTCCTCGGTGTCGCATATGTAACAGATACCGCATCTTATCTCACACACTAGTTCGGGGTTTAGACGGGTTTAGCTTCAGTCGTTGGCGATCTTGTATCGGCGCTCTTAGGACTAAGGCTCAACCGCCTTTGCCGATTCATCCCACTCAGCATCGAACCAAATATGCTCACCGTCCTGGTCTTTAAGCCCGGAAGATAAATATGGATCCACTAACTCTGCTTCTCGGCTAGCTGGTATTTATAACTCGTGTCGCTTGTAGTGTGACATCCAATGATAAGAAGAGGTGGGCGTCATTGTTGTGTAATAGTGCGCCGCCAAGTTCCCTCACGGACAACTCGAGCTGGGCTTTCTTCCGTCCCAATAATTACTGAGCTTGGTGTGATCCATCGTCCGTGATTCGGGACCGTACACCCCCCAGTCGAAAGGTCACTTTATGAAATTGATTGGAAGCACGCTCGCGGCTTCTGCCGTCCTTGCTGTTGCTTGCTCCGTCTCCCCTGTGCTTAGCAGTGCACAAACGGGGCAAGAAGCATCTCCCGATAATTCCAAAACCAATGCCGACCACAAGAAAACCGCAGATGATCAGCCGAACGCCTCCAACGATCGCCTAACCACGGCTAAGGTCCGTAAGACGATCATGGCGGATAAGGAGCTATCGTCCTATGCCCACAACATCAAGATCATCACAACGAATGGGCAGGTCACTCTCAAAGGCCCAGTGAAATCAGAAGAAGAAAAGCAGCGGATAGCCAATGACTTAGCTGGTATTGTTCCGACCGGCAATATCACGAACCAACTCACGGTCAAGCCCTGATGGTTAAGTCGAAACCACACTCACGTTAATTCCATAGGAGTTTTCCCCATGTCTGACAAAAATATCGCAGTCTTCGGTATCTATAAGACGCCAGGTACAGCTGAAGCAGCCGTCGACCACCTTCTATCAAGAGGGTTCAGCAATGAGTCCATTTCGGTCTTGCTTCCGGATGACGAGAGCACACGCGCGTTTGCTCACGAAAAGAGCACCAAGGCCCCAGAAGGTACTGCAACGGGCGTGGCAACCGGCGGAGCCGTTGGAGGGACGTTGGGACTTCTTGCCGGGATAGGCGCTCTCGCGATTCCGGGCGTTGGCCCCCTCATCGCTGCAGGACCCATCATGGGCGCACTTGCGGGTTTAGGTGTCGGTGGTGCTGTCGGGGGGATTGTAGGTGCACTCGTCGGCCTAGGTATCCCGGAATATGAAGCAAAACGCTACGAAGGTGCAGTGAAGGGGGGAGGAACTCTTCTCTCCGTCCATTGCGCCAGTTCCGAACAGGTCGACGTCGCCAAGGCGTCTCTCAAAGAGACGGGAGCGACTGATATCTCTTCTGCGCACGAGTCGGATGCTGACGATAAGAGTGGCGGCAGAAGCACATTTGGGAAGATCTCTGATGGAGATCAAATCGTACAGAGGTCTAACGAAGATAAATCGGTCATAGGGAACAAGACCTTGACCCCATGACTGTAACAGATGAAATCTATGAAGCCCGCTAACAAGAAGCGGGCTTCACGATTTAAGTGGGGGGTGACTTAGGCGCCCAAATTAATCGCTATGTACAGTCCGCATAGCGACCGTCCAGGGCGGCGGGTAGTGATTGGTTAGAGGCCCAACCGATAAGCGTGGGGTCTGGAGTCGCGTACAGATGTGTAATGCCGTTGTCGATCGTCGCCAGGCCCCGAATCAACCATCTGATGGTTTCATTCGTCCCTCCTTTAGAGGCTTTGATGCCACACTCTCTGGGGTGACAGTTTATTGCTGTGCGTCTGCCCATCCACGAAGCCGCTCTCGCGTCTCGCCATCGCAGGGCTTTCCTTCTGTTCCAGCATCGAATCTGTCCACCTTCGGCAGATCGTAAGTTTCGGGATTGAAATCGCTTACCGTAACCGGGCTCAATTTCATGCTTCCAGCTACTCCGGTAGCTGCTCGGTGAGGTCCTCTTCGCTGTTATCTGAAAGGCCGCCGTCTTCTGACGGCTTGGCCCTGACGACGACCTCCCAGGCTGCGCCTTCGTACTCGATGTTGAAGGTGTGGGGAATGCTCGGCGTATCCCACACCAGCTCGACAAGCGATCTGGCAGCAGAGAGTTTGGCTTTCTCTATGGGATCCGAGGGCATTTTCGAACCCTCCTGCAATGGTTGGATGCTCGCTGATGGGCGGAGGGCTGCGTGACGCTACTCCTCCATCAATCTTTCGATCGCGTCTATGCTTCCTGCCCGCTTGTCTCGGTCGCGTCTGCGAATTCGTCAAGCGGGCCGCCGGCGGACACCCCCTTGCTGCGCAGCCACTTCTTCAGCGCGGCGACCTCTCCCTGCAGGTGCTCAACCATAGAGTGATGGATTGCCACGAGGTGTTCGCGAACCTCTTCGTGTATTAATCTTTGGTTTCACAGGTTCCTTCGGCTTGGCGGGACGCGGGCTGTTGACAAAGCTCAGGTCAGAAACAGGAACACGGAATCGCTCGAGCTTGGTATTGGGAAAGTCCAGACCAACTTCTTTGCCGCTGTAAGAGACGGACAGGATGGTCCAGACGGTCGAATCGCTGCTATTGTGACCGGCCTCCCGGAAGAGGCGCTCGTTCTTCGGACATATCAGTCGCGTCAGCCAGGCTCTCGGCAAAGTCCAACTCACCGACCATCGCGAGGATGTTCAAGCACAAACCACGCAGGCGACGTTGAGTAATCAACCGCTGTCGCAATCTGCGCTACACATGAAATGACTAAATCTTGAGCATTCCGTCTGTTGGTTGGCAGTTATGCAGCTCCTTCTTCCTAAATAGGTGATTCCCCGAAACCGCTTGTTTGGTGCATGACTCTTTCATACCGTCAGCAACATCGGAGGCGGAATCCAGCAACGACCACCAAATTTGCTAAACGGACATCCTAATAACCGGTGGTGTCTGCGCAAGGCCCGCCCTCGAGCGCCTCAACTCAAGAGCGTGCGCTCCGTCTCAAGGGTCTCGGGGAATGCCGGGGAGGCCTCTCCGAGGCCCATAATAAAAATATAAGTGCCAACGCTTAGTCCTCGACCCAAACAGGACTTCCGCGAATCACCTTGTTCGATGCATGAGTCTTCCATATCGTCTGCAACACGGCAGGGGAATCACACTCGCGATTGCACGGTCAATCTGACTCGGGCTCTCGCCGCTCTAGCGGAGGCTCGCCAAGTACAGTCCTAACAGCTGGGTTGCATCGTATCCTCAATGGCGAATCACGGGGACACAAATGCACGAATGGAGGGATACGGGCATCGGAAGGGCAATCGTGGATTGGGAGGAAATGTATCTACTGAAACTTATGCGTGATGTTCTAAGACTCACCGCAGCTTAGACCGGTAACGAAGGCCGTAAGTCGTTCCGGTAAGAGGGACGAACTTCCCCAAAATCCTCCGGCGCACGGCCATGACAGACATCCGGCAGAGGGGGCCAAAGACCGCTCAGGCCTCTTCCGAAAAGAAGGTAGACGCCAATTAATCCTGGAACCAAACTGAGACCACCGCGAACGGATGCAGAGTAGCGATGCGGTAACCTTCGGCTGGTTGGATCTGCCCATGAGGCGATAATGAGCCTTTACGGATTAGAATGAGTGCGTGCGCGGGAGATGATGAATCGAAAACCATCCAAATCGGGTGCCCCTGTCAGAACGAGCTCTCTCAAAAAGGATGCCGCTATAGAAGGTGACACTTTTCCGGTTGTGGCCATC
>NZ_JBZYWL010000010.1:0-105532 GCF_059115365.1 Edaphobacter sp. FHG110511_03 | reverse complement strand
CGCGAGACGATTGCGGGATTGCGGAGAGCGCGTCCACACGCAGAAGTGTGCCACATAATTAGCACAGAAGTTCGCCAAATAATTAGCAAAACGACAATCTGTGGTCGTCGCAAAAAGATTTATTGGTAGAACCGCTTCCCATCGCTGAAGCCCCCGCAGATGCAGATACGCTGGGTATATTCACCGCTTTTGGGGATGGATCGCAACGCGCGGCGCTTCCGGTAGGCCAGGTACTACGAACAGTTTGGGTTGATTGATCTGCTCGTCGGGATAGCGCAAATCCAGCAGTTTTCCGACGCGAAGGGACAATTCAGATAGTTCTGCGAGCGCAGTCTTCATATATTTGCTTGCTTCTGGTCCACCCTGACTGGCTAAGAACATTGTGTTCGTCAAGCTCTGAAGAGGATTGTTGATCTGGTGCGCCAGACTGTGCGCGCGTTCTGCTGATGCTTCCACCCTTGCTAGATGCCGGGCTTTTTCATTCAAAGCCTGTTGCCTAATAATCACGGCGACGTAGTCCGAAAGGCTTTTCAAGAGTTCGTAATCCTGCCGGTCAAACGCCTCCTCCGATCCGTGCGAGACGGCCCAAATAGTGCCTCGGATCTGCTCTGTTTCCCATGGGATGAGGATTCCATCTGTAATCGGCTTGGCGGTAACGCCAAGGAAGTCGTAGTAGGCCTTTTCAAGTCGGTAGAGATGGGGTCTGCCCACATCAAGGCACGTACCGCAAGGACTGAAGAATCGAGGCGTCCGACCCCCAAGATATTGAGAGAAGCTTCCGGCGATGGCGACCCATCGGAAGGTCGGCTTCCCTTCGAGATCGGGCTCCTCCAAACTGATTCCTGCGCTATCCGCGTTGCAGCAGGTCATCGCGACGTTGACCAATTCCTGAAGGACGTCCTCTGGATGTGTGGCAAATGTTTCCGTCAGGCGACGGAGTGCGTCGAACGGCTGTTGGATGTCTCTCGGCTTCGCAGGTCTATTGAGAAATGACTCATCGCTGAGTAAATCTCGGAGAGACATTCCAGTGTCAGTCGTCGTGCCCAAGCTGCACCTCTGAAAAAATCCTACGCCACCAGAGCTGGGACAGCCAGGGAATTAGGTTCATTGCACGTCCGCAAATTCAGGACAAACTACAAGCGCACCCCGCTCTCGGGATGGGGGAAGAGTTGAAAACCAGCCCGCCGCTTGCCAAGGGAACAGCTCACGCCCTAGTCATCCAACGCGAACGGGCCAGTAGTACGAGGGCTCGCATCAAACCTCGCTCCCTTCACGTCGTGATGCCGCCGCATATTCACTCAGGATGTCGGCTCCGTGAACTTGTCTGAGAGAGTCATCGCCCGACTTGCCGAAACCTGGCCAATTCCGGCACAAACAACGATAGTTTGGTGTATGGATGCTCTAGCTGTCACACTTTACGGCCCGTATGTGACAGCAGAATGGGCAGATGCGAACCGATTCCGCTCTTGGGACCGGTTACCTCGGTTTGCAGTCCACGGGAACTAAAGATTTAGCAAAATCAACTCCATAGGCCAGATTGGGAGCGTCGTAAAGGATAGACCAGCTTTTCCAAGGAGTTTGACCACGATGCATACAACAAGTAGAACCATCCTAAAAGCACGACGTCTTATCCTTCCTTGTCTGGCAGTGTTGTTTTCGGGTTTGGCATTGCCGCTCTTTGCGGCACCCGGATCGAACCCAGTTCCCTTTGTGATCTCAACACCATCGGCGATACCCGGCGCCGTTCTCAGCCCCGGCAACTACACCATTCAGATCGTAAATCGACTCTCGGATCGCGTTGTCCTTAGAGTCGAGGGTAGCAATGGAACTATCCACTCCACATTTCTGGCAGTCGAAGATGCGAAGTTGAGCAAACCGCGCACAAGTGGTCCTCTCGCGTGGGCCAACCCGGTGGAAGGAACGAAGTACCTGCGAGGTTGGTCCTTCAACGGCGCTCCTTCAGCCGTGGAATTTGTCTATCCGAAGGACGATGCAGTCAAGATCGCCACGGCAAACCCTGCGAAGGTTCCGGCAGTGGACCCGGGTTCGGAGGGAAAGCCTGTCGACAATACTTTATCGCAGAGCGATATGGAGCTCCTGAACCTGTGGTTGCTGCACCTTGAGCAGGTCGAAGGCGTCCAGGGAAGCATCAAGGCAGAGCGGTACCAGCAGGCTGCGGCTCCCAAACCAAAGCCGGTGATCGCGGCCCTTCCCCACATGGCCAGTTTGGTTCCCGTTCCCCTCGTCTGGCTCTGCGGATTTGCATCGGTACTCGTTTCCGCATGGCTGCGTGTGATTCGTAGAAGAGCTGTCAGGAGAGGCCATGCCGCGCTGGGTGCACATTGAATCTTTGTTCTGGATCGTAGGCGTGTGCTGCCTGGGATATGGAACTTTTCTTGCGGCGCAGGCTAACGCTTACCGCAACTCTGCTGCCCTGCTCGATGGGCAGCAGGCAGGCGGGGGACCGTCAGGTACGCCGCATATCCCGATTCAACAGAAGCCGCGAGATCAAGACCAGGGTGATCCCATCGGACGTATCGATATTCCTGCGCTTCACCTCACAGTGCCGATCGCCGGGGACTACGACCCCGGGAGTCTGCGCAAAGGGGTCGGGTATATCCCCGGGACGGCTTTGCCTGGAGGACTTGGGACGGTAGGGCTGGTCGGACATCGCGACTCCTTTTTTCGTCCACTCCGCAACGTGAAGAAGGCCATGGAGATCCAGCTGACGGACCGCACAGGAACTTTTCGTTACGGCGTCGATTCGATGGAGATCGTCACACCTGAGCGAGTAGATGTACTGGATGCTGGGACCGAACCTGGCCTGACACTGATCACCTGTTTTCCATTTGACTATGTCGGATCAGCGCCAAAACGATTTATTGTTCACGCACACCTGCTTTCTTTAGTTCCGGAACACATTCTGTCTTGGTAAAGAGGGCCTCTTGAGATTTCAAACGATAACCCGGATTCCGGGTCAGAGTCCGGAGCAGGTTTTGGGGGTATTGGAAGTTTGTCTTCGTTCGGTATCGAAGGATGTCGTGCGTGAGGGTAGGAGAATCACGCTCTTCGGGCTAGGCCCTTCGCCTCGTGGAATCAATCGCCGCGACAGAACTGTCATAGACGTCAACGCAGAGGATGGCGTAACCACGATCGATGCGGACGTCAGCTTCCAGGCGTCTGCGTTTCTGGGAAATACTCCGCAGGGTAGTGTCGTACAGGCGAAGCTCGATCGCGTATTCGAGGATTTGAGGACACAGCTGGGAGTGGATCGGTGGCTCACGTCTGCGCAGGAGAAGACTCCTGTCTCCGCAGAGCCAGAGACACTTGCTTATTTCGAGGCGCTGCCGGAAGCACCATTGGCAGAGGAAGCCGGGCTCTCGAGTGCCACCGATGAAGTCTTCGAAGACAGATCCTCCGGTGAGCTCGAGCCGTCGGTGACCTCTTCGAAGGCGGAGACGTTTGTCGAGACGGTCCCCGAAGAAGTTCCCGATGCAAAGATCGCTGAGATAGAGATACAGCCTGAACCGGAACCTGTGGAATCGACCGCCGCGGAGGTATATCGTACCCCGAAACCTTCGGCAGAAGAGCATGAGGAAAATGCACCATCCACGCCCATCGTTAGGCCCGAGCCGATCGTCGCTGAACCCCCGCCTGCGTCACAGGCCGCTGCAGAGAAGGTCCAGCCGGAAGTTGTAACTGTTCAATTCCCGCCAGCGGTAAAAGAAGCCCTGGCTTCTGAAGAGAAGCAGCCGAAGCCCCCGCCGCAAACAGTGGGTGTTGAGCCCCGATCTGCCGAGTACAGACCTGTGAGCGCGGGCAGGCCCAATCTGCCGACAGCAATCGCGATCGCCACGCCTGGCGCTGTCATGTCGAAGCCCCCCCCGCAAGAACCTCTCAGGGCAACGCAGACTTTTTCTACCCGCTCTTCCAATACGCTGCTAAATGGCTTGAACTCCGAAGATGACGAAAATAAGTCCCGGCTTCTGAAGTGGAGCGCACGGGTGGCAGCCATCATCGTTCTCGTTGTCGCCCCGGCCGCCTGGCTCTATCTTCCCCGTCATCTGGAAGAGAGGGCTCCCACAGCTCATGTGCATCAGCCGCCTGCCGCTTTGCCGCAGGCATCTCCAGCGCAGCCCGCGGTAGAGACTCCTGCCCCGAAAGAACCTGGCTCGGATAAAGATCCAGCGGCGGTGGTGAAAGATTGGGAGCTCGCGCTGCGTTCCCGCGATGCCGTTGCCCAGGCTGCTTTCTATGCCGACCCGGTCGGACGATACTTCCTTCGTCACGATGTCAGCCGGGATAAGGTTCTGGCCGACAAACAAGCGGCGATCGACAAGCGTAAGGGCATCTGGACTGTGAAGATGGAGCGAGTAAACCTAACACGTAAGGGCGGTAGAAACGCGAAGGTAAATCTGGTAAAGCACTATATGGTGCAGGAGAACGGTGAACCCGTCTCCGAGTGGTTTGTCCCCTCCCAGCTTAAACTGGTCCGGGCCGATGGCAAGTGGCAAATCACCTCGGAACGCGATCTCGGCTTGGCGCCTTCGATGGACGATCTGGATTACTGAAGCGTCTAGCCCTTCTGTTTTCAGCGGGGCCAGTACCTCTTCCGCATGCCCTTCAGGCTTGCAAAGCACTGCAGCGGGTGACAATCGCCTTCGGCAAAACGATAAGTATTCACCCTCGCTTGAGGTTGCGTTTCGAATCGCGCATGTCTTCGGCGTTCCGCTGGAGCAGGTCTTTCAATACAGCCCACCACGCTCCCGCGCGAAGTGAGTCGCAGGAAATATTTCCGGAAGGGCCGCCAGTCACTCACGCCGGCGCCGCTGCCCCTTCAAACGACTGTGGAGGCAACTGGCCTTTTCGAGCTTTAATCGATACAGCTGAAACCCAGTTGTTTGGATCCAGCGCCTCGGTCTTCTGAAGGCATAGGTCACGCGTGCACAGAGAGTGGAATTGTTGTTGACTGGCTAGACGGTTACCTATAGAATGGATATGTGCCAAGACCCAAGAGCGACGAGAAGAGGACCGCGATTCTGGAGGCAGCGACGCGCATCATCGTGCTGCAGGGCCTGAGTGCGCCTACGATGGTCATCGCTAAAGAAGCTGGCGTTGCGAACGGATCGCTCTTTACCTACTTCGCGACCAAGACGGATCTCTTCAACCAGCTTTATCTTGAGCTAAAAATGGAGATGGCAACCGGCGCGATGAACTTTTCAACGGATGCCGAAGTCCGTGAGCAGTTCTTCGACCTGTGGAAGAAGTGGATGAACTGGACGATCTCTAACCCGGAGAAGCGGAGAGCACTCGCACAGCTCAACGTATCCGACGAGATCACTCCAGAGACGCGCGCAGTGGGACACAAGATGATGGCCCCGGTCGCCGATTTGCTGGAACGTGCTCGCGCCAACGGACCCATGCAGAAAGTGTCAAAGGGTTTCCTGATTGCGCTTATGAACTCTGTGGCGGAGGCGACGATGGATTTCATGACGCAGGATCCGGCTAATGCAAAGAAGCACCGCAAAGAGGGTTTCGATGCCCTATGGCGGATGCTGAGTTGATTTTTTTGGCAACAATAACAACTGTCTAGACAGACAATATATAAGCAAAATGGAGAGTGAAATGTCGATAGCAACAGATGCAGTTACCCCAAATAAAATTGCGATTGTTACCGGTGGCAGTCGTGGAATTGGACGCAGTGCGGTAGAGAACCTCGCGCGGCGCGGCGTCCATACGATCTTCACGTACCACACGCATAGAACGGACGCGGAGGCGGTGATTACCGCGGCTAAGGACGCAGGAGCGGAAGCCATAACCTTACAACTGGACACCGGCACCGTCGCACCGTTCGGTGTCTTCGTCGAAGGTGTGAAAGATGCTCTCGCTAAGCTCGGAGCGACGCGCTTTGATTTCCTGGTGAACAACGCCTGGAACAGTCACCGCAACATGCCTTTTGAGACGGCGACCGAGGAAGAACTCGACAACATCTACAACGTCCACTTCAAAGGCGTCTTCTTTCTCACGCAGAAACTTCTTCCTCTCATCAACGATGGTGGCCGGATCGTCAACGTGTCGACAGCACGAACTCGCATGATCGGTCCGGGCGGTTCCGTCTATGCCTCGATGGAGGGCGCGCTTGAGGTACTGTCCAAGCACATGGCGAAGGAACTTGGCCCGCGGAGGATCGCTGTCAATGTTGTGGCGCCGGGAGCTACGGAGACAGATTTCAGTGGAGGAATCGTCCGCGACAATCCTGCCGTGAACAGAAGGGTGGCGAAGGGGACAGCGCTGGGGAGGGCAGGTGTTCCCGACGACGTCGGTCGGATGATTGCGTCGCTGCTCTCAGAGGACAATCGCTGGATCAATGCGGAACGTATCGAGGTTACGGGTGGCTACGTTTAGGCGGTCCATACACCTTAGCGATTTAGTTCTACAAAGAGGATTGATTCAATGAAAACAGTCGTTATGACAGGCGGAACTGCCGGTTTCGGTGCAGTTGCCGCCAATAGAATCTCCGACACTCCAAACACGAGACTGATCCTTGGGGCGCGAGACAACAAGAATTCGTCGATCGAGACCCTGCCGTTGGATCTGGTGAGCCTTTCGAATGTTCGGTCCTTCGTTCACTCGCTCACGGAGAAGTTGGACGGCACAAAGATCGACATCCTCATTCTGAATGCCGGGGCGCAGTTCGGAAACACCAAGCATCGGACCGTTGACGGATTCGAATCCACATTCGCAATCAACCACCTTGCGCACTATCTTCTGCTGAGGCTTCTAACGCCCAACCTCGCGAAGAACGCCACCATCGTCGTCACCACGAGCGATGTCCACGACCCCAAGATGGTTCCATTCGGACCGAAGGAACTCAATCCCGAGGCGCTGGCTCATCCCAAAGCTAAGGGCAAGGGCTTTATGCCAGGAATCAAGGCTTATGCAAGCTCGAAGCTCAGTAATCTCCTTACGGCGCGTGCCTTCGAGGCCTCCATCGATTCGCAGATGAATGGCATGCGGGTCATTGCCTACAATCCTGGACTGACCCGCGGCACGTCGCTGTTTCGCGAATGGCCTTGGTGGGCAAAGTTGATGATGACGGTGGCTTCCAGACTTCGGACCGCGAACACGCTCGTGCAGGCAGGAAATGCGATTGCCGATCTGGGTTTCGGAACGATTGTGCCGCCGTCTGGCCGCATCTACGCCTCACTCGTGAAGGGCAAACTAACGTGGCCGGATCCTTCGGATTTGACGCAAAGTGAGACGACCATAAGGGGATTGTGGATGGAAAGCGCGCAAATGGTCGGACTGCCTGGACAAGCTGAAGAGAAATACTAACGCCCGCTAAATCCGCCACGTCTGCTGCACATATGTGAGGTGCCGCTCGGGGAAGGATGTGGAAACGCTACGATCGGATCAGTACTGATAAGTCGGCTTATCGTCAGTGACAGTGTAATCCCAGCAAAACATGGTTTTCAGAAACGGAAGCGAAGTTGTCGAAATCCGACTATTAGGAAATATCATCGTTTCGGCGCCGCTTCACTTGCGTCACAAATGGATTCTCATCAAGTGCTCGGAACGTGCAAGCTGGCCCCGGGTCAATTAGCCACTCCGGGAACAGTCCTTTATCAAAGCAAGATTGTGCAGAACTCTCCGAGGAGGCAGTTGATGAGACGCTTAGTGTTTGTCCTTACGTTACTAGTAGCAGGCTTGGCTTATGCTGGCCAGCTCACCAATCAAGCTTAAGAAGAGCGAGCAATTCGCACAGTGTTAGCCAGGTTTTATGCCGGGTGGAATGCACACGACCCAGACGCAATGGTCTCCATCTATTCTGAAGACATCGATCACATCAATGTTTTTGGTGAATGGGATAAAGGAAAAGCGTCGATTCGCGAAGACCTTGTCGCCATTCATTCGGCTTCCGCCCGCAATAGTCAGAGGAATTACACCATCGAAAAGATCCGCTTTCTTCCCGGCGATGTTGCAGTCGTCCAGGTATCTACAGTGCAGGTGTCTTCCCAAAGTACCGCGGGGCCTACGCTAGGAACCTACGTCATGCAGAAACAGAATGGTAAGTGGCTGGCAGTCAGCTTCACCAACGTGGAACCTCACGCCCCGCCATACAAGCGATAGGTCCACCCACCGTCCTTTGGCGCTGCAGCGGTCCGGACACAATACATCCCCCACCGGCCCAGCACAACCCAGCGGCAAAAGGTCGGGCAGTGTGACGGAGCTGTCATGACGGTGGTACGAACATGGTACACGGCCTTTTGCCAGTCCCCATTTATTCATAGCGCAGGGCAGTCACAGGATCGACCCGCATCGACGAGACGCCGGAATGTAAGTCGCGCCGGCGCAAGAGACAGAAAAGAGTTGCGACACTAACAAAAATTATCGGATCGGTGGCGCTTATTCTGAAGAGAAGGTTGGAGATGAAGCGTGTGATCGCATCAGCTTGATGACATGCTCGGCCACGTTCTGGATGTCCTGGTCGTTGGGCATATAGGCGATGTTCAGCCCCAAATCTCCGACGACGGCGTCGATCGCAAAGCCACCAGCATCTTGTGGTAAGAGATAGGCGAGATCGCCATAACCGGTGCCGTCGATCTTCCGAATCCCATGGCCCCGCACCGCGGCCATCCGAGTCATCATGGCCATGAAAAAACTGGTGACTTGCACCATCGATGCCGACCCTGATCGGCAGCCGCTGCCCCGGTATCGTCACCAGGCACATTCTGAGGACCGTGTACGGCAGAGAGCCCCCGACTTCCTGGCTCTTCGCCGTGCAATCCTCAACTGTTCCGATGGGGCCATGAGCTGCTGCGATCGCACGGCCTATGTTTTCGCAGCTCGGAGCCGCTGCCGCCGGGGGTTGACCGGGGCGGCAGAAGTGCTGAAAGGCGATGCCAGCACACCAACGGCGATGATCATAAATAGGCTTCGACGCACGCTCACTCCTACCAGTCGCCCATCGGGCTAGTTCACCATTATGTGTCTCGAATACTGAGGCATCGAACTGTTGTCGCCTAGCCTCTGCTTAGACTATAGATTAGCCTCGGACAAGACCACCAAGCAGGCCTCGGAATTGACGCTGACCTGTACGGGATAAAGATCCCCACATCCCCTCCTGAAACTGTCAATCACGGCGGGAAGTTCGGAAGCACTCAATCGAAGGAAGATCATTCTATGTAGGCAGTGGCGCTCTCTGTTAGTTTCGCCATGGGGTACGCAGGGTTTGCCGCACCATTCACAGGGAGCGTGTAGCACTAACGCCGAAGCATCTCCATAGTTAGATGGATCACGCCGATTTCAGGTCAGAGCAGGATTTGGTTTCTCCGGCCCCGGACCTCACGTTTTCGGCGACTACAAACAATAGCCGATGCCAAGACGTACTACCCCAGAGACAGTGATCGTGTCTCAATGTACTCGTATGATTATATCGAGCTCGAAGGATGGAAGAGAGAGGGACCATCTCGCGAAATCAAAAGCGATCCTGTACCTCTTAGGCTGGTGTCTTAGGCTCAACTTCGTTTTCCTTTAGGCGATGTATTTTTCCAGATACCCTGCCGTCAGGGAGATATTGTCACAAACGGTCGCACCGAAGCCACACGAGAGCTAATCGGGACACCGTTCAACTCATGCGCCTGATTCGCTCTCGGGCAGCACGAGCAACATAAAGACGATACCGATGGAGGCGAACATACGAAATGCCTCTTCCTGGCCGTTCCAGAGCTTCGATTGCCACATCAGGAACCACTCGCCGCCTACACTGATAAAGGCGAATAACCACAGCAACAACCCGAGAGTGAGAGCGAGGGTTGAGAAAGACTTGGCGGCGTTGAAGGCAGCCGCCGGTTTGCGAATTGCCCGCAGGAGATGAACGACTCCGATCCACGACAGCACCGTGACGACCGCTTCCCACGCGATAATTCCGTCGTAGAATATCGTTTGGACGAGGGGTGAGTGGATCGCCCTCCACATGCCACGATTTCCTGGAAAGGTTGTATCCATCAGCAGAACGTGGTGCACGAATTGATAGTTCGATCCATAGTCAGTCAGGTTGTTGAAGACGACCAACGTGTAAAAGAAGGCAACGGCTGCGACTAGTGCAACTTTCGCGAGGCGCAGGGTCATCTCTGCTGTTCCGTCGCGAAGGTTTTGAAGTAGGCGGTCAACGCAGAGAGAGTCGCTTTGTCATACATCGGGAAGCCCGGCATGTGAGCGAAGGCATTCACCGATCTGGGGTTCCTGATGTAATTGGCGAATTTATTGGGGTCTGCAATCGCGGTGTGACCAATCGTAGTCCATGGTATACCGGCCTTGTGGCCACCATAGGCTCCTTCGTTGTGGCAACGGAGGCAATTACCCCGGGCGATGCGATAACCCGATATTTCGGGCGAATTCAGGGGAAAGCTCTCGGCCGGGTGAATGGCGCTGAAGACCGCAGTCTCATTCAGGAACCGCAGTTCGAAGACGCCGTTGGGAATCTGCGACATCTCTGAATACGCAAGGACCCGATAACGGGGAGCGAACGACGCGTGCGAGATCAGGTATGGACCGTAGGTTCCACCGTCACTGTTTCGCTCCTGTGCGTTCAGCCTTTTCCCGTTGATACGCAGGACAAGGATGGGATGGTGTGTCGCACGATACTCAAAGGTGTAGTGACCTTCGTACTGATCGTCGCAGATGGCAGCAACAAGGGTATTTTGCTGGGGTATGTTCAGCATCCGCAGAAGATCGTCGAGATAGATGCCGGTTATATACGTCTTCCCTTTGAAATTGGAGTCGTCTTCAACCGTGAAGGTGACTTGAGGAAGTTTAAGAAGGTCTGAGTAGGCGACGTAGCGGTGAGATCCCGGAGGCAAATCGGACAAGTTGCCAGAGAGCTTGAGATCGTTTGTCGCGAGACGCGTCTCGTGCATCGGCAGGCTCTGTTGAACAGTAGATTTATTTGCTCCCGGCAGCGCCATCGGAAGGCAGGTTGCCACCACAAGAATACGACCCATCCATGCAAGGTTGATATTATCTACGGCGATCACTGGACCACACTCCCTGAACCAAATCTTCTAGTGATTTAAACCCTCGTCCTGGGCATATATTCCGCAAGCGAGTCACGAGGGCAGGGCCGGCATGGTCCTCATTGGGATGCCCGGTATCGAGAAGCGCATCACCCGCTTTCCGCAGTTATATTACTGGAGCCATCGTAAGATCAGGCTTACCGTGGCGGCGAGCCGCGTGGAATGCCGTAATCCTTGTATGGCTTGCGAGTAACTTAAGATAGGACTGCTCCGCGGCATTCGAGGAGGGTCTGTGCAAATTTCAGATTCAGGTTCGATGCTGCGTTGCCTAGTCGTCACGGCTCTCGCCATCACTGGGCCAACATAAGGGATCATTTGAATATCCTTGTGTGCTTTGGCTGGAACCGACAACGCGCTTAGTCAAAGTCGCCTCCGGTTGTAAAACACCATGGCGGTCCGGTTTATTCCCTTGAAGTTTTTCAAGCTTGACTTAATGGTATTACGCTATCATTATTATTAACATTTGAAAAAAATTTGCCCTCAAGAGGAACTCAATATTCCCCATGTATTCCAGTAAGAGATTTCTGTTGTACTTTCTTCTTTGCTTGTTATCTGGCCTCCATTCGTTCGCTCAGGAGTCGCAGTCAGAAATCTCGGTACAGGGCGAAGCTCGGACCAGCAACGGTGAAAGGCTCACTGGCGCTGTAGTCCGCCTACTCAATTCATCGGATAAAACTGTCGATTCGGTCAAGCTTAGCGACTCCGGAGGGTTCAAGTTTCAGAACATCTACCCAGGGGACTATCGCCTTCAAGTCTCCGTGTCCGGGATGACTGTGTACGACAGAGAACTTCCTCAGTCGGCTTTTAAAGGAAATAGCATTGATGTCGAGATCACATCTGAGAAGGTCCTTGCAGATCTCGCGCTATTGCATCCGGAGCAGACGGTTGAGGTGACGGCGATTCGTCAATCAGAAGATGTGCAGACCTCCGCTGCCTCGGTGAGCGTTATCTCTCGAAGAGAATTGCAAGCTCGCAATGTCCAGACACTCGACGAGGGCTTGGATCAGGTACCTGGTCTGTATGTGCAGCGCATTCAGGGCTTGGCCGATACGGAGACCGCAGCGCTTTTGAGAGGCTTCAATGGACCGAATCGAACTTTGGTTTTACTCGATGGCCAGCCGATCAATGACTCTTTCTTCGGCGGTGTTCCCTGGAATGTAATCCCCGTTAATGATGTCGAAGGAATTGAAGTTGTTCGAGGACCCTTCTCGTCACTGTATGGCGGGAATGCTCTTGGTGGCGTGATCAGTATCCGGACACGACGACCTTCCCAACGCAGTTTTGACGTCGGTGAAGAGTACGGTTCGAACTCGACAAATCGCAATCTGGCCCATCACTCGGAATCCTTCGGCAAGTTAGGTCTCGTCCTTGGATACGAACGATTGAAGTTCGGCGGATATCAAAACGCTCCGATCACAGCCTTTCTCTTCCCGGGAACGGGAGATCCGGTCTTAGGCGCGAAGCTCACCAGCGATCCTTATGGAGACCAGGTCGTGCTCGTAGGCAACGGCGGTCGAAACTGGCTCAGCCAATACAGTCTGCGAGCGGCGGCAGACTACGCCTTCACGAACGCGACGAACCTCCGAGTGCAATACATTCGTGAGAGTCTCACGTACGGTCATGGCCCCTATGCAAGCTTCTTGCGTAACGCGGCAGGTGTGCCGGTGGATACGGGCCTCTTCCAGGTCTCGACGCCGAGTGGTATTCAGGCCTTCGAGATTAGTCCCTCCTCCTTCTTGCAGGTTCCCGGGGGCCAGCAGACTAACTTTCTAAGCGCCTCTGTCTCGCATGCGTTTAACGACAACCGCGCGGTGCGCGTCGACGCCGGCTACAACGCACTACCGACCTCGCACTACAGTTCTCCCGATCCAACCTCTATACTCACCGGTGGTGCTGGAGCCTATACCGACACCAACGCCAACAACTTCCACGCGAACAGTCAGTACTATCAGACCTTTCATGGCAACCTCCTCACCTTCGGCGACGAAGTTCGCCATGATGAAGCGAAGAACGCGAGCTACGCGATGTCGGATTGGCTGCAGCCCGCAACACAGCAGCAGCAGACCTATCTGGCCTATGGCCAGAGTGTCAATGAAGCAGTCTACGCTCAGGATGAGGTAACGCTCTTCTCTCAGCTCCGTCTGGTTGCTGGAGGTCGTTACGAGTATTGGAAAACCTACAGCGGACTCATCAACGACTACAGCTCGCTCACCTCTCGAACACTCTATTCTGACCGAACCGATCACTTCCTCGGGGGTAAGGTCGGTGCATCCTATAGTCTGCCAGGCGGAGCGATCCTGCGCGCCAGCGTAGGATCGGCCTTCCGCAATCCAACCATCTACGAGCTCTACGCCGCCTTCAACGCCGGTGGGACGATCTACGCAGCAAGTCCGAATCTCCGTTCAGAGCATGTTCGCAGTTGGGAGGCGGGTATTAGGAAGTCCTTTACGAGCCGCTTGAACCTGGATCTCGACTACTTTGAGAACGACATCAGCGGCCTCATCTACCGCTCTGCCGATCTCGCCGTCGATCCAAGAGGGAATTACCTGGTGAACGTCAACGCTGGCAGCGGACGTACCCGTGGCGTCGAAGTGAGTCTGCAGCAGAGGATTCTTCCATGGCTGAACTTCCGGCCAACCTACACCTACCTGCAGGCGATCATCACCGATAACCCAGCCGATCCGACGACGGTGGGCAAGTACATTCCTAATACGCCGAAGCATATGATCGCGGGCCAGCTACTTGCCGTGAAGAGTAAGTGGACCGGCGCTTTGACCGCTCGTTATGCCAGCGCGACCTTCGAGACCGATCAGAACCTCGATACGATTCGTGGGGTTCCCGGAGCTTATGACCCGTTCTTCCTGATGAACGTTAACGTCAACTATCGAGTCACGAATCACGTCGAGCTCTCCGGCACCAGTGACAACCTGCTTGACAGGCAGTACTTCCAGTTCTATCGCACACCGGGGCGCTCTACCTACGCCGGTGTTCGGTTGCACTTCTGAACTGCATCGCCAACGCATGAGAAGGCTCGTACGAGAGGAAGCTGTCATGAACGTGGTTAAGAGAACACAAGCTCTGCTCGTTGTTGTGATGTGTGCTGTCGGCTCGGTCTGGTCGCAGCAAGCAGCCTCGTCTGAATCGAAGAGCATCCCGAACGTCATCATCGTCCTGCACAGTTCGCAGGTGATGCCCGTCGCGATGGTCCAGTTTCAGAAACGCTTTGGCACGAACGTCTGTGACTGCTCGCTTCTGCGAGAGGACGATCTCACACCCGAGCGACTGCTTCAGGCGAAAGTGATCTTCATGCAACACCCCACCATCGAGATGTTGGAGAGGCTAAGGCCTGCTGCGAAGCAGGCCTTAGCCCACGGGCTTCAGGTCGCGACCGACGTTCCAGAGTTTCTTGAGCGTGGATGGAATGCGGAGCCGTCGGTGAAGTTGACGACCAAGCTCATGCCGTACTTCAATAATGGTGGAGAGGAAAACATGCTCAGCTTCCTGCTGAGTATGTATCAGGCAGCGGGAGGAAAGTTATCAGACCCCATTCCTTCTCCCATCCAGATCGCCAACACCGGAATTTATCATCCCGACGCACCGAAGATCTTTCCCACGATGTCGGAGTATCTCGCCTGGTACCGAAAGGCAAAGCCCAATCAGGGGGAGATGGTCACGGTCAATACCTTTTATAGCTATATCAAGGATCGAGACACCGCCGTCATCGACGGGTTGTTGCGCGAGCTAGAGCGACAAGGCATGGCGTCCGCCGCAGTCGTCGGCTTTCCCCACGCAAGTCTTGCCAAGCTCTTCGATCAGCCATCGACAGATCCCATTCGCCTGATGATGATGTTCACACTGGCACTCGGTAAGCCAGAAGATCGCTTGCTGCTCGCGAAGCAAAATGTCCATGTCATGAACCTAATGATCTCGCAACAGACGCGCGCCGCTTGGGAGGCAGCGGATAAGGGCATCACTCCAGATCGCATCAACTCGAGCCTCTCGAATCCAGAAGCGGCTGGTGCAACCGAGCCGATCGTCGTTGGCACCACTGAAGTGGGTGCAAAAGGTATTCCACCTCATCTTGAGGCCATCCCGGAACGCGTACACGCCGCAGTGGCGCGTGCACACCGCTGGATCGTGCTGCATGACAAGCCGAATGCTGAGAAGAAGCTCGCAATCATCTACTACAACAATCCTCCAGGCAAAGGGAACATTGGTGCCAGCTACCTCAACCTCGCTCCGAGTATCCGAGCCGTTCTTGAGACTCTGAAAGCGGCTGGATACAACACAGGCGAAAGGCTTCCGACAACGGACGAGATTCTGACCCAGCTTGCAAAGGTCGGCCACAACGTCGAGAACTGGGAGCCGGGTGAGTTGGATGCAATCGTGCGCAAGGGCGGAGCGATCCTCGTTCCTGTCGCCCAGTACAACAAGTGGTTTGCAGAGTTGCCAGAGAAGTTCAGGAACGCAGTAAACGATCGCTGGGGCAAACCAGAGGACGCGAAGCTGATGGCGTGGACCTCTCCCGCTGGCAAGAAGTTCTTTGTGATTCCCGGAGTGCAGCTTGGCAACGTCTTCTTAGGCCCGCAATTGCTTCGCGCCTCGTTCGCGGAGCACACGAACGTCCAGCACAGCGCGACGTTGCCCCCTCATCATGGCTACGTCGCATCGTTCCTCTATTATCGCAATACGCTCGGAGTCGATGCCATGATCCAGATGGGACGGCACGGTACCCTCGAATGGCTTCCAGGAAAGAACGCTGGTCAGGCTGGATGGGACACCAGCGAAGTTCTTCTTGGCGACCTTCCAAATATCAACTACTACATTATGGACGGAGATGGCGAGGCGATCCAGGCGCGACGTCGCGGCGCTGCTGTGCTCATCTCCCACCTGACACCGATGCTGGCTAAGACGGGCTTCGAGGAGCGCTTTGGAACCTTGAACGAGGCGCTGAGCCGCTGGACAGAGACCCACGAAGCTGCTCCTCCATTGGCCGCAGAGTACGTAAAGACAGCATCAGCGGAGATGGATCGTCTTGGTCTGATTAAGCAAATCAACCTCGATATGGGCAAGCCGGATGAGGCTATGGAGAAGGCAATCTCCTTCCTAGACACAATCGAAGAGTCTCCTCTCCCGTTGGGCCTCCCGACGCTCGGCCAGCCTCCCTTGGAGGACCGTATGCGTGCTGGTCTTGAAGCCTTCGTCGGCAACGGCTTCATGTCTGATGAGGAGAAACTCGTGGCTCCGTACATCAAGCAGTGGAGCGATGCGATCTTCGAGGGCCGTGACATCATTGTTCCATCCGATCTTCCAGAGAAGACGCGTGCCAAGTCAGTCTCAAGCATCGTTGAGGCGCGCACATGGATCGCCAATCTCCGCATCTCTCCCGCACGGGAACTTGATGAGTTGCCAAAGGTGCTCCATGCCGAGTATCTCCCAAGCGGACCAGTGGGAGATCCTCTCAATGTCCCGTATGGGCTCCCCACTGGACGAGACCTGCATCAGGGCGATCCGAATATGCTCCCCACGCGCGCTGCATGGGAACTGGGCCAGCGCATGGGCGATGAGCTACTCGTCCGCTACAGGCAGGATCACGGCGAATATCCGGATCACATTTCCATGATTTTGTGGCAAGGAGAGTCTGGCCGCACGCAGGGAGCGATGGAGGCTGAGGCTCTGTATCTCATGGGGACACAGCCTGAATGGAACGGGCGTGGAGCGGTCGATCGCGTCTCACTCATCCCTGATGCAAAGCTCACCCATCCGCGCGTCAATGTCGTCTTCACCGCAAGCGGGCTGTATGTGGATGGGCTTGCCGAGAAGATCATCCTGCTCGACCGTGCCGCACGCATGGCTGCCGCCGCTGGTGAAAACGCTCTAAGTCGACAGAACCGTGAGACAGCGAAGGCCCTTATGGCAACGGGAATGAGCGCAGAGCAGGCAGCTGAGTACGCTGGTGCGCGTATCTTCTCCACCGCACCCGGTAACTATGGCTTCGGTCTCTCCAACATGGTCGAGCAGTCGCGTGATGTCGACGAACATCAGACGATGGCCGATCTGTACCTCTCCAAGATGAACTATGTCTACTCCGAGAAGACCTGGGGCACCACGGTTCCGAAGCTCCTTCAAAATCAGTTGAAGGGCAACCAGGTCGTGTTGCACAGTGTGACATCGAATCTCTATGGCGCCGTCGATAACGACGACGTGTATCAATGGATGGGCGGCCTAAGGATCGCCTCCGAAGCGGCGGGAGCCCATCCGGAGCTTGTTATCAACAATCTGCGGCGCACCGGACACGAGAAGGTCGAGGGAGCTAGGGACTTCATCGCGACCGAGCTGAACGCGCGCAACTGGAATCCAAGGTGGATCAGCGAGATGCAGAAGGAGGGCTACGCCGGAGCCCGCGAGATGACCAAGGCCGTCGAGTATCTCTACGGTTGGAAGGCAACTGCCCCCGAGACCGTCTCGCCCGAGGTCTGGAAGAAGATGTACGACGTCTACGTTAACGACGACTATCACCTTGGCGTGAAGGAGTTCATGGAGAAGGCGAACCCAGCTGCGCGACAGGCATTGCTTGGACGGCTGCTTGAAGTGGATCGGCAGGGGACCTACAGGTTCACCGCAGGAGAGCGTCAGCAGATGATCCAGGAGTATGCTCACAACGTCGCGAGGAATGGACTCGCATGCACTGCCAACACCTGCGGCAACGAGAAACTGAAAGACAGTATCAACGAGCAGGTGCGGCAGCTCTCGCCGAAACAGTTCAAACCAAATGAGCAACGGGAGTTCAAGCGCACAGTCCAACGGACTACGCTGGTGCCAAAGCCGTCTCCTGCCAAACCTCTGAACGAGGTAAAGGTCAGTTCGCCGCCTCACCTTCCGAGCTCACTCAAGGGTTACAAGATTACCTACATCAGAATCGCTGAGATCACTCGATCTACCCGCCGATTGGTGAGTGAACATTTCAGGGTGTTTTTGGCTATGTGGTTCATCTCAGTCTTCGGAGGTGTAATCCTTGGCTTCGCTCGTAGAAGGTGGCTTAAACATAACTTCCTCCAGCTTATGCCTAGGGGTTGATCGTCGTCGGAACGGTGACGATAGCTATCGAAATTGTTGGGTATGGTAATAATCATCGCAAAGTGCCCGTAAACCCGCATGAAGACTGAGCCTAGGATGTAGAGTCCGCTCGCCCCACAATCGGTTCAGATGGATATGGAACTTGCGTACACTTGGCACTGCCGGATCGGCAACTCTCCGAGTTGTAGGCGAATAATCCGGCAAATCGAAGCATCAAGCATGAGGCAATTTTAGCTGCAAATTCGATTCGCAGCTCCGTCAGAAGTGAGCTCTATCGAGTGCGCTCCCGAATAGCCACCTGACTTCCGGCGTCAAAGAAGTGGTCTCTTTCTATTTGTATTGGTAAGCTAGTAGCGACACGATTATGCCTTCGAGTATTCTTCAATCCCGGAACACAAAGCAAAAGGATGCGATTCGGCAGGCACTGCTTTCCGCGGATCGGCCGTTGTCTCCGAATGAAGTCCTAGCGATAACGCAACAGCAAATTGAGAACATGAGCCTTGGAACCGTCTACCGAAACATTGCAACGATGACGGACGAGAAGTTCCTCACGGTGGTCGAGCTTCCCGGAGAAGCGCCCCGATATGAAGTAGCCGGAAAAGAACATCATCATCACTTCCATTGCAGGACTTGCGGGAGGGTCTTCGAGATGAGTGGTTGCGATATCCAGGTCAAACCGAAACTCCCGCGTGGATTTCGCGTGCTTGGTCATGAGTTTTCTCTTTTTGGACTTTGCGCAGACTGCAGATAGAAGGGCGATCTGAGAACCGGCTTTTGTGGCTGGTCAGACGTTATGTAGAAGCTTTTCTATCTTGTCGGCCATGTTCAGCCAAGTCGTCGCTGAGTGTCGATCGATTGACCTTCTGGCTTTTGAATTGGCGACTCTCTGAAGTTGATACTTTGCTGAAGTCCGATTCTTAATCCATTCTTCATAGACTGCAATCCACCGCAGCAAACCAGGCATCAATCGAAGGTCTCGCTCACGGGGTAGTCCCTCCATCTCTTTACCTTGCCAGCACGCGCAGAGAAATGCGCATCGCGGTACAAAGGAATACCGATTCAAGAAGATTCCTTTCTCACCTCCGTAGTAGAGGCCGAATCCCCACAACCTCACATATAAGGCGTCGGCCACCATCATGGTGTATTGGCTCGATCCGGTCAGGCCCTCTGGCGGTCTTTGACGTTGAAATCCATAGTCCAAAAGAAGGTTCCCCGCTGGGCACTTGATGTCCTGTCCCCAAGACAGGCACTGTCGATGCAAGAGGCTCGAGCCTGCCTTGATTACGTCATAGGGAATTTGTTGTTTGTGCATTTAAGTTGAGCTGTGTGGAGATAAGGGGTCGCGATCTTTGGGCTTGGTTAGTGGTGACGCGAGCAATACAATTTGCCTATGCTTTGGCTTCTCGATACAGGACGTGCTTCCGCACGACGGGATCGTACTTTCGTAATTCCAGCTTTCCACTTTGCAACTTAGGGTTTTTGTTTGTCGTGTAGAAATGCCCGGTTCCTGCCGTAGAAACTAGCTTGATGATGGTTCTCATGAGCCGAATCCTTTCTGCAATGCGGCTTCGACTCCAAGCTTCTGCATCATCCTCAGGGCTCGTGTACTGATTCGCATCCTAACGAAACGTTTCTGTGAAGGGATCCAAATGCGCTTCCGTTGCAGGTTGGGTTCCCATCTGCGCCGGGTTTTGTTGTTTGCGTGCGAAAGTTTGTTGCCGCTTCGCGTCCGTTTGCCTGTGATTGGGCAGATCTTCGCCATGCTTCCTCTCCTTATGCTTCGATTGCAGTACCATCGCTAAACATAGCTGCGAAGGGATCGTTCCAACGTTTCCAACCCTCAGGTCCCGCAGACATCTCTTCATTAGTGAGGAGCGCATCATTCAAACGGCGTTCGAACTTCGGCCGATCCATCTGGACGCCGATGAAGACAATCTCCTGTCTACGATCCCCGTAAGGAGCCTCCCAAACCTTTCCGATATACTCCGGCGTATCCGGGTCGTGCTCCGCATCGGAATCGACCGCTAGCCAGTGAGCCTGCGGCTCGACAGAGAGGGTATTCCCTGCGATGGAGAATAGGATGAGGTCGTCGTGGTGCGAAGATAACCAGGGGAAGCCCTTTGCGCGCAAGACGTTGGGAAATCCTTCGTCGGTGAGATCCTCGAGTCTCTCTGGATGAAACGGGCGCCTAGCGCGATAGACGAAGTTGCCGATTCCATATTCTTCGGTTTCTGGGGTGTGCGTCCCGTTTAACTCACGCACCCAACCGGCGGACGTCTCCGCCGTCTCCATGTCGAACAAATTGGTATCGAAAATGAGATGCAGCGGGACGCGGCCGCTGATGGTGATCGATCGTTGGGGTCAATAGGAGCCCATTTTCGCCATCCAGGCGCTCTTCGTTGTTAGAATCCCGCCAGGGCTTGCAGTGACTGGCTCTAAGGTGAGCAGGGTTGTCCACTTGGGTCACTCGACAATGAGTCTCGATCTGCATCACTCGCTGCTTGTACAGACCCTGACCACGGCGGGCAATAATCAACGTCTCCCGATCGGTTTCGGGGAGGGTCTGTAGCTGTTCGAGCGATTGTTCGATGTGATGCTCCCAGATCTCCAGATCCGCTGTTTCTGGACGAACAGAGGCGAAGGGTAAAACCTGGGCCGCGCGAGCCACTAATAATTCTGCTTCCGTTCCGATAAGTCCGATCAGAGCTTGTGCCATGAGATCGGGGACCTCAGCGAGATAGACACCCTGCTTTCCGTCTCCGGAGTTCTGCAGCGGCGAGTATCGATCGGGAAAGGTTTGGAGCAACAAGCCCATGTGATCTTTCGGACGTATCCTAGACCGGAGGTGAGTGAAGTCAACCTGAACTCGCCATCCTATCTTTTCCCAATTCATTCCGACGGAACCAAATTCTGGAGGCTTCGGGCTCTCGTAGCAATAAGAGCCGACGATCCCGATAGCCATGATCCGGGTGTCGACAAAGGAGAAAACCATGTCGCCGGGCGCAGTCTCGCGCATGAACTCATAAAAGGGATTTCTTGCGCCGTTGGAGTTACGCTTTGGGGACCATAAGTAGCCGCCGCCGATCTCGTGGCGATGCGTCTGATTCTGATTGACCCACCAATAGCGCATTCTCTAATCAACCTGCGACGTCTATCGGAATTTGAAACCAGGTTGGGGTAACCCTGGTCCATCGGGCACAGGAGGGCTACTTATGACGTCCGTAGCGGCGTGAACCGGTTGGGCTGGTGTAGTGTCCCCCTTTGTGGCTGGATCCCCCGCGATGGTACGACCCGCCATGAGATGAGATATGGGATCCGCCGCCATAATACGGACGGGACCCGCTATTGCGGGAAGAGGTGGTGGAATGGGAACCACTGCGACCTCGGGCGAAGGACGGTGTTGCAAGCAGAGAAACCCCAACCACGAGGGTGGGGAGAAGGCGTTTCAGGGTCATCGTTCACTCCAAAACATAATTGATGAATGCCGATAACTTTACATGTTAGAGTCTGGAAGCAATACTTTTATTTTCCAAACGCAGCCCTCTTCGGAGGGCATATTTTTGCGCTGAGGAAAGAACGGACGACATTCCATTTGTCCGAGGTCAGGTGCGGTGTTTATCCAGCTTCCGAGAATTGAACGTTCTCAGATGCCAGGCGCTTCATGTCATCAGAATTCGACGCCGCTCCCTAGGATCTGGCCATATCCTGTGGGGGCTGTAGCGGTCATTTGCGGAAATGCGAACAGCTTGCGCACTGAAAGCGTGTGACATCATCTAAGTGCGTTTGTCGTTACTAATCCACGAATCACTCCCGGATTGCCCGCCACCTCAACATTACCCCATGATTTTCGCCTCGCACTCTCAACCACGAAAGCTGGTTCCGCATCAAACCAGAACGTCAAACCTTTAGGAGTTGACCATGATCAACGCGAAGAAGGCGTTCAGCAGTTTTTCGGTGAACGATATTCAGAAGGCAAAGGAATTCTATGGCAAGACCCTCGAGCTGGACCTTTCCAGCGGTCCAGAAGGTACGTTGGTTGTGCCACTTTCCGGTGACACCAAAGCTCTGATGTACCCGAAACCTAATCACGAGCCGGCCACTTTCACGGTTCTGAATTTTCCCGTAGAAAGCGTAGAAAAAACTGTCGAGGAATTGAGCCGACGCGGCGTGCAATTTGAGGTTTATAACGAACCGAGCCTGAAGACGGACGCGCGCGGAATCTCTCGCGGGAATGGGCCAACCATTGCATGGTTCAAGGATCCTGCAGGGAATATTTTGTCGGTAGTGGAAGCGGCTTAAACACAATTCTAACCGCTGGAATGATGAGTCCATTAAGAGATTGGCAAGCGTTGGAGGGACCAACTATGGGGCAACGAGTTTTGCATTTCGAAGTCATCGGGACAGATCCAGCCAAGCTACGAACCTACTACAACGATCTTTCGGATGGGAGTTCGACACGAGCGGCCCGATCTCGGAGGCTGTCTCCCAAAGGGGAAATTACGGCTTCGTGAACCGCAACACGACCAGTGACGGGACGGGCATTCCCGGCGGCGTCGGCGGAGGCACAGGCTATCAAAGCCATGCACTCTTTTACGTCGGAGTTCCCGATGTCGAGACCGCGCTCGAAAAGGCCGAGAGCCTCGGAGGGAAGCGCTTGACGGCCCCCGAAATCAAGCCTGGGGGAGGCCTGGTTGTCGGCCACTTCAGCGATCCCGAAGACAACTTGATCGGCTTGCCGGCCCGAAGTAAGGTGATGCTTCGCTGGCATGGTCGATGGACACAGATTGTAGGTAACGGAGACCGCCGAAGAAATCTACTAGACGATGTCGTTCGGACGGAGTTATGAACTCTTTCGTCCCTACTCTGTTTTCTCGGCGGAGTTTTGTCCGCACATACCTATTTACAAAATAGGTATTGTAGCCATACCATTTCTGGGATGGCGAAAAATCCCGAACATCGCGACCTTTTCCCCGGCGCACTGGAGATCATGATTCTCCAATCGCTGCGGTTGAAGCCTATGCATGGTTATGCGCTGGTGAAGCACATCAAGCAGGTTTCCGACAACCTGCTCCAGGTGGAAGAGGGTTCGCTCTATCCGGCGCTGCAGCGAATGCTGAAGGAAGGCTGGCTGGAAGCTGAGACTGGGACCTCGGCCAAGGGTCGACCAACGCGAATTTATCGGCTTACTGATGCGGGCATTCGTCATCTCGAAAGACAAGTTGTCAGTTTCGAGAGGATGTTTGAGGGATTTACCCGTGTGCTTGCCGCAGCCAAAGCATAGGAGGTGTGGGTTGTCGCGATTCAGTCGCTACTTCTTCAGAAATCGCCGGTATGACGATATCTCTGTCTCCATTCAGGAACACATTGACGAGCGGATCGATGAACTGATGGAAGAGGGCATGTCGCGCCATGAGGCCGAACGAACCGCGCGTCGCGATTTCGGCAATGTGACACTCCTCCAGGAGCGGAGCCGTGAAGTGTGGCAGTGGCAGAGACTCGAATCGCTGCTCGTGGATCTGAAGCATGTGTGCCGCCGGCTGCGGCGGTCGCTGGGGTTCGCGGCCACCGTGGTGGCCACGCTCGCCATTGGCATTGGGGCGAATACAGCTGTGTTCAGTGTGGTCAACAGCGTGCTGATCCGGCCGCTGTCCTACCCTGAGCCGCAGCAACTGGTTGCGATGCGTCTGCTCGCCCCCGGCGCGGCCGGGCTGGCCAACTTCCGGGATGAACTGCGTATGTCGGCCTCGATGTATCTCACCTTTGCGGCGCACAATCGTACATTCCAATCCGTGGGGGTATGGCAGCCGGGGACTGGAAGCATTACGGGACTCGGGCAGCCCGAGCAGGTTGATACGGTTCTGATTACCGATGGCGTTCTCCAGACGTTGGGTGTGCCTGCCGCCGCCGGGCAATGGTTGACCGTTGCGGACCAGGACCCGCGTGGGGCGCGGCGGGTGATGCTGGGCTATGGATACTGGCAACGGCGGTTTGGCGGCGACCCGAGTGTGGTTGGCCGCGTGATCAGCGTCGACTTGACACCGCACGAGATCGCCGGCGTGATGCCGCGCGGATTCAAGGTGGTCAATTACGACTTCGACCTGCTAGAGCCGATGGCATTCGATCCGGTCAAGCAACCGCTGGCCGGCTTTGCGTACCGTGGCATCGGGCGGCTCCGACCGGGCGTTACGATCTCGCAGGCCGACGCGGATTTGGCGCGTCTGCTCAATGTCTGGATGGATTCGTGGACGAACGGTCCGGGCACCAATCCGCACTTTTACGAGACCTGGAAGATCACGCCGGAGCTTAGGCCTTTGAAGGATCAAGTGGTCGGCAGCGTCGGCAATGTGCTGTGGGTAGTTATGGCGACGATCGGCGTAGTGATGCTGATCGCATGCACTAACGTGGCCAACCTGCTGCTCGTGCGTGCCGATGGGCGCCAGCAGGAGCTTGCGGTCCGCTCGGCGCTCGGGGCGGCACGATGGCGGATTGCCTGCGAGCTGTTGTTGGAGAGCGTGACGCTTGGCCTGCTAGGCGGTGCAGCCGGCGTGGGAGTTGCGTATGCGGGACTGCGCTTGTTGATAGCGATTGGACCGGAGAATCTGCCGCGTCTTAGTGAGATCTCACTCGACGGCCAGTCGCTCGCGTTCACCCTGATTCTCTCGGTGCTCTCCGGGCTGCTGTTCGGCTCGATTCCCGTGCTGCGTTACCTTCCTTCGCGCCAAACCGTGCCGCTGATTGGTTCCATGCGAACGGCAAGCACGAGCCGCGAGCGGCAGCGCGGACGCAACCTTCTGGTGGTGGCACAGGTCGCTATGGCGCTGGTGCTGCTCATCAGCGCCGTCCTGATGATCCGTACCTTCCATGCGATGCGCAACGTCGATCCGGGCTTCTCCGATCCCGCGTCGCTGCAGGTGATGCGCGTTTCGATTCCGGAGACGCTGGTTCGCGATCCGCAGACAGTCGTGCGGATTCAGAACAGCATCCAGGACAAACTCGCCGCGATTCCCGGAGTTTCCTCTGCAGGCTTCGCCGTTTCAGTTCCCATGAGTGGAGCAGAACCGGCCTGGAATGAAATAACCATCGAAGGAAAAAGCTACGAAGGCGAAGGGCCTCCGTTGCGCCTGTTCAACTACGTCTCGCCGGGTTATTTCCATACCGCCGGCACGAGAATGGTCGCGGGGCGCGACTTTGCATGGACGGACATATACGGCCTGAGGCCAGTGGGTATCGTGTCTGAGAGTCTGGCTCGCGAGCTATGGGGAACGCCCAACGCAGCTGTCGGTAAGCGGTTCCGCGAATTTTCCAGCATGCCGTGGCATGAGGTGGTCGGTGTAGTTCAGGATGTGCGCGAGAACGGTATCGACCAGATCTCACCCGCAACCGTGTACTGGCCTTCGATGATGCGAGACATCTTCGGTCCTGGATCTTTCGATGCCAGGCGCACTGCTTATTTCGCTTTGCGGAGCGGCCGGGCGGGGACGCAAGCCTTCATCAACGAGATGCAACAGGCCGTCTGGTCGGTGAATTCGAATCTGCCGGTTGCGGCAATCAGCACCATGCAGGATATCTACAGCCAATCTATGACGCGCACTTCATTCACGCTTGCCATGCTGGCCATTGCCGGAATAATGGCGCTCGCTCTCGGCATCCTCGGCATCTACGGTGTGATCTCGTATGCGGTCTCGCAGCGCACACGCGAGATCGGCATACGGATGGCGCTGGGCGCGAAGAAGAGTGAACTGCTGTGGATGTTCGTTCGCTCAGCGTTAGTGCTTACCGGAGTTGGCACAGCTGTTGGCCTTGGCGCGGCAGCCGGCCTCATGCGTCTCATGCGAACGCTATTATTCGGCATCAGTCCGCTCGATCCGGTCACGTTCACAGCGGTACCAGTTGTCCTGGTTGCTGCAGCGGCACTGGCAAGCTATCTGCCGGCTCGCCGCACCGCTGCTGTCGATCCCGTCGAAGCGCTTCGAGCCGAGTAATTAGGCTGCGGGATCCGTAGCTGCAGCCATAGGCCGGAGGCTGCCAACTCGATTAGGAACCATATGTCGGCTCTCTCATCAGTAATTGTATGCAGGGGCTATGTGCGGCTCAGCTTGGGCTAAGGCCACGGCTACGTTTCCTCGCGTTCGTGCTCTTTCTCGGATTGAGTAGCGGCTTGCCGAACGGTGTAGTTCCAGTTGCGAAGGAGTTTTCAATTGAAATTGCATCAGGGAAGGTCGCCACCACTGCAAACCTGTAGCTGAGGTGCTGATGGATGTACACGCGTGTCATGGCGTCCAGAGACAGCTTCCCTGCAGCAATCTGATTGATTTGGTCTGACGTGAGTTGCGGCAGAACTAGTCTGTCGCAGACATAGACTCCGAACTGATCTCCCGATCTTCTTCCGTACCAGTGACTCCCGAGCCGATCACGAATGCCGCGCATCCGTTTGTGCTCGACGGTCAGGTCAAGGCCTCGGCCGGCAATGCCGACATAGATAAACTCCGGACCTCTCCAGATGGTGTAGACCCCTGCTTTTGCTAGAGGAAGGTCATCGTGAAGGCCTTCGCTGAATGGATAACTTCTGCCGCTGGTAAGGGAATGAAATATTTCAGGAGGGATATTGCTCGCCCGGTCGTCCACGTTCCGGATCATATCTCATGTATGTCTCTCGGCTGTCAGATGCGCACCCTCAAACCAAGCCGCGAGAACCGAATATTCTCAGGTGCTGACCCGTTGTGTTCCCTAATTCTTGAACCTTTAGATCCGGCCAGAAACTAGCCATATGCAAGTTCGGAGTGTGGGACCAGAGACTTAATGAGTGCATTGCCTAGTTGTCAACAACTGAGAATCGAACTTGCCGATAAGTTGACTTCCGAGGAAGTGCCATATGGGTCTCGCCAATGAGAAAACACGAACGGACGTCTGGCCTCAGTCGAACAAAGTCGGCGGTTGATCCGCGAGGTAAAGCTCGGAGGCCTCATTAATCTGAAACTCGACGGCGAGAGGTCGGGTTCGATTGAGGATTTCATCCAGTACCTCCGGTTCAAGTTCCCACTCGGCACGGATTGCCCTTGCGTCCGCAATCACCCGCTTACTGAGCTCGGATTCGGTACCACGCGACCCTTCGCCAAGCGGTTCAATACCCATTGCTTCCAAACGCTCATAGAGCGGCAACAGGGCTTGCTCGGGCTTTCGGAAATATTCAGATCCCCGGATACGGATAAACCGCCAACCAAGGCGTTCTAATATGGCCTGCCGTTCCAAGTCAGCTTGAAGATTCTCAAGGGTATGAAAGCGATCTCCGTCACATTCGATCGCAAGCCGCTCCTTTGCGCCCTCGACAACGAGATCGATTCGATAGCTGCCCACCTTCCACTGAGGAGTAACCCGGAAGCCTTTCATCTTCAGGTCCTTCATGACGAGCCGCTCGAACTCGGAATCAACAGCAGCGGATGATTCCCCAGGCTTGTCCATCGCTGCAGCAGGATCATGTGCATGATCCAGTAGCCGGCGGCGCAGATCGGCAGCGGTGAGATTCGACTGGCGGTCCATCGAATGGACTATCCAGAGCTGATCCTGAGCACGGCTGGCGGCGACGTTGTAGCGCTTCTTGTACATGTCGCGTGCGCCGGCGGCGACAGTATGCATCAGTCCTGGAGCTTTTGGAGAGTCCACGAATGACAGAAACACAATGTTCCGCTCATCGCCTTGGAAATGTGCCGGGTTCCCACACATCAGTTTGCGCTCGTCGTATACAGCAGCGCTCAATTTATGGCGGAGCAACTTGTCAATGAGAGCCGCTTGGCTATTGCCGACCATCGCGATGACACCAAACGTCGCCCCTGCGTATTCAGGAATGCTGATGGCAGCCGCGATCAGAGACGCGATTGTAAGCGCTTCTTCATCGTTATGATCTCCACGTCGTTGACCGTCGGACACGCAGCACGTCACTAAAGGAGGTTTAACCTTGATTGAGGTCGTGTCTCGCAGAGGCTTAATTTGTCTGTTGTATGAAAGATTGTTGCTGAACTGAATGATTTCCGGTGCGCAGCGGAAATGCTCACGAAGACAGACTGTCCCTCCGAACGATTGGCGAGCCAAATCATACAAGGACAATTGCCCGTCGTAGAGGTGCTTGTTCGGAATTTCTTTGAGATATGTCTCTTGGAGCGCCGCAATTTGCTGTACTTGCTGCCCAACCGCGTCTGGACTCACTTGCTCATGATCTCCAACAACGATCACTTCCTTTGCCATCCAGAGAGCTATAAGGCCGCCCAGGTCGCATTGACTCGCTTCGTCGATGATGACGACATCAAAGGTCGTCTTTATGGGGTCAAAGCTATCTACAACGCGCGACATCGGCATGATCCAGACGGGAACCGCGTCTTTGCATTGATTCATGAGCTTGCGAGCCTCGGATAGGAAGCGTGCTGCCTGTATTCCAGTCCCTGCTCCCACCCGGCGCATCGTATCGACCCAGCCTTGAAGCGCGGTGCGCTGGTCTTGCCTGTTCGTGATTCTGTTCAGCTGATGCTTCCATGCCAAGCGATCGATCAACTCGGACGTTATGTTGAATACTTGTCTCTGGCAGGAGTCCAGTTCCGACTGCAATGCGTTCACATGGACGGAGTTTCTTGCATCCAGCTCCTGGCTGTATTGTCTCCATATCCACGCCGATTGTGAGTTTCCCGGGGCGAAGGAAGCGGCATGCGGTTCTTTCCGCTGAACGATGCTCTCTGCCCAACCCGGCGCGAAAGGCTTCAGTTTCGCAAGGAGCTTCTGGCGGAGTTCGAATGCCGGACGAAGAGCGATCAAAGCTCTCAGCCGTGCATAGGATGCGGAGTATAAGTCTCCGTCAAGTGAGGACGCTGCCCGCCGCAAGTCTCTGACGACGTTTGCCGCCGAACCTGACGAAAGCCGGCTTAGCTTCTCGACCGTTCTTTCAAGCTCATTCCTCCGCAGTTGGAGAAGACGAACGCGGATCAGATCGCCAACCTTTGATGCATGCCCCTTGAGCGTTTGCAGCTCTCCGTCAACGGTTAGGGCCACGGGCTGACTGGACGCAAACGCCTTCCACTCCAGGCCGAGTTCTACAAGTTCCGTCTTCAAGGGCTGCCATTCAGCGTCGTGCCAGCCAAGGGCTCGATCTATGCTCCCTATCGCTTGGTAGGCGATTTGCTCCGGCTGATACGTCATGTCGACCGTCGCCGTCGTCGTTGAAATTGCCAGCCAACGACTCCGCAAGTCTTGCCGCTGCAACTCCAAATCGCAAAGCGACTTCAAGCAGCGGAAGTCTTCAATGGTCGAGGGGGTTCGTTCCTCTACACGCGAGTCGTCCATTAACTTCTTCCACTCACGCTTGATGAGAAGGGTTAGGCGTCCGAGCCCTTTTCCGGCCGAGAGCGACGTTATGATTTCGTCTAAAAGTTGCTGTTGTTCCTTCAAGGGTGCTGTCGGAAGTTGGGGTCTCAGCAAGACTGATTCGGCCTCCATCACGATGGCTCGCTCCCGAACTTCGCGCGCAAAGGTAGTCAACATTCGCCAAGACCGCTGAGCAGATTCCCCCCGAATGCCGGCGAGAATGCACACATCAGTCCACGGTTCGGCGCTTGTCGAGAGGACCCGTATTACAGTCGGCACCCGAAACGCGAGTGCCTTCAGCCTTTCCGCAAGTGTGGCCGTCTCATTCGGCTGCCAGAACCTCAAAAGCGGGTGTTCATTGGCGGTTGCTAGACCCTCTGACTCGCTCACGACGGACTGAAAGTCCTCGGGACTGAGCAAGTCCGCCAAGTCGGGCAGTTCGGAGTCTAATTCGGAGATGTCGTGGTCGCTGAGTTCTTCATTCGAAGCATAGAGGGCAGTTACTTCCTCTGGGCCGAGCGGCAAGACCGCCAAGGGCTTCAAAGGGCTTGGTATCCACTCCAGCGTGTCTCGCCCTTTCCTGACGTATCGAGCAGCATCGGCCGGTGATATCTCTTCATCGCCGATGCGTATAGTTCTGTATTCGCCGAGCGCCGCTGAAAGTAGTTTTCTACGCAACTCCTCGATTCGGTCGAGTAGCCGTTGGCGCTCAATCTCCAAGCGGATCGCTTGGGACTCTAGCTGCTGTGCCGAATCTGACCCCAGCCGCGCCGTTATGCCGCTTACGGAGGCCTCAAGCTGTCTCCTCCCAACCTCGTCGCTGGAGACAACGCTCACGCAGAGAGGTTGCAGTTCAGGCACAATCTTGTCCCTCAGTACTCGTAATGGCTTGCTTGCTTGACTAGTAACCAAAACGGTCTTGCCTTGAGCGAGAAGATCGCCTATCAGATTCGCGATGGTATGCGTCTTGCCGGTGCCTGGCGGGCCCTGGACCAGCACTGTCCTTTGGCTTCTCAGCCGGTGCGCGATCTCGAATTGTTCGGCATTCGATTCCTTACTAAATAGGACCTTCCTGTCATCCAAACGCCGTTTTTCTGGCGCGTCCGTAATCGGTCTGGAACCGTCGCCGCCAGACCCTCCTTCACCGAGCCCATGTAGCGTCCCCTCTAAACCACTGCCGACCACGCCAACGATCTTGAGGATGGCTTCCGAAGCCGACGTTCCGGCGGCGATTGCCTGCTCAATGGCGGTGAGCGCACGGCTGAACCCAGTATCTCGTCGCCTAAGGAACAGCACTTGTTTCCTATAAAGGCTCGGCTTATCTGCGGGGGAACTCGTCTTGGACTCGGCGAAAACCCCGTTTCCAAAACGCTGGATAAGGCCCTTGAGAAATGCGGAGGTCTCGTCGGCTCCGAGGGGAGAGTAGCCACCGCCGTCCAATTCCTCCTGGAGCGCATTGAGATATCTGCCCTCCATACCGAGCACGGTCAAAAGCGCCACATAGAGTTCGGTGGACTTCATAGCAGTTGTGACGGTGAACTCGGGAACCTTCGGATTGAAATCAAGCTGCAAGGTGTGCGTCAAGAGGGGATGATCGACCTGTGCCGCGCTATGCAGCAAAAAGCCGTCTCCGACAGCCAGTTCCCACAATTCGTTCTCCCGTTCGAGCCTGCCGTGCACTTCGTACAACTTCTCGAACAGCTTCAGCGCGGCCTTAGCCCGACGGTCCGCATCACTCCAGATCCGAAACACTCGAATCCAAGTGTTAAATTCCTCGACGCGCTCTGAAGCGTCGTCGAACCGTTCGATCACTAGCTCATCTTGGACAACGGTGTCGCGTTGTGGGATCGGTTGAGGTTCCTGCTGTGTTTTCCAATCGGCTTCGAGCCATTCGAGAAGTACATCGGGTGGGTTAGGGGGGTCGGCGAGCTTCGCTCGACCTACCTTGAGCAAAACCCATCCGGATGCACTATCACTCGAGGCGGGAGGTGTGAATTGGATAGTCTCGTGATGCGGCACTTCGCCCAGGTATTGTGACCATGGCTGTTGCATGATGTTGCGCGCACATGGCGTCTTTATCTGTGTGTATGCAATGACATACTCGAACAGATTTCGGACGAGTTCCTGTCCGGGTGGTGGCATCCTGTGTCCTCGAAGAGTTGCTCTATTGGGTACTTCAAGAGATGAAAAAGTCGATTTGTTTGGTGTGAGACCGCGATCATGAATCTATCAACAGAAACCGAACGCTGATTCAGCTGCCTTACTTAACGATGAGCCATATACTGCACCCTAGGATAGCGTCCAGTCTAGCGGGAACGATGCGGCAACAACAGAAAATTCACTCTTCGTTTTCGTCCTCTCCTGTCGCAGTAACTAAGATGAGATGCTCTGGATCTTCGGTCTGTTCGATATCTTCATCGTCTGCCCCGGCAGCCTTGAGAATATTTGCTACTTCTCCCAATACCTTCTTGCTCTTTCCAAGTGAAGACGTATTTCTGGCACCAAGGGCTGTCAGGCTTAATGAGCGTTTCGCAATCTGATTTTCAACTCTGCGTCTGCTGCTCCCGAAAGCCTCGTTTACAGAATCGAGGGCAAGACTCAATTTCGCGAAGTCTGCGAGGAATTTGACGATTTCGCCATTCAGTTTGGAACCTTCATCCGCAATCCGCTGCGCATTCTGAGCGATTTTTTGCTCGTTCCAGCCAAACTGGACAACTTTAAGAAGTCCGATAAGTGTTCCAGGCGTGGCCACGAGGACCTTCCTCTTTAAGGCTTCCTCCATAAACGTCGGTTCTTTCTCTAGGGCCATAGCTAGGAACGATTCGTTTGGTAGAAACATCACGACGAAGTCTGGACTCTCTGCGATTTTCTGCATGTAGTCAGTTTTTGCTAGATCCCCGACGTGTTTCCTTACGGACTTTCCATGATTTATCAGCGCCGTTTGTCTTTCGTCATCTGTGGAGGCTTCGATATAACTTAGAAAGTGAACCATTGGAGTCTTAGAGTCCACGGTTATTTTTCGCCCTCCTGGCATTCGGACTATCATATCGGGCCTGAGAGCCTCATCCTCTGCGCTTAGCGTGGTTTCCTGGAACTCAACATCGCAGTGCTCCTCCATACCCGCCAGTTCCACACAGACCTTTAGTTGAACCTCACCCCATCTTCCTCGCACATTCGGCCTCTTTAGCGCGTCTTTGAGAGCGCCCGCTTGCTTGGCCACTTCCACAGCAGAGGTGATTGACTGTCGTAGTTGTTCCTCGATTGTTCCGAATGCTATTGCTCGCGTTGCCTCCATCTCTCGAGTCGCTTCACCAACGGCTTTAATGCCTTCTTCTATAGGTCTAACAAGGCTTTTAATCTCTTCTTGTCTCTTATCTAGTTCGCCTTCAGCGGCTTGGTGTTGTAGGGCCAGAACACGCTTTGCGGTCTCTAGGAATTTCTCGCCGTTGTCTTTAAGGGCCTCCGCGGATAGCTCAGCGAATTGCGCCCTGAATGCTGTTTTAGTTTCAGCGAACTGTATTCGCTCGTCTCGAAGGGCTGTTTCTCGCTCAGCGATCGTCGATGACATCGCCGCCCGATCTATTTCCAGCTCAGTCAGCTTTCTCCTGTTTTCTGTGGCCTCCTCGGACATTGCAGTAATCTGATCTTTCAGTTCGCTAATTGCTTTGTCTCGATCGCCTACACAGGCCGTTGCAGTCGAGTGCTTTCCGGTCAAATCAAGAATTGCTAAGCGATTCTTTTCCGACTCGGCAGTCAATTCGCCAATTCGGTCCGCACCCCCCCTCCAGATGGAGATTTCAATCTCCAGCCTCTGGCGTGACGCGTCTAATTCGTTCGCACGTAGTCGCTCCGTAATCGCTTCAGTTTCGGCGAGCTTCACCCGGGGCTTGACCAAAAAGTAGACTGCTAGGCCGCCTATGAGTAAACCGACCAAAATCCAAAGAGCTTCCATATGTGAACGAAGTATATGGGGTGATGACTGCTTCGCTTCACCGCCCCCACCTACAACTTTTTGGTACCCTTCCATTGTGCTCTGGTATGAAGCGCGCATCTGCTTATATCCTTGGCGGGAAGAGAATCGGTTGGTCTACAATCTCTCAACACTGGGGAATGCGCGCAAGCACCGTAGCGTGCCTCCCAGTCAATTCTGGGTGGGGAACAGAAAGGTCTCAGGAGCTGGCCACAAACCGACTATGCGGAGGATTATCCTGATTGCAGCATAATCCACACTCTGGAGATTCCTGTCGATGTCTGAACTCACTCTTATGCCCCATGCGGCCGAGATGACCGCCCTAGTAGAACGGGCAGAGGAATTCGTTCGGGCCGCCAAAGCGCCCGCCACTATTCGGGCATACCGCTCCGACTGGGAGCATTTCGAGGCGTGGTGTCAGGGTCATCAGCTTCCCTCGCTTCCCGCCACGCCGGCAACGGTGGCCCTTTATATCGCCGATATTGCTTCCTTCCGCGCGGCAGGAACTATCACACGGCGGCTCACTTCTATCACGAAGGCTCATCAGGCCGCTGGCGTCGAAACACCATCTACGACACGCCATCTGGTCGTGGGCGAGACACTGAAGGGAATTCGGAGGACCATCGGAACGGCTCAGAAAGGCAAAGCGCCCCTCCTGACTAAAGACCTTAGGAAGATCGTCGAACACCTCCCCTCGAGTCTTATCGGTGTACGGGATCGAGCGCTGCTACTCGTCGATTATGCGGGAGGTTTCCGACGATCTGAGATCGCAAACCTGACGATCGAGGACGCGAACTTCAGCGAAGACGGGTTGGTTATCATCTTGAGGCATTCTAAGACCGATCAAGAAGGGCACGGACGAAAAATCGCTATCCCCCAAGGAGTCCATCCTGACTCATGTCCGGTGAGGTCGCTCCGGCAGTGGATTTCTGCAGCTGGAATGGAGGCCGGTCCTCTATTTCGGCGGGTATCCAGACATGGCAAGGTCGGTAAGAAACCCCTAAACAAGGATTCCGTCGGTTTAATCGTCAAACGGGCTGCGGAACGGGCTGGCTATGATAGCTCCACCTTAGCCGGACACAGTCTGCGCGCCGGCTTGGCTACCCAGGCAGCACTGAATGGAGCTACGGAGATGACGATCATGAAGCAAACAGGCCATCGCTCTCTAGCCATATTGCGGCGATATATCAGAGACGGCGATTTGTGGCGCAATAACGCAGCTGCGACTCTCGGATTATGAGTGGCTAGCTGTTTTAGTGGACAATCGAAAGTGGGACACCAAGCTGCTAATGGAGATCCTTTGGTGGCGCCTTGAAGCAAGAGTGAAGGCTGGCCCTATTTCTAGTGACGCTGGCTAAAGCAGACGAATCCAGGAGATCGCATATCGTTGGCCACCGATGAACATGTCTTGCACGTCTGCAATTCATCTGTCTCCAGAAAATCCCCTTCTTAAAAACCATTCGAGGAATTCAAAGTTAGTTTTTGTTTCAGAGATAGCATTCCAGGCTGGCCTGATCTGAGACGGCTCTCGGTAGGTATGGCAATATTCTAGTCACGCTATGAACTGCGGCAGAAAAGCAACGAGCTTAGGGCTGGTTTCGCTCCACTAAGATGAGGAGCCCGCTATTTACCTCGTGGTTCTCGGGCTGATGCGGGTACGGAAGAGTTGACATCGTTAGAACAAAATGGCGGTCTAATCAATACTTCTGATCATCACATGCGAATATATTCAGGTACCGCCGGAGAATAGGAGACGCTATTCCATGTCCCCCTCTCAAGAACTTTCTAGCAGAGATTTTCCAAAGGCATAATGTCCAAGAAGTCAAATAGACAGAAGCAACTCCCGTTAGAATTACGCAACCAACTGCGGGGCTCACGAGATGCGTTCGCACTACTTTCAACTCTCAGGCGATCCGTCCCTTCATCGCAGCTCCAAAGGTTATTTGAGTGGGTTCCGAGAACTAGAAAAACTGAACCATCCTTGTGGGATAGGTTGTTTCCCCGGCGCCTTACGTCCCTTGGTTCGGGTCGTATTCTTCTTCCAGTCTCTTTAGAACGAGAGATTCAATGGTGTGCGTTTTCGTTTTTAGCAAATAGTGAAGCATTAAGAGTATTCGCTGATATGCGTCGCCAATATTTTGATGCGCTGGTCGTCGGTGATTACGAGAGTTGCACAGGCTTACTGGATGTCCTCGATCGGGACTGCGGGTTTTCTTTGTGGAGTATCGGACAGCGTATCACTCTGTTGTCTCATTCCGAAGGGCTCGAAGCCCAAAAAAAATTTAGTGCGCGCATACACGAAACCGCTCCGAACTCATTGGCGACATTCTACGCATATCACCACTCCCGAAGAGCGGAGCCAACGATCAATCCGCTTAAGTTTGCATCAGATTTCTTAGACTTATCATCTCGCTGGAATCTTGAAGAAGATTTCGCATCGTATCTGAACTTTCTCATTGCTCGAGAAATGCCATCAACACATCGAGCTGTCGCCGACGTATTGCTCTATGCGCAACGAACCTCTCTCATCGATTTGTACGAAACCTTCGTTCAATGTGCCGTGTTCCATTTCTGCCATGTCGAAGAGAATCCGGCTTCTGCTCATTTTGGTTATGTATTGGAACAGTTGGCCGCTGTTATTCCTGACAAACGTCTGGGCCGGTTGCTATATATTTGGCGAAGTACCACTGCATATCTTTCTCCTGCTGATTTTCGGTCCGAACCATTTATCAGATGTTTATTCACAGGTGATTTGTCAGAAGCTAGACGATTGTGTCACGATCGCCGAGATGTTTTTGGGATCATCTTCAGGGCAATTCTCAGTGCTGAGGATTCAGTCGCTGCACCCCAAAACGATATAACCGCTCCGTTAGCAATAGAGAGATCGATCACTCAGCTTTATAAGAAAGATCGACTCGGTGACGACATCTATTTGGATCTTCTGCGTCTAATAGAACCTATATCTGGAAGCGAACCCTACGCATATATTACGAACGTAGCAGATGATCAAATGACGAGCCAGCCTCAGCTCCCAACCGCCAGTTGGAAAGAGCAATTCGTCACAGTAAACACTTTAGACACTAGTCTCCTTCGGTTCCCACCTTTGGATCGGAGAGACTTCGTCGAAGGCTTAATCAAATTCTTGCAATCGTCAGCATCCGCTCATGCCCATGTGTTGACGGAATCATCACAGAATTTTGCCAATCTCACACCTTCCCACGACCGTGACCTGCGAATCATGCACGCTTTGGCAGAGGACGATTTGGATTCAGTTCTGTCGCTTACCGCTAGTGCGACAGTGGAAGAGTTTCCATACCTTCGCAGAAGAAGATTGAGGGCCAGGGCAGTTGCGCTACTTAAGTCAAATCTCCTTCTGGAAGCACTGGGCCTGATCATTGATACGTGTATTGCGGACGCTGGTTCGATCCGAATGGTGCCGCTCAGCGAATGTGTGGATTGTTTAGATAAGAAAACTCTTAAGAATCTGCGCTCTCATATCGAGGTTCCGATCATTTTTGACCTCTACACAAGGCACGAGGATGACAAATACGGCGATCTACGCGGGTATGCGTATGAAGACTTTCTCATCGCTCATGGTTTGGAGCGTCCTTCTCAGATTGATCCCATGACTATCTCTCTCGAGATGTCCTACGCAATCTACTATCTGCGACACGTTTGTGTTCCGGAAGTTATGCAGGTTTCGACCGCCTTTCAGAGCTCAAGAGAATTGGAGGAAGAAAGGATCGCAGTGTGTGGGATTCTTGAGCGCCTTGATCCTGCTAACTATGAGGTCTATGAGACTGAGATTAGAACAATTACACGACGCCAGGTCATTCAAGGTGGAGTGCGTCAGATTGAACAAAGCAAAATTTCAATAGATGCTGATCCACTGAAGCGGTGGGCAGACCGCAATCTTTCAGATGGGTTCAATCGATTTCGCAGCCTCATTGCTGCAGGCATCGTACCCGATGCTGAGAGCATACGGTCGGTATTGCAAGGACATCACCTCGCAGTACAAAACGCTTTGACTGATATTCCTCTCAATGAGGCTAGTCATTTGTTGGTTCAAATAGTATCCATATTCGTGGATCAATGTTTTACGCATGCCTATCATGGTCTTGATTGTTATCTAAGTATGAGAGTTCGCCACGGGGTCTTAGCGGGACAAATGCGCGCACCCCTTGAAGACGAGCACTTGATAACACAGAAACGTGCCGGAACAATTCAATACGCGAGGAACGAATACTGGTTTGAGCAAATATCTCAAATTGATTTTAGGCTAGCGGTAAAAGTAGACGAGCAACTGCGGCGGTTCTCTGCTGAATACGACGCCTTCATTGCGGACTTTGTTGATTCGCGAATGCAAATTCAAAGCGACGATAAACCTGACGGACTTTTTGATAGTCGTGTATCGGAGGAGTCGATCCTCAGCCTAAGCAATGTGGCTGGAGCTAATTCATTCGATACCTTCGTTGATCAAATGATAGAGGTTTTTTGGGGCGTTGTTGAGGACGATTTGGCGAAGGTAAGGGAATATATTGGGTTTGGACTCACTCCTCGTCTAAACGAGATCTTTACGAAACTCCTGAAGCAGATTGAAGAGACTACTCGTGGGCACGAAACTCACGAACTCAACAACTCAATACGTGTGTCGCAAACGAAGGCTCAGAATGCTCTCGAAGCAACGAAAGATTGGTTTAAGACAAGTCAAATTGTCACGCCAGTGAGCTTTTCGTTCGAAGAACTTGTCCATATCGGTCTAGAACAAGTGAAGAAGCTTTGGCGCGAGTTTAACCCGACGTTAGATCTGACTACTGCCGAGCTCCCAAGTTTCTCGCAGCTTGTTCGGTTTTCCGATATCTTTTATTTGATTTTTGGAAACATCGCCCGTCATAGCGGCATGAAGAACCCAAACGTAAACGTCTGCGCGACGTTGGAAGAAGCATCACTACTGATTGACGTGAAGAGTCAAGTGGCAGATGGTGTCTATTCAAATCATATCGAGGATCATGTGAGACGAATCCGAGAGAAAATTGAAAGCGGAGAGGAATTAACTGCAAGCAGATTGGAAGGTGGAACCGGACTCATGAAACTGCGGAGTCGCTTGGGCACGCTAACACCCCAGCCGCTTCAGTTTGGCTTTGAAGGTCCCAACGCATTTGTAGTGCGGATGACCGTTCCATTATCCGCGGGTTAGCTACAAATCGGGCTATCGTGAATGGAGGTTGTTATGCATGTTTTGGTTGTGGAAGATGACGACAATAAGAGGCTGCAATTAGGTAATCTTCTTGCTCGGCTACCAAATATAAAAATCTCGAATGCGCGGTCCCTTCAATCCGGCTTGAGGGCCGTTCGCAACGAGGATTTCGATCTAATCGTTCTGGATATGACTTTGCCAAATTTTGATGCAGGCCCCGATGAGGCCGGTGGACTCACGCATCCATTCGGCGGCAGGGAATTCTTGAGTCAGATGGACCGATTTGACAGGATTATACCGGTGATTGTCGTCACTCAGTTTGAAACATTCGGCAGGCCGCCACATGTGTTGAAGCTCGCTGATTTGGGAGAGGATCTCGCCAGATCCTACCCGGAGACGTACCGCGGGATGGTTTATTATCAC
Source organism: Edaphobacter sp. FHG110511_03 (assembly GCF_059115365.1). NCBI lineage: Bacteria > Pseudomonadati > Acidobacteriota > Terriglobia > Terriglobales > Acidobacteriaceae > Edaphobacter > Edaphobacter sp. FHG110511_03. Next base: position 66,444 of record NZ_JBZYWL010000010.1, on the reverse strand, counting down.
GCTGCGGTCGAGGGGTGGCAGAGCGAATTGGAGTCTCTTATTTCAAAAACCATTCGAGGGCTAAATGAGAATTCTCGTCATTGAAGACGATGCGGATAAACTCCGACGGGTTCTTCAAGCGATTCAAGAAGTGCCTGATCTGACCTTGGACCACGTGGTGGTGGCGAGAGACGCAATCGAAGGAAAAACCAAACTCCGGCAAGTACGGTTCGATTTGATGATTCTGGATCTAGCTATACCTGAACGATCGGATCAAGTGCCAACGCCATTAGGCGGAATCTCTCTACTCGACGAAGTGATGGAGCGTGACATCTATTTGCGTCCTCGAGAAATTGTTGGTCTGACCGCTTATGAAGAGGTGAGAGATACTGCGGCTCCGCGATTCGCAGAAGATCTCTGGGACGTTGTGTTTTATGATCACTCGGCAGAAGACTGGAAGGTTTTCATTCAGAGAAAATTAAGACATCTGCAACTTGCAAATGCAGTGACGGATGAGATCGAGTATGGAGTCGACCTGTGTATTGTGACAGCTTTGCCCTCATTAGAATTGCAAGCTGTCCTCAACCTAGATTGGCATTGGAGTATAAAACCCTCGCCTGGTGACGGTACTGTTTACCATCATGGCTCATATGTCTCTGATGGAAAAAGCCGGAAGGTTGTTGCATGTGCGACGCCCGGAATGGGGATGACTGCTGCCGCGGTAACCGCAACAAAGATGATTTATACCTTCCGTCCACGCTATCTCGCGATGGTTGGCATTCTCGCGGGTATTCGCGGAGCAAACGAATTTGGTGACATCATCGTGGCAGATGCGGTTTGGGATTGGGGAAGCGGTAAACACTTGGTGGATGGCGGTTCCCCTATCTTTTCGGTGGCACCTCGACAAATTCCGATTTCTTCGTACGTTCGCGGTAAGTTGATTTTGATGGCGAACTCCTCGGAAGTTTTCGATGAAATTCGAAGATCATGGCAGGCCGACTGCCCAAAGACTAATCTTCGGATGCACATTGGACCAGTAGCCTCCGGAGCCTCTGTCCTGGCAGACCAACAAGTAGTGCGGTCGATACGGGAGCACAATCGTAAACTGTTGGGGGTTGAGATGGAGCTCTATGGTGTGTACGGAGCGGTTGACGAATCGCCTCTACCTCAGCCCAAAGTGATAGGCATGAAATCGGTCTGCGATTTCGGAGATGAGGTGAAGGATGACCGATATCAGCGCTATGCAGCGTATACGAGCGCACAAGCCCTCCGAATCTTAATGGAGCGTTTCGTCGTTTAGAAAAATATGCGGATAACTGCAAGTACATTGAGCTCGATTGAACGATCGGCGACATCCGGTAGTGTTGGATGTTCCGAAATGTCAGGCGCGGACTTGCGCTTAATTAATGCGGTAGCCGGTTCTGTAATGGAATGCTGTTAAACCCAGGAAGTTCTAAAAGGACCAGGAGTATCAGTCTGCACCGGAACAGCCAGAATAGGCACAACAATGACCTTTCAAGGTATCGTGTGAAATTTCATGCAACGCTGACGGTCTGTTCACGACTAAGGTCACCCCCGATCAATTTGTAGAGGTAACTGGATATGGCTCAAGTAATCCGGGTACTTGAGTTCTGACATCTGAGAAACTCCTCTTCTCAGATGTCAGAAAGGATCAATAGCAAGATCGACTCACTGACGATTGCACTTGTTTCTCCAACCAGACCACCCCAACATCGATATTTTTTACGTTCTCCGCGTTGCGACACAGTTACGCCACGCATGAGTGATCGGCCGGCAGCCAAAAATGCGCACGGAGATCTGAACACTGTCTTGTCGCAACGGATGAACATGATGATCTCTCAGGTAGCAGCGCCATTGAGCGAACGAGTGGCATGTCCCATGCAGAACTAGCAGTGATCGAACAAGAGGCCTAGGATGCACCATAATAGCTATCGAATTTAGCTATCGCTGGGTTTTACCCAAAAGCTTTATGTGGCGTATGCCTTTGCGGATACCCTTTCCGGAGATTCCGTTGTCCTCCAATTCAGTCTGGCTCAAATCCAGAATTCGCGAGAGCGACCCGAAGCTTTGTGATGGCATCTCGCATGTTGCAGGCATTATGGTGGTCCAAGGCGCATTCCTGAATGTGTTCCCATCGAATCCGAATGAGGAATTGAGCTAAATCTATTCCCTCATCCTCGGATAGATCAAGACTTACAGGCGTACGGTGTGTTGACATGGGGACCATTAATACTGCGGTTTGCATTTTTTTGCAACTAGAACGTAATCACCGTCATGACAGCTCTAATTCGAGCCATTGTCCAACTGAATTGGAAATTTGAGTTCTCAGCGGACGAAAGCATACGGCGGAAGGGAACTGCCGCCTTTTCATTTTGGACACCCCGCAGCAGCGGTGGGATACTCGCTGCCACCTCCCCTGAAATCCGTTAGGAGCCTTCTCTATCGCTGGGCCGCGCATGGCCCACCTTGTGCCGCATGCTCCCAGACATCCCAGACGCAATCTTCTGCTCCGTTTTTCGAATCATCTGCGGCCACAACGAACCCGGATCCGAGTTGAAAACCACCCCAGGGTCCGCGGGGAGAATAAACCACGCGCCCAGTTCCACTTCCTTCCGTAATTGATCGCTGTCCCATCCCGCATGACCCAGATAAACATGAAAAGCTTGTGGGTCGGGCCGCATCGCAAGGGTTTGTTCTAAAAGAGTTTTCGTGGAAATCAGGTAAACCCCACCGAAGATGCGATCAGCCCCTTCGACCTTGTCCGGCGACTTGAGCAACGCAATCACCGATGGAACTTCGACTGGACCTCCTAGATAGGCTGGGTCGGAACGGTCTTTTGTCCCTGGGAGGCTCTCCAGGACTCGCGAAAGCGCAAGGTTTGTCCGCCGGTTGAGAATTAGTCCGACGAAACCTTGGTCATCGCTGTGAACCAGCAGGATCACCGTTCTGGCGAAATTCGGGTCAGCTAGGTTCGGGCTCGCGACCAGTAACTTGCCGACGCCCAGATCCTTGGCGTCCCTGGAGTAGGCCGGAACAAGCACGGCCGGCGGTGTTTCGCTCCTCGTACGGACTACGTTGACCCGGTGCGATCGACCTGGCTCATTGGCCGGCTGGCCGCCATACCAAGGCAACCAATTCGCGGCGAGCGCGGGCCCGAGCAGGAGGCTGCCCGCCTTGGCCACATTAAGTTCTTTGGTGTAATAGTTCAACGTTCCTGCCGCCGCAAAGACGAAATATCCGGTGCCCATACAGATTAAGACAAGGACTGCACTCAGAAATGCACCCAGCTTCCCCAGATTTGATTTTGGGGCCATACAGGAATTCTAGAGCGTTGAATCAAGTTGCGGGACTGCCCATTTCGAAATCAATTCTCTAATCGGAGGTTTCCGCAAAAGCTGTCGACGCGCCAGCATGGTCTCCGAAACGACCGCGGAGAAAACTTAGCGCCGAGGCAAAAGCAAAGATTGCAGCGGCTCCACTAAGCGCGGTGAGCGAAGGCGAAGAGGGATGCATAGCGGCTGCGGGCCTGTCCCTTTGATACTCAGAGCCTATACATTTAACGCCCTGAATGAAGGAGCAAACGCTCGTTCAGGGGTGTGACACCACGTCAAAGTGATGATAGATATATCATCAAACCCCGATCATTTCTCCAGTGGAATTTTCGGCGCTCTGGACTAAGCTTGTTAAGTTGCTTCTGAAATCGTGCTGGTGTCAGAGAAAGATATCGTTCAGCTGAACCGAGACCTGATTGCCCCATATAAGCTGCGAGCGCCGGTAGCATCCGATTGAGATCAGCACCGTTCCTGATCCACGATGTGATCCTGTGCACCGCGAATGTGCATTTTAGATCGCATAGCCTGGGCTGATACGAAGCTCCGTCGAACCGCGAAACACCAGCCTTCTTCCGAATCTTTTCGAAATACCGGGCAGCATTTGCCGCGCTAATAGGTGCGTCATTTTTTGTGATCAAGAAAGTCTGGCCGAGATGGCTTCGCTTGGTACGCCACTTAACATATTTACGCAAAATCTCAGCCAGGCCCTCCCCTATCGGAATTTGGCGATCTCTGGGCCCTCTTCCCTCTATGTTGATCAAGCGTTCGGTGAAACGAACATCATTAAGGTGCAGGCGCAGGATTTCTTCGGTTCTCGCACCCGTTGCATATAGAAGCAGCACTAGGGTACGCATGACTGGGGCATCGATATGGTCTCTGCTGTTTTGACAGTATGTAGTAGCTTTCAAGAGGTCACGCAATTGATTGCGGCTGAATATATATGGAACGAAGGTTGAACGTGGCTTCGGCCTTCTAGTGGGCATTTCCAACTCAGGCATTTCGTGCCTATCTGCCCAATAACTAAAGAAGTTGGACAAAATTCCATATTTGGCATGCCAATGAAGGCATCCGCAATTGGTCTCGTTAAGAAAAGAACTTACAAGGTCAGTCGTGATATTGCAGAGGTCTGTGTCGCCGAAACGTCGAGAAAACCCATTTAGGGATTTCCGTCCATTTGCAAACGCGTATCCGGTCTGACGCTTAAGGTCGATATATTTTGTGACGGCTAAAGCTAATTTCAATTCAACCATCGCAAGCTGAATGATGCCACCTGTTCCAGTGTCTTCAGGTCAAACTTCGCGTAGATGCTCACCGAAGACATGTCAGAATGCCCTAGGAAGTCTGCAACATCCTTCAACGGCGAGCCTTCACGCAAGAGCTTTGTGGCGCAAGAATGTCGTAATGCGTGAAGGCCAAAATTCTCAGATTTTATATTCAGATACCTCATTCTTTCGGCAACGATGGCATACGTAACCGTGGGATTCATGGGTCGATAAGGTGGTCTGATCGCGATGAACAAACTTCTGCATGAGCATTTCGCGCGCCCATTACGGAGATAATTCAGAATTTTCTCGCCGACTTCGAATTGAAGCGGAAATTGTTGGATTTGCCTTGATTTGCCCCGATGAACAGTGATTGTTTCAGCTGTCCAATCGATGTCGCAAAGTCTCAAACGCGCCACTTCACATTGTCGCAAGGCATAGATTGCACTTAGCGCCACAAACGCCGCAGCCCTCAAATCTGAGGGTGTGGATCCGAATCCATGGTCGAGTAGACGTCTGACGTCTCGCCACTCGGGGCCTTTGGGTTTGTTCTCATATCGACAGACTGGTTCATAATTGATTCTTGGAGCTATTTTAGAAACGTTGAAACCGTCGGACGTTGCGTATCGAAAAAACGCGCGCAACGCGGCGACTATCCCGTTGATTGTCTTGGGTCGGAAACCGCGTTCGCGGCAATGTTCCAAGTATTCCTCGACATCCCCAATATCAATCTCGGCAAACGACGGAATCCTCGTACCTGCCCATACAAGAAACTGGGTTGCACGCCGCAAATAGTGGCGCGTGGAATAATCTGAGCGCCCACAGTCCACAGTTATGTGACGATTAAACCGTTCGAGTAAAGTATCACTTTCATTCTTTACTGTAACCATAGGGCTGATGACGTTCGCAAATTGAAACCATCTCATCGCGACGGTGCTGAAGTATTTTGGAGATTTAGAATGCCGTCCTCTACCCCGATAGGAGTCCTTGCACCACCGCGCGGCGGCATCCGCCACTTCCGAAGTTTGAATTGATCGCAATGACTCTAATCCTAATAAGCGAACGATGTTAAGAAGAGTCGCCGCGATTGCTTTGAGCTGAATTATCGCTATCCCTCGATCGTAAAGGAAGGTCAGAAAAGCCTCTCGCTCGAGCAAAAGGGGAGCAGCTCGATGACGAAGACGTGTGCTTTCGTAGGTGAAGATCCGGTCGATCATTGCCAACTCTCGAGCTGTCGACATTCCTAGCGTAACGTCCAAGAACTTTAGATTCGAACCTAGCCCACGTCAATCTAAATGAAGGCCTAGATCTAAGTATTTCAGTAGGTTTGCAGTTGGCTATTTATCTATTGCTGATAGCTAAATTTGAGTCTTCGTGCAAACCACGAAGAGCTCTAGGGCAGACCACAACTGTCGACGATTGTTGTTCTGCTACTAGATCCGTGCAGAGCAGGAGATCCTTTGTTTTGTTTGTCTCAGGTATCGGCAGATCCTTCTGACGTTTTTAGCCGCCCGATGCATGCTGGATCCCGATTATGGATCTCGTGAAGTGCTTAGGACGCCTATTTTTTGGTTTGCCGAAGACTGAACTTTCCAGGAAAAATCTTGACAAAAACAACGCAGGGTGGAAAAATTTCTCGCCGATGTGTGTTGTTCTGAACACACAAATACATATTTATTGGTCCAGTGTCAGGACCGGGGAGTTTGTATTTCCCACTGTTGTTAGACCAAGCCGACCGAGAGAGCCGTTCGTATCTTTCTAAAATCGTGAATCGGTGCGGTGTTTCCTTTATTCATCGATGCTCTGTGGGCGCTCGTTCGAGCATACCCTTTAATGACACGGCACCGGACAATCGCGATCCTGTATGAACTTTTTCGATTACTGTCGATCATATCGCGACCAACAGCGGAGGTAGTCAGATTTGTAGAGCTCATCACGAGACGGGAGTTGGTTAGGCAAAACCTCTGACGGTGCGAGGTGTCAGATGCCGGTAAAGAAAATTCTCAAGAATTATCGGAGCTTGACGGGATTCATAGTCGCCGAAAATGGCAATCCTGTTCATTATCAGTCTTCCTTAGAACGTGATCTCATCGTCATCGCGGATTTCCTATCCCATTCGATAGTCGAGCGGTTCGAGGAGCAGCCCTGCAAGATCAAGTACAGTTACGGTAAAGCGCCGTTGCGTCCCTATACCCCTGACCTTTGTGTTTGGTTCAGACTGGGAGGTGGGCCGTTCATTCGCCGTTGTTCTACCGCAAAACCTTGGCTGATTGAGACGAAATACAGGTCGGATCTGGTCAAGAATTGGAACGATTATCGACCTCGGTTCCGTGCGGCAATTCGATTTGCGGCCTTGTCCGGATACGCCTTTCATCTGATGACCGAGAGGTACGTCAGGACCCCATTGCTTCGAACTGCTCAATTTTTGCGGCCGTTTAGGAGAATTCCATTAGATCCCGAATTCGCTACAAGCATTATTGGTTTCGTGAAGGTCACGGAAACACCAACACCGGCGACGATCTTAGCTGCGCTTGTTGGAAATGATGAGAAGGCTAGACTGCGAGCTTTGCCACAGTTCTGGCGTCTTCTTGCGTTTGGGGAACTCTCCATGAATCTAAAACAACCGCTCACAATGAACACACGAGTATGGCAAAGGGGGCGATGATTTATGCCCGGCAATGTCGTAAACCTCAAACCTGGCTCCGAATTACAAGATAGTAGGGGTCGCTGGGTAGTGACTAGCTCGATCGATTTACAAACAATGTCGATCCACAATTTATCTACTGGCGAACGCGAAATATGCAAGCTGGCCACTATCGCTTCGCGGTTCTTTGGCACCTCGCGGTTATCTTCAGGGAAGTGCCGCATCATGAGCCAAGAGTGTCTTGCGCTGGCACAAAAACGACTGGGCCTACTTAAACCGTTTCTCAATCCGGCGCACAGAACTCGTTCAGCGATCAAGAAGGTTGCCAACGACCTTAACAAGCACCACTCGACAATCTATCGTTGGCTAAAAAAATACGATGAGACGCAGTCTGCATCAGTGTTCGTTGCAGAGACTCCTTCAGGTGGGAGAGGTAAAAAAAGACTTGCCTTACCCGTAGAGAAAAAGATGCTGGAGATTCTAGAGCGCGAGGTTAAAAGACAACCTAGGCCAGAATGGGACGAACTCGTGAAAATTGTGCGCGGCACGATCCGGGCAATGGGTTTCTTCCCACCCCACGAGAACACGATTCGTGACCGCTGGCAACATGAGATCGGCAAAGCGAAACAAGCTGGCAAGAGGACATGGCCCGACCATTATGATCCGGGACCTTGCGTTTGGCAGATAGACCACCTCAGGGTCAACACTATGGTTGCCGATGAGGAATTTCGCTTCTATCTTGAACGTCCGTGGATCACGATCGCAGTCGATGTACTTAGCCGAGCGATTCCGGGGTTTGCAATTTCAGACACACCGGACGCTGATTCTGTCGGTCTGTGTCTTGCTCGATGCATTCTTCCAAAGGATAACTGGCTCAAAGAACTCGGGGTACCCGGCGAATGGCCCATCCATGGACTGCCAATGACCATTCACGCTGATAACGCTAAGGTGTTTAGAGGAAACATGTTGAAGCAAGTCTGTTTGGATTACGGAATGGACTTGCAGTGGCGCAAAGTGATGACTCCGCAATACGGAGGGCACATTGAGCGCTACGCTGGAACGCTTTCGAAGTTCTTCAATTCGTTGCCTGGCACCACAGGTCCGGCCCCTGACTGCAATGATGCCTACGACTCGGCGGCCGAGGCCTGCCTCACACTGAACGAACTCGAAATTCTTGTGGCGGATGAAATTGTAAACCGCTACCACCTTAGCAAGCATGCTGGAATTGGAGGGTTAGCACCTCTCGAAAAGTATCGCCGTTGCATACTGGGAACGGATGATCAGCCCGGAACAGGATTACCGTTTGTACCACTCGACGAACGTAAACTCCGGATCGAACTCAGCCCGATTTTCTATCGAACGATCCAAAAAACAGGAGTCGAAATCGACAATATCCAGTACTACGATCCAATCTTGGATCCGTTTATTCAAACTGCCAAGAAGGGCACCAAATATAAATTTCACCGTTTCAACGGCTTCATTGCGCCAATCTATTTCTGGAATCCTAACGATGAGTTCTATTACGAGATCCCTTATAGGAATCTCGAGCACGACATCATCAATATCCATAATCTCCGTGAAGCGCGAAGTGAAATCATCAAAGCGCGGGAAGAGCTTAACGAAGCTCACATCTTTGAGTATTACTGCCGCAAGCGAGCTCGCGAGGACGAAGCTAAGGAAAAATCAAGAATGGCACGATTGGCAATTAGTAAGCGTCCAGAGAATCTTGCTCTTTCGGGACGCCTGAATGTACCTGTACCGGCTGTACCAAAGATGCCGATTTTGCCTGATCAACAGGAGGTTGAAGGCGAGTGCGAGCCCTTCGAACATCTGGAGGAATTATGATCACATCCCAATTGATGCGGAGAGCGGAATCTCTGCTCCAATCCTCTGATCAAGACCGAATCGAGTATCTCAGGTCTGATAGGTGGATTGGATACGCCGCCGCCGAGGACATTCTGGCTCATCTAAATCGCCTCATAACCGGTCCGAAAAAAACCCGCATGCCTGGTTCGCTTATTGTCGGACGTTCCAACAATGGAAAAACCACCCTTGTAGAATACTTCCGCGATAAAACTAATCCTCCCGAAGATCCTGAAGCGGAATGCAGTCGATTCCCTGTTGTTCTAATTGAAGCTCCGCCAACTCCGACCGAAACCGGCATATATCGATATCTTCTTGAGGCGGTGCGGGTACCAGCATCTGCCCAACGGGGCCCAGAGTCACTCTTTATTCAAATCCTTTCGGTATTTCCTGCGTTGGGTGTAGAGATGATCATATGTGAGGAGATTCACAACACCCTCGCGTGTAGCGGGAAACAGCAGCGTCGAGCCTTAAATACTCTTAAGTTCCTCACTAATAGACTTGGAATTTCGCTCGTTCTGACCGGTACCCGTGACGCATTCAATGCTCTTGAAGTCGATGATCAGAGCGCCACAAGATTCCCCCCTGTCTGGCTTCCTCAATGGAAGCTCGGGCAAGAATATAAGAGGTTGCTGTTGTCGATTGAGAGATTTCTCCCGCTGAGGAATCCGTCTTATCTTAGCCAACAGCCAGAACTTATGAATTCTATCCTCACGATGAGCGATGGAACGATCGGTGGGATATGCGACCTGGTCAATGCGGCGGCAGAAGTTGCCATCCGAGATCAGTCCGAAGCTATATCTCCATCAACCGTAAAAAAAATAAAGTGGATCCCTTTGCGTGAGGGCAGAAAACATGCGATGACAGCCCTCTAGATGTATGTGATAGGTGGATGATTGTGTACAACGACAACATTAATCTGTTGGGATGTAGACCGAAACCATTACTTGATGAATTGTTCTCCTCATGGTTGATTAGAGTCGCTCATGCGCAGAACCTGAAGCTCCAGACGTTCTGTCATATGGTGTGGCCGAACGTCGCATTGTGGAATCGCGACTGCGATCGTCGTGCAAACTCCAATGTGGTCACCGACCTCGCAGATATGACAGGAATTTCTAAGGATGAGGCATTTGCTACTCTTCTGACATGCTACGAAGGCATTCTTTTCGACCGGACGACTCGAACCGGACACACTAAATGGATTCTTCCGCTGGGAGTTTTCCATCGCTTGAGACGCAGAAGGGGTCTTCAATATTGCCCTCAATGCCTTCAAAGTCAAACGCCATATTTCAAAAAGACGTGGCGGCTCTCTCTCTATACAATTTGTGAGGAACACCAGTGTTACCTCCATGATGCGTGCCCTCACTGTGCTAGACCAATTCATCCGCATCGCGGGGAAATGGGGGATAGAAAGCGCGTCGAACCGCGCGGCATCTTTCGTCTGCTGTATGTGTGGCTGTGACCTTAGGGAGGCCTGTGACAACGAAAGAGTTCCTGGCGCACTGTTCAGATTGCAGCACGGTCACTCACTCATATTGAACCATGCGATAGATCCGCCTGACTCGGAAAGCACCGCGTCGTACTTCAATACACTCGCTCAGATTCTAGGTCTCATCACGAGCACCCGCCCGCGCGCGTATAGATTTCGGAAACTTCTCTCTGAAGCATCAGGAGTTTCAATATCTGAGATCACACCCAAGGAAAGGTTTCCTATACACTTCGACGCATTTTGCGTTACTGACCGAGCCAAAGTACTGCAAACAGTCGCATGGCTTTTTGATGATTGGCCGGCGAGGTTTCGATCACTGATAGTCCTGGGTAAACTCCGAACCTCCGATCTAAAGGGCCAGCTTGTTGATGCTCCGGAGTGGTTCTCGGCCGCTATACGTAGACCGATGCGATATCGTCCCGCTCTCCTCGCTAAGAGGCGGCCGTTCCGTGGTAATCCCCTATCGATGTTAGCGGACGACGGATTCCAATGAACTCAAAATAGGGAGTTTTGTTGGTGAAAATATTTAAGTTATGGGCCAGAGGTTATGACTTTGTTGCCTCTCGGAATAACTCTGACAGCGGTTCGCGGAGAAGGTCCTTTGGCGAGAGACAGCCGCATGAGGATTACCGTTGACGGTTGCACAACCTGCAATGCCAAGTGCCTTAACGCGATACAGAGATTTCGCGCGAGTGTTTCTGAAGGTCCTAATAACTTCTCTGTAGATCGTCATACATGATCGTCGGGCCCGCCGCCAAATCGGAATTGAGCACGACAAATGCTACCCATGTTGCCGGAGTTCGCTAGAATCGTCATGCTATGCAACGCACTTCCGCAGCCTCCCTGTCAGCGAACGAGATCCTCGGTCTTCTTGACAAGGACGAGCTCGCTGACCTTGCCAAACAAGTTGAATCACAAGGGAGCGGTACGACTGAGGCACTTCTGGCCCTGTCCCCCGCTCGGTTGCTGTTTGAGATGGTGAAGTTGCGGCTGCCATTTGTCCGAATGATGAATGATGTCGCGACGATGCTCGGCCAAATTGAAGCGAACCTGAAAGGAAACATTCGGTTCATCGTTTTACCCGGACTAGCGTCCGAAGTTGAACTGGATTTCGGGCCTCAACTCCGCGGAGCGGTAGCGACCGCGCTAAATCAAAGCTTCCTTGTAGAGCACTCCCAATGTATAGCAAAACGACTGAGCGATTTAGACCGCCTTGTCCACTCGATTTGCGAGAACGTCAAATCGACGCGTGTCAGTCACAAGGGTCAGAGGGCAGAAATGCTTGAGCGCCAAGCTCAGATGTCTGATCCGGCGAGAGCATTACTATATCTACGGTTAGCAGAAAAAGACACGCGCTACCAGTTCGAATACAACCCGACCGATATTTATCGACTGAAAGGTCTGAGTGAAAGGCTGGAGGAGCTGGAGGCATTGATAAAAAAGGTTCTGGTGGCAAGTCCAGATATTTCGGCGCTGATTTCAGGATTGCCTGAAGGCGTTGTCAAGTTGTCCGCTGTTTTGCGGCAAAAAGCGCGCTTAGGTCCGATCAGTCTAGGCTATCCAATAGCGAGGCGAAGAGTTGAAGATGGCAAGTTCAATACTGTTGAACGTGCTGCGTATGACTTGCGAGAGGCAACCTTGGCAGCAAGCGAGTATGCGGACGCCGTGGACGGTATCTATGACTTCTTGAATCTTCAAATCTGGCGGCAGCGCTGGCGGGTCTACGAGTTATGGGTCCTTGCGCGAATTGTCCGGGTGATGATTATCGAAGGGGCGTTGATTGAGGACCACAGCGCAGGATTCGTGAGTCCACGAAGCCCGCGAAGCCGCCATCAATCTCATTCAGGTGAAATGGAAGACGCGGATACTGTCCCAGTTGCAGAATGGACCAGCCCGCTGAGGCGAACTGCAGCGAATGTTTCCCTAGGCGAAAAATGTTCGCGCGACATCGAAAATATAACGTTGACGTAGCTTGCCGCCCATGGTAGGTTCAGGAGCATTCCCGGGCCATGATCCGAAGTTGAGTTGTGCTTAGGTTATGGAGCCTCATGGCTTCAAATCTCGAGCGGTGGAGAAGTTATGCTCGTTGACTCGATAGGCTACTGCCGAGAACGGCCAATTAGATTTCTTTTTCGAATCGTCTTGCTATCGTTCTCGTGTCTTCCAACCTTGTTTTGTCAGCAAGAATTAAACCTTACAATAGCGGGTCAAAATATTCATCTAGTTCAACGTCCGGGTTCTCTGGCAATAAGAGTGGTCAAACCTTCCGTGGATATTGCGGTCACCGAGAGGTTCACTAATGTTTTTCAAACTGTTCAGGCAAGGACTCCGGACGCCGGGTTGCTTGGGATATCTAAGTCGACAATCGCAGGCGCACTTCCCTCGAGTGCAATTGCCTTAGAAAGAACCAATCAGATTCAACAAGTTCCGGTGTATGCAACCGATTCGGATTCAACAGATGTCGCGCTTTTCCCTGAGTTGATAGTCCAGTTCAGAGAGGGAACAGGCGACGATGTCGCTCGGCAAAGGCTCAGAGTATATGGAGCGCAAGTAGCAACTGCCACACGGATCCCTGGACGATATATCGTGAGTATGCCCCATCCCGAGAGTGTGGTCGCTGCCACTAAGAACATGCCGAAGTTCGTAAAGGAGATCTTATACGTCGAGCCGAACTTCTATTTCATCCATCGGTCAAATTCGCTCCCTCTAAAGCCTTCGGAAAAAGCTCCAGCGCCCTTACAGCCGTCGACCGTGCCCGCAGCTAATAGCTTTCCAGACCAGTGGACGCTCTCGAGCACACCTATCGATTTTGGCATCGTTCATTCGTGGACAGCATTCTCTGCGAAAGGCGACAATGTTAGGGTTGCCATAGTAGATGACGGCGTAGATCTCAATCACGAAGATTTGAAGGATGCCATCGAATCATATTGGGATACTACGACACGAACACCAATAGGAACAACAAGTCAGCTTCCCTATATCCTTCAACCTGAAGCAGTCCACGGAACGGCTTGCGCAGGCATTATTGCGGGAAGAGCTTTCAACGGAAACGTGATGGGTGTTGCCCCCAATGTCAAAATCATCGCAATAAAAGCTGCAAATTACGTAACGATAGACGGAGAACCGCAATGGGTGAACAGCACAGCCGCGCTGGCGGATGCCCTAGATAAAGCCAGCGAACTTGGCGCCGACATAATTAGCGCGAGTTGGGGGATGCCAAACGGATTAGTTTCTCAGGATATAGCACTCGCGATCGACCGCAGTCTCAACGGGAAAAATAAAAGGCTTGTTCTTCTATTTGCTGCAGGTAATGTGTTCGCGTCCGATCAACAACAAAAATTTGATATGGATTTTCCGGCAAGTTTGGCTGCTACAAAGTTGGGGGTAATCTCAGTCGCAGCTAGCTCACCTTGCGACGAGCTAAAGAGCTATTCCAGCTGTGACAACCAGGCCAACTGGTCGTCTAGGTATTTGCCAGTGCCCACGATTGTCGCCCCCGGAACTGCAATGCAGACGACCATACCGAACAACTCCTATTCCTCCTTTTCCGGGACCTCCGCAGCCACACCGTTTGCTGCGGGCGTCATTGCGCTCTTGATGAGTAAAGAACCCTTACTCACACGAGAACAGATCGTTTCTCGTATAACTCATTCGGCTAGATCCGTCGCAATGGGCAACACTCGGTATCCGCGTCTAGATGCATTCTGTGCTCTATCGGGCGACTCTGCTTGCCAAAACTAACTGGTATAGCCATCACACTCATTAGCGGTGCTTTGCACGCTAGTGGGTTGATGTCAATTGGTCAGCAACCTAAGCCTAATACCACCTCAGATTCGCAGATATTTGCATTTATGTCTAAAGACACTGGCAAGCCTAGGGGTGCCAATTGTGCTGCGATTCGTGTAAGCCCGCGATGCATGAGTCTATCTATCCCTCAAGCCAGCGATTTTGGAATATTCGTATGTTCGTGTTCATCAAAAAACGAACGACTCCAGGCTGCCTTCGTGGATTTCAGCAGGCATTTCCAACTACTGCAAGCTGAAGTGACAAGTTCGAATCGCGGTTGGGTCATCTACACGCGGGACGTCAAATTACTGATCACCCCCGGAAAATCGCGGAATGAGGTCGTTGCCAATCTTTATAAGACACCGTTTACAGTGTCGGATTCCGATCAGCTTTCTCCTTATCGATTATTCGTTCGCAGAAAAGACGGTGCTATACCCACAAGAAACGATCTTGATCACCTTAGGGCCTCTTTGGGACTTGATGTAGAAGTAGAAACAATTGTTATATCGAGATAAGCGAAAGGACCACCCAACATGGTTCGCAATTTGATTTTGCTCATTGCATTTGCCTTCGCGTTTTCAATGGTTAACACTGGCTTTGCTCAATCGACCGATTCGGACGATCTTTCGGTCAAGATCAGTGATTTACAAAAACAACTGCAACTTGCCCAAGCGAAGCTGGCTCTTGATGAACAGAACACTGCGTCAGCTGCGCAGAAATTGAAGGACCAAACTGATCTTGTTACGGCCCAAAGCAATTTACTCTCTGCTAGACTTACAGAACTGCAGAATAAGCAAGCGCTCGCTCAAAGTGCTTTGAGCCTAGGCACTTCATCGTCGAATGCTCAAAGCGATTTTGCAACTGCACAGCTCAAAGCGCTGCAGTCACAACAATCACTGTCGGATAGTGCTGTCAGTCTTAAAACCGATTCGGTTAACGCCCAGAATGATTTTGTTTCGGCACAAAATAACCTTCTTAATAGCCAGATTACCGGCATGAAGATGTTGCTGCCCTCGGTACAATCTGGCGTCCAAGGCTCAATATCGGGCGACGGGGGCACGATTAGAAGTACAGTCGAAGGTTGGAAGGCGCTAAACCCTGTTGTGGCGTCGTTGGCGGGTCGAGTTCACACGGACCTAAACGTCCCATCGAGAGGATCTGCCTGCAACGTCATAGTGAATCCGTCAAATCTTGATGACTATGTACTCTCGAAATGGCTCACAGGCTCACTGAACGCCGTCTCCAAAGCTTTACCAAATAAAATTATTTCCCTAAGGAATCAAACACCTAAAGACCTACTATCGGTAAATTCCCAACAGGGTGCTGGCCCATCGGGACTGTTGGCTATTCCGGCCCTCAGTGGCGCGGTGGTTGACTCCATTGTAAGTATTTCAAAACTGTTCAGGGTAGACAGATCTATAACCGGGGGGTCGATAACTACTTCAAATGAGGTGTTATTTAATGCATGGGCGGCGGGATTTGCCGGAAAATGCCAAGTTTTAGACATTGATCATTTACTCGTGCCAAATGATCAATACATAACAATTCTAGAGCAATCAAAATTCGAAGCGAGCATAAAGGCTGTCTCAGAACCCCTGGCCGAACTCGACCGGCTTTATCAATCAGTCAGCGCTACTGCAACGGCGCTCGAATCAGATCCAACGCTATCCAAAGCGAAAGCCGCTCTCTATGACACCGCTGTTGCTCGTTGGAAGGATACGAGCGATAAGCTACATCAAGCTATCGATCCAATCGCCTCCATTCCGATTACGTCAACAGATAGCTTAAGTCTCAAGATCCTGCGCGGGGTGATGTTGGATAATTTTTTTGAGACTCAACATGGTGCAGTGCTCTATTCGAAGGTGGAAGCACTCGGCAATACTCGGGTGATAAAGAAGACTACTTTTGTCTCAGATAAGGAGTACGAATCTATAGGATATGTAGTTTCTTTTCGTTTAATCGATCAGTCGGGAAGCGTGATTGACGCCTCGATCAACGCAAGCAACTCTCCTTATACTCGTGAGCAATTGCCATGATTTGCTAAACATTCATCCAATGCTTGTGGTCACGCCGACTCGTAAATCGATCATCTACTGGGGACGATTGTAGGCAAGTTGTGCGAATTCTGCCAGTGTTGGGGGCAGATCGACTCGATGAGCGCCCCGGGATTTCAGCGTTGGCCTATCGATTGAAAAACTGGCCAAAGGTAAGACCGAAGGGTGCACAGACGGTCATTTCAGTTGGCGCGCCTACAGACGGGTACTTACATTTTATTGTGCGGTAGTTAGCCCAGAAAGAGCCGCCTGCAGGGCGACATCGGCGGACTCGTCCGGTTGGCTCATAGGCTCTGGAAAGGAAACGTCCGGTTCGATGCCTTCGTTGTACACACGATTCGATCGATCTGCGTTGACTGCGTTGTTGAGCAACAGAGTAGCTCCATCGGACAGCGGGTATTCCGAATTTGAACTTGACAGCCCATAGGAATGGGTTCCGAACAACCGCGTACGTGAACGACTTTCAAGGGCGACGGCAATTGCTTCTGCGGAGCTCGATGTGCCACTCTCGATGAGAACGGCCACAGTTGGTAGCTTTGAGAGTGTCAGCGGAGGATTAGGCTAAATCCGTTCACATGGTTTCGTCTTTCGTCGCTTTACGCGTGAAAGGCCCGACTACCAGGAACCGCTAAGCGGGATAGTAACCTGTCGCCAAATTGGTGTCTCTTTTTTCGTTGAAACCTCGATGAGTGCATTGGCGATTTATCGCTCTTCGAGAACTTGGATTTCGCTTCCTATGTCCAGATGACGAGAAGAGCGTTTTCTATGAGCAGGTCACTGATGTCAAGGTTTGGCTTTCTATCTTTTCCTTCATAGAGCTTTTTTGTTGCTGGTTGCATTGCGGCGCCCTGTTGCTCTCCACCGGGTTTCTATTCGCACTCTGGATAAGCTGACTTGATGCGAGCTCGGTGCCGGTTGGGGTTCGAGAGGAGAGTCGATGCTGCTATTTATCGGTCGGCCTCGAAGGACAAAACGCTCACGCAGTCATCGGAACACGGTGTCGTCGCAACAGGTAAACATGGTTATCTCCTAGGCTACAGCGTCGTGGAACGGGATGTATGGCTCCTGCTTAGTCCAGATGCGATGAAGCAAGACAGCGAGCTTACGAGCAACGGCAACGACGGCCTTGCTCTTGGCCTGCTTGCCACCTCGTGCTGCCAGATGCGGGCCCCCACTGTCGGAATGCCGAGTCCCTTCCCGTGAGGTCGGAGGATGTGGTTCGCACACTCGATCAGCAGACTTCGGCGGAGATCGGTTTTACCCCGAAGCTTTTTGCGCGTATTACGCGGTTCCAAGTGGCATTAGACACAAAACGTGGTGCGCCGCGTTGGTCGTTGATGAACATCGCCCATCAGCTTGGTTACTTCGATCAGATGCATATGGTGCGAGATTTCCAGAGTTTGGGTGGCGCCCTACCGGGAGAGGTTCTTACGCAGATCGGAGACTACCAGCAGTGGTCTTTGGGGCCACAGGATCGTCCGTATACCTTTCCGACATGATGTGTTGTCGTTGTTGCGCTCCCAAAGAATCTCCAAATGGGGTCCGCTGATATGTAAGTCAGCTTGCATTTGATGATCACCAGCGCTGCAAAATCTCATTTGGTGCTAACAGTCAGCTTGCATTTGATGATCACCAGCGCTGCAAAATCTCATTTGGTGCTAACAGTCAGTATGGAGTGACCGGCGCCGATGCGCTGACCGTGGGTTAGGCTGTGAGTTCAGAAGGACGCACAGCTCAGAGCCACAAGCGGAAGGGAGCCGGTCATGAAGGAAAAGCTACGATTTTTGGGTTTGGATGTCCATGCCGAAACGATTGCCGTGGCGATCGCCGAGCCAGATGGCGAGGTACGAAGCCTGGGAACGATTCCGAACCGCACCGAATCGATACGCAAGCTGATCAGGAAGCTTGGCCCAGTAGAGAAGTTGCGAGCCTGTTATGAGGCAGGACCGACGGGTTATGTCGTTTACTGGCAGCTGGCAGAACTGGGCATCCAGTGCGAGGTTGTCGCACCCACGCTGGTACCGGTCAAGGCTGGTGATCGAGTAAAGACGGATCGGCGGGATGCTGAGAAGCTGGCACGTTGCTATCGATCGGGAGATTCTGACGGCGGTGTGGGTTCCAGATGAGGGTTCCGAGGCGTTGCGGGATCTGGTGCGTGCCCGCGAAGCAGCCAAGCAGGATCAGATGCGGGCACGGCATCGGTTGAGCAAATTTCTGTTGCGCTCAGGCCAGCGTCCACCGACCGGAGTTCGGCCGTGGACACGCCCCTATCTGATCTGGGTCGCGCAGCTACGTTTCACACAGATAGCTCAGGAGGCCACGCGACAGGATTATCTGCACGAGGTCGAGCACATGCGGGAGCGGGTAGCGCGCCTAGAGCAAGCCATCACCGAGGCGGTGAAGCTGGCCTCGCCCGCGTTACAACAAGTCATTAACGATCTACAGGCACTGCGCGGTATCGCAGATATTTCGGCTGTGACCATTGCGGCCGAATTGGGCCAGGTATCCCGCTTTGGCAGTGCTCGGCAACTGATGGGTTATTGCGGTGCTGTGCCCAGCGAAGACTCCAGCGGCAAGCGAACCAGACGCGGAGGCATCACTAAAACCGGAAACGCGCACTTGCGAAGAATCGTCGTCGAAGCCGCATGGAGCTATCGTCGCCCACCCTGTATCTGGTACGGACTGCGCAGACGCCAGGAGAGCATCTCCGAAGAGGCGAAAGAGATTGCGTGGAAAGCGCAACACCGGCTGCACAAGCGGTATATGAGACTGGGCGCAGCCGGCAAGGACCAGAGGAAGATCGTCACAGCAGTAGCCCGAGAGCTGCTGGGCTTTATCTGGGCTATTGGAATCAGAGCCGAGACTATTTCCAGGCAGCAAGCTGCAGCCTGACAACAACCAAAGCAAAAACAAAACTTCCTAAGAAGGAAAAAGCTAAGAACAGTGAATCGATGAACGCTGACACCCATCTCGAACACAGGGCCAGCAGCAGCCAGGGCAGGCACGAAGGAGAACCCTCGCTTGGCCTATGCGACAGGCTCGACCGGACTCGCGATAACAGTCAGAGGCAGCTCCCGACGGATCATGATTATGCGGTTCCGACCCGCGAATATCAGACTGATCAATCGTCGCTCAAAACTGCTCCGACTGCTGCTCGCTCTGTCTTCGGGAAAAGAAAACGCAAACCACCAAAACATCCCACAGATCGCGCCCAGTTGACACGGTCACTCCATATCAGGCCAATGCACTCATTGAACCGAGACCAGACCTTGAGGACAGGTCTGACCAAGTTTCGTTTTTCACGTCAAGAAGTTTTGGTGCATCCACTTCGCAGTTTTGAAAAATTGCTGCATCGACTCGGCATTTTTGCAGCTTTGGTGCATCCACTTCATAGTTTTTGTCGCATCCTCTTTATATGTAAGTTATTGAAATCTGGTTGAGGTTGTCGCATCCTCTTTTGTCTCTGACACCAGAAGAGGGTGCGACAAATACAAAAGAGGATGCGAAAGAAGCGCCCTAAACGCGAAATAAAACCGAAAACTGAGGCAAGCCTCACGCTAAAGCAGAGCTAAGAGGTGAGACCACCCCCCTACGGAAAGAGTGGTTCAACGAGATCGAAGCCCCTGATCTTGAGGTCGGCGACGACATCATTCCTGAGGAATTCAACTCGGATGCGTGGTGGAAGGCGCGATCTTAGCTATGACGTTTCCGAAAACGCGACTCTGCGGGTGCTTACCGGAATGGTCGCGGCAATCCCATTAGAAGGGCGAGCTGCTACGCTGACATCCATGCAAACGAAGACTATTTATGTCCCAATGCTGAATGAGGGAACGGACGTTTGGAAACCTGTGATGGCACAACCCATCAGCAGTGCAACGTACCGCATCGTAAGCGAACCCGTTGATTCAGATGACGAGGAATGGGCCTATAAAGCAGGGCAAGAAGTGGCTGTCGAGGAGCATGTCTTTCAGGACGGGAATCGCGGTCTGGTAGCAGTAGCGAAAGCGGCACACGCTCGATTGGACCTCACGCGAGAAGAGTTCGACATTGTCCAGAATGCACTGAATGAGATTTGCAACGGCATTGACCTTGAAGACGAGTTTGAGACTCGAATAGGTGCTACGCTCGGCGCGGCCCGCATTCTGCTTGAGCGTGTTGCGAGATTAGGGCGGCAGTAAGGTCCGTGCAACATACCGGTACGCTGGCAGCGGCTTCGCTACCGTAAAACGGGACTTTGCAGGCACTACTCGGCTTATTGGTAAACACAACGGCGTTTCTCGTTACAAGCTGGCAATCTCCTTGGATTGCGGGGTGAGCGACCCCGGGTCACGAGACGAGAGGCTCTTTCAGGCCGATGCTCGCACCTGTCAGTTCGCTTCGGGAATGCGCGGCAGTCACACCCGAACGAGCCCTACAAACCGAATTTCTTCATGTCTTGTTGCAAGCGCGCCGCTTCTTTAGGGGCGTTCCGTTGTTTGTAGACTTGCTGCGTGTGCGTCCGCATCGCAGCCTGGAGTTCATCGATATCAGCGATCCACGGACCTTTGATGAAGCCAGAAATGCTCCCGAAGCTTTCGTAGAAATCCGGGCTGTCTGGTCCGTACGTGACAGTTCTCCGCATATCGAATTCGTAGACCAAATCGCCGTTAACCTTGAGAGCGAAGGTCATAGGTGTTGTCGTGCTGTCATCGCTTCGATCTCTCTCGTCTTTTCCTTTGCAGCATTGCAGATGATAAGACCCGTCCTTGAATTTGAACTCATAAGAATCGCCGGAGTGGACGAGCGACTGAAGAACTTCGGGGAGGATCAGTTCAGGGTCTTTCTTGAGACGATCGTCGATGTATTGAAAGTTCGAATTGTAAAGTGACCATATCTTTTGGCTTAATTTCATATCGCGAGCGAGTTTCTTCCGGTTTTCGATTTCTGCGCGAATCTCTTCGGGGTTCATGCGTTTGTTCTCTCCAGAGCTTTCCATTTACTTTTTCCTATTCAGATCGATGAAAACTGATAGTGGTGTCTTCTTGCGGAAGGCGCTCCGCTTCATGTGCGCTTGAATCAATTCATTGACTCCATTTAGACCGAACCCTCCACCGGGCAATGCCAAACCATAATGACCTGTGAGTATTGCCCCGGCAGCTTGTATCGTTCCGCCGATGGCAGGAATCGCCCATTTCATCAGATCTCGATCAATCTCTGACCATTCGCCCTGCGCCTTCGCATACTCTCCCGCCAACTCGTCTTTGAAATCGCGTGCAAGCGATTCAGATCTCGCAGGGTCAGGTTCACCATCCACAGTGTCCCAAAGCTTTCGCATATACGCTCGAAACCCTGCGAGGCGACCTTCTTTGCGCATCTCAACAGCGAAGTTCGAATCGACATTATTGAGAAACTTGAAATCCAAGTTGGCAAAAGCGTTCGTTAGGGGACTCCAAACCTGTGCCCCAGAATCCAACTGATCAGCAGCACCCAATATCTCCTTCCAGCGAAACTTTACGTTTGTATACGGGAATGCTCCCATGGTCTGACACATGAAAAGACCCATCTCAAGATTGGCCCCCATCCGCATCGCCGTCATCTGGCCTGGCATGTTATCGAGTGTGTCGTTAGGGAGCAGTGGATTTTCGGCGCGACGCTTTTCCATGTAGGCGACTAAGTCGGTGACCTCTTTTTCCGAAATGCCAGGGATCGCTTCCTTCGCTTTCCTTGCCAGATATTCAGGAGGGGAAAGATAGAAGAGATCGGAGGTCTTTTGACGTCCGAACGAAGCTTCGACGTCTTCCTCACTCACGGGGTTCGGCCCAAGGCGGCTCAGCGCCATATTCCAAGTTTTCTCGCGGAGCTTGCGGTCAAAGTCCCCCGGATCGGGGATCAATATGACTAGACCAGCTGCTATCCAAGGAGCAAGGACTCGAAGGTGATACACCAGTCTGAGTGTTTGAACGCGCCATTCTCCCGGATTTACTACCGGGTTGTACTGTTCCGCCACAATGTTGGGGTTGTCGAATGGATTTACGAGTATGATCTGATCGGCATACAAGCTGAACCTGAAGACATTTTGCAGCATCATTTCAGGATCGTTTTCGCCAAGATAGAGAGCCCTCAGCGTGCTATCAGGCTTCGGCAAAAGGCTACGGTAATCGGTATTGACGGGCCACAGCCCTGCGATGAACTGGTAAAACTCGCGGATTCGCGCGTCCGACATGCCGCTCTTTACTTTTTCCCAAGGTTTACGGAGATTGAAGATGTCGGCTGCGCCGGCGATTAGGGTCAGATTCTTTTCGAAGAGGGTATTGGCACTACGAACCATACCGATTCGGTTGGCCTGACCTTCGTCTAAGGACATACAGCAATTCTTATATTTCTTGGGTAGTCCACAGTGGCATTGCTCATTTCGTCCGGGAGCCATGGCACCGATGATACTGGACGTTCCAGAGAGGGCGCGTCCGTGTCAGAGCGCGATAAAATGCAACGAGTCGTCGATCTTCTTTATGACGACAATGCTATCTCGCAATCGTGTGAAACTTCTGCTCATCAACGGTTATCGGGCCTCACTAAACCGAAAGAGTTCTACGACGTTGGCAAGTTGATGGGTTTGCAAAACGCAGACCAGATTAGTATCGAAAAGTCGGCTTCTCGGTAGTAATCCCGGACGGATCGACCATTCCTACCGGAAAACGGGAATTTGACCAAGTTCGACTCGTGATCGAAGCTGACCCGCTGAACTTGCTCAAAACCCGACTTTTCGAGAACAGCTCGAAGTGAACGCACTGGAAGAGCGACAGCAATAGGATTGAGCCATGTCTGATGGACAAGCACGACACCTGCGGCCGGATGAGACTGCCCTAATAGTGGCGATGCTCGCTTCTAAACGCGAAGAGCACTCACTCCAGCAGGAGCTTGCTACGGCTCTGGTAGAAGAGATGAAGGACGGCGGCATGGGGAGCCTGAAATTCGTCGGCGCCGCTGGACGGAAGTTCGGAGAACAGTTGGCCGAGGCGGAGTTTCAGGATGCGGACGGCGTGCCGCTGAGTATCACCATCAACGTCGATCAGCATGGATCGCTGTTCGAGATGGATGTTTGGAAGGTGGACTTCACTCCACTGATCCGTCTGCCTTCGCCGCCAAGAACCTCAGACAAGTGAATGATTCCCCAAAAACGGAGTTATCACCAAGCTCGACGCCCGAACCTTTTGGCCAGGTGAACTTGCTCAAAATCCGACTTTTGAGGCACGTCATCGGAAAGCCGACGCCACTTGTTCGAGAAGCCGGTTTTTCGGACACTTGCCTAGAACACTGATCGACTTGAATAGCTCAATGAGTGCATAGCTTTGTTATCACAAGTTGAGAGCTTGGACTTGCCGAAGATCCGAGTTTGCGGGGCATTACGGAATTTTTTCCGGTTTGTCAGGCCCGGTCGGAAGTTGCACCTGCGCGAGCGATGAAGATTTCCGCCCCCGCATTGTCTCCTGCTCGGCCCGGCTGCGCACGAGCTCCCGTCCCTCACCTCGGCCCGGCATCCAGACTTGGTAGAGGTAATAGTTGCTGTCTCCATATCGCCGAAAGATCAGGTGCCCCCAGCCCTTATCGTTTTGCTCCCAGGTGGGCTGGACCAACATCAGGTACTGCTTCTTGGTGGACTGGGTGTCGACGAACAAGAGATACCGCGGTGCCTGCAGTGAGATGCGATATTTGCCCGCAGGCACATTTTGGTCGTTGGCTGAGAAATCAAATGGAACCTTAACGGTGACCGACTTATCTTGTGCTGCCACCGGTCCAGATAGCGCCGCGCTGAGCGACAGCACCAGAGCTGCACAGGTAAGGATGGAAGATATACGAAACATGGCGAGCCTCCTCGATGATCCTGCGGCTTTGTCCTGCTCCAACTACCGCTCGGGAATATTCGCAATGTGCGCCGCCGCGGCGATCCGCTCAATGCTTTGGAGATCATTCCGTCATCATCTGCTGATTGCGCTCTCCGCCCTTGACACCAAAGGACTTTGTCTATCGAGTAAGTTGGTGATTCGGGTTCGATTGGCCTGCCGATCGGGAAAGGTGTAAAGTTTGTCCAGCCCAGAGGAGCGCGCTAATGGGCATGCCGGTCAACACACCACGGACCTGGCGCTTCGGCGTCTTCGAACTGGACGCCTCGAGTGGAGAACTACGCCGCAATGGCACAGGCATCAAACTGCGCGAACAGCCGGCGCGCATTCTGCTCCTGCTGCTCGAGCACGCCGGACAGATGGTCACGCGCGAAGAGTTGCGGCAGCATTTATGGCCATCCGACACTTTCGTCGATTTCGACCACAGCCTGAATTCTGCTGTCATGAAGCTCCGCGAAGCCTTGGGCGACTCGGCCGACAAGCCTCTCTACATCGAAACCATTCCGAAGAAGGGTTATCGCTTTGTCGCGCCCGTCTCCCAACCTGGGGATACGCAGAATGGCGGCGCTTCGTCTCGATTGACTGCGGGATCCGAACCAGTTGGACTCAACACGCGGGAACAGAGCAATGGGGGCGTTGAAGTCCTTACCATTACACCTGGCGAGAAGCAAGATCGTCGAAGGCTGCTCTCCAGGAAGTTAGCCCTACTAATCGTATGCGTCGTGTCAGCGATTGGAATCGTCGCGCTCATTCGATCCTCGTCTCTTCGATCCGCCCTTCAGCCTAAGCCGCCCTCGGGCGAGCCGAACATGAAGTCCTCGAATCTGCGTTCTTCGATTCTCACGAGCGCGCCCGGAGACGCGAATTCCCCATCGTTCTCACCCGATGGACGTCAGATCGCGTTTGTTTGGAATGGTGTGGAGCCCACACACTACGACATCTACGTGCAGTTGGTAGGAGGCGACACGCCGCTACAAATCACACACCACAAGCGGGGCGACGGTGTTCCCGGCCCCCCGCAATGGTCGCCGGATGGACGGGAAATTGCCTTTGCCCGTTGCAACAGCGAACGCGATGGGGTCTACACGGTGCCCGCACTCGGTGGCGCCGAGCGCCGACTGACGAACTCGCCCTGCCGGGAGAATGTCGCGGGCCGGCCTATCTGGACTCCGGACAGCAAAGGCATGGTGATGCTCGACCAATGCACCCCAGGTGGCCCGCGTGCGCTTGTGCTCTTCTCCTTCGCAACGGGTGAGAAGCGCTGTCTCGCTACCGGATCTCACGGAGACTTTTCCGCCGACGATGCGCTCTCCCCGGACGGACGAACCGTTGCATTTCTTCGTCAAACCGACGCAGGCTATGGCGAACTTTATGCCGTGCCGCTCTCCGGCGAAGGACCGAGGCGCCTTGTTTCACCCGGTAATCACTTCTGGAACCTGATGTGGACACCCGACGGCAAATATATTGTTTCCTATTCCAACCGGGGACAGATGGTGCGCGCCTGGAGGGTGCCTGTCGCAGGCGGCCCGGTCGAAGCTGAGATGGTCTACCCGGCCGTCGGATCGATCTCCCGGGACGGGCGCAGGCTTGTCTATGCAGAGAAGCAGATGGGGGGTCCTTCCAGTGCCTTTATTCCCGCTGCAATCTGGCGAGCGGATCTTTCGAAGGCAGGTGGCCCAGTATTTCGTACAAGGAAGCTGATCTATTCACAGTTCCTGGAGGATTGTGCGCAGCCCTCTCCGGACGGGACGCGTCTTGCGCTGCAATCAGCACGTTCCGGCACAAACCAGATTTGGCTGAACAGTATTGACGGCGATCATGCCGTGCAGCTTACGAATATAGGCTGGCTCTCGGGCACTCCGCGCTGGTCTCCCGATGGACGATGGATCGCCTTCGATGCCCGCGCAGAGGATAACGTTCATATCTACTCCCATATCTACGTCGTTGATACAGAGGGTAGGAACCTTCATGCGATCACGCATGGTGACTCCGACAACTACGTGCCGAGTTGGTCCCGCGACGGCAGGTTCATCTACTTCGCCTCCCCGCGTACGGGAAGCCGGCAGATCTGGAGGCACTCCCTTGAGGACGGGTCAGAGCGGCAGTTGACCGAGCATGGCGGCTTTGATCCTCTTGAGTCTTACGACGGGAGAACCATCTACTACAGCAAATTTGATGAACCTGGGATTTGGAGCATGCCCCCAAGCGGAGGCAGCGAGTCGCCTGTGGTGACCGGCAAACCGCAAGTAGGCTACTGGGGACACTGGGCCGTGACGGAGAGCGGGCTCTACCTGCTGGACGCAGATGCGGAACCCCGGCCCACGATCGAGTTCTACAACTTTGCCACTCGCCGCATTACGCCTGTTCTGTCACTTGAAGAAAAAACCAACGAGTGGCAGCCCAGCCTGAGCGCGTCGCGAGACGGGCGCACACTCTTCTACACTCAGACCGATCGCCAGAGCGTTATCAGGATGGTAGAAAACTTCCGCCAGGAATAGCCGACAGCGTTACATGCAGTCCGATGCCTAATGCAAGTCACTACATCTTCTTGTCAAACGAGGTGGAAGTGCTGCGCAAACGAATACAATTCCTGGTGAAGCTGTCATATCGACCACTACCGAATGAGTGACTACGAACGCTTAGGAATTCGCTGAACCGCTCAACTCCCAGATGGTCGGTTATCCGAAACTCATCCAGTTGGCCGAGTAGTCGGCTTCTCGGACAAGCGGCTCAGGTGGCTGCCGAAAAACGAGGTTTTGAGAAACTTCAACTGAACGTTCCCTAAAGTTGGCAATCACCAGGTTATATCTCGAAGAGCACTCCGAGCCATTTCAGAGGTACGCCTCTAGCTTGGAAGGCTGGCAGAAGGTATGACCAAAGTGTGTCTTTCACGTCACGAACATTTTGGTGCGTTGACTTGGCAGTTTTGAAGGATTGGTGCATCGACTCTGCAGTTTTGCAGCTTTGGTGCATCCACTTCACAGGTTTTTGTCGCATCCTCTTTATGCGAAGTCATTGAGTATTGGTCGACGTTGTCGCATCCACTTTTGGGTCTGACATCGGTGACCGTGACATTGAGTCTGCCCGCGGGGAAAGTTTGACCTGCGGGAACAATTGCTGTCAGATGTGTCGCACTGACATAGCTTGTCTGAAGCGCGACACCGTTCAATTGCACAACACTGGTGGTGGTAAAGCCGGTTCCCGAGACCGTAAGGTTAGCAGCCGGGCCCGCGAGAATCGAAGCAGGCGATATGCCTGTCACGGATAGCGGTGCAGGACTCGTGCCGCCTCCAGGATTCGAGCTCTCGTTACCAGATGTTTTAGGTGAACCGCAACCAGACAACAGACACGACAACACAGCCACCGCGAGGGTGGTAAGAACAGATAGTTTTTCATTGCGCTTTGTAGTAGATCACTAAGAAATTCAAGCGGCAAGACAAAAAGAGAGATTTCTCGGCAGAGATGAAGAAAGTCAGAGTCCTTCGTTCACAGCAGTCCGGTGATCACACCCCAATTTCAGATCCCAATAAGGGCGCTGGCGTTGCCATGGGGAGGATGTCAAAGTTGAGCAGGAGTTGCTGCGGCAAGGTGTGGTGAAGGTAACGATGGACATCTATGCGCAGGCGCGGATGTCCACAAAACGGAGGACGGAGCGTAAGGTCGTGGAGATGGTGGCTCCGCAAGGAACACTGGAAACGATGAAGGTGGGCGCGTGAAATGGATACCCAGGTGGTACCCGGCGATTTTGGGGATTTCCGCGCGTCCTCTGGAATGCATCGCCGTGAAAAGCGTGTCTGTAAACCGCAACTGCAAGAAAACAACACGGGTTCGAATCCCGTCGGGGACGCCAGCCCATCATCGTCATGTAGATAGGGATAGAAACCGAATCGTCGCTGCAATTTTTGCTGGCGTCTTGGTTGGATTAGTAGTCGCTCTTCTGGTCAGTATGTAACCAAGATATATAGACTGCCATCTTAAATTTGCCTCTTAGTTTTTCTAAAACGAGATTATCGGAAACTATGAGGGAATTGTGCAGACCGCGTTCCTCGCCGATTCACTCGTTTCGGGACCGTACCTCATACTCTGTCCCATAGACACGGCGTGCACGCTTCTTGTAACCGATTTTCTCGCTGTTGGTCATCACGTTGATGGCCGATCTGCGATCCTGTCGGGCTTTGACGATGGAGAGTGCATGTCGGAGCCGTTTGTTCTCAATGATCGCCGCAGGATTCACACGTTGATCCTTGTTGAAGACGCGATAGGGAAGTAGATGACCTTGCCACCGGATCTCCAAAGGCTTATCGGAGAACTCGTAGACTTCCACATATCGGCCAGGCAGCCCCTTTGAAAGTTCCGTCTGTTCCAGGATGATCTGCCTCCTGTCGTAATGGAACGTCAGTTGTGCTCCAACATAACGTAGTTCACGATGGCAGAGGATATCGCTCAACCGATTCGCTGTGATCTGTAATGGGCGGTGCAGGTCATTTGGGTTTGCTGGAGCAACCGCAAATCGTTCATTGAAGCGCTGAATGAACTTTGGCAGAAACGCGTTGCCCGCAGCGATATCATTGATTCCAGCAAGTCGGAGTTCTTTTACAAGTCGGTCCTGCAAAGTGCGATTCACTCGGTCCACTCGGCCTTTAGCTTGGCTGGAGTTGGCGCAGAGGATCTCTATGTTCAGTTCGGCCAGGGCACGCCCAAACTGGGTCATGCCAGGACCACCTTTTGCATCTCTATTTACGCGGAATACCGTGTGTTGTCGGAATAGAAGGCGACAGGAGCGCCATGTGCAAGAAGATATCCGCGGAGGGCCTCGAAATAAGATTCCGTGCTCTCGCTGGGAACAAACTGCAACTGCATTAGACGACTTGTGGCGTCGTCGATAAAGACTAGTAGGGTGCATGGCTCACCGCGATCCTCAAACCAGCGGTGCTCACTCCCATCGATCTGAATCAGCTCTCCGATGCGCTCCCGCCGCAAACGGGGTTGGTGGAAGACACGCCGTTGCTTTCGTGAGGTCCAAAGGTCGGCTTCGATCATCCATTTTCGAAGCGTTTCTCGTGAGATCTGGACCTCGTGACGCTCCTTTAGAGCTTCAGCAGCTAATGTCGGCCCGAAGTCACGATAGTTATGTCGAACCAACTCCGTGACATAGGACTGCAATCCAGGATTCAGTTGATAGTTCGATCTCTTGCCACGCGCACGATGGATCAGGGCAGCCCCGCCTCCATCCTTGTAACGGTTCAGCAGTCGCTGAACTTGACGCACGCTTATATCCAGAAGCAACGATGCTGAATCTGACGTAATCCGACCCGCCACTACGTCCACAAGCGCTTTCAATCCGCTTAATATCTCGTCTACTCATCCGCAACCAACCCAAGTCCAACCCTCCAGGGTGAATAACCAAAGGAGAGCAGGCGACATTTCTATTTCGCGGAGTTACGACATTTCAGCTTTGCGTTTACACGTCATGTTGGCGCCCGATAGAAATGTCAGGGGTTCTGGCCCATTAGAAATGTCAGTATAACGCCGTAGTCGTCGCGCGGTGGAAATTGCGGAATCGACGTTCTTTGGCGATTTCCACATTTCCATCCGCCCCGCGGCGCGAAAATATTTCGCGGCGGCGACGATTACTTCCCATAAGCCGGCTTGTCGGGACCTACGGGGCGGCCTATCCGACTGTCTTTCCAGGGCATACCGCATCATCGTGCGTCTGACCAAAGCCGAGGAACCCCTCAGTGTTCCGCTTCGCTGTAACATATGTCCTTGTCTGTTTTGTAACGCAAGTGCTGAGTATACTCAGGGCTCCGCCCCTAGAGCAGCGCAAGGAGTCTCCCCATAATTGTGTTGAGCAAAATCACTCGATCATACCGCGCTCTCGTTCGTTCCAGCGAACTTAGAGTGGGAGATCCCCCTCCCCTTGCAAGCCGTCGTCAAGATTTCTATACCTGTTTTCAGAAGTGAATCCAATGGGCTGTAACTCGTATGCAGAAGGCACAATGTTCCATTCACAGTCGCAACACCGACCGCTTGTTCTCCTGCAATGCCATTCAGTGCAGACGGTCCCCAGAGAGCCTTCACGCTTAGATGGCCGAAGTTACTCTCGTATGGCACTCTTTGCACATTTGTCACCACTAAGTCATATGTCAAGCCAAGTTTCATCAATTGAGCTAACGCTTCGTCATCGTCATCGTACGCAACTACATCCTGAAGCGGTTTTGGTAGCACAATATTTTCAAAATCCTGGGCAGGCGCCAGTGACCTTTTCGACCAGCGAGCAAGCTCCCAGAACTCTGTTTGAGCAGATGAGTCGTACATCACGATTCCGGCAGTCCGCCAAAACGCTATCTTCCCCGAGATTGAGTGCTTTTCGGGTGCTGATAGGCGATAAAACGCGAACTCCATTTTGACTCCAGAATGTCGATATCTTTCGCCCGGCCGTCACGAGAGCCGCGCACAAGGCTGCATGAACCGTGGTTGCTCCTCTCGGGTTCGTTCGATCAGAAGAGATGTTTGCTCTTCGGAAAGTCACAGTCCCTGCACTTGGGGTCCCTCTCCCTTCCGAGGTCGATAGTAATCGACAGGTTTCGGCGTAGTTTCACTCACGTGCACAGGACTTGCTTCGCTGATATGTTCCTTGAACTGTCTGGTGGCTGCGAGCGACGCATAAAATTGTTCCTGTGAAGCAGGTACAGGTAGGATCTCAAGCGCTTTGCCGGAGAGTGTTTGCATCAGATCACGCATAATAAAGACCAGAGACATACCATCGACGACAGTGTGGTGCGCTACAACGATGACGTCGCATCGGTCACCACCCTGTAATAACAACACTCGTATAAGAGGTGCTATTGACGGATCGAAGGGTGTAGCCATTTCTAGCTCGAACTCCTCTTGCCATTGCACAGGAGATTTACGATCTTTGATGACGAGCGGAATAGCACGTCCTTCAAACCATCGATAAGCTAGTTTGGAGTTGGCATTTCTATTGATGGAAGCATTTAGAAAAGGGTGACGCTGTTGCAACTCCCTTAACGCGTATCTCCACATCTCAGGAGTTGTGGCACCAGAGATCTCGGCGGCCATCGCGATATGGTTAGAATGATTGAGGCACATTAACCAGTGAAATCTCTCTATCGAATCAAGTTCTCGTAGGAACTGGGCGTTTTGCATTTCAGACATTTCGTACCTTTCGTGGCGATCAAAGGGATTGGCGTTTGATTTCGCTCTATCAAGTCGGAATGGATCTTTAAGCGCTAGCCTTCGGACCATGCTCTGATTAACCTGCGAGGACGAATGTTATTCCTTCGCAGGTCCGAACCGTCCTGCAAAACTGCATGCACGCATCAGGCGTATTGAACGACGTCCGATCCGTATCTGTAGCGTGGTTGTCTCTTGTATCCGATCTTTTCACTGGTGGTCATAATCTTGACGGCCGGCCTCTAATCCTGTTGGGCTTTCACAATTGAGAGTGCAGCCTGAGCCGTTTGTTCTCGACGATGGCCGCAGGACTGACGCGTTGATCCTTGTAGAAGACGCGATAGGGAAGTAGATAACCTTGCCACCGGACCTCCAAGCGCTTATCGGAGAAGTCGTAGACTTCGACCTATCGGCCAGCCAGTCCCTTAGAGAGTTCAGTCTGCTCCAGGATGATTTGTTTCCTATCGTGATGGTAAGGTAAGCGAGATGATTTATGGCCACTTTGATCGAGATCTATCACTAGTGGAACTGGCGGCAGTGGCAAGTCTAAGCACGAGTTACTTTTCCCAGATGTTTCGTGCAGCAACGGGACAGTCCCCCATCAGTTTGTACTAGCGGCGCGAATTGAACGTGCTAAGGAATTATTGAAAGGGTCTCAACGGGTAATCGACGTTGCCTTACGCTGTGGGTTTAACAACCAACAGCATTTTGCACGCGTGTTCCGCGCAACCTGCAATCTTAGCCCAACGGAATACCGTCGGAATGAAGGAAATCGGTGCCGACGATATCTACTCTCAGAACGGCCCACCGCCTAAGGATCTCACACACGTAAGTCGACAATGCCATCACGAGGCCATACTTAGAATGCTGATGGAATATTCATTGGTCTCATTGAATGAAGCCTCATAAATATCCTCAAGCACGCACTGATTCAGCGTTGCTGCCCTCTGAAACCATCGCCCTCATTCTGATGCTTACGAAAGGCCTGATCAATCGCGTCGGCAGCAACGTCCAGGCCGTGTGTCCGCGCAATTACCTTCTGGAAATATCGGGCCTTCTCGCGGTAATTTGGATTGTCGAGCACCTTCTGCACCAGTGACGAGAGACGTTCCACCGTCAGATCGCCTACTTCCACAAACTCACCCGTCCCGTGGTACGCAATCCTGGCGGCCACACCTGGCTGATCGAATCCAATTGGAATAGCCACTATGGGCACCCCCTGAGCCAGTGACTCAAGCGCTGTATTCATCCCGGCATGCGTAATGCAGAGCGCCGCCTTCTTCAGCAATTCGATTTGCGGGGCTTTGCGTACGATGATCGCGTTCGGCGGAATGGGTCCAAGGTCGGCAGGGTTAATATTCTTCCCCACAGAAAGCACAAGCTACTTTCCCGGAACAGCCCCAGCCGCGGCTAGAATCGCTCGAAAAATATGCTCCATGCCATTCACGAGCGTTCCCATCGAAGCATAGATGATGGGTTCGCCGGTCAGCTTTTCCCATGGAAACGATATCGGCTCTCGTCCTTCACCATCGTGAAAAGGGCCAGCGTAGTGAAACTGGGGCGGCCAATTTGAGATTGGAAAATCGAATTCCTTTGGCGTTTGAGTAACCACCGCCAGCTTGGAAATCGTCGTAGCGGGACTGCTCCAGTCAATCTCCAATCCGTTCTTTTCTGCATAGGACTTGGCCACAGCCAGAATCGGAGCGAGATATCCTCCAATCCGCTTCAACCCCGCGACGTTCCTGGCGATAGCTTCCGGAGTCGTCTCATATGGCCAGCTAAAAAGCGAAGCCGGAGTCGATCCTGTGCGATCATGATGAAGAACATTCCAGACATGGGCGAAAGGCATGCCCAGACGCATCGGCACCAACTCGACAAAGAAATGCACAGTATCGATTACCAGCGCCTCAACACCTGTCTCTGCCAGCTTTGCCGGTAAATATTCCAACGCTGCTTTGCAGAGGCCAGGATGGATCTCGTGAGCCGAATACCGCACTACATCTTCGCCGTGCAGCTTAGCCAAACCCTCATAACCTTTAGCGATGGAGCCAGCGGGATATTCTTTCTCGCCGAATGGAACGAAATCCAGTTTCGCTGCGCGCACAATCGGTTCCGCATCAGAAAAACTAATAAACACCACTTCATGTCCGCGCGATTGCAATTTGCGCGCGAGCGCAGTCATCGGATTCAAGTGCCCCGTCAGAGGTACACTTATAAAACCAATCTTCATTGTCGATACCTCATCGTTTCCGCGAGCTCGAGCATGCTCATGCAGCGCAAAAAACTGTTCTTGTGAATAACACATGTGAAGTGGCCTTATTCCGAAGGCGTCGAGTGTGTTATCGGCTCATCGATCGTAAACGTGTAAGCAACGCATGATGACGGCAGGCAGAGCAATGAGGCTTGGAGATGTTATTTGGAGGCCCAGGCGATGGGCGTGAGTTGGGCGACGCTGTGGATGGAGCGCCGGTTGACGCCTCGCAGCACGGAGGCCAGATAATCGCGCATGGCCACCAATTTCGCAAGCTTCGGTACATCCGTTTTAGAGAGATTATGCTGTCTGGACAGCTCCTGAACCGAGGCATTCCATTTCAAGCGTCCCCCAACATCACTGCAGCTCCAGTAATCGCAAAGCAAACATTCCCCCCTTTTGGCGGTCATCGATTGAGCAATGCTTGTTCGATGATGCTCGCAGCTCCATCGAGCCCCTTAGTATCAGCGATGATCTGTTGGAAGTAACGGGCTTTATTTCTGTATTCCGAACTGTCTAACACCTTCTGTATCAGCTCCAGCAGGCGGTTCTCTGTAAGGTTGTCAAATGTGATGAACTCCCCCACCCCGTGAAATGCAATTCTGACAGCGATTCCTGGTTGGTCGTAGGTAATTGGGAGAGCGACCATAGGCACTCCTTGTGCGAGTGACTCAAGCACAGTGTTGATACACGCATGGGTAATACAAAGGGCTGCTCGTTTCAGCAATGCAATCTGGGGTGCTTTGCGAACGATGATCGCATCTGCCGGAACGGGGCTCAGAGCGTCCGCATTCACATTGTTGCCAATCGAAAGCACTAGCTGGGTGGACGGAAGGCTGGCCGCCGCAGCCAGAATTGTGCTGTAGATTTTCTCGATTCCGTTGACCAGGGTGCCGAGTGAGGCATAGATCAGCGGTTTCCCGTTCAACTTTTCCCAAGGAAATGGTATTTCCTCGCGACCATCGTCGTCGTGGAATGGACCGGCATAATGGAATCTGGCTGGCCAGGGAATATTCGGAGGTCAAACTCGCGTGGCGTCTGCGTGATCTCAGCCAGCTTTGAATGAGTAGCTCTCGGATCATCCCAATCAATCTGCAATCCATACTTCTCCGCATAGATCTTCGCGGAATCTGCTGCCGGCGCAAAGTATCCCTGTACCTGTTTCACGCCTGCGATATTTCTGGCATGGGCCTCTGGAGTGGTCTCATGGGGCCAGGGAAAGACGCAGATAGGGGTCGCCCCGGAAAAGTCCATATGAAGAACGGTCCATATATGTACGTAAGGTATGCCAATACTCATAGGAACAAGTTCCATGAAGAGATGCCCTTTATCGATCACTATGGCGTCGACCCTGTTTTCTTCAAGCTTCTTGCGCAATCCCTCCAACATCACTTTCAGAAGAGCGGGCGTTTTCAGGTGCTGCTTCAGAACGTTATTGCCTTGGAGTGTTGCCACCGTACCAAAGATTTGTGTGATGGAGCCCGGTGGATAATCCTCTTCACAAAAGGGTACAAAGGATAAGTTTGCAGCATACGCGAAAGGCTCGACATCGGGAATTCCGAAGAAGAGAATTTCATTTCCGCGGGATTGCATTTTGCACCCCAGCGCTGTCATCGGATTCAGATGTCCGGACAGAGGGAAACTCAGGAAGCCAATTTTCATACCCACATACTCCTTACGGAAGAAACACGTCCTTCTGCTGTTTATTCCGTTTTGAGAGGGACAATATTTCCGCAAATCGCGGCTCAAGGCGAGTCTGGAATATATTTCTTCCCACAGTATGATGAGAGGCGCGTAGCGGATTCTGGGAAGGGGGTAACGCCGTCTGGTGTCCATTTCTTTTCGAGCAGTTCTTGCACTTAAGCAGGATCAAGAGGTCGGAATTCATGGACGAATCCAAGGCGCGAATATAAATGCGGAAAGCGGGTGATGCGCTTCTCGATACCGGGCATCCCAATGAGGACCATGTCGGCCCTGCCCTTGTGACTCGTTTGCGGAATATATACCCAGGACGAGGGTTTAAATCACTAGATGATTTGGTTCAGGGAGTGTTGTCCAGTGATCACCGTAGATAATATCAAGCTTGCATGGATGGGTCGTATTCTTGCGGTGGCAACCTGTCTTCCGCTGTCGCTGCCGGGAGCGAATGAATCTACTGTTCAACAGAGCCTGCCGATGCACGAGACGCATCTCGCGGCAAACGATCTCACGCTCTCTGGCAACTTGTCCGAATTGCCTCCGCAAGTCGCTTCTAATCCTGCCAAATGGCATGCGACTTCTGCGTATTCTCCACTATTTCGTTCCTGGATGGGGCGATCGCGTGATGCAACGGGCGACAGGATTGACACGAAGATAACCACGTGTGCTTCTACGAAAAGCCCGGGACTTCGAGAGTGACGCTGTCTGGCTGCTGCTTTCCCAATAACGCTGGTCACGCTGATCCCCACAGCTCACTTCGCGAATGATCAGAACCCAAATCAGTGTGAAGATCCATAGGTGATAGGAAGTAAAAATCTGAGAGAGCGTCGTTGTTAGCAAAATGCTTTTGACACCGAGTTGCTAAGCATGACTTGCAAGTCTTCGGGAGATAGCGGAGGAGCAAGTAGGAAGCCCTGCAGCTCATCGCAGTGCAGCTGCTTCAGCTGGGCAAGTTGTGTTGGGGTCTCAATCCCCTCTGCCACAACAACCATATTCAGCGCATGGGCGAGCGCAATGATCGCTGACACAATGGCAAATCCCTCTTCGCCTTGCCTGTCCAACCCTTCTGTAAAGAAGCGAGCGATCTTCAGCTGCTTCACGCGGAACTGTTGCAGATAGGCAAGGCTCGAATACCCCGTGCCGAAGTCGTCAATCGCCATATCGAAGCCGGCCGTCTGAAACTGACCGATCATGTCGGTCGCTAGGTCAGGATTACGCATGGCTACCGATTCAGTGATCTCGAACATGATCAGTTCCGGCTCCACGCCTTCGGCTGCTGTTATCTCTAGAACGCGATCCACGTACTCAATATCCCGGAGCTGCTCCTGCGAAAGATTGATCGCGATGTGGATGAGGGGAACCATAGCTTCTTTCCACTTCCTGATCTGCCGACATACCTGCCGGATCACCCAGTTGCCAATGGCGATGATAAGCCCTGTTCGTTCGGCGACGGGAATAAATTCTGCGGGAAGAATCTCTCCCAACTCAGGATGCTCCCACCGGAGCAGGGCTTCGGCTCCGACAATCTCCTGGTTTGGCCCCCTGAACTTGGGCTGAAACTGTAGAGAAAGGCTGTTATTATCGAGCGCTTCCGCCAGGCTGCGATGAATGAACAGCGTACGTGCGGCAGCGTCTCCCATCCCGGGATGAAAAAAACGGTAAGTGTTCCTGCCCTGATGCTTCGACTCGTACATCGCGGTGTCAGCGTTCTTCAGCAACTCCTCAACCGTATTTCCATCATAAGGATATATGGCAATTCCAATGGAGGCCGTGACCCTCAAAGGAGTTCTATCGATCAGAAATTCCTTTTGCATACGGTGAAGGATCGCCTCCGCAAAGAATGTCGCCTCGTGCTGGTGTTCTAGCAAGACAACAAACTCATCTCCGCTCAGTCTAGCCACCGCGTCGCCGTGCCGGACCGCCATCTGCAGCTGGCGCGAGAAAGCCTTTAGCAAGCTGTCGCCCGCGGTATGTCCCAGCGAATCGTTAATCGTCTTGAATTCGTCCAGATCTATGAAGATAATCGCAAAGCTGCTGTTCCGGCAGTCGCTCTCGCGAATTAAGTGCTCGACCCGCTCGATCAAAGACATGCGATTCGGCAAACCAGTGAGAGCATCCTCGGTGGCCATGGTCAGTAGTTTTTCATTGATGTCTGTCAGAACCGCATTCAGCTCAGCTTTCTCCTGCGATGCTTTCAGACGGTATTCCTGAAGATCGTAGCGTGCGTCGAGCATGGAATAGATAAGAGTCATGGTGAGCACGATCAGAGTGGATGCCGTCACGCCAAAGGCCAGCCAGTTGCTGTCTACGCCATTCGTGGTGGCACATATTGCCCCCTGCTGAAATGTCGCTGCGGCCATACCTGTGTAGTGCATGCCGGCGATCGCAAGGCCCATGACGAACCCTGCTGAGGAACGCTTCAGCAGCACAAAGCGCTGATTTCCATCCCGTAGCATGAAAGCGATCCACAGTGCTACCCATGATGCAGTGATCGCAATTGCAATCGAAGTCAAAACCAGAACAGGCCGGTAATTGATGGGCGGCGTCATCCGTAACGCTGCCATGCCGGTATAGTGCATGGCAGCGACGCCGAGGCCCATTAGCACACCTCCTGATGTCAATCTCAGGCGACCAAACTCATCCCTAGTGACCACGTACAGTGCGAAGCCTGAGACCAAAACGGCGATCAACAGCGAACAACATGTAATCCAGGGGTCGTAGCCGAGACCGATCTGCATACGAAATGCCAGCATGCCGATAAAGTGCATGGACCAGATTCCCAGACCCATCGCGCCGGCGCCACCTATCAGCCATAAAAAGTGCTTTCGCTGAGTACCGTGTATTGAACGTATGCGCCCCGCAAGATCAAGCGCGGTATATGACGCGTACATCGCAACCAGAAGAGACAATGCTACGAGATAGTAGTTGTAAGAACCATGCATCAGGAAACTCCGCGGTGAACGCTAATGCCTTGCTCTTCCTTTTACAACGGGAATAACCAACTGAATCACTCTATCTAGCGTGACACGATCCCATCGTTAGATCATTTCAGTCTACATCTAACATTTTGCAGTATCTCACCGACAGAAGAGTCCTTAGATCGCATCCCACCTGCAGAATTGACCTGTGATCTTGCTAAAACGGACTTCAGTTGAGCGTTTGAACCTGTCGATGCTCAAGGATGGTGGGTACCCAGGTTTAGGTCTTATGAGTTTTCCCGGCGACCGCGAGAATCTGATCCGGAAGGGGCTATGTCGTTACGCTTCTGAAGCATCCGAAAGGTCTGATCCACTAAGCCTCCGGTGTCCGGAAAGCGTTTTCATCCATACGAATTCCCGAACGTTGGCGCGTCAGTATGTTTACCAAATTGGTCAAGTAGGGCTGTATTAGAGTCATCTCGAAAGGAAACCTCATTTTGAAATGGTCCGTTTTGTTGGGATGCCGACTATCTATCTAATCTATAAGCTTCTTGCACCAAGATTAAACCATCAATACACAGCCCAATTGGATGCTCTGGAGCGGCTCGAGGAAGAACTCTACGCGTAGGAATCAATCCGTTACTGATAGCGTGATCGCAGTGGACTATTGAGCCCGCGTGTACACCCGGGACTCAGGATTTCTGCAAGAGTGATTGCGTCATTGCCAAACGCTCCGATATGCGAGCGGAGTCGCTCCTTGAGCCGCAAAGGCAGGACAGAATGGACCGAAAGGGGAGGGAAGGAGACCATGAGTCGGAAACGAGAGACGGTCGAGGTAGCAATGCACTGTCGCTGCGGGTAATCCAAAAGTTCTCGCTCGAGGCCTTTGCTCTACGTACTACACACCGAGGCGGCAAGACGCCGAATATTTCGGAGGCCTACGCGAACAAGTGTTGCAACGAGACGGTTACCCTGTCGGGCCCTGCGCTGTTCTTCTGCACTGGCAGACGGCCTAATCGGGCATATAGATTGAGTCCTGCTTGGGCTACTTGTCCGAGCAGCCGGTTTTTCGTCCACTTGGCCGAGAATACTGATCGATTCGAATAGCTCAATGAACGCTAAGCCGTGCTCTGTTCTCGCTATTTGAAACAGGATCAGAAACATCATCCACGTCAGAAATGCCTATTTTGCGAACTGACGTCTGTACCCGAGATATTGGCTACGACGAAACTTCATCAGAGAAAAGTCCTCCTTGTCATCTTAGTGAGCAAGAAGCTTTCCTGCCGGTCGGAGATTCCCCGCGAGGACGCGTTCCGCGAACCCGGGTCACAGTCAGGCGTGCGGCAATCTCAATGAACGATACGGGCTTGGGCTCTCACCTTCTGCGAAGGGTTGGCACGGAGAGCGCGATTGTCGCACTCCGCACCGATTTCGGGGATGGATTTACCCGGCGATGATGGGTTGTTTCTCGGTAGGAATCTTCTTGAGTGCTGATTCATCGATCTTCAGGTGAGCGGTAGCCATCTCAGGTGGCATACGCCCGATCCAGTTGTTCAGCGAGAAGTCCACGAAGCGTGAGGACTTGAACATTTCAAGGAACACCAGATCCTCGTTACCAGTGTTCTCAATGTAGTGCCCGGCGACGGCAGGAACGAATCCGACATCGTTCGCGCGGAAGTCCATGGTGCGAGCCCGGCCTTCCGGCATGACGATGGTCATCCGACCTTGACCTGCGAGCCAGAACTGCCACTCCGAAGCATTCGGGTGCCAATGCAACTCACGCATGCCGCCCGGCTTGATCTTCACGAGCGCTGCGGCGATGCTCGTGCTGACCGGAAAGTTGCTCGAATCCACGATGCGCACCTCGCCACCATCGCTCTTCACCGACGGAGTCATCGCCCTCATTTTGAAGGTGTACTGCTGCGGCGCGGCGACCTTACTGCCTCCAATCGCAACCTTGTCAGCTGCGAGAGACCTGGGCAGTTCTGACGGGAAGATATACAGTTGTTCCTTCGGGAGTTTCGCGATGTCAGCGGATGACAGGTGCGAATTCTTTTTCAATATCTCCGGCGGAACGTGCGCGACGAACTCGGAGATCAGGAAGGTCCCGTCTTCCGAGAATCCGCCATTATCGAATACCAGAAGAAACTGGCAGCCGTCGGGGCCAAGTCCCTGGATGGAGTGTGGAAATCCAGCCGGAAAGAACCAAAGGTCGCCTTCTTCCACATCGTCAATGAACATCGTTCCATCAGGATTCATCACAGTGACGCGAGCTTTGCCATACTCCATGAAGGCCCACTCGTCCGCGGTGTGCCAATGGAGTTCGCGGAAGCTGCCCGCAATAAGGCGCATGTTGACGCCGGCGATGTCCTTCGAAGGGGGAAGCTCACGCTGGGTAACTTGGTGTGTCCAACCCCCTTCCTCCACCCGCTTGCGAGCAAGGTCGAAGGAATACCAAATTGGTCCGATGTCACCGTGATCAGTCGGTGGGGGTGTGTTAGTGTTCGGGTTTAACCCGAACAATGATTTGTTTTCGGGGCCCGGATCGCTTGAAGAATGGTCGCCCTCTGCTT
The DNA here is from genome assembly GCF_059115365.1 of Edaphobacter sp. FHG110511_03. NCBI lineage: Bacteria > Pseudomonadati > Acidobacteriota > Terriglobia > Terriglobales > Acidobacteriaceae > Edaphobacter > Edaphobacter sp. FHG110511_03. The sequence continues at coordinate 25,497 of NZ_JBZYWL010000010.1, read as the reverse complement.
CGGCTGTGTCCTCACGCTGTTGTGCGTGTGCAGTCAATCCCGCCACCGCCTCGGTTGCTAGCGCTGCTGATCCGACACCTAGGAATCTCCTGCGCGATACTCCGTCGGAAAATGGATTCCGCTGATCCTGATCGCTCATCTGTCTACTCTCCTTCTTCCAGTGCGCTGAAGCAACATTCAAGGCCGCCGCACTTTCATTACTTATTAGAAGAGGTAGGTTGTGATAAGTCCAATCGTATTATTCGTATTCAGTGAATGGTAGGGGATTTTACAGAGTTAATTAAACTTGTTGGCAGACCGGACGGTCGAGGCAGCAGAGGCACACTAAGTCCGGCGACCGCACGAAACAAATCGGGCCGCATCATTGCCGCATGTCATGCTATGGCAGCGCCCCAGTCATGTCCGACAATCGCTGCTTGCTTCTCTCCGAGCGCACCAAGAAGACCGACCATGTCACCTACAAGGTGAAGCATCGTGTAGCTTTCAAGAGCTTCCGGGCGATCCGTTTCCCCATAGCCTCGCATGTCCGGAGCAACAGCGTGGAAGCCGGCTTCGGCAAGCGCTTTGAGTTGATGGCACCAGGAATACCAACCTTCCTGAAAGCCGTGACAGAGCAGGACCAACGGGCCTTCCCCTTGTTCCGCTATATGAATACGAATTCCGTTGCTGTCGACAATGCGGTGATGGATATTAGTCACATATACCTTTCTGAAGCACATATCGAATAATTCGCGAATCCTAACTTCGATGGAAGTGAACTCGTTCGGCGAAAAATCTCACTATAGAGACGATAGCGGCTTCATGACGGCGTGGTCTTGTAGGAAAAGCCGACGATTCTGGGTTATTACTATGAATTTCGGCGATAGTGCAGTGGTGTATTGCCAATGCTCAACCGACGAGCCAGCTCATACTCGTAGCCTCCGTCGCTTCCAACACGATCCGCTGCGGAGAAAGCTTCTTCAGCCTGCGTGTCAGCGTCTTAATTCCAGCATGGCTATTCTGCTGCGACCACGATTCGTCTCCTGGTCGAACGGCTACGTCAAGACGTTGCTTGGAAACGTCAACACCAACCCACACTCCATTCATGGAGTGGTCACCGCCGGATGTCTACCTCCTACTCGCGCTTGCCGGATACGGGCTCGATTCGGCCCAAGCATTCATTCGAGTTGTTGGCAGCAGGTGTGGCGACCAAAAGCTAAGGACGGTCTTCAAGACCAGCGTACGAACGGCCAACCACAAATCCAACATACAAGCGTACATAAATTTCCCTGTGTTGAGGTGTACCCCAAAAGCGGTGGAAAAAGCCGGCCTGATGGAAAACGAGGAAAACTTAAAAGCCGTTTCCCTCGCTTACCACAGCCCTTGGAAATCGCCGAAGAGCGGCGATTTCGCACATTACCACCGCACGGCTGCTACGACGTATATATACTGACATTTCTAACGGGCGAATCACCCTGTCATTTCTATTGAGCGCCAACAGAAGTTGTAGCTGCAAAGTAGGAATGTCCGGTTTCTGCAAAGTTGAAATGTCCAAACTACCCTTCCGCCAGATGGCGGAGGCGAAGGTTGGGATTTTCTTCTCGATGCTCATCTCGATGGCAGCGATTGTTGCACTGGCGAAGATCGGCAGCTTCGCCAAGCCTGCACCGAGTTGGGCAGGTTGGGTGTTGTTGGGGTCGCTTCAGAAAACGGACAATCGAGCACGCTAAGGATGGGTGGCAGCACGGAGGGGCCTGAATTTGCCCTGTTTGAGCCTGGTGCCTTTCCACTGGTAGTCGCCGGTGAGATTGATATGCTCCCAGCCGAGCGGGGAGCGCACAAAGAGCATTCAGCTCGTGAATGATATTTCCAGCCTTTGGGGGAGACTAAACGCCTGCTCTAGCAAGTCTGCTGCATTTTCAAGCCCATTTGTCCGCACTATCGCTTCCCTCATCCTCTTAGCGTTCTGGCGATACTCTGGATTACCCAGAACCTCATCGATAAGAGTCGAGAGTCGCGAAACCGTCAACTCCTTTATAGGTACATACGCGCCAGTTTTCGTATAGGCAATCCTGGCCGCAACGCCGGGTTGGTCAAGTGAAACCGGAATCGCAACCATGGGAACCCCTTGCGTCAGAGATTCAAGCGCGGTATTCAGGCCGGCGTGTGTGATGCATAAAGACGAACGCTTAAGAAGCTCCACCTGTGGCGCGTTGTTTACAACAATAGTGTTGGCGGCCAAGGAGCCAATCTTCTCAGGATCCAGTTTGGGACCGATGGACAGCACAAGCTGCATTCCGGGTCTGGCACCAACTGCCTCCGCGATGGAGGTGAACACAGATTCGAGGCCGTTTTGCAGCGTTCCCATCGACGCGTAAATGAGAGGCTCACCTGTCAAGCGGTCCCACGGAAAATTTGATTCAATGCGGCCAAACTCGTCATGGAATGGACCTGTGTAATGAAATTGCCCGGGCCAGTGAGAGCTTTCAAAATCAAATTCTTTTGGCGTCTGCGTAAGCCATGCCAATTTGGAAATCGTAGCGTAGGGATCGGACCAATCGATATCAAGTCCGACCTTCTTCGCGTAAGCCTGTGCGATAGATTTCATCGGCTCATAGACTTGCAACAGACCGCGAACACCTGCCTGATTTCTGGCCAGTGCATCCGGGGTCGTCTCATGCGGCCAGTCAAATGTACAGACCGGAGTATTCCCTGAAAAATCAAAGTGAAGAGCATTCGAGATATGTGCATAGGGCATCCCCATATGCAACGGAACACATCCTAAGCCGCGCTCGGTTTCATCGAGGACCAGAGCATCCACGTTCTCTTCCCGCAGTGCTTGAGGCAGGTTTCTGAATGCCGATTCGAGATTGCCAGCAACCAGGTGTATGGCGAATTCTAAAGCCGCCTGGCCCTGGAGTTTACTCAACTCAGCTAACGATTTTTCAAGCGATCCAACTGGGAAATCCTTCTCGCAAAAAGGTACAAATGGGAGTTGCGCTGCCTGAACATAGGGCTCGGTATCTGGCACGGATAGGAATACCACGTTATGCCCGCGAGCTTTCAATTTGCGGGCAAGCGTAGTTGTAGGATTAAGATGCCCCGGTACGCGAACTCCTAGAAATGCAATTTTCATTTATCCCTCTTGGGAGCCAGATAGCTAGATCCCTACTCGTTAGAAAACAAAATTCCAGGCAGAATATTCCCCGAGGTTGTCTTTCTTTGGGCCCTCGCACAATTTGTAAGGTGCTTGCCGCTGAATTCCATGAGATATCAGCATTATGGGTGCGCCAAAACATTGCGGCAGGAACCCGGTTCATCGCTCTATGGTGGCAAAGCGATGCGGTTTCAGAGCGTTGCCACCCTAAAGGAACAAGTTTTTCTTGCAGTTTGGCACACACCGAAGGAGTACAACATGAGGCTTGACTCCTAGGTATAGATCTGTCACTTTTCGCTACTGCTGGGGATGTTTGCAGCGGATGCTGCGTATGTATGGGACGAGGCCTCAGAGCCGATGGATCGAGGCCATTGCCGCTAGAGCGACTGCGAGCTTACCGTACGATTTTTGACGTTTGGTGTAATGGGATGGTCCGTCGCCTTCAAGTTTGATCTGTGGCAGGATGAAGCCGAACACAGGAAGATTTTCCGATGAAGGTACAGGTTTGCGGTATTGATATTGGCAAGACAGTCTTTCATCTGGTTGGCCTGAGCAAGGAAGGCCATATCGTCATCAAGAAGCGCTTCAGCCGCAAGCAGTTGATCACCTTTACGGTGAACCTACCGAACTGCCTGATGGGCATGGAAGCTTGTCCAGGAGCACACTTCCTGGCCCGTATTCTTCTGAAGCAAGGCCACGACGTGAAGCTCATGCCGGCCGAATATGTCCGGCCGTTCGTGAAGTCCAACAAGAACGACTATTTCGATGCCGAAGCTATCGCCGAGGCTGTGCAGCGGCCAACTATGCGTTTCGTGCCGGTGAAGAGCGAGGCTCAGCTGGATCTACAGGCATTGCACCGCGTCCCGGATCGCTGGATGGGTCGCAAGACTGCTGTGATTAGCCAACTCCGCGGCTTCCTTCTGGAGCATGGGATCACTGTTGCTGCGGGGCCCGCGCACCTGAAGCGCCAGATTCCTTCGATCCTCGAAGATGCAGAAAACCTGCTCTCGCCACGTATGCGGATGCTGCTTCTGGAGCTTCGGGAGGAATGGAACAGGCTTGAGGAACAGATTGATGCCAGCAATCAGGAACTGGCCCACTTTGCTAAGAAAGAGGACGGCTGCCGGCGATTGCTCACGATTCCCGGCGTTGGGCCGCTGACCGCGACAGCGCTGATTGCCGCGATCGGTAACGGCACCGCTTTCCGCAAGAGTCGTGATCTCGCCGCCTGGCTCGGGCTGGTACCACGGCAACATTCCACAGGTGGCAAGGGCAGACTTCTCGGAATCAGTAAGCGCGGCGATCCTTATCTGCGCAGGCTCTTCGTCCACGGAGGTCGCGCTGTTTTGTCCCGAGTCAAACGTGGCGCTCATCAGTTTGGCAGTTGGCTTGATCGACTCGAAGCGCGATCCCCACGAAACGTCGCCATCGTTGCCATGGCCAACAAGATTGTGCGCATAGCCTGGGCGATACTCACCACTGGCCAGACCTATCGCGCCAGTGCCGACGTCATGGCAATCACGTAACAAGAGGCAGAGATAGCTCCGCGATTTACCCTCTCCTTCGACAGCAGCACGGTTTTATAAAGTTCTCACCAGGTTTGCACGTAGATTCGCTGATGGCAGAACAGGTCACACCAGCCCACCTTGATCCTTCCGGTCACTATGGTCGCAGCTAAGACCGATGGTGTAATCAGCGGAAGAAGGGCGCGGATTCCATCATGGCTCGAAGCAGAACCATCGCTTCACTCAGAAGCCGTAAACATAGAAGCAGACCGCTTCTTCCATCAAAAGATCTGCTTGCAATCAGGCGATGGACCCCTTTCACGACGTGAACTCGAGTAAAAGCTTTCTCTGCCTTTTTATACGAAGCCTGTAACGATCAAGCCCCTTGCGACGTCTATGCGTTATGAATACAGAGCAAAGGACTATCAAAATCGGCCGCTTCGAAGTGAATCGACTTGGCTTCGGAGCTATGTGGCGCACAAACCGGGGCGTCTGGGGAGAGCCAAAAGATCCGGTTGCTGCCAGGAAGGTGCTGCAACGCGCCGTCGAACTTGGAGTCGACTTCATCGACACCGCTGATATTTACGGACCAGAAGTGAGTGAGCGCATCATCGGCGAAACTCTGGCTCCTTACAAACCCGGCCTCGTTATCGCCACGAAATCCGGCCTTGTTCATCCTGGTCCAGATACACCTCCGCCGTTGCCGGCAGTAGGCCGCCCCGAATATATCTCCCAGCAGATCGAGCTAAGCCTGCGTCGCCTCAAGGCCGACGCTCTTGATCTCTGGCAGCTGCATGCGATCGATCCTAAGGTGCCGGTCGAAGAGTCGCTCGGCGCTGCCGTCAAACTGCAGGAGCAGGGGAAAATCAAAGATATCGGGCTTAGCAACGTGACCGTTCCCGATATTGAGAGGGCACGCAAGGTGGTCAAGATCGTCAGTATCCAGAACATCTACAACATCGGCCATCGTCCAGCATGAAGATGTTGTGAACTATTGCGAAAAAGAAGGTGTGGCATTCCTTCCCTATTTCCCAATTGGCGGCGGAGCACTGGTTCAGTCTGGCAGCAAGCTCGACACAGCGGCCAAAAAGCACGGAGCCACTATCGCGCAGATCTCCATTGCATGGCTTCTGCACCGAAGTCCGGCGATACTACCGATTCCCGGCACCTCGTCATTGGCTCACCTTGAGGAAAACATGAAGGCAGCAGACCTCGCCCTCTCCGACACCGAGTGGGCGGAGATTGAAGCTGACGCAAATTCGCAAAACTGACAAATTTAGCATCTCCCAACCCAGCGCGAAGTAGCGCTAGGTTGGGAGCCGTTTTTGCAAAAGACTTACTTTTCCGGTTCTGGTGCAAACTCTGAGATGGTTGGAATGGACGGTGATAATGGTTCAGGATGAGAGCGTTGGATTTGTTCAAGGGACGGCATTTCGATCGCGAAGCCGGGGGAATGGGTTGGAATAAACGCCGTATAGGCGTGTTTTTCTAGTTGTACGGTCAGAGTAGGGGCCGGGCATGAGTTGAGGGGGAGTTGGCTTTCCATTCGGCAGCGGCGCGGTAGGTTCGGACGACGCATTTCTAGTATGTGAGATTTTTCGCCGAACGAGTTCACTTCCATCGAAGTTAGGATTCGCGAATTATTCGATATGTGCTTCAGAAAGGTATATGTGACTAATATCCATCACCGCATTGTCGACAGCAACGGAATTCGTATTCATATAGCGGAACAAGGGGAAGGCCCGTTGGTCCTGCTCTGTCACGGCTTTCAGGAAGGTTGGTATTCCTGGTGCCATCAACTCAAAGCGCTTGCCGAAGCCGGCTTCCACGCTGTTGCTCCGGACATGCGAGGCTATGGGGAAACGGATCGCCCGGAAGCTCTTGAAAGCTACACGATGCTTCACCTTGTAGGTGACATGGTCGGTCTTCTTGGTGCGCTCGGAGAGAAGCAAGCAGCGATTGTCGGACATGACTGGGGCGCTGCCATAGCATGACATGCGGCAATGATGCGGCCCGATTTGTTTCGTGCGGTCGCCGGACTTAGTGTGCCTCTGCTGCCTCGACCGTCCGGTCTGCCAACAAGTTTAATGCCTCGTATGGACAAGTCCATCTGGTACATCCTCTACTCCCAGACTCTCGGATTAGCCGAAGCAGAGTTGGAGAGCGACGTTCGTGCGTCTTTTTTATACGATGCTAGGGTCAGGTTTTGGCGAAAATCAGCCGTCAGATCGAATTTGTATGGTTGATCCTGCGCAGGGTTTGCTCCATGGCATGTCTAAGCCGACGAAACTCCCCTCCTGGCTAAGTGAGCAAGACCTGGATCACTTCATCAAACAATTTACAGATACCGGCTTCACCGGTGGCCTGAACTGGTATCGGAATATCGATCGGAATTGGGAGTTGCTTGCGCCGTTTGCCACCGCAGAAGTAACTGTTCCGGCCTTCTACATTTATGGCGACCGCGATGTTGTTGTTCGTTTTCCGGGCATGGAGCAAACTATCGCGAACCTTTCGAGCCGTGTCATCGATCTGCGTGGAAAGCTGTGTCTCGAGGATTGTGGCCACTGGACGCAGCAGGAACGGCCTGCTGAAGTGAGCACAGCGCTGATCAAATTTTTAAACGATCTCTGAAGATAAAAGTTCATCGCTGTTTATGGAGCTTTTACTGCACGCCGCCCTACATCCGTCCATTCAATGATATTGAATGAACGGAGCTATCGCCTTATGGAACGAACTGCGTTGAGTGTATTCTCACGATTATGCCAAGTCCTTGTGGGACGGTATCGTCAACTTAATGGCCCGATGTTGAGGGGAGACAGGTATGAGCCCAGACGGGATCTATGCGACGAGTGCCGCACCGGTCGTCTTCGGCAATGCTGACAACATCACGTACCGGAATCTATCTGAGATGATGCAGGAGCGCGGCGTGGACGTAGATGCATATATGCGCTGCTATTGCAGAGCCACTAGCCGAAAGATATGGACGTTGTACACGATGACAAAACACAAAAGAAGGCGAGAGGTAAGACGTGCAATTTAAATACTGGACTTGCGTCGCGCTCGGTTTGACAGCATTGATTTCAACAATGCGGCTACAAGCATCGACGCCGGAGGAGCAGGCAATCCTCATGCCTGTTCATAAGATAATGGACGGTGTGGCGCAACGAAACCATGCCATGGTGAAGGAGCAGCTTCTTCCTGGAGGTATGGCGACACTGATTCGTGAAGGTAAGCCTTTGCAGCTTCATTTCGATGCTTTTGTCGAACGGCTGCCAACCACCGGTGCCACCAAGTTGGAGGAGCGCCTTTATGATCCACTCGTTCGCATCGACAACGACATGGCGGTTGTGTGGGTCCCATACAAGTTTTTCATCGACGATAAGGTCGATCACTGCGGGACCGATCTGTTGAGTCTGATTCATCAAGATGGACGCTGGCTGGTCTCAGGCATCGCCGATAATAGTCGAAAGGACTGTTTATCAAAGTAGGTGGCCAACCTCAACTCTCCCTGGTTATCTCAAGTGGGGTAGTGGTTCCGCCATCCACCGCGCGATTCCAATAGAGATTGCGCCGAAAGCAGCTCGGCAATCGTGATCTCCCACTGCGTGAGGCCATCGGCTTGTCCACCCACTGGTACGGCGTATGTGCCTGATCGGATCGAGAACCTGCCTGTCATGAGCGCAGACCGCGCTCCCTGAAGCGCTAAAAGCTAGTCTAAAACGGCGTCGCCAATCCGGCGACCGTGCTGCGCCATAGTCGGGGATACCGACCTTTGATTATTTATTTTCAGCAATAGCCAGCCTCACATTATGAAGCTGGCATTTCCATCGATGCCTCAATAGCCATCTGTTGTTTGTAGATCTTGCGTGGTCGCTTCTGGTAGCCGCCTTTTTCACTGTTGGTCATGACCCTTGTCGTAAGCCTCAGATCCTGCTGCGCCTTGACTACGGCTAGAGCATGGCCCAGCCGTTTGTTTTCGACAATGGCAGTGTGGTTGACTCGCTGATCTTTGCTGAACACACGGTAGGGAAGAGGGACGCCATTCCATCGCACCTCCATCTGCCTGTCAGCGTAGTCGTAGAGTTCGACGTATTTGCCAGCCAGGCTCTCCGATATCTCGTTGCGTTCAAGAATGATCTGTTTTGCGATCATAGTGGAAGCTCAGCTGCGCGCCGACATAGCGTTGTTCGCGATAGCACAAGATATCATTCAATCGACGTGGAGTGACGTTGAGTGGACGGTGCAGGTTCTCGGGCTTGGCTGCGCGTATAGAAAATCTCTCGTTGAATCGCTCCACGAAGCCAGACAAGAATTCATTGCCAGCGTCGATGTCAGGGATGCCGGCGAGCCGTAGCTCCTTGACCAGCCGGTCTTGCAGTGTGCGGGTTCACTCGCTCGACACGTCCCTTTGCGTGGCTGGAGTTCGCGCATAGGATCTCGATGTTCAGCTCCGCCAGAGCGCGACCGAACTGTGTCATGCCTTGACCACCTTTCGCATTGCGTCTCAAGACGCGGAAGACGGAATGCTTGTCGGAGTAAAAGGCAACAGGGCAGCCATGACCCTGCAGATATCCACGCAGCGCATGGAAGTACGATTCCGTGCTTTCGCTGGGAACGAAACGAAGCTGCATCAGCTTGCTCGTGGCGTCATCGATGAAGACTAGCAAGGTACAAGGATCTGCACGATCTTCGAACCAGCGATGTTCGCTGCCATCGATTTGGATCAGTTCGCCATAGTGTTCACGCCGAAGGCGTGGCTGATGAAAGGTTCGGCGCTGCTTGCGCGACAGCCACATGCACTCGGCCGTCATCCAACGCCGCAGCGTCTCACGCCCAACGCGAATACCGTGTCGTTCCGCAAGGACTTCTGTGGCTAGGGTTGGTCCAAAATCGGCGTAATGCTTCCTGACGAGTTCCACGGCATGTTTCCGAATGCCTGGGTTCGTGCTGCGTTTGGACTCTCGGCCTCGGGCCTTGTGGGCCAATCCGCTTCCGCCTTCTTCCTGATACCGCGCCAGCAATCGATATGCCTGCCGCTCACTCACTTCCAATACTGATGCTGCTGCCACTACAGTCCTGCGGCCAACGAGAACTTCGCTTAAGACCTCGATCCGCTTCAGATTACGTGCACTCACCCTGATCCAACCCATCCTTCGAACATGACATTTGCTGTCTTCCTAACCAGGAAAACCTGACATTTCTAATGGGCGGGAACATGACATTTCTAAAGAGCGCCTACAAGTTAACTATACATAATGGCCGTTATCATACATAGAATCAGTTACTTGCATGTAGCAACTAATAACAGCTTTTGAGCGAATATGCTATTGTCCTCTTGATTAAGGAATCTATCGTCGCCAAGGAACACGCAGGAAACAGAGCGGCCGCCTCGCAAGTTAGGTGGACTATGCAAGCGAAGATCTTACTGATCGGCCATGAATGTGAGCACTACTCGGTGGTCAGAGCTGACACAGCATCGTCTTTAAGCGTGATTTCTGAGAATTCCTATACAGGCCCGTACAAAATAGCTTGCAAAATACCATGAAGTCATTTAGCTTCTCGTTGAAACGACGCAAAGCTTCGCCTACTTGTAGTTATTGTGTGAATAGCTTGTCGCTTGATTGATCACTTCTCTCCCATCCCTAAAGCAGGCGGCGACCGCTCTTGGACGCCGAGCAATTTCCGACCATGAAGGGAGCAAGACCATGCCGGGAGATACACGCAGCAGACTTGCGCAAATTCGTGCGGTTTTCGATGAGCCTGGATTAGGTCGGCACATTTCTGCCATCCAGGCCGATGTGGGGCGTCGAGTGGTGAAGTCCCGGCGCCCGGACCGTATTGTCACAGCGTCAGAGTTCATGCATGGGAAGCGAACTAAGAATCCTCTGGCACCGATCGAGGGTTCGATCATGATGTTCTGGGCTCGACCAGGATCAGACATCATTCCTCGGCTTGAGAAGGCGTATACGAAAGCCGATGAGCGCACGCTTCATGAGGTCCACGAGATCATCGCCCGACAGATGGCGGACGAACCGATCCCGACTTTGGATGCTGCAGCCGATGCGGTGCTTTCCAGCCCAATGCATTTCGACATTCGGTACGGGACGAAGGTGCTCTCGCGCACCTTGACGCTGCCGGACGGCGCCGATGTTTGCATGGTTGCCTTCCCCTACAACGGCGGCGGCGTGGATGAGCGCCACTTCGCGATCGACCAATACCACCGGGCGGGGGAGACGGTTGAGTATCCGACACTGGTGGTGATATCTCCGGCAGTGCTTTCGGAGATCGAGCGCAGGGCACTTGAGGCGGTTCCGCAAAACCAAATCGGCATCAACGTCGGTGAAGCGAGCTGTTGTCCGGCGGTGACGGCGCTGGTGCTGATTGCCGTGGCGTTGGCGACGAATGCCGGTATCTGGCAGGAGATGGGCGAGCAGATGAACGAGGTACACCTATCCGAAGATCAGATCAAGCGGCTCGGACCGATGGCTTCGGCGCAGGAGCTCGTCGCCATGCGGCGGGAGATCTTCGCGGCGCACGGGTTCTGAGGGTTGTCAGCGCTCGACTTGGTCGTGGTGGCAGTTCTCGTCGGTCTGCTGATCGCGACGGTTTTGTATGAGACGGGTCCTCCGTGGCGGTTGGTTCGCGTTCTGTTTCGGCTCGGTCTGGTGCCGCAGTGGTCGTTTTTCGCGCCGACGCCGGGCACGCAGAACCTCTATCTCCTGTATCGGGACCTGTACGCGAATGGGGATGTGACGGCATGGCGGATCATCCACGGGATGGATGAAGACCGCGGTAGATGGACCTTTGTGTGGAATCCGCGTAGGCGACTGCGGAAGGCCTTGCTGGATCTCATCTTGGCCCTTGAGCTCGGTCGGCAGGAGATTCAGCCGGAGTTGTTCAAGTTGTCGACGCCCTATCTGCTTATCCTCAACCATCTTTCAGGTGCCCCGCGGGTACCTGGTGGGGTGGCCACCGAGTTCCTGGTGATGGCGAGCAATCCCAACGAGTCGCCGCATGTGGCGTTCCAGTCCGAGCGGCATCGGCTGAGTGCGGCATGATCGAGGCGACGATAAGTGCACCGCAACAATGGATTTCGCTCGTGGGCGGTGTCGGGATCGTGCTGGCGGCGTCCGAGGAATTGGTGATGAGGCCGATCTACGCCGACGATGGGCTGTTGAGTTGGCAGGTGCTGCAGGTCGGGCGGCCCCGGTCGCTGGTGCCCCAGGTGCAGAGGTTAGTTGATCGGCTCTTCCGGCCGCGTGCTTACATGGGGCTTCTCGTTGTAAAGATGCTAACGGCGCTTGTATTGGTCGCAGTGAGTCTCATTAATCCGCGTGACCGTAGTGCAATGGGGCTGTTGGCTGGTGCTCTGCTGGTGCAACTGCTGCTGATGAAGCGGAGGTCGGTGTACGGCCTCGACGGCGCCGATCAGATGTATGCCGTTGTGTTCCTCGGGCTTGCCGTCTATGAACTCATGCCGCAAGGGTCGCTCGCGTCGGTCGCCGGACTGATCTACATTGGTGCCCAGACCGTGCTGTCTTACTTGATCGCCGGCATCGCGAAAATCACCGGCCCGTCGTGGCGTGACGGCAGGGCGATTGGCGGGATCATGACCACGAAAATCTACGGGAACTCCGCCGCCGCCGCTGTGTTTCGAGGTCGAGCCACGCTCGGCCTGATTACCTGCTGGTTGGTGATCACCTTTGAGGTCACGTTCGTCGCCGCCTTCTTCGTCGACCGCGAAATCATGTGGGTCATGCTTGCAGCGGGCGTGCTCTTCCATGCAGCGAACGCCGCCCTGATGGGGCTCAACAGCTTCTTGATGGCGTTCGTCGCTTCCTACCCGGCGGTCGCGTACGTCAACGAACTCGTACACCGGTTCGTGTTCTGAGACCCGGAAGCTGTCTTCCGCCAGTCAGAGTCTCTGACGTGGTGGACTCAGCGATAACGGCAATCGGAATGCCGTGGAGCGTGCTCCTAAGTCCCTATCTTCGGCATCTTCGCCTCTGAACGGCCTCTCCCCTGCGGGAAGGGACCCCACGTGGCTGTTGACCTCAGAGAAGGGCTCAACCGAGGAAGATGGAATCGGACCAATTTCTTGGCGAAGCTCGGTACAAGAAGCGGCTCTATAGCTTCTCTAAATATTGTGTTCTCGAGGGTTTCGTGCGGTTTGTCGTCAAAAAATCCTTTGATTATCTGCTCTGCTTTCGTGTAGCGGCTACAGCCAATCGTTGTGAGAAGGCGTAGCTGTTCGAACTGACCCTGTTGTTCTGAAAAGCTGATAAAAGAATGAACAATGAGGGCGGGTCGAGAATATTAGTTTTGTATGGGGTTTTCGCCCGTTCCTCGAAAAGGAGTTTGAATGCAACGACGTGATGTCCTGAAGCTGCTAAGTTCAGTGGCCGCTCTCTCTGCTTTGCCTCAGGAGGCATTGGCACTCCTTGCTCAGGTTAACCAAGTAGTTGCGCACCACAGTGGAGTAAGAACTCTTAGCCCACATCAGGATGCTACGGTCACGACCATCGCCGAGTTGATCATTCCGGAAACCGATACACCCGGCGCCAAGGGCGCCAAGGTCAACGAGTTCATCGACCTGCTGCTTACAGAGTGGTATGAGCCAGCGGAAACGAAGCAGTTTCTCAGTGGCCTCAGCGATGTGGACGCACGTAGCAAGAAGCAGTTCTCAAAGGACTTCGTCTCCTGCTCTGCCGATCAGCAAGTGCAGTTGCTGAAGGCGCTGGATGCTGAGGCCATGGACTTCGCAGCGAAGCAGAGAGCTACAGTCACGAACAGTAGAAGATCGCCGCTTCAGCAGACGACCGCTCCACCTAGCAACTTTTTCTACACGATTAAGAAGCTGACGCTGACCGGGTATTACACTTCGGGAATCGGCTTCAGCAAAGAGCTTGGCCAGTATATCATTCCACCGGAGCACTCCGGCTGCGCTCCCGTAAAGATCTCGGGGGTGGCTCAATAACATGCAGACACAGAAGACGAATACTTACGATGCGATTGTCGTCGGCTCGGGCATTACGGGTGGCTGGGCCGCCAAAGAGCTTACAGAGAAGGGCTTGCAAACGCTGGTGCTCGAGGCCGGTCAGACAATAGTGCCGGAACGCGACTATGCTGAGCACGTGCCTCCGTGGAATGTAAAGTTCCGCGGCATGCAGGACCGACAGTACATGAAGGTCCATCAGCCTGTGCAGCGTCACATCGCCGACGAGTGGAACGCCAAGTTCTTCGTTGACGATCTCGAAAACCCGTACACCACGCCTGCCGATCAGCCGTACCTCTTCCTACGCGGGCGTCACGTTGGCGGACGCTCGGTGATGTGGGGACGCCAGAGCTATCGCTGGAGCGATCTTGATTTTGAAGCAAACCTGAAAGACGGTCACGGTGTCGACTGGCCGATCCGCTACAAGGACATCGAGCCTTGGTACGACTACGTGGAAGATTTCATCGGCGTCAGCGGACAGGCCGAGGGACTGCCGCAGCTACCCGACGGCAAATTTCTGCCGCCTTTTGAGATGAACTGCGCCGAGTTGGAGATGCGCGACATCGTGGCTAAGCAGTTTCCTGATCGTCGCCTGACCATGGGTCGTACGGCTATTTTGACTGTCCCCCACCGCGGACGTGCAGCCTGCCACTACTGCGGGCCGTGCGGACGCGGCTGTATCACTCGCTCGTACTTCAGCAGTATCCATTCGACTCTGCCCGCCGCCGAGGCAACGGGCAAAATGACGCTTCGCCCTTTCAGCGTGGTGCACAGCTTGGTCTTCGATTCGAAGACACAACGCATTACCGGTGTACGTGTAATTGACGCACAGACGAAAGAGTCGATTGAGTTTCATTCGAAGGTCGTCTTTCTATGTGCCTCGACGCTGGAGTCGGCGCGCGTCCTGATGAACTCGGCAACGCCGGAGTTCTCGACCGGCCTGGCTAACTCAAGCGACCAGTTGGGACGCAATCTGATGGACCACATCTTCCACGCCGGAGCCAGTGGCATCATGCCCGGCCACGAAGACCGCCAGCAGTTGGGCAACCGGCCGAACGGTATCTACATACCCCGCTTCCGCAATGTCAAGGACAAGCATCCGGACTTCGTGCGTGGTTACGGCTACCAGGGCGGCGCCGGGCGCGAGGACTGGGGACGCGGCAGCGAGATGCTGGGCTTCGGGGCAGACTTCAAGCATCAGCTGCGACAGCCTGGACCGTGGCGATTCGCCTTTGGTGCCTGGGGCGAGTGCCTTCCGCATCCAGAGAACCGCATGGTTCTTGATAAGAACAAAGTAGATGCCTGGGGCATTCCTGCTATGAGGATCAGCCACAAGTGGCGCGAAAACGAGCTAGCTATCTTCAAGGATGCGACGACGACCGCCGCCGAGATGCTGCAGGCGGCAGGCGCGAAAGATATAACGCTGATGATGACACCGTCACTGCCTGGAGAGTGTATTCACGAGATGGGAAGCGCCCGCATGGGACGCGATCCGAAGAGTTCAGTGTTGAACCAGTGGAACCAAGCGCACGATGTCAAAAACCTCTTCATAACAGATGGTTCGTTTATGACATCATCGGCCTGTCAGAACCCCTCCCTTACGTATATGGCAATGACCGCACGAGCCTGCGATTACGCAATAAAACAGATGCGACAAAGCGAACTCTGAGTGACAAAAGTTCCTGATGTTTTCAATCGGAGGAGAGGATGATGGTATTTTCAAGGGCGCGGCATCGATGAGTTCTTGAACAGAGATTTGCAGGTGATAGGTTTCGAGTTAGCCATATGATTGCCCCACCGGTTGGCGATCCTGGTTAGCGGGTCCGCAAGCACTGAGGACGGAAGGATGGAATATACTTTGATCGCCGCAGATCCGTTTTCGATCCTCACAATCGTGGTCGCACCCGCAGTGCTCACGAATGCATCCTCCGTTTTGGCGCTTGGCACGAACAATCGCCTCGCGCGCGTAGCCGATCGCACTCACGCCGTGACCGACCAACTAGCAAAGCTCGAGCCGGGCGCCAGAGATCATGAGATTTTGGCCGCCCAGCTCCCCGACCTGCAAATGCGTGCCCAACTGCTGTTACGAGCGCTTCGCTGCTTTTACTTGGGTCTCGGGCTGTTTGCCAGTTCGGCTCTCATCTCGATTGCCGGTTCTATCGTGGCGTATTCCGGTTGGCGATCAGCGTTCCAGATAGCAGCCGGAGTTGGCGTCGTCTGTGGAGCATCAGCGGTCATCGCGCTGGTCTGTGGCTGCGTCCTGATGATTCGCGAAACGCAGTATGCCGTCAAAGGTTTAGCCAACGAAGCGAAATCTCACATCAGACCTTGATCACCGGTACCGGAGTTGAAACCGCGGTTGGGCTGTTGTTTCGCATTGGCCGAATACCGCCATCTTCATCATTGAAGACGATGCTCAGGATGGAGCCGATCATGTGGATGCGCGCCGCACTGGGGGGCTGGTTATCAGTCCATATGTGAAACGTGGAATTGTTGACAGCACACTGTACTCAACCAGTTCAATGCTGCTGTCCATGGAACTTTTGCTGGGGTTGCCGCCCATGAGCCAGTACGACGCTGCGGCAATGCCCATGTACGCCTCTTTGGGCGCAACGCCTGATCCGGCACCGTTCCGCGTTATCAAGCCGCTAATCGACGTGTATGCGAAGAACACAAAAGACTCCTATGGAGCAAAAGCCAGCAGCAAGATGGATTTTTCCGGCGTGGACCGCGTGCCATGCATGCTCTGAACGAAATCATTTGGAAGAATGCCCGTGGCAAGGATTCCGTAATGCCGCCCCTGTGCATCGTTTTCGTCCCCTTATTGATGTAGGTGAAGCAGACGATAAAGACGGCGACGAGGACCGCAAAGACAGTCGGGCAACGCCACGACTCCAGTAGGGAGAATTGCATGACTGCGCGTTTCGAAAGGAGCACGTGCAAGTCGATGAGGAGCCTCTGAAGTTTCGAGCCGCAAACCTTTGTTTAGGTACCCAATACCAGAGACAGATCTGTATATAAGGCGCAGGCGTAAAGACCTCTCAGAGCTTTGCACTCAATTCATTGCCTCTTCATTCGTTGTTGAATGTGATTGTGTAAACGGATACATGAAGACGAATCGATAGATTTTTCAGACAGCTGGCCGCACGAGCACTTTCGCCTTTATGCGGACAACTCTATCTGGCGAACTAACAACAGCAAATCAAAGTCCGGAAATCAAATGAAAATCATGAAGGTGTTGTCTCGCTCTCGAGTACTGTTCACAGCCCTTTTTATCGTTCTTCTCCTCGCATATGGAGCGTCTTTACACGCGCAGACGACGACAGGATCTATTTACGGATCGGTCATGGATCAAAGCAATGCTGTGGTTTCGCACGCTTCGATTACGGCAATCCGCGTCGACACCGGTGAGACCCATATCCAGATGACGAATGAGGCAGGAGATTACTCGTTTCCCGCACTGACCCCTGGAGACTATTCCGTGTCTGCACAAGCCAAGGGATTCAGCACACAAACTCAGCAGGGCATTCGACTTGATATCAGCCAGAATGTCCATATCAGCTTCTCACTCACGCCCGGTGCGACTAGCGATGTCGTAAGCGTTACCGCAGAGACCACAATGATCGACACGCGCGAGTCACAGCTCGGAGAGACCGTAGATCAAAAGCGGATCGCAGATCTTCCTCTTAACGGAAGAAATGCTTATTCGCTAGTACAGCTTGTTCCTGGCGTGACGAACTACAGTGGAGAATCGGCAATCGGCGACTCAACCGGAGCATCCTTCAGCGTGAACGGAATTCGCACCGCACTAAACTCGTACTATCTAGACGGAGTATTTGATACGGCGATCTACCGCGACGGCGGCAACCTGATTCCAAATCCGGATGCACTCCATGAGTTCCGTTTGCTCACCAGCAACTTCGATGCAGAGTTCGGACGAGCACCCGGAGGCGTCGTTAATCTGATCACGCGGTCGGGAACCAATCAGTTTCATGGGCTGCTTTACGACTATCTCCGCAACAATGTTCTGAACGCGAAGAGCTACTTCAACAACGCTGTTACTCCACTGAAGCAGAACCAGTTCGGGGGCAATATTGGGGGGGCCATCATCAAAGAGAAGCTGTTCTTCTTCTTCTCCTACGAAGGTCTGCGTATCTCCAGTCCCGCGACAGTTTCCTCAGCCAGTCTGATTACGCCAACAACAGCGCAGGCAACGGGTGATCTCTCTTCGCTGCCATCCTCCAAATGGCCGAAGATGCCCGATGGTAGCTTCTATAGTTGCAATGGCAAACAGGGAGTGATCTGTAGCAATCTTCTCGATCCAGTTGCTCAGAACCTGCTGAAGACGGTTCCTTTATCCGATCCGGTTACTGGGCACCCTGGGCAGCAGACCTCTCCTGGAAATACCGCTGCCAATCAGTATCTTACCCATGCGGATTATCAGATTGCTCCGAACCATACTGCCTCGCTGATGTACTTCGATTCGCACGGCACAGGCCGTAATCCTACAGCCGGCAGCAATCAGATTCTGGACTTCAGCGGAGTTTCGCTCAAGAGCATTCAGGACAACGCGGTTCTCAGCGAAACATGGATCGTATCCCCGAACAAGCTTAACAACATTCGATTTTTCTATTCGCTTAATCACAGCATCCTTGGCAATCTGTTCGAGAACAATACGCTCAGTGATCTTGGCAGTCTGGCCCCCGCGGGCTCTGCCTTGACGACACAACCGCAGATCAGCATCACCGGATACTGGTCTATGGGCTCCGGTAGCAGCGGCGTCGACAACCAGGCCCAGCAGGCGATCGGCGTAGTCGATACATTCAATTGGACACATGGCAGTCACGATCTCAAGTTCGGCGGCTCCTTCCTCTGGAACAAGTATGCAGAGACTGGCGGCTATGCGGGCTCGGCGCAGTGGGGCTTCACCGGATCGACAACCGGCAATGCTCTGGCTGACTTCCTGCTCGGCAAGGCGAACAGCTGGCGGCAGAACAGCGGTGTATTCCATCGGCTTCACGCTCCCGACCCTTCGCTCTTCGCGCAGGATGATTGGAAGATCACCCATAGGCTGACGCTCAATTTGGGACTACGCTGGGAAGCATTCGCTCCTTACACCGGACAGAATGACTTCGGCACATTCTCGCCCTATGTACAGTCGCGGCGCTTTCCTTCGGCGCCTCTCGGTATTCTCGCAGCCGGGGACCCCGGCGTCCCGGACGGAATCATCCATACGCAGTGGAGAGACTTTGCCCCTCGAGTCGGCTTTGCCTATGACGTCTTCGGCGATGGCAAGACCTCGCTGCGTGGCGCGTACGGTCTCTTCTATGCGGCTAGCCAGGCGACCTTCTCCGCGAACCTTGAGCAGCAGCCGTTCCTGTTGGACATTACCATCAACAAGACGCCGAATCTCGTCACCCCATTCGGTCCTGGTGCCGATCCTTTCCCCTATATCGTGAACCTTCAAAATCCTACCTTCCGTTCGGGAGCGGCAACAGTCGGTCTCGCGCCGAACGCCGGGGGTACACCTTATGTGCACGAGTACAATCTGACCCTTCAGCAACAGTTGAGCTCGCGATGGTCCGCACAGGCCACTTATGTCGGCAACGGAACTCGTAAGACATATCTTTTGCGCGATGCGAACTCTGCTGTGTTCGCTCCTGGTGCCAGCACAACAACCAACGGTCTTAACAGCCGTCGCCCCTATCAGCCGACACCCACAACCTATGCGTTCGGCTCCATCACTCAACTCACCCCTGCGGCTAATGCATCCTATAACGCGCTGCAGCTGATATTGACGCGGAGGTTTGTGCATGACTTCTCGATATCGGCAAGTTATGTCTGGTCGAAGACCATCGACTTTGTCTCCGCCGATCCTGGCAGCCTCTCCGGAACCTCATTGGTCGATAACAACAATATCGGAAGGGATCGGGGACTATCGAGCCTGGATATGCCGCAGCGCTTTGTCGCGTCGTATCTCTGGGCTGTTCCCGGCGTCAAGCAGTGGGGTATGTTAGGTCGGGAAGTCTTGAGCGGATGGCAGCTCAATGGAATTACGACCCTATCGACCGGAACACCCTTCAACATCACCTCGGGAGTCGACACTAATCTCGATGGAAATACGAACGATCGTCCCAATGTTTCAGGTAATCCTAAGTTGCAGGGTGGCCGCAGCAGAGGCGACAAGATCCAGCAATTCTTCAACACGTCTGCCTTTACTCCTGTGCAGACAGGGAAACTGCAGTATCCCTATGGCAACACACCTCGCAATATCTTGGTGGGACCTGGCACCGTCAATACTGATTTCTCCGCGTTCAAGAGCTTTCCTATCTGGCGTGAGAGCAGCCTGCAGTTCCGCGGCGAGCTCTTCAATCTCTTCAACAACGTAAACCTCAGCAATCCAAATGGAACGATGACAAGTACACAGTTTGGCAAAATCACTGGCTCAGGATCGCCGCGTATCGTGCAGTTCAGTCTGCGCTATTCGTTCTAATCAATACCTCATCCGCACAAAAACATATCAGGGTGGAACACCGAATCCAGGTGCTCCACCCTTGCTTTTTACGGTTACCGTTACGATCGCAGTGAATGCTCAACAGATCCCCTCCTCCGGGAGGGAGATCTCTATAAGCAATCATTAATCATCATCGTCATCGCCGGTATACTTCTTGGCGGCTTTAACGAAGCGACCCGGCATGAGCAACTTGTCTTCTCCGGGATATGGACGCTTCCAATCCGTCGCGGAGTACCAGGTCACGTGATTGAGAAAGTTCGGGTCCACCGCATCGGCTTTATCGTACTTCCCCTTCATCACTTCGGCCGTGGCTTTGAGCCATGCCTTCTGCAGCGGAGTGTAGTCAGATACGGTCTTTCCCGCCGGTAGACCCGGACCCTCATCTAACGGGACAACGGCAGCCAGATGATCGTAGGGGGTAAGGTCCGGCGTATTCTGGAACGCATCAAACATAGGTGAAGCAACCAGATCGAATTGGGTCAGAGGCTGCATCCCTAGAATGTTCTCGATGGTGCGGTTAATGTTTTCGGCTGTGTACGTGGTGTGGATTGCCTTGCCCTGACCGGGCATCTGCGGTGCCGCTGTGTATGGGCTGATGATGTAGACCGGTTGCCGGTGACCATCGACATGGTCGGCCCCGGCTTGCGAGTCATCCTCCTCTACGAAGATGGCTGAGTCCGCCCAAATCTTGCTGTGACTGATGGCGTCTACCATGCGGCCAAGCGCGAGATCGTTGTCCGCCTGGTAGTTCACAGGATAAGGCTGGCCTTTTGTGGTGCCGGCGGTATGGTCATTCGGAAGCCAGAGAATCGTGAGATTGGGAACCCGATCCGCCGCATCCAGACGCTTGAACTCAGGAATCCAGTAATCCATGCGGTACTGATCCGGAATCACAAGGTTGAACGGAGGATAATGCGGATCCATAATCTTCGCTGCGGATGGAATCTCAGAAGATACCTTAATCGCGTCATCTGGAACGATGCAGCTAGATGTTGGTGCCTTGCCTTCCTTGCACAGCGACGTGTTGTAGAAATCGCTCCATGCATAGGCGCTTCCATCGACTTTTTTGGCGATCGTTACGCCGCCGCTCCATTCGCCGTACAGGCGGACGGAAAGTCCCCTGGCCTCCGCCGACGTCCAAAGGAAACCTTTGGGGGTATAGGTTAAGGCATCTTCCGAGGTGCCGCCGGGATAGGAACGGATCCAGTCCGGCGATAGGATGTCGTTGGAGTAGAACGATCCGGACATGCCGATCCATGGATGGCCATCAGCAGACTGACGGCTCGGAGCGTACACATTATCGAGAAGAGGGAAGCGCTTTACGAGCTCATGTTGATTCGGTACGACGGATCCAAAGATCGCAAATGCCGAAGCTCCATTGCCCCAAGCGACATCTCCGAGTATCTGGTCATAGGTGCGATTCTCTTTAATGATCAGAAAGACATGCTTGATCAAAGAAGGCTCACCGATATGCTTGGGAACCGCTACCGGCGTAGCGTGCGGATCGACATATTGCGGTCCAACCTCGATGTTCGTGGTCAGATCCCAGTGATTGTTTGTGAAGACCTGCTTGCTGAGCGTGGCCAATTCGCTCGCGTTCGGCTCCTGAATCAGATTCACAACCCCGGTATCGGCGTGCGTGTTGTATCCGATCACTTCATTCTTCCTACTCGTACTGCCTCTCGACCCCAGCCCCTTGTCGTCGGCGATCACAAGCTGCTTCTGTGCCTTGTCGTAAGAGATGGAGGTCGGGAAATAGGCTGTCGGAATATAGCCAATGACCGGATTGGCATCCCGGCCCTGGAGGTTGACGACAGCCACGGCGTTGGCTTGCCCCAGTGTTACATAGGCCTTTCTATCCTGCGTCGCGGCGACGCCGTTCGGGCCGGAGCCAAAGACGCCTCGAGCGATCGGAACGCTGAGATTGATGGTCCGGGTGACCGCATGGATACGGAGATCAATCACAGATAGGCTGTCACTGTAGGCGTTGGCCACATAGAGATTGGATCCGGAGATCGCCATGCCCGCCGGGTGCAGGCCGACTTGAATCGTCTTGACCTCCTTCCCCTCGGCGAGATCGACGACAGACACCGTGCCGGTGAGGGTATATGCATCCTTTCGGTCTACGACGATGGGGGTTCCATCGGAGTAATTCGTGAAGTCTCCATTCGTAGCAGGCCGTCCACCTTCATTGCTGACATAGGCATACTTGCCATTCACAACCACACTGTTCGGGACATTGCCGACTCGGATTTGCGAGATGAGCTTTGCTGGAGAAGTCGTAAGATCGATCACGCCGAGCGTGTTAGCGGCGTTGAGTACCACATACGCTCGCTTGTTGTCTTCAGAGAATGCAATGCCGCCCGGATTAATCGACTTCGCGTTGTGATAAGGACGTCCATCCGCAGGTGGAGCAGGTAAGTCGACCCTCTGCTCGTGAGTCAACAAGCCCGTCTCGCGGTTCACGTTGGTCACAACTACATAATTGTTGTCCTGGCTGAAGAGCAACTTCGACCCGTCCGAGGAGTAGGTGATTCCGGTGAACGATCCGGTCTGCAACCCCTTGGGAGAATCTCCCGTAGCGCCTGTCGGAATGAAGCGCTGAAGAACTTTTCCGGTCACGGTATCGAATACGATGATCGGTTGCGGCGATCCCATCAGGAGCACAGCACCGGTATGTGTGGCGGCTTTCGGATTGAGCGTGATCGCCTTGGCACGCACAGGCGATCCGAGTTCAATGATCCTTCCGGCCGGTGTCAGCCTCTGGTTATCCGAGACGACAATGGACCCATCCTGCTGGGGACCAACGGTGCGATCCGGGCTGCTTGATTGGGATGTTGGAGAGCCGAGTGAAGCCGCGTTCTTTCCGGCCGGTGTGACTCCCGTAGCCGCATCCTTTACCGGACCAACGTTGAAATCAGAGCTATTTTTCGGAGGAGGTAGTGTCTGAGCGTGAGCCAAGCCAGGACCTGCTAGCAGGCAAAACAAGATCGAATGGGCCGCAGGGGACGTGAACGAACATTTAAAGCGCATGTTTAGCACTCTCTTTCAAGGGTGTATCGTAGATAGATTTTTTCGCAGTGTGATGAACACCTGATGAGCGGCACCATCTGACGGCGTAGATCTGATGTCCTGTTGGCACCCGATAGAAATGTCAGGGTTTCTAGCCCATTAGAAATGTCAGCCTCGCCGTTTTGCCCGCGAATCCGCATGCCCCAGGAACCACCTTCCAGTTTGCCCGGATGCATCACTGCCAGACAAGAATCCCAATGCTACCTTTGCTTCGGTGGATCAGTACTGAAGACTATTTTCCCTTACCCGAAGGCGTTGCGAGAAGACCCGGCACCTCTCTACCTCCCTTATCTTTCATAACAAGCGCCGGTTGATCTGTACCGTTTACGGAGTCCTATCCCGATGATAAGCGGACGTCTCGCGACTTGTCGGCAATCTCGATTTTCGCAACACGAAGCGGCTTAGACTCTGAATGCCCAAAGAGGTTAACGCCGACCATAGATATGGCCGAGGACAATATAACACCGTTTGCTCGCAATCATTGGTAAAACATTCAATTCGCAGGTAAATTACATTGAGCGGACGGAATCAAGCTCACCATAAAGAAGGGCGAGCTTGCCAGTTGATTTTCCGAATCTCTGAAGAGGACATCATTTGCTATGCGGCTGATCGTTTTAGCTGTTGTTACCCTGCTTCCAATGCCTGCCGCTCTCTCGCAGGTTGGTCGCGCGGGCCGTTCTGCAACCGCGTCTGCCGGCCGTTCGGGAACTCCGTTACGACTTTTGTATGACCATCCCGCTACCAATAACAATGATGGATGGGTCAGTCAGTCCCTGCCGCTGGGCAATGGCTATATGGGTGTGAACTTGTTTGGCGGCGTACAGCAGGAGAGGCTACAGATTACCGAGAACAGCCTGGTGGACGCTCCAACGGAAAAGATAGGCGGCTTGAATAACTTTGCCGAGGTCTTTCTAGAGTTTCCACACACGGCACCCAGCAACTACTCGCGGGACTTGGTGCTGAACAGCGCGACTGCCCATGTTTCCTACGACGATGCGGGCGTGAACTACCAGCGAGAATATTTCGCCAGCTACCCTGACAAGGTATTCGTGATTCGCCTGCGTGCCTCGAAGGCCGGCGCTTTGGAGTTCACGCTCCATCCCACAATTCCCTATCTTGTCGACTTCCGCCATGCCAAAGACGACAACCGCGGCAAGCACGGCACAGTCAAGGCTGACGGCAATACCATCACTCTGGCGGGAACGATGGACTATTACGGAATCAAGTTCGAGGGACAGTTCAAGGTGATCCCTCAGGGTGGAACACTGATAGCGGCTAATTCTGATGGTGGCTCCATCAGCGTGCGGGGTGCTACCAGTGCCGTCATTCTGATCGCCGTTGGCACCAATTACCAAATCGGGAATCCCCAGGTGTTCTCGGTTACTGATCGGCTGGAGAAGCTCAACGGTTTTCCCGATCCCCACAAGAAGGTCAGCGACGCAATTGCTGCGGCGGTCACCCGCAGTTATGACGACCTGTTAGCGCGCCACGAGGCGGACTACACAAAACTCTATGGCCGGGTAAATTTCAGTCTCGACACTCCGATGCCGTCGATAACCACCGACAAACTGATCGATGCGGTCCGATCGGGTGAATCAAGCGACTACCTGGACGAGTTGGCCTTCCAGTTCGGACGCTATCTGTTGATCTCTTCGTCCCGATCCGGGGCATTGCCGCCAAACCTGCAGGGCGTATGGAACGTCTATCAAGATCCTCCCTGGACAGCGGGCTACTGGCACAATGTGAACCAGCAGATGAACTACTGGCTCGCGTTCAACACCAACCTGCCGGAGTTGTTTGATCCATATATTGATTTCTATCGAGCCTATCTTCCTGCCCATCAAGCCCTGGCGAAGCAGTACCTCACCCAATATCACCCTTCCGGCTTAGCTGCCGACGGTGACAACGGCTGGGCGCTGGGCAATTCCATGCGCCCGTACGAGCGTAGCGGGAAGGTCAGTCATTCCGGGTTCGGCACCGGCCCGTGGACCACAATGCTGTTCTGGGACGACTACGATTTCACGCGAGACAAAAAGCTGCTCCGCGAAGTCGTCTATCCGGCCATGCGTGGACAGGCAAATTTCTTGTCGCGCTTCGTGCAGGATATCGGTGGCAAGCTGCTCGCCAAGCCATCGTCGTCACCGGAAAATGCCAACAGTTCGCAGACATTGGGCGCGACATTTGATCAGCAGATGATTTATGAAAACTATCGCGACGCGCTCGAGGCGGCTCGGGTCCTCGGAATCCGCGACCCGTTAGTGCCCGTTCTCGAGGC
>NZ_JBZYWL010000009.1:0-135613 GCF_059115365.1 Edaphobacter sp. FHG110511_03 | reverse complement strand
GGGGCGTTGCGGGTGTCCCCGCTAGATTAGGGAGTCGGAAGACGAGGCCGGCTGGTTTTCGCCGGCGTCGGCTGGAGCTTCCCGCAGAAACGGGGGTTATACGAAACTTCGCAATCTGGTCAGCACCGCCCTTGAACTTGCCGGAAACCTAACTTTGAGGGAAGTAACGATAGAGAAGATGAAATGCGTGTTCTATCTCTAGCTCGATAAAAAGAAATCTTCCGGGTGAGTTTGTATGTATCGCGTCCAGACTGGCCGGAGGTCGGCAAAGAATCCGCCAAGAGCATAGACTCGGCCTTCACCCGCTCGCCAAAGATTTCGTTGTTCTTGTGTGATTTCTCGCAGTGCCTGCTGTCTCGCGCTCTGTTCGGCTGAGGGCGCTCCTTGCGGAAAGGCTTCTATTGCAGCGGTGATTAGAGCCATCTGCTCTTGGGCATCAAGGAGCTGCAACCCGCTTCTTACATGTTGCCAAAGCATTCCGCTGGAATTTCCGAAGAATTGTGCCAAGCCGCCGTTGTCTACTTCCTGGGCGTACAGAATCGTGGCATAGATCGCCTGCTGCCCTTTGGTGCCTTGATCAAGAAGGGCCAGTTCATCTTTAGTTTCGGCTGTAGGCCAGATAGGATCAACGACCGCCCAGCACACCAATTCGTCATTAAGTCCGACGACGGAAGAATGAGGAATTCGCAAGTCCCTGGTATCCACGTGACTAATCCTACAGCTGGCCGAGTGAACTTGCTCAAAACCTAACTTTTGAGGAACTCCAGTTGCATTGACCAGCCCAAGCAGTCAGTGCAATGAAAAGGGGTGAGGCTTTATGCCCCACCTCTTTGTCGTTCCTGTTTTGCTTCGTTGGTTTTCAAAGGCTCCGGGGTTGGGATGCGTGGCAGCATCTCCGCACGGGTTGCTGCGTTGTAGGCAAACCATGCTTCGATCATGGAGCCCTGCATCACATCGTCCTTCTGCACGCGGTCATAGAGGTCGGCATTGGAGTGGTGGGTCCGTGTGCCGTACTCCAGCGCGTCCTGCATGAAACCGATGCCGTTTAGACCTATCCATGAGAAGGCGGTCGAGTCTGTCCCACCCGGTGACGGGGTGGGCCTGAACTCCGTGCCCGCGACAGCAACGATGTGATGGTCTTTGATGGGCTCAATCCAGGACCTGAAGATCTCCGCCATCTGCGGGCTGCCTCCCGCCGATACTCCGCGGAACCTGCCCGAGCCACCGTCGTCGTTGAAGTAGACGTCGAACTTGTCGTACTCCGGAGTCTTCTTCATGGTGTCGCGTGGAGCAAAGTGCCGTTGCACGTAGGCGGTAGAACCATAGACACCTTCCTCTTCGCCGCCCCACAGGGCAATGCGGACTGTGCGCGCCATCGGCTTCTTGAGCGTGGCGAGAATGCGCATGGCTTCCATCGCCACCGAGGAGCCGGTGCCGTTATCAGTAGCGCCGGTGCCGCCCTGCCAGCTATCGAAGTGGCCACCGAGCATCACGATCTCATCCGGCTTGGTGGTACCCGGAATTTCGCCGATGACATTGAAGGCATTCTGGTCGTCCTTCTGGTATTCGACCTGGACGTCGAAGGTTAGTTTGGGTGTGGTTCCGTGCTGCAGCAGACGGACGACGCGGTTGTACTGCTCGGCACCGATGGCCACCATAGGTGGAGGGACCGGGTCCTTGGGGTTCTGAGAGCCGCCGTAGCTTGAGAAGATGGTGCCACCGTCTCCGTTGTAACCCGGAGTGAGAACCACAGCCGGAGCTTCTTCCTTAAGGTAGGCGTTGAGCTCGTTCCGCAGAGCCTGGTTTCCCGACAAGGCAAGCGACGTCGGGGTGAACTCCCATGTTCCCTCTCCGGGCCTGCCTCGACCGCTGGGGTCGCGATTGGCTTCAGGAGAGCCTGGGGCGGCAGGAGGGCGCCCCCCGGGGCCGCCACCGCGCATCGAGCCTGCGCGCGCCAGAATCTCCTCATCCGTTGGGGACTTCGCCGCTTCCGCCGTCGTGTGGAGCCTTAGCGGAGCAAGGTCAAAGATGAGCACAATCTTGCCCTTCAGCCTGCCTTTGTACTTGGCGAAGTCGTCCTTCGAGTGGATGGGGGCAAACATCGCATCTGCGGTGACGGGGCCGTTGGTTCCGGGCGTCCATGCCAGAGGGAAACCGGGCAGCGAGGCGTAGGCAGGAGATTCCAGCGCGCCGTAATACTTCCTGATCTGCCACCCATATCCGAAGGGCCACTTTTCGAGATGAACGTTTTTGAGCCCCCATTCTTTCATCTGCTTCATAGCCCACTCGGCGGCAGCGCGGTGATTGCGGCTGTTGTTGACGCGCGGACCGTAGACCTCTGACATGTAATAGAGATTTTCCATCACTTGCGAACCCTGATAGGCCTCGGTCTTGATCTGTGCCAACACATCCAGATCGACTTTGTCGCCTGCCTGTTTCTGTGCGGTTGCGGACGAAATGAGCAGAGCCGTGACCATAACGGCAGCCAGCCTAAAGCGGTGCAGATTCATGGAAATTCTCGCCTTCCAAAGTGAATGGTTATGAGGACAAGACGAAATCCGACTGAAAGAAGTCGCAGAAGCTGCCTGCGAAATCAGCGCAGCATGCTGTCCCGGGAGCTTTAAAGTGTTGTGATGGCACAAAGCTATCGAATTCACATTCACGACACAACAAAGTCGTTGGTAACCGTTGCGAGCGATTCTCAAATCGCCTGGCCCATCCTCGGAAGCCGGCTTTAAGGAACTGATTCGTTTTGAACGTTGAGACGCTGTCCCCCTGAAAACGGGGTTTTGGGAAACCACGATCCTATACAGAGTGAACTCGCCGAAAACCCAACTTTTCAGGAGGTTCGGAGTCAACTTCCGAGAAGCCGGTGATAGGCTCGGTGCCGCATCGCGGGGGTAGACCGTGACGGCGGTGCCCAAATCGGGCTAGTGAGAAAATCTCAGCTTCCAGGGCGATGCTGAAGGCTCATCGCGGTTCAAGAATGGCAAAGTGATCCGCATAACTGATAAATGCACTCCGGAAGAGGCTCGTTGGCAGCAGCCCATCGATATCTGGTTTTACAGGAATTTCCTTTCCCGCAGCCACCGGTGTCACAAACGATATCTGATGAAGGGAAGAGGCTCCGACTTTCATATCCAATGGTGGTAGAACAGCAAGGCCCTGCACCACCTCGTCGGCCTGATGACGGCGCAGGGGTGAGGTAATAAACGACGTAGAGTGCAACCACACTCCGGCCTTGAACAAAACCGGCGTGTCAGCACCAGAATCCAGCACAAAGAACAGCGGCTCGTGTGCAATACCAGGAACACGCGCCGCGATGATCAGAAGCTGCGTAAATGGTTGATCGCGTTCCGCGTAAGGCGATGGCGTCAGCGCAATGCGTGCTCCCTTCACTTTCTTCTGCATCTCCCCCATATTGTCCAAGCAGAGAATGCGGCGTTCATAATCAATCAGCAGGTCATAATGCTTAAGGAAGTTCGAGCCCAGAATGCCGCGAACATGCCGGTCGCTCTGCTGTACCCACCTGAGGTCCTGTATAAGAATGAGCGGCCGTTTTATTGCATGCGTCCCTGCCTGAAGTGTCTCCAGCTCTCCATATTCTGCATTCATGTAAGTCCCCACTCCTGTTACATGCGTTGGGCCTAACCGCGCGAGATGAAGCTCGGAGGCCAAGGAGCGATCAACAATCGTCAGCCGCGCTCCTGTATCCAGCACAAAGTCATACGGGCCTGAGCTGTTCAGCATGACGGAAACAATCATCAGGGAGCGACCGACGATGCGCGGGCGTATACTGGGCACATTTCCCGGGCAGTGCGGCTCAGCATAGAGCCCTGGAAGCATGACAAGAGCGAGACTGGCAGATGTGAGCCATTTGAGAGTCTTCATGGAAAGTCACCTCAGCGTGGTTGGCTGGGTGAACTCTCCGCTCGGGGCTTCGCAGGGTCTTTACGGATTCCTTCTCATTTCCCTAAAGCCAATGATGGTTTTACGAGGGATCAGATGGAGCAGACGGGCTGCATTTTTCGGTTTGCCGACGTACAGGTCGACGAGCGCAACTTCTCCGTCACCAAGGCCGGAGAAGTACTGCCCCTTGAGCCGAAGGTCTTTAAAGTCCTGCAATTTCTGCTGCATCACGCGGACCGGGTGGTTACAAAAGACGAGCTTCTCGAAGCAGTCTGGAACGACTGCTCGGTCTCCGAGAGTTCTCTCACGCGAAGTGTCGCAGTCCTGCGGCGTCTGCTCGGTGACGACATCCACGAGCCGCGCTACATTGCCACAGTCCCTACCGTCGGCTACCGCTTTCTCTGCGATGTGCAGGTTTCCGAGGATGGCTTCCCGCTCGCCGGTACTCCAGGAGTGTTCAGCGAAACCCCAATTGAGCCAACTTCAGCAGATCAATCGCCCCCGCGTGAAGAAAGCCGCAAGCCCCAGGGAAAGCGCCTGCTGGTTGCGCTTGGCGCGCTCTGTCTGCTGGCCGGCGCAGGATGGTTCGCGTACAAGAAATGGCTTGTGAATCGTCCAGCGAAACCTGTTCAGCGCTCCCTGACCCGGCTTACATTCGACGACGGCCTGCAGACCGGTGCTACCTGGTCGCCAGACGGCCGTTTTGTCGCCTACAGCTCTGACCGGGGCGGAAAGTACGATATCTGGATTCAACAAATCAGCGGCGGCGATCCTATTCAGATCACAAAAGGTCCTGGCCAAAACTGGCAACCGGACTGGTCGCCCGACGGCAAGTACATCGCTTATCGTTCCGAGGAAGGCGAAGGCGGAATATACATCACGCCCGCGCTGGGCGGAGCCGGACTGCAACGTAAGATTGCTTCGTACGGCCACTATCCTCGTTGGTCGCCAGACAGTTCGCGGATTCTGTTCCTGCCTGCGCTCAACTTCATGGCGAAATCGGCATATGTAGTCGCCCTGGACGGGAGCCCGCCTCGTGAGATTCTGACCGATCTAGCGGATCGCGTGCCGGTCTTTTCAACGTGGCACCCGGACGGCAAGAGGATTACGGCTTGGATTTTTAACGTCAACGGCACCTTCCCCATCGGTAGTCTCGTTCCCAATTTCTCGACAGAGCCGGTTGACGGAGGCCGTGCGATCGAATCGAGATTTCCACCCGAACTCCGGAAGCAGCTCGAAGGACTTGCTGCGGCACCCGCCATTCCGGAGTGGGGAACGGATTACAGGTTCGCCTGGGCGCCGTCGGGGAAAGCCTTATTCTTCGAGCGCAGATTTCGCGGGGCAAGAAATCTCTGGCGCATGACCGTCGACCCGGCCACATTGCAGCCCACGAATGTCGAGCGTTTGACCACATCTCCGGGACCCGATGCCGAACTCTCCGTCTCTCCCGATGGGACCAGGCTCGCATTTACCAGTGAGCGTCAGCAGATTCGCGCCTGGGCATTTCCTTTCGACGCCAAACACGGGCGTGTTACGGGGCCGGGCGAACCCGTCACGTCTGCTGGAATCGAAGCCTGGTCGTTGGATCTCTCGCGAGATGGAAAGAAGCTAAGCGTCTGGGGCATCCGTGATGGCAAGACAGGAATATGGGAAACCTCTGTCCCGAATGGACGTGAAAAACCGCTTGTGGCAACTGAGTCTTATTACAATGGTGGCAGTGCTCCGGTTTGGTCGTCAGACGGCAAGCGAGCCGCTTACTCCCACGTTAAAGATCTTAAGGGTCACCAGGTCGGCGAGACCCAACTCATCGTCTGGTCGAGCGAAAACCGCACTGAAGACCCGGTTGAGGTGATAGGTTCACCTTTCGCAGTGTTCGACTGGTCTCCCGATGGAAAGTCTGTGCTCGTGTCGCGCTATGATGACTCAAGTCCTTCCATCTGGAAGATATTTGTCGATCCCCCTCTATCCGGGAAATCCTCCGCGCGCGAAATTATTTCGGACCCGAACTATCAGCTATACCAGGCTCACTTCTCGCCGGACGGCAGATGGATTGCCGTCAATGCGGTAAGCAATTTGTTGACTTCCACCATCTACGCGATCCCGGCAGCTGGCGGGTCCTGGATTCGCATTACGGACGGCAAGCAGTGGGACGACAAACCGCGATGGTCCCCGGATGGAAAAACGATCTACTTCATTTCGGAACGGAAAGGCTTTTATAATGTGTGGGGCGTTCGCTTCGATCCAGTGAAAGGCAAACTGCAAGGCGAACCCTTTCAGGTCACTTCGCTCGAGACGCCGGCCTTGATGATTCCCAAAAACATAAGCAACGTTGATTTTTCACTGGCTGACGGCCGCCTTGTGTTGCCCTTGGCGCAGACATCCGGCAACATCTGGATACTCGACAACGTCGATCGATAAAGCATGATGTGTCAGGGTCTCACCTTGTGTGTGAGCAGAGCGAACGATGGGGCGTCCTGCTCGCCAGGGCTGAGGCCGCGCCTGCAGCTCTGAAGCTGCCGGACGGTCCAATGTTGGTCCTCAACGTGACAGCCGATAGTGCGAGGTTTACAAAAAGTCACCCTTTCGTCCACGACCACGCGTCGAGACTTCTGCCAGCCACGCATCGCACGAGAGTGGATTCGAAACTTCCGTCATCTTGATGGCGGAGAACTTCTAGTAATGGCGCAAGGCTCGGTCCTGGGATGACCACTGTCAAACACAGAAGTGGATGCAATAACCTTGACCAATTTTCAACGACTTCACATAAAGAGGATGCGACAGAAAACGCGAAGTGAATGCACCAAATGCTTCAAAACTGCCTAGTAGATGCGCTAATCCTTCAAAAACTGACAAGTGGATGCATCAAAATTTCGGTGGGATAAAAACAGAGGCCGGTCAGACCTTTCGGCGCGTCATTTCGCGCTTACAGCAGTGCCACGGGGTTTCGACAACTGAGTCAGCGTAGTTTCTCAAAACCTGACTTTGCGGGCATTCGAGATTGCTTCCGGTTTGTCCGTAATCCGAAAACAACCCGGCATACCCTTACTTCCAAGGAGACCGTTGTGTGGGCCGAAGACGTCGGTGTTACCGAGCGGACGGCATCCACAGTTTCTGTCCGATCAAGATTAACCGCGGACCGACGCGGCCCATGCGTTGCAATCGCGCTTAGGCTTTGGCGGTCCGAATTTGTTCAGCCGAAGGTCATTCGTCTATATGCGGTCTGACAAACCGCTGTCTCGATCACTCCTCGTTATCGCCATCGTCGTGTTCGTCCCACTCGTCGTCGTCGACCGAACGCAGAAAATGGGAGAAGACCCACCTGGCCACGTGGCGCCCCTGCTTCCGCGCCTGCGCGTCCGCAAAGCGGAAGTGGATTCCCTCATAGATGCGGGCCTCGACCACGTCGGCGGCGGCATCGGAGAACTGGTTATACGTGCGCACCTGCTGGAGCGCCGCAGGGTTCGTGGTAGTCACGGAAAAAGTCATCTCGTCCGTCCGAAAGAAGAGGGCTAGGGCACGGGTTGCGGCTCCCGTTAGGTTGTTGGCCCCGGAGGTGTAGTCGGGATAGTTCGGACTATTGACCAGCGGTTGCCAGTTCGCATCGCCATCAGTTCTCGGATTGCCGTCGTTCTCGCCCTCTTGAATAGCTGTGACCGGTCGCCAGAAGACATAGTGAAACTTTGTATCCCAGGCGGTGATCCCAGCATCCGCCATCGCCAGGTTAACCAACGCGAACAGCCGCGCACTGTCATCTATGTTGTGCACGTGCGCCCCAGCGATGTCCCTCAGTACACGGTTCCAGAGCACCTGGTAGTTGGAGTACCAGAACAGGGCGAGGTCGGTCTGCGCGGGGGTGCGGGAGCTGTTTGTGGCGGAGCCCAGGGACTTGACCTCTTGGTAAGCAGTCGCGTACCGCTTGCTCGTTAGCGGCGGCGGCGGCACCGCACGAAACTGTGATGGACTGACTAAGGTGAAGGGAGTAACGGTGGCCAGCCACGGCGCCAGCGCAGGCGAATTAGACGGGGGTGGTCCCGGGAGATAAGAAGGCGTAGGGCGCCAGACGCCGGGTTTGGTCCCACCGATGAAAGGTGGTGGGTTCACCGGAAAGCTTCCGTCATTGGCCCGCAGGGCGATGATACCGGCGGCGGCTTGTTGGCCCACAGCCACGCCGGGATCGGTCTCCGACAGACCGTGCGCCGCCAGATAGTCGTGATAGGTCGTGTCCAGAGATGCGGTGAGAGATGGGAAGCGATTTACCAAAACATCGTGGGTGGCTTTGGCGGCGGCGGCCGCCGGCGAACCTGTGGCTCCCTTTATACGTACGTGGTATGGCCTGAATCGGCAATTGATCGCCTCGACGGCGTCGTACACCGCGACCTGGACCATCGCGCCGTCAAGGATGGCCGTCGCCCCGGGATGCGACGGGGAACCGGCGATTGCTTGCATGGCGATGGCATTCCAATCGGTTACAGCATCGGCTCGTACGACGGACGACATCGCGAGCGGCATCGCAAAGCCAAGTGTGAGCGCACAACATCTTCTCCGTAGTTGCATTTTTGTCTCCTCTCCTAGGGGGCCCGCCAGATTAGGGCAAAGCAGAGAGGAGCGCTGTCGAAATAGAGAAATGGGCCGGAGGGGAGTTACGAGGGAGCGCTGCACCTCATCGCTGTGCCGGTTGTAGGTGGACCATACGCCGTGTTTGAGAAGAATGTAAAGCTAATTATTTGGGCCTCCTCGCCCGAGAAAACGACTTGGACGCGACCTGGACACTTGCAGCAACCAACTGAAGCTTTTCGCAAGGCCGCCCATTGAGATTGGTGGCTGATGGAATACATCAATTTTTCGGTGGCGCGGCGAATAATACTCCGCGTGTTGAATCCCAAGCACCATCTCGGACGTCAACTCATCAATCTTTCTGGAGGTGAAAGCGAATGCCCATGAGTACAGTTGACCTGCTCGCAGTCTTACTGGAGGAACAGGAAGATGCCCTCCGTGCAATCAAGATCCACCTCTCTACCGGAGAGGATCTCTCGCCCGAAGAACTCGACTCCATCCAGGGGCTCGAACAGAGGTTGGAGGAAACCCGCGTCTACATTGAAAGAGTAATTTCGCGATCCACTACATCTGATAGCTTTGCCGAAGTGGGTTGAATCAACTTCAAGGCAAAGGCACGGCGGCCTTGCCACCAGGACGAACCAGCAGTATTGCCTGCGCAAACGTTTTCATAGAACTCGCCCGTCATTACACCAGACCGCCCGGAAAGCCGGTGAGAACGAGTCCGCGAGTTGCCGGCAATGGCAATAATTGCTTGAATCAAAGGCAGAATCGTGAGCCAGAGGTTAGTCCCGTGATGATTGGGTCTGAATGAAACAGGTGGATGAGACCTCTTCGATCTCATCCACCCGAGCCGAGGGCTACTCGTCGTCGGCACCATCGGAAGGATCGTCAGCGGCTTCTACTTTCGAGAGCCGTTTCATGCCGAGGGCATGAACCTCAGCAATACGATGCTTGATCGTAAGCCCGTGGACTTCTTCTTCGTACTCGCGATAGCGGAGAGTGCCTTCGAGGGTAATGAGCTGCCCTTTCTGGAGGGTCTTGGCGAATCTGGAGAGATTGCTCCAGGCGAAGACGCGATGCCATTCGGTGCGGGTCTCATATTCGCCCTTGTCGTTCTTCCAGCTCTCCTGGGTTGCGATGTTGAGGGTGACGAACTCTTTGTTCTTCTGAGCGGTTTTGGCTTCTGCATTTTGTCCGAGGCGACCGATGAGGATGATTTTGTTGAACATTGGTGTAAGGCTCCGTTTCTTGTGGTTTGTCCGCTGGATGCGGTACACGCTTGCCCAACGGGTGTGTCGTCGCGACCCACTCCCTCGGCGACTGAACGGAATCTGCGGAAAGGGACCCCAGCTTGCCTGGGGCAAGGAGTCCGCACCTATAGAGGCGCATAGCGGATTCTGGGAAGGAGAGCGTGCGTCCGAAGGGCGGGGGTGCTTTGAGCGCGGCACGCTGAACGCAGATAGATAGGCAAATCAGAAGGGAAGCCAGCCCTGTTCAACAGCCTAGCCTCATGTCACGAGTAGCATAAGCCAGCCCAGAACAGGCCCAGAACAGGAAAGTCATTCCAACGCACGTGGAAGAACGCCTAAGTCAGACAGACAAATCCGAGCCGAAGGGAGTGAAGACCACGCTCGCCAATGATTAGGAATGCGACGAGCGAATTATCTAGAAGAAGATGGGATCCGGCTCTTTTGCGGGTCCGGTTTCGTTGCTGTCTCAATACTGATACTCAACGATTCGAACGCTCTTCTCCGCCAAGCTTCCCCCTTGCAGTGCCACGCAGCCTGCTGCTGTGCGTTCGGATTGGCAACGAGGTTGCCTTCGTAGCAGATGGCGAGGGTCCATAACGCCAGGGATGTTGTGGATTTGGAATGTAGTCGATGTACTGCTGTGGTTCCTGCGACGACCGCGTCATAAACTCCGCCGATTATGTTGCCCCTTCGGAGAAATCCAGCAAGACCTTGTGCTGTCCTGCCTCACCATCAGCTTGGCGCACTGCCTCTTGGAAGTTCTTAACTGGATGCCGCACAATTCCTGGCGGCGTAAGTGCTCCGTTCGACAACATTGTGAGGAGATCGTTCGTTGCTGTTCGCACTTCGGCGAGCGGCTGGGAAGGCACCCAACGCGGAAGCCACCACCCACGAACCATCGCTGTCGAATAGATCAGATGCGGAGCAAAGAGAG
The DNA here is from genome assembly GCF_059115365.1 of Edaphobacter sp. FHG110511_03. Lineage (NCBI taxonomy): Bacteria > Pseudomonadati > Acidobacteriota > Terriglobia > Terriglobales > Acidobacteriaceae > Edaphobacter > Edaphobacter sp. FHG110511_03. The sequence goes on along the minus strand of NZ_JBZYWL010000009.1, from coordinate 124,963 downwards.
GCATGACGTAGCGACTACGCTTCTGCTCCTTCGCCTAAAGGGCACAGTCGGCGGCGCCGCCGCTGTCATGAAGGGCTTCCTCTTCGGTGCGTGTGGCGTCGCAATCGTCGCATGGATTATGCCGGCGGAGTACGATCTCCGACTGGGGGACGAGAATCTCTTCAACGCCAACTCCATCTGCAACGTCTGCGTCTTCGCCGTCTTCTTTGCGCAATACCTCATGCGGCGCAGGGGGGCAAAGTTGCAGTTTGTCACTCTGTTTCTTGTCGTCACCATCGTCCGGAGCCTGAGCAAGACCACCATCGTAGCGTTCCTCATCAGCGAAGCGTATCTGCTGATCCAGGATCGTTCCATGAGTCGCAGAACCAAGCTGTTACTCACGCTAGGTGCAGTGCTGCTTATCCTGGCCTTCTGGGGCCTGTTCGAGGCCTACTACGACGTCTACACATCGTCCGGCAATCAGGCAGAGACGCTGACCGGACGCACCGCCATCTGGAGCTATATTGTCGGCAAAGTGACAGAGCATCCGTGGGTCGGCCACGGCTTCGATTCCATGTGGAACGTGGTGCCGGTATTCGGGACTTTCGAAGCACGCCACGCCGAGAACGAGGTGCTGGAACAGGTTTACTCTTACGGTGGGGCCGGCCTTATTCTGCTCGGCGGCGTGTACTGCAGCCTCCTTCGCAATATCCGCCGAATGGCGCACCCATCGGTACGCGTGATCTTCGTCAGCATCGTCTTCTTCGTGGTAATCCGTGGCTTCGCTGAAGCGGAGCCGTTCGATCTTCTTCTGCCGCTTTGGGCCGTCGTTCTCATCAACCTTCTTGTGGAGAATGAATCGGACAAAGCGCAGCCAAAGACGAGCAATGACGTTTTCTTTCCCGCAACAACAGCGCAGCCGCCTGCTTCGCCACACTGACACGTGGGCTGGCCGATACGGAGGTGTATGACTTATCGCTTCCGTAAGGGGCGATTATCATGTTCGGTCTCTTGTTGGAGCGCCCTAATTGGCTCCCCCAAACCTAATTGGAATCAGACGCTGCGATGTTCTACATTCAGCCTGTTTTTTCCGAGGACGAGCGGACGCGCAAACGAGAATTGTTCTCAGTTCTGCGACAACAAAATGACAGTGTTCTGACAATTTCCTGTTCGTGCACTCATAGATTGCCTCTTAGGGCGATGATTCGCGGCGTGCGGTTGAAGAAGGATTTGCCGATGAACTGCTAGCAAAAAGGAAAGGAGTTGCGGATGGGTATTGCGTCACCAACAGCAGTTGTTTGCGGGGCAGGCGGCTTTATCGGAGGTCATCTTGTAAAAAGCCTAATTGTCCAGGGCATTCGAGTCATCCGAGCTATCGATATCAAGCCACTGGAAGAGTGGCACCAGATAGCGGATGGGGTTGAGAATCTCTCCCTCGACTTCAAAGAAAAAGAACATTGTCTGACGGCAACGGAAGGCGCAGACCACGTCTATCAACTTGCCGCAGACATGGGGGGCATGGGGTTCATTGAGAAAAACAAGGCTCTTTGTATGCTCAACGTGCTCACAAACACGAATATGCTGTTGGCAGCCTGCGAAACTGGTGTTAAGAGGCTCTTCTACGCGTCATCTGCATGTGTCTACAACGCGACCCGTCAGACCCGACCGGACGTAGTTGCTCTCAAGGAGTGTGATGCCTATCCGGCCATGCCTGAAAATGGATATGGATGGGAAAAGCTATTCAGTGAAAGGATGTGCCGGAATTTCGAGGAGGACTTCGGCCTGACCTGTCGCATTGCGCGATACCACAATGTCTATGGGCCATACGGTACGTGGAGAGGGGGACGGGAGAAAGTGCCTGCTGCCATCTGCCGGAAGATCATAGAAGCCAAGAGGTCCGGACGCCATGAGATCAATATTTGGGGAGATGGATATCAGACGCGCAGCTTCATGTTTATCGATGACTGTGTTCAAGAGACCCAAATGATCATGAACAGTAATATCGACGAACCGATCAATCTTGGCTCTAGCGAGATGGTTTGCATTAATCAACTGGGTGGATATTGTTGAGGAGATAGCGGGCATCCGGCTCAAGAGAAGCTATGATTTGAAGGCTCCTAAAGGAGTAAATGGCCGCAACAGCGACAATACGATGATTCTCGATCGATTGCGATGGGAGCCGTCGATTCAACTCCGCGATGGTATAAAGAAAACCTATCGCTGGATTGAGAGCCAGATGGCCTTGAGCGATGGCGCAATTTGAATCTAAATGCGACTCACTCAGTATCGACGCCCGTTCGCGGAGCCTGGCGTAGCGAGACGGCCTACGCGAACGTGGCCCCACCAACTACCATCGCCGGCGACCCCGCCGATGTACATACGATCGTGACCGAATACGCAGCGTGGCTGATGACTAGCAATGTACTCATTCGACGCCAATTCGTGGAAGCTGCTCAGCTCGACGTCGTACGGCGACAATGCCGACGATCTCCGTTACGATCCGCTCAGAGGCCACATCTGGGTTGGCTACGGAGTAGGCGCTGTTGGGGAATTTGATCAGAAAGAGACAAAACTCGCGGACATCAAATTAGACACCCATCCCGAGTCGTTCCAGCTAGAGAAGAATGGATCGAGAATCTTCGTAAATTCGCCCGGATCCCGGAAGATCCCAGTTGTGGGCCGTAAGACGAGGACCGTAGTTGATTCGTGGAGCACGGGAGGGCCGCTAGCCAACTATCCAATGGCCTTGGACGAGCAGCACCATCATGGCGGCGTCTTACTTCAATCAAATGGCCCAGGAGCATCGATTACGTTTCCGGGCGGTGTCGCGCGGCGCAACTCCCAATTCAACGACGGTTCCGCCCGCAATTATTCAGGGTCTGCGCGGTGACGGTTTCGACGTGAGTTCCTTTCATCCGTCAGCCGCCACGCCTTCCGACGTGTCCGCCTCTCAACGTGTGATCACGATTGGAACTGTGCTGCCCATGGATGCGCAGTTCGCTTCTGCTCAGCCCACGATCGAACTATGGAACGATGTACCACCCACCAGTGTTGGCTACGGCGCGACGCGCGATTCCCTCAAGAAACATATCAAGAAATTAGTAGAACAACTGGCTAAACGCTAGTGCGGCCAACTTCCGCCTACCGATCCTAATAGAGGGGGGCTGCCCTCCTAGGCAAAAAGACTTTTAGGTCTTCGGGCATAGGTCACAATAACCGTTTTGTGAGACGGCGCACGTGCTACGTCAGTTGACAGTTTCTGTTAGCTTGCGGTCGGCATTTCTAACCTCGATTGGTGATAAATCGCCGATGCCCTAATCGCCTTCATCTTCGGACGTCACAAATGACGGTTTATGAGTCTCACTAAATCGCTCTATAAGCTGTGTCACAACACAAAGTGAGCGAGAGTCGAATGCATCGGGGAATCGAAACTTACTTGAAAAATGATACCGTCGCCGAGATTCATCTATCAAGTCATTCTCAACATTTCCTCGACCACCTCTCCGCTAAGTGGAGGATCATCAGAATCGCCGGTGATAAGCTCTTCAGCGCCAATATCTCGTTGTTGATCGGGAGTCTCGCGGGGTGAAGATGAATTATCAGAGACTAAGATCACGCGTAGTTCTTCCTCCGTCTCTTCGAGGTATATCTCCTCCTGACTAGCAACAGCCTCGTAGCAAGCCTCCATATCGGTTGGAATGTTCTTGACGCTACTCTCGTTGATGGACATTGCTGTCATTTCCTTTCGGAGTATTTTGCTGACTATCGAACGAAGAATTTAGGGTGAGTTCGATGAATTCGATCAAGCCTTGTATCGCGGAAAAGAAGCGGTTAACGGCTAACCGGCGGCTCTTGTCAAGTAGAGTACGCGGATACCGCACAATAATTTGGAGCGAGACATTCGAATGTGGGGCCCGCCATTGCGAGTCCGTCTTCTGTTGGCATTTGCATTAATGTTTGGGCCTGCGTTTTTAGGGGTCTACATTCCTGGGCGAGCCGAACTGGACTGACAGCAAGATGGTCAGACGTTTCGCTGATTGGTGCGCACCGAGATCGGGTCACCGGTGCGTCCTGATCGTGGGGTATCTCCCCGGCGATACCGTCGGCCAAGTTTGAGTTCCTGAGACCGGTAATAGTGCGCATCCTGCGCTCAATCGGGATGGAACACGTCACTGTCTTCATCCCAAACTTAACATGACTGGCGCCTGCACTCTGTTCCACGATTTTCGCTCAGTTCCGCTAATGCTGAAGTTATTCCGATTGATGGAGCGGCAGTTTGCGTTTTGGTCGGGGGACCTGTCGTCTTCTTGGCTACAACAGATATCAAATCGAACTTGATCATGGAATGCTCCATCGAGGCTGTGTAGGGAAAGACCGATCAGGGTCTCGATATGTGACAGCGCTCCCCAATTTATTGCGCGAATAATTTCTTCGTCACATTTTGAAGAGCTGCTTTGTCATACGAGTAGACGGGTGCGACTCTACTCTTCTCATCGCACATCCATCGAAACTGAAAGAGAAGCTTTATGCAGGTCAATTTGCCTCACACAGACGTTGCAGATTCCTCCACCCGATCCACGGTTCTTGAAGATAACCAATTTCGTGTAAGCGAAGTGCCATCCGGATCGGCCTTGCTGGTTATCCGACGCAGCAACGTTTTACCGTTGCTGCCTATTTTTGTCCTACACAAAACAAATGCTCCAATAAACAGGGCCCTTGAATGAGAGCGAGCTCGATGGATCCACTGTGACGTGCCCACGGCACGGTTCTCGATTCGAAGTATGTAAAGGAATTGTTTTGCAAGGCCCAGCAGTGGATCCGCTCAAGATTCATCACTTGATTCTAGAAAATGAACTCGGGTGGGTGAAGAATGTGTATCAGCAAATCATAGAGGGACATTGGCTTGTGGATTTGCAGTTGTTTGTTTCAATACAGGAGCGCGTACGGCTCACGAGGAGTACACCGGAGGGTAGATGACCACAGGGCGATTAGAAGCGTTCAGCGACGGAGTGATCGCAATCATCATCACGATTATGGTGCTGGAAATGAAGATACCGCATGGTGATGGTTTGAAAGATTTGCGGCCGCTGCTGCCAGTGTTTCTCAGCTACATCCTAAGTTTCTTTTATGTTGGCGTTTACTGGAACAATCACCATCACATGCTGCATGTCTCCACCGTGGTGACGGGGGGAATGCTCTGGGCCAATCTACACTTGCTATTTTGGCTTTCCTTATTTCCATTCGCTGCAGGGTGGATGGGAGAGAACCATTTCACCGCGGCGCCCACCGCGCTTTATGGAGTAGTCCTGTTGATGGCAGCGATCGCTTACTACCTGCTCCAGCAGTCGATCATACAGTCGCAGGGCCAGGACTCAATCTTGAAGGAAGCGATTGGAAAGGAAAGCTGTCGCCAGTGTTGTATATAGTAGCAATCATATTGACCCTGCGTTCCTCTCGGATAGCCCAGGCAGTTCTTGTGACCGCTGCACTAATGTGGTTGATTCCGGATCGGCGTATCGAAAGACATCTCGCAATGTCACGAAGCTTCGAGATTGGACCTCAATGACAAGGTGTTGACGGCCGCTGGAGGCCAGAAGCGCCATGAAGGGAAGAGAAGAATGGAGATCGTCATGAATCAACACGCGTCATCAGTTCGGAGTCATTGTCTGTCCCCACAGCGCGACAAAGTAGCAATCGACGCTCCCCTTGGACCTGGATCATACGGTCGGATGTTCCCCGAGCTGCCGTCGTTTAGTGCTGATGAGCAATTTCTTCATGCGCTTGGTCGCGCGGGCGGTATCTGCGACTGCGGAGACATCGATGACTTTGCCAGCGCCCTTGGAGAGACCGCAGCTGGATGGCCTATCTTCGGCCAATTTGTGGCTCACGACATAACGGCTGATCGGTCAATTCTGCGAGGCCATACCGACACGGCTGAATTGCGCAATGCGCGCAGCCCGCAACTCAATCTCGAGTGCCTGTACGGCGACGGACCGACCGGCCATCCGTTTCTCTTTCGGCGTGACGACCCAGCCAAGTTTCTGCTTGGTTTGGATGGAAAAGATCTACAACGAAACACAGAGGGCACCGCACTTATCGGCGACCCGCGTAACGACTCACACCTGCTGATGTCTCAGCTGCACCTCGCCATGCTGAAGGCTCACAACTCGTTTGTTGATGAAGCTAGATTGGCTGGGGCAGGGAACGATCATGTGTTCGGCGAAGCGGCTCGGCAATTGCAGTGGCACTATCAATGGATCGTTCTCAACGAATTTCTTCCCACGCTCGTCGGACCGATGCTTGCAGAGGAGGTGCTTCGAGATGGTCCTCGATGGTTTCGTCCTGGACATGGCGGCTTCATACCGCTCGAGTTTGCTGATGCTGCCTATCGGTATGGACACTCTCAAATTCGCCACCGTTACCAATTGAACTTACTGACGGATCCCGTGCCGCTCTTTCCCAATCTCCTGGGATTTCGCGCCGTACCGCGTGAATACGCAATCGACTGGATGCTGTTTTTCGACCCCGCCGGTTCGACATCGGCACAACGATCCAAGAAAATCGATGGGAAGCTCGTACGAGCTCTCATCGAGTTACCGGTAGCCGTCACAGGTGAGTGCGAAATAGAGGACTATCATTCTCTCGCGGTCCGTGACCTGCAACGTGGGCAGGGTGTAGGACTACCATCTGGCGAGGCCGTTGCACGTCATATTGGGGTCGTTCCGCTAACAGCAGAGCAGGTTGGCGTTGCTTCCGTCGGTTGGCACGGCGAGACTCCTCTCTGGTACTACATTCTCCGCGAGGGTGATGTCTGTACAGGTGGTCAGCGTCTTGGCCCAGTTGGGGGACGGATCGTAGCCGAGGTATTGGTTGGACTCATCGATGCGGACGAGACGTCCTATCGCCAGTGGGACCGGGAATGGCGTCCTCAAAAAACACTTAGTGACTTGCTGGTCTCATAGAAGGCACTACCATCCTGTCGGAAGGTCACCGCAAGGATTGCTTGTGGTGGCGATCTAATAACGCAAGACGGTCTACCTCAGTTGTGTTCCATGTTCGACAGCTCCTCTCTAGGCACATCATGAGACGTCGCGTCCCGCTCGGGGTTCGTCGGAGAACAAATCACCAGCATAGTGTCACAAAACGACCGAGCGTTTGGTCTTAGCTAGTACGGCCGACGGATACAAATAGCCGTTCGATAAATGGAGGAACAGTCGTGAACATCGTAGTGATCGGTGGTAATGGCCTTATCGGATCGAAGGTTGTCGGTAAGCTTCGTGAACATGGCCATGAGGTGGTACCGGCATCACCCAAATTCGGGCGTCAACACCCTCACCGGCGAGGGACTAATGGAGGTGCTGAAAGGAGCTTCGGTGCCTTAGATGTATCGATTTCCGATTCCTTCGAGGAAGCGGCCGCGATGGACTTCTTCACTACTGCCACAGGCAATCTTCTTCGCTACGACCTCATCGCGGATGTATAGCACCACGTGGCGCTGTCTGCGGAGATCAACTTATGAAGGTCGGAAATTAGTCTTGTGCTTGACGTGGCTCGCTGATTGCTCAGAAGGCGAACGTGACGGATTCATATCGAAGGGCGTCTTAGGCCTTCCCGGCAAGGCAGGTTTAATGATCACCGCAGAGTACGCACCGGGCGGTTCGGATCTCGCGAAGGGTGAGGAAGGAAGTGACTCTGATGCCCGGTCAGGCCTTCTATGTAGGTCCCTCTAACATCGCGCCACGGGGTCAAAATGCGAGCAAACCAAACCCGCAAAGTTCTTAGTATTCCTGGTGAAAGACGCCACATCAAATCTTAAGGAGAAGATTCACATGAGCATGATTACTGTAAAAGATGGCACCACAATCTATTACAAAGACTGGGGCAGCGGACCAGCGGTTACGTTTTCGCATGGGTGGCCGCTAAATTCCGATGCCTGGGATGGTCAATTACATTTCCTTGCCGAGAGTGGATTCCGGGTGATCGCCCATGATCGGCGCGGTCATGGACGGTCGAGCCAAGCCTGGTCTGGTAATGACATGAATGGATATGCCGACGATTTGGCGGCTATTATCGAGTCGCTTGATCTCAATGAAGTCACCCTGGTCGGTCACTCAACTGGGGGAGGAGAAGTGGCACGGTATATCGGCCGCCATGGCACAAAGCGAGTTGCTGCGGCCGTTCTGATCGCCGCGGTGCCGCCTATTATGGTGAAGTCGGCTGCTAATCCCGAGGGGATACCGATCGAAGTGTTCGACGGGTCGCGCCGTAGCCTTTCAAAGGACCGCTCGCAGTTCTATAAAGATTTTGCGCTGCCGTTCTACGGCGCCAATCGGACAAATTCGAATGTCTCACAGGGGATGCTGGATCAATTCTGGCTGTGGAGCATGCAAGGCGGTCTAAAAAACATCTACGATTGCATCGAGGGGTTCTCGGAGACCGATTTCACCGAAGACCTCAAGAGATTTGATGTACCTACACTGATCATGCATGGTGAGGACGATCAGATCGTGCCGATCAATGACACAGGAAAGAAGTCGGCCAAGCTAATCAGGGGAGCAAAGGAAATTTACTATCCTGGCTTGCCGCATGGCCTTACCGCTACACATGCGGATCAAGTGAACGCCGACCTGCTTGACTTTCTAAAGTCGGTTCAAACGGATCGGAGGGCAGCCTAGAATTTCCGCTGCGGGTCGCCATTCCTACCCAGGCCTGCCGCAGTTGACGTCAAAAATCTCGTACATCGGGGCGGTAGATTCCTACCGATAAACAAGAGGGAAGTGATTGAATCGCTCCACGGCCGCGATAGCCTCCACTCTTCCTTGCGCGTCATTGGGAACTAGATATCTGCCGATTTAGGGCACTCGAAATATCAAAGCTGCGATACGACTTAGGCATGATTGATATCAAAACCCGGTTCAGCTGCTCACGCTACGGGCGCAGCCAATTTAGCTTCTTGCCGACGCTAAGATTATTTTGTTCCTGCGGATATTCTCCGCTAGCGCTTGCATCTCGCTAAGCAGACGAATTCGCTCCCATGGGGCAGCAAAACCCGGGCCAGCAATGGCTTCGAATATTCTTCCTTCAACTTGCACAGTTGTCCTGTACCTCTTTTCGTCTAGCGTTATCTCAGCCGTTAGCTGTTCTACCTCCTGTGCGTTTTTCATCTCAGTCCTCCAACTGATTTCAGCCGCGAAGTAGGTTCACACTGATGTGTCTCTGCCGCAGATAATTCCATGCGTAACTGTTGATTTTTGTGCAGCAAATAACAAATAAGTCCTTGCATATCCCGGAGAGAATTCCGCAGTTCGATGGGCCATTCCACAGACAAGCTCGAGGTCGCCATTGCCGCATCATCGAGGAAAGGCGGCACTACCTGCCTACCGTCGCGCTCGCGTGTTCCATCATTTAGCAAATCCATTTGCCCTCCACTGATGCCAACTTGCCTAATCTCAAAATGGGCGACGTTCTGGTTTCCGAGTTTCTGAAAAGAATTCGCTCATAGCGACAACTCATCGTGGGTATCTCCCATCGACTCAGCAAGTATTATGCCTGAAGTTCACACCAGAAAGCCTAAACGAAACGGCGCTGTCACGATAATGACAGGACACCTTGTCATTTTGTGACACTGGCAATATCGCTTGTCGAAGACAACTTGAGGATTAGCAATATGCGAGTCAGCAGGTGGGTGCGGATGAAATTAGAGTAGTTGACCTAAGGTGGCAAGGGTTGTCATGTATTAATTCGGTGCCCTGTCATGGAGCTTTGTCGTTAACCATCTATAAAGCCACGCTTGATAGCGATAGTCACCGCATGAGTTCGATCGTTTGCGCCAAGTTTTGTCAGAATACTTTTCATGTGCCCTTTGATGGTGGCCTCGGATACGAACAACTGCGCCCCGATAATCTTGTTGGAATTTCCGGCCGCGACTCGTCGCAATACCTCGACCTCGCGGTCACTGAGAGCATCTTCCGTTACATGGTCAGCGAGTTCAGCCGCTATCTCGGGAGGTATTCTACGTCTCCCAGCATTCACTGTCCGGATTGTATCCAACAACTCTCTACGCAACATGTTCTTCAGAAGATAACCAGAAGCGCCAGCCTTCAAGGCTCGAAGAGCCTGCACATCTCCTTGGTAGGTTGTGAGCACGATGAATCGGGCGTTGGGAAATTCAGTTCGTATCGCAATCATTGTATCGATACCATTCAAGCCCGGCATTTGCAGGTCCATCAGCGTTACATCAGGACGATGCTGGCGAAACAATTCAATGGCCTCGCGTCCATCAACCGCTTCGGCGACGAGCTCGATGTCATCTTCGCCTTCGATCACGGCCGCAATCCCTTCGCGTAACAAAGGGTGATCATCCACTGCTAGAACTTTGATCCTTCTAGTCATAACGTTACACCTCGTAGCATTCTTCCGCCCTCCGCAATCCTTCCAAAGAGAATCGTGACTGTGGTACCGACAGATTATCTGGTCCGGAACCGTTAGTTTCGACTTCAGTGCGAATCATCGTTGCTCTAGAGATTATCTGTTTGCCGATCTTTTGGGTCGATCGTGCATTCCAAGCAATCCCCAATGTCCGGTCTTTCCGACCGTCAACATTTGCTGGCTCATTCCTATTCCAAATCCCTCCGCAACTCGCCAAGACGGGCGCGCAACGAATGCTCGGAGAATATTTATGACATATGGAAATTCATGGCATTGGCCTTCAATAGATTTCTGAAATTCAACGATACGCTAGGAGCACTGGCCGTTTGGGCGCTCTAAAGGATATGCAAAGACCCCTACTTTCGAGATTGCCTAGATCTCTTGTTGTCGCTAACCTTCCGATGTGCAGAGACTATTTTCTATGTTTCCTGCGGGACTGGTCGGGGTGGCACTCCTCATATTGCGGGTTTCCGTAGCCATAACAATATTGATCAACGCGGCTGAACGCTGGGTGTTGGCAACTTCCTTCTGGATCGTGGTTGGATTAGGATTGGCTGCATTGTCCTTGTTCCTTGGCCTACTAACTCCATACTTGTCGCTAATCTCCGTAGCTCTTCAGATGACTGTACTTGCATCAGGGAGTGGCAATCGCTTTCAGTTGCTCACGTCTATTGTTGGGAGTGGAATCATCTCTGTGCTTGGGCCCGGAGCATACTCCCTGGACTCTCGGATCTTCGGGAGAAGACTTCTGGAGCTGCCCCCTAAAAGGTAGGATGACGGCGGCGCCAAACGTTCCGAGTGATTATGTCAAGCTTTACATCGCTTTAAGGCAAGTTGAGGGAGGTACTCCTTCAGTATCCGAAAGAGGCTGATTTGCCTAGCCTAAATGGGGATTTTCCTTAGGTCGAACAAATCGGATACTCCAATCGAAGCCAATCGTTAGAGGAGGTCCAGATGGCTCAGCTCGAGGGAGTGCAGACCACAACAGCCAATGATTCTTCATTCTCAGCCAATCCGCATCGGGGGTTTACTGCGAAGACTAGTGAGTTTGATGACGGCCTTTCGGCCTTTCTCGCTGTACGTCGCAAGCTATTCGGGACTGCCTACCGCATGCTCAGAAGTGCAGCTGAGGCAGAGGACGTCATTCAGGACGTGTGGTTGCGGTGGCAGACTACAAATCGAAGCGACGTTCTCGATCCTCCGGCCTTTCTGATGACGATAACAATCCGGATGTGCATCAACCTATGTCGATCCGCCCGCTCACGCCGTGAAACATCCGTCGGGACGTGGCTTTCAGAGCCCATAGATAGTGGCGCTGATCCGTGTCAGGGTGCGGAGCGTATGGAGGCGCTCAAGTGCGCTGTCCTGATGCTCCTCGAGAAGCTCCTTCCGGCTGAACGAGCGGCGTACGTTCTTCGAGAAGCCTTTGATTATTCATCCCGTCAGATCGCCGAAGTCCTCCAACTGAAGGAAACAAATGTTCGACAGCTGCTCACCCGTGCCCGTAGACATATTGCTGAGGGGCGTCGAGCTTGGTCAAGTTCGGCAGAGCAACGCAGGCTTTTGGCTGCCTTCGCCGGTGCTGCCGAGAGTGGCAATTTGGCTGAACTGGAATGCCTTTTTGCGCCACATGCCTCTTTTGAGACAAGTGTTGGTAATAGCAGTGACACGAGGAACCAAGATTCCATGGTTAATCAGGAGCACTTTGCGCAAACTCTCACATGGTGTCACAAAACTACAGGGTATTCGGTCTTATCGAGTACAGCAGCCAGTTGTGAGGGCCTGGATGACAATCTTAGCGAAATGGAAATTAGCAATATCGATTTCCTACCTGTATGTGGGTTACTTAGTACAGGCATCGCTTGCGAGTGAGCAAATACACCTGTCTGGCTTATAGGTATTGCCGCAGTCTACCCGGGGCTGTGGCTAAGGCATGCAAACGCAGGGGAGCTGGGTTTTCGCGATTTCTCCAGCTTATCCTTGGTGAAGGAGAATCGCAGACAACTGAGGAACCCTGCGTGTTTGCATTTGAAGATAATAAGCCAAGTGTTACGGAGATAGGCTGACCGCTCGCTTTCGTCGTAGGTAGTTTGCTGGAAGGCTCTTTTAGTCGGAATGCTAAAGGCTCCAAACGAAAGAAGGTACGCACGTCAGGTCCGCCATTTGCACAAAATGACAGACCTGCTTATTGGCTTCCCATTTCAAAGATCCCCTACTCACCTACGCCTAATAGGCGTTTGATCCAGTGCCAACGGACTGTTTTGCCGTAGAGTGTATATGCGATCGCGGCTGGAATCGCAAGCTCAATCTCTGTACCAGCGCCCTCTTGGCTCCAAATCTTTAGCTGCCCGCCGATATTTTGGGTTCGCTCGCGCATGCCGGCCAGCCCCCAATGTCCGTCTTTGCCCCGAAGCAGTAGATCCTGATCAATCCCCACTCCATCATCTCGAACGCTTAGCCGTACACGGTTATGGTCATACGTGATTTCAACCTCGATTTTAGAGGACTTCGAATGTTGAAAAGCATTCGTGAGTGCTTCTTGCCCAATTCCGTATACCTCGTTGCCGACCGTTGGATCGAGTGGTTGCGGTGTCCCTATAACGCTAAGGCTGAAAGGGATTGCATGATTCTGTCTGAGCTCTTCTCCGCATGCAACCAGCCTGGCCTGGAGCTCGTTAGCGGATATCTCATCCTGACGAAGATCACGGACGCGTTCTCGACCCTCGAGTAGAACTCCGTCGGCGCGGTCTAGCACTTTCTCCATCAAATTGCGTGCAGGATGATCCTCAGGAATTGTCTTCATCACGGCTGCAAACCGCAACACTAAGCCCTGAAAGCCTTGCAGGAGCGTGTCATGCAACTCACGGGCGATGCGCGCTCGTTCTTCCATTCGTGCACCGAGGCGCTCATGAACCTGCGCTGTAACTTGTTTCAACCGCAGCAGGTAAAGCAACCACAGGCATCCGGCCAGGGCGACGATGCAAAGAATCCTGAACCATAATGTTTGATCGAAGGCAGGTAACACAACGAAACTTAGGGTTGATCCGTCATCGTTCCAGACGCCGTCGTTGTTACACGCGATCACACGAAATTGATAAGAGCCCGGATCAAGATTCGTGTAGAAAACTTCCCGGCGCGTTCCCGCCTCCTGCCACTCCTTGTCTTGTCCCTCAAGCTTATAGCGAAAGCGAACACGTTCGGGAATAGTAAGACTCGTGGCCGTATAGGCTATTTGCAAATTTCTAGTTCGGGGAGGCAATCTCAAAAATGGGAAAGTGTTATATTTCTTGCCATTAGCAACAACAGACTCAACCCATACGAGCGGGGCCACCGCATTCCGCACAACCCGCTTGGGATCAATCCAAGCTACCCCGTTCGTTGTGGCGAACCAAATGCGACCATCGGTTGTTTGCACGGCTGACGGTGAAGCGAGGGATCCCCTAAGTTCCGCAGTGAACCCATCCAGCAAGCCGAAACTCTCGAATTCCACTTTGCCGGAGTCCAACTGTTGAAGCTGAGCTTCTGGAACATGAATCACTCCCCGCTTTTCAGAGAACCATAGCCCGTCGTCAGGATCGGAAACGATTCCAGCAATGCCGCCGAAGGCGCTGCCATCCGATGGAGTTACTGGCCGAAAACGACTGCCATCAAAAAAATCCAGACCGAATTCGCCGCCAATCCAGATGTTAGTCCCTTTGCCCTGGATAGTCGTGACGACTCCTACGTGAACGCCGTCTTTGCCAGAAAAGATCTTGACTCCATCTTGATCCAACATCGCGATCGTATTCGCGAATCCAAACCATATACGTCCATGTGAATCCGTAAACTCACTGGTAGCGACACCCTGTGGACCACCGAGGCTTTCGAGCCTGGTCCAACCGGACCGTTCCAATCGAAAGGTTCCTGACTCCATAGATATCCACAACCTGCCCGATAGGTCTTGAGTGATAGCTTTGACGCGCGATTGGAGACTCACAGCGATCCCATCTGCTGTCGGCAGTTCGAGTCGGCGCAGCATTCGTCCCCGTCCCGCAGGCACAGCTACACCGTAGTCGTAGGCTACTCCTCGCTGGGTCGAGCCAATCGTATCCACCCGTTCGTCGGCAAGACGGAAGATTGACCACGGCGTCGCGACCCAGACAGAACCACTCGGATCGCGATAGACGCAATCAACGTACCGATCACGCAGTTGTGTAACAATTTTGTCATTCTGAATGTTCAACAGAACCTGAGGTCCAATACCCGCGGCCCAAAGCCCACCTTGGTCACCCGCCGCCAGCGCGCTTGTAGTAAAGGAGTGCAATGATGGGATCGGCAAAGCACCGTGATACGAAATTGGCTGGACGTGAACCGAGACGACAGGACTTTGCCGGAATCGATCTAGGCCGCCGTTCGTGCCGATCCATAGATTGCCCTCACGGTCTTCGAGCACGCAGTTTACGTAGTCACTTGTCAGGCCATTTTGCGGCGTGAACTCCTCCTCCTCAGGACTGTGGAACTGCCATGCAGACGGCCCGCTAACCTTCGGTCGTTGGAGACGATCCGGGTACGGAACTCGACGGATTCCATTTCCGAGAGTGGTAATCCAAAGACTCCCGTGATTGTCAAATGTAATTGCCTGTGACCCAACAAGGATTGCTGGCCCCGACCTTCCGATGTTTTTCCCAGGCAACGGAACGGGGCGTACGCCATAGCCCGTTTCGGCCATCCACAATGTGCCGTCTGATGACTCGGCAAAGCCTCTAACACGAAGGAGACCCTGTACGGCTACCTGAAACTGGTTTCCTCCCTCCACGAGAAAGGCAACGCTGGTTGGCGTGCCCACCCAAACCGTACCGGCACGACTCACGAAAACAGTATTGGCTGGACCTGCGAACCCCTGATCAGTTCCGATCTTTCTCCAGCGTGAACCCTCAAGTCTAGCGAGCCCATCCTTCCCGGCGGCTATCCAAATCGCACCCTGCCGGTCACGCGTAAATGCCAACACTGCACTAGAAGGAAGCCCCTCCGGCTTACCATAATTGGTCACCGTCCCATTCGTAATAAGGCTGACTCCTCCATACCGATAGCCGACCCACAGCCCGCCATCTGGTGTGGCAAATAGAGAGATCACATTGCGTTGCGTAAAGATCAGACCGGATTGCGATTTGAACGGTTGAAATTGAATTCCGTCGAAACGAAATAATCCGGTTGCAGTTCCTAGCCACAAAAAGCCATCTGTAGTTTGGGCCAACGCATGTACCTGGCCCGGCGCTCCCTCGATGTAGGTCCAGCCCGTGTGATAGAGCTGGTCGAGCGCTCGGTCACGGTCGATCCCATACACAGGATTGCAGAAAAACAGACTCACTAAGCAGAACCATAAACTCTGTTTTCTAAACCATTCGCTCGTCTTTTTCTCTGTTTGCTGAGTGCGACCTGTCATAGTGTGGATCGGTTAGGGACTTCATTCTGAATCATCGGATTCATCTTAGCTTTTGTCGGCTGCACTTGATGCCGAAGTTTGGCAGGACGAGAAAAATCCGAGTAGTATTTGACCTAACCGGAATATGATAAATTCCGGTTAGGGACGTCAATTGGAATTTCAACGCCTCGCACTGGCCCCTAGGAAGCGCCTGGCGACGAAGTTGAGTCGAATCGTCTCCGGTCCGCAGGCAGCCTATTCGATTACGATGGCGGGACGCAGAAGACGTATCAACGCATGGTCCAGGCAATGGACCTTTCGATAGGTCGTGAGATCGACGCACCGCGAGAGAAGGTTTGTCGGAAAATACGATCGTCGTCTTTAACAGCGACAACGGTGGGAAGCGATTCTCGGATACGTGGTCCATCACCGGCCGAAAGACGGAAGGAGCTCTGCGCATACCGGCAATCATCTCCTGGCCGGTGAGGCCTGCCTCAAACTTCTCCGAGTTGAACTGCACATTGTCATCATCGAATAGTGAAAAAGCGAGTTATATCCAATTTGTCCTCCATAGTGCGGCGCATCATAAACGACGGTTTATGAGTTCCTCTGAATCGCTCCATAAGCTATGTCACAAACAAACAGAGCGAGAGTCGAATGCATTGGGGAACCGAAACTCAGTTTGAATATCTTGGAAGAGTTGCTGAAGGGAAGCTGAACAGCAGTTTCCTGAAATCGGACTTGGGAAGCTATAAGGCCGTAGTTTCCCAAACGTGACTTTTCGGGCAGTTCGGCAGACCGTTCCGTTCCGTATGTTCCCACTCATCTTCCCCCAATGTTGGTTGCTGAACCATGAATATTCAGTCTGCCAGAGAGCGCCGCTTTGCTTCGGCTGTGTATGGAGGTGCACAGATTGGACCGACACTATCGAGAAAAGCGCAGTTACGAGGCAACCAAATCAGCAGGACAAGAACGAGACAAACACCTAACAACTCCATGACAAGCGAGCTCTAGAGCCCTCGTTAGGGTGTTTCCAGCGAGCCAGCTCATGGCTCGTCAAGGTGAAAACACATGGAAAAGCAAGCACGTATCACGGGAGATCCGCTCAACCGCCGCTCATTTATGAGGGGTGGTTTAGTGGCTGGTGGCGCTGCAGCTATGGGCGTCGGATTGTTGAGCAGTAATATTCCAGCCTTAGGACAGGATTTGGATGACAGAGGGCGGAATCTGAGCCGGGGCGATTCGGCGATTCTTCGATTTCTCGCGGCAGCGGAGCTGATCGAGGCCGACCTCTGGACGCAGTATGCCGAACTGGGAGGCGTGACCGGTAGCTCGATGAACGCCTATCAAACCGCCTTCACCAATCTGGATGGGGACGGCATGCAGTACATCACAAGCAACACGCTGGATGAAGTAAGTCATGCCGACTTCCTGAATGCTTACCTCGAATCCAACGGAGCAGATCCGGTGAACCTGGATGCCTTTCGGCAGTTGCAGGGAAGCAGGGCGACCGGAGCTAAGAATATCGGCCGTCTCACCAACCTCATGCACCTCACCGTAGACACAAGCTGGTACACGCGGTATCGCAGCACCACCAACCCGGACTTGGGCGCGAGCTTCCCACAGGCGCTTAACATCAACAACCGCTCGGCCATCCCGGTCACGGACGCCGACTTCGACAACTCCACACACATTCAGGCCATCGCAGATAGCGCTGCATTTCACTTCGGCTCGATCGAGCAAGGTGGCACAAGCCTCTACGCTGCAATGAGCCAGAAAGTCTCAAGCGCCGAGGTGCTCGAGATAACGCTGGGCATCGGTGGCAGTGAGATCGCTCACTTTCTCGAGTGGGTCGACTTTGCCGGCAACGCCGTTCAAGGACCACCCATCACCGATCAGGGTCTCACCTTCCCTAACTTCAACAATCCTCCTAATCCCCAGCTTCAGACAAACCTGATCTTCCCCATCCCTTGCGAATTCATCAACCCCAAACTGCCGAAATGTGCAGTCATCCGTCCACTGACCGACCAAAACGCTGGTGCGGTGGCTGCGGTGAAGAGTCTCGCCGGAAGCGGGCTTTTCATGGGGCAGTCGAAGCAGTTCTTTGCAACGCTGCAGCAGCTGGCCGTAGAAGCGGATGAAGCAAGACGGTCGTCTTAGTCTGACAGGCAGTCCTCCCCAACCAAACAAGGCTTTGAGCTGCGAGAGTAGCGCCAAACCGGTTGCCCGAAGTTGTCCATCCGGCGACGGAAAAGCAGCAGGGCATTGCGATGATTCGCGCAGCATTTGAGCCTTCTTCGATACTACGGAGGCGTACGCCCCTAGCCACGCTGCGGTGCAGGAAACAAACTAGTGCGGCAAGGAAGACTAGAGCAATGACAAGAAAACATGGGCCCACAATAAGGGCGGCTCGGCAGAAGACTCGTCGAAAATGCTCTATTGTTGCTTCTCCGTTCATGTCTGCAGGGTTGCAGTTCCTTGATTAGATTCACGAACTTCGTGACAAACGGGCTTATCGGCAACTTCAATTGAACTTGCCGATAACCCGACTTTCAAGGAACTCTAATCCCGCGCGACCGATTCCACGCCGAATGCGATCTGTAAATACGGTGCGACCTGTAAAACAGAAGCGCGATTACCGTTACTTACGTGCCGACTGACTGCCCGCAGCTATCGCTCATGGATTGGGGGTTTCTCGTCACTTGAGAAGTACTTCCAGCTTCTTCGGCACTAGCACATAATAAGGGGCAGGGACGCAATGCGTATGGCACGTCAACGTGCCTCCCAGCTCGTAGGTCTGTGTTATCGGATCGGAGTCGAGATGGCGCTTGAAACCTTTGGCGACGTGCGGAAAGAAGCAAAACATGTGATCCGTGGACTTCTACGGAGCCCTGGATTCACGCTCGTTGCTGTTCTGACAATGGCGCTGAGCATCGGCGCGAATACCGCTATCTTCAGCGTGATCGAGACTGTTCTCCTCCGCCCGCTCCCCTATCATGATCCGTCCAGTATCGTCATGCTTTGGTCCAGAGTACCCAGCAAAGACATTCAAAGAAACTGGACTTCCTATCCCGCTATTCTGGACTGGAGGAGCGAATCCCACAGCTTCACGCAAATTGCTGTGCTACTGCTCACTTTGAAGCAGGGTGTCAGCCTCACCCCCGCGAGTGTGTTGCTCGGAACGGTGCTCGGGTTACTCGCCGTGCGCTTTATGAAGAGCCTCCTATATGGCATTACGTCAAACAACCCAGTAACGTATTTAGGCGTCGTGGGCGTCGTCTCCTTAGTCGCCTTAGTAGCCAGCTTTCTACCTGCTCGGAGAGCGGCATCCGTCGATCCGGTTCGCTCGCTCCGCACCGAATAGCAAGAACTGCTGACACAATCGGATGGAGTACATAGATGCTGCTTGCTCTGGGATTCGAGGGTTTGGGATGCTCTTTGAGATAGCCCCCTTCGTCATACCACGCGATTCTGTATAGGAGAAAAAAGTGCGGAGCGTGAAAGAAAACCCAATTAGAGTGCGGGGTTTACAGCCATCAGCGCGCTTAGCTTCAAGGAAGTCACTAACGTCATTGGTCGTGACCTCAGCTAAAACGGCGTGACGTTTTGCAAGCCACCTCAAGAATTGCGCGAGTCTATTGCTGCAGCTAGTTAAT
This sequence comes from Edaphobacter sp. FHG110511_03, assembly GCF_059115365.1. Lineage (NCBI taxonomy): Bacteria > Pseudomonadati > Acidobacteriota > Terriglobia > Terriglobales > Acidobacteriaceae > Edaphobacter > Edaphobacter sp. FHG110511_03. The sequence goes on along the minus strand of NZ_JBZYWL010000009.1, from coordinate 105,499 downwards.
GTCTGCTGCGCATATCCGTGAATCTTCAGAAAATCGTCAAATTCTTGGGATGTGTAACCAAAGGGTCCATTGGGAGGGGGAGATTGATCTATGAGGTTGTGAAATCGAAGCCACTTCTTCGCCACATAGGTAAATGTGTAGGTCGATGTTGCTCCAGGAGGCCTCGTCCGTCTCGAATCCGTATCGTTTAGCCAACGTAGGCCTGTTTCACGGATCTCTGCCTTACTGATCAATCTCAGACTCTGCAAATCGAAGAGTCGCACAATATTAAGCAACATTGACGCTACGGCTCTAAGCCGACTAATCTTTGCACCTTGCTGAAGAAGATAACGAAGATATTCCTCACGCTCTTTAAGAAGAGGTGCGCTACGTTGGCGTAAGCGAGTACTTTCGAAGACGAAAATATGATCGATCATTAGGTGCTTTTGCACAAGGCTTCGGTAGCAGTCACTAAGTAGTAGTTCGGATTTGCGAATTGAAACATCATGTTACTACCGACAGTTGAATGGTTTGCTTTAAGCGGATTCTGCCGAGCTAAAACTGATATTCAATTCCCCCATCTGGAAATCGGGGCATCTGACCTTGCTCGAGAATCCCGCACTTTGGACATCTTGGTCTCCATTGATTTGAATAAAAATTGTTGGTTCCTAGAGCGTTTTGAAGTCCAACGTGCCAGGTCATTGTTCCATGGCGGAGGTGTTGATTATTTTCAATCCGAAAATCCAATCTGCTGTAGGCGGAGGCTCTGATAGAGTTTATTTTTGACAAGTCGTAAACGTCACGATTCTGTGAAAAGCTCAATGTCTGGTTGTCGGGTGTATAGGGGCGACCAGACGCGCCGCTGTAGCGAATTGTCGTTAACGTACCCCGACCCATGTTCCAGATTGTGCCAAAGTTGGCGACTATTGGAAGATCGAAATTCCCCTTTCGTAGCACACCATCGAGTCCGCTGTACCAGCTTCGGGCGTACGCTAGTGTGGTGGTCAGTCGAATTCTTGAAGAAGCTCTAGCAGACAGAGAGAACTCGATACCCCTGGCTAAGCCATGTCCCTCGCTGGTCATTGGGAACATCAGGAAAGCCTGCCCAAAGGTGTCTGCGATGTTTGCCATCGATAATTGTGGGTAATTGATGGCAACGGGATAAGCTGAGTATCTCTTTTGATAGAGCTCTAGCGTTGCCTGAATATGCCGATTGTTTGCGACCTCTGTCCCGCCTGTAATCTGCTGGACGTGCATAGGTTTCAGGCGTTGCTGGTTATCAAAATTTAGCAGATAGAGTGTAGGAGGAGCTTGAGCGTATTCAGCATAACCCACATGTACTAATCGACCCTGAATGGGTGTTGCGACCAGAATCTTGGGTGTCCATTCTGAATGCCCTCCGAGTACCCAATGGGTTAGCCTTTGCCCAACGACAACTTTTGTTCGAAACGGAAGCAAAAGGGATGCCTGAGTGTATTCGGCTGTGCTAGCTGTCGTGAATCTTCGATCCAGCGAAGTCTTGTCCATTGGAAGAGGACTTTCACTGTACGGATTCTGCAGACCGATAGGCTGCTCGATCCTATAATTCATGCGATCGAGGCTGGTTCTCACGCCTGCGGTAAGCGTGAGCCACGAAAATACCTGTGTCATCCCGTCGTACTTGAGTGTTGTGATTCCGTCGCTTGTTTTCTCGTTGTAGACAGTCGTGTTCGATTGAAGCTGATCCGTTTGGAGCATTCGTTGTGATTGTTGCGAATTGGCTATGCTCGCGATTCCGAAGGCTCTAGTAGAGAACAGATGTTGCCAATTGAGCCCGGTTGCATTTCTCCAGCCGTGATACTCGATATCAAACGGATTGGTCTCCCAACGGTTTGTTGCGCTCGGGCTAATCTTGATTGAATCGATACCTGTCAACGACAACCCCCACCAATTGTCCTTTTCACTGATTCGATCGCCAGCCCGGATCAGCTCATTTTGGTATATGGGCACGCCGTTCAGTCCAATATCGTCGGTGAATAGGTGGAGCACACTGTGCCTTGCGGAAATTAAAAGTGATCCATCTCGACTCCAAGGTAGAGTTGTGGACCCACCTACTCCGGCCAGACCAAATTCAGCTGTGGAGTGGGCCTCCACTCGACCGTCGGGACGTGTCGATATCTCCAACACAGACGACAGACGCTGATCGAATTTGCTGTCATAAGCATCCGTATGGAGTGTCATGTGCCTGACAGCAGCATTGTCGATCATAGATACAAAACCACCAGTAGTATCTGAGAGCGCAAGTTGGTTGATAGAGGGGATTTCTATATTGTCGATGACAAAAAGATTCTCTGAGGGGTTTCCGCCGCGAACGAGAAAGTCATTTCGTTGGTCATTGTCGGAGACAACACCGGGCAGCATTTGAATGAAGCGCGATGGATCTCCGAACGTGCCGGCAGACGTCCTGATCTCATCCATCGTTATTCGACGCTCAAATCCTTCGTTACTATCTTGCTGGGTATGTGGAGCTTCTACATTGACGGATGATGTGACCATGCCGAATGCGCTTTCAGCAGCATGCGTCTTGGGAAGTTCGTCATTGTGTACCGTCTCCGCTGCAGACGGCTTTGCTGTAAACGGTGATAATGGAATGCCACCTGTTGCAACTCTTACGCCGCAACCGGGCCGATTATTTGATGTTGACTTTGGAGTATCGGCACACAGACGATCGTGTCCATTCATCAGTTTGAGCGGCATCACGGTTTTCTGTGCTCGCGACGGAAACCCATTTAACAAACAGAAGACGATGTGAATCTTGACCAGAGTCGAATGCACGATTTCGCCCTCCCGCTCTCGATGACACGGATATCGGCTTCCCCGCGAATTTCTTGATCTATAGTCGCCCGACCCTTTGCGGGATGATGTGAAGAAGAAATCAAAGAACCAAGATGGGGGCTTGGTAGTCCAAGAACTTCAAACCCTATCCGGAATGCCCTGACCCTACAACTTTTGGGCCATAAGATTCACTTCGTTTCGTTATTGGGTTGTTACCTTGGGGAGAATTTCCCGATCAGATCATCAAATTTTGCCGATAATCCGCGGATAAAGTATTGAATGCGCATTCATGGGAGCTGATTGTGGAGTTCCAGATTGGGACTGAGTACTCACTAAAAGACTTGATCCAAATGGGAACTGGCGTTACTAAAGTATATATACCTAGTAAAAAATTACCGAGTTAAGCGTAAAAATTACGCAACTTGTAGGGAACTTTAGTAACGAACATAAAATCGGGGAGTTTGAGATGCTGGCATCGCAGGGCTGTACGTCTTCTCAGGATCTTTCTATATCCACACTGGAATTGTTCAAGAGACACGATAAACAGAATTTTTGGCAAGAAGAATTGAATGTTGCGGAGGGCCGAGGTTTAGCGCACGACGCGGGAAATATTTTAGGCGCGCTTAGCCTTTATGCGGAATTGTTATCTGGTCCTGGCGTCTTGTTTGAGGAATACCGAGGATATGCGGAAGAAATACGGCTACTAGCTGAACGTAGCAATATTTTGATCGAGCGACTGGCTGGCTATGCGCGAGAACTCGATAGCAGTGTCGACAGTGCGATTCTTCCCCAGGTGGTGAACGACTATAAGGGCCTCTTGGCTCGAATCATTAAGCGCCCTGTCGAAGTCACGATTGGCCCATATTCGTCTTATCCAATTTGTGTCTCGAGCGAAATCATCGAGCGTATCTTGGTGAATCTTGCCAAAAATGCCGCGGCAGTAACACCGACCGCAGGGATGATTTCGGTGAATATCGAAGGCAGCAACAATATGGATGAAGATGGCAGGCATCGCGTTGTTATGACGGTACGAGATGATGGACCCGGTATGAGCAGATCGACTCAAAACAGATTACTTGGTTCCTCCTGGCATCCAAAAACTTATAGGCGTGGGCTCGGACTGCGCATCGTACGTGAATTGGTTGCCAAGTCCGGCGGTTATGTCGATGTTGACAGCTATCCAGGTTGCGGTACGAGGGTTTCGGTGACTTGGCTCGAAAAACGGGCAAACGCGGCATAGGCGGAAATTTTACGAGCAAGATTTAAGTAATCAGAAGGACGGGTATAGATGCTGGTGAAAGACACAGCTAACCGATCAAATCCACTCAAAACATCACAAGGAATCTTGGGGAATGCGGATGACTGCATAGCTAAGGCGAGCCAACGCACGAATGGACTCACTATAACGGAGCCTGCTCCGCTGCATGTTCTGCTCGTTGATGATGATCAGCAAATGCGATCGGCGTGCTGTCATATTTTGCTCCAAAAAGGCGCTCGGGTATCTGAGGCGGGCACACTGGCCGAAGCCGAAATGCTATTGCGAAATCACAAGACCGACCTCCTACTGTTAGATTTGAAGCTTCCTGACGGCGGTGGGCTGACGCTGCTGCAAAAAGCCAAGGTCCTCTATCCAGATACAGCCGTGGTGGTGATGACTGCGTATGCAACAGTCTCTTCCGCAATTGAGGCGATGCGAATTGGTGCTCGAGATTATCTGACAAAACCCTTCGCGCTTGAAGAGTTAGCGTCAGTACTGGAGAGCGCGAGCCAGCGGGTTCACTTCGATCGCGAAAGTCGCTTGTTACGCGAGAGGCTGCGCTCGCAAAAAGATACCGACGGACTGGTAGGGCGGTCTCCAGAGATGGAGAAGCTCTATCGTATTCTTTCGAAGGTCGCGTTTTCGACGCACCCAGTGCTGATCTTGGGGGAGAGTGGCACCGGAAAGGAAGTTGTAGCTCGGGCTATTCATTTCAACGGGCCAAACGCGACAAAGCCCTTTACTCAGGTAGATTGCAGTTCATCCTTTCCACAACTGATCGAAAGCGAGTTGTTCGGTCATGTGAAAGGAGCATTCAGCGGAGCAGATCAAGATAAGGACGGCTTGCTCGCAACAACTGGAGGCGGAACCGTATTTTTAGATGAGATTGCTCAACTACCTTCGGACTTGCAAACGAAGCTACTGCGCGCTCTGCAGGAAAAGGAAGTTCGACCATTGGGAGGATCCCAAGCGAAGCCAATTACGGGACGAGTCCTGGCTTCTACTGGCCGAGATCTTCCGGCAATGGTCGAGCAGGGAAAGTTTCGCAAGGATCTATTCTTTCGATTAAATGTCGTGAACCTCAGGGTGCCTGCACTACGTGAGCGCCGAGCAGATATTCCATTTTTAGTGATCCATTTCTTAGCAAGAATGGAAAAGGAGACCGGTGTCGAGAGGACGTTATCAGACGATTTGCTAAAACTGCTCATTGAACACAATTGGCCAGGTAACGTGCGTGAGCTTGAGAATGCAATCGAAGGAGCGTGTGCGCTAGCAAGCGGGCCAGTGTTGCACTTAAGCGACATGCCTATTTCTTTACAAGACAAGTTAATAGAACGAGGCGAGGAAATAACAGTGGAATCGATGACGGCGGCTTTTCCAACAGAAGCACTTCGTCACTCTCAGGTAAGAAATGGCGAGATCGTACCTATCATGGAAATGGAAAAGCAGGCGATTCTCGAGACAATTCGCCAACTAAACGGCGATAAGATTTTGGCTGCAAAGCTACTGGGAATAGGAAAGACAACACTATATCGCAAACTCAAAGAATATGAGCTGCACGATCATAGTGAAGATCCAAGCTTCTCGATTGTGTAATCGACTCGACAAGGTCTGACGCTCGACAGGCCTAGAGTTCTCCAATGGCTATCTCTCACTATAAATCTATCGACTAAACCTCCTTAAGTCTTGAGAGAGAGCAGTGTCGTAGGCTTCGTCTGATTTCAGGACGGCGTTAATTTCTTTAAAATCTGTGGCCGATATGAGTCGCATGAAGGCTCATATTGGCGACGATGTAGAAATCCGCCATCGATCAAAGCGGTGGTATCAGTTTTGTTTTAGGAACGCATTATGCTTGGCGACTTTGTTGGGAATGATCGGATGCGCTGGAAATTCTTCCAGCTCAACTTCCCTGACTATTTCAGCAAGCAGTGACACTGTTCGCGCCGGCGAAACCAGCATGTTCAAAGTAGAGGGTGCAGACGCAGGTCATGGGCAGTGGTCAGTTGCCGGAGCGGCAACCAATGGAAAAATCGACCAGACCGGACTATTCCATGCACCCGATGTCGTTCCAAAATTAAATTCCATTACTGTGAATTACATCGTAGGAAACAAGTCGTACACGCATTCAATCCAGATTCTTAATCCTATTCCCATTGTGGCAAGCATATCGCCTAGCACTCTTCGCACAACTATCACTACCATCAACATCAGTGGGAGCAAATTCGTTTCTAATTCCGCCATATTGGTCAATGGCAATGTTGTACCGACCGCATTTATAAATGCGGGAAATCTCCAAGCAACCATTGTCATTCCTGAGTCCCAGATTGCAACACTCAGCGTCGCGGTAGGTAATCCTGATCCGGGGCCAATTACAAGTTCGCCGATCGCGGTACCCGTGGCCCTTCAACCATTGTCTATCTCACCGTCGATCATCGCAGGTGGCGCAGTACACCTGACTGTTTCCGGTGTAAATTTCTCGAGCGACATTGAAGCGACTATCGATGATCGAGTGCTTAATATAAGCACATCATCGGACACATCGGTTTCGGCTACTGGATTTCTTCCGCCGTGGCATACAGGTACGGCAAAGATTCGGCTATTTTCGAAGAGAACCTCTACAGATCTAGCAGAGTTTCAACTGCCAATTGCTCAAACGGCAACTCCTTTTGATACGGCAGCACGATTTCTCACACAAGCCGCGTTTGGACCCCGCCCAGATCTTGTCCAACACGTTCAAACGGTGGGCCTGGAATCATTCATCACAGAACAACTATCGATGCCGGTCCAACCGTATAAGGCATCAGACCGTGGAACCATCACCATAATGGAACGGTCAGTTTTAGGGCCGAATCCGTTGCGTCTCCGAGTTGCATGGGCCCTTCAAACATTTCTGATGAGGTCCGGGATCTCCCAACAGGCCACCAATTTTCCTTTTGAACAGAAAATGGAAGCAGACGCCACTGGAAACTTTCGAGATCTGCTAACAGATGTCGCATCCGACGTTTCCATTGCGCAACTGCTTACACTTGCCGGGAATGCGGCGTTCAGCGATCCAAATCAGCATCCCAATCAAAATTTTGCGCGAGAACTTCTGCAACTGTTCACGGTTGGACCTTCAATGCTAAACGAGGACGGAACGATTCAGACGAATCCTGATGGTTCAACTGTTCCGACATATGACCAGGACACAATATTAGATTTGAGTCGAGTCTTTACCGGCTGGAACTATGGTCCACCAGTCGATCCTGGTTACACATTCTACGGCGTGGACTGGAGTGCTCCGCTTGTCGCAAATGAAGGCCAACATGATAAGGGACAAAAACGCCTCTTCAACGTTACGCTGCCCGCTGGTCAAACTACTTCTCAAGACAGGGCTATGGCTCTCGATGCTATCTTCGCGCATCCGAACGTACCGCCCTTTGTGAGCCGCATTCTCATCCAACGTCTTGTCAAAAGTGATCCATCACCCGACTACGTGAAGAGAATAAGCACTGTCTTCAAAGACGATGGCAAAGGCGTTCGTGGAAATCTTGCTGCTGTTGTAAAAGCGATCCTGCTCGATCCTGAGGCTCGGGTAGGAGACAATGCTCCTTCGCCTTCGGACGGATTCTTGCAAGAACCTTATCTATTCGAAACATTTGTGATGAGCATCACTGACTGGTCGAGCACAGATGTTCAACCGTCTTATTTACCTTGTACTCTCACAGAATGCATCTTTTACTCTCCAACAGTGTTTGGGTTTTACAGTCCTTCTTATCGGATCCCGGGGACTACGATCAATAGTCCTGAATTTCAAATGCTGAATGACATCACGATAGTTAATCGTAGCCAATCACTTTGGGGGATGCTCACAGGTCAGCAGGGTGGATTTCCCGCAGTTTCGACATCCTCGTGGCTTTTGAAGAATTTTTCGACAGTTCCAGATCTCGTGGATGCGCTAAATCACCTCGCATATCACGGCCAGATGTCTGAGGATGAACGGGATCTTATTGTTAGCTACTGTGCGGGGCTTCAAGCAAATGATCCGCTTCTACCGGCCCAGTCTGCTATCTTTCTTGCCCTGAATGCCGATAACTATGCGGTAGCTCATTAGGAGTTTGTGATGATTACCCGAAGAAATTTCTTAAAACTCGGTTACCGTGCTGGAATAACTGCCGCTACGATGCCGCTCTGGTCGAATGAGCTGTCCAGGCAGGCATTCGCTCAACTGTCCTCATCGGATTATAAGGCGGTGGTCGTGATCGCGCTCACTGGTGGAAACGATGGAAACAACATGGTTGTTCCAGTGAATGCAACTCAATATCAACAATACAGCCTACTCAGAGGAAAGGTCGCACTTCCACAGGCGTTGCTTCTTCCCCTCTATGGGAGCGAGAATTCACAGTTCGGTGCAGTGGGTCTGCATCCCTCTCTAGTGAATGTGGCAAGCAGGTTCAATCAGAGGCAAGCGGTAGTGGTTGCCAATGTTGGTCCGATGGTAAAGAAGTTCACCAAGTCGGAGTTACTTGGCAATAATGCATTTCAGCCCGAGGCTTTGTTGTCGCACCCTGCAGGCTTAGCACAATGGCAGAGTTCGACTACGAAGGCCCTGCCTGATACTGGATGGGGTGGACGCATCGCCGATATCTATTCTCGAAAATCCGGAAGCCTTCCCCCCGCATTCAGCGCATCAGGAAGTTCTATCTTCACTGTCGGCCGTACTGTTCAGGGTATAGCGGTGCAGGCGCAGGGAACGGGCGCGATTGCGATCCCCTCCGCATTACAAGCGGCATCCAAAACGTTAGCGGAGACTGATACGCAGTCAAGTAATTTTATCGTTTCGCAAGTCGCACGTTTACGCGAATCCTCACTGGCTGAACAGACATTGCTACAGCAGGCGGCACAATCAAAACCATCGTTGAGTGGGAAGTTCTCACCAAGCTCCGTTGGAGCCAGCCTGAAAATGATTGCTGAGATCATCAATGGGCGTTCAGTTATAGGCGCGTCGCGTCAATTGTTCTTTTGTGCTCAGGGCAATTACGACAATCATCAACAATTGGTCACCTCTCAAAGAGCAAACCTGTCTGACCTAGACATCAATTTAGGCGCATTCATGGATGCCCTGGACGAGATGGCGCTGACAAACCAAGTGTTGATATGCACTCACTCAGATTTTAATCGAACCATGCAAAGCAATATAAATTTGGGAACTGATCACGGGTGGGGTAATCATCAGCTTGTCTTAGGTGGAGGAATAGCAGGCGGTCGTATTATCGGAGATTTTCCAGATTTGGATCTGGGAGGTTGCCTCGATTTGGGAACTCAAGGCATTTGGATTCCAACGACCTCAGTTACGCAATTAACGGCGGGAATTGGTTTATGGATGGGATTAAGCGGAGACCAGGTCGACACAGTTTTCCCAGATCTCGCGAATTTCGAGGGCCCACTCGCGTTCCTATAGGGTGATTCCGAATAGTACTAAGCATAGTCTTCACCGTAAGCCACTTGAGCAAGGGGGCGTTCGACGTCGCCCCATATCATTAGCTCCGAGATTGCCTGAGGTCTCCAAGGCAGCAGGTCCCGCAGCCGACACAACTCGGGTGTACTTGTGATGGAGGGCGAGAATATCACGATGACGAAAATCACCTGGGACAATCCGCATCAAGCGACCATATGTCTCGATGGTGGCATCACTGACGTTTTCCGTAATGAGGTGACACTGATCGTAGGAGATTCGGTGGCCGACTCCGAGACAGTCCATCACCAGCTAAGAGAAGATTGTGCGGTCTCCTCGCGGCCTTCCCAATAACGTTGCCGCTCAAACCGCTATCGAATAAAAGTAGATTAAGTTCAAAATCCCGAAAAGTGTTCCTCTCGTTGGTTCGCAACCGAAGAGGCTGGCGGATGTAACTCATACCAAAGTTTGCGTAGAAAGTCTGGAGTGTGATTCGCGGTAATATTTTTCCGCTCAACCAAGTTAAAGCATTCTCTGCATAGGGAGAGCATATTGTTCTCATGGGAAGGATTGAGATGAATCGGGTAAACGGCAAGGGTGACCTCCACGCCGTCCCGATCGCAACCGCGACATCCATAATGATCTCTCCGTAGAATGCGACGTCGCATTCGTGACGATTCCGCTCTCACTGCTCGTGAGAGTTCTCTAGACTCCAAACGGTTCTCAAGATCCTCCACGATGCGACGTTCTTCTCGACCCCGTATGAATTGAGGAACAACAAAGCCGATCAGTGCTACTCCAGCCGCTACCGGCGAGGTTTTGAGTAGCCTCCGCCGTGAAAGAACAGCAGGTAAGCGCCAATAAAGACACACAACTCAGCAAACACCAGCCCGGCTGGCCGCTGCAGCTCTACCTGTTTCTTGCCCTCTGACCACAAGAACCAGATCGTCACAAAACACAACAGCATGGAAATGGCGATTTCGCTTTGAGTCGACAGGAAAGCACCAACAGCAAGAGCTGCCGCAAATGCTGACACATCGAGGATTGTCCTAATCCTCCATCCGGCCCGCTTCCACAACGATAGTCTTCGACGACGCAGGTCCGCTCGCATCCCTAGATACACCAGTATGGGAACAAACAGCACTGCGATCCGTTCCTCCTTTACCATTTCTTCCTCCAACTACGCCCTCATTGCGAGGGGGAATAAAGACAGAGAATTCCCTCCACCATGGAAAGGCTGTCTCGATGGTGGTTTGTTCAGATAACGAGGGAAGGTCAACTCAAAAGTGAAGTGCAGTCCCAACCATGAGGGAGGGATTATTTCTTCCGGTATTCAAGACCTTTGACGTCGTGGCTATATTTCGCAAGTCACCTCTGACACTCCAAAGGCGTGTGAGTCGAAAATCCAATCCGCCGCCATACGCGAAGGCTCCGCTCGTGCGTGAGCTTCCTGGAATAGTGGCGAAACCGAAGCCACCTGCCGCATAAACCACTACTCTTGATGACACGTTGAAGTGGTATCTGATTCCTGGTGTCACGAACAGTTTCAACGTATTCGACTCTCCGCTTTCCGCTGCGGGAATAATCAGCGGAACCTCGACATACAATCTTCCCGCGGGCCTCTCCCAAAACTGCCAGGCGTAATTTACTTGCGCGCCAAATCGCAGGCTCGAACCGGTGTAAGTCGGACCAATCAAGATCCCCAGGTCACTATTCTGAGCATGTGCAGTCAGGCTTGCAACGAACAACAGCATGATAAGTACGAGCTTTCGCATCAACTCCATCGTAGGGAGCGGATGCTCCCACGTCGAGCCATTTCCTATGAGCGGCTGATTTCGAAGGATCAGTGGCACAGCCTCATCCGGACAACGATCTGATAGCCACTCATTCCTCTATAACGACCACTCAGGGTAAAGTGATTGGTGTTTGCGAGGAAGGATTCTATCCTGAGATGACCAATGACCCGTCGCTCAAAGATATGGATCTCCCTCGCTCTTGCATGGAGCCTGCTCCCTGGGCAATCCGCTGCGGCGGCCGACCGATCTTGGAACAAGATTCGATATCAGAGCGGAACGGTTGATGTCAAAGTTAACCCCTTCGACTGGAATACCACCTTAAGAATCAGCGGAGCCCAGATTGAATTGAATTTCTCTGGGAGAAGAAAAATCACTATCGAGGGAAGGTCCGTAACGGTTCTTTCCAGAGGCGACATCGCTTACCGCCGAATCATTGATTTGATCTCTGGGAATGGGAGTTCCCGTCCAGTCCCTCTTTTTGGAATTCTTCAAAGCGATCGAGATCATCTGATCGGGGTTGAGTTCAACGGCTCCAACGGCTCGCATTCTGCTGTTCTTCTTTTGATTCAAAGGGACAGCTATAACGAGGTACTCGGGGCGCTCAGTGAGGCAACCAACCAACCCGTGAAGGAGAGCTTCTAGACAACGATGGGTGTACTCCTTCAATTCGTCACCCTTGTTGTCTTTGCATTCGCTGCCCCAGCGTTTACATTTCTTGCGCTCTCTTACTGGCGACAAGAGCGAAAGAGCAGTCGCCTATTCCAAACGTTCACAATTCTATGTGCCACATTGTTCGCAGCCAATCTTATTGGAACTGTCGTATTCATCGACTATCCATTTGTCTCGATGGCGCGCGGGCTGCTTGTCGGAATCGTGCCTGCAATGATGTTTCACATCATTCTTCAGGAGGAGTTCGACAAGCTCATACCAAGCGCCCTGCGAGCGATTGCGCTGCTGCTCTATCTCGCAGCAGTCCTCATCGCGGTCCTTCCGTTAACAAGCTGGAGAGGTCAATATAGCTCCGCATCTCCAGGTTTGATCGCTATCGCGGCTTCTTTATCCATTGTCGTCCTGGTATTTCATCGTTGTTACCGAACAGCCCATCACAGGCATCACTTCCTGTGGAAAGTAATCGTCTTCGCCATCTTGCTTCTCGCAGCATGGATGTCGGTATTGAGTGAGAATCCCTTCTTCGATCTTCTTCCCGATTACTGCGTCCTTCTATTTTTTTCGGTGCACCTCTACTACACAGAACGTTTGGCCTTTTTTGACGTCTTCATTCGAAGCGGTGCCTTTTTCACCATCGGCGCCATCTTGGTTGCCTTGACCTTGATTGCAGTCCCTTCCTTTCACACGACCTTTGGATATGACTGGCTTCGTGCATGGATTGCGATAGTTGCCCTCATGCCTGTGTGGTTGTTGGCTCCACTCGCATATAAGCGAGTAGGACGGTGGGTCGACCATGCATTAGATCGCAGGTATTCCGTAGCCCGGGCCGAACAATTGTTCATGCAGGCAGTCCAATCGAGCAACACGGAAGAACAACTATCAGACGCAGCGAGAATTGCCGCCCAGGACATCTTTCACTCATCTGCCGAAGTGATGATCGGTTCAACCAAGCCTGATGCTTCTCAGGACGAACTACTCGCACCTATAGGGGATCACGGCTACATCCGGTTGTTTGCCCGCACGAATAGGGTGCCTTTCTTAAGTGCTGATAGACGATTATTGTCATCCCTCTCGACCTCTCTGGATATCGTGCTTCAAAATGTCCGACTCCGAGAACAGGAAAGGGACCGGCAACAGCGTGAACGGGAGCTCGAGGCGCTAGCTACCAGAGCAGAGTTACGCGCCCTTCGCGCGCAGATCGATCCACATTTCCTATTCAACGCACTGAATGCAATTGCCGGATGGATCAGAACGGAGCCGGAGTTCGCCGACGAGACCCTTTCTCAGCTTGCGGAGGTCTTCCGGTACACCCTGCGCAGATCGCAGAAAGAATGGGTTCCCTTGAAGGAGGAGATCGAGTTTGTTGAATCTTACCTGGCCATCGAACGCGCTCGCTTCCGGGACCGGTTGAAAGTGGAGGTATCGGTGAGCTCCGAGGCTTCAAGAGTTTTCATTCCAGCAATGATTATTCAACCTCTCATCGAGAACGCAATCAAGCATGGGATTTCACAGTTAGGCGCGTCTGGTGAGCTATCGGTGCATGTCACAACCTGCGAAGACATGCTCAGAATTCACGTCCTCGACAATGGCCCCGGTTTCCCTCCGAACTTTTCGCTGGCAAACGGCCATTCGGGTCACGGGCTGCTTAGCGTACAGCAGCGTATCGAAGGTTACTTTGCTGAAAGAGGAATTGTGCGCTGGGGGCGGGAAGATGAAAAAACTTTCGTCGCAGTCGAAATCCCAAGAAAGGATCATGAATGATTCGAGTTGTCATTGCCGACGATGAGCTTCCGGCGCGTCAGAGACTCCGGCAGCTTCTGTCATTCCAGTCGCGTTTTGAAGTGGTTGGAGAGGCAGAGTCTGGAACCGAAGTGATGGAACTTGTCGAGGCTAAGAAGCCCGATCTCCTGTTACTGGACATACAGATGCCACATGGAACCGGTCTTGATGTCGTAGCTTGTCTGCCTGCGCCGAGGCCGGCTATTATCTTCTGCACCGCATACGATCAGCATGCGGTCGATGCCTTTGAGCTGAATGCACTGGACTACCTTTTGAAACCCGTGAGCCGGGTGAGATTAGAGAAGGCGCTATCAAAGGTTCCGTCTCCGTCCCCTACTGATGCAGACAAATCACTCAACGAATTGCTTGAACGACGCGATCAAAAATTGTCGCGCTTTCTCGTCAAGAATGCCTCCCGTCATCTGGTCATTCCTGTAGCGGAGGTTTCATACATCGAAGCGGTTGACGGTGTAACCCGCCTGGTCACAAGCGACAACAAGGAGTACTGGCTGGACCCGCCGCTGAATGAGCTTGAGGCACGCCTCGATGAGCAGCACTTCTAAAGGATTTCCCGACGAGCCATTGTCAACCTGAATGAGATAGATTCTGTCCAGCCTCTTCCAGGAGGGAGTGGAACCGCGCTCCTCAAGGGAAGAATCGAACTTGATGTCAGTCGACGACGATTGCGTGATTTACTGGGGCTTCTGGAAGGAACAACCGACAAATGAAAACCGTATCCATTGCTGAGCGTTCTATCGGTGACAATTCAACAGCTCGACGGCGGAATGCTTGTGAGGCAGAGCAAGATATAACGGGATGGAATGTTGAACAGAAGTTCCGTCGCTGCTGGCCGCTTTCACCTGAAGGAATATTCCCTCATACGAGGGCTAATTTCAGCATCTTGAGTTACCTATATGATATCTGCCATATGCTGAAATCGAGTCAGCAAATCATAAAAACTATTTTGTTATGTGGCGGTATTTGCCTTAGCGCTTCTTACGCCCAGCAACCGCTTTCGAAGAGGGCAACCGAGGTAAAAGAGAAAGTTGCCAAATTCAAGCTGAATCACCATATCAGTGTCATTCCTCTTCAGAGGCATGAAGAGTTCGGTTCATTTTTGTCCAGCACTGCCGACGCATTCACGTTTCACGATATAGACCAAAAGATTGATGTCACATTCAAATACGAAGAAGTCAAGAAAGTGGAAAATGGATATGGTGGCTATAACCCCATCCATCATCGTCATGTAGATAAGGACAGAAACCGAATCGTCGCTGCAATTTTTGCTGGCGTTGTAGTTGGATTAGTAGTCGCTCTTGTGGTCAGTATGTAACCAAGATATATAGACTTCCATCTTAAATTTGCCTCTTAGTTTTTCGAAAACGGGACTATCCGAAACTACGAGGGAATTGTGTAGACCGCGTGTTTCGCCGATTCACTCGTTTCGGCCTGTACCGCATATTCTGTCCCATAGACACGGCGTGGACGCTTCTTGTATCCAATCTTCTCACTGTTGGTCATAATAGTGATGGCCGACCTGCGATCCTGTTGGGCTTTAACGATGGAGAGCGCATGTCGGAGCCGTTTGTTCTCAACGATCGGAGTGGGATTCACACGTTGATCCTTGTTGAAGACGTGATAGGGAAGTAGATGACCTTGCCACCGAATCTCCAAGGGCTTCTCGGAGAAGTCGTAGACTTCAACATATCGGCCAGCCAGCCCCTTTGAAAGATCGGTCTGTTCCAGGATGATCTGCTTCCTGTCGTAATGGAACGTCAGTTGTGCTCCAACATAACGTTGTTCACGGTGGCAGAGGATATCACTCAACCTATTTGCTGTGATCTGTAGTGGACGGTGCAGATCATTGGTGTTTGCAGGGGCGACTGCAAACCGCTCATTGAAACGCTTCATGAAATCTGGCAGGAACGCGTTGCCGGTAGCGATATCATTGATTCCAGCCAGTCGCAGTTCTTTTACAAGCCGATCCTGCAATGTGCGATTCACCCGCTCCACTCGGCCTTTAGCTTGGCTGGAGTTGGCGCAAAGGATCTCGATGTTCAGCTCCGCAAGCGCACGTCCGAACTGAGTCATGCCAGGACCACCTTTTGCGTCTCTATTTACGCGAAACACTGTGTGTTTGTCAGAATAGAAAGCAACAGGAGCGCCATGCGTCACAAGGTAGCCGCGCAGGGCTTCAAAGTAGGACTCGGTGCTTTCACTGAGAACAAACTGCAGCTGCATCAGACGGCTTGTAGCATCGTCGATGAAGACCAGCAGGGTGCAAGGTTCACCCCGATCTTCAAACCAGCGGTGATCACTTCCGTCGATTTGGACTAACTCGCCACACTTTTCACGCCGTAGCCACGGCTGATGGAATCGCTTACGTTGTTTCCGTGAAAGCCACATGCCCTCCGCGATCATCCAGCGCTGGAGGGTCTCAGAGCCCAGCCGAATACCATGTTTTTCTGCAAGCACTTCAGCCGCAAAGGGTGGGACCGAAGTCGGAGTAACGCGCCTGGACCAACTCCACCGCATATTTCCGAATCCCGGGGTTATAGCTGCGGTTGGACTCACGACCTCGAGCTTTGTGTGCCATCCCGCTGCCGCCGTCCTGTTGATACCTCGCAAGCAGTCGGTACATCTGGCGTTCGCTGACCCCTAAAAGGGAGGCCGCCTCCGTCACCGTATGCCGTCCCACAAGTACTTCACTCAAAACCTCAATACGCTTCAAATCTCTGGTGCTCATTCTGATCAGGCCCATCCCTTGAACATGACATTTCTAATGGGCGGAACCCTGACATTTCTAAAGAAAGGCCTACAAATTTTGTTGCTGCAAAGCTCAGATGTCCGGACTTGTGCAAAGTAGAAATGTCCGTAGCAGTCGTGCGGTGCGTAATGTGGGAATCGAAGTTCTTTGTCGATTTCCAAGGGCTGTGGGAAGAGTGGGGGACAGTTTCATCGTTCCACACTTTCCATCAGGCCGTCATTTCCACCGCTTCAGATTTTCGTTCGCGTTTAAGATAATTGATCTTCTCACTATTGGTCTTGACCTTTGGGACATACTTTATATCCTGCTGGGCCTTGATGAGGGCGAGAGCATGTCCGAGCCGCTTGTTCTCAACGATAGCGGTGTGGCTGACTCGTCGGTCCTTGTCGAAGACCCGGTAGGGAAGCACCTGTCCCTTCCACCGCACCTCCAGCCTTCCATCCGCGAAGTCATACAGATCCACGTACTGGCCGCTTAGTTCTTCAGACACAGAACTGCGCTCGAGGATGAGCTGCTTGCGGTCATAGGCTAGAGTCAGCTGCTGACCGACATGACGCTGTTCGCGATGGCACAGGATATCGCTGAGTCGGTCAGCACTTAGGGTCAGTCGGCGATGCAGATCTTCCGGCTTCGCTGGTTGAACAGCGAACCTCTCGTTGAAGCGGTTCAGGAACGCCGGCAAAAAGTCGTTGCCAGCCTGCATGTCGCAGACGTTATCCAGTCGCAGCTCCTTCACCAAGCGATCCTGTAGGGTCCGGTTCACGCGCTCGACCCGGCCTTTGGCCTGGCTTGAGTTGGCACAGATGATCTCGATGTTCAGCTCTGCCAGTGCACGTCCGAACTGGGTCATGCCTGCTCCGCCCTTCGCGTCCCGGTTGATGCGGAACACGGTGTGCTTGTCTGAGTAGAAGGCAACAGGGCACCCGTGAGCGTCGAGGTATCCGCGCAGACAGTCGAAGTAGGACGACGTGCTCTCGCTCGGCACGAAGCGCAACTGCATTAGCTTGCCGGTGGCATCATCGATAAACACCAGCAACGAACATGCTGCACCGCGGTCCTCGAACCAGCGATGATCGCTGCCATCGATCTGGATCAGCTCGCCGTAGCTCTCGCGTCGCAGACGGGGCTGGTGGAAGCTACGGCGCTGCTTACGCGACAGCCAGAGCCCATCCTCGACCATCCACTTGCGCAGAGTCTCGCGCGACACCTTGACTCCATCCTTCGTGAGAAGCATCTCCGCCGCCAGGCTAGGACCAAAGTCTGTGTAGCGCAATCGCACAAGTTCGATCACGTACTCGCGGATCCCGGCGATCAGTTGGTTGTTCGAGGTGCGGCCGCGGGCCTTGTGGATCATCGCGCCGCCACCGCCATCGCGGTACGCTACCAGCAGCCGACGCGTCTGTCTGGTGCTCAGCCCCAGAACGGCTGCGGCCGAGATCTCGGTACGTCGCCTTGCCAGAACCTCAGATAAGACTTCGATCCGTTGCAGTTCCTGTCCACTCATGCTGAAAAAATCCAATCTCCGCCTCCGATATCTCTCGGAAGGGTAGTTTGGACATTTCAACTTTGCAGAAACCGGACACTTCTACTTTGCAGCTACAAGTTAACTATACATAACACTCATTATCAGACATATCTTTCTTATATAATTCATATGAAAATAGATGCTCGCATATTTCATAAGTTATGTCTGATAACGTAGCAACGCCTCTTTTCAATTCCCCTCGCATTCACACTCAACCATACTAACTCCGGGATAGCGTTCAGCACCCCGGAGTTTCATCTCTCATACTTTGAGGCGCTAACTTTCTGGGTGATCTCCGGCGGCCGTAATCAGCTTGCATTTGCGACCCCTCTTTAGTCACGTCACTACCGGTCTCAGAAGTTTGGTCCTTTGTCATGTGGAATACCTCCTCCATCATGGCGAAGCGCTCTCCTAATCGCAGAGATGGCACCTGGACGAACAAGTTAGCCATGTCTGCTGCCATCGCTTGTCTACGTCGCTTTTGTCGACATATGTGAGAAAAGAATCGAAAGATGAAACCTTCATATAGAGAACCAACTCCTGATTTCGGCGAAAGATCGAGTACTCGCTAACGCCAGCTGCTCTTAGCTCGGCGATCAGTTCAGGCCAGACTCTGCGATGAGCGTCATCGTACGCTTGCTCACAACCTTCCCGTATGCGTAATTGAAACGCCACCCGTTGCATTTTTCGACCCCCTATTTCCAAGTACAACCTGCAGGGATAAAAGTCGTTACGAAGACTGCATTTCTGAATGGCAGAATCATGATTCCCTTTCGGAGCCTGAAGGCCCATGGAGTGACGATAGCAGCGGTCAATTCATGGGCCTTGTTTAGAACTGGAACCTGCCGCCAACCTGAACAATTCGTGCGGCTCTAGTTGAGGTAATCGAACCAAAACCTGGACCGACCGACGTGTTGGCATATCCGAACTGTGTGTGATTGAACAAGTTGAATGCTTCTAACCGCAGCTGAAGGTAAGCTCTATCTTTTACTGGAAAAGCTTTGAACAGACTCGCGTCCCAGTTCTGGTATCCAGGCTGTTGAATGGAATTGCGTCCGGAATTGCCCGGCGTGCCAAAGCTAGGTTGAACGAAGGCCGCTGCGCTAAACCATTGTGTCGGTGCCTTCCTGCCTGCCGCTGGATCGCCAACTCTATCAGGACGAGACTGGCTGAAGGCACCAATGTTCAGATTGTCGCCTGCCAATGTGGGTGTGCTGAACTGACCGGAGCTGAATGTCGTTATCCCATTGAGCTGCCAACCTCCGACGATGTATTCCACGGGAAGCGGCGCGTTTGCGAGGAACTGTTTGCCTCGGCCGAATGGCAGCTGATACGTGTAACTGACGACCAGCCGATGCGGCACGTTGTAGTCCGAGACTCCACGGTCATATCTAAAGAAGTCGCGGGACAGCGCGGAGAAATCGTCTGTGGTACCGATATCGATAGCTTTCGAAAAAGTATAGGCAACGAGAAACGAATTCCCATGGCTCATGCGCTTTTCAAGCTTCGCTGTGAGTGCGTTGTAATTGGAGCGGCCATAGTTGCTGGCCACCAAAATGAAGCCGTATTGTGGAAACAGGACGCGAGACGAAAGGGGAATCTTCCCCGTCGTGTCGACAGCGCCGATATTCCCGTTGAATCGCTGCGCCAGCTTCTGCCCGCTGCCACCCGCATACTCAAGCTCGAACAAATAATCCGAAGCAAAGGATTGCTGTATATCTAGACCCCATTGGCTGATGTAAGGCGTTCGATTATTTTGATCGAAGGTAAAGATATTGGCATTTGCCGGCGGGAATACCGTCGAACTCGACGCAAATGGATTGAAGATAGAGACGGGAGTCGTCGAACTCGGTGTGTTGCTGCGGGAAGTATAGAAGGGGCTCCCCTGATTCTTGAACTGCTCCTCGTTGAAGTTGTCGGTGGCGTAATAGGTTCCGACACCACCGCGAAGAACTGTATTCGCAAAGAAGGATGGACGCCACGCGAAACCAACTCGCGGAGCAAAGTTGTTCAGGTCCGACTTTACTATCGATCGACGGATTGAAGAACCTGCATACAGGAACTGCCCAGTCGTGGTATCGAAAAACTGGCTACGATTGCGGGACTCGATAGGAGATCCGGCATACTCGTATCGCAGTCCTAGATTCAAAGTCAGAGAAGGAAGAACTTTCCAGTTATTTTGCGAGAAGAAACCGTAATAGGCTGTATGCAAATATTGGGTGGAATCGCCACTCGCAGCCGTGATGGAGTAGGGTTCGCCAAGCAAGAAGTCGCCAAGCCCGATACTGCTCACGCGATTCCCCGCAGCGTTGCGAGTCGAGTACCCGTTGTTATATGCGAGGTTCGGGTTGGACCCGAAATCGGTAATCTGGGTAAAGCTCTCATGGATGTATTGGAGGCCGTTGACGGAAGTCAACTTTCCTTTGGTCCATGTGAGGTTGTCTGAAACCTGGTAGTTCTTGTCATCAGCTCCGATCACTTCGGTGATGGAGCCTACTGGACCGAATCCTGAGATGCCAAAGTTAGGGACGCCATACGTGGCGGCATTCGCATTGTTCGCATACGGTAAGCCGAACAGATCGCCTGCATAATTCGGACCATAGGCGCTTTCTGCATTGCGGAAGGTCGCCGAGTCATTGACCCCGAAGCGGAATTCGTTGACAAGCGTCGGTGAGAACACGTGCGAGTAGGTTCCAGTCCACAGATGATCATTTAGGGGTGCCGTGTTACCCCCGAGCGGATTGATCGCTGGAGCATAAAGGATGTCATTGCTATTCGACCACGTGGCATAAATGCTATCCCGGTCCGTGAACCTATGATCAAGGCGAACATTGTACTGATTGATATTCTGCGTACTCCGCGGTGTACGGATCGTATTGAAGCTTGGAAAGATTACACTGCCAGCGCTTCCGAGGGTGGGGGCAGGAATGAACTGAAGTGCTTTCTGTGCAATCGCGTCTAGCTGTCCCTTTGGGATAACGTTGCCGGCAAATGGCTGGTTAGTTTGGGGATTGATCACGTCAACGCACTTCGTCGACGATGGATTCGTCGCACAGAATGGAGAATTGGTTGGATAGAGTCCCGTGCCGGCACTATCGTCCGCTAAATTGCCTTGTAATTGTGCTACTGACGGGTAGATACCGGTGAACGTTTGACCCTGAATGAGCCGGAAGGCTTCGAAGTTGAACATGAAAAACGTCTTGTCTCTGCCGTTGTAGAGCTTCGGAAGGATGACGGGCCCGCTAAACGTAGCGCCAAAGTTGTTCTGGTTGAGGGATGGCTGATCTGCTTTTGCCTGTTTGGCAAAATAGGTATTGGCGGCATAGGCACGATTGCGGTTCAGTTCGAATAGAACCAGATGGAATGGGTTTGCTCCCGCCAGTAACTCGGTGTTGACGATAGAAGCCGAATGGCCAAACTCCGCGCCGAAAGTCGTTCTTTGGACACGGAACTCCTGGATGGCATCAACCGAGGGACGGATGCCCGTATTGCCGAACCGAGAGTTTCGAGTCTCAATTCCATTCACCAAAAAGCTGGTGTCGCTCTCTCGAAGCCCCGCGAAGGAGACTGTCGTGTCGGTACGCCCGGTCCAGGTGGTAGCCGGCGAGGTGCCTCCGCCCACCGGCGTGGCACCTGTGGTCAGCTGTGTCAGTTGAATAAAATTTCGACCATTTAAAGGCAGCGTCTCTATGCTGGTCTTATTGATGACTTGTCCAACGGATGCACTCTCTGAGTTCAAGAGAGCAGCTTCGCTGGCTGAGACCGTCACGGTTTCATTGCTAGCTCCTACCTGCATTCGCACGTCCAGACTTGTGCGTTGTCCGATGACCACCGTGATATTGTTCAACTCCGTCTTCCGAAAACCGGATTGATTGGCCACGAGCTTGTAGTTCCCAGGCTTGAGTGAACTGAAGACAGCGAGGCCATTTCCATCCGAGTTGAGCTTGATCTGTTGGCCTGTTTCAATCTGGGTAAGTACCAACGGAGCATTTGGGACTGCGGCGCCAGAAGGATCCGTGACTGAAGCAACAATATCTCCGGTCGTCGATTGTGCTAGGCAAAACTGCGGAAGGAAGATCGGCAGACTAGCTACCAGCAATAGCAAAGTAGATCGTGATCGAAGATTGGGTTGCTGTCGCGTTAGCATCTCCCTTAAAGAACTCCATGCGGTTCGTGTGTAGTTCATACTGCCTCCTAGGTTCAGACCGGGATTGTGGGGCTCTGCCCTCTTGTCTGCGAACGACGGACATCCTAGGCAGCACGGTATAAATACTCCACGAGAAATATCCTCTCCAAACCTATTTCGCAATACGAAATAGTTACTAACCGACTTATCGCTATTCTTTCCAGAAACTACTCAACAATTGGTGAACACTCCTCGAATGTCAGGCGTATAGTATTTCGCAATGCGACATATCATGGACCGACGATGACATACTCGAAGAAAGCAACCGCACCCCGCAAGTCGCCGCAGGTTCGTGACAATACCGTGCAGTCCGTGGTGAGAGCATGCGAGATCCTCAAGTACGTACAAGCATGTAAGGAGGACATTAGCCTCGACGCAGTCTGCAAGAACACTGAACTCACTCGCCCCACTGCCTATCGCTTGCTTTCCACCCTCGTGAGTTGCGGCATGCTCGAGAGGGTTTCTAAAAACAACTACAGGCCACTAGAACAGCAGAACCGAAAGAAGAAGCTGCGGTTTGGATATGCAACCCAATCAGAGGAATTCTCTTTCTCAAGATTGGTTTCGGACAGTATCCGGAGCAGCGCCTACCATGCCAAAGTCGACTTACTGGTTCTGAACAACCAATACAGCCCAAAAATGGCGATTCGGAATGCGGACGTATTTGTGCGCGAACACGTGGATCTCGTCATAGAATTCCAGACAAATCACCAAAGCGCCTCACTCATAGCGTCTAAGATTCTTGAAGCGAGAATTCCAATGATCGCGATCGATATCCCGCACCCGGGAGCGACCTACTACGGTGCTGATAATTACAGTGCCGGTATTCTCGGGGGACGGGCATTAGGTCATAGCTGCGTCCAACAGTGGGGAGGTGCTGTGGATGAAGTGGTTTTACTGGAGCTGCCGATTGCCGGTCCACTGCCGCGCTCGCGCATGACCGCCACGCTTGCTGGCATACGTGAGGTGCTGCCCAAATTCCCGGACGAGAAAGCCATCTTTCTGGACGGTAAAGGAAGATTCGAAGACAGTTTAATTGTCATGCGCAAGTATCTGTCCAAGAGCAAATCGAGGAGAATTTTGCTCGCAGCCCTTAACGACCCGAGTTGCCTGGGAGGTTTGCAAGCCTTTGAAGAGTTTGGCCGCTTAGACCATTGTTTGGCCGTGGGTCAAAACGCAAGTATCGAAGCAAGACGTGAGATGAGGCGACCGTATTCTCGTCTCATTGGCTCTGTCGGATACTTCCCGGAAAGATATGGAGAGGCGGTAATTGCCTTGGCCCTGGATAGAGTGCACGGCCGAGAGATTCCGTCTGCCGCATTCGTTAAGCATCGGATGATTACACCTGCCAACGTCGACGTAGCCTATCCGAACGACTCCCAGATCAGTTCTGTAGATACTGATTCGTTACTCTTCAGCAAGCACTAGCAGCATGGCCGGTAAAATGGCAGCGGTAGACCCATTTGCTATCCCCTTGCTGCCTGCTATTTCGCACTGCGGAATTGCGAGTAGGCCGAAAAAAGGTATTGGCAAAAAACAAACGCATAGCATAACGTGCCGTGATGAGATTTAGTCACAATCCTACGTCACGCATGGCTTCGATAAATGCTAGAAACACTCTAGCAAGTTTTATCTGTTTGTCAGCAGTAGCGTGTATTTCTGCCTTGTGCATATTCGAGTCC
Source organism: Edaphobacter sp. FHG110511_03 (assembly GCF_059115365.1). Taxonomy (NCBI): domain Bacteria; kingdom Pseudomonadati; phylum Acidobacteriota; class Terriglobia; order Terriglobales; family Acidobacteriaceae; genus Edaphobacter; species Edaphobacter sp. FHG110511_03. The sequence goes on along the minus strand of NZ_JBZYWL010000009.1, from coordinate 81,610 downwards.
GGCTGCTTTACTTCTAGTCGAAAATCTTCCGCCAGCCGAAATAGTTCGAGTCTCAATTTCAATGCCGATGTTCAGCCTATCCTGGCAAGTAACTGCTTCAGTTGCCACGGGCCAGATCCGGGCAACCGCAAAGGGGGGCTAAGACTTGATCTCGAGGAGACTGCGCTCAAGAAACGCCCCGGACGGAGAGACGCTATTGTTCCCGGTCATCCAGACCAAAGTGAAATGATTGCCCGCATTGAGTCTAAGGATCCTCATCACTTGATGCCCCAGACCGCCGAAGGCGAAGCCAAGCCCATGAAGCCTACGGACATTGCGATCCTGAAGAAATGGATCGCCGAGGGCGCTCACTACGAACCACACTGGGCCTTCGAGACACCAACCAAGCCTGACCTCCCTAAGGTCAAGGATAGGACGTGGACAAAAACACCAGTAGATTTATTCGTGCTGGCAAAGCTCGATTCGCAGAGCATGCGCCCCTCTGTAGAAGCTGATAAAGCGACTCTGATCCGGCGCGTGACACTCGACTTGACGGGTCTTCTGCCTACGACCGACGACGTCGATGCATTCGAAAAAGACAATTCTCCAAAGGCATACGAGAAGGTTGTCGACCGCCTTCTCGCCAGTCCCAAGTATGGTGAACAACGTGCCCGATACTGGCTCGATTATGCCCGCTACTCCGATACGCATGGCCTGCACTGGGATAACTTCCGCATGATATGGCCGTACCGTGACTACCTGATCAAGGCTTACAACGCGAATATGCCTTTCGATCGTTTCGTGAAGGAGCAGATCGCTGGCGATATGCTACCGGTCACTGACTACAACAGCCTTCTGGCCACGGGCTATGTTCGCGCAGGTATCAGCAGCAATGAGGGGGGGGCGATCCCCGAGGAATTGAGATTCAACCTGGCACGCGAAAGAACTGAAGCTTATGGAGCGGCGTTCCTAGGCTTGACAGTCGGCTGCGCCGTCTGCCATGACCACAAGTACGATCCGACAACGCAGAAGGACTTCTACCAGCTCTCGGCTTTTTTCAACAATATTGATGAAGACGCGTTTAATGGCGACCGGCCGGATTGGTGGCCGATTCTACGGCTTCCAAAGCCAGAGAACGCAGCTGCCTACAATCAACTGCTTGCGCAACGCTCCACCCTCAAGGCTCAATTAGATATCGAGAGGAGTAACGATCAGCAGAAGGTCAACGATTGGATCAATTCCAAGGGTACACCTCAGGCAGTCTCTGATGAGGGCTTGAAACTCCGTCTCCGCCTAGATGAAGGCCAAGGCACATTGATTAATAACAGTGCTCCGCATGCTGCTATCAGGGAGTTTCATACTACCAAGGTTCCGGCGATGTGGGGTGAGACGACGTGGCTGTGGCCTGACTTTCGTATGGATACTAATACTCAACTTCAGTTGGGTCAGACTGGAGATTTTGATCGTGATCAGGCGTTCTCGGTAGGTGGTTGGATCATGCCGCGTCTGGCGGGATCGACAAGGCGTCAACGTCTGAAGGAGTTTCCCGGGCCTGATCCGAATGATCCGAGCCTGAAGGCTGGCAAGATCGACGCCATGAAGGATAAGAAGAGAGGCATGGGCGAACTTATCGCAAAAAGCGATGCTTCGCAGGGTGGTCGTGGGTGGGAGATGTTCTACAATCGTGGAGCCGTTGTTATCAACCTGGTCAACCAGTGGCCAGAAAGAGCGATCAGCGTAAGTGCCGATCCGGCACTTACTCCTGTCGGCAATTGGAAGTACATCTTCTTTACCTATGTCGGCTCAGGCAAAGCCGCCGGCGTTCATCTTTATATAGATGGCAAAGGCGTTCCGACGAAAGTCGAAAGCGACACGCTGGATGGAACCATCCGTACCTCGGCGCCGATGCAGCTTGGCTGGCGCTCGCCCGACGCGGATCCTTTCCGCTTCACCCGCTTCCAGGACGTTCGGCTTTACGCTCGTGCTTTGAGTCCGGCTGAGGCGGCGCGCTTGCCTTACGAGAACTACATCGCAGAGCTCGCGAAGAAGCGCACTTCGCGGTGGAACCTCGATGAGCGTCATGCAGCGAGCCAGTACTACTTCACCTCGATCGATGACAAGGCGAAGGCGCTACAAGGTCAAATCGATAGCATCAATATTCAATTGCAGGCATTGGGGGATACCGACAATCCCTATTCCTTCTCCTTGGTGGCGGAAGAAAAGTCCTCGCTGGCCTATGCGAACGTCCTGGCACGTGGCGTCTATACGGATCGTCAGGAGCGAGTACTGGCGGATACACCGCATTTTCTGCCAACACTTGCCAAAAGTGAGCCGCACAATAGGCTGGGTCTTGCAGATTGGACTGTTAGCGCCCAGAATCCGCTGACCGCACGCGTAACAGTGAACCGAATGTGGAACGAGGTCTTCGGAACAGGTCTTGTTCCATCAACCGATGACTTCGGAATCATGGGACAGCGTCCCTCACATCCGGAGCTTCTCGATTGGCTCGCTGTCGAGTTTCGTGAGAGTGGCTGGAACGTGAAGCACATGTATAAGCTGCTTGTGATGTCAGCTACCTATAGACAAAGTGCGAAGGTATCTCCTGAGTTGCTGGCGAAGGATCCGAACAACATGCTGCTGGCGCGCGGGCCACGCTTTCGTATGGATGCTGAGATGCTGCGCGACATTGCACTTGAATCAAGCGGCCTGCTCGTCGACAAGATCGGGGGTCCCAGCGTGAAGACCTACATGCCTCCTAATGTTTGGGAGACCGTCAGCTATACGCTGAGCGATACATTGCACTACACCCAGGACCACGGCGACGCGCTCTACCGTAGAAGCCTCTATACCTTCTGGAAGCGGTTCGCCATCTCACCCGACATGGAGGCATTCGACGCTCCAGCACGCGACGTCGTGTGTACTCGAAGACAGCGCACCAATACCCCGCTTCAAGCGTTGGTCACAATGAACGATCCGCAGTGGGTCGAGGCGTCGCGCATGTTAGCCGAGCGATCAATCCGGGAAGGCGGTTCGACGGCAGCAGAGAGGATCAACTTCATGAGCCAGACACTGCTCTCACATCCAGCTTCGCCGAAGATGACGTCGACATTACAACGATCTTATCTAGATATTCGCAAGCACTATGGAGCGGACGGTCGCGCAGCAAACCAGTTGGTTGCTGTGGGAGAAAGGCCACGAGACATGAAGATTCCAGCATCAGAGCTCGCCGCATGGACGATGGTGGCGAGCGAGATGCTCAATCTGGACGAAACTCTAAATAAGTAATCAACAGGTTCCACAAGGAAACGCGATGAAACAGCACCCTCTTTGCACCGATACCGAACACAGCCCGACAGTTCTCGATTTACCCATCTCTGACGGTTTGAAAATGGAGTGGGCGGAGCTTCAGACCCGTCGTCATTTTCTAGGAAAGATGGGAAAAGTGATGGGCTGGGCAGCGATGGCGAGTTTGGTTGGCGGTGATGCATTGACTCGTTCAGCTCGCGGTTCGCTGACAAAAGCTCCCGCGCCGTCTCCCGAGACACTTCGTCTTCCGAACTTTGCGCCTAAGGCTCAAAGAGCGATCTACCTCTTTATGTCAGGAGGGCCTCCACAGATGGATCTCTTTGATTACAAACCAAGGCTTGCAGCACTATACGACACAGACATGCCCGACTCCGTGCGAGGGGCCCAGCGACTCACCGGTATGAGCTCAGGACAAGCCCGCTTCCCTGTTGCTCCATCGCACTGGAGCTTCAAGCAATACGGCAAACAGGGCGCGTGGATTAGTGATCTGCTGCCCTACACTGCGCGTATGGTCGACGACATCGCCATCATCCGCTCAACTAATACAGACGCCATCAATCACGAGCCGGCCATCATGCTGATGAACACAGGCAATATGAACTCTGGGAAGCCCTGTCTTGGTGCATGGCTCTCATACGGACTCGGCAGCATGAACGACAATCTCCCGACATTCATGGTGATGATGAGCAAGAAAAATGAGGAAGAAAACAACCAGCCCACATCGTCACGGTTGTGGAGTAGTGGTTTTCTTCCTTCGGAACATGCCGGCGTAAGTCTTCGGTCAGCTGGCGATCCTGTACTCTACCTTAACAATCCCGGCGGGGTGAACAGAGCAGTGCGCCGCAAGATGCTAGATGCGGTGAATGAACTGAATCGTGAAACTTATGAAGAACTAGGCGATCTAGAGACGAACACCCGTATTTCGCAGTACGAGATGGCATATCGTATGCAAACGTCTGTGCCGGAACTAACAGATCTGAGCAAGGAACCCAAAACAACCTGGGACCTGTACGGTGCGGACGCAAAGATTCCAGGAACATTTGCTAATAACTGCCTTATGGCCCGCCGTATGGCTGAACGTGGTATTCGCTTTACGCAGATCTATAAACGAGGATGGGATGTCCACACGCACGCCGTAGGTTTATTGCCAATGCTCTGCCAGGAGACAGACCGAGGCGCTTATGCTCTGGTCACCGATCTGAAACAGCGAGGGCTCCTCGACGACACACTCGTAATATGGTCTGGCGAGTTTGGCCGCACCGTCTACAGCCAGGGCGGACTGTCAAAGGAAGACTACGGACGCGACCATCATCCACGCTGCTTCACAACGTGGATGGCAGGCGGAGGCATTCGGCCCGGCATCACCTTTGGTGAAACGGATGACTTCAGTTACAACGTAGTGAAAGATTCTGTTCCGGTGCGCGACTTCAACGCAACAATTCTCCATAGCCTGGGCATTGATCACAACAAGCTAACGTTCAAATCGCAAGGGCTCGATCAAAAACTAACAGGGACCACGCCAGCGAGGGTAGTCGACGAGCTATTCGCATGAGTCTTGTCACACAGACGGGCCGGCAGACAAAATTGCCGGCCGGGTCTCCTATTGCCCTTTCATCAAGACTATTCTGGATCGCAGGCGGAATTGTGGGTGCACTGCTGCTTTCTCTGCCTTGGGTACTCTATCCCGACGGCCAGACACACGGAAATTGGCAGCAGTTTCTGGGGCGGTTTCATCCACTTGCAGTGCATCTTCCAATTGGTCTTCTGCTGCTCGTCCCGATCCTTGAGATCGCAGGCCGGGTTCGTCCCGCACTACGCGAAGCTGCGGGTGTTGTTCTTTGGTGCGCAGCCGTATGCAGCGTGGGAGCCGTTATTCTAGGCATGCTCCTGGTTCATGGTGGAGGCTTCGCCTACGATGCCGTTCGTCGGCATATGTGGACGGGCCTCTTCCTCACTTTAGGGGTAATGTTCTGTTCGTGGATTCGTTCGTCATGGGCGACCGGGGAAAAGAGCTGGATCTATCCCGTCTCGCTGATTGGCATCCTGCTGCTAATGGCGTGGACAGGCCATGAGGGTGGCACGCTAGTCTACGGCAAGACCTATCTAACGGAATTTGCTCCAGCATTCATCAAACAGCTGCAACCGCATAAAAAATATCCCCCGGTCGATCCATCATCAGTGTATGCAATGCGAATCCAACCGATCCTCGACTCAAATTGTCTGGCGTGTCATAGTGGTGCAAAGATCAAAGGCGGACTGCAGCTCGATACTTACGCCCACCTGATGGATGGCGGTAGCGAAGGTGAAGTGATCAATCCAGGACACCCGGACATCAGCGTGTTGCTCAAACGGATCTCGTTGCCCTCAGAACATCCTAAATTCATGCCCTCTGAAGGTAGGCCTCTGGCTGCCAAAGATATTGAATGGATCAAAGCGTGGGTTCAACAGGGAGCATCACCTGCCGCAATTACCCTAAGAGGCATGGAGGCACAAAGACCCCATGTCAACTACACGATACCGCAAGTAGGCGATTACAGCGCACTGACATTGCAAATGAATCAAATTGAAAAAACACTTGGCGTCCGCCTCGATCGCGTTTCTGCCAAAGCAGCTGACGGGTTGGTTCTGCGCACCATCGACGTTGCACAAACGTTCGGAGATGCTGACTTGGTGAAGCTCGAACCTTTCGCACCATTTATCGTAGACGCCGAACTCGGACACACAAAGGTGACAGGCACAGCCTTTGCCACGCTCTCAAAGTTCAAACACGCACGAGCCATTCATCTCGAAGATACTGCTGTCACCGGACGGGACCTGCAGAAGCTGGCTGGCCTCACCGACCTCCGCTATCTCAACCTCAGTAACACAAAAGTGACCCGCCAGGCACTGGATCAAATATCTTCTGTCAAGACGTTGCAGCACATCTACGCCTTCAATACGCCTGCGCAACCAATAAGCAATCCTATTCAATAAGGAGATACGGCTGTGAGCAACCATTTTGATTCGATAAGCACCTCGGTCGGCCGTCGAAGATTCTGTTTTCTTGGAGCGGCTTCGGCCGTTGCTACATCTATAGGTGGCTCGAATCTCCAGGCACAATCATCAAACTCCTCTTCGGATTCTCCGCGCCTTACAACGGGTAATGGCGAATGGACTTACAACGTTGTCCCTCGATGGGGCGCTCTTCCGGAAGGAAAGAAGTTTGGCGGAACCCACGGCGCCATCGCAACCGATAAAGCTGGAAACATGTACGTCAGCACGCAGAGTGATACTGGCATCCTCGTATACGCCCCAAATGGACAACTCTTTCGACAGATCGCTACGGATTATCCGGAAGTCCACTCGATGCACTATGCGGTAGAGGATGGAAACGAGGTCTTCTACACCGTCGTGCAAAGAGGCACCCCAAAGGAGAATTGGCTATTCCTCAAGATGAAAACAGACGGCTCCATTTTACAGAAGATCACGGCTCCGGCAGAGGCAGGCTTCAAAACTCCCAACGAGTGGCGTATTACCTCTGCGGTGCCCGGACCCGACGGCTCAATCTTCATCGCAAATGGCTATGGTGATTCGCGGATCTTCCGTTTCGACAAACAGGGAAACTATAAGTCGAGCTTTGCTGGCAAGGGAGACGCGGATGGCTTGTGCAACTGCAGTCATGGACTGGCTGTCGATATTCGTTATGACCAGCCTCTGCTGCTTGTGTGCGATCGCGAAAACTTCCGCTTAAGCCACTTTGACTTTGACGGAAAATTTGTACGACACGTGACGCAGCACATGCGCCGCCCCTGTCAAGTTAGTTTTCACGGGGAAAATGCGGTGGTCTCAGAGCTGCAAGGCCGTGTTACAGTCCTAGACAACAACAATGTGCCCGTTGCGTTTCCGGGAGACAACCCCAACAAGTCACAATGGGCAGGCTATAGGCTCGATCCCAACGACATTTTAGCCGCGGTCTTTAGCGCGGCACACGGCTGCCATATAGATATTGAATCCAATATTTATGTCTCTGACTGGAACAAGACCGGTCGCATTACTAAGCTGCAAAGGCACGCTAGCTGAGAGCTTCCAGCTCCGTCATCTTCTGTCGAGCCCACGAGTCATAGGTATTGGGCTGCACAGCTCATCGCCTTCAAAAAAGTCCAATCTCGCGAAAAGGAGATTTCGGTAAGCTTGACGCTTCCGAAGCTGGATATCCCGAAGATGCCTAAAACAATACTTTTCGGGCAGTTCGGTCTCACCTTTCCGGATAGCCGGTTTTTCGGCCACTTGAACTGGAGCACATCAGTAAACAGAAGCCAACTTCTCAGGACTAACCGACAAGGTCCGGTCTCTGCATATTGGCCAAAGACTTGAGCGTCTCCGTAGAATGGACTTTATTGGGAGGCGTCGCGCGATGGCTAAACTGCCCATAGATCGTCGATCGTTACGGCTCTCCTGGAGTGGCGCGGTTGCAGGAACGGAGCTATACGTCGGTAAGGATGTTACGGCCTTCGCATCAGACTGGCATTTTCACGAAGGCTGGCAAGTAGTAGCCGTTAGCAAAGGCGAGCGGCGTTACGGGTTCAAATCGGGCGCCGTCGTCGCTAAGCCTGGACGATTGGTCCTCATTCCTCCTCGGCTAGTCCACAGGGGTTTCTGCCCTGAAGCTGACAGTACCACGTTCAAGATAGCTACACTCCCGGGAGATTCAAGGGGCTTGGTTATGCCCGGAGTTCCGATGGTTTGCTTCACCTCCAAGCCCTTGGAAGTGTTTACGTCATATTTCGAATCGCTCAAAGTTTATGGGAAGCCGCTGCAAGCGACGGAAGGCATCTCCGGGCTGGAAGCAATCTTTCGCGAAAGCACACCTGTAGACACAGTGCAGGTTTCTGTCGCACCGGCCTTCGTTCTCCAACTGGAAGCGTATCTCCTGAGAGATCTGGAAAAGATCCCTTCGCTTGACTCTCTTTCGTTACTGGCAGGAGTCAGTCGTTATCACCTTGCGCACGCCTTTACGAAGCATATCGGCTTGTCGCCACTCGCTTATCACGCGCGAGCCCGACTGATGCGATCACGAAAGCTGATCGCAGAAGGAACATCTCTAGCCGACGCGTCTCTGCTCCTAAGGTTTTCTGACCAAAGCCATTTCGGACGGCAATTCAAGCGGGTTTACGGTATGACACCAGGAGAGTACCAGCAAAGCCTTGTTATGAGTTGAACGTGTCTGAATTGATTATGACATCCTGACCGCAAGATCGTTCTAGATCGCTTCGGCATTCTCCTCTGAAAATTGTTCTTGTTAGAGGCGAGGACGTGGCATGGCTGGTGGAAGCTCAGGATCTGCAGGCGCGAGGCGTATGCTAGCAGTCGCAAGCATTGCGCACGCCCTACATGACGGCTACGTGGACATGCTCTACGTGTTTTTACCGGTCTGGCAGGCGGAGTTCTCGCTCGACTATGCGGCTCTTGCCATCCTTAGGGCCATATATGTGGGAATATTGGCCGCATTGCAAATTCCATCCGCGTACCTTGCGAAGCGTATTGATCCGAGAACGGTTCTTGCCCTAGGAACATTGTTGAGTGCAACCGGCTATGCCGTGGCTGGTCTCTCAGGCGGTCTTGCTGGCTTAAGCGCCTCTTTAGCGTTGGCTGGCGTCGGCGGCAGCACCCAGCATCCACTTGCCTCCGGTGCCGTGTCGCGGGCGTATAGCGAGAGGTCACGCGGGCCGCTGGGCACATATAACTTCGCGGGTGACCTCGGGAAGGCGGCGCTTCCACCATTCATTTCTTTCTTGCTGACCGTGATGCATTGGCGCTCAACGCTCTGGGTGGCGGCGGGGCTGGGCCTGCTCGTTGCAGTCTCCATCCGGTTCTTCATGCCGCCCGTTCCAACCTCTGTAGGCGAAGTGGAAATCGTTGCACCGTCGTACGGGGAGGCAAAGGGCAAGGTGGGCTTCGCGCTGCTCTTTGTGATCGGCATCCTCGATACCGCCACACGAATGGGGTTTCTATTGTTTCTGCCGTTTCTCATGAAGACAAAGGGCGCATCGCTAACGACCGTTGGGTTTGCGTTGTCGTTTGTTTTTATCGGTGGAGCTTTCGGAAAGGCAGCCTGCGGCTGGCTCGGAGAGCATCTTGGGCTGCTGGCAACGGTCCTCGCTACAGAAATCGGTACCGGCATTGCGATCCTGTCGCTATTAATCCTGCCTCTTAGGCCAGGCATGATCCTATTGCCGTTCCTCGGGGTCATGCTCAATGGCACGTCGTCCGTGCTGTACGGCACGGTTCCGGAGCTTGTGGCTCCGCATGGCATTGAGCGAGGCTTCGCCATCTTCTACACGGGCATTCTCGGTTCGAGCGCACTGGCGCCTGTGCTGTACGGTCATCTGGGCGATGTGGCCGGCATCATCTGGGCCATGGTCGCTGCTGCCATTACGGCGCTCGCTGTTGTGCCGCTCATGTTGAATCTCGCACCGCGACTCACGAGAACATCGGAGGTTGTTGAATGAGCATCGTCTCGCAGGCGCGTTACTGCTTCTGTTACCGGCGGGGACTAATAGCTTTCTGAACCTTCTTGACTGCCTTCTTCTTGTCTTTATCTTTCGGCATATTCCCTCACAGTTATTACCGCCGTGTGGCAGCCTTTTTCGCAGTCTTCTTTACGGCTTTCTTAGCAGAATTCTTAGCCGGCGCCTTCTTAGCTGCAGTCTTATTGGTGGCCTTTTTAGGAACCTTAGTCGAAGTTATCTTTTTGGCAGCCGCTTGCGCGACGGGTTTCCTCGCAGTCTTTTTGGCAGGTGCTTTCTGAATAGCCGTCTTTTTTACGACCTTCTTCGTCGGCGTTTTGGTTACGGCCTTCTTGCCTGCAGCTTTCTTCGCCGGCTTCGGAACCTCCGTAGCCGTGGTCACGGCCGTACCAACTGCCGCTTTGATCCCGGCCGCCACATCTTCTGCCATAGCAATTCCATACCCAACCGCCTCACCCGCCTTTTCCAAGAACGTCTTTTCCACCATTTTCAAGTCCCTCAGTCTGTATGCGTTAATGCAGCTACGAATTGTACAGGGGAGCCTCCTTTACGCTGCTTCCCATGATCTAACTGGCAGGCACGTCCCGTTATCCCCGCAAATTGGTCCCATCTAGTTTCGATACGCTGCAGCCGATTCCCTGCCATCTATTATTGCCTGTAAAACTGCTCTGAAATGGTGTGTTTAGCGAATGACTGAGCGGTCCCTTGGCCATTTGGACTTCTCAGTTTCTACATGCACTCTTTGTTTCATGATTGCGAATGCAGTGGTACCCAGACCAGTGCATGGAATCACCTTGCAGCCGCTCACCGCTTTAAGGCGCCGCTATTGAGCAAATTTGGAGCCAGATACTGTCCGCAGGAACGCGCAATTGAGCAACTTGAGAATCGCTACCGCTTGCACAATCTGTCAACCTATCAGCCATTCTCGACGTCGAATTCGTAAACGCTAGCGCTAATAGGCGGAACTTGTACCTTGTTTGGAAGTGACGTCATCGAGCTCTCAACGATCTTAATAGGAGGCTCCTTGCCAGGCTCATTATCCGCCCCTACGCTGGACGCTGCCAGTAACGACAACTTGCCCGTCCCGCGCAGTTTCACCCCGTTTATCTGAGTCGTGAACTCTTGTGCCTGTATCGTTGGATTAACTACCGAAAGAATGAACTTCTTTCGGTCCGCCGAGAAAGCTGCGAGAACGTCCAAAGGATACGTGGGGCTGCCTGTCGGCTTTGTTCCTATGTCAACCCATGCTGTTCCGCTCACCATCGGCTGAGGTGAGTTGCCAGTGAGTTGTACAGGTAGCGCACCGGCGAAGTGAACCCGCATGAGCTTGATCATCAGTCCTGCGGCAGTGTGGCCCACACCGTCCCCCGTTTGATCGGTCACGATCAGGTTGAATGACGAGGTTGGGGTACTTGCCGCCACCATAGCTGAGTGACGGAACATCTCGTGCATAAATAGAGCGCAGCTCATAGGCATCACCATCCCGGTTCGCCGCGTCATTCCCGTTCCGTTCGCGTTGGGGAAGCGGGTTCCCCACTCATCGAAGATGAACTTGATGTTTTTCGACTCCAGCTCCGGCAGCTTCTCCTTATATATCTCCCACGCCTCAAAGGCCTGGCCCATGCGATTCGTCATGCGGCGGGCCTGCGTTTGCAGGGGATCGTGGAGGTCGACAAAGAGCTGGTTCTTTTCGTCGAACGACAATTCAGGATAGGCGTAGGTGTGCTCCGAGATGTGATCGATGTAGTCCGCACCGTTTTTGAGCATCCAGTAATCGTAATCATTGATGCTTTCGAACTTGTACGGCAGGTCATTGGGGAAGGGTGGCCACCAAAAATTCGGGATGAATTGCTTGTTCTCCTGGGTCATCATGGAGAGCTCAGAGGGGGTGGCGCCGGCGGATGTCACCTTGATGGTGGGGTCGACCTTCTTCATCGCTTTGACGATCCGGACGTGCTTCTCGGCATACTGGTGCGCCGCCATGTGGCCAGCCTGCCAGAAGCCATACATTTCATTGCCGATGCACCACAGGCGCACGTTGAACGGATCGGGATGCCCATTGGCCGCGCGCAGTTTACCCATCTGCGAGGTAGCAGGGCCATTCACGTACTCCACTTCCTGGCCCGCCGAATAGTCGTCGCCGTATCCGCTGTCGATCGCGAGATAGGGTTCGGCTCCAAGCAGGTTGCAGAAGGCAATGAACTCGTGGATGCCGACATCGTTGGATTCCCTGCCACGGGGTGGGCGCTTGTCACGATCACCCAGACCATCGCGCCAGTCATACTGAGAAACGAAGTTGCCGCCCGGCCACTTGGCCATGGCATAGCCTACATCCTTGAAGAGACTAACCATTCCAGGATGGAAGCCCTGCACGTTGTCGGAAGGCATCAGGGAAACAGTCCCGATATGGAAGCTGCCGCTGCCTGTTCCCACGATCTCCAGGCGGGCATCCTGCGTATCTACAGGTGATGTGAAGGTCAGCGGGACCTTGCGGTAGGCATGTGTGAGGGAAGGGATCGTGAAAACTTTCGAATCGGTTGCTCCGGTTCCCCACACCAGCCGGACCACGACCTTGGCTCCGGGATCGCCTGCGAGATAGATTCGGCCGACATAGGACTTGCCCTTGCCCAGCCGTATCCCTTCCTGCTGGATTCCGTGTGCTTCAGTCTGATCCAGCGCGATGCGTGGAGTGTGGTCACCGACGAACGGCTCGGCTTTGTCCATCTCCACGGCGGTCGCCAGCCCTACGGGTTTCCAATAGTGCAGCTGAACACGGCCGGAGTTGAAACCCGGTGGCGGGGGCGCAGTGTCGTTAATGGCGCGGAAAAACTTCCTGTCGGTAAGCATTTCGGCCCACACGCGAGTGGTGGCCGGCTCCATGTACCCACCGAACACTAGCGGGTTTACCGGCTCGCCGATCTTTGTTGCGTCTACCGTAACCTGCAAGTCTCCCGACGGCGCAAGCGCTATCATCTTCTGCTGCAGCATCGCGGCGCCCGCCACAGACGCCACCACAAACTCCCGTCGGTTCATTGTCATGTTCTTTCCATTTGCCCTGATCGGATGATTGGTGTTCACGCGGTTCTAGTCGGATCCGATTGTTTCCAACTACGGTGTGTTTCGAAGCGGTTGTCACTTTCGATCGTATGTAACTGCTCGGTCGTGAGTACCGGCCGGAAGCGCAGCGGATATGGACATGCGAGATCCGCACGTGTCAGCTGATGCGCAACTTTCGGAAGCGGAGAAGCCCACTAACCCTACACGGTTAATTCCAAAGCATTCAATATGTCGAAGGAACCAATCTTCTCTAGGACAAATGAACCATAGCCCGAGCAGTGAAGTGATGGATACGTGCACGAAGTGTACGAACGGTACGATTCTTATGGCTTATTTACCTCAGGCAGGTTTTTCTATTCCGCAGACTTTCCGAATACCGTGAACTCCAGAACTGCGAGTGGCGCTTCCGCCGGAATGCCCGGGACAGTGAGGCGCACGAAGCGGCAACGAACCGGTCTGAAATCGTCGAATTCTATAGTGGCGGCGTGCTCGTTGGCGGTGCGGTCCACCACGGTCCGAAACTCTTTGCCGTCCAGCGAGGTTTCCAAGCGGTACCGATATGGCGAAGGGGCGCCGGGCGGCTCTCCGAACCACCGCCGGTCGTGGCCCTCCACGTGAATCTCTCCTGAAGCTGGACGGTGCGGGGCGGCGTCGAAAATGACGCGGGCGGAATCGATCAGGAACTCCTGGTTGGGGTCATCGGAATTACGGGAGCCGAGGTCGAGCATGAGCCAGGGCTTGGCGTCGCCCTCGGCGGGTTCCCACCACGTGCGCACGTTGTTATCAAAGGCGTATTGCGGATCCCGCCCAGGTGCAGCGCTGCTTGCTGCATACGTGTAACGATTGATTGAGACGGCGATGGATTGCGAAGGGGCCGTCGGGTTCAAAACGGCTCGCGGCTCCTCGGATGGACCGTCCACGTACATGTTGCCCTGACTGTCGAAGTCGACCGGATCCATGCCGACACGGCGATCGAAACTGGACCAGTTACGGAACAGGATGGTGTAGAACGCCCATAGTTTCCCGTCGGGCCCTTCCACGACGGTGTGGTGGCCAGTGCCGTTGATCAAGCCATTGTGATGCACCAGCATCGGATTGCGGGGCGCGCAGACAAAACCTCCAAGTGGACTGGTGGAGGTGTAAACGCCAACTGAGTATGTCTTCCATTCGGTGCCCGGAGCGGAATACTGCAGGTAGTATTTGCCCTTGTGCTTGGTCATCCACGGAGCTTCCAGCCAGCTCACGTGGGTGCCTTCATTGTTATCGCCGTAGCGCTCCCACTTGTGCAAGGGATCGAATTTGATCAATTTTACGGGCGCGCCGCGAAAATGAGTGAGATCGTTGCCGTCCAGCTCCACGCCCCAGATACCGTCGACGTGCATCCCTGAGTAGTACATATAGACGTGGCCGTCGGTATCGACGAAGGTCATGGGATCGAACAGCCGCATGGATTTTCCCGACGCATCCTTGATGTCCCCGATGTAGGTCCAGGGGCCCAACGGATTGGGAGCTTTGAAGAAGCCGGTGTTATTGCCGGAGAGATAGACCGAGCCCTTGTACTCGAAGACGTTCGGCGCACTAGGCGTGCGTTGACCGGAGAGCATGGTTACATGTTCGTGCCGCCAAGTGACAAGATCGGCCGAAACCCAAACAATCCCTCCAGACAAAAACAGATAGTACTTACCCTGGAAAGGCAGTACGGTAGGGTCCGCTACGCTGCGCGAGTCTTCGATCGAAAGCGGGTTGACATAGCGTTTTTCCTGTCCGATCGCTGTTCTCGAAAGCAGTCCATAGCTCGCGACCGCAGCCAGAACGAGGAGTTTGACGATGCGGGCAAATCGAATGGTGTGCAAGTGAGTCGCCTCCACAAAAGATCAATCTGCTTACTACTGCTTCCTCGGCTGGCCACAATACCGAAGGGGTCGGACGTAGTCTCCACTTGTTTTGACTGTCGCCCCGAGCCTATGCACCGTGCCTACATGGCCGCCGTTTGCTTCCGAATCGTTACTGCGACGTCCTTTGAGCGTTCGCCATCATCTCTGCCCACGGTTTAGTGGCGAAATACATGCCACATTTATTCAGCGCATAGAAATCCGATGCAAATTCCAAAAGCGCCGCACCGTCTTGTACGGGCATCAGTGCAGACGAGTAGTTCGGACAGGGATTATCGTATGAGATCGGCACTTCGACAGGCGCGGGGATAGGAGTCCATGGGCCGGAACCATCCAGGAGCGCATTCATGAAGAGAACTTTTCCGTTCTGCTGTGCCACGGAGCCATCGGCATTGTGCAAGACTTGACCGACGACCAGGAGGACACCGTTAGGAGAGATTGGCGAAGGACTCCATATGCTCGCCGGCGCGTGCTCGAAGAACTGGCCACTCGCCGTCTCGATTCGCTTGCCAGGGTCGTTTGCATTTCCATAGCTCCAGCCATCCCTGGAAATGCGATAGTAGGCGGCGCACTTCGGACCCGTTTTCGGATCCCCACATATCTCGTAAGACATGAAATAGACGCCGGTCGGAAGCCTTCGCACGATGATCATGCCGGGGCGATCAGCCTGCGTTGTCGTAGCTACAACATCTGAAGAATCCTTCCAGGTCGCACCATCGACGGTGCGAATCTTAGATAGCTTTTGGCTGCAGCAGCTATGGGTTTCATCTGACCAGAACATCACCAGAGCGCCGTCGCGGGAGACTATAAACTCGGGCTCCCACAACCCCCCACTTCCTTTTTCTCCTCTGCCTGATACCGGTGTGGAATGATAGATCCAAGTCGCGCCCTGATCGCTGCTCGTATAAACCTCAATAGCTGGGGTACCGTCCTCTCTGAGATTCCTTGCCCTGGTAGCAACAGGTGCTCCCGGTGGAGGCGGTGTAATTCCAGAAGAGTAGGTCGCTGAATAGATAAGTGTTCCCGCAGAGAGATTGCCTACAGCCTGCGGAAGCTCATAAAGGCCCTCGCAGCACCTGACCCTACTTCCTTCGCGGGCCGGTGCATTCGTGAGAAATGTGAATGTCTTGCCATCATCTTTGCTCAGGAATAGTTTGCCGGTCGTGCTGGCCACGATCCACCCATTCGACGCTGCCGGTCCATGAGCTAAGCGAACAAGCCGGGGATATCCTACGCCTTGCGGAAGCAAAGTACCTGTAGCAGCCCGAAGCGGAAGGCAGCACGCAGCGCAAGCGAAGACGACAATCCTGCAGATTAGCCTGCAACTCATTTTGCCAAGTGACTCTTGTCTTACCATGACTCATCTCCTCGAAGGGGATCAATGACTGTGTATATGGCTGCCAGGCGCACGCTAAGAGAGTTCATAAGCGAGACTGCGTTGCGTAGCGTTCGTGTACAAAAGGGTGTTGCAGCTCATTGCTTCAGTTGCTTAGCAGGCGCCTTGTACTTCGCTTCAATTGCCGGATCCATGAGCGCTTTGATGAAGACACCTCCCACAACGGATCGAGCCTGAAAGCCGATCCGCTTGCCGCTCACTGTGTCATACCAATCCGTGGTGGGCACGCGAGATGGTGTCGCATCCATCCATACAACCAGGCGATGGATCAGGTCAGCAGATTGCGCGGAATCGCGGGTAAGCGTGGCCGTCCAGACTTCCCAATCCAGCTTGGTGAAGGTCTTACGATTATCGAGTGGAAGCCCATAAGCATTCATGTGTTTTGGATAAAAGGCCCACTCGGTTTCTGCTACCGAGTTCGGAAAGAGGTGTAGGCCCAGCCAATCGTCCCACACCAGGTTGTACTTCTGACTCCACGTTACCGGCTGATCAAAGGCTAGTTTGTAGTGGTCACCATCCAGTCCCATCTGCCGCCACTTGGCAGGTAATGGACGAACCACAGATTCATATCGACTAGCCAGCTCAATATCTCCTACACCGCGCGCGATCTGCACGAAAGCTCCAAGAGCTTCAATTGCCTTGATCGATAAATTTGTATTGTGAGCGAGATGTCCCGCAAAATCGTCGGTGCTGAGCTGATTCTCGGGATCCAATCCTTTCTCTTCCAGATAAGCTGCCCACTTTTTCAGCTGCGGCATAAAGCGTCGCGCAAACTCCCAGTTCCCTTCGCTGCGGCCCAACGCGGCAACCATGATCAGGAGGTTTCCACTTTCCTCCACCGGCATCTGGTTTAGTTCGTTCTCCTCGCCACCGCCATACACCTGACCGTTTGCCAGTGGATACGTGCCGAGGTCATGTGGCGCGAATGGGAACTTCCAACGTGGGAGGGCCGCATAGCGCATCAATGGCTCGAGCTGCGCCTCCAAAAGTTTCGGATTGAAGAGCAGGAAGAACGGCGACGAGGGGTAAGTTACGTCGACCGTGTCGATGCAGCCGTTGCTGTCGTTCTCTTTGGAAAACAGCATCGGTGTACCGTCTATATCGGCTACCAGCTTGTGCGCCGCAACGGTCTGCCGGAACAGCAGTGAAGTCATATACGCATAGTCGGCGCCTCCGACCTTGGTCATGTCTTCAACTAGCTTCGAATCGAATTCAACGCCACGTTGATCTAGTGCGGCGTAGTCGCTTTCAGCCTGGTTCAGCATGGCTGATTCGCTCATGCCGGTG
The DNA here is from genome assembly GCF_059115365.1 of Edaphobacter sp. FHG110511_03. Taxonomy (NCBI): domain Bacteria; kingdom Pseudomonadati; phylum Acidobacteriota; class Terriglobia; order Terriglobales; family Acidobacteriaceae; genus Edaphobacter; species Edaphobacter sp. FHG110511_03. Next base: position 64,187 of record NZ_JBZYWL010000009.1, on the reverse strand, counting down.
TGTTGCCAGTAAGCGCTCAACTTGCGCCCAAGATACTCGATGCTGTAACCGTCGCTGTAACCTAGCAGTACATGCTTCTCAACAGCTTTGCTTCCAACTGAACCAAAAGGCACAGCAACAGCGAGGTGCGCCCCTGAAGCGCGGTTTCCCCTCATAGCTGGCAGTGGCAAACTAAGATCGTCGCTCCCGAAACTTCCTCCATCCACGAAGTGTTGCATGGCATTAGTAGAAAGCTCTGTGACAGCTCCAGCATCCTTGGGCACGCATAGGTCAAAGTAGCCCCAATCGATTCGGATTCGGTCTCCGCTCTGATGAAGCATCTGCTGATCCCGTGTTCCTACGCGCAGTACCGTTAGTGCACCTGCCTGCGCGCGAGTGGCAATTGTGGGTTGCGCTCGATCGTTCACAGCAACCATCGGAGACACATCAAGCAGAAGGTCCACCTTGTGCGACCGACCATCTGTGGAGACGGCAGACCATGAAAGGTAGGTCACCGGTCGAGACATCACGTCGAGGTCCTGGGGGAACAGGGGCGTAAAGAAAGTGACGCGCAGTTCAACACCCGCTGCAGAGAACCGATAGCGCGTGTGCAGCGGGGTAACTTCCAGTCCCGTTTGCTGCATGGCTTCTATAGGAGGCAAACCCCCACGCCCTGGTGGCTGCGCTCCCATCCAGCGAAGTATCTTGCCATCCACCCGCAGCAGTCCTATGAGCGTCTGAATGGCTTCTGACCAATGCATGGTCTGGCTGTCCGTCAGAGTATCGGACATAGACCAGATACTGAGGTAAGGGTCATTGACGATCAGCGGAACAGCCGGCGGACGGTGCGCGGTCTGTGCGCCAGCAAGAATTCCTACGAAAGACATGGCAGCAGCAATGCTGCGATGCCTCCACTGAGATATCTTCACGCGTCTCCTCCAAACAACTGAAGCACTTACTCATGCAGTGAATGTGCGGCACAAAATCCGCGGTTCTTTAATCGAATGCAAGCTAAGCTAGCTGCCACTGGCCTCGCGTACGATCAGAGTCTTGGTAAAACCGCCGAAACGATACCTGGCAGCGCTAATGGCTTGATTGGTCCATCCTTCTCCGGAGCCCCAAAGTTGGGTGTACCGTCGCCGTTCCATGTGAAACGTTGAGCGCGTGTCTCGCGCCGCACAGCGTTCGGAGCATCGCTGGTCTTCGCGGCGTACAGCAGCCACATGCTACCGTCTTTCGCCTTGGCAAAGGTACCGCGGCCCGGGCCGTAGATGCCGTTCGCCGGAGACCACTGAAAGACAGGGTGCGGCGTCTTCTTCCAATTCGTTGGCAGCATAGGATCGCGGCCTGTGAGCGTCAGCAGACCGAGGCAGTACCGTGGTGAGGCCGTGTCACTCGCGGAGAAGACGATGAACGTTTTGCCATTGTGGTACAAAGCCGTAGGCCCTTCATCGACCGGGTAATTTCTGGTCGAGTCTTCGCCCTTCTCCCAGCTCGCTTCAGGATGCGCGATCAACGCTGCCTCTCCCTCGAATTCCATTGGTGCCTTGAGTTTGCGTATGTAGGTGTCATTTGCACCGCTATCCACAGTCACATACATGAGGTAGCGCGATTTACCGGCCACCAGCAGCGATGGGTCGATTGACTGCCTTCCGGTCTCCAGCGGCCCTTTAAAGGTATATGTGCCCAGCACATCGTCCGTGTCGGACTGAAGCACATAGATCTTGTGCTTCTCGCCACGCATTTGCGCAGTGAAGTATACCCACCAGCGGCCGTCCATCTTCCACAGGGTCGGCGACCATGTCTGCGTCATGCCGTCCTTAGGAGTAAAGATGACATGAGCGGTAGCAGATGCAGTGGCTGGCGTCGTGCCGCTCCACAGAGTGATGTCACGGCCGGTAGCTGTCAGCACGTACTGACCGTCACGCGTAACGGGATCGTACGTAATGAACGGATCCGCGTGCGGAAGAATGGGATTAGTCGCCTGAGCAGCAGCAATCCCCACCAGACCGATGGTTCCAAACAAGATCGTTACAACTCTCCGTGCACGCATCTACCGTCCCTGTCTTTTCTCTGGGCTAAATGTTTATGGAAAAAGTGGCGGATGCGCTCGTGCCGCACTGGGACGCGAAGGAAGCAACATCCGCCCGGAGTTTGTCGGAGTCCGTGTTAGAACGCAACGCGGAACTGAATGTTGAGGTTACGCGGTGGAGAATCCGTGGTCGGCGTCGTGCCCTGGTTGATGGTGCCGAAAGTTGCGTTCGTTGGATCGATGACAAACTTCGCGGTTTCTAGATTGAAGTGGTTGAGCACGTTCGAAGCGGACATACGCAGCGTTGCCACGTACCGCTCGCGAATAAGGAAGGACTTCTGCAAGGCGGCGTCGGACATGATGACCGGCTTCATACGAACAGCGTCGGAGTACGTCGGATTGGTCTGTTCGTTGATCTGCGGGGTAACGATCGCCCAATCGTAGTTGGCGGTATCCGTGCCGCAACCGCGATTGACGCTGGCTGTCGTTGGTACAAGCGCTCCGGTAACGGGGGTCTTGTTCGCTACGCAGGTGCCCCATGCCTGGGCCGCCGTGTAGTTCTTCCAGTCTGGCTTGCGGAACTTGTTATGCGGGAGCATGATCGCGTTCGTCGGCAGGGTGGCAGCTTCTCCACTCTGGACCTGCAGGGAGGGTGAGAAATCCCAGCCACCGATGAAGCCGTCGATGATTCGGTTCTCGTTGAAATTAAAGAGGCGCTTGCGGCCGAAGGGCAGTTGGAAAACGCCTGAGACCTTGAAGACCTTCGGGATGCCAAACTGATACACACTGCGTTGCGGAATGTTAAGTGCCTGGCTCATCCAGCCCGTCTGGTAGATCATCTTCGACCAGACATAGCTTGTGTTGAAGGACACACCATGAGACATCCGATAGTTATAGGAGAGCTGTGCACCGTTGTACCAGGAGTAGCCACGGTTCAATGCATTGAGGGTGATCGTGCTGAACTGCGGATGCGGACGGGCGAGTTCGCGCGCCTGGAGTGTGTTGTTTGTGTAGTACGGCGTCCCGCTAAAGGCGGCAATGCCCTTGAACGGGTTGGCCTGCTGCGCGGTACAGACGCTGTTGCTGCCGTTAGCGTAGACTTCGTCGCACTTCTGCAGGAAGCTCCAAGGGGCCTGATTTAAATCCTCGGAAACCCCAAACCCACGGCCACGATTGCCGACATAGGCTGCCTCGAACACACTCGTCTTCGTCACGCGATACTGAACACCCACCGAGAATTCGTGCGCACTGGGTACCTTGAAGTTGCGGTTGAAGACGTTAATGCCGCCGGTCTGTCCGATGCTCGTGAGACTGCCGAGGGAAGAGCCGGAGGGCTGAATGATTCCATTCGGGAACGGGTTGCTGAGAACGTTCGACACAGGAGTAAGACCGCCGTCATTGGAAACATTCAGCGGCGTGGACTGCGCGAAGCCAAGGTTTTGAATCATGGCGTTGTTCTGAAAGTTCGTGTAAAACAGCCCATAGCCACCGCGGACGACAAGCTTGTCGGTAGCCGCATAGGCAAAGCCAAAGCGCGGTTGAAAGTTGTGGTACGTATTTTGGAGTGGACCGCGGGGCGCACCGTTCACATTGGCAAACGTCAATCCGCCAGTCAGACCCTGCAGGGCGCTCGGCATGTTCGGGTCGAAGCCGACGTTCAACCGATCCTTCTTATCGATCGGCGCCGTCAGCAGATCCCAGCGCAAACCCATGTTCAGGGTGAGCTTGTTGTTTATACGCCAATCATCCTGAAAGTATGGCGCCGTATACCAGCTCGAAACCTGGTATACCGAATTGAACGGCGTTGAACCGCTGGACGGAGTTCCCAAGAGGAAGGTCGCAAAACTATCGCCGCTGGTTGCGGTTGCGTTGGCGTTCGTGTAGTCCGTCGTCGTCCAGTCGCTGTTGGACGTGAACGTGAAATTGCCGGGGTTGATGAAGCTGAAGTGAACGAGGCGAACGTCCCACCCGAGGTGCAGGTTGTGTGCACCTGCCTGACGAGTGATGTTGCCTTCCCATGAGTACGTACCGGTATCTTCTACGTTCTGGAACCAGCCGAGTGGGCTGTAGTTCTGGAACGCATATTGACCGAAGAAGTTTGAACTTTGCTGCTGGCTGTTCAGCGAAGAGGGATAACCGAGGCCCGTGAGATCGAAATTTGAGTTATCCGGACTCGTCCACTTCACGCGGAAGAAGGCGTAACCGAAGCGGGCATTGAGGACCGTCTTCGGGCTCATCACATCGACGAAATCGACGAGATAGCCCTTGCTGGTGCGATGGAACGTACCGCCGTTTGCACCCGGACCGGTAACGCCGCCTGCATTGCTGACTTCCGAGAAGTCGGCATTGAACGGGCGCACGAAGAGCTTGTACTTCTCGCCAATGTTGAAGTCAAAGCGCCCGACAACGTTGTGAAAGTGCCAGTTGTAGTAGTTGTTCGGAATACTGAGGTTGCTGGTGCCAGGACGTTGATTGTTCGGGGTCGCTCCCACAGCCGGCAGAAGCCCCGCAATCTTCGCGGCGATGGGATTGATTCTGTTAGCAGGAATGATGTTGTTTGGGAATGGATTGCGGATGTAATGGTTGAAAGTGGGGGACCCGGGGGTCGTGTCGAGGTGCGTGGTTGAAGGATCCGCAATCACGATCGAATTCGCGTATCCGTTTGTTGGGTTGAGCAACTCTCCGAAGTCACCGCTGCGCATGCGGGCAGTCGGATAAGAAAGGATGAGGCTCCGTGGCAACAATTCGCTGTAGTGATCGAAGGCAAAAAAGAAGAACGGCTTATATTTATTCGACTTCTCCATAATCTTAGGGATAAAGATTGGACCGCCTACCTGGAAGCCAAGCTGCGTCTGCGAGTTGAAAGGGGTCGCGAGGTTAGTATGGTTGATCGAGTTGAGGTACTTGTTCTGCGAAGTGTTCGCGTTCCAGTCCGTGCGGCGGAATGAGCTCCAGAACATACCTTTGTACTGTGAGGTACCCGATGCGGTGGTCATGTTGATGGCACCGCCGCTGGTATGACCGTACTGCGCATCGTAATTGTTCGCGCTAACCGTGAACTCTTTGACCGCGAACTGCGGAAGTGTGTAGGCATAAGTGTTGAGACCGAGCTCCGCATCGTTCGGGCTACCGTCGATGAGAAACTCATTGAGGGACATCAGGCCGCCATTGATCTGGAATTGCGACGTGACCGTCCATGGATCTGTATACACGCCCAAGGGGCGCATGAAGACGCCCGGGACCGTCTGGCCGAGCATGACTGGGTTGCCGTTGATGACCGGCATGTCCTGTACTTCTTTCTGCTCGATGCTGTATGCACGGCTGGCCGACTCTGTTTCTAGCAGTGCGGGCTGTTCGGTCACGGTGACCTCGGAGGTCTGCGAACCAACCTGCAGAGTCACCGGGATGCTCGTCGCGGCGTACGCCACAAGCACGATATTGTTGATCTGTGCAGAAGCCATCCCCGGCGCGCTAACGTTCAGGGTGTAGGTGTCCGGCTCGAGGAACTGAAAGATGAACGCGCCTGATGCGTCGGTCTTGGCCGGCGTAGCCGTGTTGGTGCTGACCCTTGTCAGCCTAAGCGATGCCTCCGGCACCATGGCGCCAGAGGTGTCCCTGACCTCCACCGTGATCTTGGCGCGGTAGTCCTGTGCGGCAGCCTGTCTGGGAATCACTCCGATCCAAGCGAAAAATACGAATAAGGCAAGGATGGTGCGCGATCCGTGCATTTGCGCGTACTGCTTCTGTTTCACTTGCATTTGCCTCCTGGGCAGCACCGTACCCATGCGCAGGCATCGCAGCTCATCCACGATGTCGCATTCACGTTTACAACAGTGCTTGGAACAGCGAGAACCCTAGGCCTGTGTCAATACAACTGACAATCAGATGAATCGACCAATCTTTGATAGGACATATGTACTATCAAAGTTATGAGTTGCTTACGGTCACCGAACGGTCGTACCATCCGCAGATCTCTGAGAGGTTCGACGTTGGAGCAAGCTGCGGAAACAGAGCAGATAAGCATTTTGATTGTGGACGATCATCCGGTGGTGCGGCAGGGTTTGCGCGCCATGCTGTCGAGCGAACCCGACTTCGCGGTGATGGGCATGGCCGCCTCGGCTCGAGAAGCCCTTAACCTGCTCGAGCACAAGGAACCCGACGTCGTTCTCATGGACCTTCGTATGCCGGAGATGGAGGGCACCGAAGCTATTGTGGAATTGCGGCGAATCAGACCGAATATTCGTATTCTTGTACTGACGAACTACGGTTCGGATGAATACATCATGCGCGCCACGCAAGCCGGTGCAATGGGGTACCTGCTGAAAAACACACCGCAGGAAGAGATTGTCAAGGCTGTACGTATGGTTTATCGCAGCGAACGCTATGTTCCGAAAGATATTGCACAACGGTTGTTTGAAGCGATCGGACGTGAAGAGCTTAGCCCTCGGGAAATCGAGGTTCTCTCACTTGTTGCACAGGGATGCACGAACAAGGACGTGGCGCAGCGATTGTTCATCAGCGATAAAACCGTGCGCAACCATGTCACAAGCTGCCTGCTGAAGCTCCAAGCGAAAGATCGCACGGAGGCCGTGACACGTGCGATTGAGCGCGGACTTATTAGGCTTCAGGAATAGCGCTTGGGCGCGGGCGACGCTGCTTGAGCCGAGGCAGCATAAGCCACTTGGCGAGATCAAGACGCGGCAACGGAAAAGTCACGTCGACACGAGTTCCGACGCCCGGTGCACTCAGAATCTCTAATGATCCGCTAATATCTCTGGCCCGGTGACGCATGCCGAGAATACCGAATCCTTCCTCTTCCGGAGTCGCATCAAAACCTCGTCCATCGTCCACGATCATCATGGTGGCAGAACGTTTCTCATACCGCACCGTGAATGTGATCGTTGCTGGCATGCCGTGTGTAATCGCGTTCGAGATAGCTTCCTGCCCTATATTGAACAGCACCGCGCGAATACGAAGGCTAAAAGGACGAACAGTTCCCTGTTCTTCTGTATAGACCCGAATATTTCCCCCGGAAAGCTCATAGGTTCTTTCGGCGAGCATCCACAGAAGATCGCCTGCTTCTTCGGTTGAGGCCGCACCGAGCATTTCAATCGTGTGGCTCGCATCTGCATGGCACCGGCTTACCAGGTCTGACGTTGACGCCAATTCATGCGCGATCTCCTCGCGAGAGACACTTGCATTGCGAATGACGGACGTGCGCAGCCCCTGAATTTGGTATCCGATGCCAGCGAAACTTTGAGCCATGGTGTCGTGAATGTCGTGCGCAATACGTTCTCGCTCCCGCGAGATGGCATCTTTCTGCCACTGCCGAAATCGGAAGTACGAAAGTTGTATCGAGCATGCAAGGAGCACGGTGAAAAACGCGACGAATGCAAGATGCCATGGCGTCCACCATGGCGGTCCTTGCAGGACCTGCACATCATCCGACGAACGTAGAAAGATCAGAAAAGGGATGAGGTCCTGTGTGTAGACTTTGCCAAGAACGCACACGCCTCGTAAGCGCACCAAGCTGTTCACACGCAACTTATGCAGCGCTTGCCCGTAGTGGTCCGGATACAGCGCACGGAACGCCTCTCCGCCTTCGGTTAGGTCAAGTACCTGAAATCCGTTCTCTGAATGCACCTCATGCATGAGATGTCCTTGAATTTCAATGAAGCGGGCATCGTAGGCTCCAGAGGCGGCCTGCCATGGAGTGACTGAAAGTGGCGGAGCGGGCGTTCCGGTGGAGATGATGCGCAGTGAGCTTTGAGTGAGCTGCGCACTGTAGAGCAACGGGTGGACTTCACCGGAAATTTCGACACCCTCGCCTACGTTCACAGGCGGCCCTTGCGGATGCTTGATCATCGCGCCACCTGTCGAATCTTCGATGTAGATGTCGGGTTCAGTCAATGTGACCACACCACGCACTAATACGCGTGGCGGCGCATCCCGCCGCAGCCCTGCGAGATCGCCGAGATGCATGCTTGGTATGCGGAGCTGCGTATCTAATTCGCGTGCCGCCGGTTCGATCGGTTCGTAATGGGAGAAGTGCTTCGCGTAGGCAGCTTCCGTGGTGAGCGGCTGAGGATTCATTTCGCGCCCGGCCTGTGTGGCGATCGCATCAAGTTGTGCTTCCGTGCTTTGTGCAACCAAGACATTCCGCCATTGACCTCCGGTTGACAGAGAACGCAGGCCAATACGTCCTGAGGGGACACATTTATTCTCGTGGAGTAAGAGAAACGCAGTTTGATGCGTGGAGAGATTTTCTGCGGAAATGCCGAGCCTGCACCCATACATCACCAGTTGAAGGTGGTACCAAACACGTTCATGCACGCCTCCTGGCAGCGCAACAGGCGAAACTTCGCTCCAACTGTAGTTCGAGCGGCCAGCAATAAGAGTTCCTTCGAGTGCACGAAGGCCAGCGTAGTAACCGTTGTAGGCGTCCACACCAAGATCTTCGTCATTCGACCGGATCATCAGACCCACATCACCACCGCTTTGGTCCAGACGTACATCGGCGCTCAGTGCAACATTTCTCCACTCCAGTGAGCCGCTCATGAGCTTCGCTCCGCGTTCGTCGGAATTGTTGTCAAATACTCCGTTATCGAGAGCCCACACGCCGCCGTAAGACGTCCAGCCATCCATTCGGTCACTGCACAGGTGATAACTGTCGCGGCGTGCGCGCACCTGCGTGATAACAGCGACAGAGATCGAAGCTACGAGGAGAAGTGTTGCCCCTACAGCCAGCAGTCCGGGGTAATGTCTTAGCTTCCTCAGTTGGCACCTCCGTTGACGGCGAGGATCCACTGAATTTCAGGCAAATCTACATTCTGTTTCGTCACCAGCTTCGGCGGGACAAGAATAGTCTCGCCGATGACGGTCCCTTCGCGGCGCTGATGAATCCAATGCATAGCATCGCGCACCATTGTTCTTGTGTCTTTTGCGATGATTGAATCAATTTCACCGGTCCGCACCCGGTAGATGACATCGAAATCCTGCTCGCATCCGATGAGCGCAACCTTGCCTACGAGCTTTGCGCGAGAAAGAACATTGTAGGCGGCGCGTGTCTGGCTAACATTCAGTGTCACAATCGCCCGCAGCGCAGGGTGAGCTTCGAGCAGTTCCTCGGCTGACTCCTCTGCTTCGGTAGACCCGAACGTTGAACGCTGCTCTATAAAACGAATCCTGGGGTCATACCGCTGGAGCTCGTCCTTGATGGTGTCTGCCGCGACAATCGTTCCTAGAAAGTTCGGGTGAACACCGAGAATCGCAACCTCGTTGTGTGTCCCCTTCAGATAGTGGGACACTCGCTCCGCAGCGATGCGTCCTGTGGCGGCGTTGTCGTTCAGCACAAACACCACATTCTCCTTGGGAGAAACGGCCAGTGGATTATCAAGAATCGCAACGGGAATGTTTCTTTCCACAGCGGCGCGTACAGGGCTGATCAAGGCAACCGCGTGATCCGGCACAAGGATGATGCCGGCAACGCCCAAGTTTAGCTCCTTCTCCATGATCTGAATCTGTCGAAGCAGGTCGTCTTCCCGGCTGGGCCCATTCCAAAAGGTATCCCAACCCCACGCACTTGCGATCCTAGCCGCTTCAACATGCGCCGATTCCCAAACTTCCTGTGCAGTCGTTGCAGGGATAATTGCGATCAGGGGGCGTTCCGCTCGGCGACAACCGAGAAGTCCCCAACAGAAAAGCATCATGGCAGCGCACAGGAAACCGCTGCGTGACAAGGCGGTCATCGCACCGATTAGTATGCCACGCCTTGGATGGTGTTTGGCGGTGTAACTTTGATCTATCGGTCCTCCCCGTGAGAAAGCTCTTGCCAGACTCGAGCCCGCTCGTCGCTCATGAGTTTTGAGGATCTAAGCAAGTACCAATGCATTTTCCCAAGCATTGTTCGTCGCCGCCCTCTTCGTCGACCGCGAAATCATGTGGGTCATGCTTGCAGCGAGCGTGCTCTTCGATGCAGCGAACGCCGCCCTGATGGGGCTCAACAGCTTCTTGATAGCGTTCGTCGCTTCCTACCCGGCGGTCGCGTACGTCAACGAACTCGTACACCGGTTCGTGTTCTGAGACCCGGAAGCTGTCTTCCGCCAGTCAGAGTCCTTGAAGTGGTGGACTCAGCGATAACGGCGATCGGAATGCCGTGGATCGCGCTCCGAAGCTGGTTCCTCTCTTTTCACTGGTCACCTAGTTTGTCGTCTGCACGATAACATCACTGCACCTTTCTCTTCGCTTGAAACCCGCTCAGGGTCTGGAGGAGGCTAGCTTCTGCCTCTTCGGCTTGCTTCCGCGCAGCGTCAACGTCAGCCTGAGCCAGCCCACGTGGAAGTTCCTGTGCCATCTCCCGCGGCCCCGCAAGCACCTTGAATCGAGCTTTCGGACCAAATACGTCTTCGCGCTCATATCGGTAATTTCATGATTCGCCGAGATGTCTCTGTCTCATCACATAAATCCCACGAAGGAACTGCTTGGGGATTGCAAACTGTACTGGCGAGCATGGACGACAGTAATTCACAACTGTGGCTGGATTCTTCCCCGACTTGTGAAGAGTATCTAGAGCAGAGCACAAGTGGGAGCCCGACTCGAACGGGCGTCCCTTTTGTGCCGCTCAATGGACCTGATCATGATCTATGAGGATGTGACAAGTACTGTCCTAGAGGTCCGGGACACGTGGCAGCATTGTCACTAAAGTTGTTCGGGCACATTTCTCGAGCGGATGGCCCTCACGGGTGAGCAGTTGGCGAGTCGAAACCCATTCGCCTACTTTCCGGCACGCTCGATAAAGTCGGAGTTATGAACTGGAGAGCCTCCACATGAATTGCGTGACGAGCACTTATGTGTTTTTTCACTACCTTAGGCTTTCACCCTTCCAGAACAGAAGCAGGCGCCAGTCGTGCAGTGAGAATGAAGTCTTGAGCCCATACTCTGTCTTCGTTAGGATTGATTCCAATACTAGCGGCTTGCGTGTATACAGATGGACTAATAATGAGCAGGAAAGATCACACACCGGAGACAAGCACTTACAGAGAAGCTGGGTTATGATCGACGGAGCTCTTTCTGCGAAGTGGAGAGTTTATGAGTGATAACTGCCGGTTCCGCTGCAGTCTTCAGTACGTCCGCGTTTGGCACCTTGCTCAAAACTCTCCGTAGGATCTGTACTTATTCCGTAGGCTGACCGATCATCACTGACCCCTCAATTGGAGCCATCGAAGTCCCTGCTGCCAGCATCTCCGCGGCAACCTCGGCACAGTCCGCATCCTCCGCAGCCAACTGATTCCTAAGGTCCCGTCTTTGTTCCCATGGCCAGTGGCGGCAGATATGTGCTCATAATTATTTCTTCACGTACGTCCGATCGATAAACGTGACCCAGGAATCGCCCTGCTTGAATTCTATGGTGAGATTCAGTCCCCTTTCGGAGGTTAGTCGCCAACTCGCGCGGATGGTGCGCTCTCCCGGCGGGCGAGGAATCTGGAACGGTTTACTTACCATCTGGAGCTTGTCGCCCTCGAAACTGCCGCTGAGCTCCGAGACATTCGTATCCGTACCGCTGAACCACCACGCCCGCCAGAGCTTTTTGTCCGGATCGTAGGCGAGCATGTGTATACCCTCGACGCGCATACTCTCCACGTCCGGTTCGCCGGGCATATTGTGTACGTGCTTCACCTGTACGTAGCGCCCGCTCAGGACCCTCGAGATGGAGAGCCTGAAGGTGATGTCTCCCTTCTTGCCCGCGATTTCTCCGGTTTCTGACTTGGACCACTCACCGAGCATGAAATCCACCATCTTCAACTCGGTTGGTGGTGCGCCCCACGGTGGAGTCGAAGGCTGCTTGGCGTGCTCTTGGGCAATGCCTAGAAATGTGGAGGCACACAACATCGCAACAACGATCGCTCTCATAGAGGTTCCTCTCGGCTCGTCGAACGAGATGTTCGGCAGTATAGGCTCTCCCCCCCTATGAGCGACGACGGCAGATCTGCCCGGAACAGGGGTTGGCACCGTTTATTCTTGAGTAAGGACCTCATCACAAAGGATGCGTCCAGGTTCAAGGAGGCGCATTGGCGTATCGGCCTTCCATGTAACTTTCAATCCGTGCCTCGAAAAGAGCACACCATTCTCAGTGTAGGTCAGAGATTGAAATCCATTGTGGGTTTTCATTGCGATAGCGGTTTGAATTTCTTTCCGCTTCTGGTCGGAGATATCGTCAGGTCCTACACAGAACTCGTGGACTTCCCCCTGTAATCAGGAGCCTCACAGCTTCGGAAACAATGCGTTCCTTTTGAGCGACATTTACGGGCGAGAGCCATACGGAACGAAAGTAACGCTGGGTGCATTTCGATCACCTATTATTATTTGAGAAGACCCGATCAGGCATCGAATCACTTGCTAAAATTTTTAATCTCACATTTTGCGGCGATACTCGCTTGGGGTAACTCCGATGATCTGTCGAAACACTCGAGAAAGTTGGGCATGGCTCGAAAATCCACAGGCAAGAGCAACATCGACTAAGTGCATCGCTTTGTTCTTCATCATCTCCTGAGCCCGCGTCGCCCGGAGTTGTAACAGGTGTAGATGCCCGGAACATTCTTAGGAAATGAACGGAGCTGTACCCGCTCTCAACGGCGAGTGTTTTGAGGTAGAGATTTGCGTCCAGATCCGACTCCATTCGCGCTAGAACACGCTTTAGGCGTGGATAAGATAATCGATTGCTTGATACATGCGGTTCTTCGTTCCTCGTTCCAAAATTGAGAAGACGCAGCGTGAGCGCATAGGTTAAATGATCAAGATAGAGACGACCCGAGATTCCGCCGGATTTAGCTTCTCCTTCATACGTACCGATCAGCAGGAGTGTCAGACTGAAACCACAGAGCAGGCGGAATGTTCGTCCCATGACTCAGACATGTCGCATTTATACGCTGTTATTACTAAACTTATACGACATGCTCCAGCTATATGTCCGATAATGATCGGGCGGCGGCTTTGCAATGCAAAGTCATGACGTTTGAATGACGTCGGTTCTAATGAGCCCACCGGAATAATCTTTTGCAGATTCACCGCAACGACCGGCCCGGGTTCATGTCACACTCAGACTCAATGGAATTGATTTGGTGTCGACATGAGCCAGAAGGCTGCATCGTTCATGAAACCAATTTCAGCTCACTTACGTTAGAGCGAGCATGCTCCCATGAACGCGATACATGTTCGCAGCGATCCTCTTCTTGCCACTTTGTGCCCTTGCTCAGGAGTGTTCCCTTCATCAAAAGTGAGAAAAGATTTGCGCCGCAATTCTCATACGTCAATTCGGTGCAACTTACTGTTTCTAAGCAATATAAATGGAACCTTAAGTTCCGGCCACTAGCTGCTTACGACTGGAAAATCGCCAGAATGCTTAAGGCGGGATGGATCCGTGACGCGGACTCGATCTGACATGTAGATGTATATCAACCCTCGGCGTGGATTAGGAGTGCGATTTGCCTCGCTTCGATGGACCGTCAGACAGTGATGCAGAATGCATGAACCTCTACGAACCGGGACTGGGACCTCCGGTAAAGCCTTCCATCGTGGATTGTCAATGACTCCGAGCGAGTTGCCGACAACACCCGACGGAGCATGTGGCAACATACCAAGCTTGTGGGATCCGGCGATGTGACGGACGCATCCATTTTCGACTGTGGAGTCGTCAAGCGCAATCCATGCGCTGATCATCTCGTAGGGCTCGAAGGGCCAATATGGCATATCCTGATGGGCGGGCACGACCGTGCCAACAAGAGCCGGCTTGGCGAATACCTGGCTTCCGTAGAGGCGCAACGGCTTTCCCAAGATGCTTTCGAGAACACCGATCACACCAGGATTCTTGGCCCCCCGCAGAAAAACATCACTGAACCTATGCAGGTGGAACGCATTTCGGACGCGGGGCGGGTGAGTGTTTGGTTCATAGACGATACCGTCGGCGGGTAGATACTTCGCCCTGCCTTCAATGACACGGTTCACTTCGTCGGAAAGGGTCGCCAATTCTCGTCCGGAAAAGGCGTCTTCGACGACTACAAAGCCGTCGCGTTCAAAGTTGCTTCGCATGTCCGCCATCATATGAGCCCCTCAATCGAAACGGGCCGATTTTTCCCAGTTCGCGACAGGCGATCCAACTCGTTGGACAAAGTGCAGCAAAGCCCTTCGAGATCGAGCCCGTCGACGCGGGAACAATGAGAAACTCGATGGACATCGGAAGCTTCTGCTGATGAGTTGCCGGGCAATAGCGCTGGACGACATTGATTCAGCGAATTCCTGTCAGGCGACCTCAGGAAGAACCAAATACCTATGAAACATCACGCCCCTTCAAGAAGACGATTCGTACGCCAGTCCGGTCTGCTTATCGGCGGTTTTCAGCTCACCTTGTCCATCTCGAAAGCATGGGCCGCCGTGTCCCTGCCTGATGCCGATGCGGCTTCGAGGCCGGTGCACAATACCCCCACAGCACTGCAAACGGACCGCCGCGTGCGGCTTTCCTACGGCGAGGAACGGGTTGTGCTCGACGACGGATTGCAGCCCTCCATGCTCTGCGCGCGCAGGGGAACGCTTATCGTGCAGGCGCAGATATCGAAGAAGGCGCTGTCCCGCAGACGCATCTTCTATCCCTATGAGCTCGCGACCGTCATCTCCCACGACGGCGGCGACACCTGGGCGAGTGCGGCGCCTACAAACGCTAATGAGGTAAATCTCGAAGGCAGTGTTCATGAGTTGAAGGACGGCACCATCATGGTGCTAGACACCTACGTGGTGCCCGGCGACAAGCCCGATAGAGGTGTGGGACAGCTCTATCTTTCTAAAGACGGGTACGCGACGCTACAAGGCCCTATCGACATCAGCTTCCATATCCCGGGCGCGGATTTCTATGCTTCCACAGACGACGGCGGCAGACCACACCCGGCCATGCGGGTGCATCGACGCATCCTTGAACTGCCCGGAGGCGATCTGCTGGTGACCCTGTATGGCTTTCGGAAGGGTGACAATACTCCTTCCGGCTATGCGAAGACGATGATGAAGTCGAGGGTCATGCTATTCCGCTCGAAAGACAAGGGTCGGAACTGGAACTATGTTTCGACAGTTGCCGTTGACCCTTCTGTGGGTACAGAAGGGTTTGGTGAGCCGGTGATTACACGCGTATCGCATGGCCGGCATACTGGCAGACTGATCTGCATGATGCGAACAGGCCATGAACTCTATGAAACGGTATCAGATGACGATGGCGCCACATGGTCCAAACCGATACCGAGGATGTTCGCCGATCGCGACGTAAATAAGACAAGCGAATGGGCAGAGATGTTCAAAGATGTGAAGCGTAATGGGGTGTTGATCTCCCAGGATCCCGTCGAGTTTATTGGAGCGGTAGTCGATCCTGACCTGATCGAGTTGCGAAGCGGCGTGCTGGTGGCGGCCTTCGGTATTCGCATTCCGGCCCGAGCGAACTTTGCCCACCCCGAGCATCCATGGAATGGAAATTACCTGGCCTTCAGTCTCGACCACGGCGACTCCTGGAGTCAAGTTGTGCAACTGACGAGCGGAATCTCAACGACCCAATACATGGCGATCGAAGAAACGCCGGAAAAGGACGAATTCTTCGTGGTGTATGACTTCGGATATTGGGGCAGCAAGGTAGGCAGATATGTGTACGGCCGAAAGGTTAAGCTTGATCTTCTTGAAGGTCCGGTAAAGTAACGCATGATGAAGAAACTGCTTTTTGCCTCGGCATATCTTCTATGTACGGCGGTAAGTATATCGGCTGCCACCGCTACACGAGATGTGTGGATCGGCAGTTGGGCTAACTCCCCCATGCTGACACAGCTGAAGGAAGGGACTGCGAACCGTACGTTTCGATCCGTTGCGCATCTGAGTCTTGGCGGCTCAGCCATTCGCGTCACGCTGACCAACCAGTCCGGCACAACCTTCTTGCGCATCGGTTCGGCACATGTAGCTCTTGCGGCGGGTGCAGGCAAGATAGAATCCGGCTCGGATCATCAACTCCTCTTCAACCATCAGCCCTCTGTAGCGATTCCAGCCGGCAGCTTCGTGCTCAGCGATCCGCTTCCCATAGCCGTAGCCGCATTCGCCGACCTCACCATCAGCGTCTATGTTCCCCAACAAATGGTGGATGCTCCAACCTGCCACCCATGGGGCTTATGGAAGACATATGTCACCGACGGCGATCAAAGTGGCGAGATAGAGCTGCGCGCGGCGAAGACTCAAATCTCTACATGCTTCCTGCAAAGTGTGGCAGTTCGCACGGAGGACAAAAACAGTGTGGCTGTCGTCACTCTGGGCGACTCAATCACAGATGGCGCGTACTCCACGATGGATACCAACCGCAGCTATCCCGATGTCCTCGCGAGGCGCCTGCACGCGAATAAAAAGACTGCTCATATTTCGGTGCTCAACGAAGGGACCTCTGGAGGACGTGTCCTGTACGATGGCCACGGACCTAGCGTTCTGTCACGTTTTGACAGCGACGTATTGGCCCAGCCAGGCGCTCGATACGTTATCTATTTGGAGGGCATAAACGATATCGGCCAAATCCTCAGACCGGAATCAATTGAGAGAGATCTGGTGGTGAACGAGTTGATCTTCGCCGCAACGCAACTTGTGACGCGAGCGCATCAGCATGGCGTGAAAGTCATCGGAGGCACAGTGCTGCCGTTCGGCGCAAAAGATACTCCAAAGACCCCCGAGTGGCTTCGCGTGCGCCAAGTCATCAATCAATACAACGACTGGGTGCGCAACGGTCACGCGTTTGATGCGATTGTCGACTTCAACAAGGTCACTGCCGATCCAGAGGCGCCCGATACTCTGCTTCCTGCCTTTGATCATGGCGACCACACGCATCCGAACGATGCTGGCTACAAAGCCATGGCTGATGCTATCCGCCTGGATGACTTTCTAAGATGAGGGCCCTGCAGCCGCCGTCACTAAGCTCGGTTTCCGTTCGACTATCTATTTGGGGGGTGCTGGTCTACGGCAGAGCCGTAAGGAATATCTCGGCTTCCGTAACGCCGCACACGCAGATTCGCTTGTTCGCCATGGCCGACGAAGCCCTCCAGCGCGCAAAGACGAGAGCAGTAAGCACCAATCAAAGATGATGCCTCATCGGTAGTGACTCGTTGATAGGTACATGTCTTCAGGAACTTGCCCACCCACAGGCCACCGGTATAACGCGCCGCCTTCTTTGTGGGAAGTGTGTGGTTGGTTCCGATCACCTTATCGCCAAAAGCGACGTTTGTGCGCGGTCCGAGAAATAATGCTCCAAAGTTTGTCAGGCGCTCGAAGAAGTAATCCGGATTCGCCGTAAGCACCTGGACGTGCTCAAAGGCGAGTTCGTTCGCAATCCTGACCATCTCGTCGTAGCTTTCAGCCACAATGACCTCCCCATGCTTCTGCCATGACTTACTGGCGATAGCTGCGGTCGGCAAAACTTTGAGTATGCGCTCGATCTCCGCGACTGTCCCCACGCCCAAGCGTTCAGAATTGGTGAGCAGCACCGCGGGGGAGTCAGGTCCATGTTCCGCTTGCCCGAGCAGATCAGTGGCGCACATTTCTGCATCGACAGACTCGTCGGCGATAACGAGTATCTCTGTGGGGCCAGCAAACAAGTCGATGCCGACGCGGCCGAAGAGTTGGCGTTTGGCCTCCGCGACGAACGCATTGCCCGGGCCAACCAGCATGTCGACCGGTGCGATACGATCCGTCCCCAAGGCCATAGCCCCGATTGCCTGAATCCCGCCAAGGCAGTAGATGTCCGTTGCTCCGGCCAGATGTTGTGCTGCAACGATCGCAGGCGCGGGCTTACCCTGGAACGGCGGAGCACAGGTGATGATGCGTGAAACACCCGCCACACGAGCCGTGATAACGGACATGTGCGCCGACGCGAGGAGCGGATACTTTCCACCGGGCACGTAACAGCCGGCCGAATTGACCGGTATGTTCTTGTGGCCGAGCACGACTCCCGGCAATGTCTCCACTTCAATGTCACGGATGGTGTCGCGTTGATGACGCGCGAAGTTTTCGACCTGCGCCTGAGCAAACTGGATGTCCTCGATTGCCTGATGTGGCAGTCGCGCGATGCATGCCCCAATCTCATCAGGCGACAGACGATAGTCGTCGCGATCCATTCCGTCGAAACGGACGGCAAGTTCACGGACGGCCTGATCACCGCGTTTCTCAATATCGCCAAGGATTGCTTCGACAGTGTCACGGACGTCGCTGGCTGCCGATTGGACGGCCTCCGGTTCTGCGCCGCGCTTGAGCCAGATTGCCATATTTCACCTCCGAGTGCGGTGTTCCGTCAACTTTGAGTTTGCCTTACCGTAGTTCCCTGCCGTCCCTTATCGTGTTAGCCGCAGCAGGATAGCGCCGTGTCCAGGAAGGTTGAAGGTTGTGGGCCCGGAGGGGACGTGCGTCTCGGTTCCTGCCCAAACATCACGCATCTTTGCGCGATTGAACCCCAGCTTGCCAAGATCGACGGTCGCCTTCATCGGTCCGGGATGCCGATTGAATATACCTATCGCTGCTCCTCCATCAGCCAGTGGGCGTTCCCAAATCTCGACGGGCCCTTCAGCCTTCACCCGATCGCCCTCTTTGCCAGCGCGGTCCTGGTCGATTGCGATTAAGTCCCGATTGGTCAGCAACGCCTTCGTGTCAGGCGTCATCTGCGTGAGGTCATTGGTCGCGATCAGGGGCGCTGCAAGAATGGCCCACAGACTCACCTGAGTGCGGTACTCTTCGGTGTTCATGCCACCGTTGCCTACTTCAAGCAGGTCGGGATCATTCCAGTGCCCGGGGCCGGCAAACTTCGCCAGACCGGCCTGGCCGAAGCCAATCTCTGCCATGCTCTTGTAGTTGTCAAATACATCCTGCGTCGTACGCCAGAGGTTGCCGCCGACACTCGCACCCCACTCCCATACGGCGTCGTTGCCGTACTGGCAGAGACTGAAGACTATCGGCCTTCCGGTCGCCAGCAGGGCTTTGTGCATTTTGATGTAGGAATCCACCATCAACTTGTTCGCTGCTTCGGCTGAGCCCAGGGTTTTCATCGGCACGCGCAGCCCACAGAGATCGTACTTTACGTAATCGATCCCCCAAGCGGCGTAGGTCTTTGCGTCCTGCTCTTCGTGTCCGTAACTTCCCTCATACTTCTCGCAGGTCTTCGGCCCAGGTGAAGAGTAGATACCGAGCTTCAGTCCCCTGCTGTGCACAAAGTCGGCCAACGCCTTCATGTCCGGGAATCGCGCGTTCGCGTGGATGTGGCCCTCGGCATCCCGCTCGCCTTCCCAAGTGTCGTCGATAGTCACATAGATGTAGCCCTCATCGCGCATGCCGGTGGAGACCAGCGCCTCGGTTTGAGCTCGCACTGCCGCGTCGTCGATCTTGCCGTGGTAGTGGAGCCAACTGTTCCATCCCATCGGTGGCGTGGCTGCCAACTGAGACTGGCCACTCGCCATCACCGTACCGGCCGCCCATGCTGCCGCAGCGCAGCACATTACGACAGTCTTCTTGATCATCTGCAAAACCTCCAGCTTCAACGCATCGCATGCGAAACGCAGAGTGACCTCTGCTAATATCGCTATCGGTTTTAGTAGGGCCGCACGAAACCTGCTGCGTCCTCAGATGAAGCCTCACCTGGCGCAGCGTCGGGACGGGCAACCTCGCGAAAACTCTCAAACGATTGTCGAAAGCCATTGACGAGTGCTCCATGGTCGCCGCCAGCCGTAAACATCCGCGCTCCCAGATCTACGACATGCTGTGCGGCGGCTGCCGAACCGCTGGTCGTTGCCCACCACTTTCCATGCCGTTGGCAGGCCTCGTTGACCTTTACCATCGCCTGCTCGATCAGTGGATGATCGAACTGCATGGGAACGCCATAGCTGAGAGAGAGGTCGCCTGGACCAATGAACAACATGTCATAGCCGGGTACTGCCGCAATGGCGTCGATCTGGTCGATAGCCTCCTTATCTTCAATCTGAAACGCCAAAAACGTCTCGCGGTTCGCATGTTCGAGATAAGGCAGGATCGGGTCGAGTCCGTAGTCGCAATCGGCACCGGCGCCATCCAGACCGCGTTTGCCGAGCGGTGGAAAGCGGCACCACTCCACCCACTGCCGCGCTTCCTCTGCAGACCGGACGTGAGGAATCATCAGCCCGTTCGCGCCGAACTCCAGCGCCTGCATGGGGCTGTGATACCCTGACTTTTCGATCCGCACCATCAGGTCGATTCCGGCTAGCCGGCATGCGCGCGATATTCCGTCCACGAGCTCGAGGCCGAAGTCGCGATGTTCGAGATCGAGCCATATGACGTCGTAGCCGATCGATCCGATGACCTCGGCCAGCCAGGGATCCCTGACGCGGCTCACTCCGGCAACGCGAACCAACTCTCCACTACGTAACAGCTTCAAAACTCGACTTGGCGTCAACGCATTCCCCCTTACAACGGCCGTCTGCCGCTCTTCGAAGAATACAGCGGGCCTGGTACGCCATTCCGGCCCCGGATTGGGTTAGCTGCCTCGCGTCCAATGTATTGGATTCCCATGCCGCGGGAACGCGTAACGAAGACGCCGATCGTCATACACTTTGGCTGACGATCCCAGAAATTTTTCGAGGATCTCGAAAGGGTTCCAGGCAGCGCGGGATATGTTAGCCAGCGAAGCCCTAACGAGGAGTGGCGATGAAGCATCATGCACGTAAGTTCTTCGGCCTGGCATTAGCAGTCCTGGTCGGAATCCTGAGCACCGCAACATCATGGGCGCAGATTACGCCACGCATCGAGAAGCGCGTGGTCGTGACCGTGGGCGCGGGCTACTTCCCGGTGCTAATCCGGCTCAAAACCGGTCGGCTGCTCGTCGTCTATCGCTCCAATGCTCCGCACATCAGTGTTAGGGGCGAGCTTTCAGTCTCATGGTCCGACAACGACGGCAAGACCTGGTCGTCCTCGCTTGTGGTTGCTTCCGGCGAAAACGATCATCGTAACCCGGCGATGGTGGAGCTGCCGAACGGTGATGTGCTGCTCGCCTACTGCATCATGGACGGCTACGATCCAACAGGCCGCAAGTTCATGCCTAGTGTGAAGGGCATCGATCCGCGATCCGCCAAACCTTTGTGGATGATTCGGTCACGCGACCACGGCGCCACCTGGAGCGCTCCCCAGGAGATCGCCGGCACTCGCTCTCTGGCCGACCAAGGCGAGATGCTGAACGTCTTCGGCAAGATGAGTGTCGTGCCCGATGGAGGCATCCTGCTGTCCGTCTACACTACGCCGAGGGATCATCACACTACCTTTGAGCGCATCCTTCACTCTAACGACTCCGGCCACACATGGAGCCTTCTCTCCACGCTTGGGAGAGATGTGAACGAGACGAGCATCCTGGCGCTGCCCGGAGACAGCGTGCTCGCGGCGATGCGCACGAACAAGGACCAGAAGTTGCTCATGACCCACTCCTTCGATGGTGGCAAGACGTGGGACACACCCGTCGCTGTCACCGCACCCAACGAGCATCCCGCCGATCTCATCCAGTTGCAGAACGGCGACCTGTTGTTGACTTCCGGCGAGCGGAACGCACCGCATGGAGCGGTGGCTATGCTGAGCCACGATGGAGGCAAGACGTGGGATCCCAAGACTCGCATGGTGCTGGCCGATGACGCTCCGCTGTTCGATTGCGGCTATCCCAGCTCCGTGCAACTTCCCGATGGGCGAATCGTCACGGTGTACTACAAGGTTATGGATGCAGCCACTGCACCTGCTAGCGCGAGCCTCAACGCCGTCATTTGGAGGCTTCCGAAATAACTGTCACTTATTACTCGCATTTCATTTGAATCTCCTCCGTGATAAAGGAGAAATTATTGAACAGGCGCAAATTCACTCGCAATGCGCTCCTGGCAGCCGGCGAGCTCACGCTGCGGAGCCCGTCCCACCAACTCTTCGCTGCATCGATATGGCCGCACCGGGACAAGAAGCTAACGGTTCACGTGGGCAAGACAGTCGAGATCACGCGCGCGAAAGAGCGCTGCTGGTTTCCATCGCTCTACCAGTTCGGGAACAAGGATCTCATCGTAGACATGTCCCTTCACGCCGACAGCACCCATCCTGAAGGCGGCTTCCGCGAGGCCTACTGCATCTCACACGACGGCGGCGCAACCTGGACCGAGCGATATCCGGTAAACACGTTCCGCGGCGTTTGGGCCGAAATTCCCCACCCCGACAATAGCGTCTGGACAATCTCCGCGCACACCATAGGCAACGAGAGCGATCAGGACTTCCTCTTCGAACGGACGCAGCTCTTCGACCATCGGACAAGTGACAATGGTTCCGGTATCAGGATGGACAAGCGTTTCGACATCAAGCTGCACATGTCCGCTCCCACCCAGGGACTCATGTTTACCGGCACTATTCTTCCCTCGCGAGACGGAGGGCTGTTGACCTGCGTCTACACCAGAATCCAGGCTGCACCCGAGTACTATCACGTCTCATGTGCCCACTCGAAAGAGAACGGCCTCACCTGGCGTGAAGGTACCGTCATCGCTTCCGTGCCTAACCAAGACCAGCCGCTCCCGGGCATGGGCAAAGATGGACCCTGCGAAGCCGGCATCGTGCGCCTTCGCGACGGACGACTCTTCGTCATCTATCGCACCGGCAGCGACGGCTACCTCGGCGTCGCATGGTCCTCCGACGAAGGCTGCACCTGGACGCCACCCTCTCTGATTCCGTACAAGGGAGTGATGCCTCGTGTGCGCCTGCTTAGCAACGGCATTCTCGCGTGCAGCACAGGGAGGCCCGGCCCAGTTACCATGCTGTTTAGTCTCGACGGCACCGGCAAGACGTGGTCGAACGCGACGCCCATCTTCTCCGACATGAGCACGCGCTACACGGAGTTCCTCGAACTTGCTCCTGGCAAGTTATTCGTCGTTTACGATAGCGTGCCCTACGGCTGGAAAGACATTCCGTCAACCGATGAAAAATCCCAGAACGTGATCTACGGAACCTACGTGGACGTCGAATTGCATAAGTAACCGGGGCTCAGTAGTCTTTAGCGAGGATGCACTATGAAGACCAGGGCAACCGCGGTCTGCCTGTTGGCTCTGTTGGCCGGCGCTTCGCTGACGGGGCAGGACAAAGACAAGGGTATTGTTCAGTCCGGCTTCGAGGCCTTCTCGCATGGGACCTTCGGCAACGGCGGAGAGAACCTCTACGTCTCCCGTTCCGGCACCCTTCAGACCGTTAATCAATGGGACATCAATCGTGACGGTTACAACGATGTGCTGCTTAGCAACGATCACGACATCGACGAAACAGTAGATGCCTTCGTCTACTGGAACCAAAGCAAAGGCTTCAGATCCCTGATGCCCGAGCTTTGGCAGCGTGGTCCACTCGCGCATGTGATCTTCGATCTGCAGGACAAGCAAAGCGGCATGACCCGCCTGCCCACCATGGGCGGCGGGCGCGCGGCTGTCGCAGACTTGAACAACGACGGCTATCAAGACATCGTTTTTTGCAACTACATCCACAACACACCGGGCAACCATAGTGCCTGCATCTATTGGAGCGGCCCCGATGGTTACAGGGCGAACCACAGGAACGAGCTGCCTACCAACTGGGCCTATGGGGTCGCAGCGGCAGACCTGAACGGCGACGGCTACCCCGATTTGGTCTTCGCCAACGAGGGCGCGGAAGCAGGCATCGAGAATCTCGCGCCGGACAAGGGACTCAGTTCCTATATCTACTGGGGGAGCGCAACCGGCTTCGATCCCGTGCGCCGTACACTGTTGCCTACCCACGGCGCGCGCGATATAGCCGTTGCGATATTGACCACGACGGATACCGAGACCTCGCCTTCATCAACAACAGCCCCTCGGGAAAGAGCGTGGAGGTGTTTCTCGGCAGTGCGAAGGGATACTCCGGTAAAGCGCTCGAGACGGTTCCACTGGAGAATGCAACTGCGATCCGCGCCGCCGACGTGAACGGCGACGGATTTGCCGATCTCCTGGTGGCGACCTCGACCACATTCTCAACTGCGCCCGGTGCGATCGGCAAACGGACAGGCAAGACTCAACACAACGTGTATGTCTTTCCCGGAAGCCGTGACGGCATCTCTCCCGAACGCAAGATTTCTCTACCCGCGCTGGAGCCGAATGACATCGTTGTCGGTGACTTCAACCGTGACGGCTTTGCCGATATAGCCATCGCCAACAACAGCGACGGTGTATCTTCGGTAGTGCCTTCCTATATCTATTGGGGATCAGGCGAAGGCTTCGACGCGAAGCGTCGCACGGAACTTCCCACGCTCAGCGCAACCGGAGTCGTCGCGGCGGACATTAACGACGATGGTTTTCCTGATTTGATCTTCTCAAACTACAACGACGGCAAAACCTACGATGTCCCTTCGTATATCTACTGGGGTAGCGCGACAGGCTATGCTCCTTACATGCGCTCTGAGATCCGGGGCTTTGGCGCAGTCAGCGTCATCGCCTCGGACCTGAATCGCGACAACTAGCCGGACATTGTGCTGGTGAACCAGAACAGCGGCGGCTTCGGCGGGAACGATACGAACGTCTTCTGGGGCAACCCGCATCACTACTACTCATCGGCTTCGATGGCCAGTATCCCAGGTTTTGGAAGCTATGGCACTACTGTCGCCGACTTCAACAACGATGGCTATGTCGACATGGTGCTGGACGGCTCCTATCACCACGGAACCTGGCTGTACTGGGGCGGCCCTCAGGGCTTCTCCGTTGACCATCGCATGACGTTACCCATCGACGTCGCTTATACAAGTGCAGCTGCCGACTTCAACCACGACGGCTACATCGACCTGGCATTCGGTGGCGTAGAGAATGGCAAACCAGTCGCCTATGTCCTGTGGGGCTCCGCCAATGGCTACTCGAAGGACAGAGTATCCATCCTGCCGGTTAAAGTAACCCGTAACGCAACCATTCGGATCGCCGACCTCAACCACGACGGCTACGTCGACCTGATCTTCACCGACAACTACTTTGGCGAGATGCAAATCTTTTGGGGCGGTCCCAACAAATATTCGGGGTCTCGGAGCTGGACCGTCGATCTCGGTATCGGCGGAGTGCTTCAGTTGGCCGATCTGAACGGCGACGGCAATCTCGACTTTGTCGTGACCGGTAGCTTCGACCCCAAACGCAAATCGCGCGACACCTTCAGCCGTGTTTACTGGGGCAAATCCGACGGGACGCCGTCACTCGAGAACCCGGTCGAACTGGAGGCCTACCAGGCCGAAGATTGCTCCATCGCCGATTTGAACCACGACGGCTATCTGGACCTCGTCTTCTCTAACTACATGTCCGACAGTACGCGGTCGCTTCCGATCTTTATCTACTGGGGTGGCAAGGACGGCTATAACAATGCGCGTCGTACGGACCTGCCGGCGGAGTCGTCCGCAGGTGTCCAAACGGTCGATCTCAACAGCGACGGCTATCCGGACATCATCGTCCACAATCACGTCAAAGACGGCCGCCATACGATCCCTTCCTACATCTACTGGAATAGCCCCGATGGCTTCGACCATGATCGCCGTACCGAACTACCCGGCTTCGGTCCTCACTTTACGCAGCAGGTCGATCCGGGAAATCTCTACACTCGAAAGATGGAAGAGGAATACATCTCCACTCCATTGGAGATACCGCCAGCAGCCCACTTAGGTCGTCTAGCGTGGACGGGAGAAGAGCAACACGGCTCGAAGTTAAAGTTCCAGGTCCGCAGCGCCCCCGACAAGCAATCCCTAAGGAAGGCGAAGTGGACCGGGCCGGACGGGCCAGGATCTTTCTACCTGCAAAGCGGCACAGTGCTGTCAGGAATCGAGGATCGCAGCCGGTGGATACAATACCGCATCCTGTTTACATCGCCCGACGCGGCCTCCTGGCCATCTCTCACGCAGGTCGCATTCGAGCCCAGATGAGGTCAGATCAGTCGGTGCTTCATCATACTTTCGCAACACCGCTCTTAACCATGGCTTCATCCATTCGCGAGCGCAAAGATTCAATTTCCCAAGCCTGGCGATGCAGCAGCTCGAGCCACGTCTTCCTCTGCTCTTCGGTTTCGCCGTAAAAGCCGGTGACTGTGGCATCGCTGCCAGCTGCAGTCGCCGCTCCATCGCGGTCTGCCTGCTCTCGCAGTGCGACAGGGACCTCCCGCCCGGATGCCAACTCCGGCATCACGCGCTGCATCGCCCGAGCATATAGAGCGGCTCCGCCGGTGATGTCGATCCAACGAAACGGACCACAGAAAGACGCCCATAGTCCCGCTGCATTGCGATACGAGCGGTCGATGGTCGCCGCGTCGGCAACTCCGCTCTCAAGCAGATGGAGCGCCTCGCGATACATCGCATATCCGAGACGATTGACGATGAAGCCGGGAAGATCACCGACGACGCTCGGCTCCTTGCCCAGAGTCTTCGAGAAGGCTTCCATGCCTTGGAGCACGACCGAGGAGGTCTGTTCGCCGCCGATCAACTCCAAAAAGCGAGTTGCGAAGGCAGGCTCAGCCCAATGCATACCCAGCACCCGTTCCGGGCGAGTAAGGCCGCGCTGCAGCTCCGTAATCGGAAGCGCCGACGTGTTGCTAGCGAGGGGAACTTCCGCGCCGACGATGCTCTCCAAATGCTGCAAAAGCTCACGCTTTACTGCGAGCTGTTCGGAGACGCTCTCGATCACAAGCCCGCACCCTGAGAACTCATTGAGCCCGGCGGCCCACTGAAAACGCCTGCGCCAGTCTGCGCAGGACGCTGATAATTCAGGCCGATGCTCCGCGATCTCCTTCATCACCTTCTGCAGGTACTGCAGCACCTCTTTCTGCGTGCCCAGTTCGCGGTCGTAAACGACGACCTCCAATTCATGAGCCAGCAGGCAGGCAGTAATGCCTCGCCCCAGCAGTCCGAGGCCAACCACTCCAACACGGCGAACTTCCATCTGCGTATCCTGATTCCCCATTTGTCTTCACTTCCAGAAAGTCCTTCGTGCGGCGTCTCTCTCACCAGAGAAAGACAGCAGCAGCCAGAGACTTATCATGCGCCAATGCCATCTCGTATCCGTCACGCATCGAATCTGCCGGTATACGATGCGAAATTACCGGGGCAAAGTTGAGCCGCCCGTCCGCCAGTCGAACCAGAATATCCTCCAGGCTGCGCCGCAGATTGAAACGAATCTCCTCCGGTGCGCACTCTACACGCGGAGCGAAGCCGGCACCGGCTATCGTAAGTTGCTTTCCATAGATCCAATGCGCATCGAGCGGGTTGAAGTTGGGATGCGGCTGGGCACGTCCGGGAAAGCCAAGCAGAGCAATGCGTCCCTCCCGCGCTGCGGCCTCTAACGCTGTACGGTATGCGTCCCAGCTATTGGCGGTCAGCACAATAACATCCGCGCCTCGTCCTGCAAACATACTCGAAGGATTCAGATTATCCGCATCCCATGTCTTATGAGCCTGCATGGCCTGCGCCAGTTCCATCCGTCGTGGATGATTGGCGATCGCCTCGACCTGGGCTCCCAGCGATGAAGCCAGCGCCACCGTGCAGAGCCCGATGACGCCCAGACCGATGACCAGGACGTTTTCCCCGGGCAGATAGTTCACCTTGCGCAAGGCTGCCGCGCCAAGATGTGTCAGATAGGTAAGCGATGCCTGTTCCGCGTCCACGCGGGGATCGATCTTGACCAATAGATCGCTCTCTTCAGCTACATAGCCTGAGCAATGCGGACGCGTGCTGAAGACCCGATCCCCCACGTCGAAGCGCGTAACGCCGGCTCCCAACTGCACTACGACACCAACGTTCGAGTATCCAACAGCGCGTGGATAGGAAGGCGCATTGGGCAGCTCTTCGGAGCGGCCGTCGTAGTTCGCC
Organism: Edaphobacter sp. FHG110511_03; assembly: GCF_059115365.1. NCBI lineage: Bacteria > Pseudomonadati > Acidobacteriota > Terriglobia > Terriglobales > Acidobacteriaceae > Edaphobacter > Edaphobacter sp. FHG110511_03. The sequence continues at coordinate 36,276 of NZ_JBZYWL010000009.1, read as the reverse complement.
AGGTCTGTTCCTGTCGATAGAGCAGTGACCTGGGTTCGCACGAGGACCTGGTGGGAGCCAAGCTCTTCTACAAGATGCTCGTCGACGAGGCGTAGATCTCGTGCTCCATACAGAATCGCTTTGCGGATGGAGGAAAACTGCATAAGCGCGGAAGACATTGTCCTGATGTTCACCGTAGCGCGAAGACACGTCAAGAGAGAGCATGGCTCTCCCTTGACGCTTTCGATCAACTAGAAGTCGAATCGAAGGGAGCCGTTCAACTGACGTGGATAGGTTTGGGAGCTGGTAATGACTCCGAAGTTCGCCGCGTTAAGGTTCAGGCCGCCCGGATTGTGGTAGTTCGGGTGATTGAAGACGTTGTACGCCTCCAGGCGTAGGGTGATGAAACCCTTCTCTCCCAGTAGAAACCGCCGCTGGATTGCAGTGCTGAACACCTGTTCCGCTGGTCCAGCGATCACGTTCTTACCTTCATTGCCCCAAGGGATCGCCATGGTGGTTCCCGTGCCGGAGACGATGTGGTTGAAGGCTGTTGGATTGGTTAGCTTCGTCGGATCCGAGATAGCGGTTACACCCTGGCAGGGGTTGGCGGGATCGTTGATTGCATACGCTGCCGAGCTGAGGCTCTCTGAATTGGTGTGGGCTCCTGTGCACCAAATCGTGTTCGCAAAGGCGGTCGTATCAAACCATTTCTGAATCGTGCGTTTGTTTTTGGGTAGGTTCGGGTTATGGAGCAGGTACGGGCGCTGGCCGGAGCCGCCGGTCGTTCCAACGTTGAGGGGCGTGCCACCAGAGGTCGTGACCGTCATGGGCATGCCGCTCTGCAGGTTGACGATACCGCTAAGGTCCCACTGGCCTATGATCGCACCGACCAGCTTCGGATTTTCCAGCTTTGGAATGCGATAGATAAAGGTCGTTACCCAACGATGCCGGATGTCATAGTCCAGCGGGCCGTAGTCATAGTCGGGGTTGTACGGCGTGACCAGCACCTGATCGTTGCCTGTGCCCGTACCCAGAGTCTTTGAGTAGGTGTAGTAGGACTTGAACTGTAGGCCATGCCACGTCTGGAGTTCAAAACTCACGAAGCCTCCGTTGTAGTTGGTGCTAGCGGCCTGCCCGTAGTTGTAAAGCGACGTTCCAAAGTTAGGAAAGGGCTGCCGGTTTATCAGGCTGATGGTGGTAGAGACCGCTGGAGCCTGATTGATGTTATAGATCTCGGCGAAGTGCTTCGTGTTCGCGCCCAGGTAGCCTACGTCGACGGATGAATTGTGCGTTGGAGAAAACTGGACGTCCATGGTGTACTTTTGCGAATAGGGATCGGGCAGATTCCGCTGCAGGTAAAACGGAACGAAACCCTGACTGGTGAGAGCCGCCTTAAAACCGCCGCTGGGATCGGAGGGAAGACCCACCGTGGGACACCATCCATTATGATTGTTATCGATGCAGAACGGAGCCCCTGTTGAAATGCTTGGGGTAACGTCGTTGGTATTGGTCGTGCCGTTCAAGGGAGTGTTCCCCATCACCGGGATATGGTAAATGCCATAGCCGCCGCGCCACACGAACTTCGGATTGACTTGCAGCGCAAAACCAAAGCGGGGATCGAAGCTCTTCCAGTAGATCATCTTATAGACCTGATCACGTGGAACATACGCCCAATGCGGGGGCAGGCCATTCGTGAAGCCATAAGACTGACTGGCAAAGGTCGAGCTACTTGGAATAAGCACTGTTCCAGTCGTGGGGTCGAAGTTCTCAGTCTGGTCACGCTCTACGTGGTACGGCGTGAAGATGTCGTAGCGAAGACCCATATTGATGGTCAGATTCTTGAGCGGGCGCCAATCGTCCTGCACGAAAGGCATGATGTAGTGCGTACGCAGCCCGACTCCATTAGGGGTAAATACGTAGTTCGCCACCACGCTGCTCGAGAGTCCAAGCAACATATCCGGGACGCCGTCAGCAAGAGTGGCGCTGGTCGATGCACTGGTCGAAGTTCCGGCAAACGATAGGTTGCCACCTCCTGATCGGCCTCGATTCTGCCAGAAGCGAATCTGCTCGTACTCGCCACCGACCTTGAAGGAGTGATTGCCATGTTGCCAGCTCAGCATTTCCTGTGCCGAGTAGTTGTTTTCCTTCAAACGGAAGGGGGAAGCAAAAGCGGTTACCAGCTGGATCGGAGCAATGCTGGTGAGCGAAGCAGGGCTAATGCCCGGGGGGCCCGTGGCACCGGCAACAGGCCAGCCAGGAATAACTCCGCTCAGAAAGTTCGATTGATTGGCGGTGACTTGCGTCAGGACGAAGCGTGTATAGGCGATACGGGCGGTGTTTACCATCGTCGGCGAGATGACGCGGAAATAGTTGACACCGCTATTGATCCCGTCCTGCGCCAGCGTGGTCTCGGTGATGTCCTGATTCAGGCCCGAACCGAGAAGGCCCTGATTCTGTCGAAGGAAGTGCAGATCGATAGAGTCCTTCGGCGTTAGAGTCCAGTTGACCTTAGCTGTCTCCCAATCGGCGTTCAGGCTACGCGGGACCTTCTGCTGATACGACCTCGCGCTGCTCGTCGGATTATTTGGGTCGGGATAGAGCTTTAACAATGACTGCGCCGTCGCACTGACATAGGACATCGGGATGCAGTTGTTTCGAAATTGTGTACGGGCAGCCGTGGAACCGTAAGCCACCGAGGTGGGGTCATAGACAGATAGACCGGCGAACTTGCCGCCGTTCGCATCCGTGGTTGGCCCAAAGTAGTAGCCGTCGCAGCCGGCAGCTGCCGTCGGGGAAACGGGAACGATTCCGTACTTTGCATACTGGCTATAAGGAATCTTCTCCGACCTCGCCGGAACGGTGTATGCCGTCAGCGTTGTCTGAAGCTGCTTCAGACCCTCGTAGCCACCGAAGAAGAAGAGCTTATCGCGGACTATGGGGCCACCGAGATTGGCTCCATATTGGTACCGGTGATAGGGGAGCTTGGCCAAAACCGTGGTGTAATTTTTCGGCTGCGCGTTGGCAGCGTCATTCTGGACATACCCGTACACCGAGCCATGGAATTTATTCGTGCCCGACTTAATGGACATATTCAGGATTGCGCCAGAGGCACGGCCTTCGTCGGCGGGGAACTGCGCAATCTGGATCTGGATACCGGCGGCCATATCCATAGGCGGACGGGCTGCAATGGTTCCACTAAACTCCATGTTGGTAGCTACACCGTCAAGAAGGAAGGAGTTACCAACCGGAGGTGTGCCCATGGCTACGACTTCCGCGCCGGTAATTTGGCCCACGCGGCCGCCCGAGTTGGGGCTGGAGGCGTCATAGTTGCCGCCGGTCACGCCCGGGGCAAGCGTCATGAGCCCGACAATATTGCGGTCGAGACTGGGCAGGTTAAGCAGTTCCTCGGATGTGACCTGGGAGGAGACTTCCGCCGATCCGGTTTCGAGCAAGGGGTTGGCAGCCGTGACCTCAACGGTGACCGCGTCGCTTCCTGCTTTTAGCGAGATGTCGGCGCGCACAATAGCCTCAATAGCAACAGGAATCTGTTCGGATCGTGCCTTGGAGAATCCCTGCTTCTCAGCGCTTACCTGGTAGGTGCCCGGCTCAAGTTGCGAGACGCGGTAAGTGCCGTCGGAGGATGTCCTGGTCGTGCGGCTAGTACCCCGCTCCACGCTCATCACTGTGATGGTCACGCTCGGGACAACGGCGCCCGACGTATCGGTGATCGTGCCAAAGAGACTTCCGAGGGTTGACTGAGCACGGCAGGGCAGGAGCATGACAAGCAACAGACAAAGCAAACAGAAAGTCCGGGCAATGAACACTTGTGGGGCAAAAGCGCACATCATGAACACGCTCCTGGTTGTGTAGTTGCATGAGCGTAACCGTGCAGAAATATGATGTCGATAGCTCGGAACCGCGAAACGCTCCGCCCGTCCGATGGATTGGACGCACAGCCCGTAGAGAGCACGTCACGCGTCCGCCGCGGATGCGGAGGCTTACGGGGCGCGATGGCTTTGGCAATCGCGTAAAAATAGTTCAAAATTTGCTATGATTTTAGGCCATGAGGTGCGTTTGTACGCTGCAATGAGCTCTTTAGCAGCATCAGCAAACCCAAGCTAAAAGCATTGCTAAGCCTCTTTAGCTTGGGAGCATGTCGACCCTGGTGGCCGACATGTTCCATGCCCGCCAGGCCAGGACTAGACAACAGCCGGCAAGCAGCACCACCGCGGCGAGGCAAGCGATCGCCACCGTCCAACCAAAGCAGTGCTGTAGAAAAATGGTTCCCAGGATACCCGCCCCGCCGGCAACGCTGTTGGCTAGATTGAACAGGCCGAGGCCAGTTGCCTGCTGCTCTTCGTCCACCGCCTCGCAGAGCGCTGCCACCTCGCTCGCGGCACCCAGTTGAATGCTGAGCGAGTACACAAAGATTGCAACCGACGTCACTTGCGCAGAAAGAGGCAGCAGAAAGGTCAACAGCACAGGCGCAGCTAACAGTCGAGTCACAATCAACAATGTAATGCGCCGCCGCAGGTTCGTACGCGCCAGCCGGTCCGAAATCATGCCGCCACTCAGCGCACCTACAATGGCGGCGCTCTGCATGGACGCAGAACTGGCGAAGCTGGCTCCCGTCAGGCCCATTCGAAAGTGTTCGTGAAAAAACAGCGGCAGCCAATTCAACAGGGACCACGACACCACGGCGATCAGCATCGACGCGGCCGCGATCCAAAGATAGACAGGCTGCCGAAAGAGCGCTCCCACGTCGAAGAGAAAGGCTTTTTGCTGCGTACCTCTGCGCTGCTGCCGCAGCGGTCCCTCTGTCACCACCAGCCAGCACACAAAAGCCAGCACCAGACCAATCCCGCCCAAGACCACAAAATCGCTGCGCCATCCAATCCGCTGCCCCAGGGCGGCCGCCATCGTGCTTCCCCCGACCACACCCACATTTATTCCGCAGATGTGGATTCCCACGGCAGTCGCTTTCGTATCGCGATCGTGATGATCGGACAGCAGAGCATACGCTGCAGGAAGATAGGCACACTCCGCCAGGCCCAGGATTCCGCGCAGTGTCAGCAGCGAGGATGGGCCGATAGCCAGCGAAGTCAGCATCATCACCAGGCTCCAACAAACGAGGCTGACAACCAGCACACTGGAGCGGCTCTTGCGGTCAGCGAGAGAACCGGCAAACGGAGAACCGAATGCATAACTCCACAAGAACACTGTCCCAACACCCGCGAGGGCGTAATCGGAGAGATGAAGGCTCGTACGCAGCAGCGGAAAGACAGACGACACCGCTGAACGGTCGGCATAGTTTAGAGCCGCCGTGAAGAACAGCACGATCGTCACTCGCCATTTCGGCATGAGCCAGAAAGCCGTCTTGATGCTGGAGAATCGTTGCTGTTCCATGGTCTACCTTCAGTCTTACCTCATATTCACGAATAGCGCGGCAGCATAATTGCCACATGGTAGCCTGATCTCCTCTCCATCCAATGTGTTGGACAATTTGCCTCATTCCGAAAGATTCACGCTCGCATCGTTGGTATCGTGGTCAACAGCCATGAAGTTTCTGCTCACGAGTAGCACGTTCCCCTTCAGCACGGCGGTAATCCACTCCGGCGCCACTCTGGAAACCGTCCTTACGCCCATCCCACCGGGCGAGACGAAGCCCGTCGCAGGCGGACCAGGCGCCGAGTTGCGTGAGATCTTCCGGCAGCTCGACCAGGTAATGCAACTTGCCGGCGTTAGCAAAACATCGATCGTCTCCTGCAGGCTCTACCTGCAGGATGTCCTGCGCGACATCGCGGAAGTAAACCTCGTTTACGCGGAGTACTTCGGGACACACCCGCCGAACCGGCGCGCCTATGGCGTCACATTGCAGGTCGGTATGCTGGTTGAAGCTGCCTTTGTCGCAGAAATGGAAGCCTGACCATACCTCAGATCATGGGTTGGACATGAAACAGCGTCTTTTGAAATCTCTCGATGTCTCTATGCCCCAGATCGCTCTGGGGACTGTCGAGCTTGGTCTGCCCTATGGACTCGGCAACGATGGGGAGGCGAAGCAGCCGACGTTCGAGCAGGCGGAGCGGCTCGTTCATGCCGCGCTTGATACGGGAATTCGCTTCATCGATACGGCACGCGCTTACGGCAACAGCGAAGAGATCCTCGGCCGCTGCCTTGCTGGCCGTCGCGGCGAAATGATTCTCGCGACAAAGGTCGGCCCGCTGTCTCTCGAAGGACAGAGCGACGCTGACCTTGCCTCGACCATCGCTGCATCCGTTGAACAGAGTCTGCGTGCACTGCGGATAGATTGCATCGACTGGCTCATGTTGCATAGCGCTTCTCTGACGCATGTGCAGCAATTGGAACGGTTGCTGGGACCTATCGAGACCCTCCGGCAGCAAGGCAAGGTCCGTGCGTTCGGTGCGTCCATCTACGATGATGCACTGAGTGCCAGCCTTGAACAACCCAATTTCACCTGCCTTCAGGTTGCTGCCAGCGCTATCGACCGTCGGGTCGAAAGCGCGCTGGCACAAAGCCCCACTGAGAATAAAGATTTTGTCATCCGCTCTGTTCTGTTGCGCGGAGCCCTCACCGAGCGTTACCACGCTTTGCCGAAGTCCATGCAGCCGCTGCGCAATGCGATTGCAAATCTCGATCTCCTGGCTGCGGACGCAGGTATCTCTCTCACCGAACTGGCCTATCGCTATGCGGCGGAGTTCGATGGCTTGATGCTTGTCGGCACCGCCAGCGTCTCCGAATTGGAGCAGGCTATCAACTTTGTCGAGCGTGGGCCACTCAGCAGGGAGGTAACTGCGGCCATCCGCTCAATGGATTGCCTTGAGGATCGGTTCCTCAACCCAGCGCAATGGCCTAAGTTCGAAGGATCAACGGCATGATGAGGAAGCAATGAATATCGACGAATTGGAGACGCCCGCGCTGTGTGTCGACCTGGACAAGCTGGAGAAAAATCTGGCACGCATGGGACACTACGTACAGCAGAATGGCCTCAAACTGCGCCCGCACGCCAAGACCCACAAGATCCCCGAGATAGCACGCATGCAGCTCGATTCCGGTGCGTACGGCGTCACTGTTGCCAAAAGCACTGAAGCTGCCGTGATGGCGGATGCCGGAATCGATCATCTGCTGCTCGCCTATCCAGCATACGGTAAGAAAAAGCTCAATCGCCTTACCGAGCTCGCGCGCAAAGGAACACATCTCACCATCGCTATTGACGACGCCAGCACTCTGGAACCACTGGCGGCCGCCGCTGCAGAGGCTGGCGTGCACTTTGACATTCTCGCTGAACTGAACGTGGGTATGAACCGTTGCGGGCTCGCAGACCCCGAAAGCATCCTCGCTTTGGCGCAGAAGATCGACAGCACTCAGGGTGCTCGCTTCGCAGGCCTCAATCTATATCCAGGCCACATCTGGGCAAAGCCCGACCAGCAGCAGGAGCAACTACGGCTCGTGGACGAGCATGTGTCCGCTGTCATCGAGATGCTCTCTGGCCATGGTCTCGCCTGCGAGGTGGTCAGCGGCGGAAGCACGCCGACCGCATTTCAAAGCCACTACGTGAAGAGTCTTACCGAGATTCGACCAGGGACGTATGTCTTCAACGACCGCAATACGCTGGACGCCGGAGCCTGTACCCTCGATGACTGCGCGCTGCATGTGCTCGTGACTGTGGTCAGCACCGCGGTGGATGGATGGATCGTCGTCGACTCCGGCACCAAGACCCTGTCGAGCGACCGTCTCATCTCCGGTGCGCAGAGTTTTCATGGCCTTATCGTTGAAGATCCTGCGATGCAGCTCGAACGGCTCTCGGAAGAGCATGGCCAGATCAACCTCGAACACGCTCAAACGCGGCCGCGTATCGGCAACCGCCTCTCCATCGTTCCCAACCACGTCTGCGCCACAGTGAATCTGCATGACCGCATCCGGTTTCATCGCAATGGAGAGGTGCTCGGCTCGTGGACGGTCTCCGCGCGCGGCTGCGTGCGCTGAGCATTACATAGAACTGTAGAAAGAAGGGTCATCGACATGCTCCTGATCGACGCACATCTGGATCTTGCCTGGAACGCGCTGGGATGGAATCGCGATCTCTGTCAGGAAGTCAGCGCCATTCGTGACGCGGAGCGCCACATGACCGGTAAAGGCCGCGGACGCAACACAGTCTCTCTGCCCGAGTTGCGCAAAGCCGACATCGGGATCTCTGTCGTTACCGTGCTTGCACGTGCGAACGCTACGGGCAAGCACTCAATCGACTTTCGCAATCAAGACATTGCAGCTGCCACCGCGCTGGGACAGCTCGCCTACTATCGCCTGCTGGAGCGCCGCGGCCTTTGCAACATAATCGAGGACCTGTCCGCACTCGAGCGCGCGTACACCACCTGGCAGGCCAAGCCCGATACCGCTCCCTTCGGCTTCATCCTGAGCATGGAAGGCGCGGACCCTATCGTCGATCCCAGCCATGCCGAGGCGTGGTATCGGGAAGGGTTACGCCTCCTCGGTCTCGCCCACTACGGCCCCAGTGCCTACGCGTATGGAACCGGCAGCGAAGGCGGCCTTACCCCCGCCGGCCACGATCTTCTGCGCATCATGGAGGATCTCGGCATCCTGCTCGACCTGACCCACCTTGCCGACGAAGCTTTCTGGCAGGCGCTCGACAAGTATCGCGGTCCAGTGCTCGCAAGCCACAACAACTGCCGCAACATCACGCCTGGTCAGCGCCAGTTCTCGGACGATCAGATCCGCGCCATCATTGAGCGCGGAGGCGTCATCGGCGCCGCGTTTGATGCCTGGATGATGGCCCCGGGCTGGACTGAAGATCGTAACGGCCGTTCGCCTGTGCTCATCGAGACGGCCGTCGACCATATCGACCATGTCTGCCAGATCGCCGGCAACGCGAGCCACGTCGCCATCGGCAGCGACCTCGATGGCGGCTTCGGCACAGAACAATCACCCGATGACCTAAACACTATCGCCGATCTGCAAAATCTGAAGCCAATTTTCGCAGCACGAGGGTACAGCGTGTTAGACATCGAGGGCATCTTCCACGCGAATTGGATGAACTTCTTCCGCCGCAACTGGAAGCGGTAAAGCAAATCTTCTTCCGTGAATACCGTAGTCTTTACTTGTCGGTTTCCTGGAGGAAAGGGTACTGGCCGATTTCTCCGCCTCATCATGACAGGAGATTTCCTCGAACTTTCCTCAGTTGGGTCGCAGTTCCTCGGTAACGGCCACGATCTCCGGAAACGCCGCGTCCTGCATCGACTCCAGAACGGCCTCGCGAATGGAGCGCGCCGCCGTCTTCACCTCAGCAGCCAGCGTCGGGATCCGCTCCGGCGTAAGCTCGGAGACGCTTCCCGAGATACTTACGGCGGCGATGGGACGATAGTCCGCACCGATAATGGGTACTCCGATGCAGCGCATCCCCAGTTCATCTTCTTCGTCGTCCAGCGCATATTGCAGCCGTACGACCTGATCGAGGTCGGCCAGCAATCTCTTTCGGCTACACAGGGTGTTGTCGTTCTTCCGGGCCAGCCCATATCGCTTGATCACATCCTCGCGCTCAGCCTGGGATAGATAGGCGAGGATCGCTTTCCCGATTCCTGTACAGTGCAGGTCCATCCGTTTGCCCACCCAGCTGGCCAGGCGATGTTCGTTGCTGTCCAGCTTGGCGATTACCATAGCTTCTTGATGTTCGTAAATCGCGAGGTGCACGCCCAATCCCGTCTTCAATCGGAGAGAAAACAGGAAAGGCGTCGTGCGTTGGCGCAGTGCGAGATTCTGCAGTGCGGCGTTCGCGACAGTGAGCAGCTTGGTACCGGCCATATACCTGCCGCTTCGACTGTCCTTGCGTACATAACCGCATCTCTCCAGCGTGACCAGCAGATAATGCACAGTGCTCTTGGAGAGCGCGCAGGTCTGAGTAAGGTCAGTAAGCGAAAGACCGTGCTTCGATTCAGACAGCAGTTCGATGATTTTCAGTGCGTTGTAAAGAGCGGGAACGGTTCTTGTCTTGAAAGCCGCCATGAGATCCCTCCTGATCTACGCGTCGTGAGGTCGAAGATGCTTATCCAAAAGCCACAAGCCTTCTGCCACCACGCACGGCGCCGATGCCCTTCCGATTTTGCAACTATTCATCCTGCTGCTCAGCGAACTCCCAGGATCTTCAAGGTGTCCTGATTGAACATCGCTTCCATTTCATCCATATTCAATCTTGGAAGCGCCGTTCCCTCCAGCATATTATTAAGCGAACGCATGCCCTTCAGACTAGCGTCCACGGTCGTATATGGATAGTCGCTGCCGAACAGAAGCTTCTGCCAGCAGCCATACTCCTGCAGCAGCATCAGCGAATGATAGAGCTGGAAGGGGCGATAGTGCAGCGCCGAACAATCCGCATAAACATTGGGGTGCTTACGGATCGTGACGATGCACTCACCTTCCCATGGATGACCCAGGTGCGCCATCACGATCTTCACATCCGGAAAGCGCAGGGCGACCTCGTCCAGCAGCCTCGGTAAGGTACAGCGCAACGGAGCCTTGTTCACAAACGTCGTTCCCGTATGCAGCACCACAGGAAGGTTATTCTTCGTTGCATAGCGCCATAGGTCATCCAGTTCAGGATCTGTGGGGGCAAACCCAGCGTACATCGGCAGCAGCTTGATGCCCTTCATACCTAGGTCCTGGTGGCCATGAATCATCTCGTCGCGCCATCCCGGCTGCGTCGGGTCGACGCATAGGAACGCGGTCAGGCGATCCGGATGCTCCTCGGCATACGCCGCCACTTCATCGTCGTCGATCCAGATTCCCGAAAGCCGCGCCTTGCCCCCGAACACAATCGAATGGTCCGCCCCAGTGGCCGCGGCGGAGTACTCCTCCCAGCGCACCGTCAAGTCCACTTCGACACCCTTGCGCGCCTTCATGCTCTCTTCGCGAAAGGCGGCCGTAAAGTGTGCCGGGTAACGCTGATAATGGCTGTGCACATCGACAATCATGCGGGTCTCCGTCTCCTGGGTGCTTGTCCACTACAGTGGATATTTGTCACCGTAGCACGTGGAACAGGTTACGCGTACATGAAATCGATCTATCTGGATCAACGTTCGTCCACCCCGTTGGATATCCTCCAGCGCCAAAGATTGGAGTGCCGCATATCGTATGCGTGGCCTCCTTATAATCGCCGCATGTTTTCCAATCGCCACCAAGCCTCTTCCCGTATTTTTGAGCATAATCTGCGCTACATTCCCGGTGGCGTGATGTCTCTCAACCGTAAGGTCGAGCCGGCGATCAGCTTCACGCGAGCCCTCGGCTCCCACATGTGGGACGCGGAAGGAAACCGCTATATCGACCTGCACGCCGCATTCGGTCCATACCTCTTAGGCCACAACCATCCTGCGGTGAACGACGCCGTGATGAAGACCATGCGTGATGCCATGAGTCTCTACGGAACCGGTACTACAAAACAGGAAGGCGAACTAGCCGAGCTGATCTGCAGTAATATCCCCTGGGTTGAGAGTGTTCAGATCCTTAACACCGGCAGTGAGGCTACCGCGCAGGCCATTCGCGTCGCTCGAGCTTATACCGCGCGTGATCACATCATCATCATGCAGGGCGGATACAACGGCTGGCACAACGACGTCGCCTGGAACCTCATGTCGTCACTCCAGCAGCTCGGGCCGCGGCGGTCTCCCGGCGAGTATCCAAAGGTCCCCATGAGCGCCGGCATCCCCAATGCACATCGCGACCTCATCCATGCTGTCAATTTCAACGACCTCGACTCAATTCGCCTCGTCTGCCAGCAGTACCCCATAGCGGCCGTCATCATGGAGCCCGTGCTCCAGAACATCGGTATCGTCCCTCCGCGGCCTGGTTACCTCGAAGGTATCCGCAAGCTCGCTGATGAATTCAACTTCGTACTCATCTTCGATGAGGTAAAGACTGGCTTCCGGCACGCCTTCGGAGGATATGCGGAGCGTTCCGGTGTTATCCCAGATCTGGTTGTTTACGGCAAGGCCATCGCCAACGGCTTTCCCATCGCCGCGCTCGGGGGCAAGCGTCGCATCATGGATCTTTTTGCCGATCCGGACCTGAGCCGCCGCGTTCTGCTAGCTGGGACCTACAATGGTCATCCCGTCCCGGTGGCCGCAGCCATTGAGACCATGAAGCTCTTGCTAGCCAACGACGGTGAACTCTATCGCGACCTCGAGAAAAAGGGCGCGGCCATCGAGAGTGCACTGCGCAGTATCGAATCCGACGCTGTCCAACCCATGGTCGTCTCCCGTATCGGGTCGGCGTTCTGTCACTACTTCATGGATCATGTGCCGGTGGATTGGCATGACATCCTGGAGCACCACGATTTCAAACGTGATATGGCCCTCCGCCTCGACCTGATAGACAGAGGTGTCTACGCCTTTCCTCTCGCCGCAAAGCAGCTGTCTCTCTCTGCTGCCCACACAGACGCGGACGTGGAACAGGTGATCAACGCGATGGTAAATCTTCTTACTTCAGGGAAACAATTCCGTGATTTCGTTCCGACTGCGTAATCGTATTTAACTCTGTCTTGGGCGTGAGGAGCAGCAAATCATGAGACTCAAGGATAAAGTCGCCATCGTTACCGGCGCTGGTAGCGGCTTTGGCGAAGCCATGGCGCGACTCTTCGCGCAGCAAGGCGCGAGTGTGGCAGTTGCGGACATACGCAAAGATGCGGCAGATCGCGTCGCATCCAATATTGCGGAGTGCGGCGGAAGTGCCTTCTCCCTCAGTGTAGATGTGGCCAACGGGCCCCAGGTGGAAGAGATGGTTCAAACCACCCTGCGGCATTTCGGTAAACTCGACATCATCGTCAACAATGCGGGCACAACGCATAAATCGCAGCCCATGCTCGAAGTTGATGAGGCCACCTTCGACCGCGTGTTTAACGTGAACGTCAAGAGCATCTTCCACACGGCAAAAAGCGTCGTGCCCATCTTTGAACAGTTCGGCAGCGGAGTTATCCTCAATATCTCCTCAACTGCCGCAGTGCGTCCACGTCCTGGCCTGACCTGGTACAGCGGCTCAAAGGGAGCGGCCAGCATCATCACCAAGGCGATGGCGGTTGAACTGGCTCCGAAAAATATTCGCGTCTGCGCGCTGAATCCAGCGATGGGTGTAACAGCTTTGCTCTCCGACTTCCTCCCCGGCGGTGTCGACACTCCCGAAACACGCGCGAAGATTATCGGCACAATTCCGCTAGGCCGCTTGGCACAACCGCAGGACGTCGCACAAGCAGCCTTGTTCCTTGTCAGCGACGAGGCCGCATTCATCACAGGCGTGTGCCTTGAAGTGGATGGCGGTCGCTGCATCTGATCAGGCGCTTCCTCAAAATAGCTAGCTACAGCGGAGCATCGAAGGAGAACTCTTTGCATGAAGCGCACCTTCACCTACACGGCCCTTGTACTCGCATTGATCACCGCGATCTCCGCGGCACAGCAGTCCTCCGAACCGCTGAAGATCGGCAGCCACGTTCAGCTCTTCGTAGACGACTACCTTGTTGAATCCATGCGTGACGTACAGCTCGTGCTGCAGAAGCCCCAACCAGCCGGCATCGCTATCCGCTTCGACAAGCCCTGGGAAGGTAATACAAGCGCTTACTTTACCGTCTTTCACGACGGCGATAAGTATCGTCTATATTACCGTGGCGCTTCCGAACCGAGCTATGTGCGTGCGTCCGCGTTGAAACCTGGCGAGACCGTACCCCCCATCCACAGGGCCCTGACCTGTTACGCGGAAAGCGCTGACGGCATCACCTGGACTAAACCGTCTCTGGGTCTGGTGGACTTCAACGGTTCGCGCGATAACAACATCGTGCTTGACGATCCCGAAGCGTCGAACAACTTCAGCCCATTCATCGATACCAATCCGAAAGCTCCAGCCTCGGAGCGATACAAGGCCATTGGAGGTGACAGCCCGAAAGGCCTGTTTCTCTTCTCGTCGCCCGACGCAATTCACTGGAAGAAGATGACAGAGAAGCGCGCCATCACGGACGGCTATCTCGATTCGTTGAACGTTGCTTTCTGGGACCCGCTACGCGAAGAATACGTTGCCATCTACCGCGCCTACATGATGGGTATTCGCACCATCAAGCGTGCGACGTCAAAGGATTTTTTACAGTGGACGCAGGGCGAGCTAGCGGATTACGGCGACGCGCCCCTCGAGCAGCTCTATACCAATGCCACAACGCCATACTTTCGCTCCCCCCAGATTTACCTCGCGTTTCCCAAACGATATGTCCCTTGGAATCATGCCTTCCCGGATGACCCGCGCCACGACGGCGTCTCAGAAGCGGTCTTCATGTCCAGTCGCGACGGCTTGCACTGGGATCGCCGCTTTATGGAAGCTTTCATCCGTCCAGGCCGTGATCCTCTTGACTGGGTCCATCGTGATCACATGATCGCTACCGGAATTCTGCAGACTGCGCCTGATGAGCTCTCTATCTTTACGGAGCGCCACTACACGTTCCCTAGCGCTTACCTCGAACGAATGACGTTGCGGCTGGATGGCTTCGCTTCCGTACACGCCGGATACTACAAAGGCACCTTCACCACAAAACCGCTGGTCCTTGACGGCAGTAAACTGGTGCTGAACTACGCGACATCCGCCGTAGGCAGCATTCGCTGGGAGATCATCGATAGTAACGGCAATCCCCTGCCCGGCCTCGGCGTCGATCAAACCCAGCCGCTCAGCGGAGATGAGATCGAGCACGTGGTCCAGATTCAAAATCCCAAACATAAGCCCGCCTCAGGTCTCGAGAGCTATCCGCTTCGTCTGCGCTTCATTATGCGCGACGCTGACCTTTACTCTCTTCAAATCCGCGATTGACCCATATTATTGTTGCGTAACTTCGTCTCCTCTGCGCCTTCATGGTTTCCGTTGCGCTTGCCTTCGTTCTCATTCTCGATCTCGTTCATCGGCAGAAATCCAATTCGCTGGACACACTACAAGGAATCGGTCCTTTCGCGTCGAATGGCTGCGCAAACGCGTGCTATCGTTCTGCCAATGCGATTGCTGATTGTTCTTCTCCTATCGGCCGCAGAACTTCTTGCCATGGTGGTGCCCGTGCTTCTCTGGCACGAAAAACATCTCATGCCGGAGGGTGTCTCCGGAGGAACATCTGCCGTGCTCTCCGGTCAGCTGATCTACGCCGGCGGTACAACATGGCGCAATGGAGTAAAACACTGGTTGTCGGATACGCTCGTCTATGATCTCCACAAGAATGCGTGGACCCATGGTCCATCTCTGCCCGAGCCCCTTGCCTACGGCGCCTTTGTAAGCACGTCTCAATCGCTGGAGGTTCTGGGCGGAGCAAGCGACGCCGGCGTTTCACGCAAATCATGGCGGATCGACAGCAGCTCAGGGAAATGGATCGCCACCGGACAGCTCCCGTCAGGAAGCTTGTTCGCGACCGCAGCAATCCTGCACGGAGAGCTGTACCTGCTGGGCGGTTGCGAAGACACAGACCTACGTCTTTGTAGCTCCTCAATCTGGCGTCGCAACCACTCCGGCACATGGGCAAGAGTAAGCGAAATGCCGAACGGTGCGATTGCGATGTCGGCAAACGCCAGACTTGGCAACCAGGTTTATCTCTTCGGCGGCTGCTCGCCTCAATCTCCTAGCGGCGTCCGCAATCGCAACGAGGCTCTTCGCTACGATCCGCAGAAGAATCATTGGACGGTCTTGCGTTCCCTGCCTATCGCGGCCAGAGGCATGACGGCGGTGCCTCTCAATGCCCACGAACTGTTAGTTGCCGGCGGATACACCGACTCCGCTTCGGGATTCTCAGATGCTGCATTCATCTACGACACAGTCTCTGATCGATACACACCCGCAGCTCCCCTCCCGCTACCTGCGATGGGGATGGAAATGGTCCCGTACGAAAACTCCATCTGGGCGCTCGGCGGTGAGGACAAACCGCGCCACCGCAATAACCGTTTGTTCGAAATCGAGCTACCCTAGCTCGCGCCAGCCAAGCACTGCGAGGATTCTATGACAGTGAAGATCACAGACGTTCGAACGGTACTATTGACCGGCCCCAGCACTGGAGATCCGTTCCTGCGCGAGATACGGAAAAGGCGTAGCGTGGCCTTCGTCGAGATCATCACGAACACCGAACATACAGGTCTGGGAGAAACCTACGCTGGCTACTTTCTTCCGGAAGCCGTCCCACAGGTGGTCGAGTTCTTCAACCCCATTCTCATCGGACAGACCGTCGATGATATCCCTGGACTCTGGCGACGCATGTATCACTGCGGAAATTTCTGGTGCCGTGTCGGTCTCGGGGCCTCCGTTCTCGGAAGCATCGAAGCAGCCTTATGGGATTTGAAGGGAAAACTAGAAGGCGTTCCGGTCTACCAACTCCTTGGCGGCCGACAATACGATCGCCTCCCGTGTTATGCGACTGGCGGTCCCAGTAACTATCCGGAAGATCGGCTGGCGCGCAAACTTGACCACTATCTCTCGCTTGGATTTCGCGCCATTAAGTTGGGTGTTGGGAGAGCTATCGACGGAATCTCGTCCGTCGACGAGCATCCCGGGCAAACGGCTGAGTTCGAGGCCACCAAGATGGCGTTCGCTCACAGACACGCCGGCGACGGCGTCTCCTTCATGCTCGACGGACATATGGGCAACAGCTCCACAAAGACGTGGAAATTGGAGACTGCTCTGGCCGTGGCCAGGGTTCTCGAGCCATTCCACCTAACCTTTCTCGAGGAACCGCTTCACTACACCGACCTCGACGGCTATGCTGCCCTGTCTGCAGCAAGCGCCACGCCTATCGCAGGCGGCGAGTGCCTTACCGCCCTTTGCGAGTGGCAAACCTTTATCGATCGAGACTGCTTCCACATCGGCCAGCCGGATGCCTCCTATCTCACCGGCCTCTGTCAATTCATGGAAGTGGCGGCAGCCCTTCACACCCGAGATCGCCAGATCGCGACACACTCGTGGGGAGCAGCTGGCTCTCTCATGCAAAACATCCATTGCGGTTTCGCCGCGCCGAACACGTTGATCCTAGAGGTGCCTCCGGACTTCGGCCCGTTACACAGCGAACTACTAGGCGTTAGCTTCGTGATGGAGCAGGGCTATGTGCTGCCGCCTGAGCAGCCGGGTCTGGGCATCCGACTGACAGACGACCTCAAGAACCGGTTCCCGTTCGTCCCGGGAAGCGGCGAGTTCAACAGCGTCCCTGGAAAGGTCCTGGAAGCCTGAGTGGTTCGCATTCTCGTTGATGTTCCCGTGGAAGAATTCGGCATCGCCAGTCTGCGCGAAATTTTCGGCGTCGACGTGTGCCTCGTCCCCTTTTCCGAGAACGCTCGTGAACTCCCCCTCGACGTCATTGAAGACGTTGATATTCTTTTCTGTACTCATCCACCCTCCAACTTCAGCGAGATGAAGCGCGTGCGCTGGATTCAGATCGCGTCTTCGGGCTATGCGCAATTGCTTCCTTTCGACTTACCCTCGAAGCAAGTCCGCGCAACGAACGCGCGTGGTTGCTTCGACGTACCCATCTCGGAATGGAACATCACAATGATGGTGAATCTCCTCCGCGATGTTCCGCGGATGCTTCGAAACCAGAACGCACACATCTGGGACCGCTCGGTGAGGTTCACTCGCGAAGTGCGGGGGATGACCTTGGGATTGTGGGGATATGGCGGCTTGGGGCGGGAGACCGCACGTCTGGCAAAACTGATGGGGATGCGAGTCCACGTAATGGCCCGCCATGGCGTACATTCAGCCCCTAACCTCTATCGCGTACCAGGCACGGGAGACCCCGAAGGAACTCTACCGGATCGCGTATTTTCAGTCGAGGACGCACAACAGTTCCTGAGCGAGCTGGATTTTCTGATCCTTGCCATGCCGCTTACGCCGATGACGGATGGACTGGTAGGTGAGAAGGAACTCCAAGCTCTCCCGCGTTCAGCATTCGTGCTAAATCCCGCGCGTGGTCCGATCATTCAAGAACAAGCCCTGCTGCGGGCATTGCGGGAAGGATGGATCGCTGGAGCAGCGCTCGATACCCACTACCAGTACCCATTACCTCCCGATCATCCTCTGTGGAGCTTTCCTAACGTTATTCTTACGCCCCATATCTCGGGTACCAGTCTGCCCCCAATATTTCGTACGCGAGTCTGGGACCTATTTCTGAAGAATGTTCTCCTCTTTCAGCAAGGCGGGGCTTTGCTAAACGAGTTGACGGGCGCCCAGCTAAGAGGCGGCTGATGGAGTTACACCCGCTATCAGGTCTGATCTCGTGAATGAAAGCAACAAGCCATCCTGACAAATGACTAACCGACAAGGAGAGAGACGATACAATGCAGGCGAGAGAGGATAACAGTAGCGGCAATAGGCCTCCTCAGAAAAAGCGCGAGAACGCTCAGAGCTCAGCCGCGATCAAGCTACTGTCTGTTGCTAAATTGCAGGCGCTGGTCTACGTCCTCTTCGCATGTCTGCCAGGACATTCGCAGCAGAAAAAGAGTGACGACCTGTTCACCGGTACCACCTTTAAGGATGTAGACCTGAACGGCATGAAATTGCGCGTGGGCAATCCGGTCGAAGTCACCTCGCAGCTCGGTTGGCACATCGTCGGGTCAAAGTGGGATCGGTGGACGTTCGTGCACATCACTCCCTTTCTTGCACTGTTCCCTAACGGAGATCTCCTTGCAACCTACGCAATGGATCCGGACACCCAGCAGAACCCGCAGTTCAGCAGCGCTTACCAGATCTCTCACGACGGCGGCCGTACGTGGGGCATGCGCTATACCACCTTGATTCAGCACATTCCCATGATCTTCATTCCTGCCCCCAATAACTCACTAATCGCTTTGCCGTCAGAGATCGTGGGAACAGGACCGCAACCCGATCGCAACTTCACCGGTCCGTTGTTGACCTTCCAGAGGGGTGGCAAGCGTGTTCTCATGGAAGAGGACGGCTTCCGTGTAGTCGATTGGCCCGAGCCCGTTGATGCGGCTTCCAATCCTCAACCGAAAGACAACTGGCATCGCACCATTCACTTCACCGGCAGCTATCTGAGATTAGGCAGCGAGCTGCTGGCAACCGTCTACTGGCATCCACACGGAGCAAAATTCCTTCAACTGAGCCTGGCATCTTCGAAAGATGGGGGCCATACCTGGCGCTTAGGTGCGAAGCCCTACGATGGCCGAATCGTGCTGCTCGTTGACCGCCATACCGCGAGCGCCGCAGAAATGGTTGCAATCTTTGCAAAGGAGAATAAGCTAGCTACGATTGTCGGTGAAAAGACAGCTGGACGATTGGTGTCTGCAACCTCAGTGAAGGTTGGACACGGTTTCAGATTGGCTTTGCCGACAGGTGCCTATTACACGTGGACAGGAACGGTCCTTGAGGGCAGTCCAATCGAACCTGATGTTTTTGCAGAATTTTCGTGGAAAGAGCGGCGAAATGGTGAGGACGGGCAACTTCAAAAAGCGATCGGACTGCTAAATGGCTAGATGTTTAGCCATGGAGAGCAATATGCGCATTTCTGCTGCACTTTTTTATCTCGGTCGC
Source organism: Edaphobacter sp. FHG110511_03 (assembly GCF_059115365.1). Lineage (NCBI taxonomy): Bacteria > Pseudomonadati > Acidobacteriota > Terriglobia > Terriglobales > Acidobacteriaceae > Edaphobacter > Edaphobacter sp. FHG110511_03. Next base: position 16,740 of record NZ_JBZYWL010000009.1, on the reverse strand, counting down.
TTTAGCCGTCCAATTGCAGGCACAGAGTGGGGAATCCCCGCGTTTCGCACAGTCCATTCCGATGCCAACGAATAGAGCTGAGGATTCGTATGCCATCTACTCACAACTCCTCACAAGTGGACCCATAGAATGGCGCGAGGCGAAGAGAACGCAATGGCTACTCAACGACACCGCTCGCGCATTGCCCTTAGGTCAAGCGTGCGATCCAGGCACCAAAGAGGAACCCACTCAGATGAATCACATAGATCCGTGGTGGCGCCGGAAGGGAGGCAAGCCGAGTGGAGTGAGGTCTTGGCTGATTTTGATGAGCATTGTCATGACGTCGTCAGATTAGATCCGAGTAGTTTCAAGACTAAGCTTCCGATTCACCTATTAGACGCTGACGATGAAAAGCGTTTTAGGGAGAATCCCCTCAGACCGCCGGAAGAATTGGCTGATGGTGCAGGTCTTCATGGTTTCAGCGAGGTATTCTTCAATAGAACTCACACATTTGCCCTCGTTTCTCAAAGCATGTGGTGCGGCATGTTATGTGCAAGTTGGACGTGGGGTCGCACTAGAACGTCGCGAGGGCCATTGGGAGCAACTCCCGTGGGTGCGAACGTCGGTGATCTCCTAAAAATATGTTTGGCCGTTACGCTCTTGAGATGCAGGCTGTTAGATATCATAGCTTCCCGTTTGGATCTCCCACGACTTGAAAGCTCGCCCAGTAGTACGGTGGCAAACCCTCCTCCAGTAGCTCGACCTTTGCAGCGCGGAGAGCATCGACTTTTCTCTCATGCCTTGCTAAATGCGAGTAAAATTCTGCCATCAGATGTTCGGTGGTCTGGTCTTCAAGCTCCCAAAGGCTTGAGACAACGGTGTCCGCTCCAGCTTCGATGAATGCATTTACCAAATTTGCAATCCCCGCCTCTCCTACCGGACCGACACCGGTATCACAAGCTGAAAGAGTAACCAGCCTTCAGATGAAGTCCGCGAATCTCTCTCACCTGCAGTAACCCATCCTCAGTGCTGTTTTGTGGTTCTGGCGCGAATACCAGCGCAGATCTATCCGGGTAGTCCAGGTCCGCATAACCGTGCAATGCCAGGTGTACGACCTGAGAGCTTTCCATGGACACCTCCTTGAACCGAGACTCCGTGGCGTCGGCACCTAAAAGGATGGTGCTCGGATGCGGCAAGTCCTCTGCGATTGTCTCCACTTCCCTCTTGCTGTTGGGAAGGGGAACAAACTGGCTTCGTGTGGGTCCATTGATGGCTCTGACAATAGGGTTTCGGCCCTCGCCGGACTGAGTCCAAGCGGCAACACCGATGTACGGCATCACAACCGCTTCCTTGCTTTCGCTGCGTCTAGCTAGCAGCTCGTAGACGGTAGACGATGGAGCTACGTCGACAGTGTGAGACTTCACGACGTAAGCGGAGCCATCATCAAGCGCTGAAAACGGCAACAGATGCAATGAGCCATCAGGGATTATTACGAGGTCTGTTTTCTCTTTGTAACCCTTTATCGGCCGTAGCAGCTCAGAAAAGAGATGCTGGGCAAGTTCTCGATCTTCCTTCTTATCGTGGATTTCCTTCCGATATCGGTTTGCATCGGCCTCGATCGTTCTCCTAGATGGCAGCTGATAAGGTGTAACATTCCCCCGGGTGACGGCAAAGGCGTATGAACTGGGTTCCGCAAGAACGTATTCAACCAGCAGCGTGTCCGCGGGTAAGCCACGCTGTAATTCAGCCAATTGCACCGGATGTTCGATGGTTTGCTGAGTCAACGCGCTTGGACTCATCTTCAATTCAGTGGCGTAGATTGTCGAAGTGATTGCTGCGCGTTTCTCTGGATCGTCGGTATTGATCAGGGAGATGTTTAGTCTTGTCAGTTCCCTTTCCTCTTGTGTTGGAAGATGAGCAGGATGGCTAGTGTGATGTTCAATTGCCTCTGTTTCAATGCGTCCTCGCACTCTTTCCAGCATTTGCAATGCTTCGTCGTAGCGTTTCTGGTTACAGAGCGACGAAAAATAGCCTGAATAAACATTACTCATCTCAGCCAACAAATAGCGCTCGATGTTGGTTGTGGCGGCATGCTGAATCATCACATCAACAAGAGCCACACTTTTGCGATAAAGAGTGTCCGCTTCCTTAGCGTGCCCCATCTTCTCTGTGATCTCAGCTTTGATGGCGAGATTTCGTGGAACTAGATAAAGCTCGTCTGCGATATGGGTGTTGGCGGCGATCGCACTGTTTATCGCACTTAGCGCCGAAGGAAGGTCGTTTATGTGCTCATATGCCTGGGCCAGAACCCCCCCGGCGTCTGTGATGCCGCGATAGTTGTCGGTACTTTCAGAAAGCTTGATTGCGTTTCTGTAGTCAGAGATCGCGGCACCCCAATCGTCCATGTCGCGATGGATCGACCCTCGGGAGAGGTAGACCTGTGATTTGTGCTGTTCGTATGGAGTGCCTTGAAGGCGAGCGAGCGAAGCATTTGCGAGCTCAAGTGCAGAATCGTACTTTTTCAGCCCCGCCAAGGCGTCAATCTTCGCATAGATTGCGATGGTGGGATAGGCGAGTGATGGGTTCGACGTTGCAATTGAGATCGCCTGATCGAGCGGCATCAGAGCTTCCTTGAAGCGATGCAGTTGAACAAGCCCCGCTCCGAAGACACTTGCGTATCGCACAGTGGCGGCGGGATCGTGTTCTACCTTCGAAAGCCCCCATGCTGTTACAACCTGCTTCTTCGCCGTGTTGGTGTCGCCCAGGATGAAGGCTGCAATTCCCTGCTCCCCTTCTGCCCTTGAAGCCAGCTCCAAATGACCACGTTGCAAAGCGAGCCTTTTTACCTCCTTCCACGTGGATCGCGCTTGCGCCGCGTCGTAATTGGTCTCAAGCATTCCTCTGATAGTAAGGATACGAAGCTTTGTTTCTGGGTCTTGTGCCTGGGGTTTCTCCAGGTCTTGTGTGAGTCCTAGGATCTTTGCCGGTACGCTGCCTGATTCATCGGGCGGGATTTGGCTAACCCTCGCATACAGAGCTTCGGCGGGTCTATGTTGCGAGGTAAAGAGCTGCTCGGCCCTGAGGAACAATGGCTGAGCGTCCGTCCAACGATTGCCCCAAGCAAGTGTATCGGCCCTGTCTAACAGCCCATCGGCGGACTCAGGAGGTGCGGAGCTGTGATGATCTGAGATCAGATAAAAGTACGTGGCGCCTAGAACAAGACCTGCAACGCTCAAAGCAAGAACAACCTTCGTGGCCCCACCGCCTACCGACATGGAGCTATATTAGCGAACGGCGTATTTTTTGGATTGCTATACGTACTGAATGGCACGCCGACATTACGCGTCCCGATTCATCGAAATTTATAAAAACTCGCGATTGAAATCGCGACTGCGGGACGTGCCAAGTTTGCAGAAGCTGATTGCAACCAAAATGGGCGTATTTCCGACCTTGACGCTCCGGGACGCGTAGGGTTCGATCATGCTAAGCGACAGCAAAATACGAGGAATCCCGCCAACTTTTGATCGACGGGATACCGCACACTGACCGCACACCACTTTCCTAATCGGCGATGCCAAAATAGAGCTTCAAGGCATCGCTTACGAGGGCATCTTTTGTAAGAGGGATGCCTTTCGCTTTAGCTCCGAAGACCTTCTCGTGAACCAGTCTGCTGAGAGAGGAGTCCACCCGGACGTTTAACGGGGTCTTATGGCCAGAGGGCTCGAAACGTGCAGTGAGCCGGTCGAAGTTGGAGGTCTTGACTGTCAGCTTGCTTCCCTTCTTCGCGGAAACCTCGGCATTGTCGGGTGTCCTGACGTGCTCACTAAGATCCACGGTTGTTTCGGTCTCGGCCTCTACGAGCTGCGGTTTAGGTGGCGCAGGTGGCACCAGGGCCGGAGCTGGATCTCCCAGTACCGCAGCTGCCATCTCTGGACTTACGCGGTTGCGGCTGATAGTGCGGGTGAGTGGGTTGTCAGACATTTCTCGATCTCCTTTGCGAGCGCTATGTAATCGGCGCGCGCCTTATCGATGGCGGTGCGCTCAGAACTTGATTTTGCTTGATATTCCTGGACGGTTACGCCATAGGCGACGCTCTCAGAGATCACATTTCGCTGCATGATTTCGGCTTCCAGGACAGTCAGATTGATGCCTTCATTGTCGAGGAGATCAAATGCGCTCTCACGGGCAGTCCTGCTCATCCTCTGCCCTACTTTCTTTTGGTTGATCGCGACGGCTATCTGTAGATCCGGCTTAACCGCACATAGGTCAACCAGCAACGACTGAAGCCGTCGAGCTGCTAGGAAGTCTGTCGGCATCGGTTGCAACGGAACCAGCACAAAGTCCGCCAGCAGAGCTGCGCTACGTGAGATTCTGTCACGCTGGTCGCTAGCTGCGCCCTTTGATTGCCCGCCGGGTGGACAGTCAATAACCACGTAATCAAATCCGGCTGGATCCGCGAGTTCTGGGAGTTTAATGTGCAGCTGAGGATGATCCATAGACAGCACAGCGAATGGCATCTTGGGCGGATCGGATTGCTGCATCCAGTCAGACATGCTCTGCTGCGGGTCAGCATCCACAGCAAGAACCTTTCGTCCCAGCTTGTGAAGCGCCCCGGCAAGATTCACGGATGTCGCAGTTTTTCCTGCCCCGCCTTTCTGGTTGATTACGGCGATGTAAGTCGGCATAGGTTCACAGTAGCAAGACCTCTGTCTCGCGGGAAGTGTATGATGAGGTTCATCCAACGGCCGTACTAGCAAGCAAACATGCTAGGTTGCTAGCAAGCTTGCATGCGAGTCATCCTCGTCGTCGCGAACCATGTCGGCCTGAAGAATAGATTGGATCGAGGCTATAAGGTCCGACTCGCCAGCTGAGATCCTGCTTTCGAATCCGGCCGCATCATTCGCGATCGCGAGACCGAGTTCGTAGAGAAGTTGACAGGCTGCCACGGACATCTGTTGTGCCGGACCGTGTGGGACAGCAATCGTGATCCGGCCATGCTCGATTCGGATGGAAGAGGGAAGGGAAGTGCAGTTCGCGCTAAGGACCTTTTCGACTATCGGAAAACTGATCGGCGGCTTGTTCTCTTTCGAGAGTGCATCGCGGATGGCTCGGACCTCAGCCATGCTTCGAGATAATTCTTCGCTGGTATCCCTATGACGTTGGAGCTGCCAGGACTCTTCTTTCGCCGTGGACTCCGTCCACCGAATCAGGGAAGTACGATTCACGAGAAACCCTGACCCTCGTTTACCCTTAGCTGCCCCTGCCTTGGTCATGAGGTCGATGGCCGCCCGACGCTGCAGCTGATAAAGCTCCTCGATCGCCGACCGATCCAGTTCCTGGGACTTCATCCGGAGGAGAACCTCGAGAATCTCGTCCGCTCGCGGCAACCATGAACGAGGCTGAGCCATATATATATAGTCTACTTCTCTGATATCGCTTGTGATTGCGCAAAGGGCTAACTAGATCTGGAAGTCGTACCGATATTTGTCTTATTCCGTATCACTGCGTAAGCACCTGTCACGCTTTCGATCATGATTTCATGGACGAACCCTATCCACGTGCGAGGCAAGTCGCTGTCACGCTCAGGAGCAACGACCTTACGGAACCTGACCCAAATATGCCTCAGCCTATATTTAGCTCGATTCAATATATTTGCCCAGCACAGCATATCGGCGGGCTAGAAGGGGATTTTCTCGGAATCAGGATCGACTGGAGCAGAAAGGGCAACATATAACAGTGTTGGAGCCAAGCTCAACGGACGCACCACGTATAAGTATTGATTATCTTCGGGGTAAGCAACGCCAGCCGCTTCGAGACAGCCTAGGCGAAAGGACACTCCAAAGATTTCGTCTGTGAAAGGGCAGCAAACTGAGCAGATCGAAACGACAAGGAACTTGCCAGAAGGTGCCAGGCTTCGTGCTGCTGCTTCACGACCGTCCTCTTGGGCCGGCCCGGTGCAAACGCGATCTGAAGATCACATAGTCTTCATGACAGGTCGGGAGTACGGTCTTTTCTAAGAATCCTCGGTCACCGCAAATGCAGGGAGGCGCGGCATGAAGTTTTAAGGTACTCGCAGACTGCGCAGCATCAGCTTTGATTTGTGAAGAGATAAAACTTCATCCTGATAGAGTGCTCACACCGTATCCGCCTTTCTGAATCCGGATAGGCTTTCAGGCAAACATCCCTTCCGAAACGCTCGGCCAGATTTGCGGTAAAGGGTGATCAGATCTACGGCGTAGGATAGCTGTGCTAGCATGCTAGCATGTTAGCAAACATTCTTTCTTTGTAGATCAAGCACTTAAAAACCACGAATTTGTACGGCCCCAGAAGAGTGAAGCGTCACAATTGAGCCTGGCTAATCAAAATTGCCTCCGTGGTGGATGCGATTAGTTCAAAAATTGCAATCGTGGGAGTCGTCTGATTGAAACTGGGTACGGGGCTCCCTGCATGAATGAACGGTCCAAATGTCCCTTCTGAGTCTAAACTCGTCACAAGTCCGGGTGTAAAACTATATCTCTATATTTATCATTGGTTTATACGAATTTATATAAGTATCAGTTCGGGTATGATGGGTCGGCGATGAAAGCACCATCGGCCCTCGGTGGCGATAAACTTGCAGACCGCAAAACATGGTATCCGCCGGGGTTTCGATCAGTTAACGCATAAGGGGATCCTTCTATCCGTTCAACCTTACCGGGCAGGGAAGAAGAGTATGGAGTTGAGCTTGCTCGAGTAATAGAGGAACCTGCCCGTATTTCCAATACTGACTGATTCGCAAGGTATTGGCACTACTCGACCAAATGGATAAGTAGCGCCGGACGAATGGAAAAGACTCGAGCATCCTAAACAATATCCGCAAGAAGCCGAACTTTTTCCGGAATCGCCGCCGGATTGCAGGAACCTCGACCGGTATTTGGATCGCCGAGATACCAGTGCCGAGAAGGAAAGACGCGGAACTCCGCTTTATCAAAAGAACACAAGTTGTGGAACAAACCTTCGGATCCGGGTCAGTCAGCCTGTAGTCGTCCCGGATCCTGTTCACGAATGCACTGTTTGCAGAATTTCTTGGTTAAGAACTCGCCGGTAAACATGAACCGTAACAAACATAATATGCTCTGTAAATGCAGCTATATATACACCATTGTTAATGTCACGAATTAAGTTATCAAAGCCATCCCTTGCTCCCTGACGTATCAAATGCTGGGCATCAATTCGCCGCGGGTTACGAAAAAAAACAAGGCCTATAACGTCCAGGATTATCTCGACAAGCGCTCTGGTCGGTCCTGAAGGTTGTATCTTGCCTGCAAGGTCCACCCCCCGCCATCACCAAAGAAGGCAAGAAGCTGGCTGCTGAATCCGAGTCCCACTCATGCCCTCAGAGTAAGTACTAGTACGACCTCTCCGAAAAGCCGCAGAATCTCCTGGACTAAATCGGGGAAGGGAAGGTTCATGTTTCTTGTACTCGTCGGAATCCTCCACGAATAGACACGTCTGCTCTCTAGAGAAGTTTCTTCTCAGGTTGTCCTCATATCTCTGACTAGAAAGCCAAATTATGAGGCTCCAGGCACTAGAGGATTTGGCCGTATTTTACTGATAAATAGTCGTTTATATACGATTCGACGTCCGCAATTAAGTGTTCCTCGTAAGGTTCTCAGGGGTCTGTGCAATTCAATAGAGGATTTAGGACAATCTTTCTATGTGCCAACGAATGTATAGTTAGTGAATAAATATACGCCTTATGGGCTGTGTGGTCGGACCATACGCAACTGCGAATTAGTTCTTCTGGCGGGAATTATGGTTAAAAGCTTGGAGCGACCAGCGGCTACCACAACCGTCTACGGATGTAAACCAAGTATCTATTGTGGTTCGTTTTCGATTTTCCACTTCAGGCCATCCGAACCGGCAGGTTAGAGTTGAGGTACGCTCTGGCCGCTTGCGACCACTCATTAACTGATGGCATCAACTCGAGACTCGACAGTCCGGAGACCGAAGAAACCGGCCGGCTCCGAGCAGGAACGAACTTCTCAGATCTGGCAGCCCCGTCGCGGTGATCCGCCATCCGCCAATAAGCTGGACGAGCTGATCGCGGCCCAGAGGGAAGTAGCCGAACGGGACGTTTGGGACGCCGGCATGGTTCGTTACGCCGGGCGCTGTTTCATCCAGGCCAATCTACCCCACTCGATTCGGACCATCGATCCATATAAAACCTTTGTTCGGCGCAATGGGAAGATGACCCTTCAGATCAAACCGGACGCCCGGCTGGGTATGCCTTCTGGGTCTGTCCCTCGGCTTATCCTCTTATGGATCGCCAATGAGGTTCGCCGGACCGAAAACCCCCGGATTGTTCTAGGTGACAATCTTAGTGAGTTCATGCGAGGTCTCGACCTGATACCCACCGGGGGGAGATGGGGAACTGTCACTAGGCTCCGAGATCAGATGTTGCGGCTCTTCAATGCTGATATCAGATTCACATTTGACATTGCGGAGAACTCGAAAGGGAAGCTCCTCGGGATCCAGGAATATGATCTCTGGTGGCGCCAGCCGTCCGACCCTGAACAGTCCGATCTATGGGTTTCCTCCATTCTCCTGACCGGTCCACTGTTCGACGAGCTGTTAAAGCACAGCGCACCCGTCGACATGCGGACCATCAAGGTTCTTCGCCGGTCGCCAATGGAGCTGGACATTTATTGCTGGCTGACCTACCGGATGCTCACCCTTCACCGGCCGCTGTTTCTCTCTTATAAGGAACTGCGGGTCCAGTTCGGCGCCGAGTACAAACGAGCCCAGGACTTCAAGGCAAATGCGGACAAGGCACTCTGGTCAGTTCTCAAAGAGTACCGAAGCGCACGAGTACAGCCGGATACGAAGGAGAGAGGGGAAATGGGTTGGCGGCTGCTGCCGAGCCCGCCTCACGTTCGTCCGGATCCCAAAATGATCGCATCTTATAGCAAGAACGAAGATTAGTTACGCATAAGAACTCACCTGGCAGGGGAGTGTGCAATGAGAGTGATGCACACTTTAAAGAAGATTTTCCACGCATAGGAACTCACTTTTGGACTAGCCCTTTCGTGGCAATTTGATGATTCCCACACATAAGAACTCACCCGGGGTCTGATTCCCACGCATAACAACTCCCCGGTCGACGAATAAGAGCTCACTTTTCACGCATAACAACTCACAGTTTTGTCTATAAACGTAACCAAATAAAAGGGATACCCACGCCCCTTTAAAGCCTTTAATCCTTTCCTTTAATAGTACTAAATCCCTGTAATAGAGGGATCCCTCTAACAACTACGCACGGAAGCAGGGAAGCAACAACCCTACTGCCAAGGATCTATTACTTGCCGTCGATGCCGTACCATACCACTCTGACGTTCGAGCCGAGCCGCTACTGGAAGTGGTCAACCACTCTGAATTAATGCAAAGCCCTCACACTTTTCGCTATACCAACGTATATCTAGCTGTATAGCGCACCCGGCTTTAACGGATTGTTCGTAGGGAACTGGCTTTTGTTTCTGATAGATTGGTGTTGATGGGTAATGCGCTATATATCGAGCAATATTCATGGAGTTAGTGCTAAAATTTGCGCATGGATACGCCATTCGAACTGAAGCCCGCAGGCCCCACCATCGCCGACCTGGTTAGTGGAGAAGAGCTGATCCGTCGTATCGTCAAGTCAGCGAACTCACGCCGAAACCGCAGACCTGTTCTGGAGGCTTGGTCGTTCCGTATTGAGAAGAGCCTCCACGTCGAGCTGAAGAGAGCCTCAGACAAGCTCGAGCCGCTAGCCATGTCTGATGTTGTGAACGGCCTGCTGGAGGTTTTTCTGCCAGTTATCCTGGCCCAACGACAGTCGCCAGGGGACAGGGTGCTGAAGGATCCAGATCAAAGGGCTGAATTGACAGGCATCCTGGAGGCGCTTACGAAGCTCCTCCAAACAGCAGAGAGGTAGCCAGATAGCGTCCACACACCCGGATCTTTAGCAAGTATGTCTTGGCAGGACACCGGAATTAAGTGGGTGATGCTCCTCGATGGATTTGCCCCGCGCGCTATCTGTTGAAAAGTTTGACCAAACGGAAAAGATACCCTGGACAGATCCAAATCGATATTGATTAGTTCATAATCGGGAATGTATTGATTTAATTATTGCTTCTAAATGACCGAAAAAAATACACTTATTAACTAATTGTTAGAGTAAACGAGTGGCAAGCGAACTGCGGCGATCGGACGGGTTGGATGAGACTGTTTTTGGCTTCTGCGCCATATCCGTGAAGTTATTCAAGATTCCAAACAGAGGGTGATCCGCGAGGTCGACCTCGTTCAGATGCATACTTGCTGGGAAATCGGTCGTCATATCGTCGAATTCGAGCAGGGGGCTCCGCGTGCAGGATATGGCAAGCGGCTCCTTGAAAACTTATCCTCGCCGCTCACCGCAGAGTTTGGAATGGGGGTTCGATGCCTCGAAATCTTCGCTATAAGCCTTCCCAATTGTGGCTCATTGGGTCATGAATTGAGTTGGACTCACTATCGCACCCTTCTCAGAGTAAGTGGTAACCCAGTATCTGTTGACAAATCAGCACGAAGCGTCTCGATCGCGAACGTCTCGGGGCGTACACGTATATATCGAAGTTATCTATTTCCCGGGCGATCTTTCCCTGCGTGTATTCAAATTTGCTCAGTTCGATTGTGAACTTGCGCTGGAGAGTGGGGGCCGACCACGAGAGCTTCCCCGCCTAACGCCTATTAAACTCTCATACTCAGGAAGCAAGGCTTACATATCTCGATTCGGACGCTTGAGGGGCAACCTTCAAAACCCCACGCAAGTCCATGTCTCGACACCCATTGGGTTCTGCCTGCTGCACCCGAATGAGCTTATTTAAGCATCTTATAATGAGACACTTATCCGCAAAATGCGACATCATCCATAGTGGGACAACCTATGCTATCGTCAATTTTGCAGCAATTGCTGCAAAATTAGCTAATGCATCAAAACGGAAGACGCAGTCGATATCGGATGGCGTGGAAACAAAGCAGAATAGCTCGCCATCCTCAGAGACATTATCGCGGTGAGCTTCATGGTTGAACTGACGGCTCTGCCATCGGGCTACCCAGCGCTCCTCGAGGAATTGAAGGCAAGAATTAGAGCAGCGCAGGTTCGCGCCGCTCTGACCCTCAACCAGGAAACTATCCTATTGTACTGGTCCATTGGGCATGACCTCTCCTCCCGCTTCGCGGTCGAAGGATGGGGAACCAAGGTGGTAGACCGGCTCGCCAAAGACCTTGGAGCGGAGTTTCCGGGGGTGGAGGGCTTCAGCCTTCGCAACCTTCGGTATATGCGATCGTTTGCCGAAGCTTGGCCTGATCCTCAAATTTTGCAGCTTGCTGCAAAATTGCCTTGGGGTCATCACATGGTCCTACTCGACCGTCTCAAAGACGAGCAAAGCCGGGAGTGGTATCTCCGCGCCTCTATCGAGCATGGCTGGAGTCGTAATGTTTTGACCCACCACATCTCCACGCAGCTGCGGGACAGAGAAGGGAAAGCTCTTACTAACTTTTCCCGAACGCTTCCAGCCGAAGATTCAGATCTAACCCGTCAAATCCTCAAAGATCCATATTCGTTTGAGTTTCTGACCCTTAGTTCAACCGCTAAAGAGCGGGAGCTTGAGCGTGGGCTCCTCAAACATCTTCGCGATCTTCTTCTGGAGCTTGGCCGCGGGTTTTCCTTCGTCGGCAGCCAGGTACCGCTCGAGATCGGAGGCGAGACCTTCTACCTTGACCTCCTTTTTTATCATCTTCGGCTGCACTGCTATTTCGTGATCGAGCTGAAGACGGGAAAGTTCAAGCCGGAATGGACGGGCAAACTCAACTTCTATTTGTCTGCCGTGGATGATCTGTTTCGCAATGGACCGGATGCCCCAACCATAGGACTGCTTCTTTGTGAGACCAACAACAACGCACTAGCCGAATATGCCCTCCGTGATGTAGCCAAGCCGATCGGCGTCTCGACCTACCGTGTGACCAGAGAGTTACCCGGGGCTGTCCGAGACGAACTGCCCACGGTGGAAGATCTGCAGGCAGTCGTGGCCAAGCTCCGCTCAGAGATGGAACAGCTAAGACAGGAGCGGGATTAATAACTTCTTCTCGGCACAAGGAAACGGATTGTCGAAGCAGGTAGGCTTGGGGAAGGATGTAGGAAAATGAAGCGCGTCTGCTCTACGATACGTACGCCGTCCCTGATCTTTGTTTCGTTTTAAACGATACTGTGGGTGAAATATATTTCTACAATTTGCGATGCTCTGCAGAAGATAAGACCCGGGCGTATTCGCTGACCACTCCGCCGGTGAAGAACATCAGTTCACGGGTATTGTGGATGTGGCGCGATGGGCAATCGCCACTGCTTTTGAATAAAGCAGCGTCCGCAAATGAGATCCATCTTGACTACAAAGTTGTGTGGGGTCCTGTGCTCTTGGCACACCACTAAGGGTTCGTCGCAGTACTAAATCCGAAGCCTTTGCTTCTCAGATCGCCTCTCTACTCGCGAATCATCATAGCCGATCCGTTCGATGATAACTCGTGACCAGGTCAAGTCTGAATGCTGGACAGGCGAAGAGAACCTCCAGAATGAACCACCCTTCAGACTTGTTCAAAGGTGGATGAGCCCTCGGCTCATCCACCCAGACCGACGACTACTCGTCGTCGGCCCCGTCCGAGGGATCATCAGCGGCCTCGATTTTCGAGAGCCGTTTCATGCTGATGGCGTGGATCTCGGCGATCCGGTGCTTGAAGGTGGTCTCGTTGACCTCATCCTCTACTTCGCGATACCGGAGAATGCCTTCCAGGGTGATGAGCTGCCCCTTCTGGAGAGTCTTGGCGAACTTCGAGAGATTCCTCCAGGCATAGACGCGGTGCCATTCGGTGCGGGTGTCGTAGTCGCCTTTGTCGTTCTTCCAGCTCTCCTGGGTTGCGATGTTGAGGACGACGAACTCGCGGTTGTTCTGGGCGGTTTTGGCTTCTGCGTTCTGTCCGAGCCGGCCGATGAGGATGACTTTGTTGAACAATGATGTATAGCTCCGTTTCTTTTGGTTTGTCCGCTGTCTGCGGTACATGCTTGCCCAACGGGTGTGCCGTCGCGACCCACTCCCTCGGCGACTGGATGGAATCTGCGGAAGGGGATCACAGCTTGCCGGGGGGAAGGAGTCCGCACCTTGCAGAGGCGCGTAGCGGTTTCTGGGAAGGAGAGCGTGCGTCCGAAGGGCGAGGGTGTTTTGAGCGCGGCACGCTGAACGCAGACAGATAGACAAACCGGAAGGGAAGTCCGCCCTGTTCAACAGCCTTACCTTATGACGCGAGCTGCAGAAAGCCAGCTCAGAATACGGCGGCGCCGCGCTTTGCAAAGCTGGAATGGCAAAGGAGTTGGAGCATCCGCACCTCATCGCCCTGTCGAGGCACTCGTCTTCGAAACGCTCTTCATATGTGAGCCGCCCGCTCGAAGAACTCGGCTCCCTGAAGAGGAAGTCCTCTCAAAGCACGAGACAACACGACTTCTGACTAGAGAGGTTGGCTGCCAATTTGACTAAGGCTTATCTGGATTTACGTCGAGGAGTGCTGCGACCAAGTACAACAGATGTGGCAACAAAATGTCGTCGCGCCCTTGTACACGTCAGGGATGACCGTTCCTGAGCACATACTTCTCTCTTCACCCTACCGCTTCGTCATCATGCCGCTCGTCGAGTGCATTCTTAAGCTTGAGCGCGACTATCCCGATCGCCAGATCGCTGTCCAGGTTCCTGAACTCGTCGTCAAATACTGGTGGCAAACTCCGCTCCATAACCAGAGATTCCAACTTCTTAAACTGCTTCTTCTTGTTCGAAGGAATGAGCGCACTATGGTAATCAACATCCCTTGGTATCTGTAACTCAGATTGGCAACTAGAGCCTGGGCCTGCCGACCAAGACCAAACCGATCTCCTGCGTGGTCAATCAGAGGACTCTGATATTCCTCTTTCTTGCGGTCGCACCAGCGCTACCAACTTGTCACAATCAGCATCACACTATCGACCACTCAACGCGATGAGGCAAGTGCCGTGCATCGATCAACCTTCACTGATTGGCTGCTATCCGACATTCGCCTTCCCGAAGCGGTCGAGGAACATCCAGGACACCAACACGTCTGCATGTGATGTGCCTCACTGGCGTGGATTACTTCTCCACCCTTGGTTACCAACCTGGGATCGCCTTTCTTGCGACTGGTCTGCTCTCTCCCGTCGCCACTCTGGTTCTCGTCTTAGTGACACTCTTTGCGGCTCTTCCTCTCTATAGCCGTGTCGCCGGAGCCAGCCCGAACGGCCAAGGCTCTATCGCGATGCTGGAGCGGCTTTTTCCCAAGTGGGGCGGCAAGGTATTCGTTCTCGTCCTGCTCGGGTTCGCTTCCACTGACTTCATCATTACTATGACGCTCTCCGCCGCCGACGCAGGCGCCCACTTCGTTCATAATCCATACGCTCCCACTTGGTTGCACAGTCAGATGCTCGTAACCCTTCTTCTTCTCGCGGTGCTCGGAGCCATCTTTTTGAAAGGTTTTAAGGAGGCTGTCGGCATCGCCGTGATCCTCGTCGTGGTCTAACTGCTCCTTAATGCGGTGATCACTCTCTTCGCGATCAATGCGATCTTTCACCACACGGAGGCTATTTCACAGTGGAAGAGCGCTCTCTTCGCGCAACATCCCAGTGTTCTGGGTATGCTCGGTGTGTGCCTTATTCTCTTTCCAAAGCTCGCTCTGGGTCTCTCAGGCTTTGAGACGGGGGTAGCCGTGATGTCTCTGATCAAGGGCGAAGACCTTGATTATCGAATTCGCAATACCCGCAAGCTTCTTGCCACCGCAGCCGCAATCATGAGCATCTTCCTCATGGCCACTAGTTTCGTCACTACGCTGCTCATTCCAGCCAAAGCGTTTGCAGAAGGTGGCCCAGCAAACGGCCGTGCCATGGCTTATCTCGCGCATCACTACTTGGGCGACGTCTTTCGGTTCTCTCTACGACATCTCCACTATTCTCATCCTCGCTTTCGCCGGAGCCTCAGCGATGGCGGGCCTCCTCAACATTATCCCCCGCTATCTCCCCCGCTTCGGCATGGCACCGGAGTGGGCTCTTGCCTCGCGCCCTTTGGTCCTCGTGTTCATGTCGGTCGCGGTTCTCGTCACACTTCTCTTTAATGCAGATGTCGACGCTCAGGGCGGCGCCTACGCCACCGGCGTTCTCGTCCTCATCACCTCCGCCGCCGTCGCCGTCACCATATCCTTATGGAAGGAACGTTTACGCTGGGTTTATCTCCTCATCACCGCCATTTTCCTGTACACACAACCATCGTGAACATCTACGAGCGACCCGAAGGTATTAAGATATCCTCGTTTTTCATCGTCACGATCATCGGGGTCTCGCTTCTGTCGCGTGCCCTGCGGTCCACTGAGCTTCGCATTACAGAGATCGAGCTCTCCCAGGAAGCTCGCGACCTACTGCGGGAAGACGAAGATCACGTCATCCGGGTCATGGCTCACACACCCAGACCCAATCTCGAGGCGGAGACTGCAGAAGAGCTCGACGCGGTCGATCGTTTTGTTCGCGATCGTTACGGACTCACTCCGAATAAAAGTATTTACTTTGTCGAGGTCATCCGCACCGACGTTTCCGAATTTCAGCACACCCTCTGGGTCGACGGCCGTCGCGTTGGCAGGAACAAGGTCCTCTATGCCAAGAGTCCCGTCGTCGCGAACTCCATCGCGGCTCTTCTCATTGAGCTTGAGCGGCGCACCGGGAACATTCCGCATGGTTATTTCAAGTGGAAGGAAGGGAATCCCGTTTTCAACATGATTAGGTTGATCTTCCTCGGAGAAGGCGATACGGCCCCCGTGACGCACGAGGTTCTCCGGCGCGCCGTCCCTGACATCAGACATCGCCCAATAGTCCACGTCAGCTGAGCTTCATTACCAGACATAGGCAACGAGTTGGGGATTACGTGCACGTTGGAAGTGGGTAAAGTCTCACGTGCTCGCGTATCGGCAACAGAACAAGATGGTAGGGTTTAGACAGTTGTCCTCCATTTTTGATGTTGTGTTTCGGCCGGATAGTTAAGCAGACTTTCGGTAACTCGGGTTTACGTTTTGTGCCGGGAACAGGCTTTACAAGCCCTTGCGGGGAGAGTGGCCCTGGTTCTGGGGTATGGCAGCGATTCGCTACAAAATGGGCCATTTGGGCAACGCAGGTCCAACTCTGCATTGTTGGAAGTGAATTCGTAGTTGCGAGGCGCCGCCGTTCATGGCATGGCGATTTTGCATCAAGAAAGCAACGCGGCCGCACCTTTACTAACCATCGATGAACTGCGTGTCTACGGTGAACAACAAATCCGGGCATAGCTGAACCCGCTTGTCAAAGAAAATCGCTAGCCGCGGTCTATCGGTAAAACATAGCAGCAGTCCATAGTCATTAAAAGTGAAGTTGTCAGCAAACAGTTCAACAGCTCCTGAAGTTTGTTCATCGCGGATCGACTGTAGGAAGGAATCGACAATGACTGCTGGATTTGGTTTGACAACGCACGTTTCAGTTTGTTGAAAGATACGGGGCATCTTGATACTCCTGCTTACAAGTTGGCATAACTATCAAGCTAGCCCGCTTGATGGCTGGTTTTGATTAGTTCCCCGGCACGTTCTCCGATGATGACGCATGGTGCCATGGTGTTACCGGTAGTCACGCGGGGCATGATAGACCCA
>NZ_JBZYWL010000008.1:0-142273 GCF_059115365.1 Edaphobacter sp. FHG110511_03 | reverse complement strand
ACCAAAGCGCCGCCGGCGGGAAGCCGGCGGCGACTCAAGCAAGTTCTTTGCGCAAAGAAAAGAGAAAAGACGATGGCAGGACAGAGAATCAGAATTCGCTTGAAGGCTTATGACTACCGCGTACTCGACACATCCACAGGAGAGATCGTCGAGACAGCGAAGCGCACAGGCGCGCAGGTTGCAGGGCCCATTCCGCTGCCGACGATGAAGAACAAGTATTGCGTTCTGCGTTCGCCCCACGTCGACAAGAAGTCGCGCGAGGCCTTCGAGATTCGTACGCACAAGCGCCTGATCGATATTCTCGAGCCGACCCAGCAGACTGTGGACGCGTTGATGAAGCTGGATCTTCCGGCCGGCGTCGATGTTGAGATCAAGACGGTGCAGAAGTAAGGGCCTTACTCAAAAGGTAAAAGCCTTCGTTATTTTTCGCAGTATCAACCCGGCAGTGCTGAGCATGTACGCCAGCATGATGAGGAAAGGAAAAGAAGATGTCCGTATCAGGAATTCTCGGCAAGAAAGTCGGCATGACCCAGATGTTCGATGAGAAGGGCGATGTTCACCCGGTCACCGTACTGAAGGCTGGCCCATGCGTGATTACGCAGCTCAAGACGATGGCCAAGGACGGCTACGATGCCGCTCAGATCGGCTATGTGGACTTCGTCAAGGCTTCGAAGGTGAACAAGGCCATGACCGGCCACTTCGCGAAATCGAACGTCCCCCCGGTTCGTGTATTGAAGGAAGTTGCGGTCGAGACGCAGGCTGCCGCGAAGGATGGCGGAGAGTCGAATGGCGTCAAGGCTGGCGATCGTATTCTGGTGGATATCTTCTCGGACGAGAAGTTCGTGGACATCATCGGAACTTCGAAGGGCCGTGGCTTTGCGGGTGTCATTCGTCGTCATAACTTTGGCGGCGGACCCAAGTCGCACGGTCACATGTTCCAGGTGCAAGGTTCGATCGGAGCATCCTCGTTCCCCTCGCGTGTCTTCCCGGGCCAGCGCATGCCGGGCCACATGGGACACGACCAGGTGACAGTCCGAAATCTCCGCATCCGCGGTATCGATCTCGACGACAACCTGATCATGGTCGAGGGAGCAGTGCCTGGACCGCGTGACGGATATGTTTTGATCTCAAAGGCTAAGGCTCCGCCGCGTGAGCGCCGTGGCTTCGCCGGAGCGGGAACACTCGATCCGCTGAAGGCTTCGAAGAAAGCTGCACCGAAGAAGAAGTAAAGAAAAACAAGCAGAACGTCTTTAGTTTTGCATGTTGAAATGAACAAACCCTCTGCTCGGAAAACAGACCGGCTAAAGCAGAGAAATAAAGTCAGGGCGCGCCGCATCGATGGCCGCACAGAAAGAGAACTGAAGGACGATGGCAAACATCAACGTAGTGAATCTCGGTGGAACGAAGGTCGGCGAGTTTGAGCTCGCAGACTCCGTCTTCGCCGGCGAGGTCAACGACGCGCTTCTATGGGAGGCGGTGAAGCACTACCGCGCCGCATTGCGTCAGGGAACGGCTGCGACCAAGAACCGCAAGCTTGTCTCCGGCGCAGGAAAGAAGCTGTGGAAGCAGAAGGGAACTGGACGCGCACGCGTAGGCTCGATCCGCACTCCGCTCTGGCGTGGCGGTGGCACGGTCCATGGACCTCAGCCGCGCAGCTACGAATATGCCTTTCCGCAGAAGAAGCTGATGGGCGCACTTCGGTCGGCGATCGCGGCGAAGATCTCCGAGGGCAAGATCACAGTTGTCGACTCGTTTTCGGTACCCGAAGCCAAGACCAAGCTCTTCCGCCAGGCTCTTGACAAGCTCGAAGCGGGCAAGACGACACTCCTGGTTGAGACCAGCAAGAAGCTCGATGAGAAGCTCTATCTTGGCTCACGTAACCTGGCTGGTGTTGAACTGGTGCTCAGTTCCGAGGTTCATCCCTATGATCTGCTTCGCTATGAGCATGCCGTCTTCTCCAAGGATGCCATTGAGGCTCTGCAAGAGACATTGAAGAAATACGTTTCGAAGAGAAAGGCCGTTGAGGCCCAGAAGGAGGTCGCGTAACATGCCGACCCTTTATACCGTCATTCGCCGCCCCCTGATCACTGAGAAGGGCATGGGCGTCAAAGAGACTCAGAACACCCTGGTCTTTGAAGTTGCCGAGAAGGCAACCAAGACCGAAGTCAAGCAGGCTGTCGAGACCCTTTTCAAGGTGAAGGTCTCTGCGGTTCGCACTTCGATCGTCGAGGGCAAGGAGCGTCGCCGGGGTAAGTTCGCCGGTTACCGCCCTGACTGGAAGAAGGCATATGTCCGCCTGAAGGCGGGCGAGAAGATGCCGGAGTATCTCGACAGTTTGTAGTCCTGCCGACCGCCAGCTGATTCGCCAAAGTATGAATCAGCTCGAACAGAGTTTGAAGTTTCGACACTAGCTCGGAAGTAAAAAGCTAGGAGCAAAGAAGACGATGCCGATCAAATCATTTCGACCAATTACACCATCCCTCCGCTTCGCGACGAAGCTGGTTAACGATGACCTGACGACGGACAAGCCACACAAGCCGCTGCTCGCTGTCAAACAGCGCACCGGCGGCCGCAACTCGTCGGGTTCGCTGACCATCCGCCACCATGGTGGTGGTCACAAGAAGAAGCTACGCTTGATTGACTTCAAGCGCGATAAATACGGGATCCCGGCCACAGTTACGACGATCGAATACGATCCGAACCGCAGTTCCCGCATTGCGCTGGTCAGCTATGCCGATGGCGAGAAGCGCTACATCATTCAGCCCATTGGTCTGAAGGTAGGACAGACCATCATGAGCGGTCCCGAGGCCGACATCCTGGTCGGAAATGCTCTACCGCTAAAGAACATTCCGGTTGGTACGATCGTGCACAACATCGAGCTCCGTCCTGGCAAGGGCGCGCAGATGGCACGTTCGGCTGGAGCCCAGGTAAACCTGGTTGCCAAGGAAGGCGACTATGCGCTTCTGAAGCTGCCCTCCGGCGAGACCCGCAAGGTTCTCATCGAGTGCATGGCGACGATCGGTCAGGTTGGCAACACCGATCATGAGAACGTAACGATCGGCAAGGCAGGACGTAATCGCTGGAAGGGCATCCGCCCGGCCAACCGCGGCGTCTCGATGAACCCGGTCGACCATCCGCACGGCGGTGGTGAGGGCAAGACCTCGGGCGGCCGTCATCCGGTGACACCATGGGGCCAGCCGACTCGTGGATACAAGACCCGTAACAACAAGCGGACGGATGTGTTCATCGTCAACCGCAGAAGCAAATAAGAATTCGGAGCTAAGAGATGGCACGTTCTACTAAAAAGGGTCCCTTTATCGACGACCACCTCATGACGAAGATAAACGTCATGAACCAGACGAACGACAAGAAGGTCCTTCGTACCTGGTCACGCCGTTCGACGATTCATCCGGACTTCGTGGGTCACACCATTGCGGTTCACAACGGTCGCAAATTCATCCCGGTCTATGTGACCGAGAATATGGTTGGCCACAAGCTCGGCGAATTTGCGGCCACCCGCACGTTCAAGGGCCACTCCGCCAAGACCGAATCTGCGGCGAAGCCGAAATAAGAGCGGTCACGTTACCAGTATTTGTTTAGTTTCTAAGGACTGAAAGTCATGGCTAAGGCAGCAGAGAAGATAAGAGAGTTCCGCGCGGAGGCGAAGTTTCAGCGCACCAGCCCGCAGAAGGCGAAGCTCGTTCTGGACCTGATCAAGGGGCTCCGCGTGGAGCAGGCGATCAACACGGTCCACTTCAACAACAAGCGCATCGCTCCAGTAGTGGAGAAGGTTCTGCGCTCAGCGATCCAGAACGCGAACTATCTCTCGCAGGAGCAGGGGTTGGATGTCGATGTCGATAACCTCTATGTGAAGTCTGCCGTGGCCAACGAGGGCCCGCGCATGAAGCGGATTCGGCCTGCTCCGATGGGACGCGCGTTCCGCTATCAGCGTCGTCTCGCCCACATCATCGTGACCGTGGCCGAGAAGAACAAGTCTACGGTGGCTACGGAAGAGACTACGGCAGCTCCGGCAAAGAAGACGTCCAAAAAGACGGCAACAAAGACAGCAGCGAAGAAGGCTCCAGCCAAGAAGGCTGCGGCGAAGAAGACAGCAACCAAGAAAGCCGCCAAGTAAGCGAACTTTCGACGTCTGCTTGAGTTAAAATATAGGTTTGCACTACCGCCCGCCGGCTCAACCGGTCAGGAGCGCAGAGTAAAGGGAAGCTATGGGACAGAAAGTCCATCCGTATGGGTTTCGCCTCGGCGTAAACAAGCCGTGGAAGTCACGCTGGTTTGTTGAGCGCGGCTATGACAAATTGCTGGTCGAGGACGTCAAGTTGAAGGCTGAGCTTCGCGAGAAGCTGAAGGCCGCTGGCGTCAGCTCGGTCGAGGTGGAGCGCCCTGGCAACAAGCTGCGCCTGATCATTCGCACCGCCCGCCCGGGCATCATCATCGGTCGCAAGGGTGCTGAGATCGACAAGCTCAAGGCCGACATCCAGAAGCGGACCAACCGCGAGGTTTTTGTCGACATTCTCGAGGTGAACAAGCCTGAGCTCGACGCTCAGCTGGTGGCCGAGAACATCGCGCTGCAGCTGGAGAAGCGCGTCAGCTTTCGTCGCGCGATGCGCAAGTCCGTTGACTCCGCGCTCCGCTTCGGTTGCAAGGGTATCAAGGTTCGTGTATCCGGCCGTTTGAACGGAAATGAGATTGCTCGTTCGGAGTGGTATCTCCAAGGCCGTCTGCCGCTGCACACGCTGCGCGCTGATATCGACTACGGATTTGCCGAGGCACATACCACTTACGGCATCATCGGCGTGAAGACCTGGGTCTATCGCGGCGATATCTACGAACAGAAGAAGCGTCGCGATCAGGGTACGACCGCAGGTGTCTTCGCGTCGTAACTACAGGCAAGTTGCAGGAATAAGTTTTGATTGAGCTAGGTCTGGCTAAGAGCTGGAAGCTAGCAGCCAATAGCTAGGGGTTTTATTATGTTGATGCCTAAGAAGGTGAAGTATCGCAAGCAGCAGCGCGGCCGGATGACCGGCAAGGCGTGGCGCGGCTCCGATCTCTCGTTCGGCGATTACGGCCTGAAGGTTATGGAGTGCGGTTACATTACTGACCGCCAGATTGAGGCCAGCCGTATCGCGATGACGCGTTTCATCAAGCGCGGTGGCAAGGTTTGGCTGCGGCTGTTCCCGGACAAGCCGATCACGAAAAAGCCGGCCGAAACCCGTATGGGTAAAGGTAAGGGCGCTCCCGACCATTGGGTATGCGTCGTTCGTCCGGGCAGGATTCTGTTCGAGATGGAAGGCGTGAATCCCGAGATGGCGAAGGAGGCAATGCGCCTCGCCGCTCACAAGCTGCCGCTCAAGACCAGCTTCGTTCAGCGCCACGACGTGGTCAACACGGTTGCGGCCAAGTAAGAGATTCGGTTTGAAGGAAGAGACACATGGAACTCGATAAGATTCGCAACCTCAGTGACGAAGAGCTCAAGGGCGAGCAGGCCAAGGCTGCCGAGCAGCTTTTCCGTATCCGCTTTCAGAAGAGCCTCGGAAATACCGAGGGTGTTAAAAAGATGCGGACGCTGAAGCTGGACATCGCCCGTATCAAGACCGTCGCCCGTGAGCGCCAGCTGGCCGGTGAAACCGCCGAAAAGCCCGCAGCTGTTGCGGCCGCTCCGGCCAAGAGCACTCGCAAGAAAGCAAAGAAGGATTAAGCCATGGCAGAGACCACAAACAAACCCGAAACCGCCGAGCAGGCCCCGTCCCGTCGTAATGAAAAGGTCGGACTGGTCGTCTCAACCAAGATGCAGAAGACGATCGTCGTTGAGATCGAGATGCGCAAGGCGCATCCCAAGTACAAGCGCGTCATGAAGTCGAACAAGAAGTTCTACGCGCATGACGAGCAAAATTCGGCCCGTGTGGGTGATGTTGTCCGCATCCGCGAGGCACGCCCTCTCTCCAAGCTGAAGCGCTGGTCCCTCGAAGAGATCGTTCGTCGCAGTTCGCTCGCGCAGCTGGCAGACGAGAAGACCTCAGCGACCGAGAGCAAATAGACTTGTAACCGCGTTTTGCGCGGCATTGAAGATTTTGGATTCAAAGCCAGGGGAAGAAACGCCCCGGCCGCACCACCAGGAGACGAACGATGTCAGTACAGATGAGAACAATTCTTGACGTGGCCGATAACTCCGGCGCACGCAAGTTGCAGGTGATCCTGCCCCTTGGTGGCGGTCTCGGCAAGAAGGCCGGCCTGGGCGACGTCGTCACTGCGGCAGTCAAAGAGGCCTCCCCGGACGGAACCGTGAAGAAGGGCAAGGTCGTCAAGGCTGTGATCGTACGGACGCGGAAGGAGTATCGGCGCAAGGATGGAACGTATATCCGCTTCGATCAGAATGCCGCCGTCGTCATCAACGATGCGATGGAGCCGGTCGGAACCCGCGTCTTTGGTCCCGTCGCCCGCGAGCTTCGGGAGAAGAAGTTTCTGAAGATCGCCTCGCTTGCACCTGAGGTTATCTAACTGTTTCAAGCCGCTTAGGCGGTTACATAGCGGATTCCGGCTCCGACAGATCGCCGAGGTAGGAGAGGTCAAACAGTTATGGCAGGCATCAAGATCAAGCGTAACGATACCGTCGAGGTCATCGCGGGTAAAGACAAGGGCAAGCGAGGCCGGGTTCTGCGCGTTATCGCCGACCGCGACCGTGTTCTGGTTGAGCATGTGATGATGGTCAAGAAGCACATGAAGCCGAACCCGCAGCGCAACATCAAGGGCGGAATCGCCGAGCAGGAGTCGCCGATTCACATCTCGAACGTGATGCTGGTCGATGGCGAGGGCAATAGGACCCGTCTTGCATCACGGATCGAGGGTGACAAGAAAGTTCGTGTTTCGAAGGCGAGCGGAAACGCGATCGCCGAGAAAAAGAAGTAAAACGCAACAGGTAGTTCGATCCTTCAAAGGTTCACCCCACGAAACGGTATACGGCGCAAGCCAATCCGGAACCGTGGAGAAAGCGAAAGAATAAAATGGCAGTGTCACGATTCCGAGAGAAGTACGACAAAGAGATCAAACCGGCTCTCGCCAAAGAGCTCAACATCGAGAACGTGATGGCGATCCCGAAGCTGGAAAAGATCGTCGTCAACATGGGCCTGGGCGAAGCGACCCAGAATGTCAAGATCATGGATCCCCTGGTAGCTGACCTTGCCTCGATCACCGGCCAGAAGCCTGTGACCACCAAGGCCAAGAAGTCGATCGCCGCCTTTAAGGTTCGCGAGGGCATGCCGATCGGCGCCATGGTTACCCTTCGCGGCGATGCGATGTACGAGTTCCTCGATCGCCTGGTTTCGATCGCGCTGCCTCGCGTTCGCGACTTCCGTGGGGTCTCGTCCAAGAGCTTTGACGGCCGCGGTAACTATACGCTTGGCCTGCGCGATCAGCTCATCTTCGCCGAAATCGACTATGCGAAGGTCGACAAGATCAAGGGTATGAACGTTACCATTGTGACTACAGCCCAGGACGACAATGGAGCACGTGCCCTGTTGAAGGGTTTCGGCATGCCCTTCCGTCAGGGAGCGTAAAACGCGCGGTCTCAAAGTGCGGCACCGTAAACAGTTTTTTGAAGGATAGAGAGTAAAGGTTATGTCAACTACAGCAAAGCGCGTCAAAGACGCAAGAAAGCCGAAGTTCAAGTCCCGTCAGCACAATCGCTGCCAGCTCTGCGGTCGTCCTCGCGCCTTCCTTCGCAAGTTCGGAGTCTGCCGTCTCTGCTTCCGTTCGCTCGCTCTCAAGGGAGAGATTCCGGGCGTCGTGAAGTCGAGCTGGTAATCGCTGGCCGCACATAGGTTCAGGCAGATTTCTGCCTGATATAATTAGATCCATACATTGCATGCTTGGAATTCGCTTGCATGCCCGCTCCAGAGACCTCATTCAAGCCAAGGCTTAGGATGCAGAAGTCTGGAACGTAAACAAGCACAGGCACCAAGACATTCTTGCTGGTTCTCGCCACTGTCGCGAGCGAACGGAGAATGAAGGAGAATGAATGAACCTCACCGATCCAGTAGCAGATTTTCTGACCCGTATCCGCAACTCCATCCGTGCACGTCACCAGAAGCTGGACGTTCCCGCCTCTAAGCTGAAGGCGGAGATCGCCCGCATCCTCAAGGATGAAGGCTATATCGCCAACTTCAAGGCGACTGAGGAGAATGGTCAAAAAGTCATTCGCGTGTACCTGAAATATGGCACCAATAACGAAGCTGCGATCCGTGACTTGCAGCGTGTCTCGCGTCCCGGTTGCCGCGTTTATGTCGGCCGCGATGAGATCCGCCGCGTTCAGGGAGGTCTGGGCATCTCCATTATGACGACTCCCAAGGGAGTCATGACTGGCCGTCAGGCTCGTCGCGAAGGTGTAGGCGGCGAGATTCTCTGCGAAGTCTGGTAATTCGCAGGCTTTAATTTGAAGTTTTGTATTAAGCATTACCGGCAGTAATGCTGCCAGGCTGCAGTGGAACGAAGAAGAACCGTTTTGCTTCGCGACTCGCAAGCCAAGAAAAGGAATTCACCATGTCTCGTATTGGCAAGAAGCCGATTCCGATGCCCACCGGCGTAAAGTACACGGTCAACGGCAACACTGTTCTGGTCGAGGGTCCGAAGGGCAAGGTCACAGCGCTGCTTCCCGCCGGCATCTCGCTGGTCCAGAAGGATGGCGCCATCGTCGCCGAGCGTGAAAGCGATAAGCAGGCGGCCTTTCATGGCCTCGCTCGTGCGCTGGTCTTCAATGCCGTCCACGGCGTCACCACCGGTTGGACCAAGGAACTCGACATCGTCGGCATCGGTTACCGTGTCGAGATGAAGGGAAAAGGGGTTGTGGTCTTTACCTTGGGCTACTCCCATCCGATCGAGTTTCCGTTGCCTGCCGGCATTGAGGTCACTATCGACCCCAAGCAGACCCACGTCACCATCTCCGGCATCGATCGTCAGAAGGTCGGACAGGTTGCTGCTGACATGCGTTCGCTTCGCAAGCCCGACCCGTACAAGAATAAGGGCGTTCGCTACACCGGCGAGAAGCTGAAGAAGAAGGTTGGCAAGACTGGCGCCAAGTAAATCGGGGAGGATTAGGTTCACCCCCCGCGTTTGGCATCAGTAGTCGCACAAGTTAGGAACCAGAGGCTGGGTCAGGAAGAATCCAGCACATTCGAGAGAGCTCTGAAGCCCCGCCTCTGGTCCCTGTTCCCTGATTAGAAGTTAAAACCGAACGTCGTCAGCACTCTGGCGACGCTGTTAGGAAGGAAAACGAACTATGATCAACCCTCGCAAACGCGACGTCATCCGCAAGCGGGTCCACACACGAATCCGTGAAAAGATGTCCGGAACCGCCGAGCGTCCACGTCTCAATGTCTATCGCTCGCTCGATCACATCTACACGCAGCTGATCGATGATGCATCCGGTGTCACCCTGGCCTCAGCTTCCACGCTCAACAAAAAAGGCGAAGAGAAGAAGGCTGGCGGCAACATCGCAGCAGCTGCCGAAGTCGGCAAGCTTATCGCGGAGCGCGCGCAGCAGAAGGGCATCAAGAAGGTGGTCTTCGATCGCGGCGGTTATCTTTATCACGGCCGCATCAAGGCTCTGGCCGACGCGGCTCGCGAAGCGGGCCTGGAGTTCTAGGTTTTCTAAGTTTCTCGAACGGCGCTCGCAACCGGGCAGCCAGAAAGCTGGATAAGAATTATGGCACTAAAGAAAAAGATCGACGCGAACCGGCTCAACCTGAAGGACCAGGTTGTTAGCATCAACCGCGTCACCAAGGTCGTCAAGGGTGGTAAGAACATGTCCTTCGCCGCGCTGGTCGTGATCGGTGATCCGGCCGAAGGCGTTGTGGGCTATGGTTCGGGCAAGGCCAAAGAGGTTCCGCAGGCCATCCGCAAGGGCATCGAGGCCGCCAAGAAGAATCTCTTCAAGATCAACCTCACTGACACCTCGATTCCGCATCAGGTACTCGGACACTACGGTGCAGGCCGGGTTATGCTGAAGCCCGCTCCCGAGGGTACCGGTGTCATCGCCGGGGGCACGGTTCGCGCCGTTATGACCTCGGCTGGCGTTCAGAACGTTCTGACCAAGTCCATCGGCACTAAGAATCCGCACAACGTCATCAAGGCCACCTTCGACGCTCTCACCCAGCTTCGTAATAAGGCTGAAGTCGCTGCGTTGCGTGGCAAAGCTGAAGAAGAACTGTAAGAGGAGCTCCTAGTCATGGCCGAAACCAAAGCCAAAATCAAGCTGCAGTACTTTCGCTCAAAGATCGCCACGCCGGTCAAGCATAAGCTCGTCGTCAAGGGCCTCGGCTTTACCCGCCTGAACCAGATCGTCGAGCGCGAGGACACGCCGTCCATCCGCGGCATGGTCGCCAAGGTTCCGCATCTCGTCCGTATCGTAGAGTAGGAAGGCGTCATTAGTATTCATTGATTGGCTTCGTGCCGATCCCAAAATGCGAGTCGGGAGCCAGACTCCCGGCGTTATAGCGAGGAAATCATGGCAATCCGCAATCTCTCCAATTTGAAGGCCCCCGCAAAGGCCAATAGCAACAAGAAGCGTGTCGGTCGCGGTATGGGCTCGGGCATGGGTAAGACGTCCACTCGTGGTCACAAGGGCCAGGGATCGCGTTCCGGTTCCAGCCTGATGCGCGGATTCGAAGGCGGCCAGATGCCGCTGCATCGCCGCCTTCCCAAGCGCGGCTTCACCAATATCTTCCGGACGGAGTACACCGTCTTGGGCCTTGATCGGATCGCCGAGATCAACGCCGCATCCTCGGAGACGGAGTTCACCCTCGACAAGATTGTCTCCCTCGGTCTTCTCCGTAAGCGCAAGGGCTTCATTAAGGTCCTCAATAACGGAGAGATCAAGGCAGCTGTCACCGTTCATGCCCACAAGTTCTCGAAGACCGCCCAGGAGGCGATCGAGAAAGCTGGCGGAAAAGCCGTTCTCATCGGCTAATTGGCCATGGCTGCGAGCATGTAGAATTAGGGCAGGCGAGGGAGAGATTCCCTCGCATCGCCGTTTCACCCCGAATCGTCCGTCTCACCCTCGAGGTCCCGCTCTCCGATGTTCGACAAGTTCGCAAACATCTTCCGTATCCCAGACCTCCGCAAGCGTGTTCTGTTTACGCTTGGTCTGCTGGCTGTTTATCGTCTCGGATCCCACATTCCCACCCCGGGCATCAATGGCACCATGCTCGCCGAGTTCTTCAACCAGAACTCCGGCTCCGCTCTCGGTCTCGTCGATCTGTTCTCGGGCGGTAACCTGCGAAAGCTCACGATCTTCGCCCTCGGCATCATGCCTTACATCACGGCGTCGATCATCTTCCAGTTGCTCACCGTCATCTATGAGCCGCTGGCGAAGCTGCAGAAAGAAGGTGAGCTGGGCCGCCGCAAAATTACTCAGTGGACCCGCTACGTGACGGTACTTCTCGGCATCGTGCAATCGTTCACCATTGCGCTGACGCTGACGAACACCTCGACCGGATCGTCGATGGTCACGATTCCGCGCGGCGCTTTCATTCCTCTCTGCGTGCTCACGCTTACCGCAGGAACCGCGTTTATCATGTGGCTCGGCGAGCAGATCACTGAGCGTGGTATCGGCAATGGTATGTCTCTGCTGATCTTCGCTGGAATTGTGGTCGGTGTTCCCAAGGGCGTTGCCGAACTGTATGACAAGGTCCAGACCAGCGCATGGGGAGCCTTCACTCCCGTAGCGGTCGCTATCCTCATTGTCGGCATGATCGCGGTCGTTGCCTTCATCGTCTACGTGGAAAAGTCTGAACGTCGAATCCCGGTTCAATATGCGAAGCGGATCGTTGGCCGCCGCATGATGGGTGGGCAGTCCACGCATCTTCCGCTCAAGGTCAACTCCGGTGGCGTTATGCCGGTCATCTTCGCCAGCTCGATCCTCTCGGCTCCGCTGCTCTTTGCTGGGATGAGCTTCTTCGGAAGTGCTCCGCTGCGCGATACCAAGCTGCTTGGCCCTATCTTCCAGTACATTCAACCGGGCGAGCCGTTTTATGAGCTTGTTTTCATGGTGGCGATCGTCTTCTTCGCCTATTTTTATATCTCCATCGTCTTCCGCCCGGACGACATCGCCGACAACATGCGGAAGTATGGCGGCTTCATCCCCGGCATCCGTCCTGGTAAGCGTACGGCCGATTTCGTCAACGATGTACTGACTCGCATCACCTTGGTGGGCGCAGTCTACCTGATCATCATCGTCATGATTCCGCAGATGATTATCAGCGGAATCCACTTCAATCATCTCTGGCTGATCGGTCCCGTCTTCGACAGGCTGCCAACCTGGATGACCAACGGTCTGGGCGTGACCTTCTACTTCGGCGGAACCAGTCTTCTGATCGTCGTTGGTGTCGCCATGGACACGGTTCAGCAGATCGAATCGCAACTTATCATGCGCCACTATGACGGCTTCACTCCCAAGAGTGGCCGTATCCGCGGACGCAAGAGCTGGTAGGGAATTGGAAGCTTTGACCTCTGAATCTGCAGCACATACACCGGCCCCGGCAGCCTCAACTTTCCTG
Source organism: Edaphobacter sp. FHG110511_03 (assembly GCF_059115365.1). Classification (NCBI taxonomy): domain Bacteria; kingdom Pseudomonadati; phylum Acidobacteriota; class Terriglobia; order Terriglobales; family Acidobacteriaceae; genus Edaphobacter; species Edaphobacter sp. FHG110511_03. Next base: position 129,707 of record NZ_JBZYWL010000008.1, on the reverse strand, counting down.
CCCGGGCCGGTCCTTCTTCTGGGAGCGCCAGGCGTCGGAAAGGGAACCCAGGCCCAGCGCCTGATGGCAGACTTCGGCATTCCGCAGATCTCCACCGGTGATATCCTTCGCGACAATATCGGGCGCGGGACCGATCTCGGCAAGGCCGCCAAAGGTCTTATGGACCAGGGCCAGCTTGTTCCTGACCAGATGGTGAACGATATGGTGGGAACGAGACTCGCCCAGCCCGACGTCAAGCGAGGCTATGTTCTGGATGGTTATCCGCGAACCCTGGGACAGGCAGAATGGCTTGATCGTCACCTCGCCTCTGCTGTGGAAGCCGGAGATCCTCTCATCGCAATCAGCATCCGCGTCGAGGAGCAGGAGCTTCTCCGCCGCATCACCGGCCGCCGGATCTGTTCTGCCTGCAAGCATATCTACAACATTTACTCAAAGCCGCCGAAACAGGAAGGCATCTGTGATATCGATGGCAGGCCCCTGCAGCATCGTTCCGACGACACTGAGGCTGCCTTTACCGAGCGTATGAAGGCTTACAACTCCCTGACTGCGCCTGTCATCGAGCACTATAGCCGACAGGGCCGTTTCCGTGAGGTGGATGGTAGCCAGTCAGTCGAGCACGTGACCGCCGCCATCGAGTCGGCTTTAAAAGAGCTGCGCCAGCAATTTCCCGCCGGAACGTTTAGCTCTCAGGCGAATCTTTAAACCATGGCCATCATGATCAAAACTCCGCAGGAGATCGAAAAGATGCGGATCTCCGGCATCGCCCTTCGCAAGGTTCACGATGCGATCGCTCCCCATGTCGTTGCGGGAGCGTCCACCATGGATCTCGAGCAGATCGCCGTTGCGAAGATCGCCGAGCTGGGCGGCCAGGCCGCCTTCAAGGGGTATCATGGCTATCCCTCCGCGCTCTGCACCTCCATCAATGACGAAGTAGTCCATGGCATGCCGAATGCTAAGCGCATCCTGAAGGATGGCGACGTTCTCTCAATTGATTGCGGAGTCATTATCGACGGCTATTACTCCGATGCCGCCGTTACCTACGCCATTGGCGAGCCCGAGCCGAAGATCCTGAAGCTCCTCGATGTAACCAAAGCCTCCCTTGAAGCCGCAATCGAGCAGTGCCAGGTAGGTGGACGGCTTTTCGATATCTCCGCTACCGTGCAGGAGATCTGCGAAGCCGAAGGCTTCGGGGTCGTTCGTGAATTCGTCGGCCACGGTATCGGCCGCAGCATGCACGAAGATCCCCAGGTCCCGAACTTTGGAACTCGCGGCAAAGGCCTCCGGCTCAAAGCTGGGATGGTCCTGGCCATCGAGCCGATGATCAACGCGGGCGCTCCTGAGGTCAAGGTCCTAAAGGACGGTTGGACCGCAGTTACGGTAGACGGCAGCTATAGTGCCCATTTTGAGCACACTGTTGCCCTCACCAGGGACGGCCCCCTGGTCTTGACGCGCTAAAACATCCCCCTAGAAAAGGGGGAAGAAATCGGCCTGGGATTAGGAAAAGGTCCGAAGTTGCGGTACTATAAGAGATGCTGTGTGCGGTACGCCGCGCGTCCATGGATCCCCATTTCCACTCGCGGGAACATGTATGGGCCCCAGGCATCCAGAACAGTTTGTGGAGAGAGTCGAAAGAACTCTCCTGAAGGAGATCGTTTGTCGAAGGAAGATGCAATTGAGGTAATGGCGGTAGTCGTTGAGACTCTGCCGAACGCGATGTTCCGGGTCGAGCTTGAGAACAAGCACCAGGCCTTGGCGCACGTCTCAGGACGCATGCGTAAGAACTTCATCCGCATCCTCCCCGGCGACCGTGTCGCGATTGAGCTCAGCCCGTATGATCTCAACCGCGGACGAATCGTCTACCGCTACAAGTAGACGGAGAGATTTCGGCTTGAGCTTTTAGCTTTAGTCGGATGGAGCAGCAAACCCAGGTAATCAGGCTTGCGGCGATAGCCTCTAGACAAAACTAGGCGCTAGAAGCCAACAGCTGTTTTAGGAGAAGTAATGAAGGTTCGTGCGTCAGTCAAAAAGATCTGTGACAAGTGCAAGGTGATCCACCGCCGCGGCGTGGTTCGCGTCATCTGCGAGAACGCCAAGCACAAGCAGCGTCAGGGATAGCTAACCGGGCGAACTTTGTTCGCCTCTCCGTCGGCCTCGCAGGGCTAGTTCGCCGAAGTCAAGGCGTGCGATGAACCCCGCGAATACCGCCGAGACCGTCAACCCGCTCCGTGGCGAAGCCTCCGGAGCCCAACGATAAGGACCCCAATGGCACGTATTGCTGGAGTCGACGTACCGAACAATAAGCAGGTACGCATCGGACTCACCTATATCTTCGGTATTGGCGACTCGCGCGCAGCGAAGATCCTGGCAAAGGCGGATGTCGATCCGTTTGCCAAGATCGCTACGCTCGACGAGGATCAGCTGAACCGTATCCGTCACGTCATCGAGCAGGAAGGTCAGATTGAAGGCGACCTCCGCAAGGATGTCTCGCTCAACATCAAGCGCCTCATCGAAATCCAGTCTTACCGTGGCCTTCGTCACCGCCGCTCGCTCCCAGTTCGCGGCCAGCGCACCCACACCAACGCTCGTACCCGCAAAGGTCCTCGCAAGGGCACCGTCGCTGGTAAGAAGAAAGCGACGAAATAAGCCATGGCGAAGACTCAGCAGAAGACAGCCGGCGCCAAGTCCGGCAAGGGTAAGAAGTTCAAGAAGCGTGAACGGAAGAACGTTCCATTCGGTCTGGTCTTTATCCAGGCTTCGTTCAACAACACCATCGTCACCATCACCGACCAGACGGGCAACACGCTCAGCTGGAAGAGCTCCGGCTCGCTCGGCTTCCGTGGCTCCCGCAAGGGAACCCCGTTCGCCGCGCAGCAGGCTGCCGTTGGTGCCGCTAATGCTGCTCGCGAGCACGGTCTGCGTTCGGTGGATGTCCGCGTCTCAGGTCCCGGTTCGGGCCGTGAGTCGGCGATCCGTGCGCTCGCCTCGGCAGGCATCGAGGTTCGCTCGATCCGTGACGTTACGCCGATCCCGCACAACGGCTGCCGTCCTCCGAAGCGCCGCCGCGTATAACTACTTTCAATTGTCCGCGGGAGCCTCAGCGCTCCCGCGGAAATTACTAACAGGATCGTGACGAAGCGCAGCCAGCGCGTAAAACGATCGACACCCGAAGTCAGGAGATAGAAAGTCATGGCACGTTACACCGGACCCGTCTGCCGCCTTTGCCGCCGCGACGGTACCAAACTCTTCCTCAAGGGAGCCAAGTGCTTCACCGAGAAATGCCCCGTTGAGAAGCGCAACTTCCCCCCCGGCCAGCATGGCCAGTCCAAGAAGCAGAAGAAGGTTGTCGGCTACGGTCTGCAGCTGCGTGAAAAGCAGAAAGCCAAGCGCATCTACTTCACACTTGAGACCCAGTTCCGCGCTTACTACGAGAAGGCCTCGAACCGGACCGGCGTTACCGGCGAGCTCCTGCTGCAGCAGCTTGAGACTCGTCTGGACAACGTAGCCTACCGTCTTGGCTTCGCGCAGAGCCGTCGTCAGGCTCGCCAGCTCGTCCGCCACGGTCACGTTCAGGTCAACGGCCGCAAGGTCAACATCCCGTCCTTCCAGTGCAAGGTCGGCGACGAGATCGCGATCCGCGAAGGTTCGAAGTCCATCACCTTGCTCGAGGAGGCGAAGAATTTCGCCAGCGGTCAGCGTTCTGTGACCTGGATCGACATCAATCGCGACAACCTCTCGGGTAAGATTCTCTCTTTGCCGAAGCGCGAGGACGTCAACCTGCCGGTCAACGAGCAGCTGATCGTCGAACTTTACAGCAAGTAATCAAGCTTCGCTGCCGGTCTCTCACGCAAGTGTGGAGACCGGCGGCAAACGCTGTGTCCTGACGGCTGCAGCGAACACCACAACCGAATACGCAACCGCATCACCCGCCAGACCGCAGAATGCTTCGCGGCTAGGACGGAAAGGAGAAAACACATGCTTTGGAGAGGATTCCAAAAGCCCAAGCGTCTCGCAGTCGACAGCGAGTCTCTCACCGAAAAGTACGGCAAGTTCAGCGCTCAGCCCTTTGAGCGTGGATTCGGTACCACCGTCGGCAACGCCCTTCGCCGCACCCTGCTCTCGTCCATCGAGGGCGCGGCTGTCACCGCGGTTCGCATCGAGGGCGTGCTGCACGAGTTCCAGTCCATCGCTGGCGTCGTTGAGGACGCGACCGACATCATCCTCAACCTCAAGCAGATCCCATTCAAGCTGAACGGAGAAGGCCCCAAGGCTCTCTACCTTCGCTCGGATGCAGCAGGTGTCGTTACCTCTGGCTCCATCGAAGCAGACGGCGATGTCGAGATCCTCGACAAGGACGTCTACATCTGCACCATCTCCGAGGGCGGCAAGATCGACATGGAGATGCGCCTCAAGCGCGGCCGCGGCTATATCTCGGCCGACAAGAACTTCGATGCTGACCTTGGCCTCGGTTTCATCCCGGTCGACAGCGTTCATTCGCCCGTCCGCAAGGTCAACTACCTCGTCGAAGCCGCTCGTCTCGGTCAGATCACCGACTACGACAAGCTCACGCTCGAGATCTGGACCAACGGCACCGTATCGCCCGCCGATGCGCTGGGTCTCTCGGCCAAGCTGCTCAAAGACCACATGACCATCTTCATCAACTTCGAAGAAGAGATGGAGGCTGGTCACGATAGCACCCATGACGGCCCAGCAATTCGCAACGAGAACCTCAATCGCTCCGTCGAGGAGCTTGAGCTCTCGGTCCGCAGCTACAACTGCCTCAAGAACGCTAACATCGCGACCATCGGTGAGCTGATTCAGAAGACCGAGGCCGAGATGCTGAAGACGAAGAACTTCGGCCGCAAGTCCCTGAACGAGATCAAAGAGATCCTCGCGCAGATGGGCCTGTCGCTCGGCATGAAGATCGACGAGAACGGCAACCCGCAGCCCGGACCGACCTCCGTTCTGCCGGCCGCCACACTCGCCGCCAGCTTCGGCCACTTCGACGACGATGACGAAGACGAGGATGAGGACGAAGACCTCCACATCCCCGCTGAGACAGAGAACTTCTAAACCGCAACTGGAGGGGGCAGGGAACCATTACCTGCTCCCATCCCAAACGCACCACAGAGCAATTCCGGTTCTGGGCTCAAGCTCAAACCGAAGGAGATCATCATGCGCCACCGCAATGCAGGATTTAAATTAGGACGTAATACCAGTCACCGTCGCGCTACCCTGCGCAACCTCGTCACCTCCATCATTCTGATGGATCGCATTGAGACGACCATCACCAAAGCCAAGGCTTCGAAGCCGCTGGTCGAGCGCATGATCACCCTCGGCAAGCGCGGCGATGTTCATGCCCGCCGCCAGGCTGCCGCCTATCTGATGACCCCCGAGTCGGTCGACCGCCTCTTCGCTACCGTTGCTCCTCGCTACGGAGCGCGCAACGGTGGTTACGCGCGTATCACCCGCACAGGAGCCCGCAAGGGCGATGCCGCCGAGATGGCCTTCATCGAGCTGCTCGGCGCCGAGCAGGAACTCAATGAGAAGGCGCAGAAGCGTGCTGATGCCCGCACCAAGAAGCGCGAAGAACTCCAGAAGCAGCTCGAGGAGCAGAATCCTCCGGCCGGCGAAGAAGGCCAGGAGTCCTAAGCCTCAATCTCAAGCAAATCAAAAGGCGCATCCGAAATTCGGATGCGCCTTTTGATTTGGCCTGATCTCCGCGCATTCAGGGTCGCGAGTCTCCGCACAGAAATACATCGCCGCGTAGACCATCGCACGAAAAAAGCGCACCATGCAGGTGCGCTCTCTCCGCTTCGTTTTCTTGACTCTAGTGCTTGATCAGCCACATCAGCCAGCTTGCCGCGATCGTCCCGCCGACAAACAGCGCAAAGCAGAATGCTCCGAACCGGATCATTCTCTTCGGATCCGACCGCTGCGTAATTCCAAAGACAACTGACGTAAACAGTGAGAAGAGCAGCACGGCTCCAAAGTGGGAGATGGTCACGATGCCTTCCTCCCTGTAGCCAGTGAGTGGGCATCGACTGCTGCAATCACATTCAGCAGGCCGGCCACTACGATGAACTTCGTTCCGTAATCGGCAATCGCGATCTGCACCGCGGCGTGGCCGAGGTCAAAGACTCGCGCAAGTACATAGAGCAGGCCTGCTCCGAGGTCGCCGGCAAAGTTCAGCATATCCAGTAGCTCGGCCGTGTTGGGACCGTAGATCTTACCCTTCAATGCCAGACCGATCCCGAACATAGCCACGATCGAGATAAACAGCAGCAATCCACGGATCCACTTCTTCAGCAGAAAATGTCCCGCGCCCGGAATCAGCCAGCCTGCGATCAAAATGAGCGCTGGCGGAAGAGTCGTTGTCTTCTGCGCGGCTCGGACCGGCGCCTGAACGTTCGTCGTCATCTCGTCTAATCATACCAGCAGGGAACAGGTACATACCGCAGCTTTTAGATCCGCACCAGCTCCATCTGCACCTTACCGGTCACCTCGGCGCTTCCCGGCAGAGCAATCATATCCACTTCGCTCCGCACACCGAACTCACCGGGAAAATACACTCCAGGCTCGACGGAAAAACACGTCTTCGGCAGGATCAGCCTCTCGTCATGCGTCTCCAGATTGTCGAGGTTCGCTCCATTGCCATGCAGCTCTACCCCGATATTGTGTCCGGTTCTGTGTGTAAACCATTCCTTGAATCCGGCTTGCGCAATGACCTCTCGGGCCGCGTCATCCGCCTTCCACCCGGCAATGGGAGTCTGGGTCGTGAAGGCTTCTTTTACAACCTTCACCGCAGCATCCCGGGCATCGCGAACCGTCTCGAAGACCAATTGCTCGCGGGGTGTCGGCTCTCGATCCACGACACCGGTCCAGGTAATGTCGTAGTAGCAGGCATCCGGGCGATTGAGCTTGCCCCAGATGTCGATCAGCACGAAGTCGCCTTTCCGAATCGGCTTTGAATTGGCTGCCGTGGGCTCATAGTGGGAGTCGGCCGAGTTCGCGCCCGCACTCACATTCGGCCCATGATCCCATACCAAGCCTTCGCGGCTCATCGCCTCGGAGAGGAACTCCACCATGGCGAACTCATGCGTTCCTCCGGCCCGTACTCTGCGGCCGATCTCCTGCCATCCCGCCGCGAGCACGGCGTCGATCTTCTGCTGCGCGACGTAGTGCGTTGCAATCTGATCGTCGTTCAGGACCGCTTCGAACCGGCTCACCAGGTCGGCAGAGCTGACGACCTCCTTGCCCAGGCCACGCACCATCTCCACAGTGCCCGCGTCCACCATCGAGACATACATGATTGCGTTGCGCGGAGAGTACTGCATCGCGATCTTCGTTGCTCCGGAGGTCAGGTTTCCGACCTGCGATTCCAGTTCCTGCCAGGAGGAGTACACCGCTTTCGCTCCCGGCAGTGTGTCTAGTCGTCCTGACTCGATCCGGTGGACCAGCTTCTTCGGTTCGCCGTTCGCGGGGATGAAGTAGAACCATCGCCGGGTCACGTGCAGGCCTTCGCCGAGACCCAGGATGCGGTAGGCCAGAGGGTCTCGGTAGTGGTGGTCGTAGAAGAGCCAGCCGTCAAATTTATTTTCACGGAGGGCGGATTGAACGGCGACGAGGTCGAATCCGGTGTCGGTGGACGGTGTGGCAGAGCTCTCGGTCATGATGTACCCCTCCCCCCATACTAAAGTATGCAAAGTCTTCAAAACAGGTGACATGAGTCCGGACTTCGTGTCAGGGGATCCCGAGCTTAAATGAGAAAACCCGGCATTGCCGGGTTCGTTTTCCGCTTCCTTGAGGTTATCAGGCATGTCAAGTGGCGAAGACTGGCAAGACATGTTGGATGGGGATTGCCAGCTTTAGATGGGACTGTGAAGTGCCGGATAGAGATCATAAAAAATGCTGTAAGGAATGCCGATGCGTTGGCATTCCTTACAGCACAAGTCTTTTTAGGGTGTTGCGTTTAGAAGGATAGTTTCAAAGCAAGCTCGATCTGCCGTTCTGTGGAAAGCGTGTTTGTGATCTGACCGAAGGTGGCGGCCGAGATGTCATTCGCAGGCGCCGCCAGGCTGACCGTGTTTAGGACGTTATAGAAGCTGGCACGAAAATCGAGCTTCGTCTCTCGATAGAAGTTGAAGCCTTTGCTCAGGTTCGCGTCAACATTCTTGAATCCAGGAGAGCGTTCGGAACCAACTGAGGCGGTGCCAAAGCCTGTCGTGCTTTCCTGCCCGTAGGCGCAGACGCCATTGTCGGTATCGACGCCGCATTGGGTCGCGGAAGGACCGGTGCCGAACCAATGGTCTATCGAACGATTCTGCACGACGAGTTTGCGATAGCGGTTACCACGATTCGAGCGCTGATTTACAGCATAGTTTCCTGGTGAGAAGACGGTGAAGGGGAAGCCGGAGTGAAGGGTGGCGACAGTGCCGACCTTCCATCCGCCTACGACCATATCGACGAAGCGATTCATGTTTCCACCGAACTGGCGACCGCGACCGAAGGGGAGGTCGTAGTATCCGGCGAAGGTGAAGATATGGGTCGCGTCAAAGAAGGCCGGGCCGTAGTCTCCCCTACCGTTGTAGGCGTCCTGCCAGTAGGCACTCTGCGAGGAACCGGTTCCTCCGTAGTAGCCGAGGTTATTGGTGAGGCTCTTGCTCCAGGTGTAGTTTGTAAGGACCTCAAGACCATGATTCAGACGGCGACGGCCGGTGATCTGGAGAGCGTTGTAGTTCATCATCGACCGGGACTCGGTGTAGCTGATCTGAGAGATTTGCGAGATCTGCGGATTCGGCGAGCTGGCCGAGAACGGGGCTAACTGTGAAAGGGTCGTGATGGGCAGGGCACAGGTCTTGCAGGGCCGCTGATTGCCCTCGCGTGGATCCACGAGGTGGTTCCCGGTCTGGCCCAGGTAGGCGATGACGAGTGAGGTGTTGTTGTCGAGCTGGGTTTCCGTGGTGACGTTGAACTGCTGTATCAGCGCGGGCCTCAGGTTCGGATCCCAGGCGCGAACATTGCCGGACCAGATGTTGGTGGCAGTTGGTAGGGGGAAGCCGTTTCCTGTCTGAAAGAACGGGTTAGTTCCGCTCTGCTGACCCGACGAATTACTGAAGAACGGCGGGTTGAGAGTAAGACGGAGATTTGCTCCGGTACCCTCGAGGAAGTTCGTGATGCCGTATCCGCCGCGAATGACAAACTTTCCATTCAGGCTTGAAGGAGAGTAGGCAAATCCAACACGTGGCATCCATCCATTCCAGAACGTGTTATAGAGAGCGCGATTCGCGCCGTTCTGTCCAGCGATGGTGATTGCCCCAGTGGTGATGTTAAGGTTCGATTCCTTGTTGTGGGATTCATAGAGGCCCTGGTCCCATTCCCAACGCATGCCGAGATTGAGAGTGAGGTCGGACGTTACCTTCCAGTCGTCCTGGAAGAAGAGGGCGTCGCGCCACTGCCGCTGTCCCCACTTGGTAACGTAGGAACCTTGACCGAAGGCAGAGGATTGATTCTGGAGGAAATCAGCCCAAGCGTCACTTATACCCGTTCGGGCTGCGGTATAGGTGCCGTTGTAGTCGAAGTGACCGAGTACACCGTCGTTACCTGAATAGTTGCGGTTGGATTGATAGCGAATGGCGGTGACACCGAATTTGAGGGTGTGGCGACCGCGCTGCCAGCTGAGGTTGTCGCCATAGGTAAAGGCATTGGTAAGACTATCGTTCTGAACAGCCTGTCCACCGAATGCGGGATTGGAGCCTCCGGAGGGACTGCCGAGGGTATAGCCGCTGATGTTGAACGCGGTCATGCCGGGAGCGATCTGTGCGCCAGGAATTCCGAGCGCTTGGTTGGCATTGAGCCCCAGCTGGCCTCCAGGATCGGAGCCGAGATTGGAGAAACGGCCACGGCTGAATCCGGCGCGAGCCTCGTTGACAATACGTGTGGAGATAACGTGGGTCCAGTTGACGGAAAATCCGGTATAGGGACTGATGTTGGCAGTGCCGAGCCGGGTTGGAATCGAGACTTTGCTGTCGCCATCACTTTCTCGCCCGATAGTAAAGCGGCCGGAGAGATTGTCCTTGTCCGTGAGCTTACCGTCGACCCGGATGTCACCCTGATTGTTCGTTGTAGCACTTGCCCTGGTTCCGACGTAGTTGTTGGTGATGTCGGTTGTGGCGACATTGGGGAGCGGATAGATCTCCGGATGAGCGAAGAGATAGCGCGCAACCGGGTTGAGAACCGCAACGGTTTGCCCAAGGTTTGGGGCGAAGCCATTCCGCATGGCCACGGTTGCCACGCTGTCGAACTCGGTGCTGCTGTTATGCTGGCGCGCTCCCTGATAATCCACGAAGAAGAAGAGGCGATCACGGATAACAGGGCCGCCGAAGGTGCCGCCGAAGATGCTGCGGTCCAGCGAGGGCACGGGGCCGATGGCCGACTTGTCAGGAGTGTGCTTGTTCGTCCAGCTGTTGGCGTTCATGTTGGTGTTTTGAAGGAACCAGAAGGCATTGCCGTGAAAGGTATTGGTTCCGCTCTTAGTTACCATGACGACCTGGCCGCCGTTGGCGTTGCCGTATTCTGCGGTAGCGTTGCCGCTGATGATGCGGAGCTCGCCGATGGCGTCTACGTTGGGACTGTAGTTGATGTAGTTATCAATGGCGTCGTTGATGTCGACACCATCGAGGGTGTAGTTGTTGGTCTGCTCACGGTTGCCATTGACGAAGAAGCCGCTGTTGTAGGTGGGCCGTCCAACGTTGTTTGTATTTGCAGGAGTGGTTGCAACAGCGCCGGCGACGAGGGTTGTGAGCGAGGAAAAATTACGTGCCTGCAGCGGGAGTTCGGTGGCCTGCGCCGCAGTGATGGAGGTTCCTGTGCTCGGATTCTCCGTGTTCAGGATCGGGGCGGCGGTGGTGACGACAACCTCTTCATTTATCGAGCCAACCTTGAGCTTGACGTCCACCTTGGCTTCCTGACCTACTTCGAGGCTGAAGGGACCGACCGCGGCAGAGCCGAAGCCCTGGGCTTCAATGGAGATCTTGTAGTGTCCGATCTGGAGAAAGCGAAGGACGTAGACGCCATCGGCGTTCGTTGTCGTGGGAGTCTCAACGCCTGTGTCGACGTTGGTTGCGGTGACTTTGGCTGCGTTTACTGCGGCGCCACTGGCATCGGTGACAGTACCGGTGACGGAACCTGTGATGGTCTGTCCCATGGCGATAGAACAGCTCACGAGAAGAGTGAAGAGACTGTAGAGAGCGATACGGAATCTCATTTGATGCACCTCCAAAATTTAAATGTCGTAGGGACCTGTGGAACTCGGCCGCATCTTCGCAAATTTCACGGAGGGTGAAACTTATCCCTGTGCGCCTTTTTGTCTGTTTACTTGGGATATAAACTTGACCTATTGTATAGACAACTTAACCAATCTTTGCAAGCGAAATATTCTTTGAATTTTTACGGGTTGAATTTGGGGTGAAAGGCGATTCAGCAAACGTTTTCACTGATTTGAAGAGTCGACGGCTAAGTAAAGGATCAGCAGAAGGTACAAGCGAACAGAGCCGATGACGTGGCAGGGCGACCCGGTTCGTAAACGCAAGCGGTGACAGGGTTGAATGCCGACGGATATGTGCCCGGGTCGAGTTAGGAGAAAGAGTGCCGAAGCTTCTGCCTCAATCTAAGCCGGCTGTTCGCTCCCTGGACAAAAACGGGTTTATCCCTTTGTATTTCCAGATTCAAAGGGCGTTGATGGAGGAGATCCACTCCGGTGAATTGTCGGAGGGAGATGCGTTGGCGTCAGAGGAGGAGTTGGCGCGCGCATACCAGGTGAGCCGAATGACGGCACGCCAGGCTCTGCACGGGTTGAAGAGCGGCGGCTATGCGTTCAGCCAGAAGGGGCGCGGAACCTTCGTGACTCGGCCGAAGCTGGAAAAGAACATCATGCACTTGATGGGATTTACAGGGGACATGCAACAGCGCGGGATGGTTCCGAGCTCGCGAGTGCTGGAGCAGTTGGCGATCAAGGCGACAAAAGATCTCGCGCACGGCTTGAAGGTGAAGGTCGGAGAGCCGGTCATGCGGCTGCGGAGACTGCGCCTGGCGGACGGAGTTCCCATGGCTCTTGAGGAGTCGCATCTCTCTCTCAAGCTTTTTCCAGGTCTCGAGAGAGTCGACTTTTCGCAGCAGTCGCTCTATTCCAAGCTTCGGAAAGATTATGGCGTTCGGGCAGCGTGGGCCGACGAGGTGATTGAAGCTGTGCCTGCCACGGACGAAGAGTCGGAGCTGCTTACGATTCCAAAGAAGGCCAGTGTGCTGTCGATCTCGCGGATCATCATGACCATGGCGGAGACTCCAATCGAGGTAGCCTGCTCACGCTATCGCGGCGACCGCTATCGCGCTTCGATTCGGATTCCAACGACAAAGATTGAATAGCCTGAGCACTTCGATGGCTCTTAGGGTGAAGCGTGTGTTGCCAGTTGCGCGGGGAGAAAAGAAAGAGCCGGGATTGCTCCCGGCTCTTTCTTTTTTGTTGAGGATGAAGTTATGCGTTGACCGACTCTGTCGAGGGTGTTGTCGCTGCCGCCGCCTTGCGCTCGGCTGCAGTCTGACCGAGCTCGGCTGCCAGCTTCTCGGTGGTGAAGGCTTCGATGAAGTCGCCGACCTGGATGTCTTTGAAGTTCCCCAGATCGATACCGCACTCGACACCCTGCCGCACTTCGGACGCGTCGTCTTTGAAGCGCTTGAGAGACGCGATCTTGCCCTTCCAGACCTCGTCGCCGTTACGCATGACCTTGACCTGCGCATCGCGCCGGATGAGGCCATCGCGAACGATGCAACCGGCGATCTGGCCGACCTTGGTGATCTTGAAGACATTGAGCACTTCGGCCCGTCCAAGGTAATTCTCCTTGAACACTGGCTCCAGAAGCCCGTACATCGCCTTCGTGATCTCGTCCTGCAGCTCGTAGATGATCGAGTGGATGCGGATCTCGACGTTCTCGCGCTCGGCAATCTCGGCTGCCTTGCGGTCGGGCCGCACGTTGAAGCCGATGACGACAGCGTTTGAGGCTGAGGCCAGCAGAACGTCCGACTCGGTGATGGCGCCGACGCCTGCACGGAGGACGCGAACACGAACCTTTTCGGTCGACATCTTCTCGAGGGAATCGGCCAGTACTTCGACCGAGCCCTGCACGTCGCCCTTCAGAATCAGGTTCAGGTCCTTCATGCCGGCCTGCTTGATCTGCTCGGCAAGTCCTTCCAGCGAGACACGCGAGCTCTTGGCCAGCTGCGCCTCGCGCTCCTTCATCTTGCGGTATTGCGCAATGCCCTTGGCTTTGTCGCGGTCCGCCATGACGAGGAAGGTATCGCCCGCATCCGGGATGCTCTCCAGACCGAGGATCTCGACCGGGGTCGACGGTCCAGCCTCGGTGATGGTGCGTCCGCGGTCGTCGAACATGGCGCGAACCTTGCCGAACGTGTTACCGACGATGTAGCTGTCTCCCGTTCTTAGGGTTCCGTTCTGCACCAGGATGCTGGCCACAGCGCCGCGCCCGCGATCGAGTTTCGCTTCGATTACGGTTCCGACGGCAGGACGATCCGGCTGCGACTTCTGCTCGTTGACGTCGGCCACCAGGCAGATCATCTCTTCCAGGCGATCGAGGTTGATGCGCTTCTTGGCGGAGACTTCAACGTACTCTACGTCGCCGCCCCATCCCGTCAGCTGCAGGCCGCGTTCGCCGAGCTGCTGCTTGATGCGATCCGGATTCGCGTCCGGTTTGTCGATCTTGTTGATCGCGACGATGATCGGTACGTTGGCTGCCTTGGCATGGTCGATCGCCTCGAGCGTCTGTGGCATCACGCCGTCATCGGCTGCGACGACGATGACGACGATATCCGTCACCTTCGCGCCGCGCGCACGCATGCGGGTAAAGGCCTCGTGACCCGGGGTGTCGAGGAAGACGATCTCGCGACCGAATGCGGGAGAATCCGGCTTGGTGACATGCACCTTGTAGGCGCCGATGTGTTGCGTGATTCCACCAGCTTCGCCGGCGGCCACATCCGTCTGCCGGATGGCATCCAGCAGGGAGGTCTTTCCGTGGTCGACGTGGCCCATGACGGTGACTACCGGCGAACGGACGACCTCGGTCATTCCGGTCGTATCTTCGAGGAAGCCCTCGATGGCCTCGTTCTCCAGCTGCTCTTCAACGCTGATGATGGTGGCGTCGGCACCGAACTGCCGTGCCACGTCCTTAACCAGCTCGCCCTCGAGCGACTGGTTGACCGTGACGAAGACGCCGCGCATCAGCAGGGTAGCGATCAGGTCCTTGCCGCGAATATCCAGCTTCTCGGCCAGGTCCTTTACGCTGATGCCCTCTGTCACCGTGATGGTGCGGGTGATGGGCAGAGGCTGCTGCGGAATCTGCACCCCGCCAAACCGCGGCGGTGGAGCGAAGCCCTTCATCGGGCCTTCTTTGGTCTTCTCGTAGCGCTGGTTGCCACCGCGACGCTGTGGTGGTCTTCCTGCCGGACGCCCGGCTGGAGCACCCTCACCCGGTCCCGGCAATAAGCCTCCCGGTCCTGCCGGCCGTGGTCCGCCGAATCCGGGTCGCGCGCCAAACCCTGGCCGTGCCCCTCCAGGTCCAGCGAATCCAGGCCTTCCGCCTGGACCGCCGCCCGGCCCTCCTGGGAAGGTGCGGGTCGGATGCATGGGCCGCCGTGCGCCTGGAGGCAGAGACGGACGACCACCTGGTCCTCCAGGACCCTGCGGACGCGGCCTCTCAAAGATCGGACGATTCCGTGGGGGTGCTCCCGGAGCAGGGGGAGGAGCCGTATAGATGGGACGCGGTCCGGTTTGCGGCATGATGACGCGGCGGGCCGGGGCAGCAGGCGGGACCGGGGCGGCTGGAGCTACCGGGGCTGCTGCAGTTTCTGGTGGCGCCGGGGCGGCAGGCGTTGCTGCCTGCGGCTGCGGAGCAGGTGTTGCGTCGGGCGCAGGCGCGGCCGCTGGGGCTGATGGAGAAGCCGCGGGGGTTTGCTCCACAACAGGCGGCGGCGTCACAGGCTTCGGGGTCGCGGCGACGGGCGGCGTTGCAGGAGCTACAACCGGGCGCTGCTGCGGGGTATGAGGCGCGGAAGCAGCAGCCGTCGGAGCAGGAGGAACGGCGACAGTCGGCCGGGCTACTACCGGGCCAGCCGGAGGCCTGCTTGCTATCGCCGGCGCCGCTGGGGGCGGAGCCACAATATTCGCCTGAGGACGAGGCAGAGGAACGATCCTGCGTGGCGCCGGCGCGGCGGCCGGAGCGTTCTGTGGCGGTGTGCTCGCCGCCGCTGTCACGTTTGGAGCGATGCCCGGTCGCGGAGGGGCAGCTGGCGGAGCGACTGGCGGCGAAACCACTGGCGGCGGAACCACGGCCGGGCGCGCCACCACGGGAGGAGCCGCCTTCGCAGCTGCCTCGGCCTGCTTGCGCTCCAGGATCGCCTTGAGAGCGTCGCCGGGCTTCGACACCTTTGAGAGATCGAACTTCGGCCTGTCCGTCGGTCTCGACATTCCTGTACCTGCGCGGCTGCCGCGCGTCAGGTACGCGCGGACCTTCTCAGCTTCATCGGCTTCGATCGAGCTGGAGTGGGTCTTCTTCTCCGAAACGCCGACTGCGGTCAATGCGTCCAGAATCGACTTGCTCTTCACTTCCAGTTCACGTGCCAGATCGTTGATTCGAACTTTGCTCATCCGTTCCTTTTTCGCTTCCCTAACGCCCTTAGCTGCTCATATCGCCTCTTCGAGGTAGGAATGGTGGTTATATCTATTATCTCTGAACTTACTGTACCTGCGGTGCGGCGCTTCTCTGCCGAGCCTAGCCACGGTCATGTCCGTCATTGTCGATGCCTTCGTCGGAGAATTCCTGGGCCTCATCGACCAGCGTGTCCACCGAGTCGTTGTTCAGCTCAATCCGCTCCTCACGGGCATCCGCATCACTGAAGGCGTCCGAACCGGAAGCCTCATCCTCGGCCTCCGCAAGGTCCTCTGCCGACAGGCCGTTTACTTCTTTTGCGCGGCCCTCTCCTGCCTCGCCGGCAAGAATCTCCTCTGGTGTTCTATCCATTGAACTCTCCTGCTGTTCCGCCGCCGGAGTCGCCGCTCCAGCCGGCCGCTCTTCGCCATCTTCGTACTGTCCGAAGTAGTGGCGTACTGCGACCGAGATCTTCTCGACTGTCTTCTCTCCAATGCCGGGAACCTCTTCCAACTGCTCCGGAGTCATATCCGCCAGCGCTTCGACGGTTGTAATTCCTGCTGCGATCAGTTTCTCGAGAATCGTCTCTCCCAGCTCCGTGACCTGCTCGATCGGCGTCGAAGGTCCGCCGCCCATGGCCTGCATCTGCTGCTCGACCTCCTGGCGCTTCTCTTCTTCGCTCTTGATGTCGATCTTCCACTGCAGCAGTTTCGCCGCCAGTCGGACGTTCTGGCCCTTCTTGCCGATCGCCAGCGACAGCTGGGTATCGTCGACGATGACTTCGATCTGCTTCTCGCCCAGGTCCGTAATCGAAACGCGGCTTACCTTGGCGGGCTGCAGCGCCTTTTCGGCAAAGGTCGTGATCTCGTCGGAGAACTCGATGATGTCGATCTTCTCGCCCCTGAGCTCGCGAATGATGGACTGCACGCGCATTCCCTTCATGCCGACGCAGGCTCCCACCGGGTCGACATCCTTGTCGCGGCTCTGCACGGCGATCTTGGTACGCTCTCCCGCCTCGCGGGCGATCGCCTTGATGCTGACTGTGTTGTCGTAAATCTCCGGAACCTCGCTCTGGAAGAGGTTCGATACCAGCACCGGGGAGGCTCGCGACACGATGACCTGCGGTCCTTTCGCCGCGCGGTCTACGCGCAGCAGAACCACGCGTACGCGCTCGCCCACGGCAAACTGCTCCAGCCGCGATTGCTCGCGTTTCGGCATCCTGGCCTCGGCCTTGCCGATGTCGAAGATCACGTCCATCGGCTCCAGCCGCTTCACCGTCGCCGTCAAAACCTCTCCCGCGCGATGGTTGTATTCGTTGAATACGGTGTCCCGCTCGGCCTCGCGAACCTTCTGGAAGATCACCTGCTTGGCCATCTGCGCCGCAATCCGACCCAGCGGGGTCGTGTCCTTGTAGAAGCGCAGCTCTGCACCAACCTCAACCTCGGGAGCCAGCGCGCGGGCCTGATCCAGCGTCAGTTGATTGATCTCGTCCTCCACCTGCTCCGGACCCTCGACCACGGTCTTGAACACGTAGGCGCGAATCTCACCGCTCTCGCGGTCCATCTCGGCGCGCATATTCTCCTGCGTCTTGTAGAACTTCCTCGTCGCCAGCGCGATCGCGTCCTCTACGGCGCCCACTACCACACCCGGCTCGATGCCCTTATCGCGGCTCAACATCTCAATCGACTGATACAAAGCGCTTGCCATCGTCATTCTTCCTTCATGCCCCCGGTGGATTTCCCCCGGAGCGTTATCGTTCCTGTTTCCTCTGATGCTGCAACCGGGCTAAAACTCAGCCACCAGCTGCGCCTTCTCTACATTCGCCAGCGGAATCTCGATGATCGCTGCTACGGCTGCCTTTTTCGCCTTGCCCTTTTGCTTCACCGCCGAAAGGTCCAGCGTCAGTACGTTCCCGGCAAATCCCGTTAGCCGTCCCTGCCATTGCCGGTTGTTGCTGACCGGCGTAAAAGTCTGTACTTTCACCAGGCTCCCCTTGAACCGGGTGTAGTCCTCGGGACGGAACAGCTTGCGTTCCAGTCCGGGGCTGGAAACCTCCAGCGTGTACTCCGCTCCCGGCATCAGGTCTTCGACATCGAGCACCGTACCGAAGTCCTGTGCGAACGCTGTGCAATCCTCATGGGTTACGCCCGAAAGCATCTCGACTGGAACCCCCTTCGGCAGGGTCGCATCGGCTTCCGCATCTTCCTCGGTGGCCTTTGCCGCCAGCTTAGCCCGCTCCTCCGCATTTTTCTCGATGAAGATCCGGAGCGTCCGGAACTTTGCTCCTCCGGTAAACTCCAGCTCGACCACCTCCAGGTGGTGCGAGGCGGCGACACGATCCGCCGTTGCCCGTATTGTGTCCAGATTCAGCGCCATACCTGTCGTTCTTGCTGCCTGTCCCGCGACTTTTGCCGGTGCCGGCTAGAGCCTATTTCAGAGCAAATAAAAAGTGGGCTGTGGCCCACTCATCTCTTCCGTCCTACACCGGCCAGGTTCACGGTCACTTGCGGACAACGGAAAAAACGCTGCAATCCATATGATACATCCACTTTCGTGGTAATTCAAACGCGCTCCGGAAGAGCGTCTCCGCAGGCAGCAATCTCTGTCTTTGGCTGGGCTCAGCCCCTATTTTCCAGCAAGGAGCTGAGTCGAAGCAGTTGTTGCGGGTTGAAATCGAACTTGCGGGCAAAGTGGGCGGACGATGCCAGAAGGAGAGGGAAGTCAGCCTCCGTCAGGGTGCGTGGATGGTTTATCTGACCCTCCCAGTCTGAAAAGCGCTTGCTGTCAGGCGAGATCTTCAAGGACGGCGTGTTGCACAGGACGGTGTGGGGGAATCCCTCGTCCGGATTGGGACGACGCTGAAAATGGGCGGTCAGCCTGCGGTTTCTGGCATTGTCGCTCAGCAGAGCTTCCGCGGTAGAGCGATTTCCCGTCAACCAGTACTCTCCTGCAAAGCATTCGATGGAACCATCGAACGGCGTAAACCTCCTGATAAAGAACTGCTGGCGAAGATAGAGCGCCTTGGTCTTCCACTTCAACCGGGTGGCAAGCTTGTAAAAGCCGAACCCTAGCGCCACATATCTCTCAAAGGCAAGCCTTTCCCAGGCGGGATGGGCGAAGTTCTCCGCCCCAAAGCCCGCCTGCGGCAAGGGGAGCATGCAGTATCCGATTCGACGGTGATAGAGATAGGCGTCGAATCCCCCGCCGTAGAGGTCTTCAAGGATGGAGCGGGCCGGCTTCACCGGAAAATCAGCGGAGCTTAGAACCACGAACCAATCGGGGTTGTGCTGGGAATAAAGCTGCCGGGTAGCCTTGAGTTGACCTGCGACCACACCCCAGCCTCCCCATCTTGTATTTTCCCAGTCGGCGACAAAGCTTACATTCCCTGGAAAGAGGTCTTGGTTCAGCTTGCTCTTGCTGAAGTCATGATGGATGACGATCGGGGCGCGATCGAACAACTTCGTCAGCTGCTCGCACAGAAAAAGAATCTGAGAGGGATTCTGGTGTGTGAGAAGCACAAACCCAATGGGTGGATTCAAACCTGTAACCTCTTCAGAGAGGAAATGTAAATTCAGCTGAAAAAGCGAGCCCGTCAGACCTATGGATGCCCCTCAATCACGACCCTAGAAGGGGTGAGACCATTTTAAAAGAAGTTTCGTGGCATCACGCTATTCTTTTCAGGTTTTGCATGTGCGCTGATTCCGATCTCGTACGATCTAAAGATCGTCGGCAAAACGGAGAGGGCCATCTCGTCACGCAATATTTATCCGGCAGCAACCCACTTGCCTTGCCCCATGCTCCGTCCCTCCCCTACAATCAAATATTAAATCTCTAACGGCAACCCGCCTGTCTCAGGCCGCACCCTGCGGAAAAAAGAAGACATGATCAATCTCCCTGTACCCGAAGCCCTCACCTTCGACGACGTTCTCCTCGTACCTGCCTACAGCGAAGTTATCCCCACCCAGGTTTCCACCCAGACTCAGCTGACACGGAACATCACCCTGAACACACCGCTGCTCTCGGCGGCAATGGACACGGTTACCGAGTCGCGCCTGGCCATCGCGATGGCCCAGCAGGGAGGTATGGGAGTTGTTCATCGTAACCTCACTATCGAGCAGCAGGCCGGAGAGATTGACAAGGTCAAGCGCTCGGAGTCCGGCATGATTGTCGATCCTGTCACGATCGAGCCGGAGCAGCCCATCGCCGCCGCTCTTGAGGTGATGCGCCGTTACAAGATCTCAGGCGTTCCCGTCACCAAGAACAAGAAGCTTGTCGGAATCCTCACCAACCGCGACCTACGCTTCGTTTCCCGCACCGACATCCCTATCTCCGACGTGATGACCAAGGAAAACCTCATCACCGTCGCCGTGGGAACTACCCTCGAACAGGCCGAGCAGATCCTCCACAAGCATCGCGTCGAAAAGCTCCTTGTCGTCAACGACGAGTATGAGCTCAAGGGCCTGATCACCGTCAAAGATATCCAGAAGAAGCTGAAGTACCCCAATGCGAGCAAGGATTCGCAGGGCCGCCTTCGCGTGGCCGGGGCGATCGGCGCCACCGGAGACTTCCTCGAACGTGCCCAGGAGCTCGTCGACGCCCGAGTCGATGCTCTGGCGATCGACTCGGCCCACGGCCATTCTTCGCGTGTTCTCGAGGCAGTCCGCGAGGCCAAGAGAAAGTTCCCGGAGATCGATGTCCTGGCGGGAAATGTCGCCACCTATGAAGGGGCTCTTGCTCTGATCAAGGCGGGAGCGGATGCCGTCAAGGTTGGCATCGGTCCGGGTTCCATCTGCACCACCCGCATGGTCACCGGAGCCGGAATGCCGCAGATCACCGCCATCTCCGAGGCCTTCCGGGCTGGCCACGAGAACAACATCCCGATCATCGCCGACGGAGGCATCAAGTACTCGGGCGACGTCACCAAGGCTATCGCCGCGGGAGCTTCGGTCGTCATGATGGGCTCGCTCTTCGCCGGCGTCGACGAGTCTCCTGGCGAGACTATCCTCTATCAGGGCCGCAGCTTCAAGGCCTATCGTGGCATGGGCTCGCTGTCGGCCATGGCGCAGGGTTCAGGCGAGCGCTACTTCCAGGGCAGGGACGACATTTCGGATGCTTCGACTGAGCGCCCAAACCTCACTGCGCGTGAGACGTCCTCCTCCAATCGTCTGGCCAAGTTTGTCCCTGAGGGAATTGAAGGCCGAGTGCCGCACCGCGGTCCTCTCGAAGGAATGGTCTACCAACTCGTCGGCGGCCTTCGCTCCGGCATGGGCTACCTTGGCTGCTCGAGCATCGAAGAACTCCAGCAGAACTCCCGCTTCATCCGCATCTCCGGCGCCGGCCTGCGCGAGAGCCACGTCCACGACGTCATCATCACCCGCGAGGCGCCCAACTACCATGTGGAGTAAAGAGCAGAGCTGAAGCAGGCAAGAACGTCGTTATGCTTCACGCAGCCATAGAGCGGAGTTCCGGGACAGGACCATGGCATCGAACCGATGCCGGACCTCGAAGCCGGCCTCCTCATAGAGCGCGACCGCCTGCCGGTTCGATTCGGTGACGGTGAGGGTGATCGCCGCGGTCTTCGCTCGCCGGAGACTCTGCGCTGCATGACTCAGCATCAGCCGGCCCAGCCCTCGTCCACGCTGCGAAGGAGAGACGCAGAGCTGCGTGATATGGGCCACGTTCGGGGCGACGCGGGAGCACAGGATCATTCCCGCCAGCCTGCCGGAGTCCCGCTCACGCAGCAGCCACGACTGGTTCTCCTCGAAGACGCCGCAGCCGGGAAACCGCACGATATTGTGCAGGAATCGCAGCGAGCCGTGCAGCGAGCAGTACTGGTCATTGATCTCTGCATCGATATGCCCCAGGTATGCCGCATGAATCAGCTCCGCGGCAGCCTGGTAGTAAAGAGAGGACCATGGAATCAGCTCTATGCCACTGGCCTGCGCGGCTGGGGAAGCGGCGCCTCTCGCTTCGGCAAGGTTGAGCTCCATGAACAACCTCTGATGGCGGACGAATCCGGCAGCGGGAAAGCCCCCATCGATCTGTCCGGCGTCATAGAGCAGAAGTTGCGATTCCACTCGGCCGATGCTGGATGTATGCAGAAGGAGGTCCAGCAGCTTTCGCAGCAGAGCGTCGATGATCTGGTGGTTTTGCTCAGCGCTCGGCATGAACGCGAAGGCGTCCCCGACCACAGCTTTCTGTCCTTCGTAGACACAGAAGGTGTAGCCTGCGATTCTCCCACGATCGAGCGCGACGAAGCCGGGAAGGATGCGGGAGTCCAGATACTGCAGCAGTAGCTCGGTCGAGCTTCTGTAGTCCCATCGCAACCTCTCCTGCCACACTGCCGCTTCCGCCTCCAGCAGTGGCCGAAGCTGACGCGCTGAAAACTCTCTCAGGTCCAGGAGCTCGAGTTGGGTCGCTACGGGCATCTCCACAGAACTACGCACCACTACAGCAAAAGTCTCCCGTTGAGCTTACAGAATTTTGCCGGGCTGCGACGCGCTATTCCTTCCAGAGAGACTCTTTCTGGTCAGGGCCGGGCCGAAACGCGATAGACTTCCAGCCCTTGCGCGTCATAGAGGAACAGGGGCGTGTACATACGTCCCGCCAGGTAGCGCTCCAGATCAGCCGTGTCGTTGGTGGGAATCACCAGAAGGTGTTCGCCGTCCGGAATGCCGTCCTTGGCGTAGTGAACTGTGGGCTCATTGCGGTAGAAGGCGATCCCGTAATCGAGGTCGCGTCTCACCGACTCAACCGCGACCACATGGATATCGGGAGCCTTTTGCGCCATCTCTCTTGCGAGCGGACGAGCCGAGTAGTTGATGTCCAGGTCTTTGCCGTGGAATCCCAGCAGGAAGATCAGTGTTGCCAGGATAGGCAGCAGCGTGGCATTGGCCACCTGGGAGACTCCCCATCGGCGGACCATGACGAAGACCAGGGCGCCAAAGATGAGCGCGGCGGTGGCGGCGGCGGTCAACCAGCTCGCTGAGGGCACCAGGGTTTCGTACTTCATATGCTGCGGAGCCAGGGTCAGGACGAAGACCAGGACGGCGCAGGTGGCCGCATGTGCCCACAAGAGC
This sequence comes from Edaphobacter sp. FHG110511_03, assembly GCF_059115365.1. Lineage (NCBI taxonomy): Bacteria > Pseudomonadati > Acidobacteriota > Terriglobia > Terriglobales > Acidobacteriaceae > Edaphobacter > Edaphobacter sp. FHG110511_03. The sequence continues at coordinate 106,915 of NZ_JBZYWL010000008.1, read as the reverse complement.
CAGCGCGGCAATCCCTGCCTGCGGACCCGGTTCAGGTAATCGGCGGCCAGGATGGTGAGCGGGGGAATTGACGGGAGGATGTAGCCGGGAAGCTTGGAGCCTGAAAACGAAAAGAAGAAGATAGGAAAGAGTGCCCACAGGACCAGGAACTCCGGAAAGGCGTCGCCTGCGCGGGTGTGACCGAGGTAGCGTTTCGGGTTGTGCCTTACCTTCCATTCCGCAATCGAGACCTCGATCGAGTCGATCAGGGCGCGAGTCGCGATCACGGTCCACGGCATCAGCCCAATGATCAGGACCGCGATGTAGTACCAGAAGGGCTGGTGATGCTGGTAGCGGTTGCTTGCAAACCGCTCCAGGTTGTGTTCCTTGAAGAACACCCGGAAGAAGGTCGGATTATGATGCTGGACCGCGATGAACCAGGGAAGCACCATCGCGAAGTAAAGCGCGACGCCGGGCAGCCAGATGGTCCTCCGCAGCAGCGACCACTCGCGGCGTAGACCGGCAAAGAGGAGAATGATGGTCAGCGCCAGAAAGGGAGCCACCGGGCCTTTTGCGAGGGTTGCCGCTGCTCCGAAGAAGTAGAGATCGAAGAGCCAGAACTTCTTTCCAGTCTCATACCACGCATACCATCCCAGCATGCCGATGCAGAAGGGAGCGGCGAGCTGCATATCGGTGGAGGCTCCCCGCGCGAAGCTGACGATGGCGACGCAGGAGGTAGTGATCAGGGCTGCATCGAGGTGGCCCCCGGGCCGGAACCTTCGCATATGCAGGAAGATCAACAGGATAAGGGCGAAGGCTCCCGAAGAGGAGGGCAGGCGTGCAGACCAGTCCGAGACCCCGAACTCCTTGAAGAATCCCATGGCTCGCCAGTAGTAGAGGGCGGGCTTTTCCAGCCACGGCTGGCCATAGAGGATGGGAGTTACGGTTCCTCCCGCCAGACAGTGGTAGGACGCCTTGAGATCCGCCAGGCGAAGACTGTGAGGAAAGATCTTCGCGTTGACCTCGTGGCAGGCCTCGGAGTGCGCCTCGAGCATCTCGCGCGAAACCTGGGCATAGCGGGGCTCGTCGGCTCCTACCAGTCCGAGCTGATCGCCTCCAAAAGCGGGAACGAGGCCGTAGAGGAGAAGAAAGCCGCTGACGAGGACGAGGATCAGGAGTTCGAGAGAGACGGAAGCCTCAGGCCGGCTTCGCAGGCGGCGAAGCCAACTCTGCGATGCGCGTTTGTCTCCTGCGCCATCCCCGGCGGATTGTTGAGGGCCTGTCATTTCCGAAGAGCGAGACAAGATTAACAGAGCCCCATCCTGAGCTGGGTCAAAATCCGCTCGGTGGCTAAGGGGAGCGGACCGTCCAGTGTGCATCCGCTGGCGCTGCGATGGCCACCACCACCAAAGGTTTCGGCGACCCGAGCAACGTCGATTTTTCCCTTGCTTCGAATGCTCAGGCGATACCGGTCAACCTCCGGCAGCTGGCGGAGAAAGACCGCAGATTCGACTCCGGCGATACTGATCAGGTAATTCACCACACCCTCGCAGTCCTCGGCTCCTGCTCCGGCCTGCTCCATATCGCGGGTGGTGACCCAACTCCATGCCAAAGGGCCCTCTGTCCGAAGGTTGCAGAGAGCGGTGCCGAGCAGGCGAATCTTGCTCTCCGGGTTGGAGAAGTAGATATCGCGTGCAATCTGACCCGGATTCGCGCCGTGGGCGGCAAGATCGTGGGCCAGGGCGAAGGTCTCGGTGGTTGTACTGGAATAGGTGAATGAGCCGGTATCGGAGATGATGGCCGTGTAGAGGCAGGTCGCCATCGTTGGGGTAATTTCAACTTCCGCAGCCAAGGCAAGTCGGTAGACCATGGCCGCGACCGCGCAAGCATTCTCGTCGATCCAGTTCAGGGCCCCGAATGGGCGGCCGCTGGCGTGATGATCGATGTTGATGAGGCAGCGTCCTTCCAGTCCAGCCAGGCCGGTCCGTGGAATGCCATCGCATTCCAGCAGAACTGCCGGGATGTTGAGGTCTGGTTCTACCTCACGCGCATCTGTCGTGAAGCGGATCCGTGAGAGATTGGGCATGGTGCGGTAGATGACCGGCACCTCGTCGGCGAGAACTACGACGCACTCGCGGCCCAATTGCTCAAGGACCTCAGCAAGCGCAAGGACAGAGCCAATTGCATCGCCATCCGGCCGCGCGTGCGAGGTGATCAGGAAGCGGGAATGGGACCGGAACCTTTCCAGCAAGGCGTTGATGGGAGCTTCAATCTTCATGAGTGGGTCGATGCCTGCGAGCTCTTCACATCGGAAGATGCCTGCTTTTTCTCCCGTTTTCGCATTCGACCGAGAAGCTCTTCCATCCGCCCGGTCATCTTTTCCGACCTGTCGATCGCAAAGGTGAGATCGGGGACGTGACGGACTCCCATTCGCTCGCGCAGCTGGGATCGAATGTAGGCGCGCGCTGTCATCAGGCCGGCGAGTGTGGACTCTTCTTCCTGCTCATTGCCATGGACTGCGACGTAGATGCGGGCAGATTTTCCGCCTGGCGCCAGTACCACGTCGGTGACGTAGCTTGGAGCGATTCTGGGGTCGGATAACTCACCTTCCAGCATTGCGCCGATCTCTTCAGAGAAGGTATTGGCGATGCGGTTGCGGTGATGGGTTCGGGCTCGTTGCTCTGGCATACCTGTTGGCCTTAGTGAACTGGTTAGGGTATCAGACTTGAAGAGTTCCACCTAGAAAGGAAATGGTGGATTTCATTTCTAGGTGGATATCGGGTCTAGTCCGAGAGAAATTCCGCATAAGAATCAGTAACTTCGGCTCCAAGAGATCGGGTGATGCGGTGAGCAGCCTGATCGATCTTCTGGAGCTGGCCAGTGAGATAACTTGTGGAGCCAGAGATGACGGCGATCCCCAGCGTTGCACGATTCCATACTTCGCCCGCGTCCAACTCCGTAATGGAGAGATTGAAGGCGTGGCGTAAACGGTCTTTGAGCGAGCGAACAACCTGTCTTCGGTCTTTGATCGACTGAGCGTGAGGAATCTCGATCTCGAGCATGAGCTTGGCGATAGGCACTGTTACGAAGAACCGGACGAAGCAAGGTGGTCACTAAAAGTGGATCACAAAGCCGCCACCCGGTTCAATGGTCCATGTCTGCTGCTGCAGGGTGATTAAGCTCTCGCCGAAGTCCGGCGCCTTGAAGAAGGTCTGGCGCAGCTGACCGCGAATCCCGAAGTGCGGGCTTAGCTGTTTCTCAAGACCGACAGCATAGAAGTAAGTCATGCGAGCCCGGCCGTGCAGTCCCTGGCCGCCGCCAGTAGTGGGGCGGAAGGCGGTCGTTCCGGCTCCCAGAGAGATGAAGGGCTTGGCTCCGAAGAACTCGCGGGGGGGATGGATCACATAGCCGAACGAGTACTCGCTGGCGTTATTCTGTACGCCGCCGGGGAAATAGAGATCATCGCCGGGGTTGCATGGGAAGGTTGGCGTGCCGGTATTGCACTTGAACTTCTGCGTGTAGCGAGCGTAGGTGTAGTTGAACTCCAGGCCGAAGTAGGGAGACTTCGTGTAGCGAACGGTCACGAGAGCGCCCAGGGTGGAGCCGGGGATCTGGTCGACCTTGACTCCGAGATTGTTGGTCCCGGAGGTATCCTTCGTGAAGGATCCAATACCGCTTATGGCCAGATCAATGCGGGAGAGTTGCTTGTCGAGAGCTGGATTGCCGCTGGTTGCCTGGGCGCGGGCTGAAGAGGCCGCAAGGGTTACAGAAAGACAAAAAACGAGGCTCCACACACGCAGTGGGCGAGACGCGATCGACATCAGCAAAGAACTCCCTTGAAACGAAAAGTGTTTCCCCCTCCAGTCTACTCTGGATTGGCGTCGCGCGTGTGAGTTGAGGCCTCAGGGAGTGTAGGGCTCAACCAGGAGGACGAGACCTTCCACGGCATTCACGCGGACGCTCGAACCGGACGAAGGAGAGGGAAGATCCGGCGAGGAAAGTCTCGCCTCCCAAAGTTCACCGCGAATTTCGACCTGAAAGGTGTCGCCGTATCGGGCGTCCGAGAGAGGCGGACGGACTAGAGCGACGGCTCCGATCATGGCCTGAGGACCGGTAAGAACTTTACTGCGTCTGGCTCGCAAAGCGATCCACGCAAGTGCGAAGGATATTCCCCCGAAACCGGCGCCTGCCGCAATGGCGGTCGTGATGCGAACGCGCTGCTCGGGGATGGGGCCATCTACGAGGGTCGCGAGACCGACGATCAGACTAAGGGTTCCTACAAGAGCAAGGGCGCCATGGCTGGGAAAATTGGCCTCGAGGATGAACATGGCAACGCCGGCGAGCAAAAGAAAGACGGCGGTGTGATGGATGGGGAGCAGGTTGAGACCGAAGAGCGCGAGCAGAACAAAGAGGCTGCCGATAGTACCTGGAACGATGGTTCCCGGCACGTTGAACTCGAGATAGATCAGCAGGCCGCCCAGCACGAGCACGAGCACGGCAAGATCCGGGTTGGCGAGGCGACCGAGAATGCGCTCGCGAAGCGAGGGCTCGAGGAGGATGACAGAGGATCCGGAGAGATGAAGTGTCTGGGAAGACCCGTCGAAGCGGTGGATCTGCCGGCCGTCGAGGCTGCGCAGCAGAGAGGCATCGTCAGGGGCAGTCACATCGATCACGTTGAGCTTTAGCGCTTCTTCATCGCTGTAGGACTTTGAGTTGAGGACTGCATCTTCGGCCGCCTGAAGGTTGTGTCCACGGCGCGAGACGTAGGAACGCAGGAAGGCAACTGCGTCATTTTCGACCTTCTGCTTGAGGATGGGATCGAGCTGGCGGCCTTCGACCAGCGGATGGGCTGCGCCGGCATTGGTTCCGGGAGCCATCGCGGCGATATCCGCGGCTTCGAGGAGAAAGAAGCCGGCTGAGCCCGCGCGGTTTCCTGCCGGAGAGACATAAACGATGACGGGGATCCGCGAATGTTCTATGGCCTGGACCATCACGCGCGTGGAGTCGAGCAGGCCACCGGGCGTTCCCAGAGAGACGAGAACGGCGGCTGCATTGCGACGGTCTGCCTCCGCCAATCCGCGTTCAAGATATCCAGCGGAGACGGGCTGGATTGTGTCGTGGATCGTCAGCTTGATGACAGGAGCGGGTTGCCCATGCGCCTGAGTGAGACAGAGGAAGAAGAGAAGAGCCAGTTGAGGGAGGCATTGCAGCCGCACGATCGGAAGAACACCAGGTATTGGTCCGATCGTGCTCGACACGGGATGATGGCGGGTGGTCATAAAAGTGTCATGGAAGACTCTGTCCACGTGCCGCGAGTGCTTGCTTCATGCCGAGAGCGGCGGTGTTGTTCGGCTCGATCTTCAGGGCTCGCGCGACATCGGCTGCGGAGGCAGCGGTCTGATTTCCGTTGAGCTCCAGTCGCGCTAACACCAGATAGGCGGGTGCGTTGGGGCTGAGCTTCAGGGATGCCTCTGCCTCATTGCGAGCTGCTGTCGAGTCACCACTCTGCTCGCGGATTTCTGCCAGGCCGGCTCGGCCCTGGGCACTGGCGGGATTGGCGGCAAGGGCGGATTGAAACTCTCTCTCAGCTTCGGGAATAAGGCCCTGGGCGAGGTAGTCGCTACCGAGTTGAACATACTGGGTGGCCTGTTCGGCGGGAGGGAGAGTTGCCAGGCGGACGGCCCGCATTTGATCAATCTGAAAGGCAGCCTGACGGAAAGAGGCCTCAGAATAAGTGCGGCGAATGCGTTCGAGCGGCTCGAAGGTGGAGTTTGTGGAGGGCGCGGGCGAGGAAGCTTTTACAACCGTTGCGCTTGACGGAGCGGCCGAGGATGGCGGACCCCCATGCGCGATAAGCGCCTTGAGGCTGGGAGCTTCAGGATCGGTCGGGCGAAGTTTAAGGGCCTGATCGACTTCTCGCTGCGCAGTGGCCTGATCTCCGGAGCGATACGAGGAGACTGCCAGGTTGTAGTGATAGTCCGGATCTTTCGGATCGGCGGCCACGGCTCTCTGAAACAAAGCAGTCGCATTGTGTCCCTGGCGGCTCAGGGAGACAGCTTGATTGTTCACCACCTCGGGGAGGGGAAGGCGAGTGGCGACGAAGGCGAAGGCCTTTTCTGCCTCGGCATAATGAGCGGCGTTGAAACGGGCGAGGCCCAAATAGAAGTTCGCCTCGAGAGCGAGACGGTCGGTGGACGATATGCGGGCAAGGGTAGCGGCAGCCTGATCGTAGTCGCGCTCGCTGTATTGCGCCTTGCCGAGAGCGAGAAGGGCGGCGGTGTAGCTGGGAGATTCCCTTACAGAGAGCTGCAGCCGCTTGATTCGTTCCTGCGGCGTGGTGGCTGCGGTTCCGCGGATATAGTTTTCAAAGGCGCTCAGCTTGACCTGTCCGGAGGCGGAAAGGAAGGTCTGTTGTGCGACGTTGAAATGAGGATCGATCGACTTCGCGATTTTCCAGGCGAGGGTGTTCTGCACGTCGAAGAGACGTTGCAGGTCATTGGAATCTTCGATCGGCGGAGACATCCGAAGCTCGCTGACCGAAAGGACCTGCGCCTGGGCAGAGATGCGTCCGTTGGCGACGTGGTAGCTGCCGATGACGACGTAGTTGGCGTCGAGGGTCTGGGCGATGCGGATGGTGGTGGCGCGAGTGGGGCGAAAGTCGGTAGGGAAGCCGAGATGATCGAGCGCGTACTGGCGGTCTTCGCGCGAGATGGTAAGGAAGCTCGCCGAGGAGAACCGCTGATTGAGCGTGTCGGGGAAAGAGTCGCCAATCCAGCCGAGGTCGGGCTGGCCGGAGCGGTTCTCAAAGGGAAGGACAAGGACGACACGACCAGCTGGCGCGGAAGGGTCGGATGCCTGACCGAATAACAATGAGACGGAAGAGACGAGGACACACAGCGCGAGAAGAGTGCGAGAGCGGCGAAACGCGAAACGAGATGAGAGGAACCTGAGCACAGGTTGAGTATAGAGCGTTGCGCCTGGCCGGGAGCCGATCGTCTTAACGCATCGGGCGGGTTCTTCGGGGCCAGGTCAAGGATGCATTGATCGCACGTGGGAAGCGCAGTACGGCTGCCCACTCGCCTTTGCGCCGGGCCTGCCAGACGATCTCGCCGTGAAGCAAAGCTGCCGCTTCGGATGGGGAGAGGTCGTGATGGAAGTCGAAGTACTTCGTGTTGAGATGGCGGTTTGCTCTACCAAGATCGAGCCGGTTCGCAGGGGGCTCCCACTTGGTTGAAAACAAGAGCGCCGTATCGTAGGCTCCGGGATCTTGCGCTGCCTGCTCCAGCTGGTCGATCGCGAAGTTCTGGACGGGGACGACCTTGACCGGCTTGTGAATGTATCCAAGCTCGGGCCGGGTGAGCTCTGCGCTTGCCGGCCACGCGGTGAGGACTGTGGCCTGGGGATAGCGATTCTCGATGAACGAGACGGCCTGCTGATGCAGAACGATCATGTCACGGTAGGTGAGGTTATCCTCGGGCGCGAACGCGTAGGGCGGATTGATCCAAATGCCGGCGAGAAACGCGGCGCCGCTGAACGCGGCAAGGAGCCACCATTGTTTGAGGTGGCGCTGCCAGACGGTGACGCAGAGAAGCAGGGTCAGCGGATACATCGGCAGCAGGTAACGGGTGAGCAGGGCTCCGCCGAGCACCGAGAAGGCGATCCAATTGGCAATAAGAACCGTGATGATCCCGGCGAGGGCCCGGCGCGGCAAAGCCGGCGCGGCCGATGGCTTCAGAGGGATAAAGATCGCGGCGATCGCGCATACGACCGGAACGTACATGTTCATATGCGTTGCGAGGTGCAGGAACCGATGCCACAGCGAGAGCAGGATGCGGAGCGGCTCGAGGTTGGCAGTGGCGTTGTAGCGCAAGAACTCAGGATTGCCGAAGATAAACCCGGTTTGATGGCGATGATAGGCATACCACGCGACCAGTGGAATCAGTGGAGAGAGAAGCGATACCAGCCAAAGCAGATGCGAGCGTCGTTGCGATGGATTGTGCGAACGAAGAAGGAGGACGGCCTCAAACCCTGCGAGTGCGAGCGGAGTAACGATGGCCGTCTCCTTCGAAAGCGCGGCGAAAGAGAAGAGTCCAGAGGCCAGGATCTGATTCTCGGCGCCGGGCTCGAAATAAAGGGCCAGGCCCCACAGGGTGAAGGCGGCAGCGAAGATATCGGCGTGAGCCAGCGTGCTTTGCGCGAACCAGACAGGGTAGAGCGCGGTCAGGGTGACGGTGGCGATTGCGGCGGGGGTGTTGCGAAGGGATTTTGCGAGGTGAAAGACCGCGACCAGCGCCGTAGCCGTAATCATGACGACCAGCGTGCGGGTTCCACTGACGACGAATCCGGAGAGGTGCCACCATGCAGCCAGCAGGATGGAAGGCAGAGGAGGATGCGCGTTGGAGAGCGTGGTCTGGGGGATCAACGAGCCGGTGCGAAAGAAATCCCACGCGGCCGGGATGTAGTAACCGGCTTCGTCCCAGAAGTAAGGCAGGCGAAGCAGCGTAAGGTGACTGAGGTAAACCGCAGCGAAGAAGAGAGGAAAGAGCAGTCCTGTAGGAAGCTCGGCAGGAGCGCGGCGAGAGTCTGGAGAGGATCGCACGCGTGTTTTATTAATGGACGGGACCGCCGACCTGGGGGACCTGTTGATCGAGAGCGATGGCGCCAAAGGTCTGCTCATACTGCGCGAGGTTGTGGCCGAGCACATTGAGCAAAGCTTTGGCCTGTTGCGGGCTCAGGTAAATACCCTGAAAGTTCTTCACGGTAAGCTCGTCAGGAGTGTCCTGGCTCATGGTCCCGAAGACCAACAGGAAGTCCCACACCGACATGCGAACCTGAACGCTGTTGGCATAGCCCTCGCGATAATCCGGGGTGGTGGAGAGATTGAGCTTCGGCTCCGCATTCGGTTTCGGCTGATTCATGAGTCACTTTCTAAAAAAGAGTTGGTGCGAAAGGGGGGACTTGAATCCCCACGGATTACCCCGCCAGATCCGTCTGCTTGGTGCAAAAGGCTTGGCTGCATCGTAACGCTCAATCAGTATAAGCGGGAACAAGCGACCATCGGGCACGAATTAGGCACATCCATTCCGTAATTTCCTCGACCTCCAGGACGGGCTCTGATTGACGCTCATCAGTCGCCATGTTATTTCTTGAAAGTTCTCAGGTGCCCGCAAGGGCTTAATAGGGAAGTCCGGTGAAAGACCGGCGCGGTCCCGCCACTGTGAGCGAGGGAAGCCATTCGTAATACCACTCAGCAATTGCTGGGGAAGGTGAATGGCCAGCAAAGAATCGCAACCTCGAAGCCAGGAAACCTGCCGAGAATGTTGTACGACTTACCTGCGGAGAACAGGAAGAATGCGATTCGTTATCCCCACCCGACGTCTCAATTCGATCGTCTCTGCTCGCAAAGTCTACAGCCATTCCAGCTGGAGGCTATACAGTGAGCATCCCCCGCAACACAATTAATGTTCTCCCCCTGGATTCTTACCGATATGCACTCGATCTTTTCGTCCGAGTCTTCGGCAAGCCAAAACTTCAAAGTAATGGCCATCAAATTGGGACAAGACTGTGCAAAATTGTGGGTCTACGACGTCCCATGGCTATCATTTTCTTAATAGCGCTTGCCGTCCTGCCAGTGTGTGCTCAACAAACCATGCGTGTTTCTGGCACAGTACGCGACAACCAAGGCCTGGGCCTACTGGCGACAGTGCAACTCATAACTTCGGGAGGCACACAGAAGGCCACGACCGAGAACAATGGAAACTTCGCATTCGACAATGTGACGAAGAGGCACTCTGAACTTCTGGTTGAAGCGGATGGCTTCGAAAGCGTAACTCGCCCCATTGATCTAGAGAGGGAGTCTTCTCAGATCGAGATTCGTTTGGCCCCGAAGAGTGTCTCAACTGAAATCTCCGTTACGGCTACCGAGACCAAGGCAACCGCTTCAAACATGGATGTGCCTAACAATGAAATTCCTGCTCAGGTGAGCACGATTCCATCCACGCTACTTCGCGAACAAGGTGTGAACGACCTCGTTACGGCGCTAAGGAATGTCTCTGGTGTAACGGCGCAAAAGATCTATGGAGTTTACGAGTACTACACGGTTCGCGGGTTCAATACGGGCGGCTCAGACGCGGTCGTAGTTCTTTCAGATGGAATGCGGCTCGAAGGTAATCGGCTAAACACTCAGCTGAATAGTGTGCGCAGTGTCGAGGTCTTGAAGGGACCAGCTTCGATTTTGTATGGCTCAGGTGCTCTTGGCGGCGCGATTAATATCATTCACAAAAAGCCACAGGCGATTCCCACTTTTGATTTGGTCTATCGGGGCGGAAGCTACGGTACAAACCAAGTGGCCGGAGGTGCAGCAGGAAGACTCTTCGGCCTAGATCCGCTTTTATATCGTGTAGATGCCAGTTTCGAAAATAGCGGCGGTTGGAGAAACAATGGAGCGAAGCGCATTAATGTATCGCCGACGATGACCTGGCTGATAGGTAACCGAGCGCAGTTTACTGTTTCCGAATTCCTTAATCGCGATCGATTCAAAACCGATGCCGGTGTCCCGGCGCAAGTCCTCAACATTCCTGGCTTCAAACTCAGCACAAGCTTCGACACGCCGCAGGATTTCGAATTAGGCACTGACGCGCTGACACAGACACGCGTCAATGTGAACCTGTCAGAGAGATGGCAGTTCCGGGATAACTTTGCGCTTCGAATATTCGACGACCAGTATTACACCGCAGAATCGCTCTCGTATGACGCTGCGACAAACGATGTCGATCGCCAATTCCTCTACTTCAAGCACCACCGGCGTCCCAAACAGAACATGGCGGATGTTTTGGGTCATTTCCATCTTGCCGGTATGGATCATAACTTTGTGGCCGGATATGAGTATGAGGACTACTACAACTACACCGATGAAAGCGATGCCTCGGATGGCTTCGCACCGCCGATGAATGTGTTTACTCTCCAGGAAACTTATGTGCCGGTCTCATCGTTTCCGATTAGCGAAATCAACTATTTCGAGAACCTGACGAATGCTTTTTATTGGCAAGACCAAATCGCCCTGGCAAAGCACTGGATGATCAACGTGGGTGGGCGTGAGAGCAGTTTCAAGCGAAGTACACATAGTGATCCGTGGGATAACAGTCACATCGTTAGCCGAGGACCTGACGTCAAAATAAACCAAACCGCTTATAACTACCGAGCGGGTATTGTCTTCGCACCCACGGAGAGCCAAGAGCTGTACTTTAGCTCGGGAAGTTCGTTTTCTCCGGTTACCGTAACGCCGGTCAACGGAAAACAACTTCTACCGGAAACGGGCCAGAGCTATGAAGGTGGGTACCGGTGGCGCCCTCTTCAAGGCCGGTTGAGTTTCAGCGCAGCAATTTATCGACTCACGCGACAGAACGTAATCATCCCACTACCCGGTGGCAACTTCAATCAGGCAGGTCAAGAATCGTCAAAAGGCTTGGATTTCGACGCTATCGGGAATCTTGCACATGGGATTCGGTTCAATGTTAATTACGGCTACACTTTGCCACGCTTCGATAACTACAACGACGGCGTGATGGATCTGTCCGGCAATCAGCCAGACTTTACTCAAAAACATGCTGCGAACGTATGGTTGTCGAAGATATGGAAGGACACCTTCACGAGCAGCATCGGGATGCGCTATCAGAGCCGCACCTTTATTGATGACGAGAATGCATTTTTACTCGGCGGATTTACCGTCTTTCAAGGTGCCGTTTCGTATCGCCGCAAATCGTATGAGGTAAGTGCGAATGCGGAGAATCTCTTCAACAGACAACGGTATTTTCCCGGCGGGCTTTATGAAAATCAGGTCTATCCGGGAGCGCCTATCTCTGTCTACGCAAGTGTCCGTTTCCATAAATGATCGTGCGATTTGGGATGACAGTTCGAAAGTGGGTTTTACTCACGCATCGTTGGACAGGCATTGTCTTTTGCCTGCTCTTTCTGATGTGGTTCGTATCTGGCATTGTCATGATGTATGTTCCGTATCCTGAACTGAGGCCCGCCGAGCGTCTCGCGCATATGCGAACGCTTAACGGTCTCTCGTTTGTCATTTCACCTTCCCGTGCAGTCGCCACGATAGCTACAAAGGCCATTCAGGACGTTCGAGTGTCTTCGTTACTTGATCGACCTGTGTATCGATTTCAATCGGGCACGAATCATCGGGTGGTGTTTGCCGACACGGGTGAGGTGTTCCATGGATTCGAGGCGACTCAGGCTCAGCAGGTGGCGGCAGCCTGGCTCCGACAGCCATTAGCGGAAGTTCACCTCGAACAAAAGATGTGGAAGGAAGACCAGTGGACCGTAACAGCCAGATATCGTTCGCTGCGTCCGCTGTGGAAATTTGATGGTAAGGATGGAGAGGTTGTGTATGTTTCGGATGTTTCTGGTGAAGTAGTCCAGCACACCAACCGTCTCTCACGGTGGGGCTCTTACTTTGGGGCGATCCCCCACTGGATCTACTTTACCCGGCTTCGAAAAGACGCCGCCCTGTGGAGTGTTGTTGTCATTTCGTTATCCGGCGCTGGAGTAGCGATTACCCTGCTTGGCATCATCGGCGGAGTTTGGCTGTATTCCCCCTCTAAACGCTATCGCTTTCGTTCCGGACCTTCCGGTGTGCCGTTCAAAGGGCAAAAGCGCTGGCACCTCATTTTTGGTTATGTCTTCGGCCTAGCCACATTGACATGGATCTTCAGTGGTATGTGGTCTATGTCTCCTTTAAAAACGGAACCGGAAACGGTCGAAACCCAGGTGTGGACCTCTGTGCGGCAACCGATTCGCCTGGAAGCTTTTCCGCAATTCGATGAGCATTCCCCGCAATGGGCACTTAGCCGGATATCAGCTTTAGTCCACGCTCACGAGCTGGAACTCGTTAAGATTGGGGAGGATTACACATATTTTGCTTCAGAGACCTCAACGCAGACGGCACTGCTCCGATTGGATGGCAAACTTTCCCGCACCTTGGAGCCCGACTTATTCCGCGACGCGGTGAACCGAGCGGTTGCACCTTATTTAGTGGTGGAAAGCCGCATAGTCACGGGTTATGAGACATATTATGTTGATCGCCATCATGAGAAGCCGCTCCCGGCCCTCTATCTTCGCTTGAATGATCCGGCAAGGTGTTTCTTTTATTTCGATATGAGAAGCGGGGCTCTAGTAGGCAGTTATGGTCCAGCTGCCCGCTGGGATCGCTGGCTCTACAACGGCCTTCACTCACTTGATCTCCCGGCACTGTACAAGGCGAGGCCTCTTTGGGACATACTTGTGATCGGCTTTATGCTGGGTGGCATAGCACTGTCCGTGACCGGGTGTGTTCTTGCGGCAAGGCGCCTCAATCGCAGAATTGTCAGGCCACTTATCCGATCTAAACCAAAGCTGTCAGAACGTTGAACCTTCACGTTCTAGGAAGAATTAACGTGTCGTTGATTCCAAGACAACAAGCGGGCGCAATTGAACGGGCCTTTTCGACAAACGGAGCATTCGAGTGGTCTGTCATTGCCCGCGAGCACGAAGAACCATTGATGAACCGGGTGGGCACATTAATGGGCACAAGAGAAAAGGGCCGATTCTTAGATCGGCCCTAACTTATTGGTGCGAAAGGGGGGACTTGAACCCCCACGGGTTGCCCCGCCAGATCCTAAGTCTGGTGCGTCTGCCAATTTCGCCACTTTCGCAATGGTTGCTAAACGAATTCGGATCTTCATCGCCTAGCCATCGACATATGAATTGTACGGTGTTTCCTGAGTGCGCGATAGGCCTTGAAACTCAGAAGTCTCACGCGAAGGAGTGCGATTGCTATTCGACCTCTGCCCCCGTCTCCATCCATTCGACAGACCGGCTCCAGGGAAAGGATTTCAGTTCCTCGACGATCGCTTTTAGAGCGTTTGGGTCGTGGGTCGGCGATTCCAGGACGGCCTGCACGATCGAGGTGTCCGTCTCGTCCACTTTCTCAGCCCGGATCTTGCTCAACACAAGCAGGCTGGCGGCGACTGCACGAGTGACCTGGTACTCCGCTTCAGTCTGGTGGTCGCTGTCGCAGAGCATCCTCAGCCGGTACAGCGTATGTGTATCCAGAGTCGCAAGAGAACGCTGATCGATGTAGCGGGAGAGCGGACGCAGGACGGAGTTGATCGCGATCAGGAGCACCATGACAAAGACTGCGTCGAACAACTCTCCTGCCCCGGCGCATGCTCCTACCGCGGCCGAACACCACAAGGTGGCGGCGGTATTCAATCCTCGAACATTGCCGCCATCTTTCATGATGGCGCCTGCTCCCAGGAAGCCGACCCCAGAGACGACGTAAGCGACGACCTGGGTCGTTCCGGGAGCGATCGTCAATCCGAGGTCGACGAAGGCCGCTGCTCCAAAGCAGACCAGAGTATTGGTCCTCAGGCCGGCAGCGCGTTGTCGCCATTGGCGTTCGGCGCCGATGCAGGCGCCCAGTACCAACGCAAGCAGCAGGCGAGGGAAGCTCGGTTGGTAGAGGAGAGATACCGAGTCCGTCCACCAGTGAAGCCATGGATTCGTCATAGTTTTTTAGGCGGCGTTTTCAATCGAGATATCTTGATCCTAAGGTGTTGCGCTTCAATGATCGTAGAAACAATACACCAACTAAATCAAGGTGCTCGGAATTCCCGGAAGATTATCCACGTAGTTTCAATACCGCAGGCTCGATCTTCGTTCTCTGATCCCAAGTACTCAAATCCATTTCGTTCTTCGCGATTGACCATGATGCCTCCTGGTCGAAGCTCCAACAGATCGATCCGTGCCGAGATAACTGCGAGAAAACAGACGAAGGACGTTAGGCGAAAGCTGTCTTGCAGCCATCTTCTGGAGCTGAATCTTTAGTAACCCGGGTAGCTTTTCGGTGGTTTCTTTGAAAGTGGAATCGTATAGTCCTGCCTGAAGTTCCCCCCTGGGGCCGAGCTTTTAAGGGAATCTTCATCGACACATGCCGTGTCATGGAGTATCCAATGTGTGGCATTGCAGGCATCTTCATCTCTCACTCCTCGAGTACTACCGATCTCCGGGAAAGTCTTACGGCCATTACTCATAAAATGGTGACCCGTGGGCCTGATGCCATGGGCCAGTGGATTTCGTCCCGGGCGAACGTGGGGCTCGGTCATTGCAGGCTATCGATCATCGACCTGGAAACCCGTTCGGATCAGCCGATGCATTCGACGGATCAGCGCTACACGATCGTGTTCAACGGAGAAATCTACAACTATCGAGAGTTGCGCCGAGAGCTTGAGGGGAAGGGCCATCGATTTGTAACAACAGGTGATACAGAAGTGTTAATGCAGATGTACGTGGAGTATGGGGTGACCATGCTCGAACACCTGCGTGGCATGTACGCCTTCGGCATCTGGGACGAGAAAGCGCAAGAGCTTTTCCTGGCTCGCGATCCGTTCGGGATCAAACCGCTTTATTATGGGCAGGGCAATGGTTGCGTGTATTTTGCGTCCCAGGTGAAAGCGCTGTTAGACGCTCCTGGTATCGATCTACGGGAACAGAGTGCAGCTCACGTGGGATTCTTTGTGTGGGGGTCGGTGCCGGAGCCGCTTACGCTCTATCGCGGTATTCACTGTCTTCCAAGCGGTACGTGGCTGCGCGCAGGTAGTTGTGGTATCTCAGAGCCTAAACCGTTCAGCTCCCCGATTGAAGAGTTCACGCAGTTCCATCAGAGCGAGCTGCCAAAGAGCGAGGCCGAATGCGATTCCCGTCTGCACGATGCCCTGGAGGAGAGCGTGCGAATGCACGAGATCGCCGATGTTCCCGTGGCTATCTTTCTGTCTGCGGGGCTCGATTCGGGAATGATTGCATCCCTGGCGTCGGAAAATGACAACGATGTTGAGGCGTTAACGCTTGGGTTCGACCTGCTGCGAGGGACGGACCAGGACGAAACGTGTCTGGCAGCTCGAGTCGCTCACGAATATGCGTTGCCCCATTACGTGCGCTTTATCGATCAGGGCACGTTTGTTAAGCATCGTGAAAGATTATTGCAACAGATGGACCAGCCGACGATTGATGGAATCAATGCCTATTTCATTAGTTGGTTCGCGCGAGAGCGGGGATTCAAGGTCGCGCTAAGCGGCCTGGGTGGTGATGAGCTTTTCGGAGGATATCCGAGTTTCAGACAGATTCCCCCAACGGTTCGAACGGTGAGTACCGTGAATTCGGTTCCGATGCTCGCGCGCGGCTGGCATCGCATTACTGCGCCCCTCATGCAGCGTTTTACTTCGCCCAAGTATGCCAGCCTGTTTGAATATGGCGGGTCCTGGGGCGGAGCTTATCTGCTGCGAAGAGGTCTGTTTATGCCGTGGGAGCTGCCGCAGTTTCTGGATCCTGAGATGGTGCGGACAGGATGGCGAGAGCTGGGTTCGATTGGGAAGATGAATGCGCTGGTACGGCCTCTGGCGGATTTGCGGGGCACCTCGCGGAAGCAGGTGGACTTTTTGCGTGTTTCCGCATTGGAGATGAGCTTTTACATGCGCTCTCAGCTCCTGCGCGACGCGGACTGGGCGGGCATGGCCCATTCCATCGAAATTCGCGTGCCATTTGTCGATATGACGCTGCTGCAGAAGTTAGCTCCACTGCGGGCTAGTGGTCTGGCTCCGCGGAAGCCCTCGATGGCGAAGGCGTTGAGGAGGTCGCTTCCCCCAGAGATTCTGAACCGGCCGAAGAGCGGTTTTAGCGTACCGGTGCGGGAGTGGATGCAGGAGACTCCTGAGCGCGGCCTGCGGCATTGGGCAAAGTACGTGTACGGAAAACTGTGGACGGGCGTTTGTCCGGAAGTATTTCCGTCTGATGAGCCAGTCCATGCGGCTAAGTCCCTTATTTATGTCACTGGCAGGAAGACGATCCATGCAGACCACATGAAAGTCCAGATCGCTACCGAAACGAGCACTGGATTCGTTCAAAACCCACCGTCATAAATCTAACGAAGAGAAGTGTGGCAAGCTCCTGTCGATTTACGTTACAGTGAAGCTACAGCTATTTGAATCCATGCAGATCTTCGCGATTGGCCACGATGCCTCTCAGGCGAAGCTCCATCTCTCTTTACAATCAGGTCTTTCAATTTTCTCCGGCGACAGGGGAGTTGATCGCAAATCCTTCCAGGGCGAGGTGTCTTTCGATGGGAATCAGCAGACGCGATTTTCTAATGCGTGTAGGGCAGGCTGGCGGGTACAGCGCTGCGTTCACAACCATGCAGTCGTTAGGACTGATGCCGATGAAAGCGATGGCGGCCGAGCCGATCGCGGCGGCAGCGGGAGCAGGCAAGGGAGTAAAGCTCGTCGTGTTGGGCGGCGGAGTTGGCGGGCTGGTCACAGCCTACGAAGCGAGGAAGCTGGGATACGACGTTACCCTGCTTGAAGCGCGGCATCGTCCCGGCGGGCGCGCATGGAGCGCGCGGAACGGCGACGTGGTGGAGTTTGTTGATGGGACGAAGCAGTCGATTACCTGGAGCGAAGGCCTGTATCAGAACATGGGCCCGGCGCGGCTTCCTTCGGTACATGGAACCATGCTCGGCTATTGTCGAGAGCTCAAGGTTCCTCTTGAAGTGGAGGTCAACACCTCGCGCTCCTCGTTGTTGCAAAACGATAAGGTGAACGGCGGCAAGGCAATCTGTCAACGCAAGGCCATCAATGACACGCGCGGGCAGGTGAGCGAACTGCTGACGAAGGCGCTTGCCGGCGGTGCACTCGATCAGGAATTGAGCGCCGAAGACCGGCAGAGAATGGTCGACGTTCTGAAGATTTATGGCCCGCTCGATAAGAGCGGAAAATATGCAGGGTCGGATCGTGCCGATATCAAGCGATACCCCGGCGCCGGACCTCAGACGATGATCGTTGACGATCAACCACTCAATCTTCACGAGCTACTGGATGCGAACTTCTGGAATGCAGAGCTTTATGAGGAGGCCTGGGACTGGCAGGCGACCATGTTCCAGCCGGTAAATGGCATGCAGCAGATCTCCCTGGCGCTCGCGAAGAGCCTGGGACCGGTCGTAGTTTACGACGCTCCGGTAACTGAGATCGCGAAGACGGCGAAGGGTGTGCGTGTGACCTATGGCAGCGGCAAGCATATCGAAGCCGATTATGCTGTGTGCGCAATGCCTCTGACGATTCTCAAGAAGATCAAGGCCGATCTCGACCCGGCGCACCGCGGCGCGGTCGACCGCGGCGGCGCGGCCTATCGCGGTTCCTGCAAGGTGCCGTGGGAGTCGCGGAGATTCTGGGAGACGGACTACAACATCTATGGCGGCCTCTCGTTCCTTTCGCAGGGGCCGAGCCCGATCTGGTATCCCAGCGCGTCGATGTTCTCCGATCGCGGCATCATCGTCTCCGGCTATATGGACGAGGCGATGGGCGGCTTCGACCAGCTGACCATAGAACAGAAGTTCGAGGCCTCACGCGCGTCCATCGAGAAGCTGCATCCGGGGCACGGCAAGGAGCTCGAAAAGCCTGTCTTCTGCGGATGGAAGCATATCAAGTGGAACGAAGGCTCATGGATCGGCCAAAACTCTCCAGCCGATTATGCCGTGATTACCGAGCCCGATGGGCCCATCTATTTTGCAGGCGATCACACCAGCCACGTGGTTGGCTGGCAGGAGGGCGCCGCGTTGAGCGGAAGGCGAGCCGTCCAGATGATCAGCGACAAGGTGAAGGCGGCGCGGCTTGAGGGTAAGCATCGCCAGACGGTTTCAGCATAAGAGCGAAAGAGATCGACAAGGAGATGGTTGGATGAAGAAGAGCTTAATGGCAGCAGCGATGATGACCGTGTGCGCACTCTCCATGCAAGCGCAGACGGTTGTGAAGCACATCCAGGACGAGAAGGCCGCCATCGCGAAAGGCGTATGGGCCGGCGATACGTATTACCTGAGCGGACAGCTTGCCTCCCCGATCACACCGGCGGATGCTGCGAAGGGCACACAGGCCGAATACGGTGACACCAAGGCACAGGCGGCAAGCATCTTCCCCAAGATCCAGGCGGCCTTGAAGGAGCAGGGGCTCGACATGCAGGATGTTGTGAAGATGACGGTCTTCCTCGGACCCGATCCAAAGACGGGCAAGCTGGACTTCGCTGGAATGCAGTCGGAGTATGTGAAGTACTTCGGCACCAAAGAGCAGCCGAACAAGCCTGCTCGCTCAGCGTTCCAGGTTGCGGCGCTTGCCGCTCCATGGGCCGCGCTTGAGATCGAAGTGATCGCCGTAAAGAGTAAGTAAGCTGAATCGAACGCAAAAAGAAGGGACCCCGATAGAGGGGTCCCCTCGTACTTAAGCAAGAGTTTTACTTCTTTGAGATCTCCGAGTGAATCGCTGGCGTCGAGCCAAGCTCACGAGCCCGCTGTTCGACAGCGCGCATCACGCGCAGAAGATTTCCGCCGTAGATCTTCTTGATGTCCTCGGCACTATATCCCTTCTCAAGAAGGGCGCGTGTTAGCGCAGGAAACTTGTTGTAAGAGTCGAGCTCCGGGGGAACGCAGGCGACGCCGTCGAAGTCTGTGCCGATTCCGACATGATCGATGCCGCCTACTTTGACGGCGTGGTCGATCTGGGCCACGACATCCGCCAGCGTAGCCGGGGGAACCTTGCTGGTGAACTCTGAGCGAAGTTTTTCGATTGCTGCGGCTTTGGCCGCCGGGTCTTCCAGCTTCATCGCCTCCATGTACTGTTCGCGCATGGAAGCCTGGAGCGGCTTGGAGTCATTGAAGTAGCGTTGCGACAGGAACTCGCAGCCGAAGTTGATCTGCATCGTTCCTCCCTTCGCCGCCAGCGCTTTGATCATCTCGTCGGTCATGTTGCGGGTGTAGGTCGTCACCGCGCGACATCCGGAGTGAGAGGCGATGATGGGAGCCGAGGACGTCTCAAGCGCATCCCAGAAGGTTCTGTCGGCAGTGTGAGAGATGTCGACCATCATGCCGAGCCGGTTCATCTCGCGTACGACATCTTTTCCAAACGGGGTGAGACCGTTGTGATGCGCAACTTTGGGATTGTCGGCGTCACCCTGGGAATCGGCCCAGTTATTTGTATTGAAGTGGGTCAGTGTCATGTAGCGAACGCCGAGCGCATAGTAATCCCGCAACAGCCGCAATGAATCTTCGATCGCATGTCCGCCCTCGATGCCCATCAGCGCAGCGATCTTATGCTCGTTGTGTGCTCGCACGATATCGTCGGCCGTGGTGGCGAAGACGAACTCCTTGGGATGCGCTGCAATGACATCTGTGCGAACGGTATCGATCATCTGCAACGCGCGATTAGCTGAGTGATTGCCGTTCACATACTCCGCGCCAACATAGACCGCGAAAAACTCAGCACCGAGAAAGCCCTTCATCCTTGCAAGGTCTGTCTGACCGCGCTTGTTCGGGGTAGTGATGTCGTACCCTTCAACGGTCAGCGAGGTTACATCGTTATGCGTGTCGATGAGAATGGCATCCCGGGTAATGCGATCGACCTCAGCCTGCGTTACTTTGTGCTGCTGAGCGACAAGAGGAAGGGCAACAAGAGCAAGAGCGGTGATGAAAGACACACGTTGCGTAAGCAAGGGTGGCGCCTTTTCTGGTGGAATGAATTTGGATCCGTTCCTTACACCATAAAGGCAAACACAAGGTAGAAGCGATGGATGAGTTATCGAAAATTTGATTTGTGAAATTGGTCCGGCAAAGCTGGTGAAGCAAACTTCTTCAACACGGTCTTGCCTCAATGGAATTCAATATCGCGTGAACATTTCTATTGACACCTTATATTCGGTCCGCTAGTCTCAAACCCAATACCACAAAGGCTATTTTTCACGTTGGGTGGGGTCTTCGGCCTCGCTCTAAGAAGTGTATATTTAGCTCCCTTCGGTAACGATGCAAGGGAAGAGCAGAGACAACGTCCGTCCGTCTGCTCGATGTGTTCTCGTAGCCTGTTCTGGAACTCTGGCGGCGTAGCCGGAGAGCAGATTGTAGAGACCCCCGCAGCTATCTACAGCTTCATAAAGAAGTAGTTCCTCGATCCGCAGATCGATCCGGCGGTAGCTCATCTTTCAATGGGCGCCAGTTGCACTTTTCAGTGCGGCTTCAGTCGTCGTCTGCTCCGGTCCTGGTTTCATACCTGTCTGCTTTGATGACCTTCCTCTCCCGTGGCCTGGACGCACAGGCTGTGACCCCACATGTGTTGAATACCCCCGCTGGAGGCTGAATATGGTTCGCTTGCAAGAGAGAATTTACAAATTTGTTCTACTCATCGTGTTCTCTGTCGTGGCTGGAACAGCTGCACTGGCGCAGTCGAACTATGGAGCAATCCGCGGAACCGTTACAGATGTTCAGGGAGGTGCCCTGACTCCGGCGACGGTAGTTCTTACATCCCAATCCAAAGGGACAACTCGAAAGACCATCAGCAATGGCTCCGGAGAGTATGTGTTCAACGCCGTCGATCCGGGCAGCTACACTATCACCGTCACCATGGACGGCTTCCAGAAATCGGAGACGCGCGGGATCACGGTGGATTCGGGTAACACGATTCCATTCGACGTTTCTATGAAGATCGGTTCTGCGAGCGAGAGCGTAGAAGTCACTGCGAGCGAGCCCCTGGTGAACAATCAGACTTCTTACAATGGGCAGCTCATCGACTCGCAGAAGCTGACTAATCTTCCGAATCCCGGACGCAATCCCTTCCTGTTTTCGAAGCTCGACAACAACGTGACGCCGGTGGGCGATCCGCGATTCGTGCGCTTCCAGGATCAGAGCGGATCCTCGACCATCTCTATCGCGGGCGCGCCGCTCAGCTCCAACAACTACGCCGTCGACGGCATTCCCATCACCGACTTCAGCAACCGCGCCGTAATCATTCCTTCACTTGAGTCTGTGGAAGAGGTGAAGGTACAGGCCAACACTTACGATGCCGAGATCGGCCGTACCAGCGGAGGCATGTTCAACACGACGCTCCGATCAGGCTCTGCTGCACTGCACGGCGTCCTGCAGGGTGAGACACGGCAGACGAATTGGGGAGCGAACCTCTTCTTCAACAACCGCACTCCAACGAAGGACGCAAATGGCAATATCGTCTCGCAGACGACACCGCGCGGTGCTGCCGAGTTTTATAGCTATGTCGGTTCGATTGGTGGACCGATTCCTCTACCCAAGATTCTTGGCGGAAAGGACAAGACCTTCTTCTGGATTACCGAAGAGGGCTACCGGCAACGCTCTCCTCTTACGGCGGCCAACTCCTTCCCGGTTCCGACGATGCTGCAGCGCGGCAGCTCGATCGCGGACGCCGGTGACTTCTCAGAGATTGGCCAGGTCGACGCAGCGGGAAACTGCATCAGTGGCCGCTGCATCTACGATCCATCCAGCCCTACGCGCAAGGCCTTTCCGGGCAATAAAATTCCTTCAAGCAGAATCAACCCGGTCGGCTACGCCATTCTCTCGATGTATCCAAAACCAAACAACGCCATCACCAGTTACGGCGGTCTTAACTTCAATGGTGGCGATACGCTGGGTGATCGCGCGGACGAGTTCATCGGCAAGCTGAACCATGAGTTCGGAAACTTCTGGCTCGCCGACTTCTATTACATGCACTACGGCAGCAAGGAGCCGGGCGGCAACGCTCTCCAGAACCTTGCTGGTAGCTCGGGATCGTATCTGCTCTATCGCAAGGTCGATGCGGTTGGCATCCAGAACACCATTACGTTGAATCCCACGACGGTGCTCACGGTTGGATTTGGTTTCAACCGTTTTCCCAACGATACCCAGGACATCAGTGCGGGCTTCGATCAGTCCACACTCGGATTCCCCAACAGCTATCTGCAGGCGTTGTCGAAGTCTGGTTTCCCGGCGATCACCGGGCCCGGAGGCAATGCAGACGCGGGTCTAGCCAATGAGGGAACCTCCAACTCTGGCCCTGCTGTCTACTTCTCACGTAACTTCGTCGTTGGTGTCGCAAAGAGCCTCGGCAAACATAGCGTGAAAGCGGGTTATGTCTTCCGCGCCATCAGTGTGACCTCAACCAATCTCAGCAATACGAGCGGAAACTTCGTCTTCGATAGCACGCTGACGAACTCGGGGCTTCCAAGCACCGATCCGCATTCGGCTTCGAGCACGGGTGCAACCGCAGCCGACCTGCTTCTGGGCTATCCCACCAGCGCCTCACTGGTGATTCCGGCGAAGCTCGCCATTACCACGGGATATAACGCCATCTATGCTCAGGACGACTGGCGCGTGAATGCGAAGCTCACGTTGAACCTCGGCATCCGTTACGAGAACGAACCTGGTGTGAAAGAGCGCAACAACCAGTACGCGGTCGGCTTTGATCCTGCGGCCACTTATACGGTGGCTGGCTCGAATGTCCCGGCAACAGGAGGCATCATGTTCGCGGGTCAGAACGGCTATCCCACCAAGACCGGCAATACCGCGAACAAATGGTCACCTCGTTTTGGTTTCGCCTATGCCGTCAACGAAAAGACCGTCGTCCGCGGCGGATACGGCCTGTTTTATCAGCCCATCGTCTACAGCACGTCGTCCGCATTTGCTCCGGGCTATGTGCTGACGAATTCCATCAACTCGCAGAGCGGTGTTCCAGGCGTCAGCCTAAGCAATCCGTTCCCGAACATCAGCACCTCTCCCACCGGCAACTCGCTGGGATACAGCACCAGCATCGGCAGCACGATCTCCGTGATCGATCAGCACCGCAAGGCCCCCCTTTACGAGTCTTACTCGGCAGATATCGAGAGGGAGTTGCCTTATGGATTCGCGCTCAAGGTCGGATATGTCGGTGGCCATGCACGCAATCAGAGCAACAACATGAACATCAACCAGCTTCAGGACAGTTACCTCTCGATGGGAAGCACGGCACTTGGCGCTTCGACACCATTCAAGTACGCGGGCCTGGGAGCATGGAGAAACATAAACCAGCCCTACAACCAGACCGTTCGTCCGTACCCTCAGTTTGGCGCCATCACGGATTCGGTCAGCAATGGTATCTCCGATTACAACGCTCTCGACATCAAAGTGCAGAAGCGGTTCAACCGTGGCCTCACGATTCTTGGCGCCTTTACCTGGTCCTCGAACTGGGATAATGCCTGGGGTGCCAGCAGCACGCTCAACCCCGGCAACAATGGTCCGCAGGATACCTACAACATCAGCTCGGAATATGCTCGCGCGGTCAATGACATTCCAAAGCGCTTCACCATCTCGGCCACTTACGAGCTTCCCTTCGGACACGGAAAGACCTTCCTGGGCGGAGCCAACCGCTGGGTTGATCTTGCCGTCGGCGGGTGGAAGTTCAACGACATCATGATCGTTCAGGATGGAGGTCCGTTACCGATTACGCAGGCCACCAATAACCTCAGCAGCTATGGCAATTCCACCCAGCGTCCGAACTTCGTTCCTGGCGTAAATCCCTGTAAATCGGGATCTCCTCAGGATCGTCTCGATTCTTACTTCAACACGGCGGCCTTCACTCAGAGCGGAACTCCCACAGCAGGCGGTGGCCTGCCCTATGGCAATGTTTCCCGCACCACGAATTGCTACGGTCCGGGATATCTGAACTCCGACCTCTCTCTGAACAAGAACTTCAAGGTCACCGAAAGAGTGAACGCGGAGTTCCGCGCCGAGGCCCTCAACGCCTTCAACACGCCCCAGTTCAACGGCCCAAATCTCCAGATCGGCGGCAGCTCAGCCGGAAAGATCACTGGAACCCTGGGTTTCCCAAGGTTGGTGCAGCTGGGCGGCAGAATCTTCTTCTAAAAACCAGACCAATACGCTCTATGGAGTCTCGCTTATGGGAGGCTCCATTTTTTTGTGGAATACCTCGCCTGCCAGTTCTCCCTCTCTCCCCCTATGATGTAGTCAGACTCGTGACGGACCACCGCACCTTCGGTCTGTGGCGTTTGTAACAACATGTTTAATTTCGCGAACACCAGGGGTGATCGCCTGAGGAGAAAGAGATGGCTGAAGGAAGTTGCGATATTGGCTTGATAGGTCTGGCTGTTATGGGCCAGAACCTTGTACTGAACATGAATGATCACGGATATAAAGTGGCCGTGTTCAACCGCACGACCTCCAAGGTCGACGAGTTTATCAATCATGAGGCGAAGGGAACCCAGGTGGTCGGAGCCCACTCCGCCGAGGAGCTTTGCAAGCTGCTGAAGCGGCCGCGCCGCGTGATGCTGATGGTGAAGGCTGGAGATGTTGTCGATCAGACGATCGATCACGTGCTGCCTTATCTCGAGAAGGGCGACATCATTATTGATGGTGGCAACTCGCTGTTCACCGATTCGAACCGTCGCAGGAAAGAGCTCGCGGAGAAGGGAATCCTGTTCGTCGGCACTGGCGTCTCGGGCGGAGAAGAAGGCGCGCGCTTCGGCCCGTCCATCATGCCCGGTGGAGATCCTGCGGCATGGCCTCATGTGAAGGAGATCTTCCAGGCGATCGCGGCCAAGGTAGAAGATGGCTCGCCCTGCTGCGACTGGGTCGGTCCCGATGGAGCCGGTCATTACGTGAAGATGGTGCACAACGGCATCGAGTACGGCGATATTCAGCTGATCTGCGAGGCGTATCAGCTTCTGCAGGACGCGCTTGGATTGACGCCGGATGAGTTGAGCGAGATCTTCGCCGAGTGGAACAAGGGTGAGCTGGACAGCTACCTGATCGAGATCACGACCAAGATCTTTGCCAAGAAGGACGACGATGGCAAGCCGATGATCGACAAGATTCTCGATACGGCTGGACAGAAGGGAACCGGCAAGTGGACGGCGATCTCTGCGCTCGACCTGGGCCAGCCCGTCACTCTGATCGGCGAGAGCGTATTTGCTCGCTGCCTCTCTGCTCTGAAGGACGAACGCGTTGCCGCTTCGAAGATCCTTCAGGGACCGAAGAAGGTGCTTACCATCTCGGAGAAGAAGGAGTTCATCGAAGATGTGCGCCGGGCTCTCTACTGCTCGAAGATGGTGAGCTATGCGCAGGGCTACATGCTGCTTCGCGCCATTGAGAAAGAGCAGAACTGGGAACTCAACATGGGCGGCATCGCGCTGATGTGGCGCGGCGGCTGCATCATCCGCAGCGTCTTTCTGAGCAACATCAAGGCGGCGTTCGACAAGAATCCGAAGTTGCAGAATCTCCTTCTGGACGACTTCTTCTCGAGCGCGTTGAACAAGTATGGATGGTCGTGGCGGAAGGCGATCGTTCATGCGATCGAGATCGGTGTTCCCACGCCGGCCTTCTCAACCGCTCTAGCGTTCTATGACGGCTACCGGACGGAGCGTCTTCCTGCGAACCTGCTGCAGGCGCAGCGTGACTTCTTCGGCGCTCATACGTATGAGCGTGTGGATAAGCCGCGCGGGGAGTACTTCCATACCAACTGGACCGGTCAGGGTGGACGCGTCTCGTCTTCAACTTATAACGCGTAGCGAAACAGAGTGGAGATGGAGAGAGGGCAGGCGTTTTGCGCCTGCCCTCTTCCTCGTTTGCCCTCTATCTTCTGTGGGGAGTGAATGTTTGGCTCGAGGCCTTCTTCTCCTAGTTGAGGCGCTGCCAGGCGTCGTAGGTAAAGATGCCCACGATACCGACGGTCATCGCGGCTGCGGCGAAGCCGAGGACGCGGATGGCAGGACCGATCTTGTTTACTTTTCGGACGATCTCGTTCTGTGTGGTTTGTTCGTGCGTTTCTCGCTCGTTCAGGAAGAGCTGATCATCCTCGTAACGAGTGAGCTGTCCGCGGTAGGCGAGTAGTGCCAGAAAACAGGCTGCCACAACTCCCCAGACAATGAGCATGATGGGTACAAGGCTCATAGCAATTTCCCTCCACCCTTTACAGGGCCAAGCAAATTGGGCGATCCGGGCTGGGCCATTGCGGGCCGGCAGCAGGCACGGATGGCAGCGAGGGCCGTCCGACGGGATAATACGCCTGTCTCTCAAGGATCAACCAGCTATTTGTGAGGAATTGCGGGCGGATCAGGCTCGATACCTGAATACCCTTCCCCGGTCCCGGGAAGGCCTGTTTGGAGATTAGTTGGATCCCCTCCCTGAATTTTGCGCAAAGTCTTCCATAAAAAGGACTTAGATTCGGACTTTAGGTGCAAAGTCTTGAAAATAAATAGATTATTCGCAAAATATTGATTCTATGGGGATTCAGGGGATCCACGCAGATTCATCCCTTGTATTTAAGGCTAGCAGAATGAAAGGAACTGATCGGCATAACGATCTTGCCTGGTTTGTGTGATTTAGAGGAGGTAAGGCTTGACAACTTTTGTGAGGGATTCCGTTCTGCTGTGTTCTGTGGATATCGGCAAATCCGGGGCTATCTTTCGTGACGGCATAAGCAAAATACAGGGATTCTTCGACTCCGCTGCGCTCCGCTCAGAATGACGGAGTATGTGGGGTTTTTCTATTTTGTGCGTGGATGTGGTCTTTATTTGTTAGCTAATTAGTGGTGAGCGAGGATATAGATCCCGAATCCCACGACACTGAAAAATATCAGAAGGACCAATCCGATCAGAGAGGCGATGAACTGGGCCGCTCGGTTGGCTGCCGCTTCGGTTGGCTGGGTAATTCCAAAGAAATTGATAAAGGCGTTCGCGAGGAAAAGGAGAGGTTTCATAAAGTTCAGGGCTGTCCGAGCGGACTACCCTAAAGCTGATGGTAGCAGCTTTCCCTGGCCGAAGAGATGCATCCAGAATCCCGCGGCGACATCCAATGGGTGGATGTTCCGCCGGGACGGCTCAAGAGGCTTGCCCCTGTGATTGAGGGAGCATACACTTAAAGAGTCTTGAGAAAAGACAAGGAGATTCGATGTCTACTGCCACCGTCACCCCTACCGCTGAAGTTGTTACCGGTGCTCCTGTTTCCACACAAGCTGTGAACCTTACCGCGAACGCAATCGCGAAGGTGAAGGAGATTATGGCATCTCAGAACCCGGTCCCCGCCGGTCTGCGTATCGGTGTGGTGGGCGGCGGATGTTCGGGCTTTCAGTATTCGATGTCGTTCGAGAATCAGGCAGGCATGATGGACAAGGTCATTAAGTTCGACGAGCTGAAGGTTTTTGTCGACGCTACCTCGGCCATGTATCTGGTCAACTGCACGGTGGACTATGTCGAGACCCTCGAGGCTGCCGGCTTCAAGTTCGAGAATGCCGCCGTGAAGTCGACGTGCGGATGCGGATCGAGCTTCAGCGTCTAACGATTTCTGTAACTTTATAAAAGCCCCGGCTATGGCCGGGGCTTTTGCTGGCTATAATCTTCCTCGTTCAAACAGATTTATTGCAAATAAGTATTTAATTATTGCTTATACGCAATATATTGTTGGCAGAGGATTTTTGAGATGCTCTATAACCGGATTGCCGTACTTCGATCCGAGAGATCGCTGAGCCGCCAGTCGCTTGCGCGTGAGGTCGGCGTGAATCCGCAGACGATCGGATTTCTTGAGCGAGGGGATTACACCCCGTCGCTTGAGCTGGCTTTCAAGATCAGTCGCTACTTTAAATTGCCGATCGAAGCCATATTTTCTCCAGAGCCTTTTCGTCCTTTGAGTGAGCAGGTCTACGAGATGCAACGCAGGGAGGCGTGATATGGCGAAGCCGAGTCTTCTGCTGCGTCAGGCCTTGAAATACAGGTCGCAGAGATGGCGACGCAGGCATGTGTCGATCCTGGCGGTGCTGTGGGCGCTCTATCTCTTAACTTTGATTGGACAAAATCACCACGGCTTCTACAACATGTTGCGGCTTCTAAATCCCCTGTTTTTTACTTTGCCATTGATCGACGGAAGATGGCGCAGACAGCGGAATCCGGTCGTAACCGGTCTCGAAGATCGGGCTCAGCTGGAGTACGGTAGAAGTTTCGAAGCCCTGAGAGAGGATGAGCAAAAAGAGATCCTTGCGCGTTATCGCGTCGGAACCTACAAGATGCTGGAGCCCGAGGACGAACGTGTGGAGATGGAGCGGCTCAGAGCGCACGAGACAGCGTATCGAATCATGCGGTGGTGCTTCGGGATCTTTCTATTGCTCTATCTTGTGGGATATTTCTGGCTCCCCGTCAGGCCTGAATCGTCCATGAATCCCCGGGGTTGGCTCGACCCACCGGTCTGGATCGTCGGATTGGTGACCCTTGCGCTTGCGCTGCCGAATGCCGTCTGGATGTGGATGGAG
The DNA here is from genome assembly GCF_059115365.1 of Edaphobacter sp. FHG110511_03. Lineage (NCBI taxonomy): Bacteria > Pseudomonadati > Acidobacteriota > Terriglobia > Terriglobales > Acidobacteriaceae > Edaphobacter > Edaphobacter sp. FHG110511_03. Next base: position 77,789 of record NZ_JBZYWL010000008.1, on the reverse strand, counting down.
GCGGATTCTCCGGGGGAGCCGTCCGTCATCGCCATGCATGAAAGACAGGCATAGTTTCGTGGTAACCGCAGATCCTTCGACTTGGCCCTTCGGGCTCCGCTCAGGATGACAGGCAATGTGGTACTGATTCGAAGGTTTTACTTTGCGTGAATTCCGGGTTTTTCCTTGTTAATTCAGGGTTTACCCCATGGCTGTGCTGGCATGCAATGCGGAACGTCTAAGATGGAATAAGTATGAACGAGTTTGTAATTCGGTTGGCGGATGAACGGGGAAAGGTGCTGGAGCAGACTCACATGGCCGCCACCGCCGAGGAGTTGCGCGCCCGCTTTACCCAGGCCGGCTACTACGTTTACTCGGTCAAAACACGAGGAAATCTTGGCGGCAACCGGAAGAAGGTCAAGCTGGAGACTTTTCTTATCTTCAACCAGCAGTTTCTTACGCTGATACGTGCCGGGCTTCCAATTCTTGGCTCTCTCGATCTTCTGGGGCGAAGACAGAAACTGCCTCAGTTCCGCGCGCAGCTCGAGGATGTTGCGGCGCGGGTGAAGACGGGCGAGTCGATCTCGCAGGCTTTTGAAGCGCAGGGCGGATTTCCGCTGGTTTATACGACAACCTTGCTGGCCGGGGAGCGCTCGGGAAATCTTGAAGAGGTATTGCAGCGCTACCTGGACTTTCAGCGGGTCTCGCTCACGTTTCGCAAGAAGTTAAAGGCCAGCCTGATCTACCCGGCACTGCTGATCTTCATGGTGATCGGGTTGTTCATCTTCCTGATCACGTTTGTCGTTCCCCGCTTTGCGCAGTTGTACGAGCAGCTTGGAACGGCGTTGCCGGCGCTGACAGTATTCCTGATGGACCTGGGACGCAATGCCCAGCATTATGGCGTTTACTTCCTGGTCGCGATGGCTGGCCTTGGCTACCTGTTTTTTCGCTGGACCAAGACCGATGCGGGAGCGACGCTGATTGATCGGGTTCGCATCAGTACTCCTATCTTCGGGGACGTCTGGCTGAAGTATCAGGTCGGCTTATTCTCCCGAACCCTGTCGACCCTTCTTACCGGTGGTCTTCCACTGGTCCCGTCGCTGGAGACGGCGGCGCGCTCCATCGACTCACGACAGGTAGCGAATGCCGTCTTTCGTTCGGTGGAGACGGTTCGCGAGGGTAAGGGTCTGTCGAAGAGCCTGGAGCAGACCAAGGCATTTCCGGAGCTTGCCATCGAGATGATCGAGGTGGGCGAGTCGACGGGAGCACTTCCGCAGATGCTGAACTCAGTCGCGGAATTCTTCGAAGAGGACGTGCAGACTAACCTTACGGCGGCGATGAGCCTGATTGAGCCTCTCATCCTGGTCGTGATGGGAGTTGTCGTTGTAACCATTCTGATCGCGCTGTATCTCCCGATCTTCAGCCTGGGAGCCAGCGGGATGAGTGGTCATTAGTACCGGGCCCCGTCAAATTACACTTCAGTTATTTTTGAGAGGGTTTTGATGAACTCTGCGGTGAAAGCTCGTTGCGCAACGGCTTGCGCGCTTCTGTCTGTTCTGTTGGTTGCCGGATGCACGCGGACGTACTACAAGGCGATGGCCACGCTGGGCAAGGAGAAGCGGGACATCCTAGTCTCGCGGGTGAAGGATTCGAAGAAAGAACAGCAGCAGGCCAAAGAGCAGATCAAGACCACGATGGAGTCGTTTCAGGCGCTGACGGGCTTTCAGGGCGGACAACTGGAGAAGAACTACAAGAAGTTGAACAGCGAGTATGAGAAGGCGGATGACGCGGCGAAGAAGCTGCACGACCGCATCGAGTCGATCGACAAGGTCTCAAACGATCTCTTCAAGGAGTGGCAGAAGGAGATCGATGGGATGGACAACCGCAAGCTGAAACAGCAATCGGCGGACATGCTGCGGAAGTCGAGACTGCAGGAGGCGGGCTATCTCAAGTCGATGCGGCAGACGGAGGCTCGCATGACTCCTGTGCTCACTGCGTTCCACGACCAGGTGGTCTTTCTGAAGCACAACCTGAATGCACGGGCGATTGGCTCGTTGAAGGGGACGTCGGCGAAGATCTCGACCGATGTGGATGTACTGCTGACCAGCCTGGATGGATCGATGGCGCAGGCGGATGCGCTGATCCAGTCGCTGGATTCTGCGGATAAGTAGGACAGATCTTCACTTACGCGCTCAGGTGATGGCGGCAAAGGCGAAATACAGGGGTTCCTCGGCTTCGCTCGGAATGACGCTTCGTGGGAGTGAGCTAGGCGGCTTTGAGGACGCGTTTCGCGCTGATGGAGAGCATCAGGCGGGAGAATCCGCTGAAGAGCATGCTGATGCCTACCAGGGTTCCTATGGCCCAGACGGAGCTGGAAGGCCAGTGGCGCCAGATCATCCAGGCGAGCAGGAGGGTGATCAGGCCGTCGAAGAGTAGCCATCCCGCTCCGTGGCGGGGCTTTACCTGAAAGAAGGCGATGACCTCGAAGATTCCCTCGAAGAAGAGATAGAAGGCGAGCAGGAGGGTCAAGGAAGCGAGGCCGGAGACGGGATTCAGGATGATGTAGAATCCTGCGACGAGGTAGGCCAGCCCGACCAGCAGCTCCCACAGGCGGCTTCCGGTGGCATGGCTCTTCCAGGCGAAGACAAAATGGGTGACACCGCTAATGATCAGCGCCCATCCGACGAAGATGGTGATTCCGATGCCGCCGAGGAAGGGGATCATGAGAGTGAGGAAGCCTGCCAGAATGAGCAGGATACTGAGAAAGATGGACCAGTTGACGGTCCTGTGGGCGAAGTTTGACAACGGGGCAACGGCATCGCTCATCGATCGAATCCTCCTGAATTGGGATTTTGGGCCCGATTACGTCAGACAAAGCGAGGGAGCGAAATAGTACCATTAAGAAGTCTATGACTACGCGAAGCCTATCCAATGGCGACACGCGTGCATATCTAAAAAGAGTTGTTAGTTTTGTTGCAATGAAAAGAGTTCAGGTTGTCCTGGAGTTGTTAGGGCTCTCAGGTGACGCTTCACTGAGCATAGGAGTCTTACGGGTATGGCAAATCTTCCGCTGGCGATCCCAGTCAACGAACTGGGAATGGATGAATTCGAACGCGCGCAGGTGCTGGCGCGGAGATACCATGCCGACTTTATTGATCTGAAGAACTTCAAGATTCAGCACGACTTGTTCAAGCGCGTACCGGTGGACATGATGTTCCGGTACAACTTCGTCCCGCTGGAGCAGATGGGCTCGCGGCTGGCGATTGCGGTCTCCGATCCGTCGAAGCTGATGGTGCTGGATGAGATCTCCGGGTTGCTAGGCATGCGGCTGGTGACGCGGGTGGCGACACTGTCGCAGATTACGGAGCTGCTGAAGAAGACGGAGCAGTCGCAGCGCGTGCTGGATGAGGCCAGCGAGGGGCTGGCGTTCGACGTCCTGTCGAGTGAAGAGAACCAGGACGAGAACATCTCGATCGAGCGGCTGACGAGCGAAGACGATATTTCGCCGATTATCCGGCTGGTGGATACGACGATCTTTACGGCGCTGGAGCGGCGCGCCTCGGATATTCACCTGGAGACGTTCGACGATTCGCTGCTGGTGAAGTATCGCATCGACGGCGTGTTGCAGCAGGCCATGGCTCCGATTGCGCGCGAGCATCACCAGACGATCCTTTCCCGCATCAAGGTCATGAGCGAGCTGGATATCGCGGAGCGCCGCGTACCGCAGGACGGACGTTTCCGCGTGCGCTATAAGGGGCGCCTGATCGACTTCCGCGTCTCGATCATGCCGACGGTCCATGGCGAGAATGCTGTGCTTCGCGTACTCGACAAGGAGTCGATGAGCGAGAAGTTCAAGAAGCTCTCGCTGGAGGTGGTGGGATTTGCGGCACGCGATCTGGAGCGCTTTCGCCGCTATATCAAGGAGCCGTATGGCATGGTGCTGGTGACCGGGCCGACGGGATCGGGAAAGACGACGACTCTCTATGCGGCGCTGAACGAGATCAAAAGCGAAGAGGACAAGATCATTACGATCGAGGACCCGGTCGAATATCAGATTCGCGGCATCACGCAGATTCCGGTGAATGAGAAGAAGGGGTTGACCTTCGCCCGCGGTCTACGGTCGATTCTTCGGCACGATCCGGACAAGATTCTTGTGGGTGAGATTCGCGATGCGGAGACGGCGCAGATCGCGATCAACTCTGCGCTCACCGGGCATCTTGTCTTTACGACGGTGCACGCGAACAACGTTGTGGACGTGCTGGGGCGCTTTCTCAACATGGGTGTGGAGCCGTACAACTTCGTCTCGGCGCTGAACTGCATTCTGGCGCAACGGCTGGTTCGGCAGGTTTGCGATTTTTGCGTACGGGATGTTCGCTACGATGACGCGGAATTGATCGCGAGTGGTCTCAAGCCCGAGGAATGGCGTAACTTCCGCTTCCGCGAGGGAGCCGGATGCATTGAGTGCGGTGGAACGGGATATCGGGGGCGGTCGGCGATTCACGAGCTGCTGGAGCTGGACGATGAGATTCGAGAGATGCTGCTGGCGAAGAAGCCGGGAAGCGAGATTCGCAAGAAGGCGCGGGATAAGGGAATGGCGTTTCTTCGCGATTCGGCTCTGGAGCGGGTTCGCGATGGCATCACGACGCTCAAAGAGATCAACAAGGTAACCTTCATCGAAGCGGGGCGTTAGTCTCAGGGCGAAGTGGTTAGGACGAGAGAACAGGATAAGCTGAGACGGAATGGAGATTTTCCCGAAAACTTTGGGTACGCGCCCCCGGCTCGCGGTTGAGCTGAGAGCGGAAGGTATTGTTGCGGCCAGGGCTGAAGACGCCGCGGCGCTTTTGACGGCCGTGGCCGGAAGCCCACTGGATGGCAGCTCGCTCGCCATCGGGCTAAAGGCAGGAAACTTCGCCGATCGGAATCGGGTGGTGGCGGCCCTGCGCGAGACTTTGGATACGGTTGCGGGACGTACGGGGGATCGACGTACCGGGGATCGCGGACGAGCGGTTACGGTGATCGTTCCGGACGCGACGGCGAGGGTGCTTTTGTTGGAGTTCGACGCCCTGCCCACGAAGCCGGCCGAAGCGATGGCGGTAGTCCGGTTCCGGCTGAAAAAGCTGTTGCCGTTCGATAGCGACCATGCGGCGCTGAGTTACCAGGTGATGTCCAGCGACAAGAACGGGGTGCGGGTTCTGGCTGTCGCCATGCCGCGCGAGGTTCTAGACGAGTATGAGCAGGCGGTCGTCGCGGCTGGCTATACGCCGGGTGCGGTGCTTCCGAGCACGCTGGCCGCGCTGGCCGGTCTTGAGGAGCAGCAGTCGGCGGTCCTGATGGTGAATGCCGGGCATGGAGGGATTACGACCGCGATCGTGCGCGCGGGCGTGCTTTTGCTGCATCGCTCGCTCGAGCTCGCGAATGAGCTTCCCGCGATCGGGGATCCTGACTCCTTGCTGCAGATACCGGCGGGGGATAACGGATATGACCGCATTGAGGAAGCGGCGGCAATCGAGGCGCAGGTGCTTGCCTCGGCTGAGGCGGCGATGACGGGTCGTGAGATCGCCCAGGCCGTGAGTGTGGCTGCGGCCTACTTTGAGGACACGCTGGCAAGCGCGCCCGATGCAATTCTTTCTGCCGGAACCATGGGGGCGGAGGCTTTGGGCTTGATTCTCGAGGAGAACGGTTTTGAAGGAGCGGATGTGAGGGAGATGGTCGGAGCGGATGCTCTTGCGGCCGGGGCTGCGGCCACGCATCTTTCGCGAGGCTGGCTGGCCGGCGTCAGGGGAGCTCTGAAGAACTGATGCGAATCTCAGTCAATCTTGCAACGCGTCCTTTTATTGAGCTGCGTCCCCTGTATGCCAGGCTTCGACTGGCTGCCGTTGCGCTTATCTTTCTAGCGGTGGTGTTTGGTATCGCGTTGCATTTTCTGAACGCGAGGGCACGTGTCGCAGAGGCCCAGATGAACGCCCTCAAGGCGAAGACGCTGCAGTATCAGCAGCTGCGGCAACACAACGAGGCTCGAATGCACCAGCCGCAGAATATGGCTGTTCTCGAGCGAAGCCAGTTTCTCAACGCGCTGTTCGCAAAGAAGAGCTTCAGCTGGACGGCAGTGATGATGGATCTGGAGCGCGTGCTTCCTGCCGGCGTTCAGGTGACAAGCATCGAGCCGGCGACGAACAAGTCCGGCGAGGTAAGCATCCGGCTTCGCGTTAGCGGCGAGCGCGAGCGCGCAGTCGAGCTGGTAGGGAATCTTGAGAAGTCGCAGCGCTTCATCGCTCCCCGCCTGGCCACGGAATCGGCGCAGATGCAGGAAGGTCACAACGGTACGGCCTCTTCGGGACTCGCTCCCGGCGCGGTCGAGTTCGATATCTACAGTGGCTATAACCCTCTTCCTGTAGCCGTCGAAAAGAAAGCCAAGACCGCATCTGTGGCTGATAAAGATAAGTTGCAGACGAAATCATCCGATCTGCCGAAGACCAAGAGATCGCGAAGCTCGCAGGGGACCAAGGCTTCTCCGGCACCGCGCACGCCAGGAGCAGGACCGCGATGACGACAACGACTCAAACGACTCAAACGACGGTCGCCAAGAGGGTGCAGGGAGTTTCAGAGCGTATTCGTGTCTTGCTGACGCGATTGAATCTCTACTACGCTGGCATCGCTCTGCTTGCGCTGGTGAACCTCTATCTTCTGATCCAGATGGGGATCGCCTGGAAGACCGCCAGCAGCCAAAACGCGGTTGCACTCGATCAGCAGACCTTAGTAATGAAGACGGCCGAGATTGCAACCAAGCCTCTTGAAGGACTGGATGGCAAGCTGGCGAAGGCGACCGAAGATTCGGACGAGTTTTATTTGAAGCGGCTGCCCGTGGCCTACTCCGAGGTGCTTACGGAGCTGGGCGCCCTGACGAAGCAGCAGGGAGTGAAGATGACGCGCGGCCAGTACGCGTATTCTCCCGTGCTGGATGGCGCGGCCGGGGCGCTTACGGAAGTTCGCATGGACGAGAGCTTCAATGGAGACTATCGTCCGCTGGTTCTCTTTATCAATTCGCTTGAGCGCGACAAGATGTTCTTCCTGATTCGCGGCGTAACCCTGACCGGCCAATCGAGCGGCATGGTCGGACTACGACTGAGCCTGACGACGTATCTGCGGGCGGGTAAAGACGCAGCCGCAGCCGCAGACGCAGAGCCACAAAGCTCGTCGGCGAACGGCGCGACGCGGGGAGGCGAGGCGCGATGAGGTTGGCTCCCGATGTCCAGAAGAAGGCCCTCGCGGTCGGCGCGTTTGTTCTGCTTGCAGGCGGAATCCTCTACTATCAGCTCTCGGACGACGCTCCGGCGCCGCGACCGTTGCAGCCGGTCGTAGTGCAGGGGACCAAGCCGACAGGTCTGCGCACTTCTACAGGCGAGGCGAAGAATGTTGGAACCGCTTCGACCCAGCTGGACCCGACGCTGAAGATGGAGCCGATGCTGGTTGCCGAACGGCTGGTCTACTCCGGAACGGGGCGCAATATTTTCTCTGCGACCTCGGCGCCTGTCGAGATTCCGACGGCGATCGCTTCGGCGCGTCCGAAGGTGACCGCTCCGGTGTATACGCCTCCGCCCGGGCCGCCCCCGCCGCCGCCCATCGAGCTGAAGTTCTTCGGTACAGAGACCACGTCGAATGGAAAGCGGCATGCTTTCCTTCTGCACGGGGAAGATGTTTTTCTCGCACAGGATGGCGACGTTGTGCAGCGGCGGTATCGTATTCTTACGATCTCGGCAAATTCGGTTCTGGTAGAAGACATGGCGAACAACAACCGGCAGTCGCTCCCGTTGATTGTCCACTAGGTGACGGCGATGCAGCATCACGAGAACAACAGGACGCGAGAAGACGAACAGGGCTTTATGCTCATCGGCGTGATCGTGCTTGTCTTTCTGGTGATGCTGGCTTTGAGCGTCGCCGCTCCGAAGGTGGCTCTCAATCTGCGCCGCGACCGCGAGGTGGAATCGATTCATCGCGGGAACGAATATATTCGCGCGATCCAGCTCTATTACCGGAAGTTCGGACGTTATCCGGGAACGATGGATCAGCTCGTGAAGTCGACGAATATCCGGTTTCTTCGCCAGAAGTACCCAGACCCGATGACCGGCAAAGCAGACTGGAAGTTGATCCACGTCGGCGAAGCCAAGACCACGGTGAAGGGTTTCTTCGGTCAGCCGCTGGCGGGCATTCCGAGCGGCGGGGGAGGTTTGGGGTCAGCCTCTTCGATGGCTTCTCCGGGCCAGCCCGGCTCGACGGTGGGAGGGACACAAGGGACGACGGGTTCGTCAAGTTTTGGCTCTTCGGGTGGAATGGGGACGTCGAGCCCCGGAGGTTCCTCGTCAGTCTTCAGCCTGAGTTCCGGGACCAGCTCACCTTCAAGCTCAGGCTCGCCTTCAGGACCAGGCTCGAGCGGGGCGGCTACAGTCTCTTCGAGCAGTGCTTCGAATTCATCCGGCGGAATCGGCAGCCAGTCCGCGACCAGCTTTACCGGCGGCGGCGCTCCGATTGTAGGGATCGGCAGCTCGCGTTCGGGAGCCTCGATCACAATCCTGAACGAGCAGTCGACCTATCAGACCTGGGAGTTTATCTATGATCCCAGGATCGAGCAGTTGAAGGCGAAGGCGGCCTTGCTGGGCGGGGGCACAAACTCCGGCTTTGGGTCGTCGGGCTCTCCTTCAGGCTTTGGCTCCAGCTCACCCACAAGTCCGATGTCACCCGGCTTGAACTCCAGTCCGAGCGGTTTTGGATCTTCCGGGAGCTCGGGCTTCGGCTCCGGAGGCTCTACCAGTCCCACCCCAACGACTCCGCAATAGGATGCGGAGTTTCAGGCGCACAGATTCCCTAAGCTCTCCGCGAGGGTAGCTTAGGGAATCTGTGGCTACAGCCTAGGCTTGTTTCGCTTGCCAAAGAGCGACTGAGGCTCCCGTAGGATCCACCAGCATGGAGAACGAGCCGTGGCCTGGAACCTCCTGCTCGCGCATGAGGACCTTCGCGCCCAGAGAGATCGCCTTGTCGGTCGAGGCTTTCAGATCTTCGACGCCAATGTAAGGAAGCCATGCGGGAGGAGGTCCTGGCATGGTGTAGATTCCGCCTCCGGGGCCGCTGGAAGGCTTGAATACGGAGTAGATTCCAGCGGGCGCTCCCATGTCGACGTCGTCGAAGGTCCAGCCACAGAGCTGTCCGTAAAAGTCTTTTGCCTTTGCCAGGTCGGGAGTGTTGAGCTCCATGTGAACGAAGGGTTGAGCCATCTTAAAGTCTCCTTGAAAATGCGGAATGCAAGCGGGTTCATGCTACTCCGCCCGTCAAAGAGAGACGAGGAGATCCGGGTGAATTTCCGAAGATTTGTGACCAGCGGAAGCTACTCCTCCGGACCCGATCGCTTTTTTTTGCCTGGGGCAGTGGGCGCCACCACAACGGGACGGCGCATGGGAATAAGCCCTGCGGAAGAGCCCTGCGGCTGCATCCTCGACAGCATCTCGGTTCTGACGTAGTCGACGAATCCCTGCATCTGCCGGTTCATCTCTTCCATCCGCTCCCGCATCTGCAGGATGACGGCGATTCCGGCGATATTGACGCCGAGATCGCGGGCGAGGTTGAGGATGAACTCGAGACGCTCCAGGTCTTCGTCGGTGTAGAGGCGTGTGTTGCCTTCACTGCGCGAGGGGCGCAGAAGACCTTCGCGCTCGTACAGCCGCAGCGTCTGGGGATGGATCTGATACATCTCGGCGACGGCCGAGATCATGTATGCGCCTCTGCTCTTACGCTTTGTAGCCATGGCCCCGTCCTCCCGGTCTCCCTTCCAGCTTTTTCTCAAGGAGAAGTCTAGCTTGACGATTGAAGTTAGCGTCAAACAAGTCAGTTATGCTCTTCAGACTACCGTACCGGATCGGATTCCTGACATGAAACGAAACGCTCTTCTCCTTCAGATGCTTACCGGAGTCGCCGGCGCTGCGGCAGCCTACGCTTTGAATTCGCGGAGGAGGCAGGGCGAGTCCGGAGTCCGCGGCCGTAAAGAACGTGTCTCCGATCGTGTCGTGCTGATTACCGGAGCTTCGCGCGGGTTGGGTTTGGCGCTGGCGGAGCGATTCGCCCGTGCGGGGAACAAACTGGTGCTGGCGGCGCGCGACGTCGAAGAGCTTACAAAGGCGCGGAATACGCTGCTGAAGCGCAAGGCGGCCCGCTCCTACGAGGATGTCCTGCTCATTCCTGCCGATTTGACCGACCCTGCGCAGGCAGCGAGTCTTGTCGAGCATGCCATCGCTCATTTTGGCCGCGTCGACGTGCTGATCAACAACGCCGGCATCATGGAGGTGGGCCCCTTCGAGGACCAGTCGCTCGAGGCCTTCCACCGCTCCATGTCGACGAACTTCTTCGCTGCGCTGCACATGACCCAGGCTGCCCTTCCGTACATGCTTCATCGTGGACGGAGGAATCGGGCGGCGATCGTCAATATCGGTTCTGTCGGGGGGAAGGTTGCGGTGCCTCACATGCTGCCTTACACGGCGAGCAAATTCGCTCTGGTCGGGTTCTCGGAGGGACTGCACGCTGAATTGCGCCATAAGGGCGTGCGGGTTACGACGGTCTGCCCGGGCTTGATGCGTACGGGAGGGCATCACCATGCTTCGTTCGTCGGTGACAAGAAGAAGGAGGCACTCTGGTTCGATCTTGGAGCCACGACCCCGATTCTTGCGGCGTCGGTAAAGCGCGCGGCCAACCACATCTATAACGCAGTCGCCAAAGGGCGCGCGGAGGTCATTCTTACTCCGCACGCATGGCTCGCCGCACGCATAGCAGCAGTAGCCCCTGAGACGACGCATCGGCTGGCCGCACTGGCCAACGAGTTTGTGCTTCCGGCTTCCCCATCCACCGCGCAGCTGAGGAGGCCTGCCGTCGAGGAAAAGCGTTTGGAACAACGACAGGCGAGGGCAACGACCGCGCCCTGGGTATCGTCAGCGGATCAGCCGGTGATGTAGCGATTCACGCCTTCGCGAAGAGCTCTTCGCGCGGGTCGTCGGGATTGAGCTTGGCGAACTCGCGCAGAATCTCCTTGGAGCGTTCGTCCTGCACCTTGGGAACGACGATCTTGACCTCGACGATTTGATCTCCGCGCTTGCCTTCGTGAACGGCTGAGGGAACTCCCTTTTCGCGCAGGCGAAGCTTCTGACCGGTCTGAGTGCCCGGCGGAATCTTGAGCTGCGTCCTTCCTCCGCCTTCGTGGGTGTCGATGGTGGGAACATCGATCTTCGCTCCCAGCGAGGCTTCAGAGATTGTGACCGGTACGGTTACGTAAATGTCGTCCCCGGTTCGGGTGAAGAAAGGGTGGGTCCCTGCCTTGATGATCAGGAAGAGATCGCCTGCGGCGCCGCCGTTAGTTCCGGCGTTGCCTTTTCCCGCCAGACGGATACGCTGCCCGTCGCGTGTTCCCGGCTTGATGCGGAACTCGAGCGGCTCGCGCTTGGTGACGACGCCTTCGCCGTCACAGGTGGGGCAGCTGTTCTGCACCTTGCCCGACCCGCCGCAGCGTGGGCACTGGATGTTGAACTTCATGCGTCCGCCCATCTGCGTGACCTGGCCGGAGCCGTGGCACTCGGGGCACTCCATGCTTCCGCCCGTGGTCGATTTGCCTTTGCAGGTGGGGCACACCTCCTGCCGCTGGATCTCGAGGCGAGCGATGCCGCCGCGAATGGCGGTCCAAAAGTCGACGCTGACCTGGTACTCGAGGTCGGTGCCAGGTTGAGGTCCGCGCGATGCGGTGTTGCGGCCGCCAGAGAACATCTGGCTGAAGATGTCGCGGAAGCCTCCACCGGATCCGCCTGCGCCGGTCTGCTCCTGTCGGCCTGCCCCGGCCTGGAAGTCGGAGAAGTCGAAGCCGGAGAAGTCGAAGGGAACCTCCTGCGCGCCTCCGCGACCGGTGGGTGCACCTCCGCCAAACCCGCCAGGTCCGCCGTAGCCGCCGCGAGCCGCGGCCTCAGCTGCAGCCGGATCGATGGAGTCGGAGTAGAAGCCGAGCTGATCGTAGATCTTGCGCTTCTTCTCGTCGCTCAGAACGTCATTGGCCTCGGAGATTTCCTTGAACTTCTCCTCCGCCTTCTTGTCGCCCGGGTTCACGTCAGGATGGTACTTGCGCGCGGCTTTGCGGAATGCCTTGCGAATCTCATCCGCCGTGGCCGTCTTCTTTACGCCAAGCAGCCCGTAATAATCTTTCGTCTTTGTCGCCATAGTTTTCTTTTTCTAATTATCTAACTTCTAAGTTTGCTTCCGTCACGAAATCCGCATCTCTTCGATAATCTACGCGGGAGGCCACATGCGCTTCATCTCGTCCTGCACCCGTTTTTTATTCCGCCTGGCAGACAGGGCACCAGAACAGATTTCGCCCCGCTACCTCCTGTTTCTTCACTACAATTCCGCAGACGAAGCAGGGGAGACCGTTGCGCCGATAGACGTAATGGGCTTCTTCCTTGAGGGCCTTGCCGCGCGAATGAGGCCGGTCTGACGGTTTCGTGGTTATGATTCTGCGATCGATCATCGCTGCTGGCATCAACACCCCTGCATCCTTCCATATCGACCGCAGCGTGTCTTCCTCTACGTCTTTTCCCGGACGGAAGGGGCTCAGCCGCGCACGATAGAGCAGCTCGGCGCGAAAGATGTTTCCGATTCCGGCAAACATGGTCTGATCCATCAAAAGCTCCCCGATGGATTTGCGGCTCTTGCGCACCTTCGCAATCATCTTCTCGGGGCCATCGCCGTTCAGGGGATCGGGGCCGAGACGGCTCAGCAGCTCATCCCACTTCTCCTGGGTGTAGAGCGAGCAGTCCATGGGGCCGCGCAGCTCGACCCATGCGATCTGCTCAGGGTCGAGGTGTCCGGTGCCGTCGTCTTCCGAGTACCAGGCATGGCGCTTGCTCTCGCCCGGCACAGCAGGTTTTCTGACGGCAGCAGCGTTCCACATGCGCAGGCGCAGTGCGCCTTTGATCTCTGGCAGAGGACCCGATCCTTCGGTAAAGTCACCCTGCAGGCCAAGATGGATGTGCAGAATCCTGTCTTTGCCGAAATCGTAGCCAAGGTGTTTTCCCACTGCGAGGACGCGCTCGAGCTTGCGGCCGTCGAGTACATCCGCATCCGTAAAGCGGCCCTGGGGACCGTCTACCCGAACCGGCTTTCCAGCAAAGGCTGCCTGGTGGCGGGCCGCCCAGCGATGAATCTCATTTCCTTCCGGCATCGTTCTTTTTTCGCCTCCTAAACGGTCCAGACGAACGATGGCGACGGTACTGGTCCACACCAGAGACTACCGTCGCCTGAAAAACCATTGCTGCGTCTGAAGACCTAACTGCAGTAAAACTACTTCCCAACCAGAACCACTGCCTTAGTTCCAGACCTGTTTGGCTTCGATCGCCTCGATCGAAAACATCTGGTCCGGCTCCATCTGCTGCATCTTGCGTGCAAAGTGCACAGCCTCTTCGCGCGTATCGAACATCATGCGGTTATAAAGCTGACCCGCACGTACCTGATCACATCTCCACATCGTCTCGGTCATCGCCTTTCCTCCTGTCAATCGATTGAGTTCCAGGTTTTCTAACCACATGAGATCGGAGACTTCTTCCCTACGATTTCTACTGCTGTTCACGTTCAACACCTTTCCTGGAAGTAAGTAGTGCAAAACCTACAATCCATCTGGGGTCTATAAAGCAAGAGGGGCAAAACTGCCCCTCTTTTCCTTCTACACGCTGCTAACCATCAAAACGGTGTACGTCGGTTACTTCTTTTCGTCGACGTCCACGTATTCGGCATCGATCACGCCTTCGTCCTTCTTCGGCTCTTCGGCGGATCCAGCCTCTGCGACGGGCTCAGACGGCGCTGCTGCATTCGCCTTGTACATCGCCTCCGCAAGCTTGTGACTTGCAGTTGTTAGACGCTCGCGAGCGGAATTCAGTTCGCTGGCGCCGGGTGTTCCTGCAAGCGTTTTCTTTGCATCCTCGAGGGCGGATTCAACGTCGCTCTTGTCGGATCCGGAGACCTTTTCGCCAGCGTCCTTGATCATCTTCTCGACGTTGTAGACCATCGAGTCGAGGCCGTTGCGGGCTTCGATCGTATCGCGCTGCTCCTTGTCCTCGGCGGCATGAGCTTCGGCGTCCTTCGCCATGCGTTCGACCTCGTCCTTGCTGAGGCCCGAGGAGCTGGTGATGGTGATCTTCTGGTCCTTGCCGGTGGCATTGTCCTTCGCAGTAACGTTCAGGATGCCGTTGGCGTCGATGTCGAAGGTCACCTCGATCTGGGGCACGCCGCGCGGAGCCGGAGGAATTCCGCTCAGCTTGAACTTGCCCAGAGTACGGTTCTGCGCTGCCATCGGACGCTCGCCCTGGAGGACGTGAACCTCAACTTCGGTCTGCGAGTCCGCAGCCGTGGAGAAGGTCTCCGTCTTCTTGGTCGGGATGGTCGTGTTGCGCTGGATCATCGGCGTAGCCACGCCGCCCATGGTCTCGATCGAGAGGGTCAGCGGGGTGACGTCGAGCAGAAGCAGATCCTTCACGTCTCCGGAGAGCACGCCAGCCTGAACCGCCGCACCGATGGCGACAACTTCATCCGGATTGACGCCCTTGTGCGGCTCCTTGCCGAAGAGCTTCTTTACCAGCTCCTGGATCGCAGGCATACGGGTCTGCCCGCCGACGAGAACGACCTCGTCGATCTTGCTGGCGTCGACGCCTGCATCCTTCATCGCCTGCTTGCAGGGTCCAACCGACTTCTGCAACAGATCGTCGACCAGGCTCTCGAGCTTCGCGCGCGTCAGCTTGCGGACAAGGTGCTTCGGTCCGCTGGCGTCGGCAGTGATGAACGGGAGATTGATCTCCGTCTCCTGCGCCGTCGAAAGCTCGATCTTGGCGCGCTCAGCCGCGTCCTTCAGGCGCTGAAGGGCCATCTCGTTGCCCTTGGAGGTGAGGTCGAGACCTGTCTCGTCCTTGAACTCCTTGATGAGCCAGTCGACGATGCGCTGGTCAAGGTTGTCGCCGCCGAGGTGGGTGTCACCATTCGTCGACTTCACCTCAATCACGCCTTCGCCAACTTCGAGGATCGAGATATCGAAGGTTCCGCCGCCGAAGTCGTACACGGCAATGGTCTCGTCCTTCTTCTTGTCGAGGCCGTACGCCAGCGCAGCCGCGGTCGGCTCGTTGACGATGCGCTTTACATCCAAACCGGCAATCTTGCCTGCATCCTTCGTTGCCTGACGTTGTGCGTCATTGAAGTACGCCGGAACCGTAATCACGGCCTCGGTCACGCTCGTTCCGAGATAATCCTCGGCAGCCTTCTTCAGCTTCTGCAGAATCATCGCCGAGACCTCGGGCGCGGTGTACTCCTTGCCCTGGGCTACAACGGCAACGTGGTCGCCCTGCTTTACAACCTTGTAGGGCACCATCTTCATCTCGTCGTTGACTTCATCAAAACGACGTCCCATGAACCGCTTGATCGAATAGATCGTGTTCTCAGGATTCGTGATCGCCTGACGCTTGGCCACCTGGCCCACCAGTCGCTCGCCGCTCTTCGTGAAGGCGACGATGGACGGCGTTGTGCGGCCGCCTTCCTCGTTCGGAATCACCTTCGGCTCGCCGCCTTCCATGACGGCCACGCACGAGTTGGTGGTTCCGAGGTCAATACCAATAATCTTTCCCATCGCTCATCTCTCCAATAGTGGGCCAAGTTGTCTGGCCCGAATCTCTTGACGTTAGTGGATCATCCCACCTTGAGTCACTTACTGTCAATATATATGATGTCGGTCAATGCAAGAAGATGCATGATATCGCCTTGCTCGCGAATTTTCGCTTCAGGCATAAAATCTACACATTCTAAATAACTTATTCAGGCCTATTCTGAATCATTCCAGGTTCGTTTCAGGATCTGGGTTTTTATGCGCCCCGAACGGATTTGATTGTCGAGAACGATCTCCATGTCGAATTCGGTCGCAAAAAATTTAGATGCTGATCGCGCTCGAGTCTCCAGATGTTGGATGCAAAGGCTTTCGCTCCGTTCATCCAGCCCGGAGGGTGAATTCTGCGTCCTATCCGTTGCAGAGGGTGAGTCTCCTCCCACATCATTGAACGCGAATACCAACATCTGTTACTTTGCGCCTATGGGAAAGGTCTGTCGATGTCCAGTGCTGCGACCGTACCAGCCGATCATTCCGGAGAGGTTACGCAGGGGGTAAATCCCTGGCTTATCGCCGCTTCGGTGATGCTGGCGACCTTTATGGAGGTCCTGGATACCGCCATTGCCTCGGTGGCGCTTCCTTATATTGCAGGGTCTTTGTCGGCTTCGAACGATGAGGCGACGTGGGTTCTGACCAGCTATCTGGTTGCCAACGCAATTGTGCTTCCGGCGAGTAACTGGTGCTCGCTGCGTTTTGGCCGGAAGAGGTTTCTGGTGGTCTGCGTGATCATCTTCACGATTGCCAGTTTTGCGTGCGGTGCGGCTCCCAGTCTGCCGTTGATGCTGCTGGCGCGCATTGTGCAGGGCGCAGGCGGCGGTGCGCTGCAGCCGTTGTCGCAGGCGATCCTGTTTGAATCCTTTCCACCGGCCAAACGAGGAGCAGCAGCGGCAGTCTTTGCCTTTGGGGTGGTCGTGGCTCCGGTTCTTGGGCCGACCCTGGGGGGATGGCTGACCGACACCTATTCCTGGCGCTATGCCTTCTACATCAATATTCCCGTGGGAATCCTCGCGGTAATCATGATCAGCCGGTTCGTCCATGACCCGCCCTATATCAAGAACGCCAAGGTTCCGCCGTTCGACAATCTGGGATTCGGAATGCTGGTGATCTGGACGGGGTGCCTGCAGATCATTCTGGACAAGGGGCAGGAGGACGACTGGTTCGGCGCGACGTGGATTCGCTGGGCCTTCTGCTTCATGATCACCGCATTTGTGTGGTGGGTGTGGATCTCCTGGAAGAAGAAGAATCCGCTGGTCAATCTGAAGGTCATGAAGGATCGCAACTTTGCGATCGGCTGCCTGCTGATCTTCCTGTTTGGCGTGGCGATCTATTCGACGGTGACGGTGCTTCCGCTCTTCTACCAGGAGTTGCTGGGTTATACGGCCTTCACTGCGGGAATCGTGGTTGCGCCCCGCGGCCTGGGGGCGATCTGCGGCATGCCCGTGATCGGGTATCTGGCCAACAAGGTAGACCCGCGGTATCTGTTGACCTTTGGGTTCGTGATCTTTGGTTTCACGACGCTTTACTTCGGGAACCTCACGCTCGACATCTCGCCGACGACGATGCTGGTCCCGATTCTGATCACTGGCTTCGGATTGAGTTTCGTCTTTGTGCCGATTACGACGGCGGCCTATGGCACGCTTCCGAACGAGCAGCTCGGCAATGCCAGCGGACTGTTCAACCTGATGCGGAATGTGGGAGGGTCGATCGGCATCTCGGTCGCGCAGACATTGCTGACGCGCCGGGAGGCGGTGCATCAGAACCTGATCATCAATTCGGTCCCGATTACCGGTCAGCAGTTCCAGAATTCGGTTAGCGACACGACCAGTTTTCTTTCCGGCCACTTTGGACCGGCCAATGCGGTGGGTCCTGCGCAGGCCACGCTGTACCGCGAATTGTTACGTCAGGCATCAAACTGGGCCTTCGTGGATGTCTTTCGCTGGCTTTCGCTGCTAAGCTTTGGTTGTGTGGCGGCTGTCTGGCTCCTGAAGAAAGTGAAACCGGGCAAGGCTCCGGTTGGAGCTCACTAAGGCACTGGAAAAGGCTCTCCACACGAACGGCGTTTGCCGGGCTCCTCCCCTCCGGCTGCGATAAACTCGAAGTTTGCGAGTAGGTTGCAGGTCTGCAGGTAAGGGATGAGTTTGCTGTTACAGGTTGTGTTCTGGATCGCGGCGGTCGGGTCGGTGACGTCGACGATCTACTGCCTGATGGTGATTGCGGCAGCAATCCGGTTTGGAGTACGCCGACGCCGCGAAGACCGAGCCGCCGAGATGTCCGATTTCCTGCCTGCCGTCAGCGTGTTGAAGCCGCTGCATGGCACCGAGGATGGTTTGGAGCGCAATCTCGAGACCTTCTTCGAGCAGAACTATCCAAAGTTCGAGTTACTGTTCTGTGCGCGGCATGAGAGTGACGCAGGCCTGCAGCTGGCGCAGGAGGTTGGGAAGCGCTATCCGGATGTAGATGCAAGGTATGTAACCTGTGGAGAGCCTCCTCCGCAGTTTCACAATGCGAAGGTCTTTTCGTTGTCGAAGATGGATTCGATAGCGAAGCATGAGCTTTACATCACCAGCGATGCCGACGCACGGGTGACTCCCGACTATCTGCGAAAGATGGTGCAGAACCTGCAGAGCCCGAAGGTAGGGCTGGCTTCGAGTATCTATCTGGGAACGGTGCATCGCGGCCAGGCGGCGGGATTTTCTTCGCAGCTGGATGCGGTGGGCAAGA
This sequence comes from Edaphobacter sp. FHG110511_03, assembly GCF_059115365.1. Classification (NCBI taxonomy): domain Bacteria; kingdom Pseudomonadati; phylum Acidobacteriota; class Terriglobia; order Terriglobales; family Acidobacteriaceae; genus Edaphobacter; species Edaphobacter sp. FHG110511_03. The sequence continues at coordinate 59,374 of NZ_JBZYWL010000008.1, read as the reverse complement.
GCGTCGAGATGAGCTCGGGCGTCATGGTTGCCGACATGCTTGAAGGGACGAAGTTCGCGCTCGGCGTAACCATGGCGGTAAGGAAGCAGTCCTTCGTCGAGGCGGGAGGTTTTGAAGAGCTGGGGCAGTTCTATGCCGATGATTTTGTGCTGGGCAATCGACTGGCGACTCGCGGGGTGGGGGTTGTACTGGCGACGCATGTGATCCGGCTGCTGGTGGAGGATACCCCGTTCTGGGTTTCCTTCCGCAATCAACTTCGCTGGATGCAGAGCACGCGTCGCTCGCGACCGTGGGGACATCTTGGCAGCGGGCTGACCTTCGCGATGCCTTTCGGGCTGCTAGGGCTCCTGTGGGGGCTGCTAAGCGGGCATCCTGCGCTGGGGCTGGCATGGCTTGCTGCGATGGTGGCGAACCGCTGGGTGCAGGCTGGAATGGTGTTGCGGATGATGGGAGATACGGAGTGGCTGCGCGGAATGGCGATCTATCCTGTGCGCGACTTGTTGGGGAGCATTCTCTGGGTGGGAAGCTACGGAGGGGACCGCTTCTACTATCGCGGGCAGACGTACCGGCTTCGTGAGGGTGGAAGAGTCGAAGCTCCTTAGCGTTTCAAGGCGGTGGATGCTTGGTTCGTCTTCTGTGCAACGACGAATGCCGTGTATTTCTTTTGTTCTCACATAGGCGCGATAAAGGCGAAGAGCCTCGAATGATTGTGGCGAATCGATGCAGATGGCCGGGGATAGAGTTGCGGGAGCTCCGGAGAAATACAGGGATTCCTCGACTTCGCTCGGAATGACGATCGTTAAGTGATGTGATCCTCAGCGATTGGTGAGGACGGTCTTGCCTCCTGTGGAGGCAAGGGTGTGGACTGGGCCGAAGCGGGCAAGATCATGCGCTCGTGCAGAGGGCGTATAGGTGAGCAGGAAGATGCGCTCGGGGCCGGCCCAGCGATGGCGAAGAGTGTCTTCGGTCTCGAAGATGCGGGGTGAGTCGGGCCAGAAAGAGCCGTACCAAAGGCCGTTGACGTTGCCGTTGATGAAATGAAGCGGGTGGTGTGTATAGAAGATCAGCGAAGAGCCGGAAGTAAGTTCGCCGTCGAGAATGATCTGATCGCCGGGTTGGAGCCCGGCCTGGTTGATGGTGAGGGCAAGGCTCTTGGAACCGAGGATGGGATAAAAACGAACGAGGCCCTCGTGCGCAGCCAATAGAGTAACGATCATCGCGGCTGCCAGGGTGAGATTGGCGGCGAAGAGGAGACCGCGGCGACGGAGGAGGTAGCTTCCGGTGCCGATGGCAAACATGCTGAGGGCGACGGCGGCCAGCGGTTCCCGGAAGAGGCCCATTGCCGCTCCCGTGAGGTCGAAGATGTGGCCGAGGGAGAGATTGTAGAACTCCGGATTGGCCGCGATCAGTGAAGCGATGTCTGTGCCGGGCGCGGGGCGCGGTGCAGTGAGAACAAAGTATCCGCAGACCAGAGCGACCAACGTGGTGAGAGGGACGAGGAACCAGAGTGTCCAGGAGAGAGCGCTGGTCCGTGCCGAGTTGCCTTCCTTGCCGGAGCCGGAATCGGCTTGCGCGAGCAGGCCGGCGGCCATCAGGGCCAGGGCTGGCAGAGCGGGGAGACTGTAGTACTCCTGCCTGCTGGAAAGGGTGAAGAACCCGAGGACAAGGGCAGTCCAGAGAAGGAGCGAAAGGGCTGCTTCCAGCTTGATGGAATTGGCGTCCGGAAAAGGGTTGTTAGAAAAATGCGGTTCGAGCTTCGCTCGAATTCCCACCTTGGCCGCGATAAAGCTGCGGCGAAGATCGGGCACCCGGTGCGTGCGCAGAGTGCGGATGTGGCCGACGATGGCGGGGACGAGAAAGGCTGCCCAGGGCATGATCCAGAGGACGCTCAGCAACCAGAACAGTGGAATGGGGACCTGGCCATAGTCGTGCGGTATGCGATGGCCGAGAAAGCGGGCGATGTGTTCGTTGTAGAGATAGAACCAAGCCCAGCCGCCGTGGCCAGGGAGCCCCTGGCCGGGAGGAAGGGCGATTGCGGGAGTGCGGATGGCGGCGAGAATGTGCCATGGCGCGGCGATCCCCAGAAAGACAGCGGCGGATGTCCAGAGGTGCAGCCGCATGAACAAACGAAGTTGTCGCGTGATTGCGAGGTAAGCGAGCACGAACCCGATAGGGAAGATCAGTCCGATGAGGCCCTTGGTGAGAACGTTGAGAGCCATCACGCCGGCGAAGCTCACGCAGGGAACAAGGGTAGAGCGATTCTCATGGATGCAGTCGAGGGCAATGAGGAAGAGATGAACTCCAAGGGTCATCCAGAGCGCAAGGAAGATGTCGGGAATAAAGAAGCGCGTGTAGAGATAAGGTCCGATACCGGTGGCGAGCGCAAGGGCAGCGTAGAAGCCTCCGCGGTCCGGCGCATAGGCAGGAGATACGGACCGAAAGAGGCGGATGCCTAAAGCGTAGACGGAGAAGAAAAGCGCCAGCACGCCCAGTGCGAGCGGAAGACGGGCAGCCCAGTCATGGGCGCCGAAGATGCGCATCGAAGCCGCTGCCATCCAGTACATCAGGGGCGGTTTGTCGAAGAAGCGGACGCCGTCGATGTAGGGGGTGACGTAATCGTGGCGTACGAGCATCTCTCGCGCGATCTCGGTGTAGATGGAGTCGACGTCGTCGAGCAGGCCTGGAGTAAAGAGACCTCCAATCTGAAGAACGAACCAGGCGACGAGGATGATCGCGACCGATCGCGGGCTCCAGAGGCGGGACTCGGTTACGGATGCCGCGACAGGCGGAGGCGCAGCCGAAACCTCAGCGGCTGTGCCGGGATGAGTGCCGACGAATTGGACGGTGCTTGTGTTCACGGACGGTCCAGAGAGCGATCGCTCGAAGGATCGAGGGGGCGATCGGTAAACAGTGCCTTTCCGGAGGTCTCTGCCAGAAGAATCTTGTCCTTGCCGAGAAGGCGGTCAACCTCGTCACGTTTTTCAAGTGGGACGAAGAGGATTTTGCGTTGCCCGTTGCCCCAGCTCTTCAAAAGCTCGTCGTGAGTGAGGAAGATGTGCGGTGCATCGGGAAAGGTCGAGCCGAAGAGCATGGAGGTGGATCGTCCGTCCACGAGATAGACAACCTTGCCGAGGTAGAAGGGGATGGAGGAGCCATAGGCCTGGTCGCCGAAGAGCAGGATCTGGCTATCGCGGGAGACGGCATGGCTGTCTTCAAGCTGGAGGATCTTCTGGGCAAGGTTGGCCGAGGAGAGCATGGGGGCGAAACGGATCAGCGCAATGTGGGCGGCGACCAGAAAGATAGTCGAGGCAAGGGCAATCGCCGTGGTCGAGGCGAGGTGCTTTCGTCTGGCGCGTAGCCACCATGCGATAGCAGGGCCAATGGCAAAGGCGATTGCCGCAAGGGCTGCGGGAAGGCGCAGGGCCGCGAAGCTGGGGCCGGTGAGGTCGAAGAAGTGCGACATCGCGAGGGTGTAGTCGCCCACGCCGCGGTGAGCGAGAAGCTCCCCGATATCGGGAACGAAGGAAAGATTGCGGGAACTCCAGAGTCCATAGGCCAGTGCGGAAGCCGCCGCAAGGCCGAGAACGGTGTAGGTAGCATGCGCGGCTACGATCCAGCGGCGTAGGCGGCTGTCTTCGTCGTATTGCGTTTCAGATCGCATGAGCGCGGCAGCTAAAAGAATCAGCATCGCGAGGTAGGCGGGGAAGGTGTAGTACTCCTGGTTGGTCGAGATGGAGAAGAAGACCAGAACCAGGGCGACGTAGAGGACGAGGAGCAGGGTCGTGTTTGTCGCAAACGTTCTTCCGATGGCGGATTGCGGCTGGCGACGAAGTCTCCAGCCCTGAATGAACGCGACAGGCGCAAAGAGGCTCCAGGGGAAGAGCCATACCAGGTGGAGGCTCCAGAAGAGGTAGCCGGGCAGCTTGTTGTAGTCCTTGGGGTAGCGCTTGCCCAGGAAGCGGAGGAAGTGCTCATTGACGAAGTAGAACCAGAAGAAGCCATGGCCGTTCATGCCGCCGGTGTTTCGCAGGCCGGCGAGAATGTGCCATGGCGCGGCGATGAGCAGAAAGAGCAGAGGGCCGGTGACGGGTTTCGTTCTGCCAAGGCTTCTCCACTCGCCTGTAAAGGCGAGATAGACGATGGCGGCTCCGAAGAAAAAGACCAGCGCGACGAGGCCCTTGGTAAGGACCGCCAGCGCAAGAGCGATCCACATGGCATAGGCGTGGAAGCCGGGGCGGACTGCGTCAGGCTCCAGAGCTCGAAGAAGACTGTAGAGCGCGATGGAGAGGAAGAGCGACAGAAGGACTTCAGGGATATAAATGCGCGTGAAAAGAAAGACCCCGGCAGAGGTAAGGATGGCGAGGCCGGTGTAGTAGGCGGCGCGGTCTCCATAGGCTCGGCGGCTCCAGTGAAAGCCGAGCAGTGCGAGCAGAAGCACTCCAATGGCCTGGGGAAGATGCGCGGCGAAGGTGTTGAAGCCGAAGAGGCGGAAGCTGGCCGCGTCGAGCCAGTAGGGGAGAGCGGCTTTCTCCAGGTAACGAATGCCGTTGACCTTCAGGGTGACCATGTCCCCGGTAAGGACCATGTTGCGCGCCGCATTGGCGTGAGTGGCGTCGGCGTCGTCCAGCAGCGGGGGAGCGAACAGAGAAGCGAAGAAGATCACCGCCCACAGAGAGAGGATCGTGATCAGCGCGGTCGACCGGCGGGGGCCCTGAGATAGTTGGAGCCCGGAAGGTGTGGGGGAGGCCAGAGGCACGGAGAGGGTGGGGGTGGTCATGATAGACGCTTCTTTCAAGGATAAATGGCCGGAAGGAAAAACCGGGTATTTGTGTTGCCGCCGGAGAAGCTGTGCGAATACTGGAGGCCTTGGTGTGAACGGGGATTCAGGGATGTATCTTGCTTGTGATGGGTGATTTTTTCGGGTTTTTGAGGGTGAGGTGCAATGCCGACGTTTGCCGCTGTAGATATCGGGTCTAACTCCTGCAGATTGAAGATCGCCGAGGTGCAGATGCATCGGCTGAAGACACTGCATGAAGACCGTGAAGTGACCCGACTGGGCGAGAGCGTCTTTCAGACAGGCACAATTTCTCCGGAGGCGATGGCGGCAACGATTCGGGCGCTGAAGCGATTTCACAAGGCGGTGCAGCTTCATGTTGCTGATAAGGTTCGCGTGGTGGCCACCAGCGCTATGCGGGATGCGCGCAATGCGGAGGCCTTTACCCAGTGGGTGCGATCGGCGACGGGGTGGACCGTTGAAGTGATCTCGGGCCTGGAAGAAGGTCGTCTGATTCAACTGGGTGTGGTGACGCACGAGGTCGGAGCACGTGGCCGTTGCGTTCTGGTCGATCTTGGCGGCGGGAGCTGTGAGGTCACCGTCTCGGATGGGGGACGCATCAAGGCAATGGTCAGCCTGCCACTGGGAGCGGTCCGGCTGCAGCAGGAGTTTCTCACCGTCGACCCTCCAGCTAGGGACGATATCGCTCGCTTGAAGCAGTACATCGACCGCGAGCTGAAGAAGGCTTCCAAAAAGATTGGAGTGCCGCGGGTCGGGCTGGTGATTGCAACCTCAGGAACGGCGGCGGCGCTGGCCGAGGCCAGCGGTTATGCGCGCAAGAGATCGAGCGCGAAGGACAAGAAGAAGTCGCTGGCAAAACGGCGAGTAGAACATGTCGGAACGTTGACGGCCGACCTAAGCGAAGTCCGCAAGCTGGCCGACCGCATGGCGAAGATGCGCGACGAGCAGCGGGCGGCCATTCCCGGGATCGGGCCACGGCGTTCAGAGATCATCGTGGGCGGCGCATTGGTCTACGCGAGCCTGATGGAGCGCTTCGGGTTAAGGTCTTTCCGCTACTCGGCGCTGGGGCTTCGGGATGGGATTCTGGCGCAGATGCTGGGGGACGTGGACCTGCGAGCGTCGGTGCATCAGAAGATCGAGAGCGAGCGCTGGGCCGGGGTTCTCGAGGTATGCCGTCGTTACGACATCGAGCAGCGGCAGGTCGAGCCGGTGAGGCAGCACGTCGTGGAGCTGTTCAACGCGCTGGCACGCGTGCACGACCTGCCCGACGAGTACAAGCTCTGGCTGGAGTCGGCGGCGATGATGCAGGATGTGGGAAAGTTCATGAACCACCAGGGACACCACCGCCACGCGCAATACATCATCGCGAACTCAGAGATCTTCGGGTTCTCACCCGAACAGAGAGCGATCGTCAGCGCACTGGCTCGGTATCTTGGAAAGACGAGACCCGAGGCTGTGGATCGCGTTATGCGCACGATTCCGCTTGAGGAGCATACCCATGTCATTCGCGCAATTGTGCTTCTGCGTGTGGCGGTAGCGCTCAACCAGGACCGGGCGAGCGCGGTCCTGCGCATAAAAGTGCATGTCTATCCCAAGCGGATTGTGCTGGAGCTGGTTCCGGGCCGAGGTGGCGCGGAGCTGGAGGCCTGGTCCGTGAAGAAGGAAGCGGTTTACTTCCGTGACGTCTTTCGTCGCGAGCTCTTCGTCGAGGTGATGTAGAGCGCTCGCACGGGCCGTGGATCGAGCAGCCACAGGAGCGTTGCCGGGCCGCGATCCAGAGAGACGCGCGCGAGCGAGCCTTTGCGCAGGCGGATCCGGGGCAGAGCAGGTGTGCTCACGGGAACAATCAGCCCTGCGAGGAACTGGCTGAGGTTGGGATTGTGGCCAACCATGAGCAGGTTTTCGTAGCCGCGGCACTCGGCGAGAAGCCCCTGGAAGTCCGGGAAGGTGGCTGCGGGGGAGAGCGCCTTCGACATAAGAATCTGCGATTCATAACCTACCTCGGTTCCTACCAGAGAGGCGGTCTGGACACTTCGCTTGAGGGGGCTGGAGACGATGAGATCGAATTGAAGCTTGAGCTCACCAAGAACCTGTCCGAGATGCAGGCAATAGCGCTTCCCCTCCTTGTCGAGGGGACGCTTGCTGTCGAGAACAGGATTAGGGCGTCGCTCTCCGGCCGATGCGTGCCGAAGGATAAAGAGATTCATAGTTATTCTCCCAATTTTAACATTTCCTTGTACTGTGCATCGGGCCGGGTAAGAAGGTGGAAGCAGGACCTATTCATGACGTGGCGTGTCAGGTGACCCGTCAGGAGCCTTTGGCCGTTGCGGAGCTCCGTGATCATGCGAACGATCGGGATCGTGGCCAAAGACGCCGGGGTCGGGTTCATCCAGCGACGGCGAGGCCGGTTCGGGATTGGGGATGGGGTCGAGTGGTGTCTCAGGCGCATTCGATGGAGGTGACGGCATCGAATGCGCGGTCAACGGATCATCGGGCGAGAACGGCGCGGGGTAGAGCGGAGTCAGCGGGTCCGGGTTATAGATCATCTCGATATGGCGGGGACGATCCGGATCTGGGCTCTCAGGTGATGGTGATGGTGGCGGCGGGGGTGGCGATGCGGGAGCCGGTCGCGTGTAGGGATAGCCTTCGAACTCGCTGGAGGCGTCGGACTCAGGCTCGATAGGATTCTGGAGGACGAGCGAGGTCTCGGCCGCGCGCTGCCAGAAGCGAGTGAAGATCATGGCGAAGATGCCGATTTGAGCGATGAAGAACATGGGCCAGACATGGGGCTGGGCGAGCATGTGCATCGCGATTCGTGTCGTGAAGAAGGCGATGGCGGATCCGAGGAGAGTCAAGGCAAGGAAGACGATCCAGGCTCGCGCGAGATGTTTTCGCAATAAACGGAATGCAGGGCCGAGAGTCCGGCGAACGCGGCGGTCGGGACGGCCGGTGAGACGCTGGTGCGTTCCGAGCTGGACGGTGTAGACCTCAACCAGATCAAAGTAAAGACGCAGCAGCGAGGCGATAAGAAAGACGACGAAGATTCCGGCAAGGGTGAGGGACAGAGCCGTCCTGCCGACAAAGCGATCATCGACGAAGTCTGCCCACCGTTTTTGAAGGACAAAAAGAGGGCCCAGAATCACCCCGGCGACAATCAGCGTAAGAAGCGTGATGCGAACGAAGCGCCAGAAGTGCGACATGCCCTGGCGAACCAGGGTGCTCAGCCTCGCCCGGGCGCGAGTGACGTAGCAGAAGAGAGTTCCGGGAACGAGAAAGAAATAGAGCAGAAGATAAGCCACGATGGAGCCGTGGCTGGTCATCGCGTTAGCGTCGCCCGCGTGATCGCCATGGATCCGCATGACCGTGGATGTCACGATGGAGACATCGAAGCCCGAAGAGAGACCCTGCGAGGCAAGGGAGTGGTCAAGCAGCTTCGAGATCTGTGTGTAAAGAGGAAAGGAGAAGGCAAGGGCGAGCCCGAGGCTGAAGATGCAGGTCCACAGAAAGGCCGGGAACCGTCGAAGAGTAATGCCGAGACCATGAAAGAAGATGCTGCGGGTTCGGGGCATGGGCAATGGCCTTTCAGGAACAGAGCTTGCTGCGCGGTTTCCTTTCCGCTCAATTTATCTCAAACGATCCAGGCGGCAAGCTGTGCCACCATCTGCTGGAAGACGACCCAGATACTCGCCAGCTTGTGGGCGGGTACCTTATCGCTGCGATCGGTATCGCTGTTGTTGAACAGATCGCGGTCGAGAGGAATCAGGTGGTCGGGGTCGATCTCAACCGAGACGACCTTTGCGTTGCGCGTATAGGTGAAGCGTGTCCAGCGATCGGCGCCGTCCCAATGCTCGCGGATGCGGTTGCCATCGTCGAAGACGATCTCCGCGGTGACGGGAAGGATGAAATCGCCTTTGCGGCGGAGGGAGACGGTGGAGAGATACTGCCTTTTGACCGAGCCGCGGGTCTCAGGCTCCCACCAGCGCACGGGTTCAGAAAAGAATCCACTGACCGCGTAGTCGAGCATTTCCGTGCCGTAGACCGCCTGGTTGAAGAACGGTCGCAGGCTGGTTGGCGCGTACGAGGGCTCGGAGGCGGACGGAGCTGCAGGATTTGCTGAAGGCGTGCACGGCGGCGCTGCGCCGGAGACAGCTTCAGCAGGAACGAAGGGGCTCAACTGGCTGAATGTCGTCGTAGCGGCGAGCGGACCCGGTTTGGCGGGATGGTTTTCGATTGGAGTGCAGGGCAGCGCGGACTCCGATGCTTCGGATGCGCGGCTTCGGGAGAGTACCTTCGCCTTCCCGTGAGCAACGGCGACCTGTTCGATGGTGCGAAGAAAATCTTCGGTCGTCGGATGCGTGAACCGGTAGCGTTGGAAGTAGGTGCGCATGGCTTCGTCCATGGTGTCCGTACCGACGATCCCCTCAAGGGTTGTCAGAAGAGTGGCGGTTTTGCCATATGTCACGGCACCGTACGACTGCTCGTTGCGGAACTTCCAAGCGAAGCGGGTTACGGGATCGGAGTCCGGCGAGGAGAGGTAAGAGTCGCGCTGCAGCGATCCATCGCCAAGGTTCGCATAGCGTTGACGAATCGCCGAAGTTCCGCGGCCAAGGAGTGCTGCCAGAACCTTCACTTCGGTGTAGGAGTTGATGCCCTCATCGAGCCACGCTTCCTCAAACTCGTTACTGGCAACCATTCCGTACCAGTACTGATGGCCGAATTCATGCTCGACTGTGATCTCGGCCGCTTTGATGATTCCTGTCCAGGATCCATCGCCGGTGACCAGCGTTGGATATTCCATGCCTTCCATCTCCGACCCCGGCTCGGGATCGACCACGGTAAGCACCTTGTAGGGATAAGGCCCGTAACGACGCTCGAACTCGCCCAAAGCTCCGCGCGTGATGTCGAGATAGCGTTGGGCAATATGCGGATGAGCCGCGAGGGCCAGCACGTGGATCTGGACCGGTCCAAGGGAGGAGAGATAGATCGCGTCGGAGACAACGAAGTGGGGGCTGGCTGCGAAGGCGAAGTCGTGGATGTCCTCACCGTAGAAGCTCAAGGTCTTGGTTCCATCGGAGTTCTGCTGGGTTCCTGTCGGGACTCCGCTGGCTCCTACCGTGTAGCGGCTGGGAACGGTCAGGCGCACATTGAAGGTCCCGAAGTCGGAGAAGAACTCCGTCGTGGAGTGGTATTGATGACAGTTCCATGCGCCGTGCCAGAAGACCCCAACCTTCGGGAACCATTGGCCGCCCATGATGAAGTCACGCTTGTATCCATTGCGGGCGACCGAGAGAGGGAACTTGTCGTGGAAGGTGAGGTGAAAAGTGACGGATTCATTTGGAGCGAGCGGACGCGGAAGGACGATCTCTGCGACGGTGTGGTCCTGCAGGTTGCCGTCATCGGGAGCCGTGAAATGAAGTGTGGCGGTCAGATCGCCATATCCATCGGCGTCTACATGCGAGACAGTGATGCCGCCGATCTTTTCCGCCGGATAGGTGTCGTCAAGCGAGCCGCGGACGCCGCCGCTCATCCGGGTCTCCGCCGTGAAGGTGGACTCGGGACGGAAGGCATTGAGGTACAGGTGAAAGGGAAAGGTCGTAAGGGGTTGGCCGGTGAGGTTGCGATAGGTCAGCGTCTCGGTGGCGTCGAGTGTCTTCTTGTCGGTGTCGAGGCGCGCGTCGATGACGTACGACACGACTCGTTCCGACATTGGCCGGCCATTCGGAGAATTGGTGGCAATACTCAGCTGGGCGTCGAGCGCCGGAACAGCAAGCAGCAGAAAAGCAGCGGCGAACAGGGAGCGCGGCATAGGCTGAAGTCTCAGTGCTTTCAATAGGATGCGAAAAAGCTTGGAATGGGTGGTGCGCCCTCGCCACTTTTGAGGGGTCATTTCTGCTGGGCCGACTCGCGCTGCCAAAGCTCTGTGGTGAGAATTCCGAAGAAAAAGAGCTGCCTGTCGATCCGCCTGAATCCGGCTGCCGATAGAAACAGGCCATGGCGAGGAAGCTGGGTGACACTGAGACCCGTAATCACGCGAAATGCAAGGTACAGGCTTCGGACCAGGATTCGCGCAGGCCAGCCCATGGAACCGGGGGGAATGCGGAAGTCGGAGAAGAGCCAGAGGGCGTCGGGCGCGAGCGCGGGAGAGAGGCGTTGAACCAGCTCGTCAAGCTGCGGCTCCGTCAGGCAGTCGAGGAAAAAGTGAGTTACCAGCAGGTCGTAGCTGGCGTTTGCAGGAGGGATGAAACCAAGCGCATCGCCGTGGAGAGTGCGCAACCGACTGGCGTAAGGTGCGCAGCGTTCGCGGAGAAGTCGGAGCATCAACTCGCTGCTGTCGAGAGCGGTCGCGCGAAGATCGGGTTTTGTGGCTAGCAGATGCTCGAGGAAGCGACCGTCGCCATCGCCGAGAACCAGCGCATTCCCTGATGCAGGGACCCGCGGAAGAAAGTGCATTCGCGTCCGTTCGAGCATTTTGCCCAGCGTGAGGTATTCGAGTATTCGATAGGGCCGGGCGATGCGGTCGAAGTTGGCGGGAGCACTCACAGGAAAGGAACCAGAAGCAGCGGGGTGAGCAGAGCCAGGTCGGCTGCGGCGCGTAGCTCGAGCGCTGCAAGCACGTGGCGTCGTAGATGCAGAAGCAATAAAGCAAGGCTCGATAGGGTTACGGCAGCGTAAAGCGGCCAGGGAGCGTGTCGATCGAGTAGAGCAAGAATCGCACCGGCCACGGCAACGCCAAGGGTGAGAGCGGTGAGATGGCGCAATGCGACAGCGGTAACAGGGTGAGGCGTCTGGCCGCTGGGAAGGGGATGCTCCCATGCGTAGATGAACAGGCAGTTGAGGCTGCAGACCGCAGCCAACAAAAGCGCGGGAGCCAGGAGCGGGACCCGTAGCTCGGGCTCGCGCGCTACGGTGGGGATGAAAGTTGCGGCGGCGAAGCAGACTCCGACAGCGATCTCTTTGGGAAGGCGGTGCGCGCTACGCGTGGCGTGAATGATGACGAAGTAGCCGAAGACCAGTCCGCCGAGGATCAGGTAAAGCCGAATGGCGGCTTCGGGGATGCGGGGAAGAAGGACAGCCAGCAGGATCGATGCCGCGGCAATTCCAAACATGAAAGCCGTGCGGTGTTCCAGATGAAAGTAGTGCCGGGCCTCAAGAGCGTCGTTGCCTGGCGACTGTGCATCGAGGAGACGATCCGCAGCATAGAGAGTCCATACCGCGGCGGCCATGGCAATTAGGGAAGAGATCCGGAGCGGGACATGGTTCGTGCGGGCGATAAACCAGGTCCACAGCGTTGCGACAGCGGGAGCATCCAGTGAGAGAAGATGCCAGAAGATCGGCAGAGATCTCTTCTCGTTCGTTGTCTCTCTCGTTGAATTGCCGGCCACCTTTCTATTTTAGGTGCCGACACCGTGACGCATCACGCAACGGGCCCTGCACCCTCAACCGCGCGGAGGGTGCCAGTCGGAAAAGGCGGCCTGGCCATCCCGCTGGAGCGTTGATGCTTTTCCTCTTTTGCGTTCACAGCCCACAGGCCGGGGTCGATATCCGGAAAGACGCAATCGCGTCGCTCAATCTCCGCCAGGCGCGCCTCCTGCGCTACGGTCAGTGCGCCAGAAGCCTCGAAGGTTTGCCACATGGTTTTGACTTCGTTGAACTGATCGTTATGTGCGTTGAACCTTGCCTCGGCATAATCACGAGCTGCCCCGGTGGTGATGAGGAACTGCCAGTCGGAGGACTCCAGCAGGAGCAGTTCGCGGCACAACTGGCGCGCAATGCGGCCGCCGAGATCGGAGTCCCGCCACACACCGGCGGTAGCGACCTCACGAGTGAATAACTCAGCAGGATAGATGTGAGTGTAGGTCCAGCTGGTGTCCGGATTCAGCCACACCTCGCTGCTGCCACCTGCCCCCCACGAACCTTGGGGCAGGGCGACGAAGCCCGCGCGTGGGTAGCGATCCAGATATTCGGAACACGAGATCATCTCGATGCCCGTGTCGTAGTCGTGGAGAGTGCGAGCAATGGCCTCAAGCCACAATGCTCCTTCAAACCACCAGTGGCCGAAGAGTTCGGCATCGAACGGGGCTGACAGGATTGGAGGGATGGAGTCGTTGAACCCCTGCTTGAGCGCTTCATACACCAGATGAACGAAGTGCGAGGCATGGGACTTCACCCGCTCTGCAGCTTCCTTCGGATAGTAGGGCTGCTTGTCCCCAAGATCGACGCGAGGACCGGTTACGCGCCAGTAGCGGTGACCTCCGGGCCAGCGCTTCTTGTGAAAGTCCAGGTAGACGCCATCTCCGGGATACCCTGAATCTCCGGACCATACCTGGACGCCGGTGCGCGGGTCGCGGGGAAAGATGGTGGTCGCATAGCGCTTATCGTACGGGCCGTCGACGTAGTAGGGCTGGTAGAGGGAGCGATGGTCACCATGGGTCATGGCCACGGTCTGCTCGTCTGTGGGAACGGAGCCGTTTAGAAGCTCGTAGGGTGAGGGAACGCGGTGGCTCTGCTCCACCAGGTGAGTGTCGACGAAGAAGAACTCGATGTCGCTCTCGGACAGAGCCTGCTCGACGCCGATACGGTCAAAGCCCGCCGGTGCGGGAGAGCCATCGGCGAGGCCGACAGGGTAGTTCCAGAAACCGGCAGGACGGTAACCGCATTCGGGAGCCCAGATACCACGGGGAGGGCGGCCCATATGGCGCGTGTGCGTCGTAACAGCGGTGCGAATCTGGGCGCGAACGCTTTCATCGGTTCCGAGCAGCGGCATGAAGCCATGGGTGGCGCAGCAGGTAATCACTTCAATGAGCCCGATGTCGTTGAAGTGACGAAAGCCGGAGATGATGCTCCCTTTGAGTGCGCGAAAGTCATCGAGGGCGTTCTGAAAGAAGCGATGCCAGAATCGCGCGGTCTCGGCGAGATGGCTTTCGCCGGACTGGATAAAGAAGGCCTCGTCTTCTCGCGCGGCGACGATCTTGCGGGTCAGATACTTGGGGAATTCGGCAACAAAGATAGGATGAGAAAGCTGTTCAAGCAGAATGGGAGAAAGGTTCAGATTGCACTGGAAACGGATGCCGTCGCGTTCCAGGTTGCGTAGCACTCGCAGCAGGGGAAGATAAGTCTCCGCTGCGGCTTCGTGGAGCCATTCCATTCCATGGGGCCAGGTTCCGTGATTCACGACATAAGGCAAATGCGCGTGCAGGGTAAAGGTGAGATACCCTTTTGGGCGCTTTGCGGATCTCGCTGATGCCTGCGTCAAGACAGAGCCCCCACATCTCTTTGGTGAAGTTGCCTCGTTCGCTGGGGATTCGTTGGCTCGAAGAAGTCTACACCAGGAACGGATCGAAGAGTAAAAGAGCGGGCCTCGTCGATGGGGCCCGCTCGTGCTTAATGCTTAGGATGCTGATACTGCTGTTGCGGTTGGGCTACTGTGGTTGGTCCTGCTGGGGCTGGTCTGGCGTCGGATTCATGGGGCGGCGGCGCTGGCCATTTGTATGCGTGCTGAGTGTGTCCGACGTGGAAACGCGGATGGAGAGCGAGTTCGTCAAGGTGAAGTTCACCAGGCTTTCGGAAGGAATCTGTACCTGTTCACCCCTGGTGATCGTATTGGCTCCCGCGCCGACACCAGCTCCTGCAGCAGAGCCGATAGCCGCACCTTTGCCGCCACCGAAGATGCCCCCAAGGATGGCGCCGACGGCAGCGCCGCCGCCCACCTTGGCCACAGTGTTCTTTCCGCGTCCCTTCCCCTGAACGCTATAGGGCTGTGTTGCGACGGCCAGTGAATCGCCATGGCGATTGATGCTCACCAGTTCGACGGAGAGCAGAGAGTTGCCCTTATAGTGCGCTGCTTCCTGCACCGCGGAGACACGGCCGCCGACACCCGTACCCTGTCGAATGGCAACCAGGCCGTCTGCCATGACATCGGTTGCGACGGTCCCGGAGAAGGATTGCCCCTGCTGGGTGGAGGCACTGTCAAGAGTTTGGGTGATGCGAACCGGAATGGTCGTTCCCGACGGAATCGTCACGGTCCGAAAGGCTGGCGGCGGAGGCGGTGCGGGAGCCGCCGCGGGTTCAGGAGCCGGAGCAGGCGGCGGGGGGGCCGTCTCGGCGACGGCGGGCCTCTCTATCGGTGCAGCAGCACTCTTACGCTTCTCGACGGGCTTTTTCACCTTCGGCTCGGGCTTTGGCTCAGGAGGAGGTGGGGGCGGAGCCACGGCAGCCACCGGCGGCGCGGCTGTCTGGACCGAGAGGTTGTTGACGACGGTCTTGATGCCAGCTACCTGGGCGACATCTGCGGCTGCGAGCGAGCGGGCGGCCTCGTTGCTGACATTGCCATTGAGAGTAACGATGCCGTTTTGAACGCCGGCCTGAATGGACTCGGATGCGAGGGCGCCATCGCTGGAAAGACGGCTCTGGACCGCAGTCGTCAGGCTGGCGTCGTCGACGGCGGGGGCGGAAGGAGTTTTGACTTTGCAGCCCGCCAGACTGAGGCCGAGCGAAAAAATTGTTGCAACGGCGAGTTTACGTGCCGGGATTCCATAAAGATTCATAAGATCTATCTCTCTCGTACAAAAAGACACTTTGCTGCTGACAAAGACTCTAAACCAAGGCAATGTTCCATCGTCGTTTTTGTTGCGGGAGCCCGGTTTCGAGAGCTTCGCCTGTATTGCTATAGGACGCATCGGACTAGAACTGGGCAGCGTAAAGTTTTACCTGAGCGAAACGCGCGCAACCCAAACGACACGGAGGGGCATCCACTCGTAATGACGCTGGCAGCTGGCGAAAGGACCTTCAAAAGCTGCGGCGAGGAGTTTCCTGGGATCGAATTGCCTCCGATTCATCGCTAAACGATTCAACTCGGAGAGGATATTGCGTTATAAAAGGCAAGGACAACACGGTTTCCGGATCCAGGATCTGAATCAGGGATAAGAAAGAGAAGAGGAGACAGGCAATGTCAGATATCGACAACGGCGCAGGTGGATTGGGTTGGTTTCTCGCAGGTTTGGGCATTGGAGCCCTGGTAGGTGTTCTTTACGCGCCAAAGTCGGGTAGAGAGACGCGTGAGGAGCTCATGGCCAGCGCGATGGACGCGAAGGAAAGAGCCGCTGACTATGCGCAGCAAGGCCGTGAACGGGCAGCCCAGTACGCAGAGCAGGGCAAGCAGCAGGTCGGCGAGTATGTCGATCGCGGCAAAGAGTACTATGACCGCGGCCGGACACAGTGGTCTCAGTATGTCGAGAAGGGTAAGGGCCTGGTGCAGGAACAGCAGAGCAAGGTTGCTTCGGCCATCGATGCAGGAAAACAGGCCTATGCCAGCTCGACTCAGGAGCCTTCCTCCTCATCGTAACGGTTTTAGGGCGGTGAACCTGGCTGTCTGATAGCCAGGTTCGCCTGCGCATAAGGCTTGGTTTTCGAGGAGAGGTTCCATGATGATCTTAGGGATGTGGCTGCAGGATCCGGGCTCGATCTCATCCGGCAACTCGCGGCTGTTGATGTTTTTTGTTGCCATGGTTGCGATCGCGATGGTCGCTCAGGCGGCCGTCGTCATTGGAGCCGCGTACGGTGCTTATAAGGCGAGAAAGCAGCTTCTCGCGATTGCTGAAGAGCTTCGGGCGAAGACTCTACCCGTGATCGACGATGCCCAAGGGATGGTGCGCGACCTGCGGCCGAAGCTCACTGTTATTACTGACAATCTCGTCGAGACAAGCCATGTGGTCCGGTCCAAGGCCGCGGATTTCGATTCCACGATCTCCGAGGTGAACAACCGGGCACGTGCTCAGACAGCGCGTGTCGACGATATGTTCACCTCAGTTCTCGACACGACGGCGGGAATCGCTTCGGCGGTTCAGAAGAGCGTCACCGTTCCGGTCCGCGAATTTCATGGAATCATGAATGGGCTTAAGGCTGGTATGGACGTGCTGACCGGACGCAGGGAGAACCATCGCAGCGACCGGAGTTATCCGGGTGCTGAAGTACCGCCTGTTTCGAATCCGTTTGGGTCTGGCGCTAAGAGATACGGCGAAGAAGAGGAACCGACGCTGTAAGTGCGGATCTCTTAGAAGATCCAGCCTCCGCCTACGACCTCGTCTTCCTCATAGAAGACAGTTGCCTGTCCGGGCGTGATGGCCCGCTGCGGCTCGTCGAAGATAACCTGCACCTTGTCCTCGCCCGCACCGATGAGAGTTGCGGGCGCTGGAGTGTGGCGGTGGCGAATCTTTGCGGTGACGCGAAGCTGTTCGCCTTCGGCGAGATCGGTGACCGAGATCCAGTTGAGGCGGTTGGCTTTGAGCTCGCGGGAGAGCAGAGCTTCGTCCGAGCCGACCGTTACCTGGTGCGAGTCCGGGTGGATGGCCAGGACGTAGAGCGGATTAGGCGAGCTTAGCCCGAGTCCTTTGCGCTGGCCCACGGTGAAGCTGTGGATGCCCTCGTGGTGGCCGATGACCTCGCCGGAGGTGGTGACGAGCTCGCCGGAGAGATCAGGCATGGTCTCGTTCTGCTCGTCGAGGTAAGCCTTGAGGAAGGTGCTGTAGTCGCCGCCGGGGATGAAGCAGATCTCCTGCGAGTCGGGCTTTTGGGCGACGTAGAGTCCGGCGTCCTGGGCGACCTGGCGGACTGCGGGCTTCTGCATCTCGCCGAGGGGGAAGAGGGTTCGGCTGAGCTGGGCCTGCGTGAGGCCGAAGAGGAAGTAGGTCTGGTCCTTGGTGGTATCGGCCGGCCTAGATAGAATCCAGCGATCGCGCGCGGGGTCGTAATGGTTGCGTGCGTAGTGACCGGTGGCGATGCGGTCGGCGCCGATCTGGCGTGCCGTCAGGAGGAGCTGGTCGAACTTCAGATGGTTGTTACAGAGGGTGCAGGGAATCGGGGTGCGTCCGTGCAGGTACTCATCGACGAAGGGACGGACGACGTCGGCCTCGAAACGCTCCTGCTGATTGACGACGTAATAAGGGATGCCAAGCTGCTCGGCTACGGCGCGGGCGTCGTAGACGTCGTCGAGCGAGCAGCAGCGTCCCTGGACGGATTCGGGCATGCCCTCCTTGCCGGCGAGGCGGCGCTGATTCCAGAGCTGCAAGGTGAGGCCGACGAGATTGTGTCCCTCGGAGCGCAGGATGGCCGCGACGGTGGAGGAGTCAACTCCTCCGGACATGGCGACGGCGATCGTGTTGTTCAGCTCCTGGGGCATCGTTCTATTTTCTCACTTCCTCATTCTCCGCGGTTGGGGGTGCCCCCCGTACTTATCGCGCAAAGTCTTCCATCGAAATGATTTAGGTCCGGACCTCGATTTTTGAAGGCTCAGACGTCAGGAATCTTGCGGTGCAAAATGTTCTTGCAAAGGGAGAGGCCTCAGAGACGATCTGAGGCCTCTTCAGTTTCCGTTGGTTTAAGTATATCGAATGGGCGAGGGTGAATCGGCGTCTCTATAGCCTCTGTTTCGTTCTTCTTACGGCTTTGGGGACTTGACAGGATTCGTGGAGGGGAACTTCGAATTCGCCATATGGATGCCCGCCCCGTACGAGGCGAGCAGGGCAAAGATTGCAGAGCGTCACGTTAGGTGAAAATGGTCCAGAAGAACAGGGATAGAGTTAGGAGTTTTTCTGATGACACTGTGTCGATCCATTCGGTTCCTGTTTGGAATGGTTGTTCTCATCCCTGCTGCTCGTTCTGTATGGGCACTTGACTCGTTAGGCGACGTTCGCTTTCCCACGTCGTGCAAAGCATCGACTCAGCAACAGTTCGATTCCGGTGTCGCTCTGCTCCATTCGTTCGAGTTCAGGGAGTCCGAAGCCGCTTTTCGTAACGTGGAGAAGGGGGACCCGAAATGCGTGATAGCAGCATGGGGCGTAGCACTTTCCACGACTGAAAGATCCGGTGCGAATGCACCACAGAAGGACTTGTCGAAGGGATGGGAGGAGCTGAAACCGTGGCTCGCAGTTAGGGCAGGGACAGAACGAGAACAGATGTATGTGGACGCTGTTCGCGCGATGTATGAGGATTACGCCAGCGTGGGGGGATCAAGACGTTGGCAAGATTATCTCGACCGCATGGGAAAGCTGCGCGAGAAGTATCCAGATGATGTCAATGCTGGTCTCTTTTATGGGCTGGGGCTTACCTGGACTGCTGGATCGGGAGAGAAGGGCCTGCAACAGCGTCGGCGAGCGTTGGCGATCTTTCTGCCGATCTTTGAGAGATACCCGAATAATCCTGGTGCTGCGCACTACATCATCCACGCCGCTGATACAGCTGAGCTTGCCTCGGAAGCTCTGCCCGCCGCACGTAAATACGCAGCCATCGCTCCTGATTCGCCGCACGCATTGCACATGCCCTCTCACATCTTCAACCGGCTCGGGCTATGGAAGGATTCGATTCAGACGAACGAAGCGTCGGCTCGCGTCGCGGCAGCGTGGATAAAAACAGGCCGCGAGGGCAGCTTCGATGAATTCCATGCGTTGAACAACATCGAATATGCCTCGCTTCAGCTTGGCGAGGATGAGAGGGCGAAGGAAGTCGTCGGTCAAATCTCCGTCTTGTCGAAGACTGGAAATGATCCGTGGCTTCCTATCGACGCGAGAATCTACTACGACCTGGAGACGCATAACTGGCAGGATGCCGTGCTGATCGCACCTCCTGCTTCATCGGCCTTCGAGGAGAACTTCGATGCGTACTGGATTGAGGCGATAGGAGCGGCACGTTCCGGCGATCCGAAGAGAGCAAGAGCGGCGTTGACGAAGTACCGTGATTCGGAAACCGCGTGGAACAAGGAGCACGGCTGGGGCGACATCCTCGGCGTTGGCCTTGCAGAGGCAGAGGCGTGGACACTGTTCTCCGAAGGAAAGCGCGATGACGCCGTTGCGAGACTGCGAAGCATGGCCAGGTTCGAACGCGATCATCCTATGTACTA
Source organism: Edaphobacter sp. FHG110511_03 (assembly GCF_059115365.1). Lineage (NCBI taxonomy): Bacteria > Pseudomonadati > Acidobacteriota > Terriglobia > Terriglobales > Acidobacteriaceae > Edaphobacter > Edaphobacter sp. FHG110511_03. The sequence continues at coordinate 39,689 of NZ_JBZYWL010000008.1, read as the reverse complement.
TGCAGACATTCTCCCGCGCCCTACCGGAGAGATGCTGGGCGATATGCTGTTGCAAATGGACAGCCCAGCAGAAGCCTTGCTCGCTTACAAGGATGCACTGGGGCTTGCTCCGAATCGTTACGATTCATTAATAGGCGCAAGTAAAGCTGCAGAGCTTGTTGGCCAGAAATCACTCGCAAAAGAATATGCCGGGAGGATCACGAAGGAAGGCGGTCTTCTTGCGGCCAGGCCGTGAATGTACCGCATCGCTCTTCAAAAAAGCGCTGAGTACGAAGGTCGAATGGGAGAAGAAGTATTTGACAATGTACTAGTATACTAATACATTGTTTCCGTGAAGTCGCCCCACAAACTCGCCAGGCTTGAGTTCACCTTTCGGCTGGACCACCAAAGCGGCGTCCCTGTCTATCGGCAGCTCATTGACCAGGTCCAGGCTGCGATCGCTATGGGAGTCTTATCCGTTGGCGACCAACTTCCTACCGTTCGCCGCGTGGCCGTCGATCTGGCCATTAATCCCAATACGGTGGTTCGTGCTTATCGAGAGATGGAAGTTCGCGGCATCCTCGATACGCAGCAGGGCACGGGAACCTTTGTTGCCGAGGGAGGGCGGGTTGAGCATTCGAAGGATGAGCGCGAGCGCATGCTTTCGCAACTTGTGACGGAGTTTGTCGCACGTGCAGGTTCGGCGGGTTTCAAGATCCGTGAGCTTCTCGAAGCTTTGCAGCAGATGTCATCCGAAGTTGAGGGTAAGAGGAGGTAGCCGTGTTCCAACGCAATCCGTTCAGTAATGTCGGTCTTCTGGCTTTCTGTGTCTCTCTGTTGCTTGGCTTCGCCGCCTCCTATTTCATCCACTCAGGCGGTCCGCTCCTCGTTGGAGCTCTGGTCGGGGTCTACTTCTTGTTTGCCATCAAGGTCGTCGATCAATGGGAGAAGGTAGCTGTGCTTCGCTTCGGACGCTATCGCGGTCTACGTGGGCCAGGTCTTGTCTTCATCATTCCCGTACTCGAGAGGCTCAGCCGTTTTGTCGATCAACGGGTCCGGGTAAGCACTGTGAGTGCCGAATCGACCCTCACTCGCGATACGGTTCCGGTGAATGTCGATGCGATCATCTTCTGGCTGGTGTGGAATGCGGAGAAGGCGATTCTTGAGGTGGAAGACTTCACGCAGGCGATTGGTCTTGGCTCGCAGACTGCTCTTCGCGAGTCCATTGGCCGACATCAGCTTGCGCAGATGATTACGGAACGCGAGACACTGGGCCGGGAGCTGCAGAAGATTCTTGATGAGAAGACGACTCCTTGGGGGATCACGGTCCAGTCGGTGGAGATTCGCGATGTGCGCATTCCGCAGTCGCTTGAGAATGCGATGTCGCAGCAGGCGCAAGCGGAACGAGAGCGCCAGGCTCGCGTGATTCTGGGTGACGCAGAGGTCCAGGTCTCCGAGAAGTTCGCTGAAGCCTCTCGCGTTTATGAAGACAACCCGGGAGCTCTGCATCTTCGCGGCATGAATATGCTCTACGAGTCCATGCGGGAGAAGGGATCGATGGTGATTGTTCCCTCTTCGGCAATCGAGAGCATGGGGCTGGGTGGGACATTGGCCATGGCCGCAACCAGCAAACAGGCATAGTGCGATTTTCAAGTGAGAAGGGGAGGATTCATCATGAAGAAGCTTCTGGTTGTCCTCGGTTGTGCGGTCTTTCTTGTTGGATCCTCGCTACAGGCACAGACGAGCAAGGCTGCTCCCGTCGGCGTATGGCGCAACTTTGACAATGGCTTGCCTACCGTCACTCTTACAATTGCCGAGGATTCAGGAGAGATAGGTGGTGCGGTTGTTTTCTACGCGATCGATAGAGAGTCGCGACGCATTCTTTCTGTAGAACCTCATACCTTGTTACAGCCAAAGCTCGAAGGCCACATGCTTACCTTTCAGATGAGACTTGGTGGAGATCGCGCCGGTCTGGCGCGAGTTGATGTTGCCTTTGGGGCAGATAACAAGGCAACGCTTCGCTGCCTGGACTGTGGGCCTGACAGTCCTACTGTGGAACTCATCCGACAGACTGAATAGCGCACTATGCCGCTATGGGAATCGGGCGGAAGGCCACAGTTCCTTTCCGCCCGATTTACTTAGCTTTTGAGTTACTGATTTGTTTTCAAGAGCGGCGCAGTCGCCCAAGACCGAGCGAAGCGCCGGTGCAAAGTATTCCTAAGACTCCTATCAACGGGAGCCCAGTGCCAGTCTTAGGCAGCTGCTTCGGTGCAGGTTCTGCTGCCGGCGCCGCAGAGGCAACTTGCGGTGCTGCTGCTGGTTGTCGAACGACGACGAGGAGGATCGGCTGATCCGCAGGAGGCGTAGGTGGCGGAGGCAGTTCCCCGGTCACTCGCTGCGTTTGTGCGACGACGTTTTCTGGGGTCTCAACGACTTTGGTCGCTGAAATCTTCATCCCCTTTTTCAAGCCCCAGGCATCGACCATCTGGCCGTCGATGTTGAACTTCTGGTTTTTGGGAATGGTGAACTGCTGGTTGGATCCATCCTCCAGAGTCAGGATGACGTGATTCGGCGGTTGTACGTTCCATACTTTGCCTGTGACGGTCTGCACGGTTGTCACTGTCTGAGGCGTGTTGGTCACCTTTATGGTTCGTTGCAGTTTCATCCCTGGCTGCAGATCGTGAATTCCATATTGCTTGCCGTCGATTGTGACCCGCGCACTCTCCGAAACGTTTGGAAAGTGGCGAATCGAGCCGTCATCCATTTTGACGTAGAGATCGTTCCCATTGACGAGCGCCACGGTTCCTCGCTCTACGCTTACCTCGTGTGTCGCTGCTCCGGTCGTTGTAGTGGTTGATGATTGCACTTGTGTGTGCCCCACAGCGGCGAAGGTTAAGCAGACTCCGCTCGCCATGAGGAATTTGAAAATGATTCTTGCTGTAGTCGGTTTCATTCTGTCTTCTCCTGTTGTCTTCGTCTGCCAGCGGCAGCGACATTTTGCATGGTTGTCGCGCCCTCCGAGGGTGCAGGGGGGATAAGAGATGCGTGAACGATGTACCGCTGTGGCGCACTGCCGTTGAAATAGAACGGATAACAGGTAACAAGGGTCAATGAAGATACAGAACCGGATTCCAGTACGCTCACGTTGTCTGGATCTACTACCTGAATCTTGTCGATTACAAAGCTCATTGTTTTGTCTGCGAGAACCAGATCGATCGTGTCCCCGTTTTGTACGTCCTTTAGCCCCCGGAAGAAGCCGTCTCGATGGCCGGCGATGCCTATATTGCCGTTCCCGTCCGTATCGAGATGAGCAGTGCCTATGATCCGACCTACGCCGCGGTTTAGTGTCAGGTCATCGGTGCCCTCAAACACCGGCACCTCAAGATGAATCTTCGAGATATGCAGTACTGCCCTGGGCGGACTGAAGTGTCGCGTCAGACTCTCATTGAACGCCGCAATTCTTTTCTCCGACCAGAGATTAAAATCGACACCCGGGACGATCTGCTTAGGGGTGATCTGCTTATCCGATTTGGTGTGTGCGGAATGAAAGACCAGGAGAGACAGGCGCGACGATAGCTCACCATGGAGTCGTATACCGAAGTAAACAACCAGGAGAGTAAGACCTATCGCTAATAGCGCCCGCTGTATCGTCCGCATAAGGCCTCCACATTTGCGTTGTGGCCCTAACACACTCCAAAACTCGGAGCGGTAATCCGCAGTCCCGGCAGAAGAACAACAAGAGCTGCAATTTGCGAGACCTATTATGCTCCTAGCGGAAGCACCTGTGTACTAGGGAAAGCGATAGTTTGGGGAAGCCGGACACAACACAGGAGATGCGGTGACTAGTGTTTTTCCTAGTTGCATTCTTTGCTGCCGTTTGATTAGGGCCGTAGGCCCGACAGACTTAGCGCGAAGATCATCCGGCGAACGGAATAGCGCACCCTATTCGGTGATGGTGGAGTTGCTGGTTTCAGGTGAGGGAGCTGTGCCGTGATCTTGCTCCACAAGCTGGCTTTGCGGCACTAGAATGTTTTCGAAACAGATTCGGCATACGCCGAAACGCACTAAAACTGAAAAACTTTGAGGCGGCCTCCTCGAATGGAAAGAACCAGAACACGTGTTACCGCAGTGGATATACTGCGCGGCTTGGTGATGGTACTGATGCCGCTGGACCATACTCGAGAGTTCTTTACGAATTTCAGGGGAAATCCGCTCGACCCACAACATACAACGCTGCTGCTCTACCTGACGCGATGGATGACGCATCTTTGCGCTCCGGTCTTTGTATTTCTTGCCGGCACATCCATTTCTTTTCAGCAGCAGCGAAAGACGAAAGCCGAGGTCACCACTCTTCTGCTCTCACGTGGATTGTGGTTGATTGTGGTGGAGCTGACGCTGGTGCATCTCGTTTTCAATTTTCATTGGCAGTGGAATGTGCAGCTCCTTGAAGTGATCTGGGTGATCGGAGCGTCCATGATGTTGATGGCGGTGCTGATTCACGCAGGCGTGCGCGGGAACCTGATCTTTGGCGCATGCCTGATCCTCGGTCACAATGCATTCGATGGAGTGATGCCAGCGCGATTCGGATCGATGGGCTGGCTCTGGTCGATTCTTCATGTGCCTGGATCCCTTACTGGGCCGCCGGTGCACGCGCCGATCGTCATTGTTGCCTATCCGCTGGTGCCCTGGGTGGGAGTGATGGCGCTGGGCTACGCGTTCGGCAGCGTCTGTCTTTCCGACAGCCTGCAACGCAGACGGTTCGACCTGCGCGCGGGCGTTGTGTTGCTTGTCGCGTTTGTCGTGCTGCGTTGGAGCAATCTCTATGGTGACCCGTCTCGATGGAGTTCGCAGCCGATTGAGTGGCGCACCCTTCTTTCATTTTTCAACGTGCAGAAGTATCCGCCTTCGTTACTGTTTCTGCTTGCGACTCTGGGGATCGCAGCGCTTGTCATGGCCTCGATTGAGTTTGCGGAAAGCAGGTCTGTGCTGAAACGGACGCGAAGCGTGCTCCAGGTTTATGGGCGGGTTCCGTTTTTCTATTTCCTGTTGCATATCGCGATCGTTCACCTGTTGGCGCTGGTCGTCTCCGCGATGAGCGGCGGGGATTGGCGATGGTGGATCGCGGAGATTCCACATGGCGGCGTTTTGACGGGGAGGCCGCCGGGATATGGGTATGGCCTGGGTGTCATCTGGTGCGTGTGGCCGCTTGTTGTTCTCGCTTGCTATCCAGCGTGCAAGTGGTACGCGGACCTGAAGATGCGGAGTCGCCATCCCGTATTTTCTTATTTGTGAGAGAAGATCTTGGCTACTCCGTTTGCTTCCGGTTCGGGCGAGAAAAGCGCGTTTATCCGAGAGGAAAGATCAGCGGACTAACGGGATGGATTTGGTGCGGGTGAAGCGAGGACGACGGTTTTGGCGTTGAGGAACTCGCGCATTCCGGCGGCGGAGAGTTCGCGGCCATAGCCGGAGTTCTTGATGCCTCCGAAGGGAAGGCGCGGGTCGCTGGCGACCATGGCGTTGATGAAGACGGCGCCGCTCTGGAGCTCGGCGACGAGACGTTGTTGTTCGGCGGGGTCGCGGGTCCAGGCGGAGGCTCCGAGGCCGAAAGGGGTGTCGTTGGCGATCTCGAGGGCCTCGTCGAGGGAGGAGACTCTGAAGAGCATGGCTACGGGGCCGAAGAGCTCTTCGCGATAGACGGCGCTGGTGCGAGGGACGTTGATGAGGACGGTGGGCTCGAAGTAGTTGCCATCTCCGATCATGCGCTGGCCCCCGGTGAGGATGCGGGCTCCGTCTTTTACAGCGGCATTGACCTGGGCTTCGAGGGTTTCGGCGATCTTGGGGGTGGCAAGCGGGCCGATGTCTGTGTCTTCCTTCATGGGGTCGCCGATCTTCATGGCTTCCATACCGGCGACGAAGCGGGATTCGAAGGCGTCGTAGATGGATTCGTGGACGATGAAGCGCTTGGCGGCGATGCAGGACTGGCCGTTGTTGACGGTGCGGGCGCGGACGGCGGTTTCGATGGCGGCGTCGAGGTCTGCAGAGGGGAGGACGAGGAAGGGGTCGGATCCTCCGAGCTCGAGGACAGATTTTTTGATGAGCCAGCCCGCCTGGGCTCCAATCGCTTTGCCAGCGGCGACGGAGCCGGTGAGGGTGACGGCGGCGATGCGCGGATCGGCCAGGACATGCTCGACCTGATTGGTCTCGATGAGGAGAGCCTGGAAGGAGCCGCGGGGGAAACCGGCGCGGCGGACGAGCGATTCGATGAGCAGGGCGCACTGGGGAACGTTGGGCGAGTGCTTGAGGAGGCCGACGTTTCCGGCCATGAGGGCAGGCGTGAGGAAGCGGAAGACCTGCCAGAAGGGAAAGTTCCAGGGCATGATGGCGAGGACGACGCCGAGGGGATCCCAGCGAACGTAGCTGGAGTTTTCGGTGGGGATAGCCTCGGGGGCTAGGATGCGGGCGGCGTTTTCGGCGTAGTAGCGGCAGGCGGTGGCGCACTTGGCGACTTCCTGGCGAGCCGCGAGCAGGGGCTTGCCCATCTCGAGGGTGAGGGTGGGAGCGATCTCGTCGGTCTCCTGCTCGAGGAGCGAGGCGAGCTTGTTCATGCAGAGGGCGCGGTGGTCGAGGGGGATGGAGGGGAAGGTGCGTGAGGTTTCGTGGGCGAGGGCGATCTTTTCGGAGATGGCCTGCCCGGTGAGAGGTTCAAAGCTGCGGAGAAGTTTTCCGGTGGCGGGATTGATGGATTCGATGGCCATGCTGCTTACGGAGCAGATTAGCAAAAGTTGGGACCACGGGTTCAGACAAGTGCCAGACGCACCGCCCTCACCCTGCTCTCTCCAGCGAGCGAATGAGGACGGAGCGGCTGGAACGGGAGTTAGAAGAGAAGTTTAAGCGACATCTGCATCTGTCGCGGGAAGTTCTGCTGGGTGGAGCCTATGGTTCCGAAGCCGGACCATGCTCCGGGTTGATTGGGATCGGCGACGCTGGTGCGTACGGGTGCGGTTTGCGGGGAGTCGCTGCTGGGTGAGCCGAAGATGGCTGTGTTGGTGGCGTTAAAGGCCTCGGCTTTGAACTGGAGTTTGATCGATTCCCTGATCGCGAACTTCTTTTCTACAGCCAGAGCAGTTTGTTGTGCCCAGGGATTGCGGAGGAGGGTAGTTCGTGGAAGCTGTGTCTTTGCGGTGTACTCCGGGAAGGATTTGAAGCAGCTGCTTTGCGTGTTGTTGAGGTAGCTCTTATAGCTGCGCTGCGCGGAGCGGATGTTGTAGTTGCCGCAGTTAAAGAGACTGCCATTGGGGAAGTTGGCTGGGGTGCCGGCGTCGTTGGTGAAGGTCCAATCGAGCTGCCAGTCGTTGATGAACTGGCCGACGATGCCGTGCGCGTCGCCGAGCAGGTTGCTGCCGCGGCCTAGGGGCAGGTTATAGAGGCCGCTGATGGCGAAGTCCCAGGATCGGTCGCTGCCGTCGATGGCTTTGAAGGGATTGTCGTCGACCAGCCCTGCGCCGGAGTTGTTGAGGTAATCGGTTGTGCTCATGAGCTTGGACCAGGTAAAGGAGCTGAGGATGCTGAGCCCGCGGCTGAGAGCGTTTCCACCGGAGAAACGCTTTTCAAGCTTGGCGAGCAGGGCATCATAGCGGCTGGAGCCGGATGCATTGGTGTAGTTGTAGATGTTTCCATCGAACGCGGGATAGGGAACCATGAGGTACTTGGCCTGGATGGTGGGATTCTGGCCCATCGCCACCGTGGAGGGAAGCACTCCGTAGAAGGGGTTGGACACCTGCTGATCGAGGTAGTTCGGGTTGTCGTGGCCACGTTGGAAGTCTGCCGCGCTGAGGCCGTTGAGCTGGCGGCTGGCGCGAAGGTGATAGGTGCGGGCGCCGAGGTAGGCGACGTTGGCGATGATGCCGAGAGGGAACTGGGTTTCAAAACCGGCGGTCCATTGCTGGACGATGGGGATCTTGCGATCGCGGAAGTCGAGCGAGACGCTGGAGCCGACGAGGGTGAGGTCTCCCTGCGAGTTGCCGGGAGGCGTGACGTAACCATTGGGAAAAGGAGTCCCGCTATGGAAGCTGTCAGAGGGGTGCAGGCCTCCGTCAGGCGAGGCGTTGTAGGGAGTGCTCTGGGTCCAGGAGGAGTCTCCTCCAAGCTCGATGCCGAGCGCTTTGGAGAGGGTGTAGCCACCGTGGAAGACGAGCGTGCGGTTGGGGCTGTAGGAGAAACCGAGCTTGGGCTGAAAGAAGCCAGTGTTGTTTTCGTAGGCGGTGAGTTTGTCGCTGGCAAACTGCAAAGTGCCATTCATCGGATTGGCGATACTTGCTCCGTTGGGAAGGACATTCCCTGCCGGGTATTGGACCATGCCGGTGATGGGGTTGACGCAGGTGAGGCACATGCCGGCGAGGAGGCGATTATGCCGCTCGGTGGGGGAGAGCTCGGTGTCCCAGCGGAGGCCGGCGTTGATGGCGAATTTGTCGGTGACCTTCCAGTCGTCCTGGCCAAAGAAGCCGAAGTATTTGTAGGACTCGTAGGGTTGATTTTTGTATTGAACACTGCCTCCGTTGGCGTAGCCGAGGAGAAGATCGGCGATGGCTGAGCCGTCGTTGTTCTGGACGAAGGGATTCTTCGAGGTGAAATCGCGGTTGTTGTTGTTGGTATCGGCACCGAAGGCGAAGGTTCCGTTGGGTTGTCCGATGCCTCCGGTGACGTCGTGGTAGAGAGAGAACTCGCCACCGTAGTGAAGGGTGTGGCGGCCGATAGTGTGCGTGAGCGAGGGCCCGATGTCGTAGGTCTCAAAGATGGAGGGTGAGACCGTGTTGCCGATGACGGAGTTGTAGCCGTCGCCGAAGGTGAACTCGGGAGCGTAGTTTTTGTTTGTGGTGGGGAGCTGCGGCATGTTGAGGCCGAGATCGGAGGCGGAGAGAGAGGCCTGGTCGGCGGCGACGGCTCCATCCGGAGAGTTGGTGTAATAGCGGTTGAAGGAGACTCGAACGTCGGCGACGAGACGATCGGAGAAGGTGTGGGTGAGGTCGAGCACCTGGGTGAGGCTGGACCGATAATTCTGAACGTTTCCACGCATGGCCGGGCCGGAGAAGCCGTTCTGATTGCGGTACTCATTGCCTGCCCACCAGGCGAAGATGCCGTAGAGACGCGTGCGATCCGTGAAGTTGTAATCGACGCGCGCAATGGGCATGTTGTAGGTGTAGTTATCTTTGCCGTTGAAGACAAAGTTGTTGGTATATCCAGGGCGATTGGGTAGAGGGAAGAGATTCAGCACAGCGAGCCCCGTAGTGGTGATGCGCGAGGCGGGAATGATGTTGTTGAGGAATTGCGTGCGCGTATAGGTGGAGCAGCTTCCGCTGGTCGGAGTAGCGCAGGTCGTGGTGAGTGGATCGTAGACGCCGGTCTTGTTGACGGCCGCGAGATAACCGCTGAGGTTGACGTTGCCTGAGGCATCGGGGCGCATATCCGAAGTGGGAACACTGGTGACGACACCGGCAGGAAGGACTTCGCGCCAACCTTCGTAGCTGAAGAAAAAGTAGGCGTTGTGTTTGAGGAAAGGTCCGCCGATGGTGCCGCCGTACTGATGCTGGTTGTGATAGGGCTTGTCCGCTCCCTGCTGATTCAGCTGGTAGGCATTGGCGTCGAATATGGAGTTGCGCCAGTAGTCGTACAGGGTTCCGTGAAATTTGGGAGTTCCAGATTTGAGGATGGTGTTCATGGCGCCGCCGCCGACGCGGCCATATTGCGCGTCGAAGGTGATGGTCATGACTTTGAACTCCTGAACGGCGTCGATAGAGGGAGAGATATTCCAGCTGCCCGCGCTGCCGCCACCCTGCACGGAGATGGGAGCGCCGTTGAGCATGAACTGGTTGTAGGCTCCCTGCTGTCCGTTGATGGAGTAGGAGTTTGATACATCCCAGCCGCGGGTGCCGGAGTATCCGCCAGCGCCAAACTGCGTTTGGGTGAAGCGAACGCCGGGAGTGAGTGACATGAGCATGTAGACCTGGCGGCCGTTGAGAGGAAGGTTCTGAACTTTCTCAGGATCCATAACGGTTCCGCCAGAGGCATCGGTCGTGGCCAGTTGGAGCTGATCGGTCGTGACGGTAACAACGTCGGAGACACCGCCGGGAGTGAGGCGGACGGAGAGGTTCAGCTTCTGGCTGATGCTGAGAATCTGGTTGGGATAGACCTCTCTGCGGAAGCCGGGAGCCTGTATGGCGATGGTGTAGGTTCCAGGTTGAACGAGCGGAATAACAAAGTTTCCGCGGCTGTCGGTCTTGATGGAGTAGGTCTGCTGATCGCTCGTGGCCTGGATAGAGGCATTGGGAATATCGAAGCCCTGGGGATCCGTGATGTGCCCAAGAATGGAGCCGCGGTATTCCTGCGCTGTGATGGTGACGGGAAAGAAGAAGAGGATGAAGAGAAGAAAACGGATGGAATTTACTTTTGATGACAATTGGGGGCCCTCCCTGAAAAATTTGAAACTCTGCATTTTTCAGTACCTGGGAGCGCTATCAGAAGATGGAACGATGCGGCCTTCGCAAAAATTCGTAACGTACTTCAAAGAAGCATTTGTATGTTTTTTAAGATCAGCACTGTATGCGCGTCTTAATAATTCCGATCACTATAGTGAAAGTTTCCATTTTCGCCAACTCAAGGTGGTAGAACCACTTAGCGGACGGTGGCTCCGGGCGCATTCTTCCAGCGTTGCGGCAGTTGAGCTAGCGTGCGATGCAATCGAAGCCAACATGCGAGAAGCGTCTTTGGCATTGCGTGCCAGCCATGGAAAGCCTTCCTTCGGGCTCCAGTAGACCTGTCCTCGAGACATCGGATGGGGTGAAACGGTATGAAATAATCTGAGTATCTTTCAGGCTTGTTGTGCTCGCTGTTCGAGAGAGTTGGCGTGCGCGGCGAGGACACGGAGCCAAATGCAGGGCAATCCAGAGTTCATGAAGCGGGCGATTGAGCTTGCGACCGAGAATGTGACTTCGGGGCGTGGAGGACCGTTTGGCGCGGTGATCGTGCGCGATGGCGAGGTGATCGCCACGGGGGTAAACCAGGTGACTGGGACGAACGATCCGACAGCGCATGCGGAGGTAGTTGCGATCCGTGAGGCATGCAGGGTGCTCGAAGATTTCGTCCTGACAAGCTGCACGATGTATACGAGCTGCGAGCCGTGCCCGATGTGCCTGGCGGCAATTTACTGGTCGCGCATGGAGAGGATCTTCTACAGCGGGACAGCAGAAGACGCAGCTGCGGCTGGCTTCGACGATGCATTTCTCTATGGGGTGATGCGAACGAGTATTGGAGAGCGGACGATTCCTGAGGAGCGGTTGCTTGCGGAGCGGGGAACAGAGAGCTTCGATGCGTGGCGACAGTTTGTCACGCGTATGGATTACTGAGACGAACGACAGGCGAGGATGATGACGACGAAGCAGAAGAAGCAGGTTAAGGGTGCGGCGCGGAAGAGCGATGGCGTGGTGAAGGTAGCGTTGCTGGGTTTCGGGACGGTGGGAAGCTCGGTGGCGAAGGTATTGGCAGAGTCGAAGTTTCACGGCATTGCCCTGACGCATGTATACAACCGCGATGTGGCACGGAAGCGTGGTTCTGCTGCGGCGAAGTTCGTTCCTTCGACGGCGATATGGACGGAGAATATCGACGATGTGCTGGGGTCCAATGTCGACGTGGTGATCGAGCTGATGGGCGGCCTGAACCCGGTGGAGGGATGGCTGCGCAAGGCGCTCTCCTCGGGAAAGCACGTGGTGACTGCGAACAAGCAGTTGATCGCGTACCGCGGGGTGAGCCTGCAGAAACTGGCGGCGCAGCATAGCGTGCAGCTTGTCTATGGGGCGGCAGTCGCGGGCGGAGTTCCGGTGATTCCGGGGATTCTGCAGGGCCTGAGCGGGGATCGCGTGACGCGGCTGAGCGGCATCCTCAACGGGACCTGCAACTACATTCTGAACAGGATGGAGATGGGCGCGGACTATGCGACGGTGCTCAAGGACGCGCAGCAGCTTGGCTATGCGGAGGCGAATCCTTCGGCGGACGTAGATGGGTTCGATGCGCGAGCGAAGCTGTGCATCCTGTCGCGGATCGCGCTGCATGCGGAGTTGGATCCTGACGAGGTGGCCACGCAGACGATCTCGACGGTCGAGGCGATCGACTTTGTGTATGCGAAGGAGCTGAACTGCACGATCCGGCAGGTTTCGCGGGCGCAGGCGGATGGCAAGGTAGTGCATGCCCGGGTGGCCCCGATGCTGATTCCCCTGAGTTCGCCGATGGCGTGGTCGCACGGGACGCAGAACATGGTGGTGACGAGCGGGAACTACGGTGGTGACGTGGTGTTCTCCGGTCACGGAGCGGGCGGGGAGCCTACGGCAGTGGCGGTGGTCTCGGATCTGCTGGCAGTCTCGCAGGGAGCGAAGGCGGTAAAGCTTCCGATGCGCAAGCGGGAGGTGACGGGAGAGTTCCTGGCGCCGCATTATCTGCGGTTCGTGGTGGATGACAAGCCGGGAATCGTCTCCTCGATTGCGGGCGCACTGGCGAAGGTGGGAGCGAACATCGATTCGCTTCTGCAGAAGCCCGGGTATCCAAAGCACAGGCTTCCGTTTGTGGTGACAACGGAGCCGTGCCTGACAAGCGTGGTCGACAAGGCGATCCGCTCGATTGCGAAGCTGGACTGCATGCTGGAGCGACCGCTGACGCTGCAGGTGCTGGTGCCGGAAGATAAGGCGGAGTAGGAGTTGGGCCGGCGCATATGGGAGCACGAGCGAAGTACAGGGGTTCCCGTTGGACTTCGCTCAGGGCAGGCTCTCGACTTCGCGGCTACTCCGCTTCGCCCGGAATGACCAAGCAATAAAAGCTGTTTCGGCAGGACAAGGTAGAAAAGCTGCTTCAGCACGACAAGTTGTAAGAAGTGCTTCGCCGAAGAAGGATGGGCTGTAAAGAACTGCTTTGCCGCTGAATGACGGTTGTAAAGATGCTTCGTTGTGGAGATGGCTCCTAGATGGAGGGACATTGAAAGTTCTGAAGGCTTTGGGAGTTTTGTTTCTTGGTGTACAGGTTGTGGCGGCTGCCGATGTTGCTCCGGTACGGCATGAGCCGAACGCGCCGAACTCAGCGAAGGCGAAGAAGGCGCATTACGTGGTCATGATTTCGCTGGATGGATTTCGTTGGGACTATGCGGCGATGTGGGGGGCTCCGCATCTGTTGAAGATGGCTGCGGAGGGAGCGAGCGCGCCAGAGGGGATGATTCCGAGCTATCCCTCGATCACTTTTCCGAATCACTACACGATCGTTACCGGACTTTATCCTGAGCATCACGGGATTGTAGATAACGAGTTCCGGGACCCGAAGCGCAACTACGCCGAGTACTACTACAAAGACCATGCCTCGAACAGCGATGGAAGCTGGTACGGCGGGGTTCCGCTGTGGTCGCTGGCGGAGCGGAAGAAGATGCGGTCGGCATCGATGTTCTGGGTGGGGTCGGAGGCAGAGATTGCAGGGAAGCGTCCGAGCTACTGGGTTCCGTTCGACGACAAATTCGACGATGAGAAGCGCATTACGCAGGTGATGGAATGGCTGGGGCTTCCTGAGGAAGATCGGCCGCACCTGATTACTCTGTACTACTCGAACGTGGACCATGCGGGACACGACTTTGGTCCGGACTCCGAGGAGTGCCGCGACGCAGTGCATCATCTGGACGCCCTGATGGGTGAGCTGGAAGAGAAACTGAAGGCGACCGGGCTTCCGGTGGACATGATCGTGGTTTCGGATCATGGCATGGCAAAGCTTAAGGATCGCCGATGGCTGCCGCTGAGCAAGCTGGTGGACCTGAAGGATACGTTGACCTCGGGCGAGCTGATGTATCCGAAGACCGAGGCGGAGAAGAGAAGGATCTACGAAGAGTTGAAAGCGACGAACGATCCCCGGTTCGCGGTGTATCGCTTGAAGGATGTGCCCGGCAAGCTGGACTTCAACCGCAGTGAGCGCGAGGGAGACCCGGTGGTGGTGCCGATGGAGGTGGTTCCCATTACAGCGAAACCGAAAGAGGCAGAGATCAAGGGAGTCGGGGCGCATGGATTTGACCCAGCCAAGTTCCCGGAGATGAAGGCGATTTTTTACGCGGAGGGTCCGGATATCAAGCCGGGCGTAAAGATCGCTCCGTTCACGAATGTGAATGTGTATGACTTCGTCTGTGGCATTCTAGGGCTGAAGCCAGCCAAAAATGATGGGGACAGGAAGGCGCTTCAGGCCGCCCGACGATAGGGTGTCCTTTGGAAATGCAGGGACGAAACAGCGTTTGTCTTCGTAGATGACTTTCAAGGATCCCTCCTCAATTCTGATTCACCAGGAGACAGCGTGAACCGTCGTGCCTTTTTGCGTACCGCGAACCTTGCCGCAGCCTCTGCTTTTTTGTCAGGCTGCGCTGGGAAGAAGCCTGCGATCTTCAACCCCGCGATGAACCAGGCCGCGCTTGCGCCGGTGAATCTGCCGGAGAGCGCGTGCCATCTTCCTCCGGTGCATGTGACGGAGGATCGCGTGATCCGCACGGTGGTGGGCCTGCGGCCGCATCGGCCTTCCGGCTTTCGGGTGGAACGAGAGCAGGTGGGAGACACCGTCGTGGTCCACAACTATGGACATGGCGGTGGAGGCATCACGCTGAGCTGGGGAACGGCTAAGCTGGCGACCGATCTTGGCCTGAAGGGACACACGGGATCGGTGGCGGTGCTTGGCTGCGGCGTGATCGGGCTGACGACGGCTAGGATGGCGCAGGATGCCGGATATGCGGTGACGATCTATACGAAGGCGATGCCTCCGGATACGACTTCGAATATTGCGGGAGGGCAGTGGTATCCCGCGACGGTGTATGACGACGACAAGGTGACCGAGAGGTTCACCGATCAGTTTCTGGCGGCTGCGAAGTATGCGTACGAGCGCTACCAGATCACGACCGATCCACGGTATGGAGTGCGGTGGATGAGGAACTATTCGATCTCGCGCACGCCGATTTCTCTGAAGCGGGGAGTGGATCGACCGCGGATTGTGAGCGGGCTCGAACCGTTTCTACCGGAGCGCAGGTTGCTGAAGCAGGAGGAGAATCCTTTTCGGATTGGGTATGCGTCACAGTATGACGGCATGATTATGGAGCCGCCGATGCTTCTGAACGCACTGATCACAGATTTTCGGATTGCGGGCGGCAAGGTTGTGGGGCGGGAGTTGAAGTCGACGGCTGAGGTGCAGGCACTCAAGGAGAAGCTGGTCTTCAACTGTACGGGCCTGGGGGCGAAGGCTCTGTTCGATGACAAGGAACTGGTGCCGGTTCGAGGGCAGCTTACGTTTCTGCTGCCGCAGCCTGAGGTGACGTATGCGACGACCTTCGAGGATACGTATATGTTCTCGCGCAGGGACGGCGTATTGCTGGGTGGGACGCATGACGAGGGGAACTGGTCGCTGGAGGTTGACCAGGCTACGGTGAAGGAGAAGCTGGCCGCTCATGCGGAGCTCTTTCATTCGATGAAGGATTGTTGAGTGAAGGGAAGAATTCCTGCATTTTCTCGAGTAAGCGCCATGCCCATATCGGCTTAGAGTGTCTCCGATGATCAAAGCTCTTGATGGTCGAAGGGCTTGATGGGTTCGATGGGCTTGAAAGATCAGGCGAGGGTTCCCTGATGAAAGAGGATCTGCCAACCCCGGGATGTCTGCTGCCACAGGGTGGAGCGACGGGTGAAGCGTGGACCGGAGGGCAACTGCTGCTCGAGGAGATAGGAGATCAGCCAGGTATCGGAGGAGAGACGGAGGAGGCGGAAGTCGCTGGCGTTCCAGAGGTCGGGCTCTGAGCCAGGAGTCCGGTGGCGTTCTTCGAGGGTGTCTAGTATGAAGTCACGAGTATAGAGACGGCCTGAGGCTCCGATCTCGAAGAAGCCAGGAGCCGCCATGACTTCGAAGTCAGCGCGGGTGGGAAGGCGTCCTTCGAGATGCTCGAGGCGGTGGAAGATGGGTTCGCGTGCGGTGAGCTGAGCCAGGATATCGATTTCGGTCTCAGCAGCCATTGGTGGGATGATATCTGTGATGCGGGCCAGGTGCAGGATGGCTGGCATAAGGATGGTAACTATGAGCTTCACGCGATGGATGCTGGTGCTTGCAATAGCGGTTGGACTGCGGACTGGAGTTGCACAGAGTACCGGAGCGAGCGCTTCGCCGCCGAGTGCGGCAACGAGCGTTTCTCCGCAGAACGCGCCGCGGAGCACGGTGCTGGTGGTGAGTGGCTACGATGGGCAGGCACCGTTGATCCAGCGCAATGGCCACGCCTACGTAGAGGTGGAGGGGCTGGCACGAATCACGGGAGCGACCTTGGCGTTTCAAGGGAACCGCATCGTGCTGGGATTGCCGGTATACGAGCCTGAGGCTCCCCCTCCTGCGCCAGAGGAGCCTGCAGCGCAGCCTAAGGAAGAGAAAGGTTTTTCGCGTGAGTTCCTGCGTGCCGGGGTAGAGCAGATGACGGTGATCCGGGAGTGGCGCAGCGCGATTGAGAACGCGATCCGTACGAACAACCCGGTGCTGCAGAGTTGGATCGCGGGATATCGAAGCAATGCGGAGAACAGGATGGCGATGGCGACCGCGTCGGCAACAACGGACGCAGACAGGCAGGCGCTGCCGCTGCTACAGGGTGCGATGGGAATGATGCAGCAGTTGAGCGACCGGTTTCTCGGGCTTCGCACTACGCTGACGTATGTGTCGCCGGATTCACTGGATAACGATCCACTGGATAAGAAGATTCTGGCCTGTGCACAGGGGATGGCATCGCAGGCTATCCCAGGCGGGCAGTTTCAGGATGTGCCGGATTGCCACTAGAGGATGGCTTCAGCCATGACCATGCGCCACGTCGGCTTATTCGGTGTACTTGTTTTCTCCGCCGTCGCACGCGCTGAATTACAAACTTCTCAGGTACGCGAGCAGGTTCCTCTGCAGGTTCCAAACCCTCACTATGCGACCGTCACCGAGTCCGTAGTCGTGGACGCTCCCGTCGACAAGGTCTGGTCGCGAGTTGGCGGTTACTGCAATATTACGGAGTGGATGAACTCACCCGAATGGGAGGACTGTCGCTACCTGCAGGGTGACGGCGGCCCCGGCAGTGTGCGAACGATCGTGAATGAGGTCATGGTTGGCCGGACGCAGCACAGCTACACCTACGCACAAGCGCCTCGAAAGAACACTCCCTACAACCTGGCCCACGGTACGCTTTCAGCAGAGGCGCTAACCCCGACTACCACGCGACTGACTTATACGATGCTGCGGGATGATTCGGTGCTGCCGGACGAGGCCGCCCGCAAACGCGATGCGGACGGTCGCCATGCGCGTATCTCAGAGTGGCTGAAGAATATGAAGGTGCTGGCCGAGGGCGGTAAGCTTCCACCAAAGCGGGAAGGGAACCTTCGCCCACCGATCACGACACCGTTCCTTAATCTCAATCCTCACTACGCCAGTCTGCCGATGTCGATCGTCGTCAACGCGCCTGTTGCGAAGGTCTGGGCCCGTGTCGGCAAGACGTGCGACATCGGGGAGTGGGGCTTTCAAAGTTGCGAATTGATCTCCGGGAGACCGGGTGAGGTAGGAGCCGTTCGCACCATCGGACACTCGATCATCGTCGGGCAGACGCAGTATAGCTATACCTATACGCAACCTCTGCGGGCGAACGGTCCTTATCCGATGTATCACGGGACGATTGAGGCGCGTCGGCTGGATGCCGCCCAAACCACTCTTTACTACACGCTCGTATGGGACGATTCAATTCAACCGGACGACGCCGCAAGGAAGAGACAGGTAGAAACCTATCGCGCGCTCTTCGAGAAGATGCTCCGCAATATGAAAAAGCTCGCCGAAGGTGGTTCGCTCACGGCGGAGGACAAAAAGGCGCCCGTTCAGTATTAGAAGCTCGCCGAAGCCGCTTTCTTTACTTGATTCTTTGAAAGGTTCGGCTCCAACGGGTTTCATCGAAGAGATGAAGCGCCTGGTGGAGGGCGAAGGTGGTTCGTTCGACGACAGTGGTCTTGTATTGCTCTTCCTCTGAGGTTTTAAACGACCAGTAGACGAACAGCGGGCGTCCGATGAGGTTGGCGCGAGGCACAAGGCCCCAGTAACGGCTGTCGTAGCTGTTGGTGCGGTTGTCGCCCATCATGAAGTAGTAACCCGGTGGGATGACGAGGTCTTCTCCTCGGATGTGGCCGGGGAGATCGACGGACCAGGCGGCGAGGACGTCGCGACCTTGATCGGCGGGGATCGCGGGGAAGTCGTCGTTGTAGGGATCATAGTTGGCTGCGGTGGGCTGAGCGGCGTAGGGCTCCTGCAGCGCGATGCCGTTGCGGTAGACGATGCCGTGGCGAAGGTGGATGCGATCGCCGGGAAGTCCGATGACGCGCTTCACGAGGATGTCGTGCTGGCCGCTGGCGTTGGGCGTTGGGCGGAAGAAGACAACGGGCTCGTCGTGTTGAAGCTGGCCGTAGGGAAGAAATCCGGCGAGAGGAGAAGACGGCGCGAGGGTGGCGCGCTCGACGAGAACATGGTCGCCTACCAAGAGGGTGCTCGCCATGGAGGAGGAGGGGATGGCAAAGTTCTGAAAGAGGAAGGTCATGACGAAAAAGGCGACGGCGAAGGTGGAGCAGAGCGACGCCATATCCTGAAGACGCGTGGTGGGTTTTTCTTCGGGGTTCTTCATCAGAGTCCTCTTGCTGAAATTAGATGGCGCTCTTGAGGGCAGCTTGCTGGGCCGCGAAGAGCTCGCGGATTCCTTTTTCGGCGTAGTCGAGCATCTCGTTGAGCTGGGCTCGGCTGTAGGAGTCCTTTTCGGCGGTGGCCTGGGTTTCGACGAGGCCGCCTGAGGCCAGCATGACGACGTTCATGTCGACGGTAGCGCGGGAGTCTTCTTCGTAACAGAGGTCGAGCAGGACGTTGCCGTCTACGAGGCCGACGCTGGTTGCGGCGACCATCTGGCGCAGAGGCGAGGCTTTTAGAGTTCCTGCGGCGACGAGCTTCTGGAGCGCGATCGCGAGGGCGACCGAGGCCCCGGTGATGGCGGCGGTACGGGTTCCTCCGTCGGCCTGGAGGACGTCGCAGTCGAGGATGACGGTGCGCTCGCCGAGGGCCTTCATGTCGACGACAGAGCGCAGGCTGCGTCCGATGAGCCGCTGAATCTCGTGAGTGCGTCCGCCGATCTTGCCGCGTTCGGCCTCGCGCGGAGTGCGGGTAAGAGTAGCTCGGGGGAGCATGCCGTATTCAGCGGTGACCCAGCCGCGGCCGGAATTGCGGAGCCAGGCAGGAACTCCCTGCTCGACGGAGGCGTTGCAGAGGACGCGGGTGTTGCCGGCCTCGATGAGGACGGAGCCTTCGGCCATGGCGACGAAGCCGGGAGTGATGCGAATGGAACGGAGAGAGTCGGCGGTACGGGCATCGGGGCGGAAGATCTGCGGTGAAGCGGCGGGCATTCGGAAATTATAGATGGGCTTTATAGATGGGCTGGAGTTGGAGCTTCCCGGAATGGGATTGCGTTTCATTTTGGGAATGCCTGAAAGAGGGGGAAGTTGTAGCGATTTGGGACTTTTGGGGGAGAGGCTGTCCCGAATTGGGAATTGCAGGAAGAGGCCAAGGCGTGTTTTTCTTGGACGGATGAGGAAGGGCAACGGGATTTGTTGCGGATTCTTCAACACTTAGCGTGCGAGTTCCAGTTTGGCACTGCGCGTGATTATAGAAAGTGCAATCCGTTGCACATTTCAAGTGAACGGGTTGGAGCGAACGACGATGACCGTGGCGATACAGAGCAGGACAGCGGAAGAGAGAAGACCATCAACAGGGATGTTGGTTGGGATCTCCGGGATGAAGACTGAGATCGTGAACCATGCGAAGGCAGGGGACAGTGAGACGGGTAGGTCGCCGGAGTTACATGTTCTCGTGGTCGATGACGAGGAGTCTGTGCGGCAGGCGTGCTGCTCGATCGCCGAGAGGATTGGCTGCGCCGTGGTGGCAGCAGACAGCATCTCGAAGGCACGATCGATCCTGAAGCACAGAAAGATCGATGTTCTGCTTCTGGACCTCAAGCTTCCCGATGGCGGAGGGCTAACCCTGCTGGAACAGGTGAAGACTCTCTACCCGGATACGGCCGTGATCGTGATGACGGCGTATGCGACGGTGTCTTCTGCCGTGGAGGCGATGCGGATTGGAGCACGCGACTACCTGACCAAGCCTTTCGCTCTGGAAGAGTTGACGACGGTGCTGGAGCGCGCGAGGCAGAGGGTGCACTTTGACCGCGAGAGCCGCCTGCTGCGTGAGAGGCTGCGATCCCAGGAGGACACGAATGGCTTGGTGGGCCGGTCTCCGGAGATGGAGAAGCTGTACCGCATCTTGTCGAAGGTGGCGTTCTCAACGCACCCGGTCCTGATTCTGGGAGAGAGCGGAACGGGAAAGGAGCTGGTGGCGCGTTCGATCCACTTCAATGGGCCGAATGCAGAAAAGCCGTTCGTCCCGGTGGATTGCGGTGCCCTGGTTCCGAGCTTGATCGAGAGCGAATTGTTCGGTCATGTGAAGGGGGCGTTTACAGGAGCTGATCGCGCGAAGGAGGGTTTACTGGCTTCGGCCGAGGGCGGGACGGTGTTTCTGGACGAGATCGGCGAGCTTCCACTGGACTTGCAGGCGAAGCTGCTGCGCGCTCTGCAGGAGAAGGAGGTTCGTCCGGTGGGCGCAACGCACGCCAAGCCGATCTCAGCCCGGGTGCTGGCGGCGACCAATCGCGACCTGTCGACGATGGTGGAGCAGGGGAAGTTTCGCAAGGACCTGTTCTTCCGCCTGAATGTGGTGAACCTGCGCATTCCCGCGCTGCGGGAGCGAAGGGGGGATATTCCCTTGCTGGCGATCCATTTTCTGGCTCGGATGGAGAAGGAGACGGGAGTGGAGCGGACGCTGTCGGACGACTCTTTACGGCTGATGGCGGATTATGACTGGCCGGGCAATGTGCGAGAGCTGGAGAATGCGATTGAGCGGGCGTGCGCGTTGTCGAGCGGCCCGGTGCTCCATCTGGGAGATATGCCGACTCAGTTGCAGGACCTGAGGATGCAGCGCAACGCAGAGTCCGAGGCAGACCCGACGACGATGGCTTTTCCGGCGGAGGGATCCCGAAGTGCCCAGGCAGGGGAGGACGGGATCGTGTCGATCGCAGAGATGGAAAAGCAGGCAATCCTGGGGACGATTCGCCAGTTGAAGGGAGATAAGCTTCTCGCGGCCAAGTTGCTGGGAATCGGAAAGACGACTCTGTATCGCAAGCTGAAGGAGTATGGGATTACAGACGTGTCGGAGGCGACAGATTAGGTCACGGGAGATGGGTTCGCCTTCTGTGGCAGAAAATTGTTCCTCGGGCAGGATCTGCGGCTGTATGCGCGAAATACAGGGATTCCCATTCGACTTCGCTCAGGGCAGGCTCTCGACTTCGCAGCTGCGCCGCTTCGCTCGGAATGAGCGATGTGGGGGCGCGCTGCATGGCGGGAGTGGCAGGGTGTTGCATGCCGGGAATGGCAGTGGCTGACGAGAATGGCAGGCGCTGAAATGATGGGCGCAGTCGCTGAGTCGCGATTCAGATCCAGAATGATGGGCGCAGGTTCGGGGGATCGATCTGGCATCCTAAAGAGAGATGATTCGGGAACAGGCGAATCAAAAAAGGGATGGAAACTATGAAGTGTAAGCATCTGGATCAGATTCGTGACGTAAAGCCTTCTGCGAAGGGTTGCGAGGAGTGCTTGAAGATGGGCAGCCGGTGGGTGCACCTGAGGATGTGTGAGATCTGCGGACATGTCGGATGCTGCGACTCATCGCCGAACACGCATGCGACGAAGCATTTTCATGCGACGAAGCATCCGATCATGCGGTCGATCGAGCCGGGGGAGACGTGGGGCTGGTGCTATGTCGACGAGGTTGAGCTGGAGTTCGCCTGAGTTGCTGAAAGAGCGAGAGCTGGCGCTGGTTTGCTATGCTGGGCTCACCTTTTAAAAAGAGAGTGAGCAGCACACGATGGCAGATGAGGCAGTAAAGATTACGGTTCGCCCGAACGGTCCTTTGCGGGTGGAGGGTCCAATCTCGTTGACGGACGCGGATGGCAGGCACTGGGATTTGACGGGCAAGCCGGCGATCTCGTTGTGCCGGTGCGGCGCAAGCGAGAAGAGACCTTTTTGCGATGGATCGCACAACAAGGTGGGATTTCAGTGCGCGGCATCTCCTGCGCTACTGACTTAGTCGTCTACCGATCGCCGCTGCGGCCGCCCTCCTTGATGGAGAAGGCGGCCGCAGTGCTTTCTTTTCCGCAGGTTCACGACAGCGTTGGTTTGAGGAAGGCTCGATGAGACGTTTTACGTGGTCGACGAAGATGCTGTCGGGGGTTCTGTTGTTTTCATCTGCGATGGCATGGTCGCAGGTTGGCGGGGGCGATCCGCAGGCAGTGACACTTTCCTCGAGCAAGCTGGGCGAGTATGTGGGGCAGTATCGCGGGTCCGTCGAGCCGGATGTCGTGAATGCAATTTCGCTGCGGAATGGCGTGCTGTACGCGGAGGGTGAGCGTATGGCGGCGGTGGAGTTGAAGCCGGAGTCGGTGGACCACTTCTTTCTGCCGGAGACCTCGGTTCGCGTGGCATTTACCCGTGATGGCAAAGGCAAGGTGACGGGGCTTACGACGACAACTGCCGGGTCGCGAAGCAACGGCTCGATGAGCATGGTTCGCTTCAGCGACAAGCCGAAGGATCTGAACCATTTTCGCGAGTACACGCGGAACGAGACGATGGTCCCGATGCGGGACGGGGTGAAGCTGCATCTGGTGATTCTGCGGCCGAAAGGATCGGAAAGTACGGGGGAGCGGCTGCCGTTTCTGATGCAGAGAACGCCGTATGGAGTGGATGGCGAGACGTCGATGAGCGTGAACGCCTCCAAGCCTGAGCTGGCGGCCAGCGGATACATCTTCGTCTTTGGAGACATTCGCGGGCGGTACAAGTCGGAGGGTCAGTTCGTGATGAACCGGCCTGTTGTCGCGCATACGACGAAGAACGACGTGGACGAGACCACGGATACAAACGACACGATTGACTGGCTGCTGAAGAATATTCCGAACAACAATGGGCGGGTTGGGGTGTATGGCATCTCCTACCCGGGGTTCCTGGCGATGATGGCGGGGATCGACGCGCATTCGGCGGTGAAGGCGATATCCCCGCAGGCACCGATGACGAACATCTGGATCGGCGACGACTTCTTTCATAACGGAGCGTTCCGCGAGACCTACGGCTTCGATTATGTGCAGCAGCTGGAGGGGCAGAAGACCGATGTGCGCGTGGAGACGAGCGAGGATACGTTCGACTTCTTTTTGAAGAATGGAAACTTTGCCGGTGCGGCGAAGAGCGCGGGAATGAGCGATCTGCCGACGGCAAAGGCGTTTCTGACGCAGCCTGCGTATACGAAGTTCTGGCAGGCGATGGCAGTAGAGCCGCACCTGACCAAGGTAGAGGTTCCTACGCTGGAGGTTGGTGGATGGTGGGACCAGGAGGATATGTGGGGACCGCAAGCCGAATATGCTGCCCTGGAGCCACATGACAAGGATCATGAGGTCTACCTGGTGCTGGGACCCTGGAATCATGGCGGATGGGTTCCGACGACGCGGCACCTGGGTGTTGTGAACTTTGGGGCAGCGACGGGCGAGGCGTATCGGAAGACGATCGAGGCGCCGTTCTTCGAGAAGTATCTGAAGGATCGACGGGGGTTCGATCTGAAGGACACGGCGAGTTTCCGAACCGGTGTGGATGAGTGGAAGCGGTATGATGCATGGCCGCCTAAGGCGGGATTCAAGCCGGCGAAGATGTATCTCGCCGCTGATCATGGGCTGAGCTTTGATGCACCAGGTGGAGAAGCGAAGACAGAGTATGTGGCAGACCCTGCGAATCCCGTGCCCTATCGGCACAGGCCGGTGCAGGCGACGTATGGGAATGGGTCGAAATGGCGCACGTGGTTGGTGGAAGATCAGCGCTTTGTGAGCGGGCGCAAGGACCTGGCGAACTTCACGACGGCGGCGCTTGACCATGATGTGACCGTGACCGGGGATATAGTGGCCGACCTGTTTGCCTCGACGACGGGGAGCGATGGCGATTGGGTGGTGAAGCTGATTGACGTGTACCCCGACGACGCGCCGAACGGGATGGGTGGCTACCAGCTGATGATCGCCGATGAGATTTTTCGCGGACGCTATAGGAACAGTTTCGAGAAGCCGGAGCCGGTGAAGCCGGGCGAGGTTGCGGAGTACAAGTGGAGTCTGCATGGAGCGGACCACACTTTTCTGAAGGGACACAAGATCATGGTCGAGGTGCAGTCGAGCTGGTTCCCGCTGTACGACCGGAATCCGCAGACGTATGTGCCGAATATCATGACGGCTTCTCCGGACGCCTATAAGGCGGAGACCATTTCGATCTATGGATCGGCGAAGTATCCTTCGCATCTTGAGTTCGAGATGCCGGATTGAGGTCTTGAAGAAGGTTTTGCCTGAGGGAAGATCAGTGGGACTTAAATATCCTGCAAAGAAATACAGGGATTCTTCGACTTCGCTGCGCTCCGCTCAGAATGACGGTGTGGGTTGGGGCGTTTGATGTTTCATGGCACTTCAGGAGAGAGCTTGTCGATTAAAACCATCAGCAGCCGTGAGGTCTATCGCAATCCATGGACGAGCGTGCGTGAGGACGTAATTGAACGTTCGAACGGGCAGCGCGGGATTTATGGGGTAGTCGATAAGGACCCGGCTTCGATCATCATTCCGCTGGAGAAGACAGAGGAAGGCGAGTTCGTTTACCTGATCGAACAGTACCGCTATACCGTAGGCGGCCGATTCGCCGAGTTTCCGCAGGGTGGTTGGGAGCAGGCCGAGGTGGTTCCTGAAGAGCTGGCGCGGGGTGAGCTTCGCGAGGAGACCGGCATCGAGGCTGAGCGGCTGACGCTGCTGAGCACGCTGCAAATTGCTTACGGCGTGATGAATCAGAAGCACTATATCTTTCTTGCCGAGGGGCTGACGCACGGGGAGCCTGATCCCGATGCGGAGGAGCAGGACCTGGTGCTGCGGCGGGTGAGTGTAGCGGAGTTTGAGCAGATGCTGCTGAACGGGGAGATTGTGGATAACTGTTCGGTGGCGGCATGGGGTCTTTACAAGGTATGGCTCGAGCACGGGCGGCCAGAGAGGGTGGGTGCGGGTGGGCGCTAGAATCGAAGTATGGATTCTGCAAAGGAAGATTCGGGGGCGGATAGCCGGATAGAGGCTGAGCCGACGAAGCGCCGGTTGGGTTGGGTGAACCTGGGAAGCCTTCTCTTTGCGCTGTTACAGAGTTTTTGTACGGCATTTCTGGCTGTGAGTGGATTTCGGGTGTTGATTGGATTGACTGCCCTGGCAGGCGCCAGCGGAATCTATGCGCCGGCAAAGGGATTTCACCAGGATGCTATTCGAATCCCGATGATGTGGCTGGCACTGATCGGCTCGCTAGTGAATCTGTATGCGGTGTGGAGGGTGCGATCGTTGCGGGCACGGCCGGCAGCGCAGTGGAGACGTCAGCCTGTCTCTGTCAAAAAGCTTCGTTCCGAGCGGCTGCAGATTGGCCTGGCGGGGGTGACTCTGATCCTGCTTGCCGTGGAGTTGGTGACACACCGAATGGTCCATCGGGTGTGATGGCGTCTCACGAAGGCGGTTCTTCTTCGTCTTTTTCATCTGCCGGTGGCGGAATTTCAAGCATGGCTTTTGTCAGCCGTGCGTGGAGTCGCTCGCTGTAGCCGAGGGGAAGTTCGAAGACGCGGTCGTCCGCGGTAAGGATGAGGATATTGCGGGTCGAGTCGAGAACCGCGGAGCAGATCTCGCAGTGTTCCAGATGATGTTCGACATCGGCCCGGGTCTCCGGGTCGAGGGTGTTGTCCAGATAGCCGGAGATGTAGTCCCAGACATGGCGGCAGTTCAGAACCACGGGAACCTCCTTCGGCGCTTTGGAGCGGCGCTGATGAGCTGCGGCGCGAGCTGCTTCTGCAGCATCATGCGTGCGCGGTGAAGCCTCATCTTGACGGATGCGACGGTGATGCCGAGGGTTTCGGCGGTCTCCTTTACATTGCGCTCTTCGAGCTCGCGGAGGACGAAGACTTCGCGATAGGCGAGCGGAAGCGCGGCGAGCGCACGGCGAATGAGAGAGCGCATCTCCTGGCGCTCGAGGGTCTCGGAGGGAATCTCGCGCCAGTCGGTAAGTTGAGCAGGAACGATGGAGCCATCGGGGTCGTCGATAGAATCGGTCAGGCGGGGTTGCTTGCGGCGCAGGCGGGCGCGAGCTTCATTGAGCGCGATGGCGATGAGCCAAGTGCTGAAGCGGGATTCGGAGCGGAATTGGCCGAGGCCGCGGTAGGCCTTGATGAAGGCTTCCTGCGCGACATCTTCCGCCTCGGCCTCGTTGTGAAGAAGCGAGAGCGCCATGAGGTAGACGCTGCGCTCATAAGGGCGGATAAGTTCATGGAAGGCGTCGGTTTGACCTGCCAGAATCTCCGCGATCATGGCGGCCTCGTCTCTTTCGCTATCCGGAGACTGCATCCGTTTCCCAGCGTGCTGTGCCTGAAGCAGGAGTGTGCATATAAGAACGGTACTTTCTGGCGATGAGGGCGTCGAGCGAGAAGAGACCCGGACCGAAGACGAGGATCAGGAGCGCCGCGAAGAGGAAGGTAAAGGGATCGGCGGCGTAGAACTTTCCAGGGTCGGAGAAGATGGAGGTCAGCGCCTCGTGATCCGCAGTCCAATAGGCGACGAACAGGGAACCGGTGAGCAGCAGCGAGATGGGGCGCGAGAAGAGTCCGACGATGAGGAGCATGCCTCCGAAGAATTCAAGCCCCGAGACGAAGTGAGCGTTGAATGCGGGAAAGGGAATATTGAGCGAGGTAAAGAAGTCCACGATCTTGGGTAGATTTCGCAGCTTGCCGAGCCCGGTTTGAATGAGCTGCCAGCCCCAGTAGAGGCGAATGGCAAGGAGAAAGGGGGAGGACAGCTTTTCTGCGATGGTGCAGAAAGCAGCGTGCGCGGCGGCGAGTCGTTCAAGGAGTTTCATATCGCCTCGGTCGTGCGTGGAGTGCAGAACCAGCCCATCTGCATGAGGTAATGGAAGGAAGATTGAATGAGAGTTGCCCGGTCCGATTCCGAGAGGGTGCTGTTTTCGAATGCGGCCTCGATGGCTTCTCCGAGGATTGCGCCACTCTCGAAGGCGCGGAGCAAAAGATAGTCTTCCCGGCCGAGCCGCTTATAGTACACCGAGTCTTCGTGGCGATGAATGGCGAGATAGATATGGCCAGGCGCGGGCTTGCGCGAGCGAGTGCGGCGAACGAGATGGATGCCTACGGCGTTCGAGGCCTGAGCTCCGGCTCCCTCAGACGCATCGCGGACAGCGAGGAGCGCATCGTCGATGGCGCTGGGGGCCTCCACCAAGCGGAGATAGGGCTGCAGCGCGAGGCGGGAGGCGTCGTCGAGGTTGGCGATCTCTTCGGACGTGAGCGGAGCACATCGTTCGTTATCGAAGGCTTCGATGTGGGCCCATTCGAGTGCGGCCATCGCGATGGCGTCTTCGGTCATGGGCTGTGTATAGTCCGGGTTTTCTCGAAGCCAGGCGACGAGCGAAGAGCCGAGATTGCGCAGGGTGAACGAACGCGAGGGATTGACCTCAAGATAGGCGCGCATGAGGCGTTCGAAGCGACGGGTGCCTACGATCGACTTGAGGCCGGGAAAGTCCTCTTCAAACGAGGAGAAGACGCGGAACCAGTATTGGCGATTGTAGATTTCGAGGCGTTCGAAGGAGCTGAGACGGTCGTTGGGCTTGATGAACTCGTTTGCTTCTTCGGCGACGGAACGATTGCTTTCGTCGCGCTGTCGCATCTGTTCGTTGCGCGTGAGCGGTCGCATGACGGCGGCGGCCATGCGTTTTTGCAGCGCCTGCAACTCAGGAGCGTTCATGCCGTCACCGCAAGCGGTACTGCTTCTGCCTGAGAGGTGAGATAGCGGTTTGCCTTGAGGGCTTCGGCGTGGACCTCGTCGAAGGAGGGGATGGAGTCGTCCCACTCGAGCAGTGTGGCGGTGGGACCACAGCGCTCGATGGCGCGGGCGTAGAGAGCCCAGACAGGATCGAGCACGGGATGATCGTGGGTGTCGAGGATGTACTTCTCGAATTTGGAGTGGCCGGCGATGTGGATCTGCGCGACGCGCTCTGCCGGAACGCTGTTGACGTAGGTGCGCGGGTCGAAGTTGTGATTCTGCGAGGAGACGTAGATGTTGTTGACGTCGAGGAGAATGCCGCAGTCGGCCTGCTCGACGACCTCGTTGAGGAACTCCCACTCGGTCATCTGGGAGACGTGGAACTCGGCGTAGCTGGAGACGTTCTCGACTGCGATGGGGACTTCGAGGAAGTCCTGGGCCTGGCGAATCTTTTCGGCGGTGAGCCGTGCGGCCTCGAAGGTGTAAGGCATGGGAAGAAGGTCGTGCGTGTAGGTGCCGTCGACCGAGCCCCAGCAGAGATGGTCGGAGAGCCAGGGAGTGTTGGTGCGACGGACGAGGTCTTTCAGGCGGCGAAGATGCTCCCGCGAGTGAGGTTCGGCCGAGCCGAAGTACATGGAGACGCCGTGCTGCACGACCTTGTACTGGTCGAGGATGCTGTCGAGAACGGCGAGGGGACGTCCGCCGTCGATCATGTAGTTTTCGGAGATGATCTCGAACCAGTCGACGACCGGCTTTTTCTCAAGGATATGGCGGTAGTGCGGAACTCGGAGACCGATGCCGACGCCATACTCGGTAAACGCGTTGAAGCGATTTGCTGGCATTGCAAGATCCTCATGGAGGAGTTTAGATGTACCGCCGCGAGACCAGAAACGCACTCACGGCGGTACAGGCTGTCAGGCAGCGCCGGTTATGCGGCAGGCGGCTTGGAGCCGTCGGTGGCGCAACCACCCTTGCCCTTGCAGCTGTTCTTGCCTTTGCATCCGTTGTCACCAGCCTTGCAACCGCCCTTGCCCTTGCAGCTGTTCTGACCTTTACAAGCGTGCTTTTCTTTTGCTCCCATCAGCGTCGCCGACGAAGAGAGCGCGGCCTGCCCAAGCTGAGCATCGTTGTGCATGCTGGAAGCGTGGATAGGTGAGGTGGAACCACTGAGCAAACCGGTCACTGCCGCGCCCAGCATCATTGCCTTGAAGGAATTCTTCATAACAATCTCCTTGAATTGAGATGGGCTAACCTGCGCCCCCATCTTTGCCTCGTTAGATACGAAGCGAAGAGAAGAGTAACAGCTTTTTGGACGTTATTTGTCACCAGAATGGCCGATTTAAAAGCTTAGGCACGATGTAGTGACAAGATGCATCCAATTGATTGTGAACGACGTTAAGCGAAGTACAGATCAACAATCTTTCCAGTCTTTGCCTCAAAAGCGTCGAGGCATCTGGGGCTGGCTTGCAATCTCTGCCTTGTTCCTTGTCATCGGTCTTGCGGCGGCCTTGGAGTGGATGCTTCATCGTGCCGAGCCTATCCTGAGGGGGAGGATCATAGAGACTCTAAGCACCCGGTTCGACAGCCGTGTCGATCTTGATCGCCTGCACGTTTCGGTGCTATCGGGGCTTGAGGTCTCAGGCGATGGGCTTCGCATCTATCCGCCGGACGATATCGTGGCAGCGGGTGCGAAGGATCCTCTGATCTCGCTTCAGCACTTCACCTTTCACGCGAACGTCGCAGGACTTTTCCTGAAGCCAATGCACGTCGGCACGGTGAAAGTTGCAGGGATGACCATCAGTGTCCCTCCCCGTGAGATGCGTCAGCAGGCAGGAAAAAGCAACAGGCACGTCGGCAAAATCAAGATTGTGGTTGATGAGATCGACTGCGATGACTCGAAGCTGATCCTGGAAACGAGCAAACCGGATAAGGATCCTAAGGAGTTCGACCTTAACCATATCGTGATGCACAACGTGGGTCCGAATAGTCCCTGGCGTTACGACGCAACGATTGTCAACGCGATTCCGACCGGCGATATTCATGCGGTGGGAACCTTTGGTCCCTGGGTGAATGAGAGTCCGGGGGACTCAACCGTGACCGGCAAATATACGTTTGATCGCGCAGACCTGAACACGATTAAGGGGATCGCAGGAATGCTGTCTTCCGTGGGAGAGTTTACCGGACAATTGAACCGCATCGTGGTGGATGGGACCACGGAGACGCCGGATTTTTCGCTCGATACCGCTCATCATCCGATGCCGCTGCACACGAAATTTCACGCGATTGTGGATGGCACCAGCGGTGATACCTATCTGCAGCCGGTCGAGGCGAAGCTGCGGAATTCGGAGTTCACCTGCAAGGGCGCGGTGATCAACATCAAAGGGAAGGGGCACCAGATCAACCTGGATGTGGACGTGCCGAACGGCAGGATCCAGGACTTCCTCGATCTTGCGGTCAAGGCGCAGCCGGCGATTATGACAGGGCGGTTGAATATGAAGACGAAGCTATCGATTCATCCCGGCAAAGAGAGCGTGACGCAAAAGCTGGGATTGAGTGGAGGTTTCACGCTGCGCTCGATTCATTTTGTAAATCCGGAGTGGCAGGACAAGGTCGATATGCTGAGCCTGCGAGCGCAAGGCGAAGCAAAGCAGGCCAAACCCGGCGCTGACGACGTGACCTCTCGAATGGTGGGAAAGTTTGGCATGGGCGGCGGAAAGTTGCACTTCAGCCGTCTTGAATATTCTCTTCCCGGTGCGGATATCAACCTTGCCGGAGCCTATTCGCTGGATGGGAATGAACTGAACTTTGACGGCAAGGTCAGGACCAAGGCCGCGCTCTCGAACATGGTGGCCACGTGGTGGAAGTCATGGTTGCTGAAGCCTGTCGATCCGTTCTTTAGGAAAAACGGCGCGGGCGCTGAAATTCCCGTGAAGATCAGCGGCTCCCGCGGCTCACCAAAGTTTGGCCTGGCTCTGAAACGCAAGGATAAAGACAAAGACAAGCCAGGCGATTGACCGGCTAAAAGCTGCTGTCGTCGCCTCCGCCGGAATCGAAATCATCGCCGAACCCGGAGTTGTCGTCGAAGGTGGAATCATCGGCAAAGTTGTCAGCGCTGTCGTCATTCGAGCTGCCGTTGTCCATGAAGTTGTCGCCATGGTCGTTGTTGTCGACCGCTTGCGAGAACTTGGATTCGCCACGTCGATCTTCGATGTCGGGCGAGAGGTGGCCAGAGCCCTCATGACCGGGGGAACTGTCTCCGTAGTAGTTGTTGATGACCTCAGGCCGTTCCGAATCGCCAAAACCGCCAAGGCCCGGACCATACCCTGCTGAATGACCGAAGCCGTGCATCAGGCTTTCGATGCCCTCAAAGGCCAGAGCACCAGCAGCGACTCCCGCGGCAGTCTGCATGGCGGAACGAAGAAAGCCGCCGGACTGAGGAGCTCCGTAATCGACTGCATAGCCCGGAGGGGGAGCGTATTGCGGTTGTACGTACTGTGGTGGAGGCGGGGGTGGAGGAGCAGGGCGTGCCGGTTCCTGTGTACGTCCGAGCAGATTTCCCAGGAAGCTTGTTGAGCGCTGTGGTGATTGCTGTCGAAGCTGCTCGAGTTGGCTTTGCGCCTGGTCGAGAGCGTACTGCTGAACGAGCACAGTCTGGGCGAGGATGTAGAGCGCATCGGGATTGCGCCCGAGCGTCTGTTGCAGCATCTCTTCTGCGTCGAAGTCTTTTTCCTGGAGCTGGGTCTGATTGACGCGTTGAACCAGGCCCTGGAGCATCTGCTGTTCTTGTGGTGTCATGGAAGATCCTTTGGCACGAAAATGCTTGTGCTTCCGCACATAGGACGCTGGAGATACGGAAAAGGTAGGAGAAGAGTTCCGTTTCTTTGCGGGAGGTTGTTTGGCGACTCGCGGGTGGATCCGTTTGGTTCAGACGGAATAACCGTCTCGGGCGAAATGCAGAGATTCAATGTTTTGCGCGAGCGTGCGATGCCGCCTCGGAAAACCATGTAGAGTGATGGTTTGCCGTCAGGTGAATTGCATCTCTGCCTGGCAGAGCTGTGTCCGGCGGCGATCTTTAACAGAGGATGAGATTTGATGGTGCGGCGCAGTCTACGGGGTTTACTGATCGCGATCGTGTGTGGGGGCGTGGCACTGCATGCCGCGGGGCAGGGCAAAGCAATCGCGGGAGAGAACACCGACTTTACCAGTTCGCTAAATCAGGCCGATCGGGTGGAGTGGTTTCGCGATCAGGGGTTCGGGCTGTTTATTCACTGGAGCGTGGACAGCCAGCTTGGCGTGACGATCAGCCATTCCCTGGTGGGAGCATCGCAGGACTACAGCGACCGCTTCTTTAACGAGTTGCCGAAGACGTTCGATCCAACGCGATTCGATCCGGCGGAGTGGGCGCGACTGGCGCGGCTGGCGGGCGCGCGCTATGTCGTGTTTACGACAAAGCACCATTCAGGCTTTGGCATGTACGACACGAAGACGACACCGTTCAACGTGATGAACACGCCGTTTCATCGCGATATTACAGCCGAGATATTGAAGGCGTTCAAGAACGAGGGCATCGCTCCGGGGATGTACTTTTCGCCGGACGATTTCTATTGGCTGCATAAAAACGGAAAGACGATTCAGCGCGGAACCGAGGAGGTTCAGCCGAGCCACAATCCCGGGCTTCTCCAGTACGACAGCGAACAGTTGCGCGAGCTCTTGACGAACTATGGTCCAGTGGACGTGCTGTTCTTTGATGGCGAGGCGACGAGCCTGCGACAGCTTGCCTGGAAGCTGCAGCCGAGGATCGTCATCACTCGGGGAGCCATGATGACCCCAGAACAGACGATTCCCGGAAAGCCGTTCGACGTTCCATGGGAGGCGAACGACACCATGGGAAGCGCGTGGCAGTATCAGCCTCAGAACGACCACTACAAGACGGGCCACGATCTGATCCGCGAGCTGGTTCAGACGCGTGCCAAGGGCGGCAATTTCCTGTTGAACATCGGACCGAAGCCGAATGGGGAGCTGGCTGTCGAGCAGGAGGAACGTCTGCGCGAGATGGCGCTGTGGATGTTCGTGAACTCGGAGTCGATCTATGGAGTGAGGCCGTGGATCATCACCAACGAAGGCGATGTCTGGTTTACGAAGAAGAAGGATTCGAGCGCCTTGTATGCGATCGTTGATCCGGAGATCCCGTGGAAGATGGGCGAGTGGAAGGACCTGGTGCTGCACTCGGTGAAGGCGACGGCGAAGACCGAGGTGAGTGTGCTGGGCGCGAACGGCGAGGTGTTGGAGTACGCACCGAAGGTTATCCCGAAGTCGACCTTTCGCATGGAGAGCGATGGCCTGCATATCCGCACCATGCGGTCGCAGCGGTTGCAGGATAACAAGCAGTGGCCGAATCCCGTGGTGGTGCGGATGACGAACGTAGTGCCCGCACTGGTTCCGCCACGAGTGCAGACGGAAGGCTATCGGTGGGAGGAGGGCTCGAAGAGTTATCACCTGGAGGGAGATCTGCTGGATATGGGAGGCGCGAAGTCGCTGGAGGTGGGATTCGAGTATCGCTCGATTGAGGGGGAGGATATTCATTCCCGCACTGCCGCGTGGGTAGCGCTGCCGCTCCAGACCGTCAGCCACGCGGGAGTCTTCTCCGCCGAACTTCCCGGATTGACGGATACCGGACATTACGAGTTCCGGGCGGTGGTGCGGCATCCTCTCCTGGCGCTTTATGGAGCAGAAAAGACAATGCAAAAGCCGCGGTAGAGACGCCCCGGCGACGGTTAAGACGAGACGAGTGAGAATTTTGAGCAAAAGAGCCCAGGATTTTTCGGAAAAGGGGATGAGGGATCACGGTAGATGCCGGTTCGAAAGTTGAATCTTCGATGAATTTTTTCCATTGAGATCAAGCCTCTCAAACGGTCAAAAATGCATCTTTTGTGCTAGTGGCAGGTTGTGAGTGAAGTCCCTATAGTCATTGCGGGATCTTCAAGGCTCACTCCCCCAAGGGAAGATCTGCCCCACAGGATTCCAAAACATTCGCCAGCAGAGCTTTTTTGCGGAGACGGAATCGATCGTATGGGCCCGACATCAACCTCCTTTCGAAAGGAAACTCAGGAGTTGGACCAGTCGATCTTCCTCTCAGACATCATCTCTGCGCTTTCCTTCGCTATTGAGCTAACCGATGGCGCCATCCATGGACATGCCCTCCGGAGCTGCATTCTCGGGATGCGGATTGCGAACGAGGCAGGCTTCACCGACGAAGAAAAGAGCAGTCTTTACTACGCTCTACTTCTCAAAGATATCGGCAACGAGGAGATGATCGGTCTGCGATGCGATCGCGGCGCGAGCATCGTGAGCAAGCTGGGCATGGGATCGCTGGCGGCGGATGCCGTGGGCAATCTCGAGGAGCACTGGGACGGATCGGGATATCCGAATCACAAGCGCGGACGCGAGATTCCGAGGCTGGCACGGCTAGGCGCCATTGCCCAGCACCTGGATATGTTTTCGATCGGCCGCAACACGGGAATTGCCATCGAGACGATGGAGGAGTGGAGCGGAAGCTGGTTCGATCCAGAGCTGGTGGAAGTTGCGCTGAAGCTGGATCGGCAGGACCGGCTGTGGATGCATTGTCGGGCGACGGACAGTCACAAGGCGACGCGGGCGGCGGTTCTGGAAATGGATCCTCGCAGAGCGCATAAGTTGGATGAAGACCAGATCGACAGGATCTGCGAGGCCTTTGCTGAGGTGGTGGATGCGAAGTCGCACTTCACCTTCCGCCATTCGTTGGGTGTGGCGGAGCTGGCGCGAGGCATCGCGGAGAATCTGCACCTGCCGCTCGAGCGGGTGCGGCTGGTATGGCGAGCAGCTCTACTGCACGATCTGGGCAAGCTAAGCATCTCAAACAAGATTCTGGACAAGAAGGCAAAGCTTACGGATGCCGAATGGAAGGTCGTAAGGGAGCATCCCGGGTTTACGCGAAAGATCCTGGAGCAGATCGGACCGTTCCACGAGATTGCGATTGTGGCGGGAGAGCATCACGAGAAGCTGGACGGAAGCGGTTATCCGAACCGGCTGACGGCGCGTGATCTGTCCATCGAGTCTCGAATCATCGCGGTTGCGGATGTCTATGGTGCGTTGTCGGAGGAAAGACCCTATCGGGCAGGGTTGAGCTTTGGGCAGATTCTGCCGATTCTGAACGGTTTAGCCGGACGCAAGCTCGATCAGAATTGCATTCGCGCGTTGTTGGGATATCTTAGCGATCACCGTCCTCTGGATGTGGACCCGGAGATCAGTGCGAACGGCCATCTGACACGATTCTGCGCCTGAGAGCATAGCCAGAGGAGAGTCAGGCTGCCCGCCGCGATACCTCTAAGTATTTCCCGGGATGGACAAAATACAGGGATTCCCATTCGACTTCGCTCAGGGCAGGCTTCGACTCCGCTACGCTTCGCTCAGAATGACGGTAGGCAGGACCGACGATGCGGCTGCGCTCAGCGTGGAGCTGGAGATGCACCGTTGGGTGGTTCGGAGGTTTGGGGAACCGTAGAGGCGGCGGGGGCGCTGGTCAAAGACTGCAATAGCTCGAGGGGAACGGTTGCCGTGAGAACGGCACGATCCTTACGATGGTCCATCTTGACCGAACCGAGCAAACGAAGGAAGGCGACATCCTCGGGGTTGCGAGGCTTCACCTGCTGCAGCGACTTGAACAGACCCAAGAGCGTGGAGAGATTCTGCGCGGCTTGTGCGGCTTCGGCCTCCGAGGGGGAGATCTCTTCGACCCGCAGTCGCAGCGAGCCTGTATAGCGCAGGCTGGCGACAAAGGTCGTGTCTTCGGGCAATGGAAGCTGCAGGCCGAAGAGGCTGATGTAGCCACGATCCGAGAAGGGCAGACCGATGTGGCCGATGCCCCAGGCGCTTGAGAGCAAAGGAACGTCACGATAGCGCGAGGAGAGCAGCGACGATCCGGAGAAAGGCGAAGCTGCCGACCGGTGGCGGTCGAGGATGGAGTGGATCTGCTCCGCCGTAGGCATGTTGGAGGCGGCAATGGAATCGTAACCGATCTGGGCGATGCGCAGGGGCCGGATAGCCTCGCCATCGTGAATGGGGACGGTGTAGATGGTGTGGCCCGCGTAGGTCTCGCGGGCGGTCGTGATGGAGTCGAGGTAGCGTGTGAGCTTCTCACCGTCGAATCGCCCCTCGAAGACCTCGGAGTATCCTACCGGGCCGTTGGGACCGTTGGGATCGTCCATGCGATGGAGTGCGAAAGCAACATCATCGAGGTCGCGCTCGGGCACGATGCCGGTGGCGTCGACGAAGTGCTGGTATTCGGGTGCGCGGTTCACGGGCGTGCGGTCGAAGTGCGTCGCCAGGCGGAGCGGCTTAAGGTTGGCGTAGAGGATGGCATCGGACTCCGGGAGCAGGCGCGCGGCCTCGGGGGGCGCCGCTTTGCGCAGAACGATGGCGATCACCAGGGCTACGACCAATGCTGCCACCAGCAGGAGGGAGTATCGGGTGGGTTTACGCATCTGGACGATCGGTTACGGGAAGGTCAGGCATCCTGTTTGTTTCTACTCTGTCCGGTGCTAGAGAGCAACGGCCTAAATCTATTCGGTAAGGGCGAAGGTATAGATTTTACCGCCGTTAGTAATGTTTCCGGTCCCGGGAGGCAGGATGCCATATTCACCACCGCCTACTGATGCATCGACGGTAAAGCTCCATGCCCGGGTACCGGCCTTGGCTGGATGGAAGGGGACTTCATCACGCTGCGCTCCGCTGTTGGAGTGAAAGACGCCGCCGGTCACAGAGCGGAACTCACGATTGTCGGAGTTGAGGCGAAAACGGAGAAAGTTATACTCCGCGATGTCGACTCCTGTGGGGGCGTAGATGAGGATCTCGACGGGGGCCTGCAAGGGAAGCTTCGACTCTCGTCCGTTGAGGTGTCCGTTACGGTCCTGCTTGATAATGCCGTGGGTGGCGGTCGACTTCAGCCAGCCTCCGGACTTGATGTGGACCACTTCGGTCTGGAGGGGCTGCCAGGTGCCGTTGCGGTCCTTGTAGTAGGCGCCGATCTCGCTGACCTCAGAGATAGGAGCCGGTGGAGGATCCTCAGAGGAAGCGGTTGAGGAAGCTGCGGTTTCGGGTGTGAGCCGTTTGCGGCCCTTGTTGATCATCGCAGTGATGACACGTTCGGAGACATTAGCGTCTTTGAGGTCGACGAGGGAGTCGGCGTCGGTGGTGTACTGGCCCGGCTGGGCGGCGATCGCATGGAGGATCAGGTCGTCGCTGAGACCAGCGCTTACCATGCGGACGATCGAGCTGTTGGTGAGGGTTTTGGAATGTTCGGGCGCGGTAGGAAGAGGACCCTCCGCAGGCCTGGAGGTTTCAGCGTTCTGCGCAAAGGACAGTGTTCCGGACAGGACCAGAGAGAGCAGGGCAGTGGCCAATCGTGCTCCGAACGACATGCAGAAATACCTCCAAAAGAACAATCTACAAATAACTACGGGTATTGGACGATGCAACAGCTCCCAAGGCAATCGCTATTCAAGGCGAAGCTCCTTGAGCGATCTGTCATCCTATAAACAGGGCTTTCTGCCGGTGTGGGAGAGCCAAGGAGATTCATACATGAAGTTGAAGCTTCCCGAGGGAAATTTCAAGGCGTACCTGTTCGACTGCGATGGCACCATTGCCGACTCGATGCCGCTGCACTATACCGCCTGGAAGACCGTTCTTTTGGAGTGGAACTGCGAGTTTGCCGAAGAGTTGTTTTATCAATGGGGTGGTATGCCGGTGACGGAGATTATCTCGACGCTGAACCAGCGTCACGGGCTCGCCATGCCGATTGAGGATCTGAAGCGTCGTAAAGAAGAGCTGTTCTATGCGAATCTGCCATTGATGAAAGTGGTTCCCGAGGTGCTGGAGCATATCGATGCACGGCATGGGGAGATACCTTTTGCGGTGGTCTCGGGAAGCACCCGCGACTCCGTAGAAGCTTCGTTGAAGACGCTGGACCTGCTGGATCGGTTCGAGACGCTGGTTTGCGCCGGGGATTATGCCCAGGGCAAGCCGCATCCGGAGCCGTTTCTGATGGCGGCTGAGCGGCTTGGGATTGAGCCGGAGCATTGCTTGGTGTTCGAGGATGGACAGATGGGGATCGATGCGGCCACAGCAGCCGGTATGGCCTGGGTGAGGATTGCTTCTCCACAGGAACGCGCGGCAGCAGAGCTGGCTGAGGCTGCGGTTGTGGGAAACCGCTAAACCCGCGTCGCTGCTGCCGTTGCGGGGGAGTTCCTGCTGTGCTAAAGTTAGCTCTGCGGCGCACTCTGCGCAGGCAAGACTGCGCGTCCCGCAGCCGTGCTTACAGGGAGCAGGACAAGGCTGTTTGGGCTGGCGTAGCTCAGCTGGTAGAGCATCTGATTTGTAATCAGAGGGTCGGGGGTTCAAGTCCCTTCGCCAGCTCCAGTTTCCACTCAGCCGGTGGAAGAGATTGGATTTGGTTGTACTGTCGGGCCGTTCTGGCCATGCAGACCTCCGGAGACTCCTTCAAGGTGTAAAACCCGCTCGATCGTGAGATGCGATCGACGGCGGGATTGGATGGGGTCAGGATCTGTGTGTGAAAGGCAAGGCAGGGATGTGCACAGGTGGCCGAGTGGTTAATGGCAGCAGACTGTAAATCTGCCGCGCAACGCGCTACGGAGGTTCGAATCCTCCCCTGTGCACCACTCAGTTCGGGTAGTTGGTTGTATGCGGTAGACAGGGGAGCGTAAGTGGATTTCAGCCCCGCCGGCAGCGGCAGAATGGCAGTTGCGCTGATCGGGCTGGGAATGCTGGCAATCCTGGTCTGGCGGACGATGGAGCCGGGCAGGATGCAATCGCTGACGTGGGTCCTCCTGGGATTTTTTGCCTTTCGCGTAACGCTTGGATGGCTGCGTTCGCGGTAGGATTGGTAGGTTGGTTGTAAGGCTGATGTAGCTCAGTGGTAGAGCACTCCCTTGGTAAGGGAGAGGTCATGGGTTCAAGCCCCATCATCAGCTCCAGAATTTGAAGCCGTCCATTTTCTGGACGGTTATGTTGTACGGGCGGGAGTAACTCAGTGGTAGAGTCACAGCCTTCCAAGCTGTTGGTCGCGGGTTCGATTCCCGTCTCCCGCTCCAAAGTTTTGAAGGTACGCCGCAGGAGAGTTTGTTGAGCACGTTGAATGAGCAGCCGGTACTTCCGATCGCGGACCCCGTGGCGTTCGGCGCGGTAAAGTCGGCCATCGAATCTTCCTTTTCGACTGGCAAGGTTGCCGACTTTCTTCGGTCGCTGGATCGCCAGGGAGTTCGCATTCGTGAATTCGAAATGGTCCTCGCCAAGGGACTTCTTGGGAAGAAGTCGGCTGCGGAATACTCCAGCCTCCCGGATGGAGATCAGGGGCAGATTCGTGAGTTGTATCTGGCCAGCCTGGAGCGCGTCGCTCCGGAGCTTCGGCAGAGGTTCTTCCGGCTGTACGCGTACTACTGAGACGGTTTTGGAAGTTTGATTTGAACTCGCCGGCATAATCGCCGGCCAACCTTACGAGACGGAGAGAGCAATGGCGAAGGAGAAATTTGATCGTTCCAAACCGCATGTGAACATTGGGACGATTGGGCACATTGATCACGGCAAGACGACGCTGACGGCGGCGATTACGAAGGTGTTGTCC
>NZ_JBZYWL010000007.1:0-174398 GCF_059115365.1 Edaphobacter sp. FHG110511_03 | reverse complement strand
ATGTTTAAGCGTATGGACAATGCTGATATCAGCCTTGATACCAAGGCAGGTCAAACGTACGTGACCACTGCAATTCCTTGATCGACGCGGGGATTTTCAAAGGCCGCTTTGCTGTCGCACGACACCGACAGATTGGTCCAAAAACTGGTCCGTCCTAAGTGTCGGGCCAGAAGTTTTGTTAGGGTATTGCAGCGATCTCTGAGTTCAGAAGGGTGCAGCTCTTGATAAGCGAGGAAACAGGCATGAAGTTCACCCTCTGGATGCTGTCCAATGGCAATGTGCCTTTTCACCCGCATGCAAGATCTGCTCCAGATGAATAGATGAATTAGGTGCGGCAACAGTCAGGAACAAAGTGACCCCGACCTTTCCAAGATCCGCAAATCACACTTGTTTCGTAATCTATAGCCAAAAGAAAAGGATCAAGCTGCAAAATAATGGCCCTACGAGACATATTCCGGGAATCAATGCATCATGACAGCCGGGTGGCATCCCACTTCCACCCAGCTGTCCGCACTCATAACACCATTAGTCCTTCTGCGAGAAAAATATAGAAAACGGTTGATACAAATCAGAAAGTTATCTTAGCGGCCATCTGCAACTGTCGTGGAGTGCTCGTAATGCTATTCACAAAACCAGCGCTCGATGTGCCGATGGTCGTTCCCGGGGCCCCCAGAATCTGTGCGTTATAAATATTGAAAGCTTCCGCCCGTAGTTCGAGCTGAATCTGGTCGTGTAAGGGAGTGACCTTGATCAGAGAGAAGTCCAGATTGTTATACGCTGAGCTGCTGAGAACCCCACGCCCCATATTGCCGAACGAGTTTGTGGGAATGGCGAAGGCCGTCGGATTGAAGACACAGTAGCCCTGAGAGGCCGACCTCTCTCCAAAAGCGACGGAGCCGCAGCCTCCGGAGTGAGGATCGCCCACTATGTTCGGCCTGCTGTAGCCGGAGACCGATCCGTTGTTACCTGAGATATGGGCAGGATCGCCTCCAACTGTCAGGTTGTAGGGCTGCCCTGATCGGATCTGGAAGACGTAGTTCATGCGGACTCCCCCAAAGATATAGGAAGAAACACCGTGGTTCAGCCAGCGCTGGCCGTGACCGAATGGAAGACTATAGTTTGTACTCCAGCTGAAGTAGTTGGGAATGTTGTAGGCGCAAACGCCGTATGCATTGCTGGGATTGAAGTAGTTCTGGACGACCGAGCCACCGCCGGTCCCGTTCTCAGCATTGAAAAGACCGGAGCTGTTGTCCATGCATTTCGACCACGTATACGAGGCGATAGTAGAAAACGATTGCGAGAAGCGCTTCTGGAATTGCACCAGGAGAGCGTTGTAGTTCGCATATCCGGTGGAAGAAGAGTAGTTCCATGAAGGCGACGCCCACGGCATGAGCTTGAGTGCGTCGATGGCAGAGGCGGGTGTCGTATCGGTCGACGCCACAGGAGCCGCGTTCACGCGCCCCGTGAAGTTGAGTCGGTCGGTCTTCGATCCGGCATAGCCGACCGAGAAGATCGTCGACGGAGTGAGCTGCTGCTGAAGTTGCAGGTTGTACTGCTGCGAACGTGCGTCATTATAGTTCGGCGCGTTGACATAGGACGCCGCCAGCCAGGGAGAAGACGCCACAATCGGATTCGGAGAGTTGCCCGCCAGAGAAGTGATCGGGACGAGAGGATTTGACGACGCGCCGGGCCAGATATTATTCATTTGGACATTGGTCGTCTGATTCGTAATGCCCTTGGTATAAGGCCAGACAGCGCCCTCGATGTTGTTCTGTGCATATTGGCTGCGGCCGGAGATCGTGTCATACATCATGCCGTATCCTCCGCGCAGGACCGAGTTCGGACGGAACTGCCACGCAAAACCGATGCGGGGTCCGACGTTGTCCGTCAGACTCTGCATCGCCTCCTTGGTATTGCCACGAAAGACGATGTGGTCGCCGAAAGGCACACTGGCAAGTCCGCCAGGAATGCATGGATTGACGAAGGCGCCCGTGGTCGCACATGCAGGCACGTTGGAGGCGCCGATCAGATACTGCTGATGAAAGAAGTCGATCTGATTGGCGAGTCTTTGATTGTCGATAATCACCGGCGTTCCGTAGTCGTAACGGATTCCAATATTGGCGGTGAAGGTTGGAGTGATTTTCCACTCGTCCTGAATGTAGCCGGAGATGGTGGCCAGATGGAAGGCGACGGCGCCATACTGTGGAGTCTCGGCGCTGAAGCTTGCAGGGAAACCAAGCAGGGAGCTGGCAGCAGAGTTACCGGTGTTCGCTGCGTTTTTGTTGCTCGTAATCGAATCCGAAAATCCGAAGAGCTGCTGCAGGTTGGACTGGAAGCGGCTCTGGTACACATAGGAAGCTCCGCCCTTGATGTTGTGCTTACCCTTCAGCCAGCTGATGTCCACGCCACCGCTGATGACAGGATTCCGACGAAGGGACGTTCCCTGGTTTCCTGCCGAAGAGGTCGTGTACGGAGCGGCGAGGCTCGTCACCATACCTCCATAGGTATCAAGGTTGGAAAACCCCGCAGAGGTCGCAGAGGCGAGCCCGTCGGGAGCCGCACTCTGGCTGAAGACATAAGGCTTCAACATGACGCCGCCGCGAGCATCGAGGATAAGGCGGTCCGTAAAGGCGTGAGTAAAACCTCCGCCGATGTTGTAGACGTGATAGCTGCTGACGGCTGACTCAACGGTTGCGGTGACCGGCTGCGTGTCATTGACCCACATCTGGCTGATGCGGAAGAAGCCGAAATCGCGGTCGCTGAAGTGATGATCGAGGCGGAGCTGCCAACTGTTGTTATTGTCGATCTGCGGTCGCTGCTCAATAAAGTTGAAGCTGTTGCCCGGCCCGCTGGTCGAATTCGGCCGCTGATAGTAAGCGTTCATGTACTTCTGCATCTGGGAGCTGATCACTCCGGAGGGCAGCTTGTTGCACGGCGTACCCGCAGGCTGCGTGCCATTGGACGAAAGCGGAAGAGCATTTCCCGCTGTGTCGCAACGGAACGGCTGCACCGTGCAGGAGCTACCGACGCACTGCGTGGAGAACGGATTATAGATCTGTTGCTTGTAGAAGCTCTGTGAGAAATCACCGCCTAACTCAGCGTCCGTTGGAACAAGCGCGGTGTTGAGCGTGGGCTTGCTGTAACGCCATCCCTCGTAGGCGGCGAAGAAGAAGGTCTTGTCCTTGAAGATGGGGCCGCCGACGGCTGCGCCAAACTCATTCTGCGTGTAATGGCCGGGTGCGGCAGGGGTGTTCGGCGAAGAACCCGCACCACAACGCGCGGGAGTGCAGAAATCGGTGAACGGGTTGCGAGCGTCGAAGATGTTGTTCCGGACAAACTCCCACGCCGATCCGTGAAACTCCTTCGTGCCGGAGCGGCTCGCCATGTTGACGACACCGCCAAGGACGCCACCGTACTCCGCCTTGTCGTTGTGCGATTGCACCTTGAACTCGTCCGTCGCATCGATGATGGGAAGGAAGCCGTAGATGGAGGTTCGGAAATCGGTGTTGTTGATTCCGTCAAGCAGATACATGGTGGAGCGGTTCTGCTGTCCGAAGATCGAAGGCTTGTAGAACGCCGTTCCGGGAATACCGGTAACGCCGGAATCGGTGGTGCTGACCCCGGAACCCTGGGCGGTCGAGACGGGAGTAACACCCGGCGTGAGAATCAAAAGCTGGGTGAAGTTTCTACCGTTCAAGGGCAACTGTTGCACTTCCTTGGTCTCGATTACCGTGCCAAGCTCTGAGCTGGAACGCTGAGTGAGATTTCCTGCAAGCGAGGAGGAGACCTGCACCGTCTCGCTGGTGGCACCCGTCTGGAGGACCTGGTTCTGTGTGACCGACTGATTCACATCCACCGGAAAGGCCGGAGACTGATTGGTCTTGAAGCCCGTCATCGTGACCTTCAGGCTATAGGTTCCCGGCTGCACATTCAGCAGGGTGAAGGCACCCGCTTCGTTGCTCTCGGTGTGACGAATCACGCCGGTGTCGGTCCCGATCAGGTCGATCCCAGCGCCCGGAACGACGGCGCCGGTAGGATCCGTTACGGTTCCATTGACCGATCCTGAGGAGCTTTGGGCGCGAGCGCTGCTTGCGACAAACAGAAGAACAAGCGCGAAACTGATGCCGATCCTTCGTATTACCTGGTAGATGTTTTTCATTGAGATCACCTCAAAATCGATGCAATTTGGCCGTCCGAAATAGCTTTCTGCGGCGGTGTTATGTCTGAACAAAACAGCCTCTCAACCGTGAAAGGCTAATTTGAGAAGGGTTAGGGCTGCTCTCGGAAATGGGCCTTCTATCACTGCCCTCAGCATCAGCCTTGAGAGACAATGATGGGCTACGCGCCGCGACGGCAATGACGATCTCGCCGTTCTGCAGCTGAACCTTCAGAGATTGCGGAGCGCTCTTCGTTGCTGTCACAGCCTTGAGGTTTCGTGAAATCCAGCCAGCCGGGATCGAATGACGCAACGTGCAAGCGTCGGTGGAGTAAA
Organism: Edaphobacter sp. FHG110511_03; assembly: GCF_059115365.1. Taxonomy (NCBI): domain Bacteria; kingdom Pseudomonadati; phylum Acidobacteriota; class Terriglobia; order Terriglobales; family Acidobacteriaceae; genus Edaphobacter; species Edaphobacter sp. FHG110511_03. The sequence continues at coordinate 169,906 of NZ_JBZYWL010000007.1, read as the reverse complement.
ACAATGCGGTCGAAGCAAAGCGGCCACGCAATCCAGGTTTCGGAGACGACTTGAACTCCGTTTACGACGGCGGAGTACTTGCCAGACCCGAGCGATACATCGATCTTGGCACCTTCCAGAAGAAGGGTCCGCCGATTCAGGTTCAGATCAGCGTGTTTAATGGTTCCATTTCGCAATTAGAAATCTACTTCCATCCTTAAAACTTACCGGCCAACATCCTACTTCTAAAACATGACAATCGTCCACCGAAACCGGAAGAAATTAGATGACTTCTCATTCACGTCCTCGCAGATGGCGTCCTGACCACGAGGCTTCCAAAGACGCGAAAATCTTTGCCTCTTCGGATTGAAGACAGAAGCCGTCCCTTGGTCCGCCGCGGCTTTACGCTTGACTCGGTCGGTAGGCAGCGTTCACTTCGTTTTCATCATACAAAATATATTTTTATACTTGACACTATCGCTTCGGCAAACGTAAAAATGATCGGACTTGCAATAACTGATCCACTCGGAGCAAAGATCGCGACTTGTCATCAAAAAGCCCTATCCCTTCTTCCCTCCGTCGTGACTTCATTCGCAAGATGACGACTGCCGGCTTCGCCACGGCGGCACTCGCGGCCAGTGATTCGCGAGCTTTCGCCCAAACCCCACAAGGCGCTGTCACCTCTCGCTCGCACACGTTTCTGGTGACTGACTTCGGCGCGGTCGGCGACGGTAAGACCCTCTCAACCACGGGGCTTCAGCGAGCTATCGACGCCTGCGGTCGTGCTGGCGGCGGTTGTGTGATCGTGCCACCCGGAACCTTTCTTACCGGGCCGCTCTTCCTGCGCAGCAATCTAACTCTCGACCTGCTCGGAGGCGCCGTCCTTCTCGGCCACACCAACTTCGATGACTACCCCACCATCCAGGGCCGATGGGAGGGCAACGATCGTACCGTCTTCGCCTCGCTGATTACAGGTGAGGATCTGGAGAATGTCACCATCACCGGCCGCGGCGCGCTGAACGGACAGGGCCAGCCCTGGCGTGATGCCCAACGCCAGACGAACCAGACGCGAAAGGCCGCTGGTCTGCACGAGCGTGAGCCTGAAAACCCCCCGGGTTCCAAGCTGAAGTGGCCGCGCCCGCGCATGATCAATCTTTATCGATCGAAGAACATCCTGATCTCCGGAATCTCCGTGCTCGATTCGCCGTCCTGGAATATCCATCCGGTTCTCTGCGAGAACATCACCATCGATGGCATCACTATCATCAGCCCAAAGGATTCGCTCAACACTGACGGTATCGATCCAGAGTCCTGCAAGCAGGTGCGCATTGCCAACTGTTACATCAGCACCGGCGACGACTGTATCATCCTCAAGTCAGGCTATAAGTACATCGAGGGCAAGACACTCGTTCCGACCCAAGACGTTACCATTACCAACTGTGTCTTTGGCTTTGGACAATGTGGCGTAGGAATCGGAAGTGAGACCGCCGGCGGCGTTCGCGATGTGACCATCAGCAACTGCGTTTGCGATGGAACCCGCAGAGGTCTCTACTTCAAGACAGGCCGCGGCCGCGGGGCGTCGGTCGAGAACATTCGTGTCAACAACTACGTTATGCGTAACCTGGTCGACACCGCGCTGTGGGTGTCGATGTGGTATGTCAATGGAGACCGCGATAAGGCCGAGCCGATAGGCCCAGCCACGCCCGCGATGCGCAACATCCACTGTAGTGACATGATCGTCTCCGGGACGAAGCGGGCGGCGCTCATCGAAGGTCTTCCGGAGCGGCCGATCGAGGGTCTGCAGATCGATAATTTCCATGTGGAAGGGGCGACCACTGGCATCTCCTGCATGCATGTGGATGGTATGGTGCTCAATCGGGCAACCATCAACGTTGCATCTGGAGTGGCCGCGAACTTCCACGGGGTGCACGACCTCGAGGTTCTCCACTTCCGCACCGATGGCCCAAGCGCTACCGACCCGGCGCTGCGCATGAACGACGTAAAGGAAGTATTGCTCTCGTCTTCTCGCGGCACGGCCGCGCGACCCGTGTTTCTTGAACTGTCTGGGGCCACCAGTGCGGATGTGCAACTTTCTCTGAACCGCATGGCTCAGGGCGTCAAAGAAGTTGTTCTTACCGGTGGCGTTGGAGCAGACGCGGTGCGCAGACTCACCTAAATTCATGCACCACTTGGATGAAAAGCGACGGCGAACCCGGCCAGAACAACATCAACGTTTCGTACCGACATGCCTCACGGAAGTGGGTGTAGTTCAGCTTGGTCAGGATTTCTCATGAAATTCAGGTACATGTGCACTTCCTCCCTTATGCTCGCCGCGTGCTTGGTTACAGCAGCACCTGCTAACGCGCAGACTGACCGCGACTGGGCCACACTGAAGACCATTCTCGAGCAGATCCACGGCATCGCGACGGAGCCGCCAAAGAACCTTGTAACACCGAAATACACTTCCGGCGCACTGTTGGGCAATGGTGATATCGGCGTCGTGGCCGGCGACCTCACCGTCGATTCGCAGCGCTTCTACTTCGGCAAGAGCGATTTTTGGGGTAGCCACTGGAACACCAGGCACAACGCGCCGGAGGTATCCATCCTCTCTCTCGGTACGCTCTCTGTCGCATCCGCGGCAGGCGCCCACGGAGACCCGGCGGCGTATCGCGTCGATCAAGACATCCTCAATGCGCAGGTTCTTACCACGCTCAAGCTCGGGTCCAGCACTGTGTCTATGCGCTCGTGGACGTCCGACACGTCAAATGTCTTCGTCACTCAGATATCTGTTCCGAGCGGAACATCTGACGTGCCGCTGCAGATAGTACTTGCCACGCCGACTCCTTTGCCGAATGCACACATGATTTTTCCGGCGGAGAGCGGTGCAATGGATAGTGTGCTCTGGGTCAGCCGAGAGAACGACCTCAGTGGTCTGAAGGATTACAAAGCGCGTGTTGGCATTGCGACTGGCATTGTGGGCACTTCCTTCTCTGGCGTGACTTCTGCTCCAAATGGTGAGGCGGCGAAGTTCACGGTGAAGGCGGGCCAAACTGTCTGGCTCCTCACGGCTTTTGAGAGCGATGCCAGGATCGGCCCCGACGGACCTGCCGCACAGGTGCTGGCAAAGACAGCAGTCGCGGATGTGAAGAAGATCGATACGCCCCAGATCGCCCGACTTGAGACCCAGCATCGCGAATGGTGGAAACAGTTCTGGCTCCAGTCCTATGTCGAACTGCACGACAAAGTCTTGGAAGACTATTATTACGGAGCACAATATGTTCTCGGCTCGGCATCTCGTCCTGGTCATCTTCCGCCATCGCTTTGGGCGAACTGGCTAACGACAGACAACGCCGGCTGGGGTGGTCGTTATTTCATGAACTATAACGAGGAAGCGCCCTTCTATGGAGTCTCCTCAAGCAACCGGCCGGAGATTGCAGAACCATACAACCGTATGGTGCTTGCGCAGATTCCCACGCAGACTAACCGCACCGCGCTCGCGGGTTATCAGGGGATGGCGTTCCAACGCACCTTCTCGCCGTTTACCCAGTATCAGCCCGTTCCCCCACCGGCTCACGTCGCTGCGATAAAGGACTACAAAAAGCTTCCATCCGATCAGAAGTCGAACGCGACGTTTAGTCTGCTCCCCGTCATCGACTATTGGGAATACACGCAGGACCTCAACTTCCTCCGCACACAGCTGTATCCCGCCATGAAGGCCCTAGATGGGTTCTGGCGTGATTTCACCATTCGCGATCCAGCAACTGAGCACCTCCACTTTGAACATAGTTCGGCGCACGAGGGCGGCGATGACATCGATCCCAATCTCGATATCGGGTTCGCTCGCCGGGTCGCCGGGGAACTCATCGAGACGAGCAAAATACTCGGTGTCGATAGCGAACTTCGCCCAGTGTGGCAAAAGTTTCTCGATGACCTCGCGCCCTATCCGTCCGGCGAGGTGAACGGAAAACCCGTCTATTACATCGCTGCAAGCATCAAGAACACGATCAAGAATCAGGGCCTTTTCGAACCTGGAGATCAGCCCATCAACCTCGAGGGGATCGTCTACCCCGGTGAAAATCTGGCCATTGGCGGCGATCCGCAGCAACTTCAGATCGCTCGCAATTCCATGGAAGAGATGAATTCCTGGGGTGTCACGAAGGGGGGCAACACGAATAACGGATTCTGTAAGATCTTCCCTGTGGCGGCACGCATTGGGTGGCCTGCGGACGACCTGATTGCGAAGTTCAAGGCCGCGATCCAGCACCAGTGGAGACCGAGCAATCTTACCGTCTTCCAGGGCGGCGGGGGCATTGAGACCTCGGGATCCATCGAGGCTATCAACTCCATGCTGCTGCAACACGAGGCGAACGTTCTGCGGCTCTTTCCTGACTGGCCGACCGCTATGGATGCAGCCTTCACGCGGCTTCGGGCAAAGGGTGCTTACCTTGTTTCGAGTGAGCAGGCCGCAGGAAAGGTGACTTTCGTCGACATCGTCAGCGAAAAGGGTGGAGTTCTCGTCATTCAAAGTCCTTGGGGTGCACGTGCGGTCGCTGTGTCGTCGTCCGGGAAAGTGCCAGCTCTGCATGCCAACAAGTCAGGCAGGCTCACCCTAACGACCCTAGCGGGTGGCTCATACCACCTCTCACCAGAATGAGATAGATCGGAGCACCATGATGCGACCTCGTCACACAGTTTCATCCATCTGCGCGGCCCTTACATTGTCGTTTGCCGCGCCCCTGGTGTGCCTCGCACAAGCCGCACCACGCGTCTTTCTCTACGACCCCGCGATTGTTGCCCGCTTGAAGAACGCGGACGCCGGCGATGGGCACAAGCAGCAGGTGTTCCTTGCGGCGAAAACAGCTGCTGATCAGGCCATGCACGAGGGTCCATTCTCTGTCGTGCAAAAGGGGATCACCCCGCCCAGTGGCGACAAGCACGATTATATGAGCCAGGCCCCGTACTTCTGGGCCGATCCGAGCAAAGCGAACGGCCTTCCCTACATTCGTCACGATGGCCAGCGGAACCCCGAGTTGAAGAAGATCTCCGACCACGACCAGTTTGGGAAGATGGGAGACGACGTTAGAGTGCTCGCGCTCGAGTACTACCTGACGGGGAGACAAGAATACGCGGATCGCGCGGAGCTGTTGTTGCGCACTTGGTTCCTCGATCCCGCTACTAAGATGAATCCGAATCTCGAGTTTGGCCAAGGGATTCCAGGGATCAACACCGGCCGCGGCATCGGTATCATCGAGTCGCGGTCACTTCTCGGAGCATGTGAGGCGGTCGGGCTTCTCGCCGAATCGAAGACCTGGACCGTATCGGATGAGCAGGGAATCAAGATATGGATGGCAGCCTATTTGAGCTGGATGCGCAACAGCCAAAAGGGTAAGGACGAGGACGCCGCGAAGAACAACCACGGAACCTGGTACGACCTGCAGGTGACGGAACTGGCTTTGTTCTTGGGCGATCGCAAGCTAGCGGTCGATACCCTGGAGCGTGTGAAAACACGGCGCATCACACAAATCGACCCCAATGGACGTCAGCCGCTTGAGACAGCACGCACAAATGGGTGGGGTTACAGCAATGGAAATCTGGATGGGCTGACTCAGCTTGCCACGCTTGGCGAGCGCGTGGGCGTTGATCTTTGGAACTACAAGACGCCTGATGGGCGCTCGATACGCGGGGCGATCGACTTTCTTCTGCCGTATGCGGTGGCCGGCAAGAAGTGGGAGTATCAGCAGATCGGAGGCTTCAAGGCGAGCGATCTGGAGCACACCCTGGAGCGGGCCGCGGTCGCTTACCATGACCCCAAATATGCGCTGGCCGCGAAGCAGATTCGAGATGGAAACGACCTCGCTACCGTCATGCTGGCGAGCGATTGATTGTAGTCGGTTGCTTGTGAGAGGTTGTCCTTTAGGATCCTAGTAGCTCTCGCGAAAATCGGAGACCGTTTGTAAATGGAGAAGAGATCGGTGCTGCGGTGCGTCCGAGACGCCGGCATTGGTGAAGGGCGAGTTGTCGAGGATAAAGTTAGGTTGTTATCTGGCGAGGAGAGAATCAGCTCAACCTGGACTCGCGATGGGGAGGAACTTCAAGAGGAAATGCATCTTGCCTTCCTCTTTGCATAGCTCTATTTGATTGCCTCACTCGTGCGATGAACCTGCCATGCGCACGTCAAGATCTCTTTGTAATGATAGGGTCGCCGTTGCGGGGGTGGGTTAGTTGCTCATTCATGATGAGGAAGGCCCCGAGGCCGTGGAAGTCGTCGGTGCTGCGGGGGCGAGCGAGATAGAAGGAGAGGTCTCCGACGTTGGTGCCCTCGCAGATATTGGCGATATGGGCGTTGCCTTTGTCGTCCTTAGAGAGTTGAGTGAGGATGCCGAGGTATCCCTTGTCTGCTATGGCTTTGTAGCGTCGGGAGATGTAGCCGCGCTGCACCGCGCGGGACAGCATGTAGGTGTACATGCATGAGCTGGAGGTCTCGTGCCAATTGCCGGGAAGGCTGCCTTTGTCAACGACCTCGTACCAGAGGCCTGTAGCGGAATCCTGGTATTTTTCGTAAGCAGCGGCCAACCGACGAACCTGCGTGATGAGATCGTCGCGGCGGGGATGATTCCTGGGCATGATCTCCAGTACATCGACGAGCGTCATACCGAACCATCCGATGGAGCGGCACCAGAAGATCGGCGAGTGACGGGTCACAGGATCGGCCCAGCGCTGCTGGCCTGATTCGTCATAGGCGTGAAACATCAGCCCTGTTACGGGATCGTTGAGGTGTCCTTGATAGATCATCAACTGCTTTGCCGCTTCATCGAGTGTGTACTTGCTTTCATTGAAGTTGGCGCCATAGCGAACGAGGAAGGGAAGCGACATGTAAACACCATCGAGCCAAAGCTGGTGCTGGCGGGAGAGCGCGTGCCAGAAGCCACCATCTTCAGTGCGGGGATAGGTGTCGAAGGTAGTGCGGATAGTGGAGGCGGCAGTCTTGTATTTTTGCAATCCCGTTTCGTTATAAAGGAGCAGCAGAACATTGCCGGGCAACATATAGTCGAGCGCGGTGATCTTCCGATCGATAATGCCGGAGTCGTCAATGTGCTTGTCAATCCAGCCCTGGATATATGTGAGGTATGTCTTGTCGCCAGTGCGGAGGTAGACCAGGTACATGCCGTAGCAGTAAAGCGCGATGGCATACCCCCAACCGCCGAGTTGGGCGGGATCGGGTTTGCGGTCCATAGTCGCGGCGATGACGAGACGGGACCAATCCGTGGTGTCCGCAACGTCTTTTGTAGGCGCAGCAAATGCCAACGGGCTAATGAAAGGAGTCGCAGTACACAGGCGAAGCATATGACGGCGTGTGATTACGTTCATAGATGATCTCTTTCCCGGGGATATGGTTCAGACACGATGCTTGATAGCCGCAGCTGTCGCACCGTCCTTGTACACGATCGGCGCGGTGGCGCGGGAGACGTCGCCGCCATCGAGCGTAATGTGCGTGTTGGCTTTGCCTTCCAGCTGCAGAAAGGTTGCCGTGTTGGTGAGCAGACGCGGAGACGTGACAAGAATGTCGGTGGAGTCGATGAATCGGAAGGCAGATTCGGCACGGGGATCTGCCTGCACGCTGACGAGATCGAGGGATGCGTCGACGACGTGATCGAGAATGACCGCTGGACGGAGGTCGGGGGCCGCAGTCTGGAAGCGGATGTTTGAGGCCGTGAGGCCGCGAACGTTCCGTGCATAGAGTCCATAAGCCGGAATGGAACCTAACATGAAATATTCGCCGGAGATATGCGGGAGATCGCGGCGAGCGGCTTCTTCTGCTGTGCCTCCGCCGGCGAAGGTGAGATGGATGTTTGTGAGCGAGATGTTTTCCATGGTGGCATTACCGGTGCAGTTAAAGGTGATGGCGGAGTGTCCTTCACCAGGACGGAGCACGTCGGGTGCAAGAGAAGACTCCGGGAGTTGGCCACCACGGTCGGTGATGGTGCCGCTGATGTTCGAGAAAGAGATATTGCGCGCGACGGCAGGCGGACGCTGTGCATGAATTTCAGGCTGTAAGCCCGGATTGACGGTCTGCTGGGGGCGCGGACCAACGCCGAGATGAATGGGGCCGGTCACCTCTTGCAGGATGAGATTAGAGAAGGAGATGTTCTCAAAACGGGAGCCATCGTTGCCTTGGAACTTGATTGGACAGCCGTACACCTTATAAAGGACGCAATTGGAGACAGCGATGTTTTCGCTCTCACCACCGCCAAAGCGAAAGACGGACCAGCGAGTGCTAAAGGTGGAGTTAGTGATGTTGATGAACTTGCATGAGCCAAACATGGCGCAACCGTCGTCCTGCGAGATCACGGTGCAATTGGAGACTGTCACGTGCTCGGCGGAGATGAAGTGAAACCCGTCGTTATTGCCATTGACGCGGTTGTGAATGTAAACGCTGTCGATGAAGATACGGCGGCTTTGGATGATACGAATGGAGTGGTACGCACCGTCGACGAGTGAGAGATTCCGGAGGCGGATGTCTTCGCACTTGTGCATGAGAATGTGGTACGGGCGGTTGTTGCCGCTGAGCTTGCTTGGAGGTAAGGTTCCGCGAACAGACGAGTGGAACTGCGCACCCTGGCCGTCGATCGTACCGGGACCTTCAATGACGATATTCTTTTGATTGACCGCGAAGAGGAGAGCCCAGTTACCATCGTTGAGAGTGGAATCGCCCGTGAGTGGGATGGCATAGACCGCGTGGTAGTCTGTGCCGACGCCACTGCCGAGGAGAATGGCTGAAGGCGCAAGATAGAGGGTGATGTTGCTGCGCAGCTCAACTGTGCCGATGCGGAAGGTACCAGCGGGAACGAGGACTGTGCCGCCACCGTCGGCATGGCAGGCGTCGATTGCGGCCTGCACCGCGGCCGTGTTCAACGAGATGCGGTCACCCTTTGCGCCGAAGGCCGTGATGTCGTAGATCCTTGCACCGAGGGGCAGGACATCGGGTACGGAGCCAGCGTGCGCACCCGTCGCTGCTTGAGCTTGCGCCGTTGGGCTGGGAAAGATCACTGCCGCAGCGATCGCTCCCATTGCCGGTACAGGGACGTTCTGGAGCAATTGCCTGCGAGTGAGGCTGGATACTCTTGGGGTTGCATTCTGAATGGCCATAACGATGAGAGGACCTCGGTGAAGTGTCAAAGAAATATCTTGTATTTTAATATATGAAACATAAGTTGAACCAGTTGAAATAATAATGAGGGCATGGAGCCGTATTTGCAATAGTGTCTGAAGCTGGTATCGGTGGCTGGGTATCAGCGGAGGTTCAGAAAAGATGAAGCTTGTCATGAGTTCGGACACTTTCTTCAGCATGCCAGCCGTTCGAGCCCGCAGCTGACCAAGTAACGAGTGAGGACCTACTAGCATGACCATATTCCGCAGAGAATTCTTAAAGCTGGCATCGACCGGGACAGCTGGTGCCGCTGCCACAGCGCTCCTTTCACGCAATCTCAAGCGCTGGGTGAGGCGGCATCGATGCCTGGCGCAGGCACCAGCATCGTTTTCAACGTGAAGCAATATGGAGCAAAGGGAGATGGGGTTGCCATTGACACTCCGGCAATCAATCGAGCAATCGATGCGGCCAGCGTGAGTGGCGGAGGCACAGTCCACTTCCCGTCCGGCACTTATGCATCCTATTCGATCCATCTAAAGAGCAATGTGGCCCTATATCTCGATCAAGGAGCGACGATATTGGCCGCATCAGTGTCGGAGCGATCGACAGCTAGCGGGGCAAGCTATGATCCTCCGGAACCGAAGACGGCGTGGGACAGCTATCAGGACTTTGGTCACAATCATTGGCATAACAGTTTTGATCTGGGGGGCGGGGCTACAGAACATAGCAATCCTTGGCCCCGGCCTGATCTGGGGCAAGGGTTTGGTTCGCGGTGGTAAAGCGGCTGAGACGCCAGGAATGGGCAATAAGTCGATTTCGCTCAAGAACTGTCGCAACGTCATTCTTCGCGATTTTTCGGTGCTCAAGGGAGGATGGTTTGCGATCCTGGCGACAGGTGTGGACAACCTCACGATCGATAATTTGAAGATCGACACCGACCGCGACGGAATGGACATTGACTGCTGCCGCAACGTCCGGGTATCCAATTGTTCAGTTAATTCACCTTGGGATGACGGCATCTGCCCCAAGAGTTCGTTCGCGCTGGGCTATGCTCGTCCTACAGAGAATGTAACGATCACCAACTGTTACGTCACGGGCGCGTATGAGCTTGGGACTACCCTGGATGGAACTTGGAAACGTTGGCCGGCGGACTCCAAGATGACCAGCCCTACAGGTCGCATCAAGTGTGGCACTGAGTCGAATGGCGGATTCAAGAACATCACAATTTCCAACTGTGTGTTCGACGGCTGCCGCGGCTTTGCGTTGGAGACCGTTGACGGGGCGATTCTCGAAGACATCACGTTCACCGGCGTAACGATGAGAGACTGTGCCAACACGCCGATTTTCTTGCGTCTCGGCCGCCGAATGCGCGGCCCGTCCGGAGTCCCTATAGGAACACTGAAGCGAATCATAATACGTAACGTGGTCAGCCATAACTCTTGGTCGAAGTTTAGTGGCGGCGGTCTGATATGGGGCATTCCCGGGCATCCGATTGAGGATGTGAAGATTCACGACTTGTATATGGAGCATCGGGGCGGCGGAACAAAAGAGATTGCCGACCGGATTGTTGACGATCAGGAGACCGCGTACCCGGAACCGTATCGGCTGGGCGATAGTCCGGCCAGCGGCTTCCTTGTGCGTCATGTCAAGAATATCGAGTTCAACAATGTTGAAATTGCCTCGAGCCAGCCGGATATGCGACCTGTCTTCTCCTTGTCTGGCGTCGACGGCGCTGAATTCTTCCGAGTCAAAACGCCAAAGGGGCTCTCTACACCGGTCTTTGCCTTGGAGGATGTGAAGGACTTCAGCGTCTCTGGGTCTCGCAATGTGCAGGATGCTCATATGGACGAAGTGGGAAAGAAGACCCTCTAGGCAAGGAACCGAGCCGACTCAGATGCCCTTCGTCACCGCGAAAGGGGGCTTCAGAGTTGGCAAGCACTTCGCCGGAAAGGAACGTGCTTGCATGGTGGTGGTCGACGACCGGGGCTACCTGTCGGAACCGCAACTCGCGTCCGTGCAAATCTTCGAGCACCGCCTTGCGAAGAGCACACTCCAACAAACGAAAGCTGCTCTGGAAAATTGAACGCACCCAACCTCTGGCTCCAGACCTTCTTCAGAATCGAGGTCCGCTATGACCGGATCCTCATTGTCTTTCAATGCTTCTTTCGGTTCGGTTGTCTCTTCCTATACTTGAGGAATTTATTCAATTGGCTAAATGGCTAACTTACCACCGGGTAAGTCGCCCAGACCGCTTGCCTACTAGTAATTTCGGCAGGAATTCCCCCATGAGCGCTGGATCAGAGGGGCTGCCGTTTGGTTATCGCTAACGTTGGGTTCGACTCTGCAACATGGCCGGCCGTCGCTCTTACATTAGCCTGCTACCCAACCGCCGGATATTAAGACCCCCTTTATTTTTAGGTGGTGAAAAATATGTATCACAAGTAAAAATAAATTGACAGGCATTGCCTATCTCACATACGTTCATGGTCGATAGAAAAAGGCAGGAATTTGTATACGTATACTTTTCTTCGAGGAAGTGTGCGTGTGCGGTATCCAGCCGTGGATTTTAGTGGATAAAGCATCGCTACCTGGAGACATCGCAAAGATGAAGAGCAATTTAGCGACTAATACGTTTAGATGGCTAGCTAGAGACTGCGGTTCCAAAGAATGCAACCTAGATGGGTTCCGTTTCGCACTCGCTGGTATCCAGAAGCTGGCACTCGTCCTTGCAATGATCTTTCTGCTCCTTGCGCCCAACGCTACAACGCACGCGCAGGATATACGCGGTCAGATCCAGGGAAAAATCGTGGATTCATCGGGAGCTTTTGTCGAGGGTGCTCGAATCACGGCAGTTGAACTTGCTACCAGCGTTGGAAAAACTGGCGTCTCCAATAGCAAAGGCGACTTCGTAATGCCATTTTTGCCTACTGGACATTATCGAGTCACAGTTGAGAAGGAGGGCTTCAAGAGATACGAGCAGAACGATATTCTGCTTCAGGTCTCGGACAATATCTCATTGAGCATCTCCTTGCAGATAGGCGATGTCGCGACTGGTGTTACGGTCAATTCGACCGATCAGGGGATCCGAATTGCAGACGCGGATCTAGGCTCCGTCATTGAGGCGCGCCAGTTGGAAGATTTACCTGTCAAAGACAACAACCCCCTCCTGATGGCCACGCTGAGCGCGGGCGTCCTTGATTTCGCCAGCAGCAGCAGCGGTGGCCAGACCCAGGCCTTCACCAGCAGCACTCCCTCCAATATCTCCATCAGCGGTGTAGCTTCCAGCGGCGCGAACGGAGGTAACACCTACACTTTGGATGGAGCCCCGAACAATGCTGGAAATCGTAACGGCGTCGGTTACAACCAGGCCTTTACCCCAACCACAGCCATGGTCTCGGAGTTCAAGATTCAAACCGCCACCTATGACGCCAGTAGTGGCTACGGTCCCGGGGCCAACGTCAATCTTAGCCTGAAGAGCGGCACCGATCACTTTCACGGGCAGCTTTACGAAACCATGCAGAATCCGGTGCTCAACGCTAACTCCTACTTCACGAACCTTGCCGGGCTGCCTAAAGACAACAACCGGCAGCACGATTGGAGCGCCGTCATTAGCGGCCCGGTTATTTTGCCGAAGATCTATAACGGCAGATCCCGGACCTTTTTCATGTACGGATACAACGGAATCAGTAATTCCTTCCCGAAAAGCACGAATGCAGTCTACAGTGTTCCGACCGATGCCGAAAGAAGAGGAGACTTTTCGGCGCTGCTGGCCTCCGGCATCAAGATCTACAATCCCTACAGCACCGTAAAGGATCCGGCTAACGCGGGACACTTTATCCGGACTCCATTCGCGAACAATGTCATTCCCTTCGGTTCTAGTCTGAGCGGACACCAGTTCAATATGGACTCCTATGCGAAATACATCCTGAATACACACATGCCACGGCCCAACTTGGCGGGTGTGGCAGATGGCGAAAATAACTTGGTCCTTCAGCAGTACCAGACGAACTGGTACCAGTCCCACGTCGCTAGAATCGACCATACGATCAACGACCACCACAGTCTCTTCGGGCATTTCTATTACAGCCATCTGGATGAATACGACCAGATACGATTCAACCGCGGCGCCGGATGGACATACTTTCGGGACAACCGCGGCTTCGACGTGGACGATGTCTATACCTTTACACCACGCCTGGTTCTCAACACTCGGGCCTCGGTCACGCGTTACAGCACCGCGACGGTCCCTGTGACCGAGGGCGAGGACCTAGATCAACAGCATCGACCCCGGCCATACCCGCCTGCCCGACACCGCCATCGAGGACATGCCGGAGTTTTCCGGCAACGCCCGCGACAGCTATCCAAGCACAATCTGGAGCATAGCCTCGAACGTCACCTGGCTGCTGGGAAGCCACTCGTTGAAGCTGGGTAGCGAGTATCGCCTCTATCGCGACAATGGCTTCTCCGCCGGCTCCGACTCCGGAGAACTCGACTACAACTCCGATTGGACTCGTCTTAGCGATACGACGCCCAGCAGCTACGGGCAAGGCTTTGCTGGTTTTATCATGGGACTTCCCACGGGAGGCTCCATTCAAGTCAGCGACTCGTATGCCGAGCAGTACCAGATCTTCTCCGGATACGTCCAGGACAACTGGAAGGCAACGCCCCGGCTAACCGTGAACTTCGGCCTTCGTTATGAATATGAGTTTCCGGCTACTGAAAGCCAGAATCGCTCCATAACTCAATTCAACATGACAACAGTCAATCCGCTGCAGGCGGCTGCGTCCGCAGCATACTCCAATAGCGGGTCCACTTTGCTTCCAGCCAGACTTGCTGTTCTCGGCGGCCCCCTGTTTGCGGGCGTCAACACGCAGCGTTCGCTCTGGAGAGCGAAGAATGGACCGTCTGGTTTGCAGCCTCGCGTTGGCATTACCTATACGATCGACAACAACACCGTCGTTCGAGCCGGATACGGCATCTTCAACCAGATCACCCGATTCAACCCGATTCAGACCGGGTTCAGCCAAACTACCGGCCTGGTGGCCTCGCAGAACAACGGTCAAAGCTACGTCGCCTCTACCCAGGATCCGTTTCCCGTGAGCGGCTCCTTCACCAATCCCGTCCAGCAGCCCCTCGGAGCTGCCGGAGGATTGACCACGGGAGCTGGAACCAGCATGACCGCCATGTCCTCCGACTTCAAACGTCCCTATATGCAACGCTGGAGCCTTGGCGTGGAAAGAGGATTAGGCAAGGGGACGATTCTGGGAGTGTCGTACGTCGGCAATCGCGGCACGAAGCTGTGGGTCAGCCGGGCTTATGACTCCATTCCCAGGCAATATCTCAGCACACTTCCAGTGTGTGATACCGCGGTCATAAATGCGCTTTCCAAGAAGGTGTCGAATCCGTTTTATGGATTGATTCCCGGCCAGAGCCTGGGGACTACCACCACGACATCGGTATCGCAACTGCTTCGACCTTTTCCGGAGTTTACGGGCTTATCCATCCAGGAAAATACCGGATTTTACTGGTACCACTCCCTGCAAACTGAGATTAAAAAACGCTTTGAAGGTGGCTATTCGTTCGGCGCGGCATGGACATGGTCAAAGAATATGCAGGCAACCTCCTATTTGAATGAGACGGATTCACGACCGGAGCGAGTAATCTCTGATCAGGACCGCGCTCATCGCCTGGTATTGAACGGAATCTACGAGCTGCCTATAGGGAGCGGAAAGACATGGCTCTCTGGCCGCCATGAATTCGTGGATAAACTGGTCAGCGGCTGGCAGGGGCAGGGCACCTACCAGATTCAAGCCGGTCAGGCCCTTGGATTCGGCAATCCGATCTTCACGGGCAATGTGAGATCGATCTCCCTACCTTCCGAACAGAAGTCAATCAAGGCGTGGTTCGATACAAGTCACTTTGATAACAATCCTTCCGAGCAGCTCTCCAACAACATCCAGACTTTCCCAAGCCGACTCCCCACGGTTCACGGCCCCAGAGCAAATCTGCTCAATCTTTCAGCAGTGAAGAACACGCGTCTTGCTTCGGACAAGCTGAGTTTTCAGCTCCGTGCCGACTTCATCAATGCGCTCAACCATACCAACTTCAGCAACCCTAGCACTACCCTTGGCAAAGCAGCGTTCGGTACTGTTACAGGCACCAATGCCACGCCGAGGGTAATACAGATCAGCGGCAAACTTCGTTTCTGACGGCGGTAAGAGTAGACGTCAAATAGAAGGGTGCTGAAAAAGTAGTTGTTTGAAATGACCCGGCTATCAGCCCACCCAAGCTATGCACAGAGCCCGCTGGCATATACCTCACCCGCACCCCCAATTCCCCTCGCGCTGGCTCATGGGGTGGCTCTGATCCAGTATCGGACATGCCTCTCTCACAGAGAGCATTCGACACAGGTTGAAGCTACGGGTTTTGGTGACCGATTTTTGTCTCCGCCGCATCGAATTATCCGTATAGTGGTGAGCCCTCTCGCATGCCGACTCGCCCAACGTGGTCAGGTTCACTACAGATTTCTCTTGTATCGATTGCAGTCCGGCATCCATCAAATTCCATTCCTTAGATCGACGACCGATCCGGACAAATAAAATATGTTTTCGGTATCGTCACCGATAGGATGAAGCTGGTTACTCCTAAAATTTCTTACAGACTGGTTTTTAATTATCCGTTTTTTAGAAGACGATTTTGATCGCCCCTTGGATCTGACGAGCTCCCGTTGTGCCATCGTTTTGTCCGACCTGTGAGTTCGAGACTCCAAAGGTTGAAGAAGCGATGCTGAGATTGCTCGAAGGCGGCGTAGAAAAGTTCGGATGATTCAGCACGTTGTAACTCTCTGCGCGGAAGATCAGCTTGGCTTCATTGTGAAGAGTCTGCGTCTTCTGGAAGACGACATCGGTATTGATAAAGCTCGGCCCATAAAACTTGTTTCGATGGATCGAGACGTTCTGGTCGAAGGCTGCATTGGCAAAGGCAGACGGCGCCGGACCGGTGATCACTCCAGCCGAGGTGATGGTGCCCCTTCTCGAAGGATAGGGCTTGCCGACAAGTGCTGGCCGGTTGAGCAGACTGGTGTGCAGGTTATCCCTCGTTCCGCGCAGGTCGAACGGAAGACCGGTCTGTGCCTGTTCGATTCCGGAGAGCTCGATTCCCTCAAAGAGATGTCCGAAGAAGCCGTGGTTGAGATGGCCTTTTCCATCTCCAATGGGAAGATCGTAGATGGCAGCGATCGTCGCGCGATGTCGAACGTCGGTATCGGCGTTCCCGTATTCGGGACCGAGATCGAAGCTGTTGCGCGGAAGTCCACTGTTTCCGGCGCCGGGAGTGATCGGATCGCTTCCGTTGTCGAGGGCGTGAGCGAATGAGTAATTCGCATTAATCGTCAGAGAGGATAACTGCCCGCGGACCGATGCCTGGATCGCGTTGTAGTTGCCGCTGACGATCGAGGTTTGATAAAGCTCATTAAAAAAAGCCGTGTTGTTAGTTGCCTGGGTGGTGGTGACGGTATACAGCGCCGACAGTTGCAACTGGGAGGCGGGGATGCCGCTGGCGAGGAGCTTCTGGACGATCGCCGGTTGCGGCGGAGCGCCATCGATCTCGCGCAGAGCGTGGGTGGTATGGCTGCCAACATAGTTGAGCTCAAGGGTTACGTGACTATTGAGCTGATGTTGGACGCCGAGGTTGTAAGCCTGATTGGTGGGCATCTGAAGATGTGGATTGATGACAACCGGAGTCAAGAAGGAGCCGTCGAAGACCGCCGCCGAGGGGGTGAGAGCAGGGGGGAAGGCAGCCGTTGAGACGGTCGGGCTGGAGCCGGGATTATCCGTGTCAAAGGGAAAGTCGTTGAAGGTTGCCTGCAGCGGGGGATTGGAGCGCGCGTTGCCGAAGAGGTTGTCGAAGAGACGATCGTGGAAGATGCCGTAGCCTCCGCGAATGGCGGTCTTGCCGCTGCCGGAGACGTCGTAGGAGAAGCCGATGCGAGGCTCAATCATGCCCCAGTTATTGGCGTAGAGCTGGCGTCCGGTTCCAGGACCGACTGGAGTAAAGACGAATCCATTGGCGGGAGTGACGGTGGAGGCATCGCCGTAGAAGTTGGAAAAGTTGCCGTCTTTTTCGTAGGGAACGCCGTTGAAGGCATACCGGATGCCGCCGACCAGAGTCAGGCGAGGGGTGGCCTTCCAGGTGTCCTGCGTGAAGATGGCCCACTCATGCTGACGGAAGCGAGAATAGTCGGAGCCGCGCCGTATGCCGGAGCGAGTGAAGAACTGCGTCTCAACATTGGTTGCGACGACGCCCTGAGCACCCCAGATCAGGTTCTCAAAGGTGGGATAGCTGGGCGAGTCAGTGTTTTGAAAGTTATAGGCGTCGGCGTTGAAGTTGGACCACACGGAGAGATCAAGCAGGCTGCGGGAGGAGAAGTTTGCGGAGTTGTTGCTCTTGATGCTGCGAAACTCCCCGCCGAACTTGATGGAATGCTTTCCCTTCGTAAAGGCGAAGGTATCGGAGAAGGTCATGGTCGAGGTAAGGCGGGCCTGCTGATTGCTCTCTCCGAGGTCATAGCATCCGAACGGAAGGCCATTGAAGAAGCCAGGAATATTGATGTCGCGGCCATTGCCGAACGAATCAGTCCCAAGCAATGCATCAAAGCCCGCGTGATTGCAGAAGAAGCCAGTATTCGCCATGTTGAAGCCAGACCGGAAGATGTTGGTGCTGTTGGGGGCGATGACGGAGGCAACGGAGATGACGCCATTGTGGTTTGTGGCAATGGATGCCGTATTTCCGTATCCGGGCAAGACCTCGTCGTGGAACGGATCGTTGTCGTTCGAGTGTCCATAGATGTAGCGAACTGTGAGCTGATGCTTTTCAGACAGCTTGTGATCCAGGCGGCCGGTCAAGGTGTAGGAGTTCAGTGCATCGGGCGAGGCGAAGAAATATGTTGATGTCGCACCGTCGCCGTTGTCCGATTGCCCGACAGGCGCAATGGCATAGATCTTTGCGAGAGTGGGATCGATCCCTCGTCCACTGAAGTTGTTCGGATTTGCTGGATTGTTGAGATCCACGAGGGTTGGAGCTCCATTGTCTGCGGGATCGAGGTAAGTGAAGCGGCCCGTGCGAAAGGCCGCAGTAGGGGTGGTCGTACTTTCGGTGCGGGTCGTGCGGAAGCGCTGTACGTCGCCGTTCAGGAAGAAGAAGGTGTGGTCCTTCCAGAGAGGACCACCGACGGAGGCGCCGAAGTTATTTCGAACGTAGGGGTCCTGGGGACCATTCTCCTTCGTATTGAAGAAATCTCTCGCACCGAGGGCGTTATAGCGGCCGAACTCGTAGGCCTCCCCGTGAAAGCTATTGGTTCCACCCCGAGTGACTACATCGATAATGGCACCGGTATTTCGTCCGTATTCAGCGTCGAAGTTATTCGTAATAACGCGAAATTCCTGCGTTGACGCAGGATTGGCGGAAGAGATGCCCCCGGGGATGCCGGGAACAGATGTGTCGTTATTGTCGACGCCATCGAGAAGAAAGTTATTGTTGCGATCGCGCTGCCCATTGATGGCAAAGCCACCGTCGTTGTTGGTCGCAGTGACGGCGCCGGGGGAGAGCAGGACGAGCTGGTAGGGATCGCGGAGGATGAGCGGAAGATTCGTAATCTGTTTGGAATCGATCACGCTGGAGAGTTCGAAGCTGTCGCTTTCAATGGGAGCGATGGTCGTACTCTGAACATCAATCGATACCGCCGGGGAACCGATAGTGAGGTTAAAGTTCAGCGGAAGATTGGCGGAGACATTTAAGATGACATCTGTTTTGTTCGATGTCTGAAAGCCCGACGCGGTGACCGTTACGTCATAGATTCCCGGAGGGAGAGCGGTGATGTTATAGAGCCCCGCTGATGTGGTAGTAACGGTGCGCACCATCGCTGTAGTCTTAGAGGTCGTTGTAACGGTCGCTCCCGGGATTACTGCACCGGCGGAATCGAAGACCTGGCCCGTGATCGTAGCTGTTTGCGCCCTGACGGAATGTGCAGAAAGAACGCAGAAGAGAAGTAGGAAAAAAAGTTTTCTCATTGAGGCTCCACGGAACGGGGAGGTTGGATTGCATGTGTCAGATGTATTATGACTCTAAATTATCGATGGTGCGTGAGGTATAGGGACGCGGAATATCTTTCAGGTTCTCGAGATTCTCATCCAGCTCATTGCAAAGCGTGTCGAGCTCCTCAATCGCGTCCGAGTTGACATCCTCCCCTTCAAGCACTTCTTGAGGACCGTTCACCCGACGTCACTGCGCCTCATCGGCGAGTATCTGGAAGCCGGGAAACATGGCGGTGCGTTGAGTCGTGAGAGCCTGGAGTCTCCGCTCTTCCGCCCGGTCGCGAATAATCGCACAAGAACGCTCGATCAACCTCTTGATCCGGGGTCCATCTACCGCAATATCGTCATGAAATATGCGAGGGCATCAGGCATAGCGGCCGAGGCCGTCGGGATCTGTGTGCATTCGATGCGCGAAGGCTGCGACAAATGCACTATCCAATGAGGCGGATATCGCCAAGGTGCAGGAGTGGCTTGGACAGACGAACGTGTCCACTACCCGCCTCTATGACCGTCGCGGAGCGCGGCCTGAGGATAGCCCGACTTTTCATGTGAAGTATTAGTTCCCGTTTTATAACTGGGCGCCGCGCCAAACAAATAGGCGAAAGATTGTTAGGTGAGTCTTATGCCAGAAGAGCACGTTCCGCGCGATGCCTCAGAGCGTCAATGACGCATTGCCCTGAAGGCAAGACGTGAAGTCAGCTTTCGGAGCATCTGTGATTCAGCATTGAACCGGTAGACATTGGTGATGGAGCGTTCCGCGCTTCACTCGCACCGAAATGTTTCCAACAACGACCTTTCGCGCCCGCCGCACCGGCTTCCAACACGCAAGGAGTCCCACGATAACGAACAACGCTCCCGCACCAAATAACGCCGGAGGGTCGCGCCGGATGTACCATTGGCAAGCTGCTTAGCTAGGGATGCTGATGTAAAGCTGCGGCCGTAAGGGAAGTTTGATCCGAAGTAACGATTTGACCTGGCTCTGTGGAATCGCTGGGCTCACCAAATAGCCTTGCCTGGTCTCGCAGCCAAGCGCCAGGAGGGCCTCCACCTGAGAGTGACTCTCCACTCCCTTCGTCCACCGTGGCAAGCCGGAGGCTACGGCTGAGACCGATCATGGCGGCGACGATTTTTCTTGTTTTGTGTTCCGTAGTCATCGACCGTACGAAGCTCCTATCGATTTTCAACTCGTCGATTGGCAGGCCTGGAGATAGTACAGCGAGGAGAAGCCCGTACCGAAGTCATCCAGAGCAAGGCGAATGCCGAGCTCCTTCAGCCTCTCAGCAAGAGGGCGCACCAGAGCGAGATTCTCCAGTGGCATGCTCTCCGTGATCTCGAGAATCAAACGCGAGAGGAGCAATCCACTCTTCCCGGCAATACCATGAATTCGGTCTGGAAACCGACTGTCTCGTAGCTGCGATGGTGAGATGTTAACCGAAAGCGTTATCTCTTCTGGCCACGACGATGCCACCGCGGCGGCTCGAGCAAATAAAACCTCCGTCAACTCCCCCATCAATCCAGACCTCTCGGCTAGGGGAATAAATGCAGATGGCAAGACAACTCCGTACTCCGGGTGTTCCCATCGCGCCAGCGCCTCAAACCCGGATGCCCTCCCTGTTTTAAGGTGGAACTGGGGTTGAAAATACGGAACGATCTGGCCCTCCACAAGAGCCTGTCGGAAAATCAACTCGTTTATCATGAGCATGAACAACAATCTCGGGGCTCCAACAAGCGGTGCGGTTCGAGCCTCTCTTTAGTGAACTGGATTTAGGAAACGACAGCTGAAGCATGGCGCATGCAGAGGTGAGGAGTCTTTACGCTGTCTTATGGAATTCTCAAGAAATATAAAGGGCCAGGAAGACGCTATATCTTTCAGAGACTTACCGGAATCCGGCCGCCGCTGGAGATTTGGTGGCTGCGAGTATGTCGAGATCCGCCGCCAGCTTCTGGTCCTCGGCGAACTCGCTAAACTTGAGTCAAAGCCCCTAGAAGTTGTGATCGACGACGGAGACATCGTGACGGCAGGCGGAATGACGGCATGGACGGACCTTGGGATCAGATTGATCCAAAAGCTGATGGGATCTGCGGTTGCACTGGAAACTGCCAAATACATGCTCCTCGATCCGTCAGGACGAGAACAGAGCTTTTACAAGAGTTTTTTGCCTCGTTTTGATCATGGAGATGTCGAAATTCTCAAGGTGCAGCACTGGCTGCAGAAGAATGGCTGTCATAACGTTGACCTTTCCAAAATGGCGAAGAAATCGGGACTCGAATTGCGCACGTTCATGCGGCGGTTCCAAAAGGCAACCACGCTTAGGCCGACAGAGTATTGCCAACACCTGCGTATCGGGAAGGCGCGAGGGCTGCTCGAATCCACAAAAAAAACCGTCGAAAAGATCTCATGGGAAGTTGGCTATGAAGATCCCGCGTCATTTCGAAAGGTGTTTCAGAAGGTGTTAGGTCTTTCGCCAAGGGAGTACCGAAAAAGGTTTGCGATCGGATGTTGAGGATTTGTCCACACTGCCGATCATTCGTTTGACTAGGCGTCCTGGAATCGGCTGTTGCTCGGTCATCTCAAGACGACCGTCCAGGAGGGAGGCTTTGGCGGGTTACTTGCAAAAGAACATAAGCAGTTCTTTTGCGACGCACTCTGGCTTTCCGACATCGTCCGCTCCCATATGACCGACACCTGCTAATACGACGCGCCCTGACCGAGGCAGCACGGAGCTCAGAGCCGACAGGATGGGCGCGAAGTACGCCGGACTCCGAACGCCTCCAAGTAATAGAACGTCAGCCTCTACGGCGCGAAATGCTTCTAATGCGCCCACCATCTCGGCCACATTGCGCAAGTCGAAGTGAAGGGATCGAATGAGACTCTCCAGGGAAGCGTCCTCGGATTTCACGTTTCTTCGATCAGCCTGAATTGCGAGCCGCATGAGATTGGTCATGACAAAGCGCGGAAGTGCCACGAACCAATCTCCAGAATCGGCTATGCCTTTCATGCCGGTGACCATTCCTGCCGCGAGATTTCCTGCCGCGAATTCTTTTTCATACCGTGGCATCCAGTCCATCGGACTCGGATCGTCTTTCAGGACTAAGGGCGGTTCATAGAGAGCGATCCGGTGGAGGGCCGGTAAGGCTAACGCTGCCGTAAGAGTAATGAGGGCTCCTGCGCTCAATCCGAAGACATCGTTCGCTCCCGTCGCTTGAAGTACGGCGTCAAGATCCTCTACTTCTCGCTGAATGGAGTGGTCCTCGCGGTAAGGACCGCTGAGGCTTCGGCCCCGGCGATTGAGGATATGTAAGGTGAAGGAATCGGAGAGTGCCCATCCCAGCATCATGAAATTCTGCGCCGCCTGCATACCTCCGGGTACGAGCACCAGGGCAGGCCCATCGCCCATCTGTCGATAGCTGATCCTCGTCCCGTCCTTGGACGTCACGAGCCCTGTTTTATAAGACTGCGTCGCTGGCGCTTTCATTTCCTCAACAAGAGTAGCCGAACCGATGACACCAAGCGCGACGTTAAAGGGAGGAGGTCTCCTCCCCGCTGCGACCGCAGCGCGGCTAGCTTGGACAATTCAAAGCAGTCCCAGACAGCATATATGTCAAGGATTATCCGCTTAGGAGCCGAAGTCGTTTTTTTTGATTTGTGCGCATTCAGGAATGCTGCTACTCGGGACCTGATTTTTTACAGGTTCATACGAACTACTAGATAGGCCGACGCATCGTGGAGGAAGGGCAGGGAGGTGCTTATCGGGCACAATAAGTTCACGTAGAGTCAATGTTCATCTGGAGATTCCAGAGCGCGCTTCCCAACTCCGTATGTGATTGGCACTGCACTCTGTGCGATTGCCCTCGACACCGGTAAGTGGACTGAGGTTATTCCGTCGTCTTCAACTTCTTCGGGGTACGTACCTGTTAGCCTTAGAGAGTGGGTTATTCCTTTTGTTTTCAGTAATAAAGGAAACCGTTAGAACCTTCACTAACGTTGCTCCTTCAGTCAGCTCTCAATTACCGTGTTTCAAAATCTGAGATTGATTAGGGTTTGTTACGGAATGATGGCTTATTTTGACTGGAAGCGGATTGGCAGGGGCACGGTTTTGGGGATCACAATCCATGCCCGGGGGCTGGGAATTGTGGGTGTGCTGCTTGTTTGTCTCCTTTGTCCTTTCGGGGTGGGGCAGCAGACACGGTCAGTGAAGGGTGGATCGGCTTTGTATCTCCAGAGGACAGCTCGGCTGGAGCGGAGGGTCGACGATTTGCTGCGCCGGATGACGATCGAAGAGAAGGTCCGGCAGCTGGACATGTATTCGAGTGCGAAGGAGATCGTCGACAAGCATACTGACGATACGCATGCTGATGCTTCGGCCGTGTTTCTTCCCAAGAAGGCTCAGGCTCTGTGGGGTGGTTTGGGGGTTGGGAGCGTGCACGATCTGAACCCTACTCCCCATCAGGCAAATGCGATTCAGCGGTGGGTGATCGAGCATAACCGTCTGGGGATTCCGGCGCTGTTTATTGAAGAGGGGGTGCATGGCTTCGATAACGGCACGGTTTTTCCGGCTCCCCTTGGACTGGCGGCGACGTGGGATAAGGAGCTTGCGCAGGGCACGGGAGCGGTGATTGCCGCGGAGGCTCGTGCAACGGGAGTGGATATGATTCTGGCCCCGGTGCTCGACCTGGCGCGGGAGCCGCGCTGGGGAAGGATCGAAGAAGACTTTGGCGAAGACCCGTACCTAACGGGGCAGTTTGGCCTGGCGTATGTGCGGGGCCAGCAGGGCGAGGGGCTGAACACGGACCATACGGTTGTCAGCGAGCCGAAGCATTTTGCGGGGCACGGTTCTCCCGAGGGAGGGACGAATACGTCGCCGGTGCATATGGGTGAGCGCGAGATGCGCATGGTGATGCTGAAGTCGTTTGAGCCGGCGATCCGCGAAGGTCATGCGATGGCGGTGATGGCCGCGTATCACGAGACCGATGGGATTCCGATGACGGCCGATCCCTTGCTGATGAAGTCGATCCTGCGAAAGGAGTGGGGGTTCCAGGGGTTCGTGCTGTTGGACCTGGGAGCGATTCAGCGGTTGTACAAAGTGCACAAGGTGGCGGCGAGCCCGGAAGAGGCGACCTGTATGGCCATACGGTCGGGCGTGGATATGCAGTTCTACGACTTCGACCATGACGTGTTTCAGAAGGCGCTGATCGACTGCGTGCACAAGGGGACGCTTGCGCAGGTAGACCTGGATCGCGCGGTTCGGTCGGTGCTGCGGACGAAGTTTGCTCTGGGGCTTTTTGACCATCCTTATGTAGATACGGGGCTGAATGCTCGAGTGCATCGTGCACCCGAGCACCTTGCGGTGTCACTGGCCTCAGCGCGGGAGTCGATGACGCTGCTGAAGAATGAGAACCAGCTATTGCCGCTCGCGAAGACGGTGAAGAAGATTGCCGTGATTGGGCCGAATGCAAATGTGGCGCGGTATGGGGACTACGAGAAGGAAGAGAACGGCCTGCACATCAGCATGCTCGATGGAATCCGCAAGGAGGTCCCAGGGGCCGAGGTGAGCTTCGACGAAGGGAAGAAGACCGAAGATGCGGTAGCCAAGGCGAACGATGCTGAGGTAGTGGTTCTGGGGCTGGGAGAGAGGCAGGGGATCTCGGGCGAAGGGTTTGACCGCTCGAACCTCGATCTACCGGGCGATCAGGAGAAGCTGCTGGAGGCGGTGGTGGCGACAGGCAAGCCGGTGGTGCTGGTGTTGCAGAACGGCAGGCCGCTGACGATCGGGTGGGCGAAGCAACATGTTCCGGCGATTGTGGAGGCGTGGTATCCGGGCGAGTTTGGAGGGCAGGCGATTGCCGAGACGCTATTTGGGGACAATAACCCGGCAGGCAGGCTGACGATTACCTTTCCGCGCAGTGTGGGAGAGATTCCGGCGTTCTACAATTCGGACCCGTCGCGGATGGAAAGGTATGTCGATAGCAACGGCAAGCCATTGTTTCCTTTCGGATTTGGCTTGAGCTATACAAGCTTCCGGTATGAGCATCTTGAGGCGGTGGCTCCGGCGGCGGGAAGCAAGGGAGATATACATGTAACTGTAGATATTACGAATACGGGCGATCGCGAAGGGGACGAGGTCGCGCAGCTGTATTTCCGCGAGGATGTGAGCAGCGTGGAGACGCCGCGGCGGTCTCTGGCGGGATTTTCGCGGATTCATCTGAGGCCCGGTGAGACGAAGAAGGTGAGCTTCGGTCTTCCGCAGAGCCAGCTTGCGGTATGGAACGCGGAGAAGCGGTGGGCCGTGGAGCTGGGGGCGTATACGGTTTGGGCGGGCGGGTCTTCGGAGGCCTCGCTGACCGCGCAGTTTGTCCTGAAGCAGTGAGAGGGAAAGACAGGAGCATTATGCAAAAGGCCACTATGAGAAAGACGCGGATAACGATGTGCATTGCCGGAGCATTACTGGTGCTCCATGCGGGGCAGGCGCAGGCGGCCGAGACGAAGGCCCCGGTGGATTATGTACGGCCGAATATTGGCGGCATCGGACAACTGCTTACGCCGACGATTCCGCATGTGCAGTATCCGTATGGGATGGCGCGGCTGGCTCCGGTGACGACGCCGGGCATCACAGACCGCTATCTTGCGGACAAGATCTACGGCTTTCCGGCGGGTCCGGCGATGCTGATGGTCTCGACGGGGACGGCGGATACGCACGCGGAGAGCTATGCGTCGGAGTTCGATCATGACTTCGAGACGGCGATTCCCTACTACTATGCGGTGAACCTGGACACGTGGGATACGAAGGCTGAGCTGACGGCGGGGGAGAAGAGTGCGTACTACCGATTCACGTTTTCTGCGGCTCCTCATGCGCATGTGGTGCTGAGCCTGCGGGATCATGCGGAGATCGCGGTGGTGGGTGATCGCATGGTGCAGGGCAGCGAGAGGATTCATGGAAATATTGCCACCACTTCGGACGCAGAAGGAGAGACGCGGCAGTACTTCTACGCGGAGTTTTCGCGGCCGCTTGCGAGCTGGCAGACGTGGAAGGGCGAGACGTTCTCGCACGACGCCAAGCAGAGCGGCGATGGACTTGGGTTTATCTCGGAGGCGGCGACGAAGCAGGGCGAGCAGGTGGAGGTGCGGGTCGGCATCTCGTACATCAGCATAGAGCAGGCGAAGCGGAACTTGGAGAAGGATGCGAATGGGCGCAGCTTCGACAGGATGAAGGAGGCCGCGCGCGAGAAGTGGAACCAGGCGCTGGATGGAATCAAGACGGCTGGAGGGACGGAGAAGGAGCGCACGATCTTCTACACGGCGCTGTGGCGCTCGATGGGGAGGATGACCGACATCACGGAGGATGACCGTTACTTCAGCGCGTACGACCATGCAGTGCACGATGCGCAGGGGCATCACTTCTACGTCGACGATGGTTTGTGGGACACGTACCGCTCGCTGCATCCGTTGCAGCTGCTGCTGGACCCGGTGCGGCAACAGGATATGGTGCGTTCCTATTTGCGGATGTATGAGCAGAGCGGATGGATGCCGTCGTTCCCCTCGGTCGCGGGGGAGCAAGCGGTGATGATTGGCCATCACTCAGCGGCGCTGATCGCCGATCTTTACGAGAAGGGATATCGCGACTTCGACGTGAACCTTGCCTATCAGGCGATGCGAAAGAATGTGACGGAGGCGACGATGCTTCCGTGGCGGAGAGGTCCGCTGACCAGTCTGGATAAGGTGTACTTCGAGAAGGGATTTTTCCCGGCGCTGGCGTATGGCGAGAAGGAAGATGTGCCGGAGGTGACGCCGGAGCGGCGGCAGGCGGTGTCGGTGACGCTCGAGAACGCCTACGATGCATGGTGCGTGGCACAGCTGGCAAAGGCGCTGGGCAAGACGGAGGACGCGGCATACTTCACCAAACTGGCGCATAACTACGAGAATGTCTTCAATCCTGAGATTGGCTTCATGGCTCCACGCAGCGCGGATGGGAAGTGGGTGGAGCACTTCGATCCGAAGCTGGGCGGAGGGCAAGGCGGGCGCGCCTACTTCACGGAGGTGAACTCGTGGCTGTACACATTCCATGTACAGCATGATGTTGCCGGGCTGGTGCGGCTGATGGGTGGGCGCGAGGCGTTTACGAAGAAGCTCGATCAGTTGTTTGTGGAGCAGTATGGAACGTCGAAGTTCGCGTACCTTGGGCAGTTTCCGGATTCGACAGGACTGGTAGGGCTGTATGCGCAGGGCAATGAGCCCAGCTTCCATATTCCTTACCTGTATGACTTTGTGGGAGAGCCGTGGAAGGCGCAGAAACGAGTGCGGCAACTGCTGGATGTCTGGTACGGGGACGGGCCGTTGGGGATTCCCGGAGACGATGACGGCGGCGAGACTTCGTCGTGGTATGTGCTGAGTGCGATCGGGTTTTATCCGGTGTGTCCGGGAAGCCCGGTGTATGAGATCGGTAGCCCGATCTTCACGAAGAGCACGGTGCGGCTGGGCAACGGCAAGGAGTTCACGGTGGTGGCGAATGGAGCTTCGGCGCAGAGCAAGTACATCCAATCGGCGCGGCTGAATGGGAAGCCGCTGAACCGGCCGTGGTTTCAGCAATCGGATATCGCGAATGGAGGATTGCTGGAGCTGGAGATGGGAGATAAACCGAATGTGCAGTGGGGCAGCCATCCGGAGGATGCTCCGCCGTCGATGAGTTCGCAGGCGGGCAACTGAACTTATACGCATAGAGAGGTGGATGTAATGGAAGAGTTGAGGATGACGTCGCGGAGAGAGCTGTTGTCTCGCGGAGCTGTGGCTGGGCTTTCGCCGTTCCTGCAGAAGGGATCGCAACCCGCGGCAGGGCGGCGTGCGACTCCGGCTGCGGGCTGGAGAGATGTTCGTGAGTTTGGGGCGGTGGGGGATGCGAAGACCGATGATACGGCTGCCTTTCAGCGCGCGCTCGACGAGGTAGGCAAGGCAGGAGGAGGCACAGTGTATGCGCCGACGGGGCGCTATCTCTTCAAGGAATCGCTTACGGTTCCGGGAGGAGTCACGCTGGAGGGGTCGTTCCGTTGCGTGCCTTCACACGTCGGCCTGCGCAACAAGGGAGAGGCGAAGCCGGGCGACGATGGCACGGCCTTCTTCGTGATCGCGGGGCGTGGGAGCGAGGATGGACAGCCGTTCCTTACGCTGAACACGAACAGCTCGCTCTGCGGCGTGACAATTTATTATCCGGAGCAGATTGCCGATGACGAGCCGGTGGCTTATCCGTGGACGATTGCGATGCGCGGGAAGAATCCGGCGGTCTTCGATGTGGAGCTGCTGAATCCTTACCAGGGCATTGATGCGAGCAAGAATGAACGGCACAATATCCGTAACATTACGGGACAGCCGTTGCGGCGCGGCATATGGGTGGATGCGATCTACGATATTGGCCGCATCGAGAATGTTCATTTCAATCCGTGGTGGAGCTCGCACAGTAAGGTCTATGAGTGGCAGACGACCCACGGCGAGGCGTTCATCTTCGGCCGAGCCGACTGGGAGTATGTGCTGAACTGCTTCTGCTTCGGCTATCACGTGGGCTATCGGTTCGTGGAGACAGAGACGGGTGGGTGCAACGGAAACTATCTCGGCATCGGTGCCGATGACTGCAACCGCGCGGTGCTTGTGGAGCAGTGCGCGCCCTATGGCCTTCTGATCGCGAACGCGGAGTTCACGTCGTTCCATGGCGACGATCCCACGATGATCGAAGTGCGGGAGGCGAATAAGGGGGTCGTGCGGTTGAGCAACAGCGCGTTCTGGGGGCCGTGCAATCAGATTGCGAAGATCAAGGGCACAGGCACCGTCGGATTCAGCGAGTGCACGTTCGTGCAGTGGGGCAAACAGGGGAAGCGTGCAGCGATCCAGGTTTCTTCAGGAAGTGTATTGATTCGCGGATGCGAGTTTCTCGAGAACAAGCCACACATTCTTCTGGGAGAAGGGGTGACGCGCGCGGTAGTTACAGGGAATTTGTTCTCGGGACCGGCACAGATTGAGAATCTTTCGCAGCGGGATGTGCAGATTGGATTGAATGCGGCTTCTGCCTGAGCAAAGCGATCAGGAACTCGCGGGGTTGGAGATCAGAATGTGGCAGGCCTCGATGGTCTCGTTGCTGGGGATTCCGGCCATCGTGTTCAACTTCACGAGCAACTCGAATCGCTGCATGGGGCCTTGGCGTGAGAGACCGCAGTGTTCGAGGGCGGCTGCCAGCCTTGCGCCGGTGAGGATCCTGCCGGCGGCTTCGGTTCCTTCTGCATCTGCTCCGGCGAGCAAAAGAATCTGCGCGTGCTGATCGAAGTTGCGAACCAGAGCGATGATGGCGTAGGTCTTGCCGGTCGCTCCTCCCATCGCGGTCGGAATGTATTGAGCGGCCTCGTTAGGGCGCGGGTGAACGTTGCGAATGATCTCCTGTCCGGAGTTCTTATCGTAGACGAACTGGAAGTCGAGCTGGTCGCTGAAGAGGGCGGACCATGGGTTGGAGCGCGGGCTTCCGAGCAAGATGAAGTTGTTGTCGTTCTGCAGATCGGCCATCTGGATGCTGCGGGCGGTGCGCACCAGGATTCTGTTGGCATGGGCCTCTACCAACTCGCCGATATGAACGGCGATTTGGACGTCGGCTGCGGCGGCTTTGTCGGATCTCATGAAAGAGTCGCGAAAGCGCCTCATCTCCGGGGTCATGCCGTCGGAGGCGGAGAAGACGCGATGATTCACATAATCGGAGACTGGGACTTCAGTGCCCGTGAACTGCTGGATCGCCGCCATATCCGGATCGCTGGTGATGAGATAGACGGGATGAGGCGAGCTGAAGAATCCCCCCAGGGGAGTGAATGACGCGCGCCGCGACTGGAGATGGTGCCAGACGTAGCCCCAGACGAAAAGGTTCAGAAGCACGATCAACGCGATTGCGACCTTTGCGAAGCTCAGCCGCGATTGGACCGGATGAGCGCGAGGAGGTTCGGGAGCACTTTCGATGCGTGGTGCGGGAGGAGAAGCGGGGTCGCTGCTAGTCTCGAGGACGCTCTGTATCGCCGAACAGGGCTGTGTGGAGGCGATCTGGGTGGCGATCGGAGCGCCAGTAAGATGCTCGTGACCGCCTGGATCGTAGTGAAACTCAGGAAGGTAGGAGCCGAGGGGCAGGGCGATCCGGACATCGAAGGCGGAGGCATATTTGCCGTAGTGCTGGAGTAGGCGCTTACGAACATCGCTCGCAGTGACGCGAACGATGGCATCGTTTCCGGTGTCGTAGGAGGGCGACCGGCCAAACAACTCGACACCGATCAACCGTTCTTTCAGGGAGTTCGGATGGCCGGCAAGGGCCTGTTCGACGATGTGGCGCAGGAACTGCGCGCTCCGTTGACTACCGCGGAAGGCCTGGCCCTCAAGTACCTCCTTCAGATGCTTCTGAAGGAAAGCGATGTCCGCTTCGGACTCGACGAGCTTCATCGTCTGTATATCGTTCGTGGAGGGCGCAGACATAAAGAAAGGGCGGCGCAATTCTAGCACTCCGGATATAGCTAAGTCTCGGAGCGGCCAGTGTTACCTCCTTTTCAAATGGAATCGCGACGTAACTACCGTTAGGGCCTTCCGCATTCAACCAGAGCAAACAATTTTAGGGAGATGCGAAGACGTTAGAAGGTGAAGCTAACGTTGCCGCACAAAGCTTCGGTCAATTAGCGTGATCACTCCGTTCTGAATCAAGAAAGCCAGAATCTCGCGGGGCAATTGGATCAACAAGGATTGGAGAGGATATGTCTGTGGGAAGAGGGCAGCGAGCGTTGAGGAAGATGGGGTGGCTTGTGACGATCGCTGTATCGTGCTCGGCGGCATCGGCGCAGCAGATCGGCGTGACTTATTCCGCCACGGATCAGACCAAGGCGGCCCTGAAGAGCCTCTCACCAGCATCGCAGATTGTGATGGAGCGGCTGGAGCATCTGGGGAGCCTGCCCGTCGGCGACCTGCGATACCACGCCGGCGCCCTGCGGGATGGATCGTCGGATGCACTGAACGATGCGTCGTGGGGGACGATCCAAATTCCGTACACGGCTTCAACGGATGAAGTCTAGCTGCGCAAGAGGATCGAGATCCCGAAGTCGATCACGGTTATGATCCGACGGGAGCAAAGTTGTGGCTTCAGGGCCGACGCGCGGGGACGTAGTGGTTTACGTAGACGGCAAGCGGATCGCTCGAGGCGAGGACATGGAGCCTTTGGTGCTACTGAATCCGATCAAGCCGGGCGACAATCTGCTGCTTGCGATTCATCTCGGCAAGACGAATGAGCAGAAGCGGTTGCGGCGCATGGAGTTTCATGTCGACTTTGCGCCGAACCGGCCGAACCCGGAGGTCCTGCGCAAGGAGTTGATATCTGCAGCGCTGCTGGTTCCGTCACTTCCACCGGAGCGCAAATCCTCCGTGGATCAGGCGATCGAAGCGGTCAACCTGAAGGCTCTTGATCGTGGCGATTCGCAGGCCTTCGACCAGTCGCTGGAGAAGTCGAAGCAACTGCTCGATTCGCTCAAGTCAACGCTGCAGGCCGCGACCTTCCATCTGACTGGAAACTCGCACATCGATGCGGCGTGGCTGTGGCCCTGGACCGAGACGGTGGACGTGGTGAAGCGCACCTTTGGTTCGGCTGCGCAGCTGATGGATGAGTATCCGGACTATACCTATACGCAGTCGGGGGCGCAGTACAACGTGTGGATGGCAGAGAAGTATCCGCAGCTGAATGACCGGATCAAGCAGCGGATCAAGGAAGAGCGATGGGAGATTGTAGGCGGCATGTGGGTGGAGCCCGACCTGAACATGCCGGATGGCGAGTCGCTGACGCGGCAGATTCTAGTTGGCAAGCGCGCATACAAGCAACTCTACGGCGTCGACGTGAAGATCGGCTGGAACCCGGATTCGTTCGGGTACAACTGGCAGTTGCCGCAGATCTACAAGAAGTCGGGGATCGATTATTTTGTCACGCAGAAGATGTCGTGGAACGAGACCAACCAGGTTCCTCTGAAACTGTTCTGGTGGCAGTCGCCGGACGGCAGCAAGGTGCTGAGCTATTTCCCCGATGGATATGGCAACACAAACTTCAGCCCGATCCGATTGTCGAACGACCTGTTGCACGCGCGGAAGCTGAACCCGGGTCTCGACAATATGATGGATCTGTATGGTGTGGGAGATCACGGAGGCGGGCCCACCCGTGCGCTGCTGGACGAAGGAGATCAGTGGAAGGCCGCCGACAGGACGATCCCGAAGATGAACTTCGGTACGGCGCAGAGCTATTTCAATGATGTCCAGGGGCGGATTGCCTCCAATTCCCCGACCTGGAACTACGAGACGGCGGCGGCCGGGAAGACCGAGCTGCCGACTCCTCCGGATGGCAAGATCAGCATTCCGACCTGGGACGACGAGCTGTATCTCGAGTTTCATCGCGGCGTATTTACGACGCAGAGCAATCACAAGCGCAATATGCGGGAGGCAGAAGTCGAGGTGCTGAACGCCGAGAAGTATGCCTCTCTGGCGTGGCTGGATGGCCTGCCTTATCCCGGCGATCAGATTACGGACGCGTGGAAGAAGGTTACGTTCAACCAGTTTCATGACCTGGCCGCAGGCTCGGGAATTGGCGTGATCTATAAGGATGCGCAGGATGACTATGACCAGGTCCGGCGTGTCACGAACGAGGTGGATGCCAAGTCACTGCGCACGCTGGAGTCGCGAATCGACACGCGCGTGGCAACACCGAACACAGTTCCGCTACTGATCATGAATCCGCTGGGATGGAAGCGCTCGGGTGTGGTGGAGGCGGATGTGCAGATGCCCACGGCTACGCCGTCGGGGGTTTCGGTCGTCGATTCGCAGGGACGTGTGCTGCCCTCGCTCGTCGTCTCCAGCGACAAGAAGACGAGCTCGTATCATCTGTTGGTTCAGGCCCGGGATCTTCCGTCGCTGGGCTATGAGGTGGCGCATGTTGTCGCCGGGCACAGAACGTTTACCAGCGACCTGAAGGCGAGCAAAACGACGCTGGAGAACAGCTCCCTGAAGGTGACCGTCGATCCAAAGGTAAGGCGTGGGCGACCAGTGGATGGAAGTCGGCGCTGTTCGGCGGTTTCCAGCTGAGCGCCAGCTACGAGGTGCAACCGGGCATTCCAGTCAACTTCGGCAACGCGTTCTTCATCGGAGACGTCAAGGCCAGCAGCATTAAGATCAAGAATCCCGTGTATCACAACGAGCAGGCCTCGGGAGGCTCGAACTACGTGCAGTGGCTGACCCCTGGGACCGTGACCGCAACTCCGACCACGGTTACCAATCCCGATGGCTCGACGACGACAACTTGCACTTACACGGGTTATGGCTTTGTGACCAATCCCGCGTGCCAGCCCACGGGATTCAACTCAAGGGTATTTCCGGCACGCGTGGATGGAGTGCGCCAGATGGGCATGAATGGGGCTTCGGCGAGCGTGCAGAGGGAGTTCCATCTGTACGAAAGGATCAGACTGGAGACGACGTTCAATGCTTACAACGTCTTCAATCATCAGGTGCTGGGCGGCGTAAACAGTAATCCTACGGACCCGAACTTTGGCAGGGTCTTTGGTGACGGTTGGCCCAACTCCTCCGGTCGATGGCTGTCGATCCAGGGACGACTGCGATTCTGACACGGTTTTAGCTGGACCCCTCCGGGGCGTTATGGGCTCCGGATTTTTTTGCCCAGGCACTTCTTCGATGACTAATTCAGCAATTAGTGTTCGTCGGTTTCGGGCAGGACGTGGCAGGCTTCCACGTTTACGTTTGTTGGGGAGCCTGCCATCATGTTCAACCGCAGCAGAAGCTCGAAGTGACGTACCGGTCCTCCAGCGGAGATACCACACGTCTTGAGGGCTGCGGTCATGCGGGGCACATCGGTTACGAGCTTTCCTGCGGCCTCGGTTCCTTCGGCGTTGGCTCCGCCCAGAAGGAGAACGTTGCCGTTCTGGTCCGGATTGCGAACCATTGCGATGATGGCATATGACTGTCCGGTGGCCCATCCCAGGGCGGTCGGAACATATTGAGATTTTTCGTGTGGTCCCGGATGCGCGTTGAGGACGATCTCCTGCGCGGAGGCCTTGTCGTAAAAAAAACGGAAGCTCATCTGGTCGCTGAAGAGCGCCGTCCACGGGTTCGAACGCGGGCTTCCGAGGAGGACGAAGTTGTCGTCGGTCTGGAGGTTCGAGAGCTGGATGCTTCTTGCCGAATGAACCTCCACACGGCGCGAACTGGCTTGTGCGAGTTCCGTAACTCCGACGGCGATTGGAGTGTCGACCAGCGCCGCCTTGTTTCCCCCCAGAAGGATGCGGCTGAGTTGGTTTGTCTCGGGCGTCAGCTGCTCCGGGTGAGGAATGTAGTTGTGATTCGCGTAGTCCGAGATAGTGATGACCTGACCTGTATATCCCTGAATCTCCGCGATATCGGGGTCACTGGTGATGAGCTGCAGAGGGCGCGGGGAGCCCAGGAGGGCCGACCAGGGAAGAACTCGGCGAGCAGCCTGCGAGTGGTGGATATACCGGGCCCAGAAGAAGATCCACACTCCTATATTAAGGATGGCCAACGCGAGCGCGAGATAGAGCCACCGGCGGGCTGGTCGACGAACCGGCTGTTCTTCCATAGAAGCGGCGGATTGGGGCTCGGTTGTGGACGAGCTCCCACGCGCCTGAGGCTCTGGCTTGGCGATGACTGCAAGTCCGTTTGAGGATGGAAGTGCAATTTCGATCAGAGTTGATGGTGCCTGGTCCAGACCGGGGTCGGGTTTTGTGTCGCGAACAATCTCCGGGATATAGGAACCGAGGGGAAGACTGATGCGGAACGGAGACTCGGTTCCGTAACGGCCATAGTGCTGCAGCAAGCGTTTTCGGACGTCGCTCGCTGTGACCCGGACGATCGCATCCTCGCCAGTGTCATAGGTTGGAGAACGCCCGAAGAGTTCGACCCCGATGACGCGCTCCTTGAGAGAGTCGAAGTGCCCGGCGATGCCCTGATCGATGATGTATTGGAGAAACTGCCCGCTGCGATGGCTTCCTTTGAAGGCGGCGCCTTCGACGATGTCCTTTACGTGCTGCTTGAGGAGAGCCAGATCTTCTTCTGTCTCGGCGATCTTTGCAAATTCGACGTTATGAGGGTTGCTCTGTCGTGAAGAAGACATGAAAGTGCCGGAAAAGAAATTCTAGCACCGGGTTTCCAAGGGCCTGTTTCGGGTAAAGAAAGGGCAGGCTTGTAAGACGGTGACGTAGCTACCTGTTAGTCGAAGTTGAACCTATTCTTATATCGTTATTATTTTCAGTGAAATAGAAGAGCAATGCATGTTTGCCGCCGGGCTTGGTCGATGTGGAGGCAAGAGATGGCGATTGTCATGCCATGAGAGTTCTGGGTTGAGAGTGATTATGTAGCGAAGGGTGGAAGGGCATGTTTGCTGTTCTTTTTGCAGCCGTTTTGAGACGGGTTGCCGTAAACAGCCTTAAGTATCTGCTGTGGCGTGGGTTTGCTCCCGATGGCCTGCTCTGTCAGGTTGATACGTGGTAGCTACCGTTTTTACTGGATTCACTTCGTAAACCATTGATCCATATTGACTTTAATATTCCGTTACAGCCTCCTCTAACCTTGCAAAAACCTACTTGTCTCCAAATAAGTTTTATGTGCCTGAAAAAAGGGCTGAGAAGAACGAATTAATGCAAGATTTGCGGAGGCACTATGGGAACCAGATCTTTTACAGAGGGAGAGCCATCTTTACCGATCAAATTGCGACCGGTTGCAGGAACGATGGCGTGGATTTGCTCGATCCTCTTTTTGCTGGCTATATATTTCGGCGGAGTTGCCCCTAAGGCTTTTGGCCAGGCGGAGCAGGGAACGATCACTGGCATAATCAGGGATTCGAGCGGGGCGGTCGTCGCCGGAGCCGGCGTGAAGGCGACGAACGTTGCCACGAATGTCTCCAGCTCCACGGTCTCGGGCGCCGACGGCTACTATACGATCCCGTATCTCAATCCAGGCACCTATAACGTGACCGCGGAGGCGAGCGGATTCTCGATCTCGACGGTCGCGAATGTCCGCATCACGGTGAACCTCTCCACCAGCGTGAACCTGATCCTGAAGGTTGGAGGCGTCACCCAGAGTGTGATCGTCCAGGCGAACTCGATTCAGCTGGAGACGGAGAACTCCGAGTTGGGCGGAACCGCATCGCGTGACCAGATCATCGAGCTTCCCCAGTTGGGAAGAAATCCCTATAACCTTCTGGCGCTACAGCCCGGCGTGCTCCCTGTCTACAACAACGCCGGAATCCAGGCGCAGATAAACGGCGGCATGGCCAACACGAGCAATGTACTGCTGGACGGCGCCACGCAGGTGAACAGCTCTTCGGGCGATCTTGCCTATACTCCTCCATTGGAGTCGGTCGGCGAGCTGAAGCTGATTACGAACAACTATTCGTCCGAGTATGGAATGTCGGGCGGCGGCGTGGTCACTGCAGCCTCTGAGGCGGGAACCAATACGTATCACGGCAGCGCCTACGAGTATGTGCGGAACACGGTCTTCAATGCCAACGGTTGGTATCCCAACCACGTGGGCCAGAAGAGAAGCACGTACCGCGAGAACAACTACGGCTTCAGCATCGGCGGTCCCCTAAGCATCTCCCGGCTCTACGACGGCCGCAACAAGACCTTCTTCTTCACGAACCTCGAGTGGGACCCGCAGAGTACGCCCTCGTTGATTACGGCAAGCGTTCCGACGGCGGCGATGCGAACCGGAGACTTCTCCGGGCTGGTGGATCAAAGCGGAAAACAGATCACTCTCTATGATCCGAGCACCACATCGTTGGTTCCGGGTACGACGAATACGTGGACGAGGCAGCCGTTCCAGGGAAATATTATTCCGGCCAGCCGCATCACCAATCCGATCGTCCAGAACGTGCTGAAGTACTATCCTCTGCCGAACACGCAGGGCGTGCAGGGCATCTACGACAACTTCCAATCAACTCCAACAAGAACGACGAAGCAGAATACCTTCCTGGCGCGCGTAGATCAGAACTTCGGCAGCAGCCACAAAGCGTTCGTCACCGTTGGGCGTCATGCGTACAGCGCTGTTACGCCTCTGATTAATATTGCATTCCCTCAGACAGACACAAACGGAAGCCCAGGAGGAGCGACCAACACCGCATGGACCGGCACGGTGAGCGATACCTGGACGATTCGCCCGAACCTGCTGATCGAGTTCCGTGGCAACTTCGTCCATACCTTCTTCGGAACGCTGGTGCCGAGCCAGGGATTCGATGTGTCGAGCCTGGGCTTTCCGGATTCCTTCGTCTCGCAGACGACGAGCAAAGTGTTCCCTCAGTTCCAGATTGGCGATCAGAGCAACCTTGGACTTGCAAACTCGGCGGTCGACTCCGATACGGAGGGCAGCAATCAGGGGCAGGCTCACCTTACCTGGGTGAAGGGTCCGCATACGGTCAAGGCCGGATTCGACTATCGCTTTGTGTACTTCAACCAGTTCCGTCCTCTGAACCCGGCCGGCTACTTTACCTTCGGCCGCGGTTATACGCAGGGACCTGATCCAGCGAGCGCAACCTCCAATGCCGGATGGGGTTTCGCGACGTTCCTTCTGGGCGCTCCTGATGGCGGCTACACAACGCGAGATGCGTCCTCTACGGCATCGCAAAAGAACATAGACGGATATATCAATGACGACTACAAGGTCACGAACGACCTCACCCTCAACCTCGGACTTCGCTATGACGTTCTGACGGGATGGACAGATCGTTACAACAAGCTGACATGGTTCGACCCGACCACGCCTGATCCGGTGATCGGATTGCCGGGCATCGTGCAGTATGCGGGAGTGAATGGAAATCCCCGCAACGAGAACGATACGGTCTACACGAACTTTGCACCGCGCCTGGGCTTTGCCTACAAGCTCGGCGACAATACGGCCATTCGTGGAGGCTATGGCATCTTCTGGGTTACGAACAGCGGCGGCAACGTCGCCGGTACAGGGTTCCAGGTAAGCACGAACGTCTTTACCGGGCCTCCTCCACCTGCACCGAACACACCACCTGCGGGAGCAAGCCTCTCCAATCCATTCTCGGCCGGTTATCTTCCTTACCCCGCTCCTGCAAGCTCGCTGGTGGGCCAGGGAATCGGAGCTCCATTCCGTCCCGGGACGCTGCCGAACCATCAGGACTGGAACCTGAGCATTCAGCGCACACTCACCAGAAATACCGTGCTGACGGCTGCCTATGCAGGGTCGCGTGGAGAGCATCTCTGGTACAACCTGGATCGCAACTCCGCTCCGCTGAGTGCGCTCAGCCTCGGATCGAAGCTAACGCAGCAGGTGGCAAATCCGTATGCAGGAAAGCTGCAGGGATCGCTTGGAGCGCCGACAGTGGCCTACAGCCAGCTGCTTCGTCCATTCCCGCAGTACACCGGGGTGAGCTGGTATCACGATCCGGTGGGCGACTCATACTACGACGCCTTCACGCTTCAACTGCAGCATCGTGACGATGCGCATGGTCTGTACCTTCAGGCCTCTTACACGCTCAGCAAGGGGATCAACACTATCCCGGAGCGGTATGCGGGACGCGGAGGCTCGATCATCGATCCTACAAACCTGAGTCTCTCCCGTGCTGTCGCGGAGTACGACCGTCCGAACTACCTGGTGGTGAATTACATCTACCAGCTTCCCTTCGGACAAGGTCATCGCGTGCTCGGACATGGACCGGCGAGCTACATGGTTGGCAACTGGCAGTGGGCGGGCATCATGACTTACGGGTCGGGTACCCCCGTCGTCATTACCGTGCCGAACAACACCAACCTGCCCGGTATTGGAGCGGTGGCCAACAGGGTTCACGATGCACATCTCAAGAGCGGACAGAACCCGGATAACTGGTTCGATACGACGGCCTATGCGATTCCGGCGGCGTATACCACCGGCAACGGAAACCGCAATGAGCCGAATCTCCGCGGACCGATGTATGGCAACTGGGACATGAGCTTGAACCGGAAGCAGAAGTTTGGAGAGAAGGCCGTCTTCGAGCTTCGCTTCGAAGCATTCAATGTGTTCAACAACCGCAACCTGGGCACTCCGGATGGATCGATCACATCAGGCACATTCGGCAAAATCACCAGCAGCAACCAGCCGCGTAATCTTCAGATCGGAGGACGATTCTCCTTCTGAAGAGGACAAAAACGGAGAACGGGCAGACCTCATGGTCTGCCCGGTTTATTTTGGAATACGGTGTTATCTTCGGCCGCCTTGGGGGAATTAGCGAGGATGGTTGACGATTGCATATCACTGTCTTATAGTTGGGTCGCTTAATAAGCACAGCAGGTTGCTTATTGTGCAATCATGCAAGGGCGTCGAGCCGAGCCGAAGTGTGCTCGAGGGAGTGTGGATGAGAAAGAGTCTGGTTCCGCTGATCGTACTGCTTGCCGCTGAGATGGCGTTTGCATCTGGACCTTCTTTCACGCCCGATGCCCGGTTTACCGGATCCACGACGAAAGGCTGGCACACGTTCGGCAATGCGAGCTGGAGCGCCGATGCGGGCACGATCATGGGAAAGCCGACCGATAGCGGCGGCGGCTGGCTGGTGCTGGACGATTCCTATCAGGACATCAGCTTCTACACAGAATTCCGTTGCGAGGAAGGCTGCGAGACCGGAGTGCTGCTGCGCGCGGAGAAGACTCCTGATGGCGGTATAAAAGGGGTTTATGTCTCGCTTGACGATTCGGTGCTGAACACCTATGCGGTAACGATTGATTCCAGCGGAAAGATCGTGAAGAAGGACAAGCTGCCGCGAGGCGGCCTGCTGGCTCGCGTGACCCCCCCGCCTCCTCCCTCGCAGTCACAGGGGGAGAACAGGGCGAGGCCACAGAGACCAAGCGTTGAGCTCCCTCTGAAACCGGCCGACACCTCGCTTCGGCTTCATGAGTGGAATTCGGCGGAGATCTTTTTTGACACCAACACAGTCCGATCATTTCTCAACAACGGCCACCAACAGGGTTTTGTAGGCGAGGATGGCGGCTATGGCCCTGTGGCGTTGTATGCCGGCGGCAAAGGCTCAGTCCATTTTCGCGGCACAGCTTATATGGACATGTCTCTGAAGGTGCGCGATGACGAGAAGGTGGGGGCGCACTTTCGCAAGCAGAGGCTGAGCGATTTTTACTACTCGTGGGGAACGGCCGCTGCCGATTTCAACCACGACGGTGTGCTCGATGTCATCTCCGGGCCATACATCTACTACGGTCCCGATTACAAGAAGTCGCGCGAGATCTATTACGCATTGGCCTCCAATCCGACAACCGAGTTTGCGACCGATTCGACGACAGAATTCGCCGCCGACTTCAACGGCGATGGTTGGCCTGATGTTCTTACGGTGATGTTCGGCGGTGGTCCCAGCATGCAGCTCTACATCAACCCGAAGGGCGAGAAGCGTCGCTGGCAGAAATATACGGTGGGCACCGGGGTTCAGAGTGAGATCGCGATTCTGCGCGACATCGATGGCGATGGAAAGCCGGAGCTGGTCTACTCCGGTGATGGACGCGTCCGCTACGCAAAGCCCGATCCTGCAAAGCCGACGGAGAAATGGGTTGTGCATGATATCTCCGAGAGCGGCTATGGCGCGGGGCATGGTATCGGCGCTGGTGACATCAACGGCGATGGACGCATCGATATTGTGGATCCGTATGGCTGGTGGGAGCAGCCTGCGGCAGGAGCGGACTCAGGTCCGTGGACCTATCATCCCGCCGCCTTCGCTCACTTCGGCCGAGGGATGATGGGGGGTAGCGTCATGGCTGTCTATGACGTTAATGGGGATGGACTCAACGACGTTGTGACTTCTCTCAACGCGCATGGCTGGGGGCTTGCCTGGTACGAGCAGAAGAAGGACGCCGCGGGCAAGATCAGCTTCACAGAGCGCATGGTCATGGACGATTTTTCGACCAAGAACGCCGGGGGAGTTACATTCTCGGAGCTGCACGGCACATCGTTCGCGGATATCGATGGAGATGGGATCCCGGATTTTATCGCCGGCAAGCGTTACTTCTCGCATCTCGACACCAATCTCGATCCCAATCCTCGAGGAGCACCGGTCCTCTACTGGTACAAGACAGTTCGGAACCGTCAGGCCCCAGGCGGGGCAGAGCTGCTTCCTCAGCTGATCGATACGCACAGTGGTGTCGGGTCGGATGTACTTGCCGTCGATCTGAATCATGACGGAGCGATTGACGTTGTGACGTCCACACGATTTGGAACCTTCATCTACTGGGGAACTTCACGACACACCGCAGCCGCTCAAAAGAAGTAGCCACGGCACAACCTGGCAAATGGAGATCGCACGCATGAACTCGCAAGACCAGACTCCATCTCCTGACCAGGAGAAGAACCTGTTGGGGAGACGAGAATTTCTTGGAGGCATCGCAGGCGCGGTAGGGTTCGCTGCGTCTCGTGCCCATGCTTCTCCGCAGGCACCAGCTACGAAGACTTCACGTCCTGCGACCGTTTCGGATAGTTCTACGGTTGCCGAGACCAGCGCGGGAAAGGTGCGTGGATTCCGGCACAACGGCGTTTACGTCTTCAAGGGGATTCCGTATGGAGACTCTACGGCGGGGCGTAATCGCTTTATGGCTCCTGCAAAGCCAGAGCCGTGGACCGGCATCCGCAACGCTCTGCATTACGGTCCCGTGTCCTACATGCAGGATCTGCTGTTCCTCCAGACGGACTACAAGAATCTTGCCTCCGCAGACGAAGATGCTTTTCTGCTTCATCGCGGATCGGCGGTAATGATTCCAGGCGAGGACTGTCTTCGTCTCAATCTGTGGACGCCTGAGATTAACCCGCGCAACCGCCAGCATAAGCGCCCTGTGATGGTCTATATGCACGGCGGCGGCTTTGCGAACGGGTGCGGACATGATCTGCTCTCGTACGAAGGGGAGAGTCTGGCCCGCAATCATGACGCGGTGGTAGTGAACCATAATCATCGGCTCAACACCTTCGGCTACCTGAATCTCTCCGGCCTCGGTCAGGAGGAGTTCGCGGATTCCGCCAACGTCGGCCTGCTGGACCTTGTCGCCGTGCTCGAATGGGTGCGGGATAACATCGCGACCTTCGGCGGCGATCCGGGCACTGTGATGATCTTTGGCCAGTCCGGAGGAGGAGGCAAGGTCGTCGCGCTCATGGCCATGCCTGCGGCCAAGGGGCTCTTTCAGCGCGCCATCGTGCAAAGCGGCCCCTTCCTCAGGATGCTCACTCCCGATTATTCGAACGAGGTCGCCGAGAGGGTTTTGGCTGAACTCAACATCCCGAAGACAAACCCGCGCGAGCTACAAACCGTAGACCCGCGCCGTCTCTCTGCAGCTTCCGTCGAGGTCATGCGGAAGATGCCGAAGCGGCCACCTTCACTACGCGATGGCTTCGGCATGACTGGCTGGGCCCCCACCGTGGACGGCCGCATCCTTCCCGTCCATCCCTTCGATCCTGCTGCGCCCGAGATCTCTGCCGATGTTCCGCTCATTACCGGCACCAATCTGAACGAGTTCATCAGCGGGCTCGATCATCCGGACGCCCGCTCGATGACCGAAGAGCAGATGCAGCAGAGTGTGCGTGAGAGCT
This sequence comes from Edaphobacter sp. FHG110511_03, assembly GCF_059115365.1. Lineage (NCBI taxonomy): Bacteria > Pseudomonadati > Acidobacteriota > Terriglobia > Terriglobales > Acidobacteriaceae > Edaphobacter > Edaphobacter sp. FHG110511_03. The sequence continues at coordinate 127,065 of NZ_JBZYWL010000007.1, read as the reverse complement.
TCGGTACCGAAGCCCCGGGCATCATCGCGGCGTATCGACGAGAGTATCCCAAGGCTGCACCGTTCGACATCTTTGCAGCCATCGCAGCCTCGCGCCTGCGCCTGCCATCGGTTGAGCAGGCAGCGCGAAAGGCTGCTCTCGGACGAGCGCCTGCGTATTCGTACATCTTCGCCTGGCGCACTCCTGTCCTCGAGGATCGCGTCGGTACGTTCCATGCCTGCGAGATCTCGTTTGCGTTCGATAACGCCATGCTGTGCGATCACTATAGCGCTGGGAGGCCGCAAGCGCTGTCTCTCTCGCGGCAGATGGGCGGCGCATGGGTGGCCTTTGCACGCACCGGCAATCCGAACCACAGTGGTCTACCCCATTGGCCGCGATATGACTCCCGGTTGCGATCAACGATGATCTTCGACTCTCCATGCAAGGTCAAAGACGATCCCGAAGGCGAAGGCCTCCGGATTATTGCCGCCTCCAACCGCGCCGTGAAGAGTTCGTAGCGGCCACTTCTTAATCTCTCAAAAGGGAAACGGATGCAATGCGTATCAATTTCTTCTTTCTAGCCACACTTTCTCTACTGATCCCGAGCGCCGTGCCATACACACTGTCGCAACAACCGACATCGACTGCCTCACCAGATCAGAGTGTCCTCGACCCCGATGGGACGGCCCATCTGTCGCGCGTCGTGCCTCTGCCGCACACGGTGAGCGCGGAGGCGCAGAAATCATTAGCTAAAAAAATTGTCGATCCACCTGCCGACGAAACAATGCAAGCAAAACGCAGACGCACCGATGCATATCACCACACAGATACCCAGGCCTACCTCGCGCTCTACCCGTCACACATCGAAGAGAGCTCCATCGCCGGAATCCCGGTTCGGTTGATCACACCTGTGACTGTTATCCCCAACGACAGGAAGGATTGCGTCCTCATTAATCTTCATGGAGGCGGCTTCACCACCGACTCAGGTTCGCTGACGGAGGCAATCCCGATCGCTTCACTTACACATATCAAAGTCATCTCGGTGCTTTACCGTCTTGCCCCGGAGCATCCATTTCCGGCTGCAGTCGACGATGCTGTGACAGTCTATAGAGAGTTGCTCAAGTCCTACAGGTCGAACCATATCATTGTCTACGGAGCTTCCGCAGGAGCGATTCTCACAGGCGAAATGGCCGTGAAGCTCAAGCTGCTGGGACTCCCTATGCCCGCGGCGCTCGGCATCTTTTCGACGACAGGAGATTTTTCTACAACCGGAGATACGCAGGCTATCTACACCGTTACGGGAGTGGCAGGAAGTCTCATTCCTCCAGATCCATCGCGACAGTTTCTTGCAGACTATGTAGGGACAACGAATCCTCGCGATCCGGCCTTATCGCCTCTCTATGCAGATCTGAGCGGGATGCCTCCGACACTTTTCCTTAGCAGCACGCGAGACATGATGATGAGTTCCACGACCGTTCTGCATCGGGCATTCCTGCGCGCCGGCGTCGACGCGCAGATGGTCATCTTCGAGGCGTTGAATCACGGGTTCTGGTATGAAGCGGGCCTGCCTGAAACCGCGGAAGCGAATGACATCATCGCCTCTTTCTTTTTGAAACGTCTCAATCTTCGCTGACGCGTGCCCTACAAAGAGTAACGGTTTGTCTGCCAGTTTGGACAAGAGGTGCGACGAGGACTTTCGTCCCCCAAAAAATGTGATCTTTAGCAAAACAATTTCTTGACGTCCGTCGATCGGGATTGCTAGGATTTCGCTTCACCTAATAACGCAAGGTAAATTGCGTAATATGCAACGTAACCATTTGGGCAGCAAATGCGCCGCGGCTCAAGGAGGCAATTACAAATGAACCTCAACTGGAAAAGATATTGGACCCTTTGGGCAGTCCTTATGATCTGGTTCACACAGGCGGTATATGCTCAAGTTCGCTCCGGTAGCATCACCGGCACAATCACCGATGTGACTGGGGCTGTCGTCTCCGAGGCCGATGTTATTGCCAGAGATGAAGCGACCAACGTCGAGTACAGGGGCAAGACCACGCAGACCGGACAATTCACCATCCCGTATCTGGCGGCGGGGACCTATACCGTTACCATCTCCAAGACGGGATTTCAGAAGTTTTCCGCAACCGGCGTACAGCTTGCTGCCTCTCAGACCGTAAAGGTCGACGGGACATTGAGCGTTGGAACGGCGACTGAACGGGTCGAGGTCCAGGCCTCAGGCATTCAGTTGCAAACGGAGAGCAGCACGATTGCGGCGGCGGTCAGCGCCGAGGTGATCGACGCGATTCCCAACATTACCCAGAACCCTCTGTATTTCGCCACCCTCCAGAATGGTGTTCAGCCTCGCGCCCAGACTTCGAGCAGCCAGAACCTGAACTCCTTCGGCATCGGCGTAGCTGGCCGCGCCCAGTATTCCTCCATCGGCGTTAATGGTGGGCGTGCCTTCGAGAATGACATTCAGGTCGACGGTCTTCCTAACACCGGCTTTGGATTCAACGAAGCGGCGGTGGTTCCCAACCAGGAAGGTATCCAGGAAGTTCGCGTTATCAGCAATAATTTCACCGCCGACTACGGACGCGGCATGTCGGTGATGGCAATTAACACCAAGTCGGGTGGAAACATGTTTCACGGCCAGGCCTCGTACATGATGCGCAATGAGGCCCTCAACGCAAATTCACCGGGCAACAAGTTACAGGGACTACGCAGACCGGCATTCAAGGTCCACGACTTGGGCGGCGCGCTCTCCGGGCCAATCGTTCGCGACAAGCTGTTCTTTTCCTCGAGCTTTCATTACCAGCGCTACGACACTGGGGTAAACAATCTGTCGACGGTCCCGACTGCGCTTGAGCGCGTGGGCGATTTCAGCCAGACCTTCATCAACGACAATGGCAGACCCGTTCCGGCGCAGATCTACGATCCATACAATGTAACCAAGCTTGGGAATGACCTCTATCAGAGGGCCCTTATCCCCGGCGCGAGGATTCCGAATCCGAATCCCTCGGCGCTTCTGATGTATAGTTTCTATCCGTTGCCGAACCGGGCACCGCAGGACGTGTACAACACCAACAACTACTTCTCCTACACCGTCAACTCTGTGCGCAAGCAGACTTTGAATAGCCGCATTGATTACAAGTTGGGCAAACACTCCATCTATTCCAGTGGCGGTTATGACTTCGGCACGATCACGCAGCCACGGGCCTTCGGTACTGCGCCCTTCAACGACGCTCCCACCGTGACAAAGGACAATAACTACTACGCCCAGCTCGGAGACACGATCGTGCTGAAGCCGACTCTGTATGTTGACGTTCGCTATGGTGTTACCAGGATCAGCACTTATAACCTGGCCGGCAATCAGTCGGGCTTCACGCAATACAATGAATTCGGTATCGCTCCGGCGACCCAGGCTCTCTTCGCCGTGATGGGCTCAGCTCCCGTGGTAAATCCAAATGGGTTTACCGGCGGATCGGGCGGCGCAAGTAACTGGACTGGTCTCTCTTCGGGACAATTCGCTAACAAGCGTGAGAGTCAGATTGCACATGCGATCAATGGCAGCCTCACCAAGGTGGCAGGCAACTGGACTTATAAGGCCGGCGCGGAGTATCGCGTCATGCTGGCCAACTTCACCGACTTCGAAGAGGGCTCGGCAAACATCGGCGGTTGCTGCGCCGCTGATCCGGGTGGCAACTACTCGTTCCAGTTCGTCAATGCCTCCGGCGGTTCTGTGGCGTCCAGCAACGCGACCGCCTCACAACGTGGAATCAATGCGGCGGCGATGCTGCTCGGGCAAGGAGTCTGGTTCGTCCGTCCCGGAGCAAACCTGAAGCCAGCCTACTCAGCGAAATACTTCGCCGTCTACTCACAGAACGACTGGAAGGTAAAGGCCAACCTCACGCTCAACCTTGGCCTGCGCTGGGACGTGCAACCCGGCATAACCGAGCGGTACAACCGCATGACCGCCATTGATCTTACGAAGAGCAATCCCTTCGGGTCGCAGGGTGTTTTCGCCTTTCCTGGGGCTAATGGCTACGGCCGAAATCTCTGGGATACCGAGTACCACGACTTCCAGCCGCGCGTAGGTTTCGCTTGGCAGGCCTATCCAGGAACGGTTGTTCGTGGTGGCTTCGGTATCACTTATCTGCCCACCAACAGCGGATATTTCTCTAGTTCCAACGATTACGGCGGTGCGCCGTTTGCCGCAGGCAACCAGGCTCTCCCTTATGGCAGTGCGCCGAACGGGGTTCCGGTCACACGTCTTAGTGATCCGGCTCCCCTTGTAGCGGCGGTCGGGGCGAACCAGGCGGCACCCCAGCTCTACGGGACGCAGACGACCTATTTTGACAGACACCTGAAGAACCAGGTCGCCCAGCAAGCAAACGTGTTTGTCGAGCAGGCCTTCGGCAAGGGGCAGCAATGGATCATGTCTCTCGGCTGGAGTGCCTCTTTCTCTGACAACCTCACAACCCGTAGCCAGCCATTCCAGACTCTACAGAGTGTCGATTCTTCTGTACTGGGTACGTGGCATTCCCAGTACATCGCTAGCAATGGAATTAATCCCGCAACCACTCAGGTGGCAAACCCATACCAGACCGGCGGCGCGCTCATCCCCTTCCAAGGCGGATTGTCTGCCCGTACCATCCAGCAACAGATTCCGCAGATGCCATATCCTCTGCTTTGGGGCGCAACACTCGATGGATCGCGCGGCTACGGAAGCTACAACTCGCTTCAGGCCAGTCTGTCGCACTCTTTCACTACGGGCCTCAATCTGCGCCTGAACTACACCTGGAGCAAAGAGTTGGATTACGTAACGACACCCATCGAGGACGGACAGGGAGTCAACTCTGGCGGTACGGTTGGCACACCCGACCTCATCGACAATCGGCGCAACCGCAACTACGGCCTGGCGGACGTACCTCATCGATTTGTCGCAACCGTTGTCTACACCTCTCCGTTCGGAAAGAATGGTAAGCATGCCCTGGAGAACCCGATCGGGCGTTTCGCTCTCGGCGGCTGGAGCGTTGGATCGGTCATCAGCATGCAAGGTGGTATGCCTGTGGTCGTCAGCATGACCAATGGTGCGCTCACCTCGAGGGTAGATCGTATATCCGGTGTAGACGTCCAGGTGCCTAAGGCGTTGCAGCGCCGCTACGATGGCAAGACTACAGTTACGCTTCCCTGCGGCAAGACGGTTACCCCAGGCAACTTCCAATTGCTGAAGTACAACGCCTGCGCGTTTTCGGGCCGGACGGTAACCGGCGCAAACGGAAACTTATTGCAGGATATCTACTGGATCGGAAATCAACCGCAGACCAGTGGAGATATCCGCGGGTTGGCTCGCTACAACGTCGATCTCAGCCTGCGTCGTGCCTTCCCCATCTACGAGCGCTACCGCATCGAGATCTCTGGGGAAGCAACCAACGTTCTCAACAATGCTCAGTGGAATAACTCCGGCAACAACGCTACAGGTAATCTCGGTAACACAATTCTGAGGAATAATCCTTCGGGTGGCCAGATTCCAGGACTAGGCGACAACACTAACTACGGTACGCTCAATGTCAACAGTTTTGATCCGCGGCAGATTCAGCTGCACGCTAGATTCATCTTCTAACGCAATCTTCTGCGCGTCTCTCCGAAAGAGTAGGGAGGAGCGCCGAAGTAACTTAAAGTTCTGGCGTCGAGCTTCCTATCCGTTGCACTTTTTTACGACGCACATTGAAGACTGAAATTTCCGTGGGAAGTCATCGCGGCGAAAACTTACAAGAAGGCTCTTCTGATGAAATTTCGTGATCGTGGTCGGGAGTTTGTCGCTGGAGTCGCCGGGGTTGTGGTGCTCTCTGTCTTTACGATCTATGGTGCCGTAGGCAAGAGCGGATCCGGCGAATCCGTCAACGTTGGTTGGGCAACCTACGAGGCGAATCAGGGTGGGAATCATTATTCACCACTGACCCAGATCAACCGATCCAATGTGAAGGATCTGCAGCAAGTCTGGACCTACGATATCGGCGACTCCGTCTCGATCGACAATCCGCTGATCATCAACGGAGTCATGTATCTCAGCGGCAAGAATGGCGGCGCCATATCGGCGCTCGAAGCCGCGACAGGCAAAGAGATCTGGGTCTCGGAGCCAAAGATGGTAAGCGCCCGCCAGCGCGGTCTGACTTACTGGGAGAGCACCGACCACACCAAACGGCGCATCGTCTTCTACCGCGCCAACCACATCCGGCAGATCGACGTGGAGACAGGGAAGCTCGACCCAACCTACGATGTAGATCTGAAGCAGGGGCTCGAGCGCGCCCCCGAGGTCATCTTCAACGTGCAGAGCGTCTCGCCACCACGGGTGTGGCACGACACACTGCTCGTCGGTTCAGCCCCGGGCGAGGAGTATGGATCGCCTGTTGGAGATATTCGTGCCTTCGACCTGAACACAGGCAAACTCGTCTGGCAGTTCCACACAATCCCAACGCCCGATGAACCCGAGGCGAAGACCTGGGGACCCAATCCGCGTGCTTTCAACGGAGGAGCGAACTCCTGGACCGGATCCTCGGTAGATGAGAAGCGCGGCATCCTCTACGCTGTTACCGGCGGCAGCACCTACGACTTCTGGGGAGTCGACCGGCCGGGAGACAATCTTTATGCGGACTGTCTGCTCGCCATCGACATCCGCACCGGCAAGCTGCTCTGGCACTTTCAGGATGTCCATCACGATGTATGGGACTACGATCTGGCCTCTACGCCTGTTCTATTCACAGCTCGAAGCAAAGGCAAGTCGGTGGACTCAGTGGCCATCGCCGGAAAGACCGGCTTCCTGTTCGCCTTCGATCGCGTGACCGGCAAGCCTCTCTTTCCTATTGAAGAACGTCCCGTGCCGCAGGGTGAGCACATGGAAGGGGAACAACTTTCACCCACACAGCCGTTCCCCACCGTACTGAAGCCATTCGTGCGTCAGACTTTCACAGTCGACGACATAGATCCGGCGATTCCCGAGCCGGAGCGTTCAGAGATTCAAGCACGTTTTCGAACGCTGCGTTGGGAGGGTATCTTCACGCCGCCCTCCACAAAGCCCACACTCGAGGCTCCAGGGAGTAACGGCGCGGCGAACTTCGGCACTACTTCCGCCGACCCGGTGCGCGGTCGAGTTTACGTGGCCGGTGTGGACATTCCTGCGGTGATTCAGCTGACGAAATCTACCCCGCAATTCGGCGCTGGTAACAGTCCCATGGAGCGCGGCCGCTCGCTCTATCAGAAGAACTGCGCCGTTTGCCACGGAGCCGACCGCGCCGGCCATCCTCCAACCTTTCCTTCCCTGATTGGCGTCAACACCCGCTTGAATAATGAAGAGCTCGTAGACTTCATTCACGCCGGTAAACCGCCGATGCCGGGCTTTCCAAACATCACTGGCCAGTCGATGACCGACCTGCTGACCTACGTAAACAATGGATTTGTTCCGAGCGACGCCCCCCCGCGCAAGGTGATGAAGGGCTTGGCGGAAGGCGAACCGCGGTGGCGCACCGACTACGGCTACTGGTATACCAAAGCAGGAAATGGTGTTATGCGTCCGCCATGGACGACACTTTCTGCCTACGACATGAACACCGGGGCTCAATTGTGGCAAGTGCCGATCGACAGTGATCCGAGCTATCCCATCAAGGGCATCAAAACCGGCACGGGCGACACCAACAAGGTCGGAATCGCCATCACGGGAGGCGGTCTGCTCTTTGTTCCCGAAGACCGGCTAAAGAAACTGATTGCGCTTGACGCCGATACCGGCAAGTTGCTCTGGGAGGTCGATCTGCCGCAGAATCCCGTAGGCGTTCCCTCCGTCTATGCCGTTAACGGACGCGAATATGTTGTCGTTCCTGCGGCAAGCGGAATCGCACGGCGAAAGGGGAAGGGCAGGGCGTCCGCATCGGACGTTTCCCCCGCGGCTCCCGTTCACAACCAGTTTGTCGTATTTGCTTTGCCCGGCAAGCATGGAACGACCCATCTCGAGTGAAGAGGCCGCTCCTTTGTGATCTGGCTCCATCGGCTTCGCTCTCGCATGGTTTCAACTGCGTCTCGCAATCCTCAATCCATGGTTGCCAATGTCCAGCTAGACTTGCAAAACGGAGGGCGCAACGTAAAGTCGTCGAGATGGTGCGTTCGCAGGATGCGCCGGAGCCGATGAAGTGGGGCGCGTAAAATTGGGTACCCAGGTGGTACCCTGCCGATTTTGGGGATTTCCGCTAAGTTTTTAGAACGTTGGCGTCCCCGACGGGATTCGAACCCGCGTTATCGCCGTGAAAGAGACAAAGATTTGCAATTCCTAAGCAGTTCTAAAATTCATAAAGTGCTATAGAATCCCTATATTCATTGACGATTGGAGTTCTATCGTCCACAGTCGTCCACAAAAACTTCCGCTCATCCGACGATGCTTATTCGACATTTTGCTCGACATTTTCTGCCGCATCAGTCATGCTCTGAACCATGAGAACAGCAGAGCATTCGGCAAAGGAATTAGGTAGCAGGTCAGCGCGTCAGCGTCTCCCCATTCAGGCACGGCCATACTTCGCTCATATCCAAGACGGTCTATCGATTGGATACAGAAGAGGGAAAAGAGGCGGCTCATGGATCGCGAGATCATATGACACCGAACGCGGATATCGCTTCTCACCTTTGGGCAAAGCGAATGATCTATTGGAAAGCGTCGGATTGAGCTTTCAGCAGGCCCAGGACGCTGCGCGGCTATGGTTTGCTGAGTTAGCCAATATCGACGCAGGCGAACTCACTCCAGGCCGCTATACAGTGGCGATGGCCTTGGATGAATACCTTGTAGACAGCGAGACAAAGAAACGAAAGAAACTGTCCCATACGCGGCAAGTGATCGAAGGACGGATAAAGGCAGCGTTGGGACATATTGAGCTTTCCAAGCTTACCCATGGTCAGGTGAAAAAGTGGCGGGATGCACTGGCTATCAGTGCTCCACGCAGCAAGACGGCCTTCGTGAAAGAGAAGGTTTGGTGCGTTCGGAGCGTGAAAGGTGTGCAGAAAGGGCAGTACAGAGAACGCGCGACAAAGGTTCCTGCTGGTCCTGTACTGCGCGACGTGGATATGACTGACCCAATCGTGCTACGCAAGCGTCAGGCCACGGCAAATCGCATCTTGACCGTCCTCAAAGCCGCTCTGAACCATGCCAAGTCTGAGAACCGAAGGATCACAACGAATGCCGCATGGGTCGATGTAAAGCCCTTCGTCAACGTAGACGTTGCCAAGATTCGCTTTCTATCCGCAGAGGAGGTTACGGCTCTGATACCGGCGTGTGAAGCGACCTTTCGAACGTTAGTGAAAGGTGCTTTGGTTACAGGATGCCGCTATGGTGAGCTTGCCGCTCTGACAGTCGGATGCTTCGATGCTCAACATGGAACCGTCTTCATTGCTCAGAGCAAGAATGGCGAGTCTCGCTACGTCCAGTTGAATAATGAAGGAGTCGCATTCCTCACGTCGATAACGCAGGGCAGGGGATTGAATGAGACGATATTCCTTCGTTGGAACGATAAGACGTGGAGAGCATCAGATCAGCAGCGTCCATTAGAAGACGCTTGCATGATTGCTAAGGTGCAAGGCGTCACTTTTCACATCCTCCGACACACCTATGCTTCCCATGCTGCGATGAATGGAATGCCCATCAAGGTTCTTGCTGACAACTTGGGACACAAAGACACGCGAATCACAGAGCGTCATTATGCTCATTTGTCGAAGGGATATAAGCAGGAAATGATTCGCGCTCATGCTCCGACATTCGGCTTCGATACAAAAGCAGGTCCGATGCTCGTACAGAGATCGGCATAGCACTTCGCCACGCACTTATTGCTTCCCATTCGCAGCTTGCATCGAATCATGGTGCAAGCTCTTTTTGCGAACGCGATGATACACACGATGTTGATAGCTTTTCCCCTCTCTCCCTGTTCCCTAGTTGGCCAAGCCTCTCTATTTCGGTATTACCCTTGACCATCTGGCCATCTTAGGCATCTTTGTCCAGAGGGTATGGTCAGACTCTCCAAGATGGTCACACTAATATGGCCATGCCTTGGCTAAAGGTAATCCCTTTATTTACATATATATATATCTAAGATGGCCAATTCTAGAAGGGTAATAGGAAATTTGGCCATCTGTGACTTTTCCTAAGTTGGCCAAGTGCTCAATCTGTTTGGCCATCTAGTTTGGCCATCTGTGAGAGTGCCGATGCTATCTGTACTGACTCCCGCTTTCCCGCAACGGATAATTCTGCGTCCAATGGGGAGGCAATCAAGTCTCTTCATACGGCAACGCATTCAATAGACCGTCGTCAGAGAGCACAATGGAGGCTCAAACCCGCTCGGCTTGGCGTTGTCGTTGATTGTCTACAAACGCAATCGACTCATCGAATCATTCGCCAATCGATCTGCGAACCGATCAACGATTGATTGTGTCGTCTATTGCAAACACCCTATAAACATTGGTGATTTCATGCAAATATATTTTTCGCACTCGTGCCAATTTCGTAGTTTCCGTGATATTTTCGTTCAGCGACACACTAGAGCAAAGGGAGAATAACGTTGATAGATTTCAGCTCAGCACGAGTAGCACTGAGGGAAGGTAAGCACGTAGCAACGAAGAGCATGAGCGCATATAACAAATCGTGGTTTCTGAAGGTCATCGATGGGAAAGAGTATTTGTTTCAGCGTTCAATCAATCGCAGGACTGGCGAATGTGAGGAAGGACCAACTGCTATGTATTGGGACGATTTGAGCGATACAACTTGGCAGATTCTCAACTAACGAACAATGGCATCCCATGAGTCAGACCGCTGCAGATCGCACTAATATGTGGGATGCCATTGCGTGTTCACGATCATGGAACGGTTTCGATTCCAGGTAGCGACCAGGACCAGCCACCGGCAAATACAGGATTGTGTGTTGCTTCAATGCCAAGCTCTCTCTGCGCTCTGCGGAGTGTCTTTTCCGAGATGACATAGCGCTCTTTAGCGTGTTTTATCAGCTCTTTCGAACCAATCGGCCCAGAGGCCAACGCTTCAAGCAGAAATCTTTTTGCTTGGCCCATCTTGCTAGTGTCGTCGTTGGTTCCGTCACCCTCGATTTCAGCCAGGATAGAACGCGACGATCCTTCCAATGCTTCGCCCCACACCACTCGAGTCGTTTCGATTTCCTGATTGAGCATGAGTGCTTCGATTGTGTAGCTGAATCCACCTGTATCAATCGAATTGTTCGACTTTGCGCGTGTAAATACGCGTCTGTCTGAATCTTCTTCCTTCGCTGCGGCAAGTACCATACGCGCAAAGTCTTTAAATGCTGTTGATCCGATGACCCGCTCCGCTGAATTCTTTCCTGCTGTACCCTTGGCAAAGTGAGTGATACCGAGCACTGCGCAATTCATCTCCGATGCAAAGTCCACAATCGTCTGTAAGCTTCGGCGAACATCATTCGCTTTGTGCATATCGCCTGTAACCGCTGTAACGATTGGATCGATGATTAGTAGGGAAATGCCTCCTATTGCTTCGACAGCATCCCGTAACCTATCCATATCAATTGCCGCATCGAATGGGCAGCTCAGGCCGCTTTCGTCTACGGTACCTGTAATCACACCGCAACGATTTTGATTTGCACCTACGGCCATAAGGCGCGGCTTGATAGTGTCTGCCGGATCATCTTCGCTGCTCCATATAATGACGTTGCCTGCTTCCTTGCATCGTGCGCCATCCGGCCATGTTCCACCATTGGAGATGATTCCTGCGAGATTGAATGCAATGGTTGATTTACCAGTTCCACCAGCACCAGCAAGCAACGTTAGTTTGCCCTTCGGTAAATATCCGCGCCATAACCAAGTAATAGGCTTGGCTTCGATTGCGGAAAGCTGCGATACCTTGACCGAACGTTTGCCATTTGATTGTGCGGATAATATTGTCTGGCCTTTATGCTTCGCTTTGTATTGAGCAAGCAAACTGGTTTGCATCTGCTTGATGTACTGATCGGATACGTCATTGATAGGCAACCGCGCACGTGGCTTGAGCATTCCCGCGTTGATGCCGCTCTCGATTGTCTTTCTAGTCGCCGACTCGCCGTCCTTTGCTACATAGCCGTTAGCGACGGATGCCACATACAGGCGGTTAGCGCCAACGTTTAGGTCAATCCAACCATTCATGGTGCCGAGCGAATGGGCAAAATCATTCAGTGCTTTGTTTCGGCCTGATCCTTCGCCCATCTCTGAGAGCTTCGCTGCATCGTCGAGGTTGGCAGCTTCGGCATAAGCTTGCTCTCTGGCGGTTACTGTGAGAGCTGCCGCGCTATGGGGCAGCGACGGAAGGACTGTTGCTTGCTTCTCGCGCAGGAAGGCTGCCAGTGCGTCAGGCAGAGGCGCTATCGAATCCCATGAGCCTTGGACTACGCGATAGCCTCGGCCATCAGGCAGCGTCGCGCCAGGGCCAATAACATAGCCGCCTTTCCCGCGCACATCGATTCCAGAAGGTAGCGAACCGGAAGAATTGCCGTAGGGTGTCGCCGTGCGGAAATAGAAGTGAAAGCCGCGAGAGGGTGTTTCGACTACAAACGTAGAGGATAGATCAATCCTCTCTTCCACGCATAGCGCCGTAAATGCGGCAACACCATCAGGACCATTGACCTTTCTATCGGCGTCGATCACTACCAGACCGTGAGCGCCAATCGGCAATCCAGGCAGCGAATCAGGCGATGCTTCCCATTTCACTGCTATCTCGAATGGACTTGCACTCGCGGCCTGTTCCCAGGCTTTGACCTTCGGCTTCTTGTCTGGACTGCATGGGAAAACATGAAGGCCACGGCTTGCTAGAGCCAACGCTGCGTCTTTGTTGCCTGTCATGATTGAGGCTGACATCTAGTGAATTACCTCAGCCTTGGAAGGCAATGCGTTGAACGTTCGATCATTCTTATCTTCGAATGCAACCCATTCCGTTTCATCGATGCCATTCCGACGCGCCATTTCGATAAGAATCTGAATAACTTCTAAATCGGTTGTGTCGTTGCCGTAGAAGAATGCCTTACCGCGATATACCGGCGTGATTTGATGGCTTCCCTTTGCAAGTTGTGTGACTAGCACATGGAGCTTCGGCGTCTTGAGCGCTTCAGCGAGTTCCATTTCAAGATCAAACTCACCGATATAAGCAGCGCGAAGATACAAAGTTCGCCCCTTATGTAATTGGAAAAACTCCTTGTCCTGCGAGTAGACATCGCCTATGTAACTTGAAGGGCTATCGATTCGGAGCAATCCAAGGGCAAACAACGGTGGGCAGAGCTGGTGAATGTCCTTCATGGTCAATTTCCTTTCTCGATTGCAGGTTTGAACGTCGCGGTAGGCAATGATGCTGCCCAGGTTTTGATTGAATCGGTGCATACAAGCGTCTTTCTGCCTGCCTTCACTGCACGGATCGAGCCTTCTGAGAGCCGTTCATAAAGTCCTGAGCGTGATAATCCACTTATCTCGACCGCCTCGGGAATACTGACCAATAGCTTTTCCACGTTGTCTCCTTGAGCGAAAAATATCTAACTTTTGTCGTACTCTATACGAGTACGTGTTGCAATGCAACACAATGTACGCTAGAGTCTTTTCAGGAGAGAAAAGATCATGGCCAGTAAGAAGAAGTTCGCCCCCACATCGCGTTCGGAAACCGTTACGGTCCGACTCGATCCAAAGATTCGCTACATCGCTGAACTGGCCGCAAGGGAGCAGCAGCGCACACTATCGAGCTTCATTGAGTGGGCTGTCAGACAAGCACTAGTAAAAGGCGAAATATTGGAGGAACCCGATTACGGCTCCAACCATGAAGGCAACCGGCAGACGCCGCCCTTATGGGGAGAAGGATTTTGGGATGTCGATGAAGCTGACCGCTTTTTCCTGCTCGCTACTAGGCGCCATGATCTTCTCGATATCACAGAACAGAGGCTTTGGAAGACACTATCCCAGAGCATCATAGAGAAGCATGGGAAGCTAACGATTGGACTATTTCGCGAATATTGGAATTTACCCTCCGAAGCAATTTCCAAGCCGACAACAGAAAAGACGAAAGGTAAGGCGAAATGAGCGAACCGATCACACCATCCGAACCAATCGCAGAGCTTGAAACGCTCAGGACAACGAACGCAGAGCTTGTGAAGAAGAGCGCCACGCGCAAGGCCAGAATTGCCGAGTTGGAAGCATCCATCGCTGAATTGCAAGGCAAGTTTGATACAGCGCAATCAACAATTCACGAATTGACAATTGCCTCACCTGTCAAAGCGCTCGCTGAATCCATCAGCACGGTTCCCGAATTGTTTCTCGAGCAATTCAACAAGTCCTATCGCGTCGAGTCGATCAACGGCGAGCTGACATTGCAAACTACCGATGGGCAGCGTGTCATGAAAGGGGGCAAAGCCGTTCCCTTCGAACGGTCTGCACTGGTTGAGTTGTTGACTGATGAAGCTCATGCACAGGCCAAGGTTTTCCGGTCTATCACCATTGCGAGTCGTGCATCAGGCGCGTCTGGGGGAAACAACGGACGTAGTTCTGATCGCTCGCGAGTTTTTGATAGTTCGATTCCGCTTCCAGGAAATAGCTTTGGCCTGAAGGGAAGATAAACTCGCGTTCCATTTGATACGGGGTGATGGCTTTAGGCTGTCACCCTTTTGCTTTATGAGTTGCGCTTCCAATCAACGCTGGAGCTTGGTCGAGCTGGCTCCATTGCAGGCGTGACGGTCTGAGCAAGAGGAACCCAGGTCGGAGCGGCAGCAAGAGCAGGGGGAACCCACGGAGGCACAGGAGCAGGCGCAGGAAGCGCAGGAGCGGCCTCTACCGTGATGGTCCTAGGACTAGCCGCGTCCATTGCCAGCCTCCTCTGGTGCTCTGCCGCCTTTGCTGCCCATTGATCATCAGTTCCATGATCTGTGACCACCATCACGTTTTGGACTTTCACATCGACATTCACATCAACCGTGCTGCCCTTGCGTGGATCGCGCCATCCATAGAGAGAATTGAGGATAGAAAGCGCTGCGAGGGAATCGCCCTTGGCCATAGCCTTTTCGTACAGCATTTGATGGAGAGCTTGCCGTTGCGCGTCTTTGCCAATTTCAAAGGCATCTTCCAGCAAAGGATATTTCTCAAGCCAATTTTTCAGGGTGTCCTTACTCACGCCAAAATGGGATGCGATTCCCACAAGGGAATGTCCCTTCGTCGCGAGTTCACGGATAGTTTGTGAGGCGTCCGCTGGTGGATTTTTTCTGACTGCTGGCATACTTCACTCCTGATGACAATGAGGGGGATGCGCCGACATCCCCCTCTGGCCGTCCCCTGTACTTGCTGAAGGTCAGGGAAAGTTCTATTTCGAGATCAAGAATGCGAGCGGTACTGCCTTGCGAGCAACCGAACGCGTCCAGTTAGCGGCAGTTGCAAGTTCCGCGATGGTCGGACTCTCACCGGCAACAGAAGCACCTGTAAAGTTTGCGCCCAGGGGATGCAGAGCGACGTTGAGACGTGAGTGAAGAACGCTCTGCCCACCGCCATTTCCGCTGTCAGGCACACGCTGAATTTCTGTTCCGTAGCCGGTACGAGGTTCGGCAATGGCAAAGCCGACAGCGCCCATACCCATCAGAATCGTCGTATAGATGCCAGATGCAGGAGACAGACTGTCATCCAAAATAACGGCCATCCCCTTGTATGTTGCGATCTCGATTCCGTTTTCAGAAGGCTTGAAGAAAGTGATTTCATCATTCTTCAATGCCTCCCCATAGATTGCGGAATGCATCGCGATGGCCTTCACATCGCCCAGGCGGTCGCCAAGGGTGAGTGCCGTATCGATGACAGCATTCCCATTGAACTTCGCTGCGTCTCCCGTGCCAGCGGAGATGTCGTTCACCATATCGCTGCTATTGTTCGCTACGTTGGAATAGAGAACACCTTTGAGAGTTGCGATAAGTCGCTTGTTTAGCTGCTGGTCCCAATATGCGCTTACGCGACTCTGAATGCGTGAAAGAGCATCATCGCCGCTCAGCTCTGATGCAAGCGACATCTCGGACCAACTTTGATGAAGAAACGATTTGCGAACGACCTGCTTTCCGGCCGTGAGCTTCAATGGGGTGCTGAGTACAGCCGGATCATCGCTTGTGATGTCCGCTTCGCTACCGTCAGCCGGATCATTCCAGAAGGGTACGGTGAAGGAGAGCGCACCAGCCTGAAGCTGTGAGGTCATCTCTCCATTGGTGACTGCCACGCCACTCTGAAAGAGTGCAGTATTTGTAAGAGTGTTTTGAACTTGAAAGGCGGTGAATTCCGCAGGAACGATAACATCGGCGATTCTTGTGACTGCCATGGGACTAACCTCGAATCAAAGTGTGTGAATTGATCCAGGTTTGGCCGACTGGCTAAGCCCGCTCGCTACTGCGAGGGTATTCATGAGGCAGGAGCGCGACTGCGCTGCTATGAAATTAACTTATATCTGATCAAATGACAAGGATTGATTACAAGAGAGAATAAAACGCTAGATCTGGGGTGGATCGTTTCGTTCAATGCCAATTGTTGCCGCGATAAACGAGCAGGCAACGTATACATACTCCAAACCAGTCGCGTCGCGGATTTGCCATGAGGCATTTGAAATATCCTGGTCCGGTCCATGGTCGGCTGCATTTCTTATAGCTCCAAGATAGTCGCCAATTTGAATCAGCTTCCTTGGCAGATGTCTCGGATTTGAGAATTTGGTTAGCTTAGAAATAATTCCCGTTGCAGTTCCGAGCGAGACGCCCATGCGACCAGCCATGGCGGTAACGTGCGATTCAACAGCGTTTCCGGCCGCCTGTACCGCTCCGGCACCATCTCGGTTGTTGGCCCTGATGAGAGCATCGGCTAATGGGAGGATTATTGTTTCGCGATAGGAGCTCAATGCAGATTCGGCCACTGGACCTAGCTGATCTCTGATTCGGCCTTCTGCGGCAGTCATGTCGGTGCAGGCAGCAGCAATCTTTTGTAGAGCGTTCAACAGAGATGATGCCTCGAGCTGGTAGTTTCCTCCACCCTCAGGAACAAGGGCTCGCGAATATGTGCCAAGGCTGATCAGAGTGTCTTTCACCTCATCCCGATGAGCTGTGAGAAGACACATTGTTTTGGTGGCCTGCGCTGCGCCTCGTAGATCGGCAGTCGAAAGAAGCCTCTCGCGGAAGATGGTGAAGGGCCTGTAGCTCTCTATCAAGATTCGAAGCACGGCTGCTTTCTGTTCGGGAATTGCTGTGAAGCGACACAGTGGACTAACCGCTAGAAAATCAGTGCCATTCTGTGAAACGAGCCCTAATTCCATGGCCATTTCCAACGCTGCTGTCGCGTTAGCGGGTGTTGTCTCCAAAAACTCTGCAATCTTGTCGAGAGTAGTAGGGCCAGCATTGACCACGATTGCTTCGACTGCACCCACCACGTGTTCAGCGGTTGTCTGTGACGCGAGAGGCATCTGGGTTCTAGCTCTGCAAGCCGTCTTGCGGCGTGGTGGCTTTGGAAGTGTCTTGTGACTTATTAAAATCTTCAATCACTTTTCGGAGTTTCAGTCCCAAGTCCTCGAGATCACCTGGGGTGCACTGAATTGTGACATCGATATTCAGTTGCACACTACCACCGAGCTGACTCGCCACAATTGGTCGGCTGTCACTGATGGATTCTTCAAAGAGGCGACCGGGTAGTCTCTGCTTAAGAAGGGAAAGCGAGCTGGAAACGGAGTCGGTTATCGAAGGAGGCTCGGGCGTCAGTGCCACTAGATTGCCACCGTCTTCCTTTAGCAGCGCAGCGGCTTTCAGAATATCGACGACAGCTCCTGCCCCAGTTGCGACAGTGGGTGTTTTAGGCTGCCCAGCTGAATAGGCAACGTGAGACTCGAGACTCGACTCGTCCATGCCTTTTCTAATGCGAACAGCTGCTACGACCTTTTGTAGGAAATCATTAGCTTCAACGATCGCTTGCCATTTCGTAGCTATCTCATCGGCTAGTTCATGCTGAAGTGCGATTGCTAGCTCAGCACCGGCAGGTGTGATCGCTTTCTTCTTGTCACCTTTTATTACGGCAATAGCTACTAGGAATTTATTGTTGCCGCTTACCCCGGTTTCGTTGATCGCGGTCATCTTCGCTACGTCAGTTAGGCTCGCTTCGCCACCGATTCTTCCGTAACCTTGAATGATCTTGATCAGCTCTTTATACGAAGAGCTGGGCAAAGGAAATCCTGCATCGGGCATCCCGAATTCTCCTAAGTTGCTGCGAATAAACGCTGAACGATAACTACTGTATTTGAATAGACCTAGAATTCAAAAGCGAATCTGAGTCAATCTATGATGACTACGTTATTGGGGTATGCCCCAACTTCATATACGACCTAAGAGGGACGGAGATGCCTCCCGGCGCAAGCCGCTCGCGATCTATTGGGGGGTGGGGGGCTAACGCTTGCTTATTCGACACGTAACTCGACACGTTGCGGCTTGTGGCGGCATGTCATCGAGTAAGTTGTTGATTTTATTTGGCGTCCCCGACGGGATTCGAACCCGTGTTATCGCCGTGAAAGGGCGGTGTCCTGGGCCGGGCTAGACGACGGGGACGTTCAGGAGAGACCGGCGTCTCCATCTCTCATGCTTAACAATATCATTGCTATTTTTGTCGAAGTAACCGCGCCTGATAGCGACATTCTAATGTTGCGAGGCATACTAAAAGTGCGCCCTCAATCAGCATGTCGATCCACATAGCCCGTTATAAATATCTTGACGCTCTTACGACTGCTTTTGTCGTTATCCTGCTCGTATCTAACCTCGTAGCTCAAAAGGTTTGTCGTATTGGGCCCTTCGACGTCAGCGGAGCGATCCTTCTTTTTCCAATTACATATATTTTTGGTGATGTCTTTACCGAAGTCTACGGTTTTGCCGCTTCGCGGAGAGCAATTTGGCTGGGATTCTTTGGAACGGCACTTCTTTACCTGATGGGAACTCTCACGATTGCCTTGCCCCCCGCTCCAGGCTGGCACAACCAGCAGGCCTTTGCGACTGTATTCGGGTTCATCCCCAGGATTCTTGCCGCGAGCCTCGTATCCTTCTGGGCAGGTGAATTTGCGAATTCCTATACGATGGCCAGGTTGAAGCTGCTTACAAACGGTCGCATGCTGTGGACACGTACGATTGGCTCGACAATTGTGGGGCAGGGAGTAGATACGACACTTGTCGTCTTTTTGACCTTCGTCGGGACTGTTCCATTAAAGGTTCTCGGGAATATGATAGCGACGGGTTATATGCTCAAAGTCGGTTACGAGATCCTGGCGACTCCCCTGACCTACGCCGTGATCGGTGGGCTTAAACGCGCCGAGGGAACCGAAGCCTTTGATCGGAATGAGAGCTTTAATCCATTTTCCTTTTCTCAGAGTCTGGATTCTGAAAAATAGGCCCTCCTGATATGATTTTTGCTTCCGCATTCTTTCGCATCTTTCCGGAATCCCGGGCATCTTAAGGGAATTCAAATAGTTAGTGTAGGTTGATATTTTTGAGCATCCTGCGCCACTCAACCTCGTCCAATCTTCCGAGGGTGGCAGTCACGGGAAATGCAGTTGTGCAGTTTTGTGAGGAGAAATACCTTGTCCGAGATCAGATCTTCAAATACTAAGTTCGTTTTTTCGATCGCCGCCTGTGCGATTTTCAGCCTGTCGCTTTCCGGTTGCAAGCATGAAGCCGTTGCTGCTGCTCCTCCGCAGGCAATGCCGGTCAAGGTGGCGTCTGTTACTCTTTCTCCGGTCCCAGCCTCCGATACTTATGTCGCGACGATCAAAGGCAGGCGTTCGGCGACGATGCAGCCACAAGTCGAAGGCAATCTAACCCGGATCTTTGTGAAGTCCGGGGATGTGGTCAAGGTAGGACAGCCATTGATGCAGATTGACCCGTTGAAGCAGTCCGCTGCCGTCCTGTCGCAGCAGGGAACCCAAGCGCAAAAGAAGGCGCTGTACGACTACAACAAGATCCAGGTAGAGCGTCAGAGAAAACTTTATGAGGCTGGTGTGGTCTCGCGCGACGCCTTCGATCAGGCGACCCAGGCCTTTGAAAATTCTAAGGCTGATTATGAGGCGAACTCTGCGCTGACCATTACGCAGCAACAGCAGTTGGGATATTTTCAGATTCGCGCCCCTTTTTCCGGTGTTGTGGGTGATGTTCCTGTCCACGTGGGCGATTTCGTATCTACCACAACGGTCTTGACGACGGTCGACGAGAATGTCGATCTGGAAGCTTACATCTATATTCCGACGGAACGAGCTGCCGAGGTTCGCACCGGGCTTCTAGTGGACATTGTCGATTCGGACGGGAACATTCTTACGAAATCGAAGGTCAACTTTCTTTCGCCCCAGGTGGATAATGGTCTGCAAAGCATCCTCGCGAAGGCACCTATACCGCGTGGAGCCAAGGGATTGCGCACAGAGCAGCTGGTCAAGGCGCGCGTAACCTGGAATACGAATCCTGCCCCCGTGGTTCCGATACTTGCGGTCACCCGCATCGGTGGTCAGAGCTTCGTCTTCGTAGCTGCGCAAAAGGATGGAAAATATGCTGCGCACCAGATTCCAGTCTCCCTTGGGGAGCCGGTCGGCAATAATTACCCCGTCCTGAAGGGTCTTAATCCCGACGATAAGGTCATCATCTCGGGACTTCAGTTCTTGCAGGATGGAGTTCCCGTCCAGCCTCTGGCCTAAGGCTGTATGAGACGCAACGTATCTCTTCGTCAGGCTCTCGGCTAACGGGTACTGCGAAGGCCTTTCGGATTCCCCCGGCGCCAGCCGCACCGGTAAGAGGTTCATCTTGGTAGATTTTTTCATTCGACGCCCGATCTTTGCTACGGTCTGCGCCCTGCTTATTGTTCTTGCCGGCGCTGTCGTCATCCCCACGTTGCCGATTTCACTTTATCCTCAGCTGGCACCGCCTCAGGTCGTCGTTACCAGCAACTACATCGGTGCTAACTCGCAGATTGTAGAGTCTGCCGTTACGATACCGCTCGAGACCGCGATCAACGGTGTCGAGGGCATGCGTTATATGAGCTCGACCAGCTCGAACGATGGAACCTCGTCAATCACGATTACCTTCCAGACGGGATATAACCTGTCCATCGCTGCTGTTGACGTACAGAATCGTGTGGCTTCCGCGCAAGGCCGTCTGCCCGCTACTGTCAATGCGACCGGTATCACCATCACCAAGGCGAACAGTAACTTCGTCTTCGCGGCGGGCTTCGCCGCACGCGATGGCAAATATTCGCAGGAGTTTATCTCCAATTACCTCGACGTTTACGTCAAGGATGCTCTCAAACGTGTTCCGGGCGTCGGCGACGTCATTATTTTTGGCGAGCGCAAGTATGCGATGCGCGTTTGGCTCGATCCGGCCCGCCTGGCTGCTCGCGGCCTTACTGCTCTCGACGTAACGAATGCGCTCTCCGAGCAGAACGTGGAAGTGGCCGCAGGTCAGCTTGGACGTCCTCCTTCGAGTAACACGCAGGAGTATCAGATGGCTGTGCGAGTCGTCGGCCGTCTCTCCGATCCGCAACAGTTTGAAAACATCATCCTGAAAAACTCACCCAACAATGGTGGGTTGGTGTTGCTTCGAGATGTCGGCCATGCCGAAGTCGGGGCGGAAAATTACGATACCAGCCTGAAATTTTCAGGAGGCGACGCGATCGGTGTAGGCGTCCAGCAACTCTCCAACGCGAACGCGCTTCAGGTAGATAAGCAGTGCAAAGCGGTTCTTACGGAGCTCGCCAAATCCTTCCCGCCTGGTCTTGAGTACGTCATTGCCTTCGATACCACGACTGTCGTAGGCGATTCGGTCACCGAGGTCGTCCACACCATCCTGGAAGCGATCATCATCGTTATCGTCGTCATCTTCTTCTTCCTCCAGGACTGGCGAGCGACGATCATTCCGGCAGCGACCATCCCGGTTTCGCTGGTAGGAACCTTCGCCTTTATTAAGATCTTCGGCTTCTCGATCAACTCCCTCACGCTCTTCGGGATTACGCTGGCGACGGGTCTGGTCGTTGACGATGCCATCGTCGTTATTGAGAACGTACAGCGTCATATCCACGAACAGCACTGCGACAGTCATCGCGCTACCTCGGACGCCATGGCCGAGGTGACCAGCGCCGTTATCGCAACTTCACTTGTTCTCATCTCGGTGTTTATTCCGGTCAGCTTCTTTCCCGGAACAACAGGAATTCTGTACAAGCAGTTCTCGCTCACAATCGCGTTCTCTATCGCCATCTCTGCCTTCAATGCGTTGACGCTCTCGCCTGCGCTGGCTGCAATCCTGCTTCGGCCTGAGACCAAGCATGGCGGCCTGCTTGGTCTCTTTGAGAAAGGTCTGCAGAAGGTTATCTCCGGATATGCCTACCTTGTGACCCACGTGGTCAAGCTGCGCGTGATCATGATGCTGCTCTTTGTGGTTGGCCTCGGCGCCACCGCATATATGTACAATCATGTGCCGACAGCCTTTGTTCCCTCCGAAGATCAGAACTACTTCATCAACATCGTGCAGACACCTCCAGGCGCCTCTCTCGCGTATACGACTGAGGTTGCAGATCGTGCGGCGGCAATCATTCGACAGAATGACGATGTCTTTGGCACCTTTTCGGTGATGGGCTTCTCGCTCACAGGCGGTAGCTCCCCGAATTCGGGCATCATCTTCGCTCCTCTCAAACCGATCGATGAGCGCAAGAAAAAAGGACCGGGCCACTCCGCACACGACATCGTAGCCGAAATTGCTCCGAAGCTGTTCCAGGTTCCTGGCGGGATCGTGGCCGCCTTCGAGCCCCCAGCCATTCAAGGTATCGGTTCTGTAGGCGGCTTCCAGTTCATGCTGCAGGATCAGGGCAGGAATTCCTTCGGCGATATCGACCGCATTGCCCATACGATGGTCGCCCAGAGCCGCGATCCGAAGTCCGGGCTCGTCGGCCTCTACACGCCTTACACGTCGAACGATCCTCAGCTCTTCGTCACCATCAATCGCGAAAAGGCAAAAGCCATCGGTGTCCCCCTGGCACAGATTACCTCCGCGCTTGGTACCTACATGGGCTCGAGCTACGTCAATGACTTCGACTTCAACAATCGCTCTTATCGTGTCTACGTCCAGGCTGATCAGAGCTTCCGTCGCAACTCGAAGGATCTGCGTGAGTTCTATGTTCGTTCCGACGGCGGCCAGATGATTCCTCTGGACAATCTCGTCAGCATCACCGAGACCTCCGGCCCGCAGGTGATCTATCACTACAACATCTTCCGCTCCGCCGAGATCGATGGGGCCGCCGCGCCCGGACTCAGTTCAGGGCAGGGCCTGGAGAAGATGCAGGAACTCTTCGAGAAGAACAAGATTCAGGGCATGATGTACTCCTGGACCGGCCTCGCTCTTGAAGAGGTTGAATCCAGTGGAAAGGCCGTCGTCATCTTCGGCCTCGGCCTGCTGGTCGTGTATCTCACACTCTCCGCTCAGTACGAGAGCTGGGTTCTGCCATTCATCATTCTGCTCGCTGTTCCAATGGCCGTTCTCGGCGCGCTTGCCCTGGTCTCAGCGCGTGGACTGGTAGACGACGTCTATGTCCAGATCGGTCTCGTCATGCTGATTGGTCTGTCCGCTAAAAACTCCATTCTTATTGTGGAGTTCGCGGAGCAGCAGATCGAACATGGAAAGGGAGTCATCGAGGCGGCCGTCGTCGCCGCCGAACTTCGACTTCGCCCCATCCTGATGACGTCGATCGCCTTTATTCTCGGTGTGCTACCGCTGTACTTTGCGTCCGGCGCCGGTGCTCTTGGCCGTCACTCGGTTGGTACAGCCATCGTTGGTGGAATGGTGCTCTCCACGGTCCTGAACTTGTTCTTCATTCCGGTTCTGTACGTCGTTGTGAAGAGTATTCTCATCCGTTTCAGCTCAAGACCCAAGTCGCGTCCTGAAGGTTGCGATGACGATGCAACTGCGCTGGAACAGCAACAGGTTACGATCGGTCAATAGTCAAGAGTCGAACTATGCAAAAGGCCTGCCATCACTGGCGGGCCTTTTGCATGGGGGCTTAAAAATCTCTGCATGATTATTCATCCTAAATATGCATAATCATTAGTGTTGACGCGGGTTTCCGCGTGCGCCATGCTCATGCTGGAGAAAACAGTATGAGTACGCAAGCCTTGGATGTAGCTCACCTCATCCCACCCTTGAGCTCGTCGCGCCCGACTTATCTGATGTGCAGACCGCAGTTCTACAGCGTCAACTACATCATCAATCCGTGGATGGCAGGCAATCTCCACGCTACCTCTCAGGGGCGCGCTGCTGCCCAATGGAAGCGTCTTAACGATGCACTCTCCGAGCTTGCAGATATCACACTGGTCGATCCGCAACCCGGCTTGCCGGATATGGTTTTTACGGCGAATGCAGGGCTTGAGCACAATGGCACTGTCGTCCTCAGCAGCTTTTACCATCCCGAACGGCAGGCAGAGGAACAGTACTTCGAGGATTGGTTCCGCAGATCCGGTTATACGGTCGTACGTCTGTCGCGAGACATCCCTTTCGAAGGCGAGGGCGACGCATTGTTTTCTTCAGATGGTTCACGCCTCTGGGCAGGGTACGGAATGCGCAGTACGAAGGAGAGTCATTCCTGTCTTGCGCAGGCGTGGAATGTGGAGGTCGTATCCCTTCGCCTCATCGATCCGCGTTTTTATCATCTCGACACTTGTTTCGCGCCATTGAAGGAGGGACATGTGATGTACTATCCGGGCGCCTTCGACGCCGCCTCCGTGGCCAGAATCGAGGCATTCTATCCCTCTCATAAACGGATCGTAGTCTCGGAGACGGATGCCGTCCGCTTCGCCTGCAATGCCGTCAATGTTGATCGCACCGTTCTGCTCAATGAGATCAGCAGGGAACTGACAGAGCGGTTGGAATCGGCCGGGTTCAACGTTATCCCGCTTGCGCTCGATGAATTTCTCAAGGCGGGAGGTGCGGCAAAATGCCTTGTTATGAGACTTAGTCCACCTATCGCTCCGACGTTTACTGATAAGGTTACAATTTGAGCCGCTGCCTGACAGTATCCATATCCTTCCATGGATCCTTCTTCAACCGCTGCTTCCATTCTGCAAAGTCAGCCACTTGGAACGAAGGCCGCTCGGTCATCTTCTTCAACTCCGCCCAGCTTAGCGGCATCGAAACCGCAGCCCCCGCTCGAGCTCGAGGGGAGTAGGCCGCGACGGAAGTAGCACCGCGCTCGTTTCGCAGGTAATCCAGATAAATCTTCCCCTTGCGCGCTGCCTTCGTCATCTTTGTCAGATATCGGTGCGGTGCGATTCGTTCCATCGCAACTACAAATTGTTGTGCAAACCCTTTGATCTCGGGCCACGCATGTTCTGCCTCGATGGGAGCGACGATGTGAAGTCCTTTTCCTCCTGTGGACTTCACGAAGCTTTCGAGGCCGAGTTTCTTCAACCCATCGCGAACCTCCATCGCCGCATCGGCAACCTCGGTCCACTGCAGCTCTTCATCAGGGTCGAGATCGAAGACCAGCCGATCGGGCTTCTCAAGCTCCTCATTACGGGACCCCCATGGATGCACCTCGAGTACTCCCAGCTGAGCCAGGGCCGCAAGCGCCTCAGCGGTGCCAAGAGTAATGTACGGCTCCACCTTTCCACGCTTGTCGGCGATATCCACGCTGCCAATCCCCTTGGGCAACATCGAGTTCACATGCTTTTGGAAGAAGCATGGCTTTCCCGCGCCCTCAGGGCATCGAACCAGACTCACAGGCCGGTCCACGATATGAGGCAGCATCCATTCCGCCACGGCCCAGTAATAACCCGCGAGCATCTGCTTTGTCATGCCCGACGTCTCATCCAGCACCTTCTGCGGATGGGTCAGGCGAACGGGGGCATGTTCGCCTGTCTCACGACTCTCCTTGCCTGCATTTGAACCCTTGAATGCAGTCGATTCAACTTCATCGCTGCGACGAGTTGTCGCTTTTGAACGCGATCGCCTCGGACCAATGGAGATCTCCTCTTCCTCACGCACGACCTCTTTGGCCGCTTTATCTTCACGCAGTCCAAGAAACGCTGCTTGGCGCACCAGATCGTCTGCTGTCCATGTGGCAAAGCGCACCTGGGCTACCATATCTGGCTTCACCCATCGCGCACCTTTTCCTGCGTCACCGGGAACCTTTTCAAAAGGACTCACCTGCTGTGCAAGTTCCTCGAGCCTGTCGCGCACGAGTCGATGCGTCTTCTGCGTGAATCCCGTCCCGGTCCGGCCAGCATAGATCAATGTGCCATCGCGATAGTAGCCCAATAGAAGTGCCCCCACTCCATGGATCTTGTTGGCTGGAAGCGTATACCCGCCGACGACAAACTCCTGTTCGTGCAGGCACTTCATCTTCAGCCAATCCCCGCTGCGTCCGGAGATGTATTTCCCCGAGGCTCGCTTCGAGACAATTCCCTCAGCCTTCAGCTTGCAGGCTTCGCGCAGAAGTTCTGCACCCCCGGATTCGATATGTTCGCTTATCCGCAGACGATCTCCATCCGCTCCCTGAAGTACATCGCTCAAAAGGTCCTTCCGTTTTTGAAGTGGAAGGTCACGGGGATTCTTTCCCTCCACATGCAGCAGGTCGAATGCAAAATAAGTCAATGCATGTTTCGCGCCTTCCTGCATCGAGGCTTGCAGATCGGCGAAGTTCGTTGTTCCATTCGGTGCGACCACCACCACCTCACCATCCAGCGTCACCTTGTCGATGGGAAGCTTCGCAATCTCATCGGCTAACGCTCGTACCCGGTGGGTCCAATCGAGTCCTGTCCGCGTCAGGATCTGTACCTTCTTTCCGTCCTTCCTCGCCTGCATCCGATAGCCATCGAGCTTGAGTTCGTGCAGCCACCCGGCGCCCGAAGGTGGTGTCTCGCCCATCAACGCAAGCTGTGGCGGAAGAAAGCCAGGCTGCTGCTCTTCAGGAAGCCCCTTCAGCTGCTTTCTAAGGTCGAGCGATGTAGGCTTTGGCTTCGCAGGCTCACTCGTTTTCTCACGAGTCTCTTGGCGAAACCACGCCTGGCTGCCCGAGCGTGTGTCCTTCGAGTTCCACACATGGTCTTCGTTCTTTGCGATCTCTTCGATCGATCGCTTCGTGACTACGCTGTCTGGTTCCGACTCCGTAACCGAAGTCTCATCCTGCTTCCGCTCGAACTCGTCATGCTCTTTGATCAGCAGCCAGTTAGGCTTCTTCTCCTTCGCCCATTTGCCGCCCATCCGGATCAGCGCCCACTTACCCTTGAGTTTTGTCCCATGCAGGATAAGCTTCAGGCTTCCATCACGCAGGCCGGCATCGACATCGGTGTATCCTGCCTGCGGTTCCCATACTCCCTGGTCCCACAGCATCACCGTGCCGCCCCCGTACTGTCCCGATGGAATGATTCCCTCAAAGCCTCCGTACTCCATCGGGTGGTCTTCTACCTGCACAGCCAGGCGCTTGTCGCCGGTAAAGTAGCTTGGCCCCTTGGCAACCGCCCAGCTCTTCAAGACTCCATTCCACCCAAGTCTGAAATCGTAGTGAAGGTGTGAGGCCGCATGCTTCTGCACGCAGAAGAGAAGTCCGCTCGCAGTACGTGTGCTTGTGTGTTTGCCGCTCGGTTCTTCGGTGATGTTGAAGTCGCGCATTGACCGGTAGCGCGCGAGCTGTTCGTCAATCGCGTTCGCAGCCACATCGCCAGCTTCTGTTGTCGGAGTCTTCTTTTCCTCTTTTTTCTTTGCCGCCTTCGCCGGCTTCTTCAAAGCTGCCTTTTTGGAACCCGCCATCGTCGCTCCTGCGTTAGTATCCGCCGAAGTCCCCTTCGCTCAGGCAGGCACTCTCTACGCCGACCGTCGCTTACTCGAAGCCTTTGCCGATTTCACTAACGAAATACCCTTCTTTTCCTTCGATGCAGCTGACTTCACCGAAGTCGATGGCTTCTTCTTGCTTGCAGAGCTCTCCGCAGCTGCGGCGCCACTGCTCACGCTCTTGCGAAGGGCATCCATAAGATTGATGACCTGGCCGCGCCGTGGTGCCTCCACTTCATCCTTCGGAATGGGCGCGTGCTGGACCTTGGCCTCAACCAGCTCCCGCACTGCGGCCTCGTACTGATCCTTGAACTTGCTGGGGTCGAACTTCGCCGCCTTGCGCTTGATCAGCTCCATCGCCAATTCGAGAGAATCTTCGTTGACCGCGACCTTCTTGATGTCCTTGAAATACTCAGCGGGGTCGCGAAGCTCTTCCTGATACCGCATCGTGTAGCCCATCATCCCGCCCAGCTTGTCGTCCTCGTCGGCGGTGACAGCGAAGACATGTTCCCGTCCTCCGAATGCAATCTTTCCAAGCGCTGCCTTCTTCGTCTTCTTCAGAGCAGCGCGCACCACGGCGAACGCCTCAGCCTGCACATCGTCTTCCGGGACGATGAAGTACGGCTTCTCCATGTACTCGGGCTCCAGTTCGTCAATGTCTACAAACTGCGATACCTCGATCGAGTGTTTGGAGGGGACGCGCAACTCCTCCAGCTCCTTGGGCTCGATCGTCACATACTCGCCCTTGCGATACTCATATCCCTTCACGATGTCGTTCTTTTCCAGCGCTGTGGCAGCTTCGCCAGGATTGTCCTCGAGCGCGCTCGCGGCAACCTTCTGGTGGCGCACTCGCTCACCGGTGGCTCGGCTTATCTGATGGAAGCGAATCTCGCTCTTTGCCTCAGTCGCCACAAACAGCTTCACACCGAAAGACACCAGGGAAATCTGTATCTGCCCAGACCAATACGGACGTGCCATTTCATAACCTCACGTTTTTGACGAAGATCGCAGCCCAATCTCCGGAGAGTTCAGGCGAAACCCGCCTGTTTTCATCAGATTCCCAACGATACCCTCAAAGATGCCAAATTTCATACAACATTTTGGGCTTCTGTGACGAACCACCACAAATATGGGGAGTATCTAAACCATCCCCGCTATACGGTGTTTGCAACGCAGCAACCTCGATTCGTCGTCAGCACAAATCAGCGAGTGGAGCCGCGAATGGCCGCCCTTCAGGCAAAACGAAGGACGACCTGACCTGCGCGCGCAAACCGTGTCTCCACAGACGCTCCGGCAGCGGCCAGAGTATTTCCGGTCCAACTCCCGGTTGTGATCCAGTCTCCTTTTTTCAGCCCTTCCGTCCGGCTCGCTCCCTCGTTGGCCAGCCAGGGCAACAAGCGCATCAGGTCGCCGGACGTGTTGGACCCGGTTCGTTCCACTCGCAGTGCGCCATCAATTGAGAGCGATACTGATTCCTTTGCAAAGTCGATGTTTTGCCAATCAGGTACAGGGTCGCCATAGACGAATCCGCCGTGCATCGACATGTCGGCTACAGACGTTAGCTTCGTCGCTTCATCGGGATTGAGGAGTGCGGTTTCGAGAACCTCGATAGCTGGGTGCATACTCGCAATCGCGGCGACGACCTCCTCGCGCGTGTACGACGTCTCTCTCTGGGGCAGATCCGAGCCCAATTTGAAGGCAATCTCCGCCTCTACCCCTCGATACCTGTGAGCGATGCCTCTCAGTCCGCATCCGCTGCTCGTCATCCAGTCCGCGGGCATCGGGGCAAAAGAGGGAGTGGCATCCGGTGTCGGTGCGCCAATCTTCCATCCGCCGATTCGCTCATAAGCCCACGACATCCTATCCTGGATGAAGTAAGCTTCCTCGAGTGTCGTTGGGCGCAGTTCTTTCGGCAGGTCGGCAATTGGTTTGCAAGTTCTACGGGCATCCAGCAGCATATCGGCTGCGCTGATCAGATCCTTTTCTCGGGCACCGGTCATCATGGCACACAGTTTGCTCCATCTTCATGTCTCTATGCAACTTCGTGTCCGGTTAGAGGCTAAAATCCATGCGCTGCGTTACCTTTAGCATTCATACTCGATCTAATGGTTAAGGGTGTTCTTTGTGTGCCGAAGCCCACCCCGGAAGGGAAATATCATGTTGGTCCGCGGCTCCGAAGGTCTTGACTCCACCATTCGCTCCTCTGAGATCACTCCACAGGGTGCCTTTGAGCGCTACCAGCGGCAACGCCGCTTCCTTATCGGTGGAGCGGCGACACTTACCGCAGGAGCTCTAGCTGCCGGCCACATCCCCGGCCTCTTTCTTCCATCCTCTACCGTTCACGCGCAGGCGCTCCCAGCTACCCCCGGTAAATACAACACCACCGAGAATCAGACTCCCCTCGCCAAGGCCTCCCACTACAACAATTTCTACGAGTTTGGAACCGATAAGAGCGACCCTGCCCGAAACGCCCATACCCTCAAAACCCGCCCCTGGACCGTCCAGGTGACCGGTATGGTCAAAAAGCCGCAGACGCTCGACATCGACAACATTCTCAAGTACAGGCCATTGGAGTCACGTGTTTACCGTCATCGCTGTGTCGAGGCATGGTCCATGGTCATTCCCTGGGACGGCTACTCTCTTTCAGAGTTTATTAACTATTGCGAGCCTCTTCCCAGCGCCAAGTTTGTGCAGTTTGTCACGCTCGTCGACAAAAAGCAGATGCCTGATCTTCCCGGTGGCTATGACTGGCCTTACAGTGAGGGGCTCCGCTTGGACGAAGCCATGAATCCACTCGCTCTTCTGACCTTCGGTTGCTATGGGCAGGTCCTTCCCAACCAGAACGGTGCTCCGATTCGCGTCGTTATGCCATGGAAGTATGGCTTCAAAAATGCCAAATCCATCGTCCGCTTCCATTTCACCGACAAGCAGCCGCACACTACCTGGAACGAGATCAACTCGCAGGAATACGGTTTTTACTCCAACGTCAACCCCGAGGTGAGTCATCCTCGTTGGAGTCAGGCGCACGAGCGCCGCATCGACAGCTCCGCTTTCCCGCGCACCATTCCCACACAGATGTTCAACGGATACGCCGACCAGGTGGCAAGCCTCTACAATGGAATGAACCTGAAGCGCTATTACTGATCGCGCAGCCAATCTTCACAATGTCAAAACGCACCATTCTTATCCTTAAAGCTGTCGCGCATCTGCTGTGCTTCGCGCCGTTTTTCTGGCTCATTCGCTTCTATACCTCAGGCGCCCTCGCGCTCGATCCCGATCCTGTCGCCTACATCACGCACTTCACCGGCGACTGGGCGCTCTGGATGCTTCTCGCCTCGCTCGCAATTACGCCTCTGCGCAGGCTCTCCCCTCGCATCTCCTGGCTTATCCGCTTTCGCCGCTTGATCGGCCTGTACGCTTTCTTCTACGCGTCCCTGCATCTGGCGACCTACATCTTTCTCTTCTCCGGCTACGATCTTCCAACAGTGCTTGCCGGCATCCGTGACGGTCACCCCGGCATCGCGATCGACCAGTGGAAGATGGTGTGGCCTACCATATGGGACGATGTCCTCAAACGGCGCTTCATCCAGGTTGGCTTTTTCGCCTGGGTTATTCTGCTGGCGCTCGCCGTAACCTCACCAGCCTTCATCATGCGCTCCATGGGAGGCAAAAACTGGCAACGTCTGCACCGCCTGGTCTACATCGCTGGAGTAGCGGGCGTCATCCACTATTGGTGGCTCGTCAAAACCGGTGTCCGCACCCCATGGAAAGTCACCGCGATACTTACCATCCTTCTGCTGGCACGCCTCGCCTACACCGCCAGCAAGCGTTTCAGTAAACCCCGGGCCGCATTTCAGACTACAAAAAGCTGAAGCAGCCTATCTGGATTTCGTGCCGCGAATCATCCGCCAGAGCGCCCGGATTCCCCATACCGCCAGAATTAGCAAAACCAGGAAACTGACAAACACGAGCGCCAGATGGATCACGACCGCCATCCCGCCATGCTTTCAGTCTTCCGCCGGCGATGCAACGCAAATCCCTGACAATCAGGCTTATAAGCGCGAAATCCAGCATCCCAACCACAACTTAGATCTCAGAAGCCTGTCTAACTTGGGGAGGCTTTATGCGCGCCATCCTTGCTGCACTCCTCGTCGTTGCTGCCTCTACGCTCCAGGCGCAGGAGAGCCCCTCTGTCAAACCAGCGCCAAAGCGAACTCCTTCCCACGCAAGATCGACAAAACCCAAAACTCCGCCGCCCACAAAAGCCCCTGCTCTTGTTCCGCTCGATCAACGTGAGCGCGCCGCGCAGATTCTCAATCGCTTCACCTTCGGGCCGCGTCCAGGAGATTTAGACCGTGTTCTCGCGATGGGACCCGACAAGTGGTTCGAACAGCAGCTGAATCCCGACAGCATCAGTGATGATGCCCTCAATAAACGTCTCGCAGATTACCCGACCCTTACCATGACCCCGGAGCAGGCCCTCACCGCCTTCCCGGATCGTGGCACCATTCAGGCCGTCGCAAACGAGAAGGTTCAGCCTCCTACGGACCCCGGCCTTGCCGCTGTCTACGAAATTCAGCTCGTAAAACTCAACCAGCGCCAAATGGGGAAGGCGGTTCAAGCTGAAGGCAAGCCTGAAGGCTCATCCCCCGAAGACTCCGAGCTTGCGGCGCAGCGTGACCGTGATCGGGCCACCGCTTCTCGAGTCGCAGGAGAGCTCTTCGCCTTGCCTCGCAATCAGCGGATGTCTACGCTGATCAAGCTGCCCACTGCGGACCGCATCGCCTTCACCACATACGTCTCCGGAGAGCAGCGCGGCCTCCTCCTCTCCCAATTCACCCCACGCGAACGCGAGCTCTTCAACGCCATGGCCGCGAATGTCAACTCTTCCTACCAGCTCGCTAGTGAGCTCTCCCAGGCCAAGCTCCTTCGCGCCATCCTCTCTGAGCGTCAGCTTCAGGAGGTGATGACCGACTTCTGGTTCAATCACTTCAACGTCTTCATCGGTAAAAACTCCGACCAGTGGTATACCACCAGCTACGAGCGCGACGTAATCCGCAAAAACGCGCTGGGAAAATTCCGCGATCTTCTTCTGGCAACGGCAACCTCACCTGCCATGATGGTCTACCTCGATAACTGGGAGTCCATCGGTCCCGACTCCATCGCCAACGGCGTCAATCCTGCCCGCCCCAAGGCCAAAAAAGGCAATCGCGGCCTCAACGAAAACTACGGCCGCGAGCTGATGGAGCTTCATACCGTCGGCGTGAATGGAGGCTATACCCAGGCCGACGTAACCGCGCTCTCTGCAATCCTCACCGGGTGGACCGTCGATCGTCCCCATCAGGCTGGTCCCTTCGTCTTTGAGCCCCGACGCCATCAACCCGGTCCGAAACAATGGTTCGGTCACACCATCGACTCCTCTACAGCATCGGTGCAGCCTGACGCAAATCCGGGGATGAGCGAAGGCATCCAGGCCCTCACGATCCTTGCGGCCAGCCCTAAGACCGCGCACTTTATCAGCTACAAATTAGCTCAGCGCTTTGTCGCCGACGAACCACCGCCTGCCCTGGTCGATCGCATGGCGAACACCTGGCTCTCAACCGATGGCGACATCAAGGCAATTCTCCGCACCCTGGTTGAATCGCCGGAGTTCAACTCCAGGCGATACTTCCACAACAAGGTCAAGACTCCCATCGAGTTTGTCGCCTCGGCATTTCGTACCACGGCCACCGATCCCGTCAATCCCGGGGCTCTTGTCCAGACCCTCAAAACCATGGGCATGCCGCCTTATTACGCTCTTCCGCCTACCGGGTACTACATCACCGCCGATCGCTGGATGAACTCCTCCGCCCTGGTGGATCGCCTCAACTTCGCCTACGCCCTTACCAGCAATAAGTTCGCAAACCAGAAATTCGACTCCGAGCATGTTCTCGCCCTCGGCCTGATGGGACAGTCGTCTATCGCTTCCACAGCCGCTGCCGCGCAACCAAAGCAGGCAGTCTATAAGGAAACGGCTCTCGCGCAAGCTTCCACTGCGTCCTCCCCCACCCTTACCGGTCAGAATCTCGCGCTTCACCTGATCGAAGCCTCCCTTGTCGGTGGGGAAGTCTCTACCCAGACCAACGATCTCGTCCACCAGCAGGCGGTAAAGCTTGTCACCACCTCATCGCCTCCCACCGAAACTCTGAACCTCCTCACAGCGCTCGTCATGGGCAGCCCAGAGTTTCAGATGCGATAAAAAACGCCTACACTGGTCACGCCCGGAGGTGTCTCATGTCATCGCAGGCCCTGGCCAATCACAGCGAACATCTCAGTCGCGTACGCAAAATCTGCGCATTGCTTCCCGCCACATCCGAAAAGCTCTCCCATGGCGAGCCGACATTCTTCGTCGACAAAAAAGTCTTCACGATGTTTGCCAACAACCATCACCACGACGGTCACGTCGCCGTCTGGATTCCCGCGCCGC
The DNA here is from genome assembly GCF_059115365.1 of Edaphobacter sp. FHG110511_03. Taxonomy (NCBI): domain Bacteria; kingdom Pseudomonadati; phylum Acidobacteriota; class Terriglobia; order Terriglobales; family Acidobacteriaceae; genus Edaphobacter; species Edaphobacter sp. FHG110511_03. Next base: position 92,778 of record NZ_JBZYWL010000007.1, on the reverse strand, counting down.
CCGGAGCCCAACAAACGTTCATTCGCACCTCTCCCAGAAAATACTTCAAGCCTCCGTACGTTGGAGTGCGGGGCTGGATCGGCATCGAGCTTGGCGAAATCAGCGATGAGGAGTTAAGCCTCCACATCCTCGACGCCTGGCGTCGCATCGCTCCGAAAAAGTTCCTCGCCATTCTGGACAATCGCGCCGTCTAACAGGAGATGAAAGAGCCTATGGATCGCCGTACCTTCGCCGCTGGAATGGTCGCCGCCGGTATCGCAGGGAGAGCCGGATCTCCTCTGGCTTCCGCACCCGAGCAGCTTCACCTCAAGCCCAATGGCTGGATGCCAAACAACTCGCTTCCCGTGCTTCTCTATCGCAAGTCGCTCCCGGTCACACCCGGTCTTGCCGACGTCATAGAGCGCCTGTTCACAGAGAACGGTTGGCCCCCACAATGGCGTAACGTGTCTTCGACTTCCATCACTATCATTCAACCGCCCACGAGGTACTCGGCTTCGCAGCAGGAACCGCGGAAATCATGCTCGGCGGTGAGCAGGGAACCACCGTCACCGTACACGCCGGCGATGTAGCCGTCCTCCCCGCCGGCACAGGACACTGCCGTATCTCCGCCTCTGACGATTTCCTGGTCGTAGGTGCGTATCCGCCCAACGAACACTGGGACATCTGCCGTTCCGCCGCAACTCCTGAAGTCCTCGAGCGTATGCGCCGTGTCCGCTTTCCCGCATCCGATCCTGTCTCGGGAAAAGACGGAGCGTTGCCAAAGCTCTGGACAAGCTGATTCCATCGCCACTCATCGCAGAACAGGCAAAGCTGCGTTCGCCGTCAGCATCTCATCTCACGGAGTGAAAGACATCGTGTCGAGCCAGGACAACGCACCCGCAGGACAGCCCCATAAAGATCATTTCGGGCAATTCGCAAACACTTGCAGCACTTACCTTGGCTCCCGATGGGCCTTCGCGGCAGCCATCGGCATCATCATCGTCTGGGGAATCAGTGGGCCGATCTATCACTACTCGGATACCTGGCAGCTCGTCATCAACACGGGAACGACCATCGTTACGTTCCTGATGGTCTTCCTCATCCAGAACACCCAGAACCGCGATGCTCGCGCCATCAACCTCAAATTGAACGAGCTGATCGAATCCATCAAATCGGCAAGAAACGAGATGATAGACATCGAGCATCTTTCAGATGCCGAGCTCGACGTTCTCGCCCACCGCTACGAGGCGGTGCGAGCTGAAGCCGACGAGCGTGGCATTACTAAGACAGATCGCAACGCCAAATAAATCCCTAAACCCAGCTACTTTTCTCGAACGTATAAGGAGAGCGCTGAGGCCGCGACAGCATCGCATTCGCCGCATCGTCCCCTTTGAACTGTTCCCGCTCCGGATCCCAGTGCAGGTGCCTGTCTGTCTTCATCGCGATATGGTGCAGCAGGCAGGTCGAGCAGGCCCTGTGCCCAATCTCCACCGGAGCCGTCGGCTGCTTCCTCGTCTTGATGCAATCCAGCCAGTTCGCATGTTGCTCGCTCGCCGTGTACAGATGAATCTCGTCCGGCCCAATCACCGAGTCCAGAACCTTGGGATCGCTCGCCATCAGCGGCTCGATCTTCGTCACTTGCCCGGAGCCGGCCGTCGGCGTCGTCATCTCATCGCGCGTGACGAAGATCCATCCCTTCGTCCCATACCATTTAATGCCGTTCGGAAAGTCTCCGGAGATGTCCATCGTCATTCCGTTCGCATATCTCGCATGCGTCAGGAACTTCCCATGCACATCCCATAGTCCACTCTTGGGAAACTCCGCCGTCCCCCAGATCTCTACCGGCCCCGTGTACTCCGTATTCATTCCCCAGTGGGCCGTATCCACGTGGTGAGCGCCCCAGCCCGTGATCATCCCCGCGCCAAACTGCTCCATGCGCAGCCATCCTGGCCGGTCGAATCCCGTCTGTGGCATGACCCGATCCACGGTATATGCCGCCTCCGGGGTCGATCCCAGCCACGCGTCATAGTGGAAGCCCTTCGGTACCGGCATCGGCGTCGCATTGCCTCCTGCGGGATCGCCCGGAAGTCCCACTTCGACATGCTTCACCTCACCGATGCGCCCATTCCGCACCAGCTCACACGCCCTGTGAAACTGCTTCCACGATCTTTGTTGGCTTCCAATCTGCAGAATCCTTCCTGAGGCCTGCACGGCATTGCTCAGATAGCGGCCTTCCGCAATCGTCAGCGACGCTGGCTTTTGCAGATAGACATCCTTGCCCGCTCTCACCGCTGCCGCAGCAACAATTGCGTGCTGGTGGTCCGGTGTCGAAATCACAACCGCGTCGATCTCTTTATTCGCAAGAAGCTCGTGATAGTCGTGGTATGTCTTCACGGAGTTGTACGGCTGACCCAGCTTTTTCGTATACGACTCGCTCACAAACTGCTTGCCCAGTTCTGCGCGGGTCGTATCCAGATCACATACCGCGATCACTCGCGCGCCATCGTACTTGAAGATCGCCGGCAGATCGTGCCCACGCGAGATTCTGCCTACGCCGATGGCGCCCACGTTGATTCGTTCGCTGGGCGCCATCTGTCCAAAGACAGTCGCCGGTACGATGGTGGGAAAGCCGGCTACAGCCGCTGTTCCGGCTGCAGCCTTCAGAAATCTTCGTCGTGTTAGATCCGCCATTAGCCCAGCTCCTTTGTCGAGCAGAATTCTACCTCAGGATGGAGGTCCTTCAGCTCTTCAAGGTCGCATGTTGCGCCTTCATCTGTGCCCGTACCACCAACTCCGCTGCCAGAAGACACTGCGTCTGATCCTGCGCCGTATGCGTCCGATTGACGATGTCAGAGACGAACTGCGGTCCGAAGGGAAGCGACATGTTATTGCAGTCCATGTACCGTGCCTGATCTTTATCGACGATGAACAGGTTGTTCCCTTGCTTTCCGCGTGCTACATCAACGTACTTCCTGACCTCGATATATCCGTTCGTTCCTAAAATAAACAGCCGTCCATCGCCCCACGTCCCCAGGCCGTCCGGAGTAAACCAGTCCAGCCGCACATACCCGAATCCTCGGTCGCCTCGCAGCATCATGTCGCCAAAGTCCTGGAACTTCGGCTTCTGAGGATGATTCACGTTCGCAACCTGCGAGGCCACAACCTCCGCCTGCGTGGAGCCGGTGTAGAACAGGAACTGATCCACCTGGTGCGACCCGATATCCGTCAGAATGCCGCCGTAGCGAGCCGGATCCCAGAACCACTCCGGCCTTCCTCCTGATCCTCCCGCATAGGGGTCCGCGCCACGCTGCACGATCTGGTGCGGCGCGATGTTGATCGTCTGAATCACGCGCCCGATCGCTCCGGCCTTCACCAGCTCGCCTGCCTTCACTGCGGCCTTCACCTCGAAGCGTTCGCTGTAAAGAATCCCATAAATACGTTTCGTCGCCGCAATCGTCTTGCGAATCTCATCGATCTGTTCCAGAGAAGTCGCCCCGGGCTTATCGCTCAGATAATCTTTGCCCTTCTTCATCACCCGTATGCCCAGCGGAGCTCTTTGATCGGGAATCGTTGAGCTCATCACCAGCTGGATCGAAGGGTCATTGAGAATTTCGTCCTCCGATGCCACCATCTTCACATCGGGAAACTTCTTCTTGAAGTTCGCAACCTTGTCCGGCTCCGCTCCATAGGCGGCCACCAGCACGCCGCCGCCACGCTGAATCGCCCCCGCCATCCCGTAGATATGGTCGTGGCTCATTCCGCATACGGCAAATTTGATCGAGTGTTTCGGCCTCTCGTCTACGATCTCGCCGGGTGCAATCACCTCGTGAACCACTCGCGCCGGATCCAGCGCGTTCATCTCCGCCAACGCCGGAACCCCAGCCATTAATCCCGCCGAGCCCACCGCCCGCAGAAACTCCCGCCGACCAAACATCTCCGATCCCATAATCATCGCTCCCCTGAACTGCAATTTCGCTGCACCCCGAACTATATCAACCACGGGCCACCTTTGGCTCGGTTCATGGGGGAGGAAGACAAATCGCGTTTACTCGGACATAGCCTCAAGCAACTCCGGAGTCTCTTCTTTAATCTGCTTGTCGATCGAGAAGGGAAGCCTCAGAGTCGCGGCGAACAGCAGGGCATGCAGAAGGCAAAGCAGCAGAAAGGCGGCCCCAAATGCTCCCGGATTTGAACTGTGAACCCTATCCGCTGACCCCAGTCTCCAAGCCAGGAACGTCGCGCACAGAGTCGTCAAGGTTGGTCCGCCCAGCCGCTGCACAATATTGAGTGCTGTCGTTGCCATGGGAAGATCTCGTTTCGGAACCGAGGCATACGCCGCCGAGATCGACGGGATGCCGATCGCTCCCATCCCCATCCCCCTAATAAAGAGAGCAGGTGCAAGTACACCCAGCACCAGTCCATGTCGCGCCAGGTAAATAAGCGGGAGTGTTCCCGCCAGGGCGATCAAAGCTCCCCCGCTGGAGACCCTGCGAATGCCGAACCGTTGCGTCATCGCCCCCATCCACGGATAAGAACAAAGCATTCCTAGGCCCAGCGGAGCCAAAAGCCATCCGGTCGCGCTGGGCGAACGGCCGCAGGCGCGGATCAGATAGTAGGGAATCAGCATCTGCGCCGAGAACATGATGCCGTTCGAGAGGAACTGCGTCACGGCCGAGGCCGAAAAAGTTCGGCGCCTGAAGAGCCGCAAATCAATCAACGCCCGCGAGCCCTTCGGACCGGCTGTCCTCAGAAACACCACAAGCAGAACCACCGAGGCGATCAGGGTAACGACGCCCCCACGCTCCCTCAGGTGATCCGATCCATACAGAAAGAGCACGAGCCCCGGCGACAGCAGGAGCAGTCCGAACAAATCGAGATCTCGCGGTCTCACATCCTCGCGGTCTTCAGGAAGAAACAGTGCCGCCAACGTAATCGCGAGCACACCCACCGGCAGATTCACGAAGAAGAGCCATCGCCATGAGGCATGCTGCAGAATCGCTCCAGCGATCACCGGCCCAAGAATCGGTCCTAGCATCACCGGCAACGCTGCGTAACCCATCACGCGGGCCAGGTGTCTTCCGGCGGCGCGGGCCATCATCATCTGCGCCATCGGAGCCAGCAGGCCTCCGCTCATGCCCTGAAGAATTCGAAATCCAATCAGGGCATGCGCGGACCATGCCATTCCACACAACATCGACGACAGGGTAAAGACAGAGAAGCACCAGAGATAAAGCGACTTCGCTCCGATGCGATCCACCAGCCAGCCATTCAGCGGAAGCATCAGAGCCAGTGCCAACAGATAGCCGCTCGTCACCCACTGAATCACCGCCAGGCTGCTGTGCAACTCCACCGCCAGGCTCGAGAGCGATACGTTGACGACCGTAGCGTCGAGCTGCGCGAGGAACGAACCCAACGTAGCGACTGCGATGACCTTCCACACCGCCGCATCCAGTCGCTCCGTTGAGGAAGTCACCTCAGCCAAGCGCGGCAATTACTTCATCGGTCTTCCTCACTCTCGCGAGCCTCGGAAAGATGTTCTCAAAAGCAAAGCGGTGGAGATCGGCACTAAGGCTCGTGCAGGCATCCTCCACGACGACGAACGCGAAACCGAGGCCGGTCCCCTGGCGTGCAGTCGATTCAACGCCGATATTCGTAGCAATCCCCGCCAGAACCACCGTCTCGATGCCGCGCTTCTTCAACTCCTGCTCCAGCTCGGTTCCGGCAAAGGCGCCCCAGTGTCTCTTCGTGATCAGAAGATCACCCGCCTGGAACCCGGCCTCCGGCACAATCTCCGATGCGATGGCTGGTGGCGGCGGCGCGTTTGGATCGCGCATCGACTCATCAACCGGCAGCTGTAAAAATTCGTCCAGCTTCACCCGGACGAAGACGACTGTCGCTCCCTTCGCGCGAAAGTGGTCCACCAGCAGGCGAGACTTCTCCACGACTTCCGTAGGGGTGTAAGGACCGGCGTTTGGCCTCCCTGTGATCCCATGTTGCAGATCGATCAGCACAAGGGCGGTCTTCTCTGGCGCAAGCTGCAATGAACTCAAAGCTCCTCCTTAAATCGAGGATGTCCTCGACTTTCTAAATGTAGAATATGAGGATGCCCTCAACTTCGTCAAGTGCCATTCGCCGCGAGCCTCAGCAGGAGCGTTCTACCCGTCGACTGGGCAGCTTTCTGGACGCCGCTGCGGATCTCTTCGTCGAGGTTGGCTTCGAGTCTGCAACCATGACCGCGATCGCGGAGCGCAGCGGAGCCTCCATCGGTACCCTCTATCATTACTTTCCTGACAAGCGCTCTATCGCCTCCGCTCTTGTGAGCCAGTACGCGCAGGAGATTGAGGCACACTGGAAGCCGCTCATGGAGCAGGCCCACACCCTCGCGCATGAGCGGTTTGCGGACATGTTCATCGAGTGCATCCTTGACTTTGTGAACAAGCGCCCTGCCTACCTGGCATTGCTCGCCGCTCCCACCCGCTTCTCCCGCGATCCCGCCGCCCGCAAGGCTCTACGTCTGGCGATTGCCGATGCCTTCCGCGCGAAGAACCCACGGCTCTCGAACGAGAGAGCCCTGCTGGCCGCGAACGTTGCCCTCCAGATCGTGAAGGGAGTCCCCGCGCTCTACTCGGAAACAGGCACCCGGGAAAAACCCCTCCTCGTAGCGGAGTTCAAGAAAGCTCTGTCGTTATACCTCGGAACCGTCTTGTCTGAAGTAAAGGTCTAAGCACGGTAAAACAGATCCTTTGTCGGCTCTAAGGAAACAGCCGGCTCTTCACCCAGCTCTCACCTTCGCGCACGAACAGAAATCGATCGTGCAGTCGATGGTCTCCATTGATCCATAGCTCCACACGTTCGGGCCGCATCGCGTATCCCTTCCAGTGGGCGGGGCGGGGAACCTCCCTAGGATGGCTCGCGCCAAACTCCCTCACCATCTCTTCCAGCTGCTCGCGGCTCTCAAGCGGCCTGCTCTGCAGCGACACCGCTGAGCCAAGCTGGCTCTCTCTCGCCCGGCTATGAAAGTAAGCGTCCGCATCCGCAGGTGGCAGCTCGACCACCGGGCCCTCCACTCTCACCTGGCGTCTCAGGCTCTTCCAGTGAAAGCACAGCGCAGCCCTGGGATTCGCCGCAAGCTCCCGGCCCTTTCTACTGTCTGCATTCGTGTAGAAGCAGAAGCCTCTGTCGTCCACCTGCTTCACCAGCACCATCCGCACGCTCGGCGCGCCCTGCGCGGTGGCTGTAGCCAGCGCCGCCGCATTCGCGTCGTTTATCTCGCCAGCCTCTGCCTCACGCAACCACTCGCGAAACACCTCCACCGGGTCCGTCGCCGCTTCTAACTCTCGAGCATCCATGAATCCAGTCTACTCAGCCCGCAGCGCTTCCATCGGGTCGACGGAGGCTGCCCTCCGCGCCGGAATCGCGCTCGCCATGAGCGCCGCCCCACCTAGCACAATAGCAACGGCGATCAGCGTTGATCCGTCCCACGCGCTCACCCCAAACAGCAGTCCGCGCATCATCGTCGCCGCAATCACCGAACACGCCAGTCCTGCAGCAATCCCCACAGCAGTCAGCCACCCCGCTTCGCGCATCACCATCTTCATCACCCTGCTGCGTCCCGCACCCAGCGCCATCCGTACTCCAATCTCCCTCGTTCTCTGGCTCACCGAGTAAGCAATCACTCCATACAATCCCACTACTCCCAGCAGCAACGCCGTAGCCGCAAAACCTCCCACCAGCCACGCCGAGCCTCTGTGAATCGTCGCCGAAGGTGAATCATGAATCTTCCCGCTCATCGTCGACTCCGCATACACGGCGATCCCGGGATCGAGTTCATGAACAGCGGCACTCAAAGCTGGCAGCAGTCCCTCCTCCTGCTCCGCTCTCACCACCAATCCAAAATCCGTGTCCTGTCCCGCGCTGAACGGCAGATAAAACGCTGGCCGCACCTCCATCTCCAGCGGTCCTTCCCGGATGTCATCAATCACGCCGATAATTCTCGTCGGAGGCTTATTCCAGAATTTGATCTGCTGTCCGATCGCCTGCCCGCTCGCGAAGTACTTCCGCGCCATCGTCTGATTGATAATGACGACCGGCAGCTTCGTCGTCTCGTCCTCTTCCGTGAAGTAACGTCCCTCTCGCAACCGGGCCCCCAGCGTGCTGAAGTATCCCGGGCTTAAAAACCGGCCCACAACCTCGTCGTTCTTATGCAGTTCCGGCTTGCCTACCACCTGCACAATCGTCATTCCATCGCCCGATCCCACGGGCAAATCGCTGGCAACTCCAGCCGATATCACTCCAGGCAATCGCTCTACGCGCTGCAGCAGGTTCTTTTTCAGCAGCCATATTTGGTCATCCTTCGCATACTGCGCTCTCGGCAGCGAGATCATCGCCGTCGCCAGGTGTTCTGCGCGCATTCCCGTCTCCACATGCAGCAGCCTGTAGAAACTCTTCCCTAGCAGCCCGGCGCTCACCAGCAACACCACTGCGGTCGCCAGTTCCACAACCACCAGCTTCGAGCCGAACCGCCTCCATCCCGTTCCCGCTGCCGTGCGGCCGCCATCGTTCAGGCTCTCGTTCGACACGCCCTCCGGCATCCGCAGCACAGGGGCGATCCCAAAGACAATCCCGGCCAGCACCACAATGCCTGCGGTAAACAGCAGCACATGCCCGCTCATCCTCATTCCTGCCAGGTACGGCATCCGTGCCAGCATATCCGCTGGAACCAAATCTTCTGCTGCGCGCAAAGCGGCTGCGGCTAGCGCCGCTCCCACCAAGCTTCCCGTCGCCACCAGCAGCAGTCCCTCCGTCACGAACTGCCGCATCAGCCGCGCCCGGCTGGCCCCCAGGGCACCGCGCACCGCAACCTCTCGCCGCCTGGTCTCCGCGCGCGTCAACAGCAGGCTCACGACATTGACACAGGAAATCAGCAGCAGCAGGGCAGCGCCGCACAGCAGCATCACCAACACGGGACGAACATCCCCGCGAATCACCTCCGTTAGCGAAAGCACCGTAGACCCACGCCCGGGATTGTTATTCGGATACTGCCTCTCCAGCTGCGCCGTGACCGTCTTCATATCCGCAGCCGCCTGTTCCAGACTCACACCCTGCTTCATTCGGGCAACACCATAAAAGTTATGGGCGTCTCGGTTGTGGTATCTATCGTGAATCGTCGCCCAGAACTCCACTGGCTCTGCCGGAACGAAGTGAAACTCCTTTGGCAGCACACCGATGATTGTGTTCAACTCTCCATCCAGCGTCACCGTCTCTCCCAGCACCTCCTTGCGGCCGCCATACCTCTTCTGCCATGCCCCATAGCTCAGGATTACGGTGCGCGGAGCCGAGGCCAGGTCTTCTCCCGTCCTGAAATCCCGACCCAACACCGGAACAACGCCCAGAGTCTTGAAGAAGCCATCGCTTACATCAGCGCCGTCCACCTTCTGCGCTCCTTGCGGTGTCTTTTCCATGTATGGCTTTGCCTCATAGACGTCCAGGGAGTCAAAGCTCTTGTTCATCCGCTTCCAGTCCAGGTAATCCGGCCATGAGATGTGGAACAGCGGCCCCACCGAGATCGCTTCATACAGCGACACCAGCCGTGACGGTTCTCGATAGGGAAGCGGCCGTATCAGCGCCGCATCCACGACGGCGAAAAGCGCCACGCTCGCGCATATCCCCAGGGCCAGCGTGGTCACGGCCGTAGCGGTGAACCCCGGATTTCTCCTCAGCTGCCGCACCGCAAATCGCAGGTCCTGCGCCACCGTCTCGAACTGGAAGCCCACAACCTCCTGGCTGCGCTCGCGCACCCGCGTCTCGTTGCCGAAACGCCTCCGTGCTGCCCGCCCCGCCTCTTTGCCGCTCGCACCTTCGGCCTCGATCTCGCGTTCCACCTCCTCCCTGTGGAATCGCATCTCCTCCTCCAGCTCGTTGCGAAACCTGTCGCGCCGCAACAACAACTCAATCCGCCGAACTAGTCTCCCCGTCGCTCCCATAGCCTCACCTCATCGAAGAAAATCTCACCGAAGAAAATCGTCACTCGACCGAAAACCAACAAGAGAAAAACGTCATCTCGACCGAAGGCCCGCAGGGCCGGAGTGGAGAGATCCCTGTATTTTGAACATGCACAAAAGCCCCCATACATCCAAAGCAAGATTCGTGCCGTGTACGAGAAAACATCCCAACCAAAACTCTCACCCGGCTCCAGATCCCGCCAGAACCCGTCCAATCGCAGCAATCATCTGCTCGAACTCGCTCAACTCCACCCCAAGCTGCCGGTGTCCCTCCGGAGTCAGCGTGTAGAACCGGGCCCTCCGGTTCGTCTCCGTCTTCCCCCACTCTGCCTTCACCCAGCCCTCCAGCAACAGCCGTTGCAGGGCAGGGTATAGAGACCCCTCCTCCACCCTCAGCACATCCTCCGAAATCCGCCGAATCGAAAGCGCAATCCCATATCCATGCAGAGGTCCACGCTCCAGCGTCCTCAGGATCAGCATGTCCAGCGTTCCTGGCAAAAGCTCAGCTCGTTTCGTCATGGCCGATATATAGATTGTCTATGTATAGAAAGTCAAGGGATAGATAGGAGAGGGGTGGGGTTCTATCTGAGTTTTGTTATCCCGTGGCGGTTGACGCTGAATTCGTCATAGTGCTGGTTTGTCATTCCGTAGCAAAGCGGAGGAATCTGCTTTTGGCTTCTATAAAAATCTGTCAAGCCCCTCTCCCCATAACTGATGAATTATCAGCAGCTTGTATTTGCCGATCGGTTATAGCGGAATTGCTAAACTTGTATTAGGGAAATCAACCGCGGGAAAGATCATTCCGCATCAGTTCGCCATTCCAATCGAAGCCGTCGCCTATGGCGATGCCATAGAGAAGGAATTTGCTTCGGCACTCGGAATTGGGCGCTCAGTTCTCTTTTAGAATCTATAGTTTGGGTATAACTAGTTTATTTTGAAGACTTTGCCAGCGAAGTCCAAGTCTAAACTGTTTGTAATCAATACTTTGGCATTAAACCGGGGGAGGGGTGGCAAGGCCCTCGAACAGATCCGTCCAATGTCGAGCTGGCTGCGGATCGCTCGCGGCCATCAGGGTGTAGAACTCCTCCGAGCTGAGGCCATCAACTACGGCCTTGGTCAGCTTCATCAGATGAGACTGCGAACGGTGTTGCTCGAACGCCTTCAGCTTCCGCGCACCAGCAGCGCGGATGTCTAGCTGAACCGTCCAGGGGATCGGCCGGGGTGGCTGCCGATTCGGAAGGAAGAAGTTCGTCGTCAGGTGAAACAGTCGATCCGCAAGATGTGGAGCTCCCAGCTCGGGAAACCGCTTCGCCTGCCCGGCCCAATGAAACGCGGACGTTGTCCAGGACGAGACCATCATGTGGTCCGCGTGCGAATTCATTCCGCCGTCGCCGCCAAACGTGATCACCACATTCGGCTGGAACCGCCGCATCCGCTCGACCAGTCTCTCCACCGCAGCGATCGTCGGTACGTTCTCGAGCTGCGCGTCCTGGTAATCCAGCAGCTCATAATGCGTGACGCCAAGCACCTCGCAGGAGGCAGCGAACTCCGCCCGACGCATCGCACCAAGCTCCGCTCCCGTGCCCGCGGCTCCGCGGTTGGTTGCTGCTTGCCCATCGGTAAGGCAGACCACATAGGTCTCAATCCCTCGATCGGCGGCCAGCGCAAGCGCGCCGCCGAATCCATAGCACTCGTCATCCGGATGCGCGACGACGCACATCAATCGTTGGCCCAATCTGCCCCCTCTTGCACACCCTCTTCAAGGTCCAGATCGAACAACTCGCCTGAAACCAGATCCTCAATGACCGCGTCCGGATCGACAGCCTTCACAGGAGCGAACGTCCTGCGATGGAGCATCGAAGGCCCGCGCTCCACAAGCGCCCGACGATGCTCGGGCGTCCCGTAGCCTTTGTGAGAAGCCAGGCCATAACCCGGATGCGCAGCATCGAGCTCGCGCATCAGCGCATCGCGATGAACCTTCGCAATCACCGAAGCGGCAGCGATCGAAAGGCTCAGCGAGTCGCCGTAGATCAACTTGGTCTGCCTGCAAGGATGATCGATCCGCATCGCGTCGATCAGAAGATGATCCGGCTCGAGCGCAAGCCCCTGAACCGCTGCGAGCATCGCCATTCGCGTCGCCTGGTAGATATTCACCCGATCAATGGTCTCCGCATCCACCTCTGCCACGCTAAAGGCCAGAGCGATCTTCCGGATCCTGCGATCCAGTCTCTCCCGGTCCTCGCGCAGAAGCTGTTTGGAGTCTTTGAGTCCAGCGGATGCAAGTCCCTTGATCCGCTCCGGAAGAATCACGGCAGCAGCGACCACCGGCCCGAACAATGCGCCCCGACCGACCTCGTCGACACCTGCGATCACACGGAATCCGCAATAGCGCAGCGCCTGCTCCGGCGCATCGCTGCAGACCAGCTGCCGCAGCATCCGCTGCTTTGCAGTAGCGGCTGTAACGGTTCTCTGAATGCGTAGAGGAGTCGAAGAGGCCATATCCCTATGGCAAAGTTTATAACCTTCCGGGCAAGAGAAAGCCACGGCTGATGAGCCGTGGCTTCTGTGGAAATAGCGATGAAATTAGACGGCGCGCGCAACCTCGCGCAGACGGGCCGCCTTGCCGCGAAGACCGCGAAGATAGAAGAGCTTCGAACGACGAACTTCGTACGAACGAACCTTCTGGACCTTATCGACGACCTTGGAATTGTAAGGGAAGATGCGCTCGACACCCTGGCCGAAGCTCATCTTGCGAACGGTGAAGGTACCCTGCGGTCCCTTGCGGCAGGCAATGACAATGCCTTCGAACGCCTGCAGGCGTTCCTTTTCACCCTCACGGATCTTGACCTGAACGCGGACAGTGTCTCCGGGAGCGAAATCGGGAATATCGGTCCGCTCAAGTTTCGCGGCCAGTTTTTGCATGATGGGATGAATAGACATGACGACTTTTCCTGTATGAACTCGAGTCTTTAGTTTACACGATTTCAATCAATTAGGGAGATTAAACCGCACCCGAACGAGAGGTATCCCCCTCGATTCAACGGTCCCCGCCGGACTTATCCGCTCGTTCGGCCACAACCTCGCGCAGAAGCCTTTGATCCTGCTCACTGAGGTTGGCTCGTTCCAGCAGATCGGGCCTGTTTTCAAGTGTCTTGCGAATCGCCATCCTCCTTCGCCATAAACGGATCGCATCGTGATTTCCGCCCTGAAGGATCTCCGGCACGGCGATTCCCTCAAACTCAGCAGGCCGAGTGTAGTGCGGATAATCGAGGATTCCGCCCGCTCCATGGGTTGTTCTCGGAGGCCCGCCTGCAAGCTCGGCCTCCTCCAAAACGTCATCGGCACCGAAGCTCTCATAACGCGAAGAGTCAGGATGTCCCAGCGCTCCAGGCAACAGCCGAACGACGGCATCGACGATCACCGCGGCTCCAAGTTCTCCGCCTGAGAGGACATAGTCGCCGATGGAGAGTTCGCGGTCGCACAGCAGTTCACTGACACGCTCGTCCACGCCTTCGTAGCGTCCGCAGATCAACACGACCCTTTGTGTTTCAGCAAGCTCCTGTGCGACCCTTTGGGTAAAGGGGCGGCCCTGAGCCGAGAGCAGGATCACGGACTCAAGATGGGGATCACGCTGCCGCTTATGGGTGATGTTCAATGAAGAAAGGGCATCGTAAATTGGCTTCGGCTTGAGGACCATGCCTTCTCCACCGCCGAAGGGTCTGTCGTCAACCGTACGATGCCGATCGTGGGTATAAGCGCGCAAATCGTGAGTCGCAATATCCACCAGACCCGTCGAGCGAGCACGTTTGAGAATTCCGTACTCGAAGACGCTGGCAAAAAAATCCGGAAAGATGGAAACGAGGTCAAAACGCATTGGGAATAAAGTCGACGCTCTCTGAGCGAACAGGACGATGGGTTCGCGAACTTTCAGCTCTGAACTTCAGAGTAAACACAACACGAACAACATGCACGATACAAGTGAAAATGAGCCTCCGAGGGCTTTGCCTGAAAATGATTTCAGCGGCACTACCGCTGTTCCTGTTGCAAGCCGCTAACCCCTCTCTTTACGCAAAGGCCGCGCCAACACAGGAGACATCACAAAGCCAGTCTTCCAGCAGCACAGACAGCAGTACAGAATCTTCATCCGCGGCTGCCGGGGAGCAGGGCCATGGCCCGAATGACAGCGACAGCCCAGCCGCAGACTCGGCATCCGCGATGGTGACCGGAGGAGCAGCACCAACGCGCGAGGGCGGGCTCTTTCGGTCATGGCGCATCGATTTGATCGCCAATACACTGGGCGCCGGTTTCGATCTATCTACGCCTCTTGCCCGGCACTTCGACGTGCGTGGTGGAGCGAACTTCATGTCTTTCGGCTATGAATTCGACGTGGATGGTCTTCACTACGACTCCGATATGCGCCTGCGTTCAGGAAACCTCCGCCTGGATTGGTTTCCGCGACGAAGGAACTTCCATATCAGTCCAGGTCTGCTCTACGCCAACAACAACGTCACCGCTCTCTCTCACGTTCCTGCAGGGGCAAAGTTCACGCTTGGCGATGAGACGTTTATCAACAGCGTCGACGACCCGGTTCACGGCGACGCGAGACTGATCTTCCCGCGACGCGTTTCGCCTATGGTTACGTTTGGCTTTCGTAATCTGCTTCCGGGCGAACACAAACATATCTCCATCCCGCTCGAGTTTGGAGTTGCCTACACCGGAGCACCCAAGATCAACGTCACCCTTACCGGCAGTGCGTGCGCCGAAGATGGATGTTTCAGTTTCGCAGACAATGCAGAGGCACAGCAGAGCCTTCGCGATGAGATCAAGGATATCAACGATACCCTCAGCAACATTCCCGTCTATCCAGTTCTTTCGATCGGTTTCGGTTATCGGTTCTAGTCTTTGCGATTGACCTCGATCAAGCCGGGCGGCAGCATCATGACGATGCGTCTGGCCGGAAGATCGAGGGTTTTTATAAAGGCCTTGACGAACGGAACCAGGATTTCGCTGCCATCTTCCGCAAGTACGGTCAGCAGAGGCGCCGTTTCGGGAAGGCGGGTTCCATTGGGCGAGGCAGGGAACTGCACGTCAGAGATCTCTCCGACTGCAACAGCGTCATCGAAGAGAGTGCAACCCACCAGATCACTGATGTAGATCGATTCTTCATCGAGGGGCATTCGGCGGTCGTTGGGAACCGCGAGATCGAGCCCAGAGATCGTTTCGGCAGTGGCGATGGTATCGATTCCGGAAAATTGGAGTACGACTCGTCCTTTGTTTTTTCCAGTGGGAAGCCACGAGGAGGTGATATCGACGCGTCTGGCAGCCGAGCGGTCTCCTGCAAAGCCGAATGGAACGAGAAAGAGATCCTCACGCTCTGTGAAGCGATCCGGGAAGTCGGTAAACAGTTCTGCCAATACTTCCCCTTTGCGACCTTGCGGACGAAGCAAATGGGCAAGTATCGTCCATGCCGATGAATCTGGTTTCATAACGGAAGGATAACTGTGGAGTCTGCAGCCGGAAAAAGAAGACTAAGCCGGTGTCGAATGATCTTCAACGATATCAAGCGAAAAGCGGTGCTTCATCTTCATGCTGGCCGCTGCCAGGATGGTGCGCATGGAGCGCGCGGTTCTTCCTTGTTTGCCAATGACTTTGCCTATATCGCTGGGAGCCACATGGAGGCGAATTACAGTAGCCTCTTCTTCGTCAAACGTCTCAACTGAGACGTTTTCAGGGAAATCAACCAAGGCACGCGCAATATCGGTGACCAGTTCGATCATGTTTGTATAGCTGCCGTTTTCGCCCGCCCTTTGCGTGGACTGGGTCATCACACACCTCCTGGGGATCACAAAATGCGGGGTCTGCTCTACCGTTTAGCCTCGTCTATATTGCGAGATCAGGGGTGTACTGCACGAGCGTAGCCGCGGTTAGTCGATACGCCCGGGCTGCATCCATGGAGTTTTATCCATGGAGAAACCCGAGTTATACCGAATCGCAATACCTGAAGTCTACGTGATGAGTTCCCTTGTGGGACACGAGGAACCTTCGGCATTAGCAAATCTTTGGGAACTATTACCGGATTCCCAAAGATTGCAAAAGGTAACTAGGCTGCCGGAGCCGCTACTGCTGCAGGTGCGCTGGCTACGAGCTTCTCGACACGATCGGAGAGCTGAGCTCCCTTACTCGTCCAGTAGTCGATGCGCTCGCGCTTGAGTTCAACGCTGGCGGGATTGGTGCGCGGATTATAGGTGCCGACTACCTCGATCGAACGACCATTGCGAGCACGGTCCTTCTCGATTACAACAATGCGATAGTGGGGCTGCTTACGCGCTCCAACGCGCGCCAAACGAATCATCAACACGAGAAAAGCCTCTCAATACTTTATTTTGGGTGATTACATCAGAGCCGCCGAATCTCACGGATCAGGTAAGCGACAGAACCCAACACCTAAGTATGACGGAAATCCCCTGTTTTCGCAATGGAACCTGATCTTCCTGGCTCATTTTGCGCTTCAAAAGGGCTAGGTCACCGGGGTGGGTACTTCGGAGCGGATTTTATCGCAGAAAAAGATCTACGGTGGTTACTTTGTGCTGTAGACTCCTGTGTGTCAGTATCTAATCCGTTACCAAGCAGGAAAGGGAAAGGAGGGTTCATGGGCCACTGGATGAAGCTGAAAGAGGAGAATCCCGTTCGCACAGCGGTTCGGTTTCCCATGAAGCTTCCCTTGCAGATTCAGACCCCGCAAGGAATGTTTCACGCGGTTACTGAAAATATTTCAGCGAACGGTCTTCTCTTTGTAGGTGAACACACGCTTGAGGTGAATAGCAGGATTGAATTCACGATCGCCATGCCTTCGGCGGTTATGGGGTCGGCGACCGACGTGAAAATCCATTGTGTTGGCCGCGTCGTTCGCAGCTTTCAGCAGGACGGCGAGAAGAAGGCGGCAGCAGTAATTGACGAATATTTTTTAAAGGCTTGATCTTATGACTGTTGTTCATTTTGACCCTTCCGGGGATGCCGAAGACCATATTGAAGAGAATGGATCTCTTACAGGGATTCGTGTCATTCTCGCCGATTCCCAGGCAATCTATCGTGTTGGTATGCGGAAGGTCTTTGCCCTTGAAGATGATATCCGCGTGGTCGCGCAAGTTGAAACCCTTAGTAACCTGTATGCAGCACTTCAGCGTTATCCCACGGATGTGGTTGTTCTCGAGGGACAGCTGATTGCCGGGACAATTGACGCGATTCCGGAGTTGGTGCGGCGTGCTCCCGATGCAAAGCTGATCGTTCAGGTTACGGAGACCGATGAGTCCAATACGGTCGAGCTTTATCGCCGCGGGGTTCGCGGCGTGGTTCCGCGCTCGATCTCGCCCGACCTGCTGGTCAAATGTGTACGCAAGATCGCCGAAGGTGAAACCTGGATTGACAATCGGTCGATCAACTGGGTGATCGAAGCCTACCGCGCCCAGGCAACGACTCTGACCGATCCCAAGGTGCAGCCAAAGCTTTCCAAGAAGGAACTAGCCATCATCAGCTGCATTACGCGGGGAATGCGTAATAAAGAGATTGCCTATCAGATAGGAACGACCGAGCAGGTCATCAAAAACTACCTTCGCAAGGTCTATGACAAGCTTGGCGTCTCCGATCGTCTGGAGCTCGCGCTCTACTGCCTGCATCATGAGTTGCTGAAGAAATATACCCAGGAACTTGAGGGGATCCTGCTGCCCCAGACGGAACCGATGCAGCCGCTGCGCGCGAAGATGTAAGCGTTAACGATCAAAGAAAAATAAAAGAGGAGGGAAGGCGATTCGCTTTCCCTCCTCTTTTTGTCGCTTACTGTTTGTCGATCTCTACATCAATGGAGAACTTCACATCATCGCCGATGACCGCGCCCGGATATGACGAGCCGACGTTGAAGTCGCTTCGTTTTAACTTTCCTGAGGCGGAAAAGCCGCTGCGAGTCTTGCCGTTCTTATCGGTCTGCGAAGGAGCAGGGCCGTCGACGTCCAGGGTCACGGCCTTTGTTACGCCGTTCAGGGTCAGGTCTCCGGTTAGCGTAAGCTTTCCGCCCGCATTGGAAAGGGAGGTGGATTTAAAAGTGAGTTGCGGATACTTTTCCACGTCGAAAAACTTCGGAGACTTCAAGTCCTGGTCGCGTTTGGCATTATTGGTGTTGACGCTCGAAGTTTCCGCAGTCGCCTGCACGGACGATTTGGTGATGTCTTTTTCGTCATAGACAACGTTGCCTTTGAGCTCGTTGATGGAGCCATGAACGTTAGAGACGCTCAGGTGTCGAACCTCGAAATTGATGCTCGAGTGGGCGGGATCGATGCTCCATGTGGAGGTTTGAGCTTGCGCGCCGGTGCAGGCCAGGGAGGTAAAGGCTAAGGCGAGGGCCGTTAGGAATCGATTCCGCATGCAGATTTCCTCTTTCGAAAGATAAATATCGTTTGCGGCTCAGATTGATCAGCCCATTAAGAGTGGTTCGGCAGATTCTGATCCGTCCGTTTGGATATTCTGAATGTAACGACAGCGCGGCAGGCATGCTATCGAAATGTTTAATCGAAGTCCTTTTTGACAATTTGGAGACATCTGCGAAGCCGGATGCTAGCATCTCGCGATATGGGCTTTCGCAGTGAACTCAGGTCTCTAACCTCGTCCCAACGCAGCACCTTTGCGGCTTGCTTTCTTGGCTGGACGCTCGATGCCTTCGACTTCTTCCTGCTCACAGTTTGTTTAAGGGCGATTGCCGCGGATTTTCACGTTGGCATTCCTCAGATTGCGGAAGCGATCTTCTGGACTCTGGTGATGCGGCCCGTGGGAGCCTTGATCTTCGGCACGCTGGCGGAGCGATTTGGAAGACGTCCGACGCTGATCGCCAACATTATCGCGTTCTCGGTTTTTGAGCTGGCATCGGCCTTCGCGCCTACCCTGACCATCTTTCTTGTGTGCAGAGCACTGTTCGGAATCGCAATGGGAGGCGAATGGGGTGTGGGCGCGGCGTTAGCGCTGGAGTCGATGCCGGCTAAAGGAAGAGGTTTCTTCTCCGGACTCCTGCAGGAGGGATATGTCGTCGGCAACCTTCTGGCTGCGGCTCTCTATGGCACGGTATTTCCGCACCTGCATGGCACAGGAATGCTGACGGGATGGCGCGTGATGTTCATGATTGGTGCCCTTCCTGCGCTACTCGCGTTTTACATGCAGTACAAGGTGGAGGAGTCACCGATCTGGCTGGAAGCGCAAGAGCGGAGACGCGCTGAGGGACGGGCAAGATCCGGTGTCAACTTTCAAGACTTTCTCCGTTATCTGCCGACCTTCCTCTTTCTCGTGCTGCTGATGACGGCATTCAATTCCTTCAGCCACGGGACGCAGGACCTGTATCCCACCTTGTTGGAAAAGGATCATGGCCTAGATCCCAGCAGGGTTGGATTTATCGTGGTAATCAGCAATATCGGAGCGATGCTGGGAGGAATTGTCTGTGGCGCTCTCTCCGAACGGTTTGGGAGAAAGCGGATGATTATCATCGCGGCGCTTTCGTCCATTCCGATGATTCCCTTATGGGCATGGTCCCATACCGTCCCTATGCTGGCCCTGGGAGGGTTCCTGATGCAGTTTGCGGTGCAAGGAGCCTTTGGCGTAATTCCGGCCCATCTTAACGAGCTTGCACCGGCGCCAGTCCGCGCGGTCTTTCCTGGATTTACCTATCAATTGGGAAACCTGGTTTCGTCGCGCAATGGAGTCTTTCAGGCAAAACTTGCGCAGCATTTTTCCGGGGGAGTGCTCAACGTAGTCATGTCCTGGACTGTGGTGATAGGTGCCTTCGCGATCGCAATCGTTACTGGCCTCGGACGTGAGGCTCGAGGAGAGGACTGGTCTACGAGCGAGAACATGGTCAGCTCAAGCCGGGAAGGCGTGTAGGTCGGTTCTGAGGCATCACCGATCTGTTTGCGACGCAGATTTTCACAGAGAAGAACGACCCAGTCACGGGATGAGTTCTACGGGGCGCGACGGATATGGCCGGAGCGCTTGAAGTAAGTTGAAGATAGGCCGAGGGGGCGTACTCTGAGTAGAGGCCCCGACGGCTTCCCAGGTCTTGAAGAGCGAGGGTCTCGTGAAGTTCGACGTAGAGAAGGCAAAGCCACGTGAGATTTATAACCTTCTGATTGGCCTGGTTGCCCCGCGACCGATCGCGCTGATTACCAGCATGGATGAGAATGGTGGCTTGAATGCGGCTCCCTTTAGCGCATACAACTACCTTTGCACGGATCCTCCAATCGTCGGAATCGGCGTAGCGAATCGCCCGGAGCACCAGCCCAAGGACACGGCGCATAATATCCGGCGGACGGGTGAATTCGTCATCAATGTGGTTACCGAAGATATCGCGCCGCAGATGAACATCTGCGCGACAGATTTCCCAGCCGAAATCTCCGAGCTCGAGATGGCCAACCTTGAGACGGCTCCATCCGCCGTCGTGAAAGTTCCGAGAATCGCAAGTGCGCATGCGGCGCTGGAGTGCCGCGAGCATACCACGCTCGAGATAGGCCGCTCGCGCATTGTTCTAGGTCGCGTCGTCTCGATCTACGTTGAAGATCAATATGTCGATCCGGGCGGACCCTACATCCGTGCTGAGCAATTGCACGCGATCGGACGAATGAACGGCCTGGGATCCTATGTGCGCACCCGCGATAGCTTCATGAGCATTCCACGGATTCCGTATGAAGAATGGAAGAACGGGAAACGATAGGCTTATGCGAGATAGGCCCGAAGCCATGGGTCGGTCGAGCTGACAAGCTCGTGAGTGGTTCCGTCGAAGACCACTTTGCCCTCGTTCAGGACTAGAAATTTCGTACTTTCGTCGACGCCGCCATTGGGAATTGGCTGCATCTTTCCAGTCTCGGGATTGAAGCGATTCATGGCCAGCGTGAAGGCATCCTGCAGGCGATGCGTAATCATGAGCGAAGTAGTGTGGCTCACGTCGCGCTGTTTCATCACCAGCTCGATGATTGTGGTGGAAGTAATCGGATCCAGGCCACCCGTTGGGGAATCGTAGAGGATCAGGTCTGGCTTGGAGATAATGGCGCGGGCGATGGAGACGCGCCGCCGCATGCCCCCGGACAACTCAGGAGGGAACTTCTGAATCGCCTGTTCGAGCTCGACGAATTTCAGCGCTTCCACAACGCGGGTGTGGGCTTCTTCTTCAGACACGTGTTCTTCGTGTAGACGGTAGGCGACGTTGTCTTCGACGGAGAGGGAGTCAAACAGAGCGGACTCCTGAAAAACCATTCCGATCCTCGCGCGCAGCTTGTAGAGGTCGCGCTCAGGCATGGAGGTAATGTCCTCGCCGAAGACCCGGATGGTGCCGGAATCCGGCCGCAGCAGACCATTGGTCAGCTTCATCAGGACGGATTTGCCTCCTCCTGCGGGGCCGAGAATGATGCGGGTCTCGCCGGAAAACACTTTGAAGGAGATATCTTCAAGAACCGGCTTTAGATCGAATTTTATCGAGACATTGTCAAACTCAACCACGGTCGACTGTTCGCGGAGGTCGTGCTCCTGTGAGTCATCGTGGGTAAACACTGTTTCAGCCATGGCTTGTCCTCACCTGCCGAAGATGCCAATCATGGCGCGGCTAACGATGAAGTCGACAATAATGATGAAGACGGAAGAGATGACAACGGCTTGCGTGGTGGACCGGCCGACTCCCTGGGTTCCGCCCTTGGTGCTCATGCCGAAATAACAGCCCACAGTTGCGATAATGAAGGCCGAAAAGAGGGGTTTCGTGAGGCCCTGGACCACGTCTGCGTATTCGAGCGCACGATAGGAGGCATGGAAGTAGGAGGAGGCATTCAGGCCGAGAAGCGCCACACTGACCAGTGCGCCGCCTGCGATCCCCACAGCATCGGCGACGATGGTCAGAAAAAAAAGCATGAAGATGGTCGCATAGAGCCGGGGAGTGACCAGTTTTCGTACTGGGTCGGTTCCGAGTGCGCGCATAGCGTCGATCTGCTCGGTCACCCTCATAGAACCGATCTCGGAGGCCATTCCTGCGGCGTTGCGGCCGGAAACCATCAGGCCCGTCAGTACTGGCCCCAGTTCCTTGACCATCGAAAGCGCGACCAGATTCCCAGTCATGCTGATAGCGCCGAAGGCTTTGAGGGAGGTAGCGGATTGAAGCGCCAGAACGCAACCTGTAAAAAAGCCTGTAAGAACGATGATCGGCATGGACCCCACGCCGATGGAATCCATCTGGGTGTAGATGTCGGACCAGTAACGTGGCCGGGAGAAGAGGGCCGAGACCGCATGCCAGGAGAGGACAGAGTACTCCTGGATGGCGGCGACCTTCTGTTTTGCGAAATCTTCTGGAGAGACGAAGGGCATGTCGTATCTGTGGGTCAGAGTATCAGATGCAGGGGATAAATGAAGAGATTGCACCTTGTTGATGGATCAGGAGGGTAAGGGATAGGAATGTAACCCCATGAGATGAGAAGATAGTAAGGATGGTTCGTGAGATGATCGCGGCGGTTCTGTATGGCAAGGAAGACCTGCGTTTGGAGCGGATAGCGACTCCTCGCGCCGGTGCCGGTGAACTGGTGGTTCGTGTGGGAGCTGCGCTGACCTGCGGGACCGATCTAAAGGTATATCGGCGCGGTTATCACGCCATGATGTTAAAGCCGCCCATTCTATTCGGCCATGAGGTGGCCGGTATTGTGGCAGAGGTGGGCGAAGGCGTGACCGGTTTTTGCGAAGGCGATCGTGTCGTGGCGCTGAACTCCGCTCCCTGCGACCGATGCTTCTTTTGCCTGCGCAACCAGCAGAATCTGTGCGAGGACTTGTTGTTCAACAATGGGGCATACGCCGAGTACATTCGTATCCCCGGCCGCATCGTCGAAAAAAATACACTTCAGATTCCGAATCATGTCCCATTTGAGTATGCGGCGCTAACCGAGCCTCTGGCATGTGTTGTGCGCGGCCTGGAAGAGACAGGCGCATCGCCCGGCGACACCATGGTGGTGATCGGAGCGGGTCCCATTGGACTGATGTTTATGCACGTTGCCGAGCTCGCCGGAATGAGGGTCATTGCTGTGGTCAAGCGCGATGACCAGATTGCCACCGCGAAGCTGTTCGGCGCTGCCCATGTCGTGCAGACGACTACAGGTTCGGATGTTGTCGCCGCAACGAGGGCTCTTACGGCGAAAGGACGGGGTGCAGACGCGGTGATCGAAGCGGTCGCAACGCCGGCTACATGGGAGTGGGCGGTGGATATGGTGCGGAAGGGGGGCGTCGTCAATTTCTTTGGCGGGCCGCCGAGGGGCACCAGGGTGCAGTTGGATACCAACCGGTTGCACTACGGTGATATCACCCTGAAGGCCAGCTTCCATCACACGCCGGCGACATGCCGAGCCGCGTTCGAATTGATCACCAGCGGCCGTTTTCACTGCGAAGAGGCCATCACGGAGCGGGTTGGCCTCGAGAGGATTCCGGAGGTCTTTGCGCGCATGCTCACGCGCACCGGCGGTTCGCGAGAGATTAAAACCGCTGTTTTCCCCAAGGGAGTGTCTCGGTGAATGAGTTGAGTACGGCTGAGCACGCGCTTCTGGGAGCACCCCATCAATACCTTACGCCACTGGAACGGCCCAGCTTCGAAGAGGCCCATGCCTGGTGCCGAGAGCTGACCCGTACCCACTACGAGAACTTTCACGCGGCGACGATCTTTCTTCCTCGCAGGGTGCGGCCGCACCTCGAGAGTATCTATTCCTATTGCCGTGTGGCCGATGACCTGGGGGACGAAGTCGAGGATCCTATAACTGCGACGCGCTTGCTCGATGCCTGGGGTTCGATGCTGGATGAGTGTTACGACGCGCCGGAGCGCTCTATGCACCCAGTCTTTGTAGCGCTGCACGAGACAATCCGTTCCTGCGATCTTCCGCGGCATCTCTTTTCCGACCTGCTGATGGCGTTTCGCATGGACCAGGTGAAGCCCGAGTATGAGACATGGGAAGAGCTGATGGAATATTCCCATTACTCCGCCAATTCCGTAGGCAGGCTTGTGCTTTGTGCCTGCGGGTATCGCGACGAGAAGGTTGCCTTGCTCTCCGATAAGGTTTACACGGGGTTACAGCTTGCGAACTTCTGGCAGGATGTTGTGGAGGACAAGGAGAGAGGCCGACGCTATCTACCCGCTGAGTCAATGATGCGTTTCCAGGTTGACGAAGGACAGATCGAAGGCCGGGTCTTCACGCCTGAGTTTGGCGCGATGGTGCAGGATCTCGTAGTCCGGACGCGTGCGATGCTCGCAGAAGGTGGCGAAATCAGCCATCATGTTGATCGCGAGCTGGCCGTGACCTTGAACCTCCTTCGTAAGAGTGGCGATGCCATTCTGGACGGCATCGTGGCGGAGAACTATGACGTGCTGCGTGGCCGCCCCGTCGTATCGAAGGCCAAAAAAATGCGTCTGCTGGGCGGCGTCCTGGTTGAAAAGCTTCGAGCGGGGATGCTGCGGTGACCATTCCTGAGGCGTATGCGGCCTGTCGTGAGATTGCAAAGCGTGAGGCGAAGAACTTCTATTATTCCTTTCGCGTGCTTCCACAGCATAAAAGTGACGCCATGTGCGCAATTTACGCCTTCATGCGGCGCGCAGATGATATCTCTGACGATGAGTCGGTTTCGATAGAACAACGGCGGCTGGTCATGTCCCGGTGGGTCGCAGACTGGCGCGCGGCCCGTGCTGGAGCTCCCACGGAAGACGCGGTCTTTCTGGCGGTCAATGATTCTCAGAGGCGGTTTGAGATTCCTGATGCGCTCCTAGAGGAGCTGGTGCAGGGAACTACGATGGATCTTGAACCTCGGGCCCAGAATGCAGGTGAGGTTCAGACCTTCGCGACCTTCGACGATCTTTACCGTTACTGCTATTTGGTTGCGTCGGTCGTTGGATTGGTTTGCATCCGCGTCTTTGGGTACACAAATCCTGGAGCTGAAAAACTCGCTGAAGAGACGGGCGTAGCCTTCCAACTCACCAACATCCTGCGCGATGTGAAGGAAGACGCCGAACGCGGACGCGTCTATCTTCCTCTGGACATGCTGCGAGAACATGGCATGACGGTCGAGCGCGTGGAGGCGCTGGCGAAGGGCGCTGCGTTGGCACCTACGGATCGCGCGATGTTGTCTGCGCTTGGGGCGCGGGCGGAGCAGTACTACCAAGCTGCCGAGAAACTTCTGCCCATGATCGATGCCGACAGCAGGGCGGCGCTCTGGGTGCTGGTCTCGATCTATCACCGGTTATTAGGCAAGATCGGCGGGGCGAAGGGTGACGTGTTTTCCAGCCGTATCAGCGTGCCTACAGCCGAAAAGCTGTGGATCCTCGGCCGGGGAGCGGTAATGTCGTTTACCAATCGAGTGATTGGATGAACAGGACAAGACGTCTTGCTGCCGATGAGGCGCTGGGGAACAGGCTGCGGTTATGGCTCCTGAACTTCCGGCGACGGGGCTGATGAGGCTTCTCTAGGCTCCCCCCTCCCCCTATCTTATTGTGTCAAAGTCTTCAAAAATAAAAGGTTAGGTCCGGACCTCGAGATCAGATCCTTATACCAGCCATCCTTTTCGGCGTGTTCCTTCGTCTACTTCCATTCTATCGAGACAATTGTATCTATTCGGCATTAAAATAAAGAACGTAAGTATTTATTATTCTGCACTTTGCGCGATAAAAGCTAAAGCGATGGCTTGACAGTCTTTTTGCCCGGGTTTCCGGCAACTGAATCTTCGTACTATTTGGGCGTCATCTTGATGGTTTGAAGCCAAACATCTACAAGCTGCGGCCACTTCGTGGCGGGAAGCTCTGTGCGGCGGAGGCCAAATGCGTGGCCGCCCTGCGCGTAGAGGTGCATTTCTACCGGGACTCCGACTCGTTTGAGACCGGCGTAGTAAGACAGGGCTTGCTGAACCCCATCTACTTCGTCATCTTCGTTCTGCAGGATGAATGTGGGAGGAGTTGCCTTCGATAGATGAGCTTTGATATCGGAAGTGAGCGCGAAGCTGTTCTTGTCGACGGCTAAATGTCCCGGATAAATTGCGATGGCAAAGTCGGGACGGCAGCTTGTCCGGTCCGCAGCGTCAACGGCAGGATAGACGCGTTTGTCAAAATGCACGCTTGTGGCCGCAACGAGGTGCCCACCAGCGGAGAATCCAAGTACACCAATTTTATGAGGGTCGATATGCCATTCAGCGGCGTGGAAACGCACCAGGCTGATCGTCCTTTGAGCATCTTCCAGGGCTTGAGGCGTATGGGGATAGGCTCCGGATTTCGGCAACTTCTCTGAGCCGGGGACGCGGTACTTCAGCAAGATGCAGGTGAGGCCCTTCGATGTCAGCCAATCGCAGGCTTCCGTGCCCTCTAAATCCATCGCAAGGATCTGGTATCCCCCACCGGGAAAAACGACGACAGCAGCTCCTGTGTTTTTGCCCGTCGGCGCATAGACCGTCATCGTAGGAACGGAGACCCGTTCCTCCGATACCCACGGTTTTCCCGCGACGAGCTCGTTCTTTCGGTCAACCTTCACGGAATACTCCGGGCCGTCATACACGACTTTGTCGGGCGGCGTTCCGGGCCAGATTGGCACTTGCTTATGACCGAGAGTTGGTTCCCACGGGACCAGGTGCTGCTGTGCAAATGTTCTATGACCAAACGGAAGCATTAAAGCGAGGACGAAGAATTTTCGAGCGGGTTGCAGCACAGCATCACCTTGAGTAACGCTCCACTGCCGAAGCGCTGGATTTTTGTGGGGTTCGCAGGTCAATGCTAGCTTCGGACCCTGTGCAACCGGTCTGGAAGAACCTCAGGAGTAACCTGCACAAGCACTAGAGCGAGGAATCGGCTTCTTGTCAGTAATCTCTTACCCTGATTTCGCAGCAGCGGAGGCTTGGTTCGGAGTGATTTGCATGAGTGCGGATGCCTTGGGCGGTTTGGGTGATACAGGCGAAATACAGGGTATGATCAGCGACCCCAGTTGCCGGAACGAAGGGGCTTATCTGGATAAAGATTTAAAGAAGAGGGGGCATCTCCATTCTCCTGTCTCTCTTGGAGGATGGAGCTAACGCGTATCAGGCTAAGCAACGCGGGGAGGACAAGGGTGCCGAGCGCCGAGTTTCTCAAAGAGGTGACGATTCCGTAAAAGAACATGAAGGCGAATAATGCTCCGGCCCATATCCACACGACAGGATGCGAGGCTACCCGGCGAGGGAGTACGAGTTGAGCGTCGGACCAGCTTTTGGATTTTATTCCGTTCCGGAGGGCGGATTCGGTCATGATGCCTGCGATGGCAGCCAGAAGGATGAGTACGATTCCGCGAAAGGTGATGGAAGAAGGAATTGGATGGCCGTGTAAATGCCACTTAGAAAGGGCAAGCGTAAAGACAGTGACCGTTACGATCGCGTTCGAGAGGCCGGCCAGCCATAGCAACTGCAATGGACCCTGGTTTCGCAAGAGCGACCTCATGGGCAGAAGTCTAACACCTGTATTAAACCGGATGTAGGTGCATCGATACCAAAAGTGAATTTCACTTCTAATGCGGTTGCGGCTTGGTTCGGAGCGATTTGCTTGAGTGTGCCGATGCCCCGGGAGGTTTGGGTGGCATAGGCAAAATACAGGGATTCCTCGACTCCGCTGCGCTCCGCTCGGAATGACGATTGTGGGGGGATCGACTGGTCGATTGTGGGGTACTGACTGGCCGATTGTAGGAATACATTGCTGCTCAGTCGTGGGAGTATTGGCGGTTGTGGGGGATGATTTGAGGATCCGCCAGGCATCCTTCGATGTTCAGGCGGTCCTCTATGAGAGATGAGAAGTTCAGCGGTTCTCTTAGTGAGAGATGAGGATGACGCCGATGCAGACGAAGAGGACGGCGAGCCAGCGGCGGCGGTCGACGTTTTCGCCGAGGAAGAGCTTGGCGGCGATGGCGTTGCCGATGTAGGTGAGCGAGGCGATGGCGGGCGCGGCGAGCGAGAGATCGATGATGGAGAGCGCCCACAGCATGGCGAAGAAATTGAAGGCCATGCAGAATGCCCCGACGAGGAACATGGGGCTGGAGAGTATGGCACGGATGGGAGCGATGTAGCTGCGGAGTCCCTGTTGTCCGCTGCGTTCGCGAATACGATCGAGGTCGCCCAGTTCGCGCATGGCAGCAGCAATCAGGACTTCGCCTGCGATGGCGAGAGCGGCGACTCCGCCGATGGCGGACCAAGTGCGGAGGACAGAAGCGGTTGCGGTCATCAGCGTCCGGCTCCGGAGTCCATCAGGTCGAGCTCGTGATGAGACTCGGGATCTTCAGTGCGGGAGGGGCCTCCGGCGACGAAGCCGACGGCACAGACGATGAGGAAGATTCCGGTCCAGCGATAGAGTGAAAGATGCTCGTGCAGCCAGAAGCGGCTGAGCAGGGCGACGACGACGTAGCCGAACGCGGTGGCGGGCATGACGAAGGTGAGATCCGCCCAGCTAAGCGCGGTCATATAGCTGGCGAAGAATCCGATGAGCAGGACGATTCCTGAGATCACGAAGGGGTTGAAGAGGGCGTGCCAGAGAAGTGCGAGGTGATGAAGATCGACCTGACCGACCTGGGCCATGCCGCGGGAGAGGAGGGTGTCTCCTACGGATGCGGTGAGCATGATAGTGATGAGGATGGCGTACTGCGAGGGTCTGAGGGCGTGCTTCATGCGATGGTTACCGCACGGCATCTCCAAAAGAGACGACACGCAGTCTGGATTAAAGGTATCAAAATCATGAGGCACGTGCAGGGCGCGAGAAGAGAAGACAGGCGGCAGTGATTGCCTCAGCGTGAGCCGGCTGATGATTTTCCAAAGATCTTCTCGATGGCTTCGGTACGGTAATCGAAGATGCGATCGAGCGTGCGGCGGACCAGGAGCCATCGGACCATCGATCCCAACAGACCAAAAGGAAGAGCGTAATCCACGCGGTCTCGCATCTCTGTGCCTCCAGGCACGGAGTCGAACTCGTGGCGATGGCGCCACAGGCGATAGGGTCCACTGAGCTGGATGTCGACAAAGAGCGAGATCGGTTCGAAGGTTTCGATGCGGGTACGCCAGTGTAGGGGAATCCCAAAGAGTCCAATTTTGTACTCGATGAGGGTGCCCTCTTTCATTGGAATGGGTTGGGGAGTTAGGATACGAAAGTTCAGAGACGGTGGGGTGAGGAGTTGAAGATTTCCGGCGTCTGAAAAGAAGGCAAAGACTTCCTCTCGTGCTCGTGGAATGAAGGTCGTTCGTTCGAGGCGATAAGGCATCCCAACTCGTTTTTATGAACCTGAAAGATTGTTTAGATGCGAGCTTCACTCGGGCCGAGACCAAAAAAAGTCCGGCTGACGTTTTGTCAGCCGGACTCAGAGGCTTCGATCAGTGGGACAACTGACCGAAGACCGCAACGCCGGTTGGCGTTCCGATGTAAACTTTGCCGTTGACGATCATTGGGGTAATGAACTTGTTTCCATTTCCAAAGGCGTCGCGCCCGTTCGGGGCCTGATTGCTGTTGTAGAGTTCGTTGGCGAGATTGGTGGGATCATAGGCATGGAGAATGGCGGGACCGGATGTATTTGAGTCCAGTGCCCAGACGATTCCGTTCTGCGTGTCATTGGCCGAGATGGTTGGTGTGGGTCCCGGGTGTGAGAATTTGGTTGGCGATACGCTTGTGGGCGTCGTAGACATCTTTGCGTCGACCATGGGGTATGCCTTCAACATGTCGCCGTCTGCGGAGTAATAAAGAACTCCATTGAAATAGGCCGGCGACGAGTAGGCCAGGCCCAGGTTGGCGCCCACCAGCTCCTGGTAGATGTTGTTATCCGCCGGATTTGTAGCCGGGTTGAACTTGCCCAGATTGTCGCGGTCGGCAAGGTAGATGTTCTTGTCCTTTCCTGCCCCGACGATGAGGTGATGCACTGTCCCGTGTGAATCTGTCTGGTCTGGCAGAAGGAGCGGTCCGCCCGATCCCAGATCGAGATCCTGACTCGACAATGATTGCGTGTTGTACATGTTGAAGTAGTCGGCAACCGTCAGTTTGCCATTTGCGGTGGAGAGCTTCAGCATGGCGTTGCCGAAGTCACCCTTTGAGGGGAATCCGTTGTTGTCGAGGGTGGTGTCGAAGGTACCGTTGGCGTCGAGAACATAGAGAAAACCGTTGCTGTCCGCGGCCATGCCATTGCCGCTCCCCCAGACGGAGCCCATGCGGCCATTTGGTGTCACGTTCAGCAACTGTGTCTGCTGGAGGGTGGACTCGCTGTAGCCGATGATCCAGCCGGTGTAGAGTCCTCGGTCACAGTGGGAGGTCCAGCCGGTGTAGATGGTTCCGTTCAGCAGCAAGAGCGCCGATCGTTCTGCGTATTGCGCGGGATCGAAGACAACGTTGCCGTTCTGCGTGTTATCGCCGGTTCCAGGAAAACTGGCTGTGACTTCGGTTGGGCTACCGATCTCTGCTCCGGTGGTGAGATCAAGCGCGTGCAGGCGGTGATGATAGCCGCCACTTGCGTCCTTGCTGGTTCCGACGGCGAAGATGGTTCCATTGGGACCCTGCTTGCGATCGATAACTGGAGTGGCGCTGATTCCGATTTCGGGGCTGATCTGCGAGCAGCCGTGGTCGTCGCTGGGGGGTTCGCCGGTACCTAGAAGAGAGAGCTGCCAGAGCAGGGTGTTGTCGTCCGCGTCGAAGGCATACAGGGTGCCGTGTTCGCTCGCGGCATAGATCACGTTGTGAAACTTGTTGTTGATGGGCACATTGGCGAGATAGAGCGGCTGGGCATCGACCTTTCCATCCATGTTGTAGAAGGCGACTTTGCCGAACTGGGTGGAATTTACGTTGGCAGACGTGAGAATCGTCTCCTTAGAGTTAAGGCCGGTCCTCGCGAGGTCGTAATGATAGGTGGTGACGTCGGGAGCGTTTGTCATTGCGGCGGACAGAACGGTCAATGCAAGCGCGGAGTTGTGGGTCAGGCTTCCGGAGGTTCCGGTGAAGGTGAGAGTGGACGCTCCTGCTGGCGTGGTCACGATTGCGCTCAGGGTGGTGCTTTGTGCAACTCCAGGGGCGAGGCTGAGGGTTGCGGGATTTGCGGTGACTCCGGCTGGCAGACCTGTAATGGAGACGGTCACATTTCCTGAAAAAGCGTTCACGGGTGTGGCGGTCAGACTGACCTGCGAGCCTGATGTGCCCGCCGTAATCGTGAGCGACGTCGGAGCTACTGAGAGGGTGAAATCCGGCGGGGGAGCAGCGATGGTCGTCGTTACGGAAGAAGTATGCGAGAGGGCTCCCGAGGTTCCGGTAAGCGTTAGTGTCGCGCTGCCGGCGGCGGTGGCGGGGGCTGCGGATATGGCGACGTTCTGGGCGGTTCCGGGTGTGAGGGTGAGGGAAGCGGGCTGCGCGGTGACTCCGCTGGGCAAGCCGCTGATCGCTACTGCGACCATGCCGGTAAAGCCGTTTGCCGGCGTGGCATTGACGCTGATCTGCTGAGCTGGGCCGCCGGGAACGAGCGAGACGGTTCCGGGGTTGGAGGAGAGCATGAAATCGGCAGGAGGTTTAGAGGAACCGCTGCAGGAGACCAGCCCGAGACAGAGGACGAGGCCGGAACCTGCAAGAAACAACTTGGGGAAGGAAGCCATATGGAGTTCTCCGGTGCTACCAACAGGGATTTATCTCTGGCTTATCGTTCAGCCACTTATTGCAGGATCACGATATAACCGGGAGGTTCAGCCGTTTGTCACCGGGATGTCTTCAAGGGGTTAAATGCTTCGCTGGCAGGGAATATTTTGGTTGGAGGTTAAACGAACAAAGAGGCCCCTGTTTCGGCCTCTTTGTTTCCGACGTTTAATCGGGATAGTTAAAGTGTTTTATTAGCTATTTCCGCGGTTCCCAAAAAGCAGAAGGCTGCGAATGATGGGATCTCAAGGCTTTGTGATCTTGAGATTGCTGACTGTCGCATCCGTGTTGTGGGCGAAGCGGATGCCATAGATGCCATCGGTGGATTTGAGCTTACCGGCGGTGACCAGGTCCGCCTTCTCAAGTGTCTTGACGACGGTGCCGTTGATGATGCAGGAGACCTTGTCGCCTTTGACCTGCATGGCGATCTCCTGGGTGACGGGCTCGCCTACGCCTGCAGCCTTGTGTACGGCATCGTTGGCTTCGCGTCGGCCGTTGAGCTGGAAGGGCTCGGGGCCGAAGCCTCGGACGATGAAGTTACCGTTGCCATAGGCGGCGCAGTAGATGTAGCTCTGGTCAGCGGTGCCGAGGCCGTTGCCCGCGATGACGATTCCGTAGGGATGCGGGTGGGTGTTGAGGTTCTGAAACTTCGGCTCGTTGAAGGTGGCGGAGACGGTGTAGTCGCCTTTGGCCATGTTCTTCGGATTCCAGTAGGTGATGGCTGGGCCGGTGGTGACCTCGAGGGTCTTGCCCTCCTCCGACAACTTAGCGTCTTTCACGGTTTGACCGGCCTTCTCGGCATCGGCGTCGACTTTGCCTTCCCAACCTTTTACCGTGATGCCTCCGCCTGCGACCTTGCGGTTGGTTTCAGGGGATTCCTGGGCCCGGACTGGACCGGTGAGCAGACAGGCGATCGAGGCAAACATAAGGATTTGAGAGGTAGAGCGCATATCTTGAGTTCCTTTCAAGTGGAGGACGTGATCCCCGCCGTAGTATACGGCTATGAGTTTGCGCGGGAGGTAGAAAGCTTCTCCCCCTGGTTGCCTTGTGGCGGAAACCCGGATGTTAGAACTGAGTATCGCCTTTTGGGGAGGACCGGGAACTCGTGCAGGATCGAAGGTTGACTGATGAAGGGGCTGTCGACCCAATGCACCTTCGCATGCTGGGGTTGATCTGCACGGGTGTGGTGCTGTGTATGACGACGTGGTTCTCGGCAACTGCGATTACGCCGGAACTTATCCAGGTATGGCATCTGTCGGCGGCACAGGTTTCGTGGCTGACGAACGCGGTACAACTTGGCTTCGTCACCGGTGCCTTGTTGTCGAGCCTGGTCTGTCTCCCCGATCTTGTGCCCCTTCGCCAGCTGATGGGGATCAGCGCTCTTCTGGCGGCGGCGGCGAATCTGAGCCTGCTTTGGGCTCCCTCTACGACCGCTCTGCTTGCTGCCCGCTTTGTTACCGGCGTGGCACTTGCGGGAGTTTATCCTCCGGCCCTGAAGCTGGTCTCCACGTGGTTCGTACGAGGCCGGGGAGTAGCGCTCGGCTTTGTCATCGCAGCGTTGACGCTGGGGTCTGCCTCTCCGCACCTGGTGCGCTTTTTGACGGATCGTGTGGATTGGAGGGCAGTGGTGGTGGTCGCCTCTGCCTGTACTTTGGCGGGTGGCGGTGTGTTGTGGATCTTTGCTTTGGAAGGCCCATTTCCCTTTAGCAGGGCAGTGTTCGATCTGCGGCGCATGGGAGCGGTGATGAGGAACCGATCGCTGCTGCTGGCCAACCTTGGCTACTTCGGGCACATGTGGGAGCTGTATGCGATGTGGGGATGGTTGCTGGCGTACGTTCGCGCCGCCTCTCCCCATATGGGAGTGACCGGAGTGAAGACTGCATCTCTGATAACGTTCGGAGTGATCGCTTCGGGATCGGTGGGAGCGGTACTGGGCGGTGTGCTTGCCGATCGTACGAGCCGCACGTTTGCTGCAGGATTGATGATGACGCTTTCGGGCGCATGCGCCATGAGCATCGGGATCTTCTTCGATGGCCCTCTATGGCTTTTTGTGGTGGTTGCATGTGTGTGGGGCGTTACCGTGATCGGCGATTCGGCACAGTTCTCGGCGATGGCGACTGAGCTGAGCGATCCGAGCTATGTCGGCACGGCGCTGGCACTGCAACTGGGACTTGGTTTTGCACTGACGTTGGTCTCTATCCGTACGACGGCAGCGCTCGCGGAGCATATTGGATGGCGCTGGAGCTTTCTTCCTTTGGCGCTGGGGCCGTTCGCGGGGGTACTTTCGATGACAGCATTAAGCAGTCATCGAAAGCGGATGCAGTTATAGGCATGAGATACATGCGCTCGAGGCTAAAGATTAACCGCCTGTGGAAACGAGGATCGTGTTCTACTTCCGGAAATGAAATCCATCTCTACATGGTTTCGCCGCGTCTTATTCGCGGTGTTCATTCTTCTGGTTGCCGCCTGGATCTGGAGTGGGGGCAACCAATGGTTGTTGCGTTGGCGTGGCGAAAGATTGCTCGCCGATATTCAAGCATTAGAGGTGTCGAAGAGTTCGTGGACCGATGCAGAGGCGCTGAGAAAAAAGTGGGGTTTTCGCTACTCAGCCGATTTGTGCACTTCTGAAAAATGCGAGTACGGGATACAGATCGACCACAGTCTGACAGGTTGGTTTTGGGGCTATCCAGATATCGGAGTGATGAACTGGATGCCACGAATCGCCGACAACGTTGGACTTCGGTTTGCAGTAATCTCGGCGGGATTCACAGTGGAAAAGGGTATCGTGACATCGAAAAGCTTTGAGGAAATGGTCAGGTTGCCGGTTCGCGATTGGTTTACTCCCGGAACTATCCTTGGGCAGGAGCTTGTCGTTAGGTCTCGGGAGGCGGCAGATTTTTCCAGATACACTTGGCCCGGATATGAATATGACACAGAGATATCGAGAATATATCGGCGCAGCGCGATCACAGCAGATAAACGTGGCCTAGTCGTTACCTATTCGCCAGACGGAGATGTCTCTGAGCGAGCTAAATTGATGGATTTTCGCCTTGACTGTATCACTCGGTTCATTCCGTGTAAGAACGAACGAGAGATTTTACCGGAAGGCCAAGTGTTACTGGAAGAACACAGAGCGTTGGTCAAAGCGGCGTTCACGCCGTAGTATAAGCCGCTACTTGGCAGGCAGTGAATGATGCTCATGGACGATAAGCCAGCGGCCGTCCATCTTGCGAAATCCCATAGTAAGGCGGAAGTCGAGCGGGACGATCTGTCCGTCAGGCTCGATATTTCGGCAGTGTCCGATGGCGGTAGCAAAGGCGACTTTGTCGTCTGCGTGGATCTGAATGTCGTCGAAATCGAATTTAACGGGCGTGGGAGCGAATTTATAGAACAGCTGCCAGGTCTCCATATAGGCGTCGATTCCGCGAGAGAGGAAGGGCGGGGGAACGTCGAACATAAGGATGCCGGGGTCGTGATGTGCGCGAATGGCTTCGAAGTCCTGATCGCGAACGGCCTTTGCCCACCGCTGGATGATTTCGAGAAGCTCTGATTCCTCTGTCGCGGTGATGCTTTGATCCGCATTGGACATGAAGAAGATCCCTCACCTTGAAATGACCAACAGCTCGACTGTAGTTCGAAATGCTTTCATGGTGTGAAGGGCAAAGAAAAGAGGCAGCTGATTCGTGACCAACTGCCCTTAGACGCTAAAAGTGATAGGTGACATCGCCGGCGACGATGAATTGTGTCTTCTTCGTTCCAAGGTCGTAAGCGGCACGGTTGTAAGAGTGTTCCAGGCGGAGTTCTGGGCGAAAGAGGACTGTAGAACCGATCCAGTGGCCGTAGCCGATCAGGTGCTCGGTGTATTTCGTCGCATAGCCGGTGCGCTGGCCACGAATATCGTCCACGAATTCGTTGCGAATGGAGACGTAGTTATGGGAGTCAATCTTGTCTTCAACGTAATTTACGACTGCGTCAGCAGGTGCAAAGCAGGTGAGTCTTCCTGCAGAGCAATAGGCTCCATTCGCGCCAGTTTCCGTTGGCAAAGGGTTGGCGACATTTCCCGCTATGTTCGGAACGTCCCGCTCGTACATGTACCAGAACTCTGTGTCGGTGTGCCACTTTGAATTGATCTTGTGATACCAGGTCGTGTAGTAGGGCTGGACGTTGTTATAGGCATACTTTCCTTTGTTGAACGAGTTCGCGCAGACATACAACGCATCTCCGCCGGTTCTCCATGTGTAATTTACGCAGGCGGTTCCGGTAGGAGTTGCATCTTTCGTCCACGGAGCTACATCATTCCCGCTCGAGATGCCCGCCTGAAGCAGCCAGTGGCCGGAGAGTTTAATACTGGCGATAAGGCCGGTCTGCGTGTAGGGGTCGATGGCGTAGAGGATTGAGTGTGAGTAGGTGTAGTTGTTGGGCGCGAGCTGTGCTTCGATATCGGGAGGGGAGATATACCGTCCTATGCGGATGTTCATTCCTTTCGCAACGTTCGGCACGTAGATGTCCAGGTAGAACATTACAGGGTCAAAGCCGTATTCGTGATTACGCGCCAGAAGTTGTTGCGAGAAGACCCCTTTGCTTGTGGTGAATCGATAGTCCTGACCATAAATAGTAGCCAAGCGAAAACCATAGTCAATGTGCTCGCTCCCAACACTGTTGGGAAGACGTTCGATGTAGAGCACCTCCTGATCAGGAGTGACGCGGTCGGGGTTGTAGTAATACGCTGCGGGGGCGTTTGCACCATCTCCCTTATTTGAAGTGCTGACATTGAATCCCCCATTGAACCATCCGTAGACTTTTGTGC
This sequence comes from Edaphobacter sp. FHG110511_03, assembly GCF_059115365.1. Taxonomy (NCBI): domain Bacteria; kingdom Pseudomonadati; phylum Acidobacteriota; class Terriglobia; order Terriglobales; family Acidobacteriaceae; genus Edaphobacter; species Edaphobacter sp. FHG110511_03. Next base: position 56,309 of record NZ_JBZYWL010000007.1, on the reverse strand, counting down.
GGCTACGATTGCCGTTGATGGCTTGCATGAGCATGTAGGACTGTGTGTCTGGGGCGCCAATGATTGGCGTGCCGCCAACGGAATAGTCTGTGCTGGGAAAAGGAGGGGAGTCGAGTGGAGCCGGGAAGCCACGACGCTCTGGAGCCTCTGAAGAGGAAGCGGCTGATGGTGACCAATCTTCGCGATAGGCTGCCGCCAATCGACGGAAGAAAGATGGAGAGGTGGGGGAGGGCTGCACAACTTCAGGTGCGGCAGGCGATGGTGGATCCGGCAAATTCTGTGCGGATAGATGGGCGGCTAAGGAAAAAAAGATTAGAGCAGCAAATGGAAGACGGACCATCAATCCTCGCGTCAATTAGGTGTGCTTACCAGTTGAATCGCAAAGGGCGTTAAAAGTCCGTAAAAGAAGAATGGGCAGCTAGTTAAAACCAGCTGCCCATTCCCTTATTAGAGTAAGTTTACGCATTCATGCTGACGGATTCCTGCGCCTTGAGTGCGTTCTCTTCTTTCTTTGCGCGTGCAGCTTTGTTGCGCTGGGCACGCAGCTTCATGAAGGATTTTGCTTCGACGTAGAGACGGGGAACGTCGCGGTTGACTATCGCCTTCCAGACGACGCGGGCCGCAGCCTTGGGACGGAAATAATATTCGTCATAGAACTTGTGCACCATCTCCATCACGTACTCGGTGGGTAGGCCGGGGTACTCGATGTGCGCCATCTGATGACCGCCGCCGTCTTCCATGTTCTCGTTGGTGATGAAGTTGTTCTTCGCGGCGAAGTCATAAAACTCGGTGCCCGGGTAGGCATGGGCGACGGAGACCTGGATGGTCTCGCAGTCGAGCGTCTTGGCGAAGTTGATCGTGTTCCAGATCGACTCCTTGGTCTCGCCGGGAAGTCCAAGGATGAAGTCGGCATGGATGATGAGGCCAAGGTCGTGGCAGTCCTTGACGAAGTCACGGGCGCGCTCGACGGTTGCGCCCTTCTTGATGTTTTTGAGGATCTGCGGGTCGCCGGACTCAAAGCCGACGATCAGAAGGCGGCAGCCGGCTTCCTTCATGGCCTTGAGGGTGTCGCGGTCGGTGGTGACGCGCGAGGTGCAGGACCAGGTGATGCCGAGGGGCTTGAGCTTGGCGCAGAGCTCGATGGTGCGGGCCTTCTGGATGTTGAAGGTGTCGTCGTCGAAGAAGAACTCCTTGACGTGCGGGAAGTTCTCCTTGGCCCACTTCATCTCAGCGGCAACGTCGTCGCTGGAGCGTTTGCGCCACGCGTGACCTGAGAGTGTCTGCGGCCAGAGGCAGAAGGTGCACTGCGCTGGGCAGCCGCGGGTGGAGTAGAGCGCGATGTAGGGGTGCAGCAGGAACGGCACGTTGTAGCGGGTGACGTCCATGTCGCGCTTGTAGATCTTGGTGGCCCAGGGCATGGCGTCCAGATCCTCGACTTGTGGACGGTCGGGGTTGTGCTGGATGACGCCGGATGCGTCCTTGTAACTGATACCGAGGATCTCGTTCAGCGGCTTGCCGTTGGCGTACTCGACGACGGAGAAGTCGAACTCGCGGCGGCAGACGAAGTCGATGACATTGCACTCGTTGAGGGCGCGGTCGGGATCGGTCGTGACAGGCGGGCCTACGAAGGCGATCCGAATGGATGGATTGACCTTCTTGATGGCCTGAGCAAGGGCATGATCGCCGCTCCAGCCCACCGTCGAGGTGAAGAGTACGAGGAACTCATACCCCTTAGCGATCTCGATGGTCTCCTCGGCTGAAACATGATGCGGCGGAGCATCGAGCAGCTTTGAGCCCTCGAGCATGCCGGCGGGATAGGCGAGCCATACCGGGTACCAGTAGGATTCGATCTCGCGGGTCGCGGGCCAGCGTGAGCTGGCGCCGCCGTCAAAGTTCTCAAAGGAGGGCGGGTTTAGGAACAGTGTCTTGAGGGGCATGATCTTAGGTTCAATTTTACCATTCGGTAACCACCCTGGGGAACCTGTTTGCGGGGTTTCTCCCGTGGTTACTGCTGGCTCGATGTGGCTGTAACCTGATTGTTTTCATCGAAGAAGACGAGCCAGTATTTGTTGCGGAGAGGGTAGAAGATGGAGCGGTAGATAAAGACGTGGTTACAGTCCGGCGTGACAGCGGTCCCATAGGCATCGCAGGAATGTTGAATCTCCTTCGGATCCCCCATGATTCGGCGTACATCGGCTTCGGAAGATTTGGCGCGGATGGCCGGAAAGTCGGTCTCTACACGCGAGTCGCGCACGAATCCCGCAGCAGTGATCACGAGGAGAAGCATGATGACGACGACGGCGATCGCCTTCCAGTTCATTAGGGCTTAGATGCAGTCGGGGCCGTGGATTGTGATGCCGATTTCAACCAGTCTTCGAGCTGGCCATTTGTGCGCAAAAGGTTAATTTGCGTTTGACGGAGCTGGAGATCGGCGTCCAGATAATCAAGATAGCGGGCGCGCTCCTGGATGCGTGCGTTCTGCTCTTCTTTGGGGGTCGTCGGCGGGCCGCCAGAAGTTCCGTCTCGAAGCTGAATGCGAACTACGTCAATCTGGTTCTCCGCAAGTTCCCGCTGTAGAGAAGCGACCTCCGTGCGCGCCTGAAGCATTCGGATGGAATTGTTACTCCTGCGGCGGCCCTCGAGGAACTGATTGCGCGCCTGGTCTGCCTCATAGAGGCTACGACGCGCTTCGGCGAGGGATTCGCGAGCCTTAGCGCGCTTGGACTTGTCGAAGAGGGGAAGAGTGAACTGGAGACCAATCTGGAGATTGTTGTAGTTGTTGAAACTTCCTTCTCGATAGTAGTCCGCATAATTGTTGAAGCTGGCCAGGCGGCTGTACTGCACTCCGAGGCCAATCTGCGGGCGATACATCTTGCGCGAGTCGCCAAATGCCATCTGCAATTTAGATTGGGCGATCGAGTACGCACCCTGAATCGATTCAGGCAGAACGGTGTCCGGGGTGGATTTCCGATCGAACGATTGAAACGCCGGAATGCTGGCATGATCCGTTGTCAGACCATCGGCAGGGAGGCCGGTCAGGACGGCGAGGTGATCGCGCTGGTTGTTGAAATCATCTTCAAGTTGAATTCCGCGAAGTCGAAGGTTCGCGGCAGTGAGCTTCGCCCGTGTGAGTTCGATCTGGGTGTCTTGTCCTGCATCGAATCGCTGCTGAACGATCCTGATAAGTTCAGTAGCGAAGCTTGACTCCTCTCCACCAGCTCGCGTGCGCTCAAAGTCGGCGTCCAGAGAGATGTAGGTTGTCGCAGCATCTTCCATGATTTGCTGCCGTACATTCTGAAGATTGTGATTTGCGGCTTCAAGTCCTGCGCGCGCAGCGTGAATGTAATTCTTTTGAGACTGATCGTAGAGGAGTGACTGAATGGTGATGTTGAAGAGAGAGGGCGCTCCAAAGGGAAAGCCATAGGTGTAACCCAAACCGGAGCCTAAGCTTAGGGAGGGCACATAGACATCTTTTGTCTCAATAAGCACCTCGCGCGCCTTGTCGACCTCAGCCTGTGCCCCCAATACCCTTGGGCTGTTCTTGAGGGCAAGATCGATCGCGGTCGCGAACGAGATCTGGGCCGTCGCCGGTGAAGATACACCGAAGGTACAAAGCGCGGCGATCAGAAGGCTTCGTAGAAAGGTCATGCGTTGCGGGAGACTCCTGCCATATCGAATTATGGTAACGCGCCTCGCCTCATTCACCCTGGACCGCCTTGTGGGCGGGAGCAAAGTTAGATGCCAGGGCCAGGGCCGCAGCATACTCCTGCTGGGCTCCGGCGGTGTCGCCGCGTTTCTTCAGGATATCGCCAAGCTGCAGATGCACCTTAAAGGCCGGGGCATCGTCGGTCTTCGCAGGAGAAGCAAGATACTCGCGCAGAGCTTTTTCGGCCATATCGGGCCGGCGATGAATGTCCGTGAGGATGCTGGCGACATCGACGAGCGCGGAGTTCCTGGTTCGGTTGGCTTGCACACTGGATTCCAGCGCAGTAACGGCTTTGTCCGGCTGTGACTGCTCCTGGTAGAACTGGCCGAGATCGACCCATGCTTCGGCAGTCTTTCCAGCCGAGATTGCATTTTTGTACTCAGCCTCGGCGGTTGCCATATCGTTCTTCTTTTTTGCGATCAATGCCAGCAGGCGATGCGCTTTTTGGGCTGAGCGGGGCATGATCTGCGGAACCAGCGCCTCGGCCTTGTCTACTCCTCCACCGACGATGCCCGGAGCCGCGACATAGAACTGGCCCAGGTCGCTCATCGCCTGCACATTGGCCGGATTCAGCTGCACAGCGCGCTCGAACGCGGTGTGGACCTTCTTTGCAACCCGAAAGGCGCTCAGCATGTTGATCTGAGATGCCTTCAGGCCGTAGGCACGTCCCAGCCAAACCTGAGAGTCGCTGCTGGAAGGATCGTCATGGACCGCCTGCTCGCACTCGTGTATCGCCGAATCGGCCATATCCTGGGCGTAGAAGACCCGGCACAAAAGTTGATGCGCCCGGGCATCCTGAGCTTGGGCGGCAAGGACCTGGTCCAGCATGGTGGCGGCATCATCCACGCGTCCCTGCTTGAGCAGGGCATCGGCCTGCGCGTCGTCTGCCCGCATGGGGATTGCACAAAAGCACAACGTGACCAGCAGAACAGCGAGACGGGCATGGAGCGAGGGGAGGGGAAAGGCCATAGGCTATTCGACGATCTTTACACCCAGACCGTTCGAAAGATCGCGGTTGCTGGTCGCATTCAGAGCTACCGTATCCTTTTCGGTCAATCCGCTTACGATCTCCACGCGGTTCAAATTCTGCACGCCGACCTGCACGGGAGTGCGCACCAGTTTTCCCTGGATGATGCGATAGACATAGTCACTGGTTCCCTCGGTATGCAGGGATTCGCGTGGAACGCTCAGCACGTTGAAACGCTGCGAGATTGTTACCGTGACGATTACGTTAGTGTTGGGCAGCAGGTCACCTTGGGCGTCATCCACCGTAATAATGCACTCGCCGACATTTCTCGTTCCGTACACGATGACTGTCGAGGGCGCACGGCTGATGTGCCCGTGCCAGGTCTCATTGGGCTTGGCATCCCAGGTAATCTTTACTGCCTGCCCCACCGCAAGCTTGCCGATCTCCGGTTCATCGAAGTAGGCCCGAACCTGGATGCGATTCAGGTCCGCGACATCCATCAAGGGCTCGCCTGCATTGACAAAATCATAGGCCGTGACCGGGATGGAATAGACCGTTCCTGCCAGGGGGGAGCGGATGTTGACATTGCCGTAAGCGCTCTCCGCCGAAGCTACTGTGGCGCGAGCATCGTTCATCTGAGCCTGGACCTTGCTTCGATCGGTGGCGCTGTAGCGATCGGTCTGGCGTTGCTGAATGTTTTTGAGGCTTGCATCGGCGGTTTGCAGCCTTTGTTCCGCGGAGGCCACTTCGCTGACGGAGGCCGCGCCTTTCTGCTGGAGCTGGCGGAGCGCCGCCAGGCTCTTCGTTGCGTCTGCCTGCTGCCGCTGGGCACGGCTCAGATCGGCCGCCATGGAGAGCCGCTCCTCTTGTGTTCCACCCTGCTGGATGTCATGGAGAGTGGCCTGGGCACTGCTCAAGCTGGCATGAGCTGTCGCAAGCTTGGAGACTGCATCCGCATCCTCCATCTTGATCAAGGGGTCGCCTTTTTTGACCTTCTCCCCTACCTGGACGTAGATCTTAGAAACTACCCCGGGAGCCAGCGCGTGAGCCTGAAACGGGTCTATAGGCTCGACCCGACCATTGGTGGGCAGAGTGCTTAACAAATTTTGATGGGTTACCGCTGCCGCGCGCACGTCGACTACATCGCGCGTGAATATGCGGATTCCAAGAATCGCCATAGCAACGAGGGCAAGAATGATTCCCGCCACCGCGTAAGGGTTGAGCCGTCTTGTCTCTGTCGTTGGCATTACGAAGGGTCAGTATATAAGACGCTTTGCGCTCCTAAGGCGATGCAAAGGAATTACTTCTGTGCAATGAACCATGGCACATACCGTCGATTCCATCATTCTGATGGTTCTGCGCGACGAAGATCGACCAGCTCCAGCTCAAGACCGGTGTGCCAGGAATTGCTTTTGGACTTGAGCCTGTAGGCGATATCGATCCGTGACTCCGCGGCGAGTTCCATGCGCTGGCAGAGCTCTGTCCACAGCGTGCCCGACCGGCTCCAGCCCAGCACACTGAGCCGTACACTGCTAGAGATTACTTCCAGGCACACGTGTCGTTCTTTAATAACGCGAACGGCCGAAGCGAGCGTAACCGAACGAGTGACAAATGTTGGCTCACGGTTGCCCACACCAAAGGGACCGCATTTTTCCACCCATTCGTAGAAATGCGCATTCAGGTCTTCCAGCTCTATTTCGGCATCGAACTCAAGCGGAGGAATCAGCATCCCCTGCACGAGTGCGGAAGAGCTGTGTTGTTCCATCTTTTGCCGTAATAAAGGCACCCGGTCCGAAGGGAGCGAAAATCCCACAGCGTGGGCATGGCCGCCAAAGCGTTCAAACAGGTCACTCTCTTCGTGCACGAAGGTGAGCGCATCGAGCAGATGGTATCCCGCGATGGACCGACCTGAACCGTGAGCCTGCCCGTCGTTGTGCGTTAAAACCAGTGCGGGGCGGCCCGTACGATCGACGATCCGCGAGGCAAGAATCCCCAGGACGCCTCGATGCCACTCCGGATCGTCCATCACGAAGCACAGGGCGGGGAAGTGACCGTCCTGGTTTCGCATTGCAGCAAGTCTTTCGTCGATCGCTTCGAGAGCTTTGGCTTCTGTTGCCCTGCGATCGTCATTCAAACGGTTAAGTTTGGAGGCAAGGGCGCGTGCCTGTTCGCGATCGCGCGTCAGGAACAACTCGACGACATCGTCAGCGATATCCATCCTTCCAGCGGCGTTGATGCGAGGCGCGATGCGAAAACCGACCTCTGCAGCCGTGGGCGGCCGATCTGTGGGAATCTGCGCGACTTCCATCAGGGCACGAAGCCCCGCTTGTACCGGATTGCGAAGCTCTCGCAGGCCCAAAGCTGCGATCACCCGGTTTTCACCCTCCAGCGGGACGGAGTCGGCGATGGTCGCGATCGCCGCCAGCTTGAGGAACGACGGGATGAGGGTGCGTTCCAGGCGCTCCTGGTCGGCATCGTTGCCACAGGCCGCGCGCAGAATGGCGTGTGCCAGCTTGAACGCCACCGCGGCTCCACAGAGTGACTTGAATGGATACTCACAGCCGGGTTGCGCGGGATTAATGACAGCGAGTGCGTGGGGAATGCCTTGCGCGTCATCCGGCAGATGATGGTCGGTTACGATCAGGTCCAGGCCCAGTGCCTGGGCTTCCGTAGCGGCGGCAAAGGCGCGGATTCCTGTGTCCACGCTGATGACCAGGCGAATTCCTGCCGCAGCCGCATCGGCTAACACTGCTGTGCGCATCCCATATCCCTCTCGGATGCGATGGGGTACGTGATACCTGACAATGGCGGGGGTCTCTTTGGGGGCGCTGCGCTCAATCGCGGTCTTCAGCAGGACGGTCGCGGTGGTGCCGTCCACGTCATAGTCGCCATAGATCAGGATGGGTTCGGAATTCTGCACCGCACGCCGAATGCGTTCGATCGCCGGCTGCATGCCAAGCATCTTCATCGGATCGATCAGGTCGCTGAGGGAGGGCGCAAAAAACGTCTTGACCGATGCTTCATCCACGAGACCGCGTGTGACCAGTATCTTTGCGATGCCACGAGGACAGCCGGCCACCGACATCACGTGCCTGATATCGGCCTCATCGGCACCGCGCGCCACCCACTCCCGTTGTGCCTCAGCCTGGCTGATGACCACTCTTACGCCTGCCTCGTCCTACTCGTCGTTCTCGTGGTCGTCTACTACGATCCTGCCAAGGTCCGTTATTGTCTCCATCAGGTCCTGGAAGGTGTCGTACCAGTCCGTAGCCACCTCAAAGAGAAACATCACACCCTGGTGCGCAAAGCCCATTTGCAGGTAACCGATCTTGCCTACATGACGAACCAGCCGTTCGGCGTCTTCGATCTCCGCGGATTCATCGTCCGGATACATCTGGTCGCGAATCTGTTCGATCAGGGTGGCAATGTCCGATTTTTCGAGCACAACCTCGCTCATGGTCACAAACGGAGCTCCTGAGGCCTTGGCCAGCTCCACGAAATCCTTCCAGCCGTCGGGGTCCTCCTCCTCAAAGAGAACCGTCGGAACTTCGTCGGAGACGTAGCCGTTCATTCTTCGCATACCGTGTCCGGAGATAAAGGCCACCATGTCGTCTTTGAGCGAGATGAGATTGTCAGGATGCATCGAAAGGCTATTGTCTCAAAAACCATGCCGGGACGACACTCTTTCAAAAGGAGCCCTTGTGCATCCTTCGACACACCATGGAATCCAACCAGCATGCCTCTTTTTGAGCACCACTTGTTTATCTGCACCAACGAGCGAGACGATTCCGCTTCACGGCCAAGCTGTCTTCCACAGGGAAGCAAAAAGTTGAAGTCAGCGTTCAAAGACGCCATAAAAGATGCCGGACTCAAGCACAAAGTCCGGGCGAATGAGGCAGGCTGTCTGGATCAATGCGAGCATGGCCCGGTGGTCGTTGTTTATCCCCAAGCCGTCTGGTACGGCAACGTGCACCCCCGCGATGTTGAGGAGATCGTTCGAGAGCACCTCGTCGGGGGACGCCCAGTGGAACGGCTGCGACTGGCTGAATCCTGCGTCAACAGCGACCAGTGCCCCCATAGGAAGTAGGGAACCCCCGTCGCCTCATCGACATCCGCATGTTATATTCGACTTAAAGTCAAATGATTTTCTCTAAAGATTACGTAGGCTATCTGGCGCGCCAGACCATAAAGCATCTTATTGCGCAGAAGATGATTCAGACCGAGAAGCCGGCCATCCTGGACGAACGCGTCGCAGCCGCCATGGTCGATGAACTCTCGCTTGAGGATCGTATCAACGACGAAGTCCGGGTCATCCTCGAGGCTTTTCAGGAAGACATGCGCAAGTCCGGGGCGAGCTATCCGGAGATGTTCAAAAAGGTCAAAAACGAGTTGGCTCGCAAGTACAAGGCGGTGTTGTGAGAATCTCCCGCGATAAGGTCAACAAACTCGCCCATACCGTCGCCGATACTCTGGCGGAGATTAAGGAGTGCGACTTCCTCGAGGATCGCAACACGATCCGCCAGGAGGCGCGCAAGGCCCTCGAAAAGCTTCTTACGGAGGAGACGAAGATCGACGCTGCTGCCCGCCAAAAGATCGCCTCGCAGCGCAAGATCATCCTCGAAGGCTCCCAGGAGTGGGACATCCTCTACCGCAAGTACTACAACGATGAGGTCAAGAAGCTGGGCCTCTAACGCGTTAAGCTCATTGATTCAACAATATGCTGCGGTAAGTTAATAGCTTTCATGAGCTGCTGATCTCCAAAAAAGCGCTTCCCGCTTATCTAAAGAACTGCTGCTAAAAGAGAACACCCACAGAAATTCTGTGTGTTCTCTTTTAGTGGGGCAAAGATTCAGTGGCTTCCGCGGAACTGGCCTGGGGGAAGATTTATTCTCCGGGAGCGAGGCGTCCTGCGCCTACAGGAGGAGCGTCGCGTTCGACCGGATCGAGGACCTCGCCCGCCAACTGGGCGCGAAGAGTGGTGTCGTCGGTGCGGTCGAAGTAGGAGCGGAGATCTTCCCCTTTCGTACGGGCGTCGAGGTAGCCGGTGAGGAGGCGCTCGATGGCCGCTGGGACGTCGGTAGCGGCGGCGCGGTACCCGAGCTGGCGTGCGGGCCGGGCGTACTTGCCGATGGAGCCTCCGACGCAGAAGAAGAAGGCGTCGACCAGCTGGCCATCCTTCTTGATCTTCTTGCCTTCGAGGCCGATGTCGGCGATCCAGTGCTGGCCGCAGGAGTTAGTGCAGCCGGTGACGTGGAGGCGAATCTGTTGGTCAAAGCCGGGGAGCCGGTCTTCAAGGTCGGCAACGAGCCACTTGTTGAAGGCCTTGGTCTCGGCGATGGCGAGTTTGCAGAACTCGGTTCCAGTGCAGGCGATGGCTCCGCGCCAGAAGGGAGAGACGTCGACGTTGAGGCCAAGAGTATTGAGTTCGACGACGAGCGCGGCGGTCTCGCGGTTGGGAACGTTGACGATGAGGATATTCTGCCCGATGGTCGCACGGAGAGAGCCGTTGCCGTACTTGTCGGCCAGATCCGCAAGCGTTATGAGCTGCTGGCCAGTGAGGCGGCCGTTAAGCACCGAGGCTCCTACCGAGGAGAGGCCGGGCTGGCGCTGTGGGGTGATTCCGATGTGGTCGCGATAGATGTCGGCGGGAATGTCTTCGAGGGCGACGGGGTTGGGATCGAGCTTGTAGCCGAGCTTCTCCTCGATGGCAGCCAGCATCGATTCGGCGGTCCAACCGTGACGCATGAAGAGATACTTGATGCGGGCGCGGGTGCGGTTCTCGCGGAGATCCGTCTGCTCTTTGAAGATGCGCACGACGGCGGTGACGACGTCGAGGGCTTTGTCCTGCGGAATGAAGGCGGGGATGCGGGTGGCGATGTGGGGCTCGGTGGAGAGGCCGCCGCCAACGCGAAGGGTGTAGCCGATCTCTTCGACTCCACCGATCGTGCGCTTGATGGCAGTGAGGGCAACGTCGTTGATCTCGGGGAAGGTGCACCAGACGGGGCAGCCGGAGACGGTGATCTTGAATTTGCGGGGGAGGTTATAAAACTCGGGATTCGCAGTGAGGTGATGCGCGATCTCGACCGCGAGGGGCGAGGCGTCGAGCAGCTCGTGCGAATCGATGCCGGCGAGAGGGCATCCGGTTACGTTGCGGACGACGTCGCCGCAGGCTCCCTTGGGGGAGAGACCGACGGAGGTGAGGGAATCGACGACATCGACCAGTCCAGAGAGGGTGAGCCAGTGGAGCTGGATATTCTGGCGGGTGGTGATGTCGGCGAGATTGTTGGCGTATTTGATGGCAAGCTGGCCGATGACGCGGGTCTGCTGACTGGTGAGCAGGCCGTTGGGCAAGCCGACACGCATCATGAAGTACTCGGTGGCCTTGCCTTCACCGTTTGCACCGCCGGTGACTCCCTTACCGTCGCCCTGGGTGTAGACCCCCCACCACTTGAAGTAGAGCCCGGTCCACTCGGGTAGAACGGAGTCGCGACCCTGGCTGGCGAACTGGCGGACCTCATCCCACGCTTCCCACGGATTCTTGGCGAGCTTAAGTCGTTCAGATCGCTGGGCTTTGGTTTCTTTGACGGCGGCGGGGGCCGGGGTGGTGGACATGGTGAAAATCCTTTGGGCTGAATTTAGCTTGGATAATAAAAATCCCACTCGGAGGAGTGGGCGTCGGCAGCGGCTTTGCTTGGGGTTCGAGGACTCAGGAAAGGTCTACGAAACTGTGCAAAGGCGACAGCACACCCGGTCACAACAACACATACGACAGGTGCGGAGGACGAGGCTGCTGCCAAATACCATATTTATAAGGTTAATCCGCAATGAGTTAGGCGTCAAGGGAATGGGCGATTTCGTGTTCTTTGGTCTCGGTATTCCGGGATGAGCCCGGCGGCTAAAGCCGCCTTTTCTGAGTAACTTTCTACAGCCGTGCCCTCAACCAGATGATTCGCGCTTTCGCGTAAGTGTCCCATTTCTATGGGATCAGCAATGGGGTTCGGAAAGTTTATTCCGCCTGGGCGAGAGAGTATATGTGGCGAACGTCCGAGCCTCGGACCCAGAAGATGACGTCTTCAGCGATATTGGTGGCGTGGTCGGCAGAGCGCTCGAGGTTGCGGGAGACGATGATGGCGTTGAGCGCCTGCGCACTGATTTCGGGCTGACGCTGCATCAACTCGGTGAGGTCGGCCTGGACGAGATGGTTGATCTCGTCGACTTCATCGTCCATAGCTAGAACCTTTTCGGCGAGGCGAGCGTCGGCTTCAAGGAGCGATTGGAGGGCGCTGCGGATCATGACGCCTACCTTTTCGCCCATGTCGGGGATGTCGATAGGGAGCTCGATGTGGGGGCTGCCGACGAGGGTGGTGGTTCGTTGAGCGATGTTGGAGGCCTGGTCGCCGATGCGCTCTAGATCGCCATTGATTTTGATGACAGCGAGGATGAAGCGCAGGTCGATGGCCATGGGCTGTTCCTTGGCCAGAAGGTCGTAGGCCATCTCGTCGACGTCGCGCTCGGCGGCGTTGATGGCGGCTTCGATCTCCTTGACGTGCTCGCAAAGACTGAGATTGCCGGTCAGATAGGCCTCAAGGGCGAGCGAAAGCGCCTGCTGGGAGAGAGCAGCCATGGCGAGGAGCTTATCTTTGAGAGCGACAAGTTGCAGATGAAAATTAATGCGCGGCATAAGACATCTTCCCTCTTATTTTGAAGGTCTTTCTATTGTGATGCAGGAATGGCCGAGATGTGGTGAATTTGTGCGTCTTGAGTAGCGAACTGGATACATCTTTTGATGGATAGAAAGGTTGATCAGTAGAGAAGATATCGAGCGCGACGCTGACGGAAGGCGTCCAGATCGCGCTCCCATGACTTCGCGATGGTCCGAGGATCGTCGTTGTTTTTGAGCGAGAGGACGGTGTTGACGCTGACGAGGAGACGGTCGGCGCGGGTGAGATCGAATTGTTGCGGATAGAGTCGGCGAATGGCGGAAATCATCTCGATGCCAAGTTCGGGAGAATCAAGCAGGTTGCGGTCAGTGAGGGTGAGATGGACGGCGGGGAGAGTCTGGCCGTGGTAGGGGAAATGGTTTGCGTCCTCCGCAATGGTCACAGTAGAGGCTGTGAAGCTTACGCCGGGAATGTTGCGCGCGGTCAGGGCTGAGGCGAGCGTTTTGGCATCGAAGAAGGGCGCCGCGATGTTCTCAAACGGCATCGGCGTTCCGCGTCCGACGGAGACGTTGGTGAACTGCAGGAGTTCGGTTCCGGGATAGAGTGTGGCGGCGGTGACACTGCGAAGGTTGGGGCTGGGGTTGATCCAGGGGAGGCCGGTCTGGTCGTAATACTGGGGGCGTTGCCAGTTCTGGAGCGGGATGATTGTGAGCTGCGCGTTGAGGGGGACCTGGATGTTGGGTGAGGGGCCGGGCAGACGGCGTTCGCCGTTGATGTAGCGGGCCAGTTCTCCGAGGGTCATGCCGTGACGGATAGGCAGCGGCATGTAGTTGGTGTAGGACTCGTGACCTTCGTCGGAGACAGGGCCCTGCACTTTTTCCCCACCGATCAGGTTGGGGCGGTCGAGGACGATGATCTCGAGAGGGTGCCCAAGTTTTTTTTCTGCGGCAGCGGCCTCGAGGAAGTACCCGGTGACGGCCTCGTAAGTATAGAAGCGGACACCGGCGTCCTGGAGGTCGATGACGACGGCGTCGAGGTCTTTGAGCTGATCGTGGGTGGGACGGCGGGACTCGGGTTTGGCTCCGTAGAGCGAGGTGACGGCGATGTGGGTGGTGGGATCGACTTCGCCGGAGATGCCAGCCTCGTCTTTAGTGCCGAAGATGCCGTGCTCCGGTGAGAAGAGGGATTTGAGCGCCAGGCCGGGGGCGGATTTAGGGGCTTCGGTGGCGAGGAGATCGATGGTGCGGTGGCCGTGAGAGTCGAGGCCGGTTTGGTTGGTGAGGATGCCGAGGCGGAGGTGATTGTTGTGCCGGCGCGCGATTTCGGTTAGTGCGGCGTAGTGGGTGGATTCGAGGACATCGATGCCGGTGAGGGTCTTAACTGCGGGTTCGCTGCCGTAGAGGTGGAGGGCCTGGGCGGCGGCGGTGGCGACTTGCCCGCGAAGAGCGGAGATGGGGGGATTGCCGCGCGGATGGACGGCGTTGGAGAGAAGGACGACGTAAGTGTTGGACTGTGGGTCCATCCAGAGAGTGGTGCCGGTGAAACCGGTGTGTCCGAAGCTGCCGATGGGGAAGATGGAGCCGCGGGGGCGGGAGAAGGCGGTGTTGATGTCCCAGCCGAAGCCTCGGGTGGCGATGCCCTTGGTGGGCTGGCCATCAGGGGTGAAGATGGTGGCTCCGTCCTGTGCGGTGGCAGGCTGCTCGGGCTTGGTCATCAGTCGCAGAGTGGACTGTTTGAGCGGGAAGGGGCCGGTGTTGTGGAGGAGTTTGTCGAGGAGAGCCTGGGCGTAGAGGGAGACATCGTGCGCGGTGGAGAAGACACCGGCGTGCCCTGCAACTCCGCCCATGCGGCGGGTCGTGGGGTCGTGGACGGTGCCGCGAAGGAGATGGTCGAAATCAGGGTTGAGGGAGGGGTTGTCTTTGGATTCGTCGTCGTGGGCGGTGGGGGCTACGCGGTCTAGAAAGTCATCCGAGAGGAGATCGCAGACATTTCTTGTACAGAAAACACCGCCCCCGGCTTTGGCCGATTCGTTTACGGGATTGTTGTGGCCATATGCGGGCGGCTTTGGGCTGCTGCAGGAGCAGTAACGGGGATGGTAGGCCGTTTCTGTCATGTTTAGAGGTTTGAAGATATGCTCCGCGACGTAGTCATCTTCAGTCTGACCTGAAAGTTTTTCTACCAGGGCGCCGAGGGTGATGAAGTTGATGTCGGAGTAGACGAACTTCAGGCCGGGCGGATTGTCGGGCTTTGATTCGATCGCGCGCTTGATGCCTTCCGCTTTGTAGGGTGCGGAGAGGCCCCAGGGGTCTTTGAGAGATACGTCGGGCGCGAGTCCAGAGTAGTGGGTGAGGAGCTCGCGGACGGTGACTTTGTCCTTACCGTTTACTCCGAATTCTGGAAGATACTTTGCGACGGGGTCATCGAACTGATACTTGCCCTGTTCGTAGAGCTGCATCATCGCGGTGGCGGTGGCGAGGCATTTGGTGAGTGAGGCCATGTCGAAGATGGTGTCTTCGGTCATGGGTTCTGCAGCTGTGGAACCGTCGGGGCTTAGTTCACCCGCGATCTTGCGATTGCCGTAGGCCTGGTGGAAGACGATCTTGCCATCATGTCCAATGACGATGACGGCGCCGGGAAGCTTGTGGGCTGCTATAGCGTCGTTCATCAGAGTAGAGACGGGAGCGAAGTCCGGGGTGGCAGCCTGTGAATTTTGGGAGGAACGGGGAGCTCTGGAAGCGGCGATAGAGATAGGACGGGATACGTGCGAAGAAACAGGCTCTTCGGCTCTGCTTCGACACGGCAACAGCCAGAGCGATGCCAGAACAAGAGTTGCCGCGACGACAGGCTTTCCAGGGGTGGGAATGCGCGGCTTGGGCAGCAGCTTGCTGGCGAGGAGGCCTACGATGAAGGTTACGGCCGAGCCGATGAGGACATACCAGGTCCAGGCCACGCGGGGGAGAGTGGTATCCCCGAAGAGGGGAAGGCTGGAGAGATGAATCGGGCCGGGCTGGAGCCAGAGAGCCATGTTGAGGGCGAAGCCTACGATGAGACCGACGATGGCTCCGGCCTCGGTGGCCTTGCGAGTGAGGGTTCCGAGGAGGAAGACTCCGAGCAGAGCACCGTAGGCGACGGAGGCGATGGAGAGACCGATCTCGACAACGTGCCCCTTTCCTCCTACCTGAATACTGTAGACCGCGATGGCGAAGAGTACGAGCGCCCACACGACCGTGGAGGAGCGGGAGATCATCATGCGTTCGCGGTCGTCGGCTTCGGGTCTCCAGTGCATGTAGAAGTCCACCACCGTGGTGGAGGAGAGGGAGTTGAGTGCGGCGGAGAGATTAGACATCGCCGCCGCAAGGATGGCTGCGATGAGAAGGCCTGCGATGCCGATGGGCATCTCGCTGACGATAAAGGCAGGGAAGAGACGATCGGGAGTGAGATTCGCCGCGGAGACTCCGCCATAGAAGACCCAGAGACCTGCGCCGATGAGAAGGAAGAGAGTGAACTGCACGAAGATGACGACGCCGGAGGAGAGCAGTGCGAGGCGCGATTCGCCAAGGTTGCGAGCGGCAAGCATGCGCTGCACCATGAGTTGGTCGGTGCCGTGCGAGGCCATGGTGAGAAAGGTTCCGCCGAGGACGCCAGCCCAGAAGGTGTAGGTCTGGGTGAGATTGATCGCGAAGTTGAAGAGGTGGAACTTGCCGGCTGCCGAGGCTGCGGCGTGGATGTGTTGCCAGCCTCCGGGAACGTGGGTTCCGAGGGTGATGATGGCGACAATGGTCCCGGCAATGTAGAGGACCATTTGCACAACATCGGTCCAGATGACGGCGGTCATCCCTCCTTCGAAGGTGTAGAGCAGGGTAAGGGCGGAGATGATGGCAATGGAAAGTACGTCTCCCGTTCCGATGGCAATGGCCACTACGATGGAGACGGCGAAGACGCGGACGCCTTCTGCGGCAGCTCGCGTAATAAGGAAGAGGCCTGCAGTGGTCTTATGGAGCGTGCCGCCGAAGCGCTGGTCGATGAGCTGGTAGGCGGTGAGCATTTCCCCTTGAAAATACCGGGGAAGGAACAGCGCGGCGACGACGATGCGGCCGAGCATGTAGCCAATGACGACCTGAAGAAAGCCGAAGTCTCCGGTGAAGGCCACGCCGGGAATGCTGATGATGGTGAGAGTACTGGTTTCGGCGGAGACGATAGAGAGGGCGATGGCCCACCAGGGCACGCTGCGGTCGGCGAGGAAGTAGCTTTTGAGCGACTTTGACGGTGCACCCTTGCTGCCGCGAAAACGCAGACCGAAGAGAGTGATCCCGGCCAGGTAGACGACGATCAGGACAAGGTCCAAGAAGTGCAGGTGAGACGCGGGAGAAGCTAAAGGCATGACAGCGAGTTTATAGGGAAAAGTGCAACAAAGCGCCGGTGAAAGAATCCAAGATGTATCGGTGTGGCACAGATTTTTCTCCACCCCCAGCGTGCAAAGAAGAATTTTTCGCGGCTATAAGGCGGAGGGTTGCGTGGAGACTTCCGCCTGGAAGAGGAGACAGCGGAGATGGCCTTTCCTTGCGCACGGCGGAACGTCAGTTTCGCAGAAGTTATTCGACGATTTTTCCGTGGAACAGTGTGTGCTCCCGCTCGCCAGCCGGATTGAAGACATTCAGATTTGCGGGTTTTCCAGGAGCGATTTCATTGAAGGACGGATCGAGACCCAGCATCGTGGCGGGGTTGCTAGAGGCGAGCCGGATGGCGGTCTCCAGGGGAGCCCCGGTGAATTGCTGCAGGTTGAAGACGGCACGGTCAAGGGTTAGAACGCTTCCGGCGAGTGTGTGTTTGCCCTGAGCAAGATCGTCCGCTGCAAAGGCGCGGCCATCTGCAACTTTTACGGCGAAGGTTCCAAGCGTGTAGTCGCCCTCGGGCATGCCTGCAGCGGCCATGCTGTCTGTTACGAGGATGGCACGTTGGAGTCCCTTGGCTTTGAGCCAGAGACGTACCAGCTCGGGCGCAACGTGGACTCCGTCGCAGATCAGCTCGGCGTAGAGGTTGTCATCGTCGAGCACGACGCCGAGGACGCCGGGCTCGCGATGATCGAGGGGGCGCATGGCGTTGTAGGTGTGAGTGGCGCTCCGGCCCCCGGCCTGAATGCCCTCGCGCGCTTCTACCGCGGTGGCGTTGGTATGCCCGATGCTTACGCGAACGCCACGGTCGGCACAGTGACGGATCAGATCGAGTGCGCCCGGAATCTCGGGAGCGATGGTGATCAGGCGAATCCGCCCGGCCGCGGCCTGCTGGAAGCGGTCGAACAAAGAAATGTCCGGGGGGTGAATTTCAGACGGAGGATGGACGCCGCGTTTGGCGTGGGAGATGAAGGGTCCTTCCAGGTGGATGCCAATGGGGCGTGCAAAGCGGAAGTCCCACCCGGATTCCTGGGCGCGTTCAATAACATGAGCGATGCCTTCCAGCGAAGCGAGGGTTTTATCGATCGAGGCAGTGACCGTAGTGGGAAGAAAGTGTCCGACCCCATGGCCGGCCATGAACCGGCTGACATTGCACAGAGCTTCGGGAGTGGCTTCCATCACGTCGTGACCAGCGCCGCCATGAGTATGGATATCCAGGAAGGTTGGCGTTAACGTTGTATGTGCCGTCTGCGGAGCGGAGTCTGGCTCGATGCTCGCAATCACACCATCTTCGTCGATGGTCAGGGTAGGGCGTTCGATGATGCGTGAATCGGTGATAAGCCGGCGTGCTGAGAGTGTCTGGGACATCTCGGTCTAGTCTATTCTCGCCTGGATAGAAAACGGAAGTGTCGATGAAAGTGAAGAAGGTTTGGAGACGCTCATTAAAGAACCGATGAGCGTCTCACGGATCGATCGGGTTATTTAGCCACAACGACTGGCGCGGGAATGCCGATGTCGGAGGCCGGTGGCAGGGTTTGTGAATTGAGCCACTGACGCTGAGCTACGCGCATGCGGTCGATACGGCTGAGCCACATCTGGATGGTGAAGTCGTAACGCTCGAGGTTGTTGCGAAGGAAGTAGGGCCGGTTGCTCTTGAGCCATGCCTGCTCGTAGAGGTCGCGCAACAGAGAATAGTTGTTGCGCAGATCCTGCAGCTTGCCGTTTACGGCGTTGATGGAGTTCAGCTCACGCGAAAGTTCTTCGTGATCTTCCTTGACCTTCGAAGTCTGGAGGGCGAAGGCGTGAGCGTAGCTGTTGGCGATCTCTTCGGCGATCTGGAACTTCAGGCCGATGAGATCCATGCGGCGGGCGCCGAGCTCAAGTACGTCGAGGGCGTCGGTTTCGCGGAGGTTGGGATTGGCGTTGCGGGCCTCGGCGACGAGAACGAGGGCGCGCTCGGAGTGGAGGCGAAGTTCGGAGAGGATAGGACGAATCTGCCCGGCGATGCGCTGGCCGTCGGCGTTCCAGGGGTCCTGCCAGAAGAGGAGGTCCTGGCCGTCGACCTTATAGGGAGAATCCTTGAGGAGCTTGTGGGCCGCCATCAGCTCGCGCTGGGCCTCGTCGATCTTGCCGGTAGTGTCGCCGTGGAAGATTTCGCCGAAGCTGGACTGGAAGGCGGGAATGGAAGCTTCTCCCTTGTGCCAGGCAGCCTCGGCACCGAAGAGGATGCCGTACCAGTCGGCGTTCACGAGGGCCTCGCCGTCATCGTTCCAGATGGTGTTGAGCTGGCCGGTGGCTCCAAGCTTCTGTCCATCGAGAGTGAACCGCTGAATGTTGTCGAGGCCGTTGTTCCAGTTGGGATAGACGCGGGACCAGTTGTTGATGCCGGGCGCGACCCAGGTCTCGAAGCCAGCGTCGGTGAAGGGCTTGATGTAGCGGTCGAAGCCGTTGGGGTGGGGGTTGTACTCCCAGGGGACGGCGATGGTGGCTTTCTTAAAGGATTCGGGAAGCTGCTTGAGGAGGTCGGGCTCCTTATAGGCGATGTCGCCCCAGAAGAGGAGCTTGCGATTGAGCGGCTGGAGGTCGGCGACGATTCGTTGAAGGAAGCCGAGGTAGACGGTGCCGAGCCCTTTGGAGTCGACCTCGGATTTGGTCTGGCCTTTGCCGAGCTCGACGGTCTCGTCGGCTCCGAGATGGAGGAAAGGGCCAGGGTAGATCTGGGCGAGCTCACTGAACATGTCGTGGGTGAGTTTCTGGGCGTCGGCCTGTCCGGGAGCGAGGACCTGGCCGTGCGCGGTTTCGGCGATGGGAGAGTACTTCTCCCAGTTTAGGAGGTAGTGGAGGTGGCCGAAGGCTTCCTGCTCAGGAATGATGACGATGTGGAATTGCGAGGCGTAGGCGACCAGCTCGCGGGCCTGTGCCTGGGTAAGGGAACCTCCCGGAGGCGCCATGAGTGGGTGTCCGGAGTACTGCATGGTGTGCTCGAAGTAGGGCGAGTAGATGTTGATCTTGTAGGCGGCGAGGATGCGGATCTGCTTCTTCTGGAACTCGAAGGTGGGGAAGGGGCCTCGGGAGAGATCGTCGCTCAGGCCACGATAGCGCATGGCGGGCCAGTCGCGGATGGTGGCGGTGTGAAGGGTGGCGTTTGCGCCGTGACCGGTGACGAGCTGTTTAACGGTTTGGAGGGCGTAGAAGATTCCGGAGCCGCTATCGGCGGTGATGGCCAGACCCTTCCCGTCGGGAATGATGGCGTAGCCTTCGGGCTTCATCTCGGCAGGGAAGTCGGTCAGCGGCTTTTTATCCGGGGAGGCATCGGAGAGGATCGATTTCGAGATCGGCGAGCCGTAGCGGGTGACGAGGATACTGGCCGGGGCTGTGGCGTTGACGGTAATGCCTTGAGAGGCGAGGTAGCTTTTGAGGTCGTCAACGGCAAAGGTGTCTTCGGCTGCGCAGGGAGAGGCGCAGGTGATCTGGATGCCCTGGGAGAGGGGCTGGGTCGTGCCTTCCTTGAGCTCGCGCGGGATGGGGATCAACTTCAGCGGTGTTTGTGCAACAGCAGACGCAGCAAAGGCAGCGAGTAGAAGAGGGGCAACCTGGAAAAATCGCATGTCGACAACGGTAAATCATCGAACACACGAAGGAGCGACGGAAGTGCGAGGCGAGAAGCGGCTATCACGAGGAATCATCAATAAAGACGCGGCAAAGACGCAGGCCTGAATTGTTAATAGACCGTGAATTATTTTTCTGTTCACACGATTTTGGAAGGATGAGAGCAACGGCGACCGCGGAGAAGAGCAGCGGCCACGGACGGCACGACAGAACAGTCCTGGCCCCCTATCTCTGTTTGATCCACGGCACCTATATACACTTGCGAGGATCCATGACGAAACAACTACGAGCTGCCCTTGCGGTGGTGCTGGTCCTTAGTACGGCATCAATGCAAGCGCAAACGGGGACTTCTGCCCGAACGACAAAGAAGTCAGTTCGAAAGAAGGCTGAGAGTCCTCTTGAGCGTACGCTCCGCGAGTTGCGGGAGCAGATGCAAGCCCAGCAGGAGCAGATCGACGAGCTCAAGCACCAGTTAGCTGACCGGGATGCAAAGCTGAGCACGGCGTCGCAGGACGCTCAGGCAGCCAGCGCTTCGGCCAGTGCCGCAGCTACCCAGGCACAGAATGCGTTGACGGCGATTCAGTCCAACCACGAAGAGATGCAGACGCTTTCGAGTTCGGTTTCTGACCTGAAGGTCGCTAACACGGGTTTGGCGCAGACGATCAGCGATACCAAGAAGGACATCACGACAGCGATCGAGTCACCTACGACAATCCACTACAAGGGCGTGACGATCACCCCAGTCGCGTTCTTCGCACTTGAATCTGTATGGCGCTCCAGGGCTATGGCTTCTGATGTCAATACTCCGTTCAATTCGACTCCTTATATGGGATCCGGAATGGCGCATGTCAGTGAGTTGAACTTCTCCGGCCGCCAGAGCCGCGTGGGAGCGCTGTTCGAGGGCAACACAGGGCCGTTCAAACTGTCTGGTTATGTGGAAGCAGACTTTCTCTCAGCCGGCGCGACCTCGAATGACAATCAGAGCAACAGCTATACACTGCGTCAACGCCAGATCTGGGGACAGGCGGCGACAAAAAATGGTTTCGCTGTGACGGGTGGTCAGATGTGGTCACTGGTCACGGAGACGAAGAAATCGACAGACAACCGTACCGAAAATCTGCCGATGACGATCGACGCTCAGTACCATGTCGGTTTCAGCTGGGCACGCCAGCCGGCAATTCGCTTCCAGCAGACCTATGGCAAATTCACCGGAGCCGCTTCGCTGGAGCAGGCAGAATATATTTACTCCGCCTCGAATGCTCCGGCGAACTTCTTCATCGGGGCTGCGGGAACGGGCGGCGGTCTGTACAACCTGACGGCCAACTATTCCAACAACGTCGCACCTGACGTGGTTGTGAAGGGAACCTACGACGCGAAGTACGGACACTTCGAGGTCGGTGGTGTGGCACGTTGGTTCCGGGACCGTTACTATCCCGCCGGTACGACGAGCGCCGGTGCGACCAACGACACGAAGACTGGTGGCGGCTTTTTCGCCAACCTTCGCATGCCGGCGACGAAATATCTTGATGTGGGTGTTCATATGATGACGGGAACCGGCGTGGGCCGTTATGGCACCTCGACGCTGCCCGATATCACCGTTCACCCGGATGGAACTCTGGCTCCGATCAAATCCCAGCAGGGCCTGATCTCGTTGGAAGCCCATCCGCTCAAGAAGCTTGATGTTTTTGGCTACGCCGGCGGCGAGTATGCCCAGCGGACGACCTTTGTGAACGATAAAGGTGTGCTTGTTGGTTATGCCCCTGTTACCGGAAACAATGCGGGCTGCAATACCGAAGCGATTCCTTCCGGTACAGGCAATGGACTTGCTGGCGGAGCACCCTATAACCCGGGGCCCCCAGCTAACTGTCTCGGTGCAACTCGGGCAGTGATCCAAGGCACCGCAGGCTTTACCTACCGTGTCTACACCAATCCGAAGTTTGGCCGTCTGCAGTACCAAATGCAGTACAGCTATCTGACCCGTGAGGCGTGGACCGGTGTTGGCGGCGCTCCCAAAGCGACCAACAATATGGTCTTTACCGGAATGCGTTACTACATTCCATAAACCTGATTTGGTCCTTAACAAGGAGGCGTCCCTTCGGGGACGCCTCCTTCGTCTAGATCGAAAACTCTTCCGTGCGGCTCAGAATGACCCCATCGAGAGTTGCGGACTTAAATTGGTCAACCACTCATAGCTCAGTTTTGATAGGCTTCTGAGGTCGAGTTTGTTCGAACTCGCACTTAATTGAATTGTTCGCTCCTACGATCTCTTTTTTCTGTTCTTTACCCGTTGTCTTGAGGTGCTCTGAATGCTTGATCCCATGCGGTTATTCCCATCTGATCCCGCGACCTGTGTGGTCTCGGAGAAACTTTACGAAACGGTACGCGATCTCCCTATCCTCTCCCCACACGGACATACCGACCCGGCGTGGTTTGCGAAGGACGAGGCCTTCCCGGATCCCGCGGCACTCTTTATCCAGCCGGATCACTACATTTTTCGAATGCTTTACTCTCAGGGCATTTCTCTCGAGTCTCTCGGTATACCCCAGGTGGACGATAAACAGCAGGCGGACCCACGCGAGGTATGGCGCATCTTCGCCAAGCACTACTACCTCTTTCGTGGAACCCCGACGCGATTATGGCTGGATTATTCGTTAAACACGCTGTTCGGTTTTAGCGAGCGTCTGAGCCCGGAGAATGCCGATCAGTACTACGATACGATCTCACGCTCGCTTCAGACTCCTGAGTTTCGTCCCCGCGCACTTTTTGAAAAATTTCGGATCGAAGTACTTTCAACCACAGATTCGCCTCTCGACACTCTTGAATACCATAAGTCCATTCGGGAGTCTGGATGGAAGGGAAGGGTGCTTCCTACCTTCCGACCCGACTCGGTCATCGACGCGGAGTACATCGGATTTCAGGAGAACATTCAAAAACTGGGTGCGATTACGGGAGAGAACATCGGCACGTTCAAGGGTTACCTGAACGCCTTGCGCAATCGCCGTGAATTCTTCAAATCCCTGGGAGCTACGGCAACCGATCATGGGCACCTTACCGCGATGACTGCCGATCTAGATCCGGGGGCTGCAGAATCGCTCTATCAGCGTATCCTCTCCGGCGGTTCGGTTCCGGAAGAGCAACAGCTCTTTCAGGCACAGATGTTGACGGAGATGGCAGGAATGTCGGTGGAAGACGGCCTTACCATGCAGCTGCACCCTGGAAGTATTCGCAACCACAACCGCCAGGTGTACGAGAAATTTGGCCGCGACAAGGGAGCGGATATTCCTTCGCCTACGGAGTATGTCCGCAACCTGCGCCCGTTGCTCAGCAAATATGGCAACGATGCTCGGCTCACCTTTATCCTGTTTACGCTAGACGAGTCGACTTTTTCGCGCGAACTGGCTCCGCTGGCGGGTCATTATCCCGCGTTGAAGCTTGGTCCGCCGTGGTGGTTCCACGATTCGCCGGAGGGGATGATGCGTTTCCGTGAACTGGCTACGGAGACTGCGGGTTTCTACAATACAGTCGGTTTTAACGACGATACGCGTGCGTTTCTCTCGATTCCCTCGCGACACGATGTGGCCCGACGGATCGATTGCGCGTTTCTGGGACGGCTGGTGGCAGAGCATCGGCTGGACGAAGATGAAGCATTCGAAGTAGTGCAGGATCTTACGGTCAACCTTGTGAAAAAAGCTTACAAGCTTTGAAGAATTGGTAACTACACAAAGAAAGCTCGTGGATGTCTCGGGCTTTTTTGTGTGGTTCTGATTTTCATGGGCCCGCTCGAGCAAGATGCGATTATTGTTTCCAGTTCCCGCTGACGACGCATTGATACGGTTTGCCTTTGACCGTACTACCTGCCTTTTGCTATAACAATAAAAGCGCAGCGCGTTGCTTCAACGTGCTCCACACACTCCTGAGTAGCTCAATGGCAGAGCATTCGGCTGTTAACCGAAGGGTTGTAGGTTCGAGTCCTACCTCAGGAGCCATATCCTTTCAATCAGTTAGGCCGGTTGTCGACGAAAGCAACTTCCGTTACCGGGGAATTTACCGGGGACCCCGTATGAATTATGGTGCTGCTGATGCTTTCCATCGCTCCCCGCAGTTCGTTCAACGTGAAGTGTCCATAACGCGCTGCCATGCGGACCATCGTCGCCGTGCTCCACCCTACGATCTTCGCAACCTTGGCGATGGGAACCCCCGCATTCAGCATCCGCGATACAGCCGTGTGGCGGAGGTCATGGAATCGGCAGGGCAGAGGTGCAATCTTCTCTGTGGAATCCGGCTCTCCTTTTAATATCCGCGCTGCTCTTAACCTCGCAGCTTCCCAGGCTTCCTTGATGCTCCCGATTGGCTTGGTCGGGTCTGAGTTGTATGCCTTCGCACAGAACTTGTCTCCAGCGGCCCCGTAACGCTCCGAGGGGAAGACGTAGTGCTTTGCCTCGCGCTCCGGGAAGTGAGTCGCCCAGAAGCCGAGGGCGGCCATTGCGCGCTGGTTCAATGGGATGATTCGACCTGTGCCGGAAGCCGTCTTGTCCTTCCCCCAACGTAGACAGCGATTCTCGAAATCAACGCATCCCCATTGCAGCGTCCGAATCACGCCGAACCTTGCTCCCGTCTCGATTGCCAGCGTCACAAACGGAACAAGCGAACGAGAGCGGGACTTCCCGCAAGCCTGTAGAAGAGCCCCTTCCTCTTCCGGCGTAATCGCCCGTCCCACGTCGTCCCGCGTTGCTAGCATCTTCACATCGGGTTGCAACCGCGCCCATTGGCCGGAACGTTTCAGAATGGCCCGAAGGGTTCCAATCTCCAGGTTGACCGTCTTCGGGGAAGCTCCGCTATCAACGCGCATCCTCTGGTACTTCGACACGTCACGCGCATCTATGTCGCATACCAGCTTACGGCCCAACTCCGGGAGTAGATGCGCGAGATTCGCTCTTTCGATAATCACCGATCTAGGCGCAAGCGTAGCTCTCTTCAAGTCCAGCCACGCCTCAGACGCAACGGAGAGCAGACGGGGTTGCTGATGCTTCCTAATACCCGCTGTGCCCTCTTCCAGTTCGCGCCGCCGCTTGGTTTCGATCTTCTGCGCAAGCGTTTTTGAGGAAGTGCCCGTGCTCTCCCGGATGCGCTGTGCGTGAAAAATGAAGTCCATCGTCCATACCTTGCTCCCTTTGTAGCGAAATAATGACATAGTTATTTCCGCCCCTTCTTTTTGGCAACAGGCGCACGTTTTGCGCCTGCGCCATTCCTTTCTAAGTTGTTTCTGTATCGCTTCATCCCCTCGGCGACTTGGCATTTGTGCCCGCAATACACCTGCTTGGCTCGAGCTCGGAGGAATGGAAATCTGCACTTGCGACAGACCCCGATCCCTCCGGGTGTTCCGAAACCCGAGAGGACGGAAGCGAAGAGAGAAGTTGATGCATCAGGACAATAGAGGCCGATAACCAACTTCTTTGCAACGGTAGACCACCAAACTACGATCCTCGACCCGACAAAGCCCTTCGTGAATGCTTCCGAAATTGCGTACGCGGGTGTCATGGCGGTCACATCGAACGAGATGGCAAGATGCAAGCTTTTCCCTTTTCGCTGAGAGGACGCTTCCTGATTAGAGGTCTTGATAATCGGGCCCGTGCCACCAGCATTGACCCAATCAATCCGCTCTATCATCTCGATTAACTCTTTCCACGTCTCATCAGGCACTTTGCCATAATCGGTTTGAAATTGAGCACGACCCGAAGCATTGCGGATAGCCTCCAAAACAATGTTTGGAAGAACGCGCCTAACACCAATTGGTGATGCATTTCCCCATGCGGTCGCAGGAGCATACCCCTCAGCTTTGGCGCCGTTCGCACTCACCAGAATCGGCATCTGCCTTTCGGGCAAAGCGACGTGTGTTATGGGTTTGTGATTGTTATTGCTTTTCATGTATTGCCATAACCTCGCTCTGTTTATAACGTAGTGAGCAGATAGAAGCAAGAGAAAGTAGAGGAAGGGAATTCGACATATATGGCACCAACGAACCTGACCAAGCTGAGGACCTTGATGGATACTGCGAATCACTTAGGAGTGTCGGTGAAATGTTTACGTGGATGGATATGGATGCGCAAAATTCCGTACGTCAAAGTGGGACGTTCTGTGCGGATCACTGAAGAGACCATTCAGCGCCTCATTGAGGAGGGAACTGTGCCTGCGCGAGGACGGTAGAGAATGCCCTTTTTATGACGATTGATCGGCTCCCACCGAGCAATCGCGAATGAAACGAGGTGGTATCGCCGCGCGGGGCGTTTTTCTGCAAATAGGATATTCGCTGATGGAAACACGACCAGGTGCTCGATACGACGGCAGCAACATACTTAGGCCCTCTATCCAGCTTGAAAGAGTTTTGGAGCATATCGTCAGGGGTTTTCGAGTGTTTCCCGTCTATGAGCCCTTGTCGGATGGCCGGTGCTCATGCAAGAAAACCGATTGCAAGGACGGAGGGAAACATCCCCGCATCAAGACAGGATTGACGGGAGCCAGCTCAGACGAAATGACAGTTCGTAGTTGGTGGAAAAGGTGGCCGAATGCAAACATTGCCATCAGGACGGGTCTCGCGAGTGGTCTATGGGTGTTGGATGTTGACGGGGAGGAGGGCGCGGATTCGGTGCGTGAACTCTGCCGAGATCACGGCGAGGGATGGCTTGAGACGTTGGCTGCGAGGACGGGTAGAGGCAGGCATCTGTACTTCCGATACCCCGATAACCGGGAGATCCGCAACCGAACGGGGATTATACCCGGCCTAGACGTGCGAGGAGAGGGAGGGTACATCGTTGCTCCAGGATCAACTCACCGATCAGGCAGGCACTATGAGTGGGTTGCACCCAATGCACCTATTGTCATCGCTCCAGAGTGGCTGTTGGAGCGGGTTATTGCGAAGACGAGCAGACGCTCTCCCGGACAGACTATTCCCAAGGGAACTCGACACAATGAGTTTCTCCGTTCCGCCGGATATCTGCGAGGGTATCTAGGGATGGAGCCAGTGGTCATCGAGGCGACTCTACTGCGAGAGAAGGCTCCCTTGTGCGCCTCGCTTATGACTGCCGATAGGAGGATTGACACCAACAGGATTGCAAATGATATCGGCAAGCTTCCTACTAAGGTGGAGAGCCCCGATGCATTGCCACTCGGCGAGTTTGTAGCGGCGGCGATTGAGCGAAACAAGGAGGCTTACAAAAATCGGGATCGATTCCTCTCGCCTTTTTTCACTTTGGCGAAAAGACTGAAAACCAGAACGGAATTCGCCCCTTTAAACGCCCTATCTGCGGTCAAACTCCTGGACGATGTCTTGGCGAGAAGCGCAAGTGAGGGGTGCAATCCCTGGAAGCATCATTTTCGAGACTTGGAGTGCGACGATCCTCGCTCGGCGTTTATTGCTGTCTGGGATGTGCCTAAGCTATCGGAAGCCGATTCACCGCTCCATGATGCATACAACGAAGCCATAAACCGCCCCCTCTTCCCTTCGGAGTACATATCCGACCTGTATTCTCTGTTTATCTCTGTCGTCGGGCACAGGCAACGTTTCACGCCTGGAGTCCCCATACCTATTTCGGGTGCAGCTTTTGGGACGTTGCTTGGATGCCACCACACCACCATTTCTGATTACCTCGCCATCGCCCGAAAGTGCGATCTCCTTACCCTGGAAAAACGATCCTCTTATACGAAGGGCCACGCCGCCGAATACCTTTTCAGGCTTGACCAGTGGGACTGGGATACTGGTCACCAACTGGACCTACCCTCACCAGGGGCACCAGGGGCACCAGGGGCACCAGGGGCACCAGGGGCACCAGGGGCACCAGGGACACCAGGGTCTTCAGGGTCTTCAAAACGACTACTACACCCTACCTTGCCAGGAAAGGAAGAACTCTCACCCGATGCTGAAGTGAAAGAATATGACGTAAGGGGGCGTACATGAAACCGGTAGAGTTGGTAAGCGAGATAAAGCGGTCGGGCGGCATACTCACGCTCGACGGTGACGATATCGAATATCAACTACCCTCCTATTCAGCGCATCTGGTGAAATTTCTGCGCGAGCACAAACAAGAGATGATCCCGCTGTTGCAGGCTCATGGAGGCAGAATCGCGAGTCCGAGCCCGCATTGCCCATCCTGCACCAGTTACAATCTCCGTCTTACTCGCTTCGGCTACTACCGATGTGGCACCTGTGGCGTTCGGAAGATTGCTCGCGAGATTGCATTCCGGGTGAATTGATTCGGCACGAAACGAAACTGAACGATGGGGAACGCCCAGATAGAGACCCGAATCTGCGAAACAGGAGATCAAGACGATTGCTTCATTAGGCACACCAAGTGAGCGGGGACGAGTCGTTCTATGAATGATTGCTGCCTGTCCGTCACAGAGCTTCACCAAACCGCCCGCAAGGCTAATCGCCCGACATCCTGCGGAGCTTACCCACTTCGGTTTTATGATTTGGCGTCGATACAAGTCCAACGTTGGACTTTGGCCAGGATGTGCTGCGACATCCGCGACGAGATGAATTCAGTTTCAGTAGTTCCAGGACAACGCCAGCGGCCTGAAAACGCGATTAGTAGGTATTCAGATCATTGCGAGGAATGCTGCAACGGCTATGGTGAAGACTGTGTCGCGGTAAGGGACGATCCGCGATGAACGTATGTGGGACGGACCGTTTACCCGCTAGACCGATAGAAGGGCCAGAATAAGTTAGAGCGGATTCATGTTGACGCTGCTCTAAGTTTAGTAAAGAGCTTGTGGCGCGACGTCGGCGTTCGTCGCGTTAGCGTGGAAACCAGCACTCCGGAGGCGTACGGTGATGTTCCTGGACAGAGTTGACTCGATATTGGATCAGCCAAATATCCGGCGCCGCGAAGACGCCAAGTTGCGACGGGCAATCCTCATGGAGAAGATCGAGCACGTGTTGAGAGTTGCGGCGATAAGGCAATGCAGTGTCGAGTGGGATTTCTATGATGTGCACAGACAAGTTGACGTCGAGAGACGTGTGTCATGCTTGGAGCTAACAAATGCTACTAATGATTTACTGCGTTTAGGTGGAATCTAAGGGGACCATGGATACAACACCGGTTATCTCGAATCGCCGAGTACCTGAACACCTGCTACGACCCTGTCGTGGAGTACGCCGACGGCGCGGTGGTCGGGCATGGGCAAATGGGACACGCAAGGTTACAGGCGCTGCTGACGAGCTGGTTCGGACAGCATGAGCAGGATTGAATCATTCAGATCGCAGCGGGATCCGGACGCGGACTGCTCGGACCAGGGTACGGATTCCTGACGTTCTTCTCGACACCCTGGCCTGCAACCTGACGTGATCGAGGAAGCCCAGATCCTCACAGAGGGTGGGGGATTGGACCCAGGGACCGAATTTTGGACACAGCTACCGAAACTGCGGTCTCAGCGACCGGATTTGCATTCTGGAGTATCTGTCGCTGCGACGGTTATCTTGCGCCCCCTTTTGATGAGGACCCAGATTTTTGGAGTTTTGGAGCCAAACTGCTGGTGAAGCAAAGAAGAATTAAACGGTAAGCGTCGCCGTCCTCCATTACTTTGCGAATATCTTGCGCCAGCGCTCCTGCAACGCTCGCGTTCGGCTGGTTTATAACCGGCCATGAACATGAAGGCGGATGTGTCTCTGAGGATCGACCGAGAAAAGCTGGTCGCGCGGAATATTGAGAGAAGGCCCATGCTTCAGTCCAACGTTGGACTGCCAAGTCGCCCTCATACGCGTCATCGGTTCGTGAATAGGCTCAACGATTCACTCTGATGTTCGCAATCTCGCTCATCAACCTGCGGGCAATGGATGAGGCGCCTTTACAAGTGCAATGTTGCACTGCAAAGACGCCATTGTTAATGGCTCGACACTGCGGCAGGGGCGACCATTCTCGAGATCGACTCATCCCAGAACCGCCTTTAGGAGAAGGACAGCGGATTCTGAAACAGCAATCATTTACTCCATGCTACTTGCGCTCATCTTGCGCTTGAAAACTCGTATAGCTGGCATTCTAAAAGAATTTACAACCAGCTATAGTCGCGAGGATCCAGCTTCCGAGCAGAGCTATGGCAAGCAGTAGGCAAGCAGCTGCGGCGAGCGAAACCGGTCGGTGCGGCGGAGCCCGTAAAGCATCGATTAATCATGCGACCCAGAGCGAGAGCAACGATAAGCCCACTGGAGATGCCGAGGACGGTGAGCCAAACGCTTTCACGGATGACCATTGCATAGATCGCGAGTCAAAAATCCCCCAACGAATCTTTGGACTGTTTTCCGTTTTCAAGACGGTAGGTGTATCGAAAGCCACTGAGGGTGTCCCCAATCTGAACGCGCAGATTCGGGTAAATCTCATTGTGCAGGTTAAACCTTCGCTTGGTTTTCGTGCCGTCGGGGTTGGGCCAGAGGATGATCAGGCTGTGCTGGTCCGGAGACAGAAATACCTTTCGATCACCATAGACGGAGGGAACGCTCTCCTCGCTCGACCAGATGGGAATGGGAGGAGCGGAGCAGTTCTGGGCAAAAGGGGTTGCCGGGACGGCAAGCAGCATAGCGATCACGCACACAAAATCCACTTGTTGAGCAAGGGCGATCTCCAGCGCATTCGCTATCTCTGGCCGCACGCTTACGAGAATTGAGGCTATGGCTCTAGAGCCTGAGCTGCCCGTTTACGAACATCCTGCGGCTCCCTCGAATCTGACGATATCCGGATCAACTGCGAAGTAAATAGGGATCTCCTATCCCTATCAAGCCTAGATACGGCATCGACAGCCGAAGCACGAAGATATGGATCTTCCTTGTTGAGGTTAGCGGAGATGAAATCCATCGCTTCTGGAAGGCGGCTCTTGCTCAGGCCCAATTGACGTATCGTATTGTTTGTAAGGCTGGGGTCAGCGCGATTAGATACCACGGTCAGAATTTTGTGTAGGGTGGAAACGTCCGTAGGTGCTGCTGCTATTAAGCTCGCGGCAATGGTCGCGGTTTCTTGAGCGGAATTGCTTTTGTTCTCCAACTCGGACTTGAGGCTCAAAACAGCTTTGGCGGGAAGTTCCGGCTTCATGCTGCCCATCAGGTACAGGATAGTGCGCCGGGGGGCCGGATCGCTCTCATTTAATAGTTTGCGGAGGTCATCAATATAGGGCCCTAATAGTTTAGCGCTATCAGGTCGCATCACGGTGCTGATAAGAAAAGCATACCCATATTCGCGCTTTTCGATGTCAGTTGATTGAACACACTGCAGAGCCAACGGGATTATTTTTCGTGCCTCGTCCTCCGGTAAAGCACCCACCGTGATTTCATTAACTTTGCCGAAGAGCTCGTCACCTTTGGGAAGTCCTTCGCCCGACGGTTGCACAAGTACATTGTTATATAGTTCGCGAATCGGACTTTGCTGAGCCCAAAAAGGTACAACGGATAATATAATCCAGCTGACGATAACTATCGCTTTCATGCGATCCATCCTTCTCAAAACTGTTCGGATCTACTGCTTTGGCACTGTGATAGGATCTGTCGTTTTCTTAGTATTTGTCTTATGGGTTGGATCTAATAAGCAGAGTGTCATATATGCCAGGTTGCTATGTGCGGGCTGATCATCGAGAAGGGTCACACCATTTACTTTTACCGTATGTGCTGGGTAACATGTGTGGGTTATGGACACTTGAGCCGTTGGATTATTTGCATCTGTAGCATTCAAAGTGATGGTTGCAATCCAATCGACGCTACCAATTTTTGGTTCGAGAGGGTCTGAAGCCGAACCACTCAAAGTTACTACGGCTTGATTGCTGCTGGGGAAGGTAACGCCATGAGTTTGCATAGCGCTCAAGTCTGCCTTGCCCTTCTCGTTCCACAAAATACAATCATCTGGCGTATTATCTTCGTCAGCACCTATGTAAGGTCCATTGTATATATCGGAGGTCGCTGGAGTAGATGATAGATTTTGATCGTGCCCGTTTGCGGGGGAACCAACGCTATAGTTTCTCGAAGCTCCGGTTTCTGGAGCGAAATTATTAGAGAATTGTTTAGCTGGGACGACAAAAATTGATTGCGTAGTTCGGAAAGTACCCCGATACGCGTCGCCTTTATAAATTAGAGGATAGTCAACAGGATAACCCAAAAGCAGCTTTCTACATGGCGATGGACCAACTATGTGGTCGTTAGGTATATAGGAAGCGTACGACACATTAAATCTTGGGCTATAAGTCGTCCATGCGGATGTGCCACTGGTTGCCTCCGGATGCACAGCATTGCTGGTTGCCCCCGATTGTCCCGATGCAATAGAGATGGAAGTATTGCTGGTGACCGCTGATCGTGCCGTTGGATTCACGATTCTGCGAATAGTGGCGCGAGTCGGAGTTTGATTGGCCCGAAGTCCTGTACCACCTCCGCCATCTGAAATCGTGTATGCACCAGCGCCGCTGCCGCATGCCAGACCGGATAACGTGACGGTTTCAGTCTCCGAGGGATATAACGGAAGACCGCAACTGTCAATCGAAGGAACTGGATTTACCGCCGAAAGCGAGAAGGAGGTCCCATTGGAAACTCCGGAAGCGGAATAGCTGATGGTCCCGCAATAAGTCAAACCATATCCGAAGTCGCGATAGTCATCGTAGGAAAGAGTTCCAGTAATGGAATTACCGCTTTGGTTTAGATCCCATCCGATGGAATTGCCTACATTATCGGAATCTATCCACTGCCCTGAGATGTTGTCGCAGGTAGGAGCATGAGTCGGCGCCGTGTATGAAAATGGAATACTGGGAGGTCCATCACCTTCGGTGGGTGGCCACGGGGTTACGTTCGGGTCGATGACTGCAAAGAGGGTAGAAGGCGCACTGCCGGCTACCGCATGAAACCCAGGTTCAAGGCGGATGTAGCTGCCTGCCCTGAGAGTGACGCTTGCTGAGTCTTGCACCACAAAACTGGAGCTGTTTGTAATGGAATTTGACGCTTGAAATAGAAGAGTACCGGAGTCTAGCGTTTCAGAGGGCAGGTCTAAATCGGCGGGTAGCTGTCCAAAGCAGTAAGGGCGGAAGCCGGCGAAGACAAGAAGCAATAGGACAGGTCTTGCCCTTCTAAGCCACGCGAGTGAAGACGAAAAGACATTTTCGGCGACGGCAATCATTTCCACGATTCCTCTCAGATCTGGCGACCTAGCGTCCTTCGAGTTGCGCCACTCTTTTAGAGAGCGTCTTGTTTTTCTCATCGAGTTGAATCATCTGCAACGTCAACTCTTCAATCTTTGCCAAGAGCTTGGTCTGCATGTCAGCCAAGCCTATGCCCTTGTCCCTGACTTCAGTCTCCGATGGAATATCGGGCAGACGGTGATTCGCTTTGATAAACGTCGCGACTTCGGCCAATGGCCTAACCCGATAACCCGGCTGAAACACGTAATCAGCCCATCCGGTGTTCACGAGAACTTCTTTAGCTTGAATCGTGCCGTTGACGGATAACGGATATTGCGGAGTCGTCGTGCCGATGCCGACGTTGCCGATTGTATCGATCACAACACGGTTCAATTCTGACCCCGCAGTTCCATAGCCAAAATACAATTTTGAATCTGTCCCTTGTGCAACAGCCCATGGGTTCGATGAGCCACTATATTGAAGGCGCAAACCGGCGGAATAGGTTCCATTGCCCCACAGATGGAGCAACGCTGTCGGTGCGACCGTACCAATACCAACGTTGCCAAGACCATTGACAGTCAGTGCATTTGGGGAAACATTGGCTCCATTTGGTGCCCAAATCCCCAGAGCCAGATAATCATTTGTGTTACTCGTACTGCCAAGATGAGTAAACTGGTAAGCGTAAGCATTCGAACTAAAGATGGCTCCTGTGTTTGCCTCGCGATTGAAACCAAGTGCGCCAAAAATGACCGCCCCGTCTCCAGGCTCTATGCTTATTCCGGTACCGTTTCTGACGATATCTAATTCGCTGTTAGGAGCCGTCGTGCCGATCCCTACATTGCCAGTAGCAGGGAACGTGTTCTGGGCCACTGCCAGATTCGAAATAAGAAGCGGGAAAACTCCTAAGATGGCTATGCTGAAAAATGCTTGTCTACTTGATCGACCCACGTTCACTGCCCTTTCTAAACCGCCGGCTCATACACCTAGCGTTCTTCGAGTTGCGCCACTCTTTTCGTCAGCTTCCTGTTTTTGTCGTCGAGCTTCCTATTTTTCTCATCGAGTTGAATCATCTGCAACGTCAACTCTTCAATCTTTGCCAAGAGCTTGGTCTGCATGTCAGCCAAGCCTATGCCCTTGTCCCTGACTTCAGTCTCCGATGGAATATCGGGCAGACGGTGATTCGCTTTGATAAACGTCGCGACTTCGGCCAATGGCCTAACCCGATAACCCGGCTGAAACACGTAATCAGCCCATCCGGTGTTCACGAGAACTTCTTTAGCTTGAATCGTGCCGTTGACGGATAACGGATATTGCGGTGTCGTCGTGCCGATGCCGACATTGCCGATCTCCGTGATAGCCATAACAGTCCTATCGGTGGCGTTTGCTGGACGCGTCAAAAACTGGATGAGGGGGGCAGCAGGACTTCTGGCGTCAATGCGAATCGCTGCCCCGGGATAAGAAGCATCCATAGTGCTCTCACGGAAATTCATATCAAAATTGAGCAGCGGTGTTACCCCACCTAGTTCCGTTGTTATGCCCATTGGAATACTGGCGCCGCCTATTCCCAAAATACCGCCCGGCGATGTCGTCCCGATCCCGAGATTACCGCTCCCACTCAGAAACATCAGTGTCGTCTTCGCGCCACTATCGCCATTCATGAACGCGAATCCGCCCCCGCCTCCGCCCTTACTGTTGATGAAATCCGTTTCTCCGGTTCCACCGGTCAAGGCATTCCAGTCAAGATAGGTGCCTTGCGGTCCCGTTGAAGGAATAGCATTGCCAGACACATGCAAGTATCCGCTAACATCTAGCGGCACAGCCGGGTTCGTAGTCCCTATCCCTACATTGCCGCTCAATGGGAACGTATTCGTTTGCGCTGCACCATTTGTAACAATGAGCCCCATGAGGATCCATAGGCGGATTCGATAGACCATTTGTGCTCCTGACATTCGTTCCTTTGTAATGAATTGGTCTCTGGTTGTACGCGATCAAGACTATTGATGGCAGCACTCATATTCACCGTGAACAGACATGACCATGCGCTGTCTTAGCGCATATCATTCCATGCGATACCAAAAGGTTCGGATACTTCGGCAAGAGAATAGGTATGGAGTTAGTCCGCGAAACCCCGCTGACTCCAAGGCAACTGTAGAATGAGAACATTGATTCAAGGGAACAGCAGGAAGATTATGAGATAGGGCGGTCGAGATCGATTGGACGAAAGTTGTAGACCCATGGATTCGTTCCCTCCTGGAAGTACTGGTAATGCCACGAACCATCAGCCTGAAGGAATGGTTCAGCGTCGGCATAGGGTCCTTCCATCATT
Source organism: Edaphobacter sp. FHG110511_03 (assembly GCF_059115365.1). Lineage (NCBI taxonomy): Bacteria > Pseudomonadati > Acidobacteriota > Terriglobia > Terriglobales > Acidobacteriaceae > Edaphobacter > Edaphobacter sp. FHG110511_03. The sequence continues at coordinate 20,515 of NZ_JBZYWL010000007.1, read as the reverse complement.
TGCCGAACACTTAAGGTGTACTTCCAGTCCGCAGGCTTATGAATTCCTTTGGGCCGATTGACGAGATAAGTGCCATCCGCCAAACGCGCTGGCCAACCAACCTCCTGCCCTCGATGTTCAATGAACCAAGTCAGAGCCGTTCTATGGGAGCCGGCCAAGGAGTGCATAACGTCGGTCAATCGTTGCATGGCTGAATGGTAGCTCATAAATACGATGAACTATCGCTCGTTTCCCGCTTACCAAAATTGGTGCTTGATCTCTTCCAATGCTGAAAAGTCCAGGAAAACGTCAAATCGTGAGCCAACGTTCCAGTATTCACCGCCGTCCACATCTCGGTCCTATAGCCGTCGCTAGCGACAAAGTTTGGTAGCGGGCCGCACAGGAATTGCCTGCATATCACCGCCGGGCTGTCTTGTGCTCGAAAGCTCGTATAGCTGGCATTCTATTAAATTTATCTTCAGGCTTTCCCTGACGTTCCCATCAACATCCATCAACACCACGAGGTCCGGGGGAGCGCTGTCAGCTATGCCGACAATTTTGTCCCTCGTGTAGTCTGGCGTGGCCTGAGGTTTGGAGATTTCATTGTGCCCGACGCATCAACTCGGCCGTATTTCAACGAAGGATCTTCCGGAGCTAGTCAACAAAAAAACGAGAGACTGTTCCTTGCCCACTTGGGACGGGATGGCAAGAACCAACTGCTGACGGATCATCTCCTCCAGGTCTCCAAGCTGAGTGCGCAACTGGGCGCAAAGATTGCGATGAGACAGGCAGGAGAGCTGATTGGTCTGCTGCACGACGTCGGTAAGTACTCTCAGGCGTTCCAGCAGTATCTGCGCGAGGCCTCTGACATCGCAGGCATGGAAATGGAACAGAATGAGGTTGTGAAAGGTCGTGTCGATCACTCAACGGCCGGTGCCCAGTGGATATGGAAGCACCTTTCCCCAGCCGCCACCCGACCGGTGAGGCAAGCCGGGGAACTACTCGCTGTATGCATCGCTTCGCATCACTCCGGGCTGATCGACTGCGTGAAACCAGATGGTATCGACGATCTGACAAGAAGGATGAAGAAGGCCGACGCCGACACGCACATGAAGGAAGCCATCGGCAAAATGGATCCGGGAATCCAGAAGCAGGCCGACGAGTTGCTCGCTCACCCGGCACTTTCCCAAGAGGTGGATGCGGCCTTTGAAAGTATTCGTTCGGCCGACCCTGACAAAATCATCCAGCCGTTCAAAATCGGTCTGCTAGTGCGAATGCTTTTTAGTTGTCTCATTGACGCCGACCGCACCGATACTGCTGATTTCGAGAAGCCTTCGAGTGCACGCCTTCGCCAACACGGTGAGTATGTGCCCTGGGCGACATTGGTTGGTCGTCTAGAGCAGCACCTGATCGGCTTTTCGTCGAACAGTCATGTCAATGCCTTGCGGCAGCAGATATCCGGCCACTGCCGTGAAGCGTCTGGGCGGCCTAAGGGCATATATACCTTGACTGTGCCCACCGGTGGCGGCAAGACACTCGCTAGTCTTCGGTTCGCGCTTCACCACGCAAAGCTGTGGGCGATGGATCGGGTCATCTATGTCAGCCCTTACATCTCTATTGTCGATCAAAATGCCAAGATCGTGTGCGACGTACTGGAGGTGGAAGGATGCCAGTTTGCATCTGTTGTGTTGGAACATCACTCGAACTTAACGCCGGACAAAGAGAGTTGGCGCGGCGGCGTGTTGGCAGAAAACTGGGACGCTCCGATCGTCTTCACTACGGCGGTGCAGGTCCTGGAGGCACTCTTTGGTGGAGGTACGCGGTCGGTGCGCAGAATGCACGCACTCGCCAACGCCATTATCATCTTTGACGAAGTTCAGACCCTGCCGGTGCGGACGATTCACCTCTTCAATAACGCAGTCAACTTTCTGGTCGAACAGTGCGGTGCGAGCGTTGTGCTTTGCACCGCTACGCAGCCGCTATTACATGAAGTAGACAAAGCAAAGGGCGCAATGCGTCTGTCAGCCGATTCCGAACTGATGCCCGATGCACCTCAGCTTTTCCGCGACCTCAAGCGGCACGAAACGCTAGACCAGACTCGCAAGCCGGGCGGCTGGCAGCCCTTGGAGGTCGCCAACCTCGCGGTCGAAGAGACCCTCCGACATGGAAGCTGTCTTGTGGTTGTGAATACCAAGCGCGATGCTCTCGCCATCTACACGGATTGCAAAGCACGGCTCCAATTGCATGGTTTTGACGATGGGTCTCTCGTCTACTTAAGTACTCACATGTGTCCGGCCCATCGGCTACAGGCGTTAGGAGCAATGAAGAAGGCTCTCTCAGAAAACCGGCAAGTGCTTTGCGTGAGTACACAGTTGATCGAAGCCGGGGTCGATATCGACTTCGCGACAGTCGTTCGCGATCTTGCAGGCCTGGACTCGATAGCTCAAGCAGCGGGACGCTGCAATCGCAACGGGAACCGTAGCTCGGGGTTGGTGTATATCGTAAAACTGGCGGCTCCTCTGCCAAAGGTCCTCGAAGAGATCAGGTCTGCCCAAAGCAATGCTTCCCGGGTACTGAATGATTGGAAGGATGCAAAGGACAGTATCCCCTTCGAGCTATCCGACCCAGAGCAGATGAATACCTTCTTTACTTATCACTTTTTTGCCCGCAGCAAACTTATGGCCTACCCTGTGAACATCGAACGAGACGATACCCTACTGAGCATGCTGGGAAGGAACAGTCTGGCCACAGCGGATACATGGCCACCAAGCGAGCGCGAGGGCGGAATGATGCAGTCCTTCCTGAGTGCAGCCCGCGAGTTCCAGGCCATTGAGATGATTAGCCAGGGCGTTGTTGTCCCATTTGGGACCAGTGGGAAAGAAATCATCGCCGCTCTATGTTCCGAACAGGATCTTCTGTCACAATTTCGTCTATTGAGACAAGCGCAACAGTACACGGTTAATCTGTTTCCGCATGAGCTTTTGAGCCTGGACCGGCAGGGTGTAATCCCAGAAGCTCAACCAGAGACCGGTGTGCGATGTCTCCGCGAAGGCTTCTACTCGAATGAGTTCGGTTTAGACCTCGACGGCACTGTAAGAATGGAGAGCATCATTGCATAGCACACCAAAGAATACGATCGAGTTCCGCGTCTGGGGACGGTATGCGATGTTTACTGACCCGCTGACTCGTGTGGGCGGAGAGAAGTGTTCCTACCATCTGCCGACCTATGAAGCACTGAAGGGGATTGTCAAGAGCATCTACTGGAAGCCAACGATTATCTGGACGATCGATCAGGTGCGTGTGATGAAACGCATTCGTACTCAAACCAAAGGCATGAAGCCGATGGATTATGTAAGTGGTGGGAACACGCTTGCGATCTACACCTACCTGACTGGCGACCCGGACGTGACCACGCAGCAGCCCGGAGTTGAGTATCAGGTAAGAGCGCACTTTGAGTGGAACAAACACCGCCCTGAACTCGCAAAAGACCGCAACGATGGCAAACACTTTGAGATTGCCAAACGTAGCCTCGAACGCGGCGGCAGGCAGGACATCTTTCTCGGGACCCGCGACTGCCAGGGTTACGTAGAACCTTGTGTCTTCGGGTCGGGAGACGGGGCCTATGACAGTTCAGGAGAGGTGCAGTACGGCCTCATGTTCCACAGCTTCGACTACCCGGATGAGACGGGCGAGAACAAGCTGGCAAGCAACTTCTGGGATCCAAAACTAGTCGATGGAGTAATCGACTTCCATCGCCCCGATGCTCGGCGGCTGAAAAAGGAGATTCGCGCTATGACGCCGAAGCACTTCGGCGCGGGAGAGAATCTCCAATATGTCGAGACCGAGGCGCAGGAGTACGCCACAAACATTGGTGGTATCGCGTGAGCTGGATACAAAAGCTCTACGAAACCTACGACCGTTGCACAGGACTGGAACAGTTCGCCAGTGCGCCTCTGATGCCTGTCAGTCATACCGAACAACAAACGCATCTGGAGATAACACTCAACGGTGAGGGGAAATTCCGTCGCGCCAGTGTAGTTGTCAAGGAGACGATCTTCATCCCGGCAACCGAGTCTTCGGCTGGCCGGACCTCCGGTCCGATCGCTCATCCGCTGGTCGATAAACTGCAATACGTCGCGGCCGACTACAAGGCCTTCGGCGGCGCTAAAGACTCGCAACACGCTCTCTACCTCAAAGAGTTGCGTGCATGGGCAGAGCAGGAAGCGAACCCAAAAGTAGTGGCTGTCTTGCGCTATGTCGAAAGCGGCACCGTCATAAGGGATCTTGTGAGGGAAGGTTTATTGCCCTGCGACGGTGCTGGCAAGTTGATGGAAGTATGGCCCATAGAGAATGGTACGCCTCCGATCTTGTTCAAGATTCTCACAGCTAAGGAAGGCAAACGCGATGCTGGTGATGCCTTTGTGCGCTGGCGGGTAGAGATGCCCGGCGATCCCAACTCGAACCTGTGGCAGGATCAAGAGGTTCAGAGGTCGTGGGCGCGTTATGTAGACAAAGGACCGAGCGCGAAGGCGCTGTGTATGGCGACTGGGGAGATAGTTACTTCCGCAGCCAGCCATCCCAAGCGATTGCGGCATGGAGCGGATGGGGCAAAGCTCATTTCGTCGAACGACTCAACTGGGTACACCTTTCGTGGTCGGTTCGAACTGCCAGAACAGGTGTACAGCTTAGGCAGCATAACATCCCAGAAGGCTCACAACGCGCTGCGCTGGCTTATCGCCCGACAGGGATACAAACAGGGCGATCAGGCCATCGTTGCATGGGCTGTAAAAGGACAGCCCGTGCCGCCAATCATTGCCGGTTCGAACGACCTTTTTGACATCGATGATCCGGAACCTTACCAGGGCGACGCGGGACAGCTATTTGCCCGGAAGCTGAATAAGCGCATCGCGGGTTACGCCGCTCAATTTACGGATCGCGACGACATCGTCGTGATGGGACTTGACTCCGCTACTCCCGGACGTATGGCAATCACCTACTATCGGGAGCTAAGCGGCTCGGAGTTCCTGGCACGCATTCATGACTGGCATGAGAACGCCGCGTGGTCCCAAAATATGGGCAAGGAACGCCGCTTCATTGGTGCGCCCGCCCCACGCGACATTGCCGAAGCCGCCTATGGCCGACGTGCGGATGAAAAGCTTCGGAAGTCCACTGTGGAACGGCTGCTGCCGTCGATCATCGACGGACAGCCGATTCCACGCGACATGGTTCGGGCCTGTGCACAACGCGCGTTCAATCGCGTGGGCCAGGAGCATTGGGAATGGGAGCGAACGCTGGGCATCGCCTGTGCATTGATTCGTGGGAGCAGAAGAAAGGAGCACTATTCGATGTCACTTGAAGAAACTCGCACCACGCGGGACTACCTGTTCGGTCGTCTGCTCGCCGTGGCCGAGAGGATTGAGAGTTATTCGCTCTACTTGCAGAAGGAATCCCGCGAAACAACTGCCGAGCGGCTGATGCAGCGCTTCGCAGATCATCCGGCGACTACGTGGCGCACCATCGAACTTGCGCTGCGCCCGTACATGGCGCGTCTCCAGAGCAGTCGCGGTGGAACCTTGCACAATTGGAGAAAGCTGCTCGACGACATTTCCATTAAATTCCAAGGTGACGACTTCATCCGTCCCGGTAGACTGGACGCCGAGTTCCTTCTTGGCTACCACTGCCAGCGTGCCGCTCTGCAACCAGAGAAAACCCCGACTACTCCACCTGTCGACACCCCTACCACGTCAGGAGAATGAAAGTGAACGCACTGCAGCACAAGATCGACTTTGCCGTTATCATCCGAGTCAGCCACGCAAACCCGAACGGCGATCCATTGAACGGCAATCGCCCGCGCACGGATTACAACGGCTATGGCGAGATCACCGATGTCTGCTTAAAGCGCAAAATGCGCGACCGCCTGCTGGACGCAGGTGAATCCGTGTTTGTGCAGTCCGACGACCGCAAGAACGACGATGCAGTGAGTCTCCGCGACCGCGCCGAAAAAAAGCTTGGCAAAAGATTCGGATCCTCCGAAACGGCAAAACTGGCCAACGAAACGTGGTTTGATGTGCGGGCATTCGGTCAACTCTTCGCACTACCAAAAAAGTCGAAGGCAAAAGGTTCCGATGAAGATGGTGATACGGGCGTCTCGATCCCAATTCGGGGTCCCGTCACGGTTCAATCCGCATTCAGTCTGCAACCCGTCGATGTAACTAGCACGCAGATTACAAAGAGCGTCTCGGGCGATGGCGACGGCACCAAGCGCGGCTCAGACACCATGGGCATGAAGCATCGCGTAGATGAGGCGATTTACGTCTTCTACGGCAGCATGAATCCACAACTCGCCGCACGCACCGGTTTCAGCGAGGCGGACTCACAGGTCATGAAGGGTGTCCTGCCAAAGCTCTTCGAGAACGACGCCTCGTCGGCTCGGCCCGAAGGCAGCATGGAGGTGCTCAAGGTGCTCTGGTGGAAACACAATTCCAAGGCCGGACAACTTTCGTCGGCCAAAGTGCACCGCTCGCTGCATGTGGCGAACGATGGCACCTACACGCTCGACGCGCTCGACGGCCTTACGCCTGAGGAGATCGACGGATTCTAACCGAGGTGCGACCGCGTGGTCGCCCCCCGAGAATTACCTGCCCATCAGGGGCTTCAGCATAGCCTACTATCCGGAAGGAGCTTTGATCGTCTAACTGAATGTAAAAGCGCGGATCTCAAGCGCACACGCAGGTATCGGAAGATTCGCTTAGCTCTAAATACCGCGTTCTGCCTGTATCTTCGAAGAAAAGTCGCGATAGCAAGAAATGCCACCTTCGGCGCTATGGTTAACGGTACGCAAAAGTGGCATGATAACTCTAGCAGTCTGTGCGATTTAGCAGGGCTGCCGTCGCCTCCCACATGGGGGCGTGGATTGAAACATCCCTGTCCCCCGATACGCTCTTGCTGCGCTTTGTCGCCTCCCACATGGGGGCGTGGATTGAAACTCCTGAATCACCATGATCGCCCCCACAAGTAAGCGTCACCCCCCACATAGGGGCGTGGATTGAAATCGCTTTATGCGCCCTGCTCTCCGCTGCTGCATAGTGTCGCCCTCCATGGGGGCGTGGATTGAAACGCCGCTTCCTGCTCACCTTTGGTTGCCATCTAGCCTTCTCCTCGTTTCGTCGCCCCCCTACATGGGGGGCGTGGATTGAAACACCGTTCCTGACGCGACGATCTTCACCGTTGGAAGTCGCCCCCACATGGGGGCGTGGATTGAAACCTGATCTACGTCAGCTCTGCTTTGGGGATTCTTAGTCGCCCCCCATGGGGGCGTGGATTGAAACCAGAACATTACAGGTGATGCCTTTTCACCTTTGCGAGTCGCCCCCCACACGGGGGGCGTGGATTGAAACATCTCCGAATGCTGCACTCATGCTGCCTCTCTTGTGTCGCCCCCAACATGGGGGCGTGGATTGAAACGGCGCGAACGGGTGGCTGGGTAAGACGCAGGAAAAGTCGCCCCCAACGGGGGCGTGGATTGAAACAATCACTGGCTGAGATTCTTTAGCCGCGTTCCATGTCGCCCCCCACGCGGGGGCGTGGATTGAAACCTATAGAAGCCGTTGAAGTGATCGTACGCCGTCGTCGCCCCCCCACCATGGGGGCGTGGATTGAAACGGCAGATAGCGGCTGTGTAGCCAAAGTGAGTCTCCGTCGCCCCCCACACGGGGAGCGTGGATTGAAACAACCTGAACCACTTTAAGCAAAACGCTTCTTCGTCGCTTCCCACACGGGAAGCGTGGATTGAAACGGCAAGTCCTGACCTGCATTAAAAACTGGAACTGGCCAAATATCTGCCATTGACTGAAAGCGTCGACCAAGAGTTGGAGTGCGCAAGGATTGGGTCTGGAAGCGCGAGACCGCGAATCGCAGTGGATTATGGTTTCTCGTTTCAGTGACTTCTTATCAAATTTCGTCGCGGCGCAGTCAAGGGCATCCTTCAGAGGACGGATCAGAACAGATATTGAAAGTATGTTCCCTTATCTGTGCGACATCTGCGTTTTAGACTGCCATCCGCCGTTGGACCGCTCGAGAACTGGAATGAGAGGTGGCGTGCGTAATTCAATCTCCGTGACGCGCGCCAACTTGCGCCTGATTTGATAGGAGGCCAAATTTAAGCTATGAAGTTTCGGAACCCATCATTGCTGCCGAAATAGGCGGCAGAAAACCCGCTGACGATAATGCGCCTTTCGAGTTTAGTGCCCCTGAGGCACCCTAATAGTCTTGCGCCTGATTCTGGCCCTTGTATTTTTTTGCTTTTCAAAGAGACATTTTCGCGTTGCTACCTTACCGCAAGGGGAGCAAGACAATAACTAGGGAGACTTAGCCTCCGATGGTCCGACCGCGCGGAGGATATCTACGCAGGTTTCTGAAAGCATTCAATCAGCAATGAGCGGTGACCTCGGGGCTCAGCGACTGGCACAGACCGAAGAGACACTAAACTTGCGCCTTTAATTTTTTTAAAGCTTTTCTATTTTTCAGAGAGCGGGGGCGTTTGCGGTCGATACGATTGAGGGGGGGTGGGGGCGGACAAATAAACTGACCTGTCTATGAGCTAGCTCCAAACAGGCAATCCAGAATCAATATGTTTCGGACAGAGCATTCCGTAGGAGGTTATGTATCTCGTGCCTGAAGCGTGGTGTGAAGGCCTCGATGGTTTTGACACCGGGGAAAATACCGGGGACCCTGAAAAGCAAATGGGAGAAATTGGCGGTAAACCAATTCTCCCAAAAACTACCAGAATCCCATGATCTAATGGCGCCTAGGCATACGAGGGTAATAGGGAGTAATGGCTCGCTCGCAACTGTTAACCGAAGGGTTGTAGGTTCGAGTCCTACCTCAGGAGCCATATCAATCACATACAGCAAACTCCTTTCTCTATTTCGCCGAACTTCGCCGAATTCTCAAGTTCCGCCCTGCTACACCCATGCTTTCCACCGGTGCCGTCCAGCCCTCGAGCACTGCAGCAGTGCGTGAGTTCACAGCTTGCAGAACACTCTGTTCAATCGTTTGGACATACACGTCGCCGGTTGTCGTGATGCTGGCATGCCGCAGTATGGTCTGAGTGTCTTTCAACGTTCCATGTTTCTGCATATCCGTACCCAACGTCCTTCGCATCACCTGAAAGGTGACGAGGTGGTCGGGGATTCCCAACTTACGGGCGATCGGACGCACGTTCCATGTCAGGAAGTTCTTTCCCCAGCGGGGTACGGCCTGCCCTTTCCGTTTTCCACGTCCGAACGTGGGGAACATCAGGGCATCAGGGGAGGAGTCAGCGCAAAGCCGTCGCCAGTTCTCGATGACCGGACGAACCAACTCCGGTATCGGGATGGGCGCTTTACTCTGCTTTGTTTTGAATCTGCCTACGTAGAGCGTGCCTTCGTAGGCGGTAGCATGTGGCGTCAGCGATTCGCCATTCCATGATTTCCATTGCATTCCCATCACTTCGCTGGCGCGCGGCCCGCAGAATATACCGACGCAAAGCAGGCAGAGATCATGCACATCATTGATCGCTCCAAGCAGCGAGAGAATCTGCTCTCTCGTCATGACTGGCCTCTCAACCGACTTGGTCTGTGGTTTAGTCACGTCTTCTCCGGGATCTTCGCTAAGGTATTTCTGTTTCTTGGCAAGACGAGTGATTGCGCGGATGTTAGTGAAGCAATGACTAACCACGGCCTCTGAATAGTCCTTCGCTGCCAATTGGTTTAGCCAAATCTGGATCCCGAAGGTGTCCAGCTTTCGAAGGGGCAGGTCTCCAAAATGCGAGATGAGGTAGTGTCCAAGCTCATATGTGTTCGACTTCTTGTAAGCAGAACTCCATGCACCTTCTCGCATCGGGATGTATCGCTGATTTACAAACCAGCGAAAAGTCACTGAGTCGTCGGGCGGAAGCGTAGGCACCCTGCCAGGTCCCCCGCTCTCCTTGATGATCATTTCTTGCAACATCTGCTGGGCCTTCCATTTGGGTGTATGGCCTTTGGGCAGATCGAAACGTTGCGGTGACTACGAACCTCCTTTCCGTCCTGATTCTTTTGGTACACCATGTACTTGCCGTACCACATCTTCACCTTCTGCCCCGAAAGGTAGACGGTGCCCTTCTGATACTTCATTGCCATGCTTGTTCTCCGTTCTAACTCTGTTCCTGGTCGTGGAGAATTTCTTTTGATACCCCTATCGAGGTGGATACGAGGACGGGTCTGTAGAACGACCCGCCATGAAGGCCCTTAAATCGCCCCATCTGTAACGTACGAGCGGATCCAGTTTAATTCCATGCAAGATCACCATCATCGGTAGGGTTCACCCTGGCCGTGGGACACTTTGAACCGCAAGGGCTTCAGCTACGAGAAGCGGTTGAAGGACGGCAAACGGACCTGGGGATGTCACGGTTCGATTCGACCGCCGCTTCCTATGGTTCCAGCCTCGTGATGATTGTGAGCCGTGCGAATCCCCAAGTGATGCTGCTCAGTGGTGATATGGCATTTATTTTTGCCCTCGAAGAAACTGCCAGTTTTAGGTTAGTATGTTGCTGCCTGACATGAGCCCCTTAAGCGTCTGTTTGTTCATTTCAAGCTCATCTCTGTCGCATATGCTTCCCAATTCGGAGTTAATGATGAACAAACACATAAGAGACAGTACTCACTTGACCCGACGCCAGGCCCTACTTCTGTCCGTTTCAGCAGGTGCAGGAGCGACGCTGAGTAGCCCACTACTCGCTCTCGACAGCACCAAAACGGCTGCGCATCAGGAGGCGGGGAATTGCAGCACTCCACAGAGCGCAGTTGCGAAGACTCAGTACGGTAAAGCGCGGGGTTATGTTAGTGGAGGGGTATACACCTTCAAAGGTGTCCCCTATGGTCAGGACACATCAGGAGAAAATCGCTGGCTACCGGCGAAGCCACCAACTAGCTGGAAGGACGAGTATCCGGCACTGGTCTATGGAGCGAACTGCCCGCAGACGCTGCACAATTACAAATCGATCGAGATGTCGTTTCTCTACGATTGGGATGACGGCTACATGAGCGAAGACATGCTCAAGCTGAATATCTGGACGCCCGGTCTTACCGGGAATCGTCCCGTAATGGTGTACTTCCACGGCGGCGGATTTAGCTTCGGTTCCGCGTACGAACTGCCCTCGCATGAGGGCGCTCAGATGGCCCGCAATCATGACGTCGTACAGGTGTCTGTGAACCACAGACTCAATATCCTGGGTTTTTTCGATCTTTCCGAGATTGGAGGTTCGTCTTACGAAGATTCGGTGAACGTCGGTATGACGGACCTTGTAGCGTCGCTCCGCTGGATCCGCGAGAACATTGCCAACTTCGGCGGCGATCCCGACAAGGTCATGATCTATGGCCAGTCTGGCGGCGGATCCAAGGTTACCTGCCTTATGGGCATGCCTTCGGCCGCGGGGCTCATCCATCGGGCTGGAGTGCAGTCGGGCGGAGGGGGAAATATCCCAAGCGCGGAGCAGTCGAAGGAACTGGCGCGTCAGGTGATGAAAGAACTAGGGCTCGCGCAGAACGATATCGAATCATTGAAGAAGATGGAGTGGTCGCGACTCTTCGCCGCGGGCAATGCTGCTATTGCCAAGATCAATCCCGCGACAATAGGTCTTGTTGGGCCGGGCTCAATTCCGCCTACGGTCCCAAGGGTCGGTTGGTCGCCGACGGTGGATGGTCGCTCCGTAACGGTTCGATCTTTTTACGACACGGCTCCTGAAGTCTCGAAGAATGTCCCAATGCTTATCGGGTCAGTGAGTGAAGAAGGCATGCAGTACAAGTTGAATCCCACAGAAGTAGAGTGGCAAGAGACGCTGACCAAAGCTTATAGCAAAGATAAGGCCGTTGCTCTCATTGCAGCGATGAAGAAGGCCCATCCTGAAAAGAGTATTCGGACCTTGTCGTATGGCGTTCAGGGGTTGAATGCACGCAACAATGTGCAACGTATGGTGAGGCTGAAGCACGGGCAGGGAGGTGCACCCGTCTATCAATACTGGTTTACTTGGCAGTCGCCTATGCTCGGCGGCGAATGTGGCGCATGGCATACAGCTGAACTGGCATTCTGCTTCGACAATACGAAACGATGTGAGCAGGGCACTGGGAATACAACAGAGGCTCAGGCACTTGCGAAGAAGATGAGCACGGCGTGGGCCAATTTTGCCCACAGCGGAGATCCGAGCCAACCTGAACTTGCATGGACACCAAGTGATGCATCGAGATGCCAGACGATGGTCTTCGACAAGACGTGCCACATGGTGGACGATCCTGACGGAAGCGTCCGCAAGATATTGCTGAGCTAACGAACCTAACTGGAGAACCGATGCGGAAAGAAAGATTCGCGCTGCAATCACTGATGCAACTCGGGCTTCTATTCGCCACAGGCATGCAGGCTCAGGTTCAAACTCTGGTACCGGCTGTCGTGCCTGGAGCAAAGCCAGCGAAGGTGGAGCAGATCACCGTCCACGGCGCCTCGCTCGAAGGAAACCTGGAAGGCGACGCTGTCGATCGACCGGTGATTGTTTACCTGCCTCCAAGCTATGCGACTGACAAGAAGCGCCGCTACCCCGTGGTGTATGCCTTGCACGGTTACTCCATCGGAGCCGAGCAGTGGAGCAAGGAGATTCACGTACCGCAGACCATCGAAGGGGCATTTGCCCAGGGTGCGCAGGAAATGATTGTCGTTCTGCCAGACTCAAAGACTGTTCACAACGGCTCTATGTACTCCAGTTCGATTACGACTGGCGATTTCGAACAGTTCATCGCGAAAGATGTAGTCGCCTACGTCGATGCACACTACAGAACAATGCCGAATCGTGCGAGCCGTGGACTTGTCGGACATTCCATGGGCGGCTACGGTGCAACTCGTATTGGCATGAAGCACGCCAATGTCTTTGGCAGCCTCTACATCATGAGTCCGTGTTGCCTGTCGGCACGCAAGATCGGCCCTGCGGCGTCCGAGCTCGAAAAAGCAGTACAGAGCATGAAGACACCGTCGGATTCTGCATCGCTTCCATTTGGCACAAGAGCGCAGCTGGCATCGGCGGCGGCGTGGTCCCCCGATCCGAAGAATCCACCTCTCTATCTTGATCTTCCTGTCAAAAATGGTGAGCTGGAGCCAGACATTCTTGCGAAGTGGGCCGCGAACGCTCCCCTGGCCTTTGGCGATCAATACATCGGCAATCTACGTCGATATAAGGGCATCTCAATGGACGTTGGCGACAAGGATGGTCTCAAGGTTGATGCCATGAAGCTTCACGAAATATTCGATCTATATGGTTTGCAAAACAGCTTCGAGATCTACCAGGGAACCCATACAAGTGCCGTTGCTGATCGCTTCCAGAATCACGTGATGCCATTTTTTAGCAAGAACCTCTGCTTTAAGGCGACTTGCAGTGACCATTGATGTGACGCCGTTCGACGGCTTCGACGAAGACTTCTTATCGTCAGCCAAAGCCATTAGATAATTCGGATGGGAGCCTATCGCACATGAACCGACGAAGTTTCCTCGTGAGTTCGTTAGCAGCTACCGCTGTTGGCCCGCTGTCCTCCATGTCGAGCCCATTGCTTTCGAGCGCTGACCCGGCCACAGGCGAGGCCAGGGTTGCAGTCCTGCTCGTCGATACGGACAGGGTGACGATTCCCATCGATGAGCGAATCTACGGGCAGTTTCTCGAACACATCAACCACTCAGTGGAGGATGGGCTCTTCGCCGAACAGATTCGCGGTGCGGGTTTCGAGGGTGAAGACTTCAAGACATACTGGCAGATGTTCTCGGACCGCGGCCGTGTTGAGGTTGCAGACCTCGATTTCCAGAACGGCAGGAAGAGCGTGCGCCTACATGTTGATGGCGGTTACGCTGGCGTTCGGCAAGGGCGTCTCTTTCTCGATACGGGGACCAAGTATGACGGCTCTCTCTGGATCAAACGCGAAAAGGGATCTCCTCAGCTGACGCTTCGGGTTGCAAGTTCCAAAGGCTTACCAATCGCATCAATACCCCTAGCATTTGCTGGGTCGGATTGGCAGGAGATTCCCTATTCCTTCACTAGCTCGGTGCGAGATGCCCAGGCCTCGATCGACATTAGCGCGACGGGCCACGGCACGCTGTTGCTGGATTTCATCTCAATGATGCGCGCCGATGTCCGTCGTGACGGCATGTTGCGCCCCGACCTGCTGAAGGCTCTCCAGGATCTCCGTCCATCCTTCATCCGTTGGCCTGGTGGCTCCTTTGCTTCGACATACAAGTGGAAAGAAGGTATCGGCCGATACGCCTCGCGCGGATACCATCCCAATATTTACTGGGGCGGTTATTCGGATTATTTTGGGTTCGGGACAGAAGAGTTCCTTGGCCTTTGCCGGAAGCTCAACGCCGAGCCGCTGATCACACTCGCTTGCCCGGGTACGGAGCCTAAGCAGGTCCAGTACGCCATCGATTGGGTCCATTACCTCAATGATCCACCGACGACCGAATGGGGACGGCTGCGAGCGTCCAACGGTCATCCCGATCCATACGGTGTGAAATTCTTCCAGATCGACAACGAGCCCATGAATAACGGCTTCACGCCAGAGCGGTATGCGGAAATCGTTAACGTCTATGGCAGTCGGCTGCGTGCAATTGCTCCCAAGGCTCGAATCGTGGCGTGTGGACAGAAGCGGTCCAATGATATGGATTGGAGCGAAAAGGTGATCGATCTTGCCGGAGACAACTTCGACGTCATAGGCTGTCACAACTACGAGTACGAACCAGAGAACTTTGAGACTGGTCTGAGACGAATCCGCGACTACCTTACGAAGCTGCGGGACTACGTTCGCGCTTCGAAGCGCCCGAACATTGAAATCGGCGTCCTCGAATGGAGCCTCCAGCATACATACGATTGGCGGGCTGGACTGCATGCGGCCGGCAGCCTGATGCTCTATGAGCAACTCAGCCCCGGCCTCACAATGACGTGCCCCGCGCTGCTCATGCGGAACACGACCGACGATCCCAAGTGGACCTCCTCCATCTATCACGATCACGTCTCATGGTTTCCAGGGGGAAGCTATGTTGTAGAGAAGCTCTTACGCGAGCACTACGCCGAGCGATATCTTGCATCTGCAACCGGGGCTTTCCACGACGTCCCAGATCGCAAGATACTGTTCGACAAGATATCGACGATGATCCCGTCGGAGTGGCTGGGTGGTTCCGTCGAAGCTGTGGCTACGGCGAGCGCCGATGGCCGTCGTATCGTGATCAAAGCGGTCAACTATCGAGCAGAACGGTCCACACTACTCGTGCGACTCCAAGGCACATCCGTACCTGATAAGGCCGTCGCGAAGTTGCACACCGTTGCAGCAGATCTGAAGGATTCCGCCTCAACCGAGCATCCGAATGCGATCGCGCCGGTGAGCCGGCCAATGAATTATGCAAAGGATTTCTCCGTAGATCTTGAGCCCTACGCGGTAGCGGTGGTAGAGATTCGCGCGGAATGACGTTCGAAATATCAACCCCTTCGTCGTCTTTCTCTGTTCGTACAAAGCTTGGGGCAGTCTAGGAAATGCGTGGGCAAGCTCAAGTCGTTTCCTCGTGCGATATTACGCCGCTGTAGCGCGTTTCAGGCTGACGAAGGGGATAGCGTCTATGCGCCTGAACACGCTAAAGGGTGAGGAATCGACTTAACTCGGTCATTCAGTCGGTTTACCCGTCTTAGTAGATGTTGCGCGTTATCTTCGACTAACTCATTTAGAATGAATATTTATCCCGCGACAATGTCAATTGTCAGGGATAATATCGTTTCATGACCAACGAGCTCATTTTGGCCGCTTCAGCACCCGAAAGCAGAGAAGGGGAGCCTCTCGCCATGACTCCGGCCCAGACTTTGCTCCGAAAGATGGTCCTCGACTCGGTCTCCTCCCCTCATAGCCGACGCAACTGCGCCAAGACTTTGGATGACCTCTTCCGATTCTGTGCCAGCCGACCTCTCTCCTGGGAGCTGCTCATGGAGTGGCGAACGACGCTCGAATCTTTGTCTCCCTCTACTGTTAATGTCGGCTCTCGGCCGTGCGGAAGATGGTCGGCGAAGCTCGCCGGGCCGGGATGATCGGCCAGGAGGAGGCGGCAAGCCTTACCGACATCCCCAACATCCGCCAGAGGGGAACTCGCCTTGGAAACTGGCTGACCCGCGAGCAGGCCAAGGACCTCCTGACCGTTCCTGACCGTTCGACCCTAAAAGGGAAGCGAGATTACGTCATTCTGGCTCTTTTGGTCGGCTGCGCCCTCCGGCGGAACGAACTGGCCGAGCTCGATGTCGAGACCATTCAGCAAAGAGAAGGCCGGTGGGTCTTGGCGGACCTCGAGGGCAAAGGCCGGCGGATCCGGACGGTGGCTATCCCGATCTGGGTCAAGAAGGGAATCGATCTCTGGATGACCGCGGCTGACATTAACGATGGCCGCCTGCTCCGTTCAGTCTCCAAGAGCGGCAAGGTCAATCGCGACACTTTGAGCGACTGGGCGGTCTGGTCAATAGTTGAACGCTCATCGAAGCAAATCGGGATCGAACATCTCGGCGCCCACGACCTTCGGCGAACCTGCGCCAAGCTGTGCCGGAAGAACAGAGGGGATCTCGAACAGATCAAATTCCTTCTGGGGCATTCTTCGATCCAGACTACGGAACGATCTCTGGGATCAGATCAGGAGATCGCAGTGGCGGTGAATGATAATTTGGGACTGTGAGAGTTGCGCTGACGCGATACTCCTATTTACTGAAAAAGCGTAGGAAGATCACGTCCTCCGAAGATCACTCGCTCTATCCTGACCACCTCACCGACGATATGGAACAAGATCACGTAACGACCGACGACGGCCAGGCGTGCGTCTTCACCTATCTCTGGCCGAAGTTGATAGAGCAAAGGATCCTGGCGACAAGACGGAGTTCCTCACGGATCTCACGAATGAAACTGACGGCGCGCATCGGATTATCCTGCGCAATATAGTCGGCAATGGCCTCGAGATCGCTCTCGATGAAACTTGAAAGCTCAACGCGCATTATCTGACCGCATTCGCTCCGTCTACCATTGCCTGGTATTTTTGCTCGAGCCGATCAAGAACATCTTCAACAGGAACACCCGGCTTTCTGTTCTCGATTGCCTGCTGCCACACCTGGCGCAGCTCCTCGACTCCCTGTTGCCGCAAGTTTCTTTTTTGCGTCCAGTCCCTGAGAGCGTCCCGCACGACTTCGCTGCTCGACGCATATTCTCCGGTGTCGACAGCCTGACGCAGTACGGCCACCATCTCCGGAGGAAGGGCGATGCTAATCTTCTCGACGGATGCCATAAAGATGGATCTCCCTTGGTAGGAATTATTCCTACCATTTTAGCGTAATCCAAAGGGGACACTTCAAGAAACGGAATGCCACGTGTGCTAGGGCGAGGTTAGCTCAATAAGCTGTAGCTTGGATCGCAATTTGGCGTAAATGTTTGAGCGATATTGGGGCTTATCGGTACCAAGCGGCACCTAGAAAGCTGGAGTTTCCATCGCGTCTTCCGATTTGGTAGAGACCAATTCCCGGTAACCGGGTCATTCGTTAAGAGAACCTGCGCCCGAGCCTCTTGGCGGTGAAAGTTCAGCCCGCAGCGGTGAAACGCTGCTTATGCCATTTATCTTATCGCTCAAAGATTTACGCCAGATAATTCTCAAAACAACGGCCACTCCTCAATCCAGACCACCGAACGCTATCTGGGGTCGGAGCAAGACATCGAGATCGCGGTGAACGATAGCCTGGGGCTCTAGGATTCGCTAAGATATAGAATGTAAAAGCCCCCCAAAATGCGGCTGCCCTCCATCTACCAACAAGCCGACACCCTCGTTGGAGAAGATGAGCCGAGCAATTCGACCCCTCAATCGATCACAACACCGACGAGTTGCCGTTCTCTTCTTTGGGAGGGCGGCGGTTCGAGATTCTTGCCTACCTGCTAGAGCTCGACGGAGCGGACGAAGTCTATACGGTCACACTCGTCCAGGCGTCGGGGGATAAAGGCCGCGACCTGCTCGTGCACAAAGACGGCTTGTTGATCCGTGTCATTCAATGCAAGAACCTGTTGAAGAAGGTTGGGAGGCCAGACTTTTTCAGGAACTTGTAAAGCTGGTGCTCTTCGATGAGATTGAGGCTTTTCTTCTGAAGACTTCAATTACCTATGAGCTTTGGGCACCGCGGGGCTTCACGGAAAAGGCGGACACGCTGATCGCGGAGTGGCCCAATAAGATCGACGCCGGCGAGGTCTTGAGCGCCTTTCAGAAAGTGACCTCCACCTATAAGACACTCGAGCATTTCCGTTGGGATTCGATCGGACCGAAGCTGGTTGAGAGGCTCACAACCCAGTTCGGTTTGAAACGTCAGGACGGGATTACGCTTAGCCAGCGGGTTCGGGGGGAATACCTCTGTTTACCAGCGCTTCTTTCAAGCTATTGTCGTCATGCCGCAAGCGGATATCGACCTTTATCTAGACAAGAAATTGGTTCCGAGGCTGGTCCAGGTTGTCCGGATGGCAGCTCAGGAGGACAAGATCGACTCCGGCAGCGTCATCGACGCGGAGATTGACGAGGCAGCTGGCTACATCAACAGTAATCGCTTCCAAGCGGCAGAATCCCTTCTGAAACGACTTCAAGAGCGGCACGGTGCTGAGTTCAATCATCGGTAGCAATACCGGGTGAAAGCAAACTTGGGAGCGGCCATCTTCAAGTTGGGTCGAGGGGATGAGGCTGCTAACTTCTTTCTCGAAGCTGGTACTCTTGAGCCGGATGATGAACGTGCGAGCACAAAACGAAGTTTTCGCACATTTCCTGCTGGGTGAAGACAAGAAGGCGTTCGATTTGGCCGCCGAACGGCGTGTGAGATTCCCCGACTCCGGCCGTTTGCTATCGATCTGGATCACTACGGCACCGGCTGACGTGCCCATCGAAGAAATAGAACTTGCGGTTCACGAACGTCTTCGAAGTGATCCCGAGGTGAACGCTGCTCTGTGCCAAGCTGTTGAATGCTGGACGGCTCGAAGCGGCGCGGCTCTGTGCTCTACAAGCGCAAGAGAGCGGAACAGACTGGCCACAGGGCTACGTTCTCGGAGCTCACTGCGGAATCGGTTTCACTCTTCAACCTCCTGCTCTTCAGCACGCCAGTACGCTGAAGCGCTCGCAGGTAATAGACGAAGGCATCATTGCGGCTACCAAGGCTCGTGCGCTTGCTGAAGCACAATCTGACCTTCACGTTCAGGCTCAAGCCCTCGCCGCGCGATGCGAGCTCTACCTTTTTGCTGGTGACAATAAAGCCGCTGGCGCCGACGCGAAGCAGGCGTACCGGTTAAACCCGAAAGATGTGAGTAATCTGCTAGTGCTCGCTCAATAGAAAACAAGATAGAGGTCGACATTACCAGTTTGGAGCAGGCGCTCGATATTCAAGATCGGGCTGATGTTTGTATGATGTTGAGTCGCGCTCTGAGAGTGCGTGGCGGCGCGGGCGACAGCGAGAGCTCTGTTGAGCTGCTCGAAAAGCAAGTCCTCTCATCTCTGCCGGAGATGATGCGTCCGCCCATCGTAATTAGCGTGGTCCAAGTGCTCGCGAGCGATGGTGCATGGGGCCGCGCTTCCACTTATTTGCAGGCGTCCAGGGAAGACCTCGATGTAGTCACTTGGCAAGCATTGAGTGCATATGTCTTGAGAGGTGACGGACATTCGCATGATGCAGAAGGTAGGGTCAGTGAGGCACTTGCCAACTTGGCACCAGGGACTCACCTCAGCACACGCGAATTCCTGGCGCGAGTATTGATGAACATGGGCCGGCTAAACGAGGCGCTGCCTCTTTTCGAAGACCTCTTTTCATATGAAACGCCGGTTTTCGACCCCATGCAGTTGATCGAATGTGCAGGACGCTTGAATCGCGATCAGATAGTTCTAGACACCTTTGATGAGCTGCATCGCCGCACCGCTGTGGATTGGCCGCTCCTCGAGATCGAGGTTCATTACTTGCAGAAGTATCACACTGCCAAGGCGCTCGATCGTCTCACCGCCTTCCTTGAAAAGCACCCCGGGCACAAGTTGTCCCGTCTAGCCCGCTCGGCCATAGCCTGGCAGATGGGCCGAATGGATTTGGTCGCTAGCCGCTTGCAAGACCTCGCCGAGGCGACTACCTGTAAAGGAGCTTGCATTCCTCGATTTGTTTTGTTTCGCGCTCTCTAAGATGCTCTGAACTCGCACATCAACGACATACTAAAAATAGATTTGGTTGCTTTTCCTCGGCAAGTTTAACTCTCGATTCAAGGGTCGCCTTCAAGAACTGTCTCATCCAGGCGAACGAAGATTTTCTCGCGGCAGTGAGAAACAACGGAACCTCTTGCTGAGTCGCCGCTTCGGCATTCGCCGCCTGCATCTTCGTGATGACGAAATCTCCAACTGCGTCTGGTTCATCCAGTGAGAGAACCTCACCGACCGCAGGGCCGCCGGGATCATGGATCGAATACGTGACACCATT